>JAXDLN010000048.1:0-95011 GCA_034666565.1 Chloroflexota bacterium
CCGATCGTCTGCCAGCGGGTCAACCCTGCAGTGAGGTGACCGCCAGTGTCGGCGGTGGACGGCTGTTGCGGTTCGTTTCTCATGCGCTCCTCTCTGCGACCGTCGCGCCGGTCATGTTTTCAATTAGCTGAAGACAGGCATGACGAAGCTGCTCCAGCTCTTCGGTCGAAAGCCCGGCCGCGATCTTGAGCTGCCACTCCAAACCCTGCTCGCGCATGCCCTCCAGCCGCTTCGCGCCCGCCACCGTCAGTCGGGCGTAGGTCAACCGGCGGTCCGCCGGATCGTCGATGCGCTCGACCAGGCCGTCGCGCTCGAGATGATCGATGAGGCCGGTGACGTTGCGCGGGGTGACCTCCAGCTGATCGGCCAGTTCCCCGAGGGGCAGCTGGCGTTCGGGTGCGGCCTTGAGCGCCCATAAGACGTGGAGGCGGCCCTCACTCAAGCCATGCTTGTCGGCCCAGCGATCCATGAGCCCGTGAGTCAGCCGGGCAGTGATGCGCAGCGCCGTCATAGCCTCCATCGTGCGCATCTCCTTTTCCGACAGGGGTCGGCGCGTCGACCGGAGTGCGTCGCGGAAGCGGCTGTCGTAAAGGCGACCGGCTCGATCGCTGGCAAGCGTGCCGTTGAAGCGGCAGTCGCCCTTGATATCGGAGAACTGCATAGTGAAGCACTTCACTATCCAGCATGGGTGGCAATTTGTCAAATGGCGAGTTCGACGGAAGCCCCCTACCCTCCCCCGCCAGCGGTGGAGCGATTAAATAGTCGCTACGAGCGGCGTAGACGTTGCCGATGTTGGGCGGCCACGCCAGTGGTGCGCCGCAGGAAATCCGCGATCAGGTCGAGCTGTTCTTCCGAATAGCGGCCGAG
Organism: Chloroflexota bacterium; assembly: GCA_034666565.1. GTDB lineage: Bacteria > Chloroflexota > Dormibacteria > CF-121 > CF-121 > CF-13. The sequence continues at coordinate 868 of JAXDLN010000048.1, forward strand.
GACCTCGCGCGTCGACCGTCGTAGCCGGGCAAAAATGGGCGCCATCTTCGCGTGTTGGGCCTGGCCGCTCGAGACCATGACGCGGCGACGGTCATCGGTGTCGTGCACGCGGCGAATCCAGTGGCCGCGCTCGAGTCGATCGAGCACAGCGGTGATGGCGCCGGGGGTCAAGCCAACTCGTTCCGCCAGTTCCCCCGCGGTCATCGGCCCCAGCCGGCTGATCAGATCCATACACTGAGCATCAGTACGGTTCATCCTCAGGCGGTCGGCGATCGCCTGGTCCATAAGGTCCAGTTCGCCATCCAGGGCTCGAATTTCCTGGAGGGTCTGTTCGATCAGCCGCTTCTTCGAATTGCGGTTTGACATAAGAATGCTTTGATCTTTAAAGTATCAGAAATCCTAAGCAGTCGTAACCGGAGGAATTAGGCGATGGCAAGGCCCGTACAAGCAAAGAACGAATGGCTCGTCCTGGTGTTCCTGAGCCTGGGATTCTTCATGATCCTGCTCGACACCACGATCGTGAACATCGCCATCCCGGCGATGATCTCGGGCTTGAATTCGTCGCTCGACCAGATCCTCTGGGTGGTGAACGCTTACCTGCTGGCGTACGCCGTGTTGCTCATCACCGCCGGCCGGTTGGGAGACTTCTTCGGCCCTCGCCGGCTGTTTGCCCTTGGGTTGGCGATCTTCACCGTTGCCTCAGCGCTTTGTGGACTCGCCCAGGATGGGAACCAGCTGATCGCCGCCCGCATCCTGCAAGGCATCGGCGGCGCGATTCTCACTCCCCAAACGCTCAGCATCATCACCGTCATCTTCCCGCCCGAGCGCCGGGGGGCTGCCTTCGGCATCTGGGGCGCGGTCGCCGGGGTCGCGACCGTCACCGGGCCGACGCTCGGCGGGTTCCTCGTCACCTACATCAACTGGCGCTGGATCTTCTTCGTCAACGTCCCGGTCGGGTTGGTCGCGCTCGCGGGTGCCCTCCTGGTTGTCCCCGATCTTCGTCCCGGGCGGCGGCACCGGCTCGACATCGTCGGCGTCCTGTTGGCCAGCGCGAGCCTGTTCGGCATCATCTTCGGACTGGTCGAGGGCGAGCGCTTCAACTGGGGCGCAATCTGGGGCCCGATCACCATTCCGGAGATCATCGCCGCCGGCGTTGTGCTGTTCGCCGTATTTATCGTCTTCGAGCGATTCCAGGCCGAGCCCTTGATGCCGCTCTCTCTCTTCAGCAACCGGAACTTCAGCATCACGATCTGGGTCAGCTCCGCGGTGGCGTTCGGCATGCTTGGGTTCTTCATCCCTGTGACGATCTTCTTCCAATCGGTCCTGGGGTTCTCCGCCCTGAAGGCGGGGCTCACGTTCCTGCCGATGTCACTGGTCTCGATGGTTGTCGCCCCCATCGCCGGCCGGATGTCCGATCGCTTCGGCGGTAAATACATCCTCGTGGCCGGGCTGACATTCTTCGCCGCCGGGATGGGGCTGGTGGTGTTGGTGATCTCCCTGAACGCGACCCAGGCGACCTTCTGGGGACCCGCGGCGCTCGCCGGGTTGGGACTGGGCATGACCTTCGCGCCCCTGACGACGGTCGCGATGCGCAACGTCAAGCCGCACATGGCCGGCGCGGCATCGGGCGTGCTGAATACCGTTCGGCAGGTGGGCGGCGCGATCGGAAGCGCGGTGATCGGCGCGGTGTTGCAGAACCGGCTCGCGACCCAGTTACACGAGCAGGCCGTCGCCTACTCGAGCCAGGTGCCAGCCGCATTTCGTGGCATCTTCGTCAGCGGCTTCTCCAATGCCGCCTCAGGCGGCTTCAAGGTGGGGGTCGGTCAGACGGGCGCTCAGTTACCCGCTGGAGTCCCGCCGTCCCTGGCGCCAACCCTGGCGCGCCTGTTTCGCGAAGTCTTCGATAACGCCTATGTGAACGCGGTCAAGCCGACGCTCGTGGTATCGATCGCCGTGCTGGCCGTCGGGGCGCTGAGCTGCCTCCTCATCGAGCGACGCGCGAAAGCTACGGCGCGAGCCGACGCAGCGGAGCGGAGCGCCAGCGCAGCGGCCGGCTGAGCGCTGAGTTTCTAGCCGCCGAACGCTTTGCCGAGGCGGCGAGCCATCTGGCGCCAGGACAGCGCATCCCTGACTCGGTCCAACCCCCGCCGCGACGGAGGGGCCGGTTCGGGCTTATAGGTAGCGCCGAACTCGCTCGCGTAGGCGACCAGGTCACGAAGCTCGAGCAACGGGATCGCATACTCTCGCGTCACCTCCGCCAGAAGGGCTGCCGTTCGCACCTGCACCCCGGGGCTTTCGGGGCGGCACAGGGCCAGAGGCCGAGCGTGCTGGGCCCGCATGCCTTCGGGGTGGATCACAATCCTGCCCCAGCAGAGCACGGCTCCGCCGAACATGAACGGCTCTTCGCGCAACGCACGGGTCATGGGGGTGATGTCGTGGTAGGCGTAGATTCCGCAACTGCAGCTCGGCTCGGGCGAGATCTGGAGTTCATCGTGCCGATGCAGGCCGGCACGGGCCAGACGGAGGCCTGGACGGGTCTGGCATTGGGCCTCGAGGGTCTCCAGTGGCGGCCACAAGGTCTCGGCGACTGGCGATTGAAGCCGACCGCGGGTCCACGCGTCGTCCGGGTCGACCCGCCAGAAGCGGTACCCGACGGCGGGGTTCACGCCGGCGTGCTGACCGGGGCCTCTTCTTCTCGCTCGGTCCGCTGCGGTTCGCGCTCGGGCGCGAGCAGCGGCTCGGAAGCCGGCTCCGGCACCTCGATAACCCTGACAGGCTTGCTCGTGAATCCCATGATCCAGCCCTCGTTCTCACCCTAACAAAGCTGGGCCTTAAGAGAGGCCCGCGAATTAGGAGGAGGCGGGTGCCGGACTCGTGAGTGCTAGCTCACCGCGGCTACCTGCGCCAACCGCCGCCGGCGTCGACGGCGCATTGTGCGCCCGCTGAAGGTACGACTGCGCTTTTACGACCTCGCCGCTGAGCGCGTCGATGGTTTTTTGCATGCTGTCGAGCGCCCGCAGCTTGTAGGCGTCGATCATGTCCATGGTCGCGTAGATGTTGGCGAAGGCGGCCTGTAGCTTCTCCACGCTAACGGTGGCGCTCCCGGCTTGCTGTTGGATCTGGCCCGACTGGTCCTGCAGCATCGCGGACGTCGATTCGATCAGGTTGCCGGTCGTGATGTTGAGTGCCGTGATCTGGTTGAGGACCAGTTTCTGGTTGGTGAGCGCCTGCGCCACGATGACCGCCGTGCGAAGGGCCGACACCGTCGTGGTAGTCGCGCGGTCGACTCCCTTGATCAGCTCGAGGTTGTTACGGCGCACCAGCTCGAGGGCCAGGTAGCCCTGCACGTTGACGGCGAGCTGGGTGAGCAGGTCCTGCCGCTTCTGGCGCACGTAGAAAAGCGCATCCTCGCGGAGCGTCTTGGCCCGCTCGGGACTGGTCTTGCCGATCTGGTCGATCTGCGCCTCGAGCGCGGCGTCGAGCTTACCCGCCATGTAGATGTATTGCTCGAGCTTGGCTTTGATGTCCCAGACATTGACCTTTTCCTGTTCGATGGCGGCGTTGTCCTGGCGCAGCTCGTCCTGGCCATGGTAGAGCGCCTGGATGATGGCGTTCAGGTGCCCCTGGGCGGACTGGTAACGGCCGAAATAGTCACGCAGCCGGTTGCCGAACGGAATCAAGCCGAAGACGTGCTTCGAACTGAGCAGACCTTGCTGCGAGGGATCCAGATCTTCGACCGTCCGCCGCAAGTCGACCAGCGATTTGGATACGGTTGCCCCTTTACTGAAGGGTCCCGACTCTAACGCCTTGACCGGCTTATCGAGCAACCGGTTGGAAACACTTGCCGATTGGCGGATCTCGTCATCGCCCATGCTCTGGATGGCATTCAGCTTGGTCACGAAGTCGGGAGATTGCGGATCGACCGATGCGATGGACGTGACATAGCCGATGACGAGGGCGTCGATCTTGCTGGCGGTCGCCGGATCGAGCCGTACCATCGCCGCTGCTTCCCCATCGGTGATCGCCGCCACTGGCTCCGTTGGGGTCAGCGTGAGCGAGGCGCTCGCGGTTGAGATATCGGGGTCAGAGGTCGGTGAATTGATGCTCACGGTGTCGCTCCTTTCTTTCGATCAGAGACGTTTGAACGCTTTCGCCATCGTTATACCCGGCTTCTCGCCCGGCAAACGGCGTCGTGCACCTGGTCGCCACATATACTTCCCCGGCGTGGGTCTCGTTTCTCGGCACGCGCGGCCCCTCCTGACGCCGCTTATTCTGTTCACGCTGCTGACCGTGCCCGCCTGCTCGAACTCGAGAACCTCTTCGCCACCGCAGAAAGTGGTGCAGCAAGCCGAGGAGCTGCCACCGCCGTCTGCCAACCCCGACCCGGGGCCGACCCTCTCCCCCACCGCGCTTCTTGGGGTGTTGCCCGGCAACCTCCTGATCGCCGATCGCGCGAACAGCCGGGTGATCGAAGTGACGCCCGACCGCAAGCTCGTGTGGGAGTTCCCACGGCCGGGCGACCTGCAGCCCGGCCAGCATTTTCGCTGGCCCGACGATGCGTTCTATGCACCCGACGGCAAATCGATCGTGGTCAACGAAGAGGAATCGCATGCCATCGTCCTGATCGATTACGCGACCCGCCGCATCGTCTGGCAATACGGGGTGTCGGAACGTCACGGTTGGCGAAGGGCTACCTCAACGGTCCCGATGACGCCTACATGTGGCCGGACGGCAGCATCGGGGTCGCCGATATCCGGAACTGTCGGTTGATCCTGATCGACCAAACCTCGAGGGCGATCAAGAACCAGCTCGGCCGGATCGGATATTGCACGCACAACCCGCCGAAAAGCTTTGGTCTGCCCAACGGCGACACGCCCCTCGACAACGGCCATGTCCTGACGACCGAGATCCTGGGCAGCTGGGTGAGCGAGCTTGGCTGGGACGGGACCCTGTACTGGACGGTGCGAGCGCCGGGGATCCACTATCCCTCGGACGCGCAGATGCTGCCCAACGGCAACATCCTGCTGGTCGATTACTCGCGCCCCGGTCAGATCCTGATCATGACCCGGCAAGGCAAACCCGTCTGGCGCTACGCCCCGCAATCTGGCCCGGCCATGCTGGACCATCCCTCGCTCGCGATCGCGCTGAGCAACGGCCTGATCGCGCTCAACGACGACTTTCGCCACCGGGTGATCGTCATCGATCCCAAGACCGACAAGATCGTGTGGCAGTACGGGATCAATAACCGCCGCGGGCGGACAGACGGATTGCTGTTCATCCCCGACGGGATCGATATCAAGCCGGTGGACTGGGGCGCCGGCTAAAAGCTGCGCGTCAGGCGCCACCCGGCATCCGGACCGTTGATCGAAGTCGCCGTCACGAGGGGGACTTCGGCTCGATGCGCGCCAGCCTCGATGAACAAGGTGCCAATCCGCGAACCGGCCGGCAAGGTGGCGGGTAGTTCGTTGAGCGTGACGCGTCGCACGACCATCACACCGTCGAGGAGCACCCAGGCGACCGATTGATCCGCCACGACCGCACCCGCCTCGCCCCATGGCGTGCGATAGCTGGCAATGACATCGCTGCGCTGGACGACGGAGCGCAGATGCAAGGCGGGACTCAGCGCATGCAAGAGCGTGGTGGTCGCCGTGAACGCGCCCGCCAGCGCATTCGGCTGCCCCATCACCGCCCCGTAGATCCGCGCCGGCGTGGCGTCGATAGTGAGGTCGGCCGCCACCACGAAGCATCCTCCGGCCTGGTCGGTATGGCCGGTCTTGATGCCGACCACCCCGCCCTGTCCGAGCAGCGTGTCGAGGTTATGGACCTGGCCCGCCACCGGCAGGGTGGCCTGCGGCTGAGCCACGATTTCCGCGAAGACCGGTTGGCGCATCGCTGTCCGCGCCAGCGTGACCAGGTCTGACGGCGTGCTAATGCTCAACGACGAGAACCCGCTGACATCGGCGTAATGCGTGGCACTCATCCCCAGCGCGGCCGCGCGCGTGTTCATGCGATTGACGAAGGTGGACACGTCGCCGAGATCCCACCTCGCCAGCATGTCGGCGTAGTTGCTGGCCGAGGGCAGGAGCAGGCCCTGCAACAGCTGGTACTCGCTGAGCTGCTCGCCCGCCGCCACGGGAAGCACCGACTCATTCTGGTTTCGCTCCGCCCGAAAGGTCGCGACGTCGGCCTGCGTCACCGTGATCACCGGGCCCGGCTGCGCCAGGGCCAATGGGTGATCCTCGAGCACGACCAGCGCGGTCATCATTTTGGCTGTGCTGGCCATCGGGATCGGCGATTGGCCGGCTGAGGTCCCGATCGCGGCGGCGCCCTCCAGGTAGAGGGCGGCCTCGCCCGCCGCGGGCCAGGGCAGGGCCGGCGCGATACCCAACCGCTCCGATGCCGCAACGACTGAGGTGGCGGCGGTCGTTGGCAGCGGCCGGAAGTACTGGAAGGCGCCGGCCGCCAGCAGCAGCGCGAGCAGGTACGGAAGTGGACGGCGAACGAGTGAATTCTGCCTTAGCGCCAGGCAATGGGGGGTCCGAGCGCGGGCTCAGCCAACGCGACGATCTCACCTGGCGTTGGGAAGCGTTTCAGCTTCGCCTTGCTGAAGATGAGCCGATCGTCGAGCGTGACTTCGAACCGGCCCTTACTCCCCGAGCGCAGTGAGACGTCGATCATGATCGGCGCCCAGGCCCCAAGGATCTCAGCCGCCAGACCGACGGCCTGCTCCAGGTAGTTTCAGGGGACGCAATATTCGATCGTGACGCGATGCTTGGGATCAAGCATCAGCCAAGCGTATCAGCGGTTGCGCCCGATCCGTCCGAGGTGCGTGTCCTGGAACCCGGTCGGCAACTTGAGCCCATAGCCGAGCAGTCGGTCACCGCCGATGTGACCAATCCAGATCACCGCCACGTCCACTGCGAATGACACGCTACCAATGATTCCGACCGCAGCAAAAATGCCGGGCAGCAGCCAGGTGTGACCCAGGTTGTAGACGGCGGCGCCCAGTCTCGGTCCACCGAGATACCCAAGCATGAAGAGATCGGGCGCCAGGATCAGCACGATGTACCAGAGCCACGGCCCAGCCAGTTTCCAGTAGATGAGCAGGGAGAGCACGAGCAGTACCCCGCCTTCAAGCCGCTGCAAGGCGACAGGGTCAACGAGGACGCCGGAACCCTCGCGGTTGGGCCGGCTCATGCCGCAGCTCGACCATGCATCGATCGCGTCACTTCCGAACGACCACCGGTGGACCGGCGAGTGCTCGCAGCAGTCGCTCGGTCACACTGCCGATTCCGTAGGTCTTGTCCAGCATCGCCAGCGCGGCGGGGTCGGTCGCCCTGGTCGGGCGGGTGCCCTTCGGCGCCGGCACGGGCGCGACGCTGACCGGCACGCCGACTCGCCGGGCTCGCTGGATGTAGGCATTCGCCGCATCGCCAAGCTTTCCGCTGGCCACGATGCCGTCCAGATCCTTGAATCGCCGAACGAGCTGCGCCGCCGTCTTCTCCCCCACGCCGGTCACGCCCGGCAGACCGTCGGAGGGATCGCCGCGCAACACGGCGAAGTCGCCGTAGGAACGGCCGGGGATCCCGTAACGGCGCTCGACCTCCGCCTCGTCGACGACCAGCAACCGACCGATCCCCTGCTGGGTGTAGAGCACACGCACATCCGGGTCGCGGACCAGGGCAAAGAGGTCGCGGTCTCCGGTCACGATTTCGACGGTGCCGGTGATCTTCGGCAGCAGCGAGGCGATCACGTCTTCCGCCTCGAACCCCTCGGCGCCGATCACCTCGACGCCGATCGCCGCCAGCACCGCGTGGATGATCGGCTCCTGCGGCTCCAGCTCCGCTGGCATATTGCCCTGCACCAGGCGATGCGTCTTATAGCTGGGCAGGACATCAACGCGGAACGCCGGGCGCCAATCCTTATCCGTCGCCACCACGATGGCGCGCGGTTTGCGATCGGTGACGAGTCGCCCCAGCATGTCGAGGAAGCCTCGCACGGCGTTGACCGGTTGGCCATCCGGGGCCTTGAAGGCGGTGACCGGGATGCCGAAGAACGCCCGGAACATCACGCTCGACCCATCGATCAGCAGCCAGTCTGTTGCCATGCCGATTAGCCCGAGGTGGCGACCGCCGCCGGCGGCCTGACGGCCGCCTCGAGCTGGGCTCCGAGCGACAGGATGCTGTATTCGTCGCGGGGGCGGCCGACCAACTGGATGCCGATCGGGAGTCCCGACTTGGACGTGGCCAGTGGGAGGCTGATGGCTGGCTGGCCGGTGCAATTGAACGGATGGGTGAAGCTCAGCCAGTCGAGAAATTCAGCCGACGCGGTGCTGACGTCTTGACCGATCTCGCCAATCTTTGGCGCCGGGTAGGTCAGGGTCGGTGTTAGCAGCACGTCGATCTGGTCCCAGGTGTTGATCAACTTGCGGGCCTGCTGGTGCAGCTCGGTCAGCGCCCGCAAATAGTCGACGGCGGTCGACATCGGCGCAACCTCGAACATGCGCTGGTTGAGCGGGTCAAGCCGTTGCGGTTGCGTGATCGGCAGGGTGCCGACCGACGTGACCGCCAGGATCTGGATCAGGGGGCGAAAGCCACCGAGGTCCGGCTTGACACGGGTCACCTTATGCCCCAGCCGAGCGAGCTCGGCCGCCACCGACTCCACGGCCGATGCGACCTCGGCGTCGACGAACGCGGGCGCGTCGACGGTCCAACCGATGCGCAGCGTCGGCGCCGGCCGGTGCGCTGCCGTCAGGAAGGGCTCCAGGATCTCGGCCCAGTAAGGATCGCCCGCCAGGTGGCCGCTCATGGCATCGAGACCGAGCGCCGCGTCGGCGACGGTCCTCGCAATCACACCGCTGGTGGCGAGGCCCGCCCAGTCCTCACCAAGGATCGGGCCGCTGGAGATCCGTCCGCGCGACGGCTTCAACCCGACCACCCCGCAGCAGGAGGCAGGGATGCGGATCGAACCACCGCCGTCGCCACCATGGCTCAAGGCGCAGAGGCCGGCGGCGACCGCGGCGGCGGCGCCCCCGCTCGAGCCGCCGGCGGTCCGGGTCTTATCGACGGGATTGCGGGCCGGCGGAAACATCGGACCCTCGGTCGCGGGGCGGGTCCCGAACTCGGGCGCATTCGTCTTTCCCAAAATGGCGGCGCCCTCGTCTTTCAAGCGGCCAATGGCGAAGCCGTCGAGCTGGGCAATCGATTTCTCGAAGTGAAGCGACCCGAGACTGTTGCGATACCCGGCGAGCGACGCCGTTTCCTTGATGGAGATCGGGATGCCCTCGAGCAAGCCCAGGGGCTCGCCGCGCGTGATCCGCTTTTCGGCGGCGGCCGCCTGGCTCTCGGCCAGCTCGCGCGTTAGCAGGACGTAGGCGTTGAGGTCCGGGTCGATGCGCGCGATACGTTCGTAATAAAGCGCAACCAGTTCAGCCGGCTTGATGTGCCGTTCCGCGATTGCGCGTACCTGCTCCAATGCAGGTTTGAATGCCCAGGCCTGATCGATCACCCACTAACTGTATCGACTCTACTGCCAGTGCCAGGACGAAAGGATGGCCGAGAAATCGCTGGCGCGCAGGCTGACGAACTCGCTCGGGTCCGACGCCATCTCGACGATGTAGGTCTTGCTGCCGTAGTCGACAAAGAGAAGCTGGCCCGTGTACTTCGATCCCTGGAACTCGGCGGTCAGCGCCGGCGCACCAGCGACGGTGGTCCGCGTGAGTCCGCCGAGGGTGCCGGGCACGGTGACCCGACCGCTTCTGAGGACCGGGTCCCAGCCAGCCTCGATGGTCGCGAGGGGAACCGACTGACCCAGGTCGGCAACGACGAATTCCGGCTTCACGCCGTTGGTCGTTTTGAGCCTCGCGAGCGCCAGCACCGGCTTCGCAACGGTTGTCGTCACCGTGCTGCCCTGTGCCCAGCCCTTGGGAACCCTGACCGAAAAGGCACCATCGGATGACGTCACGGGGCCGAGCGCCCCGGTTAGTGCCAAACCGAGGACCAGCAGGCCGATCACGGCGATGACGGCAAGGGCGCCACCGCCGATCAGGAGCCACAGTGGCCAGCTGATGCCCGACGAGCCTGACCGGGCGGGCGTCGGAAAGGGCGCGTCTGCGCGCGGCCCCGGTGTGGAAAGGCCGCGCGGATTGTCATCGGCTGCGGAGGCCGACCCGCCGCTATCGGCTGCCCCGACGAGTCGAGTGCGACATTTCGGGCAGACGGATTCGCCATTCGCGTACCACGTCCAACAGGTGCGGCAAACAGCCCGGCTCAAGCGTGACTCCGGCAACAACAACGCGGAGGTCGCTGGAATCCCATCACCCCGAAAAAGAAACAGCCCGCCAGAATTCTGGCGGGCTGCCGATGAAGGGGGTTCTGGTTAGCGAGACTCGAGCGCGACTTCGGCCTCGACTTCCTTCTGGGCCTCAGCCGGCGTCGGCGCCGGAACCGCCTCTACACCAATCTCGAGCTTGACCTCGTCACCGAGGATGAAGCCACCGGCCTCCAGCCCCTGGTTCCACGTCAGCTCGTAGTCCTTGCGGTTCAGCTTGGTCTCGGCCTCGAAACTCACGCGGCGATTGCCCCGCGGGTCCTTGCCTTCGCCGTTGAAGCTGGCGTTGAGCGCCACTTCCTTGGTAATGCCGTGAATGGTCAGATCACCGATCACCTTGAAGTTCGAGGGATCCTGCCCTTCGACGCGCTTGCTCTTGAAGGTGATGGTGGGATAATTCGCGACGTCAAAATGTCCGTCGGCGCTGCGCAGGTGGTTGTCGCGCATCTCCACCCCGGTGTCGATGGTCGCCGCGTCAAGAACGACGTCGACTTTCGCCGTGCTGAGGTTGTCGTTGTCGACCTCGATCCAACCTTCCTTAATGTTCATCTGGCCGCGCACCTTCGACATCATGTGACGGATCGTAAATGTGACGCTACTGTGATAGACGTCAAAAGCCCACTTCATTCTTCTGTATTCCTCCCGGTCTCACAAATTTGTTGCCGATACAACTATCTCTCCAACCAACAGTTTGGTGGGAGAATCTATTCCACATGGCTACAAAGCTCAAACCCGCCGAAATGCGGGCATGGCGCGCCTTCCTCGATGCCCAGGCGTCGTTGCTTCGGCGTCTCGGGGCGGACCTCGTCAACGAAGAGGACATCACGCTTGCCGAATACGATGTCCTGGTGCAGCTCAGCTTCGCCCGCGACGGCCGGCTACGGATGACCGAGCTGTCCGACCGCGTCCGTCTCAGCCCCAGCGGTCTGACCCGCTTGGTGGATCGGCTCGTGCGCCGGGGGCTCATCAAGCGAGGACGCTGCGCCTCCGACCGCCGTGGCAGCTTCGCCATCCTGACCGCAGCCGGCAAAGTCCGTTTGCGGCACGCCTCGCCGGTCCACCTCCGGGGGATTCGCCAGCATTTCTCAAAGCGCCTCTCGCCGGCACAATTGGCGGCGGTCGCCGACGCCCTCGAGCCGCTCGGGCGCGACATGCCGCTTGGGGTAAGCTCGGATTAATGAGGCTCGGACGCACCGTATTTCGTCTCTTGTTTCTCGGCGCGATCAGCGGACTCCTGATTGCCCTCGGGGTCCGGCTCTTGGAACGGCGCGAGCGCGCGCATGAGGTCGCGGACGCCTATGCGTCCGAGTTGATTGAGCTGGAGCGAACGGTCCTGCCCGGGATCTCCGTCCGCGCGTAGCCGTGCTGCGTCACGTCGCCCTTTTCCGCTGGAAGCCTGAAACCACCGCTGCGGATGTCTCCAAAGTCGAGGCCGCGCTGCACCAGCTCCCCGGCAAGATTCCGTGCATCCTGTCGTACCGTTTCGGTCGCGACCTCGGTGTGCAGGATGGCAACGCCGACTTCGCGCTGGTGGCGGACTTTACGGACCAGGAGGGGCTGGCCACCTACGCCAACCACCCCGATCATCAGGCGGTGCTGCAGAACCTGATCCGGCCCATCATGGCGCAACGCGAGGCCATCCAGTACGTCGTCGACCACTCGGACTAACGACCCCGTCGTCCGGACGACGGTCGCAACCAGCTGGTCATGGATGCGCCTCGACCTCCTCCTTCGATTGGTGCCGCTCACGCTGATCCCCCTACTGTTCAGCCGGCTGACCGGAACGCCGCTGCGCACCTTCGGGTTGGTCGTGAGCCATCCAGCGCGCGATCTTCTGGTGGCGATCCCTCTCAGCCTGGTGGCGTTTGCGATCGCCGCCGCTTTTGCCGCCTACCTATCCCGACGCAACGGACGCTTATTCGTTCCCACCAAGCCAGACCTGTTGCTCCAAAGCGCGTACTACCTGGTCCTCAACGCCCCGGTCGAGGAATGGTTCTTTCGCGGCTTTCTGCAGGGCGGCCTGACGCGATGGTGGAACGCGCCGGTGCTCGCCGTGCTCGTGGCGACCGCGGTCTTCGGCGGGTATCACTTTCTCGATCGCTGGGGCTGGCGTCCCGTGGCCGGCGCCACAGCGGCAGGGCTGACCCTGGGTCTGATTTATCTGTGGCAGCCGTCGCCGCCGTCGCTCCTCGCGCCGGTGCTGGTTCATGCCGCCATCACCAGCGGATTTCTGAGCCTCGGGCCCTATCTCATGTATCGCTTCGGTCTGTTAGGGCGCTAGCCTTCTTCCGGCTGGCCGAGCCACTCGCGTTGCTTGTAGCCCCAGTGATGTCGCGCGTAGATCCGTCGAAGGGTGCCCGATCGGCTACGCGTGACCAGGGACTCGGTCTCGGCCCAGTTCATGTGGTACTTGACGCCCTGGAGCACCTCGCCATCGGTCACGCCTGTTGCAGCAAAGAAAACGTCGTCACTGCGGACGAGGTCGTCGATGCCGAGGACGCGGTCGAACTTCGCCCCCGCAGCCTCTGCCTTCTCCCGCTCTTGCGGATTGCCGGCGTAGAGCTTGCACTGGATCTCGCCTCCCAGGCACTTCAGCGCGGCGGCGGCGAGCACTGCCTCGGGCGATCCGCCGATGCCCATCAGGAGGTCGAGTCCGGTGCCGTCGATGGCGGTCATGACGGCGCCGGCCACGTCACCGTCGCTGATCAGCTTGATGCGGGCCCCGGTCTCGCGAACTTCCTTGATCAACCCCTCGTGGCGCGGCCGGTCGAGGATAACGACGGTCAGATTGCTGACGCGCATCCGCTTCGCCCGCGCGACCCGTTGCAGGTTGACCGCTACAGGATCATCGATATTCAGCGAGCCGGCGCCGTCGGCTCCGGTCGCGATCTTGTGCATGTAATGGACGTGTTTGGCATCGTAGAGCGAGCCACGCCCGGCCGCCATCGCCACTACCGAGATCGCATTCGGCAATCCCTTCGAAAGCAACGTGGTGCCGTCGATCGGATCGACCGCGACATCGACCTGCGGCGGTTCGCCGGTACCGATCTTCTCCCCGATGTAGAGCATCGGCGCTTCATCCTTTTCGCCTTCGCCGATGACGACCACGCCGTCCATCGGGATCATGCCGAGCGCACGCCGCATCGCATCGACCGCGGCGCCGTCGGCCGTGTTCTTATCGCCCCGGCCCATCCAGCGAGCGCTGGCCAGCGCGCCCGCCTCGGTCACGCGGACCAGCTCGAGCGCCAGGTTGCGGCTGATCTCGGCCGAGACGCCCTCGGCGGCGCGAAGTGGCCGAGCCACTAGCCCACCCGGAGAGGTCTCAATAGACCTTTCGCCGTGGACCTGCGGTTGCTACGCTTGCGGTGTTCCGGCATGGCACCCTCGCACCTACTTTAGCTGGGCGGCCGCTGGAAGGGAGGCAATTGGAAACCACGAGCCCGCCGCCGGCCACGGCTCCAACCTGGACCCAGTGGGGATCGATTCGCGGCATTCGGGCCGTGATGCAGACCTTCCTGATCTTCCCGCTGATGGGCGCCTTCTCCCCTCTCACCGTCATCGACCGCTATCGACTCAAGTCCCTCAAAGGCGGTGCCGTCTTCGTCTCCAACCACAGCAGCGCCCTGGATGCCGTGGTGATGCTGCAGGCGCTCCCCAACCGTTTCCGATTCCGCGCCTTCGTCGTCGCCGCCGCCGACTCGATCTTCAAGCGCAAATGGGAAGCGATCCTGACGCAGCTGTTGATCAACACCTTTCCGATTCCCCGCGCTGGCGGCGCCCGACCAGCCCTCGATCGTCTGAAGCAACATCTCGCCCATCGCTGGTCGGTCGTGATCTTCCCCGAAGGCACGCTGTCGCGAACCGGCAACATCGGGACCTTCAAGAAGGGCGCGGCCATCCTCGCGATCGACGCCGGCGTGCCGATCGTGCCGGCGTACGTCGATGGTCTCTACGAGGTCTTCCCCCGCTTCCGCCGGATACCACGACGTCACGCAGCGAGTATCAAATTCGGGGATCCGCTGTCTCCGCAGCCGGGCGAAGACTACGACGCCTTCATCGGGCGCGTCGAGCAGGCGGTTCGGACGCTCGCCGGACCCAAGGGTCTCCTCCGCGACGAGCCGGCGCCAACCGGCTCCGCCTCTGCCGAAGGCTCCAACTACTGGTACTGAACGTCTTAGCGAACTCACATGACACGCTCATGAGCGCTTCAACTTCAGCCCGCAGCATTGAATGTCATGGAAGCGAAGAACGCCGGGCCCACGACCCTTCCCGCTTTGGCCGCGATCGGCATCATCGCCCTCTTCGTGCTGCTGTCGATCTCCGGCTATCTCATCCTCAGCACGAGTTAGGCCTCAAGCAGCCTTCGCCAACACGTCGAGCAAGCTGCGCTCTTCGGCCGACAGCCGGTAGGGATTGGGATCAGCTTTTTCGCTGATCGGCGTCAGTCCGCCCGACAGGTAGGCGGCAATCACGGCCGGATGGATGTAGCCCTTCTTTGCGACGGCAGGCGTGTTGCCGAGCTCGTCGGCCACCCGGGCGATGGCGCGAACCAGTTGTTTCTGGAGCCCCCGCGAATTCGCCACCTCGGCGGTTTCGCGTAAGAACCGTGCCGCCAGAATGGTGCCGGCCCAGGTGCGGAAATCCTTGGCGGTGAAATCCTCGCCGGTGATCTCGCGCAAGTAATCGTTGACGTCGGCTGAATCGATCGCCCTCGCCTCACCGTTCTCGTCGACGTACTTGAAGAGCTCCTGTCCCGGGATCTCCAGGAAGCGCTTGATGATGCGCGCCATTCGTCGATCGTGGAGTTCGACTGTGTGGTGCTTGCCACTCTTGCCTCGGAAACTGAACCGTACCTCCGAGCCGATGACATTGACGTGGCGGTCGAGCAGCGTCGTCAACCCGTAGGATCCGTTTTCCTTCCGGTATTCGTCGTTCCCGATCCGAATTCGTGTCTCCTCCAGAAGGCGGACGACCGTCGCCAGCACCTTCTCCCTGCGCAATCCGTGTCGCTCCAGGTCCCGGTCGGTCCGCTCCCGGATCTTGGGCAGCGCTTCCGCGAAAGCGAGCATGCGGTCGTATTTGACGACGTCGCGGACCTCGCGCCAGCGCGGATGGTAGCGATATTGCTTTCGCCCACGCGCATCGCGCCCGGTCGCCTGCAGATGGCCGCGGGGGTCGGGACAGATCCAGACGTCGGTCCAGGCGGGCGGGATGGCCAGCCGCTTGATCCGCCCGAGGATCTGGGCGTCGCGGATGGGGCGCCCGTCGCTGCCGGCGTAGCGGAAGCCTTTCCCCGCCCGCGTTCGGCGGATGCCGGGGGTGAGGTCGGAGACGTATCGCAGCCCGGCCGCGCGGGCCGACTCGACCGGGTCGACCAGCTCAGCCGCATCGACCGGGGCTGGCGGCTGCCAGGTCTGCGGCAGGGCTAGGGCCATTCGACCCCTTGACGCGTGACCACCGTCGTTCCATGATAGATGATATCGTTGGTATCAAGTTCATTCAGGGTACCCATATCCGTCTATTAGGGAGGTGAACTCATGACCAGTCTGATCTGGGCGATCGTCGCGGTGCTCGTCGTGCTCTGGCTGCTCGGTTTGATCGGCGGCGTCGGCGGCAACCTGATCTTCCTGTTGCTGCTGCTCGCGATCGTGGGCGTTCTCTACAACCTGCTCGCCGGCGGCATGTACCGCGGCGCCAGCCATCACCACCACACGACCGAGGTCACGGAAGTCGAGCATCACGACGTCTGACACGGCGCGTCACGGAGGGAAAAGCGGCCGGCGGGCCGCTTTTTTTATGGGCTGAGGCCGTCTACAATTTCCCCAGCCGGCCGCGCCGATACATGCCGGCCGCCCAGGAGGTGGGGAATGGACGACAGCGAGTTCCTGAACCTGCTGACCCGCATTCATGACGAGGTTCTCGACGTGGTCAAAGAGCAGCACCCGACGCACGAGCAGTTTGCCGCCTGGCTGCTGGGTCAGATCGAAGGGCGCCTCCGGATGCGGATTGGCACCGTCAAGACCTGACGGCACGCAGCCCGTCAACCGGATTCGCTGCCCCGTGACGTTCTAGGCATCGTGGCAACTTCGCCGCAACCATTTGGCGGAAGCGCGGCCGAGGGCTGGACGCTCAAGCAGATCACGAACGACATCCCGCTGACAGGATCCGCCCGCGAGGTCATGGAGCTCGCCCAGCGATTGGCGACCAGCAGCGGCGCCACGCGCACCGAGCCGGCTCACGTGCTGGCGGCGATCGTCCTGTCGCCGCGCAACCCGGCGCACAAGGCGTTGGTGGGGCTCAACGTCAACCTGGAGTCCCTCCGGAGCGGAGCGGAATGGCGGGATCTGGACCCAGCGCGCCCCGCGGCGCCGGCGCCGATCAGTCCTGCTACCCGCTACCTGCTGATCAACGCCCACCGCGAGGCGGAGCAGATCGGTCACTACCGCGTCGATGCCATGCACCTGCTTCTCGCCCTTCTTTATAAGGATTCGACGACGACGGCGCAGCCGCTCGAGGCGGCGGGCCTCAGCATTTACGCCATCCGCCAGTACCTGACCGCGCCCGGGTCAACACCGAAGGATGCCCGGAAGCGACCGCTCCCCAGGCTCGACGGCGCGGTTCGGGTCAGCCCGGTTTTCGCCATTCCGGTGGGGGGCATGCTGCTGGGCGGCGTGGGCCTCTGGTCAGGAGCAGCCCCTGGCCTGACGTTGCCGCTCACCCTCCTGTTCGTGGTCGGCGGCTGGGTGACCTCGCTCTGCATCCACGAGTTCGGCCACGCCTTCATCGCGTATCTCGGGGGCGACCGCTCGGTGGCCTCCGCCGGGTATCTCTCGCTCAACCCGTTGAAGTACCTCCATCCGCTGCTGAGCATCGGCCTGCCGGTCGTGTTCCTCCTGCTCGGCGGCATCGGCATCCCCGGAGGCGCGGTCTACTTGAACGAGCAGGCCATTCGCAACAATCGCTGGCGCAGCTTGGCCTCGGCCGCGGGCCCGGTATCCAACCTGCTGTTCGCTCTCCTCATCGGGTGGCCCTTCCTCGTGTTCCAGGGCGCCGTGCCGTTCGGCAACGAGCAATTCTTGGCCGCCCTCGCCTTCCTCGTGTTCATCGAACTCAGCGCCGTGGTCTTGAACCTGATCCCGATTCCACCATTCGACGGGTTCG
The DNA here is from genome assembly GCA_034666565.1 of Chloroflexota bacterium. GTDB lineage: Bacteria > Chloroflexota > Dormibacteria > CF-121 > CF-121 > CF-13. The sequence goes on from JAXDLN010000048.1 coordinate 18,358, forward strand.
GGATCATCGCGCCCTGGCTTTCCATCGAGCTGCGAATCTTTGCCAACCGCCTTGGGATGCTGCCACTCCTTGTGCTCTTCTTCCTACTCTGGCAGGGCGGGCCGGTGAGCGCCACCTTCTGGAACTTCGTATACGGTCTGGCCGGCGTGCTGAACATCCCACCGGACCTCGTTTTCCTCGGCCATCAGCAGTTCCTGCCCTGAACCGCAGCGCAACTTCTTCGCTCGGCCGGCGTTAGGGCCGTCATGGGCGTCTTCAGCCGGGTCGATCGGTTTGTGGCGCGAGTTCCGCTTGCCGTCGCCGTGGCCATGCCGATTGCCGTCTTCCTGGTCGCGGACCTCGCGATCCAGCTGATCGGCCTCCTCGTCTGGGGTGGCACCAATTCGTTCGTGCGATGGGAATGGTCGGCCATCGTCGTGCCTCTCTTCGCGTTCATCCCGGGCTACCTGGTTGCTGCCGTGGCGGTGGCCGCCCAGATGAAACGGTTGGGTTGGTGGCGGCTCCTCGATTCAAACCGATCGCTCGATACCGTCCGGTCGTTGTCCTGGCGCGACTTCGAACGCCTGGTGGCTGCCGGCTTCACTGCCAAGGGTTGGTCGGCCGAACTTGTGGGCCAGCGCGGTCCAGACGGTGGCACTGATCTTTTCCTGCGGAAGGGAAAGCAACGGGCGATCGTTCAATGCAAGCAGCGGCGATTTCCCGGCGGATACGTTGAAGTGCGTGAGGTGCGTGAGTTCGCGGGCGTGATCACCGCCGGCAAATTGATGAAAGGCTTCTTCGTGACGTCCGGCGTCTTCACGCCGGAGGCCACTGAATTTGCCGAGAAGATCCCGCAGCTCGAGCTCATCGACGGCGCGGAGCTTCTCGTCATGTTTGGGCACTGCCCGAAGTGCCGGGCGTCGATCGAGCCAAAACATGGCAAATACGGCGTCTTCCTGAGTTGCGTGCGCTACCCCGAGTGCGACGGCGCCCTCAATCTCGCCGCCTGACGCGACTACACTCAGCGCGTGATCGGGGAGCGAGCAGAGTTAAGGGCCCTGCAGTCGCTCGACACCGACGCCTGTATCCGGCTGGCTCAGGACCTGGTGCGCGTGCCCTCCATGACGGGGAACGAGCGCGCGGTACAGGATCTGGTCGCGCTGATGCTCGAGGAGGCGGGTCTTACGGTCGACCGCTTCGAGGCCGACATCGATCAGCTGAAAGCGCATACGCGCTTTCCTGGGATGGAGGTGGAGCGCACCGAGGCGGTGCTGGTGGCGGGCATTCTGGGGCAGAAGGGCGAGCGCTCGCTGATCCTCAACGGACACGTCGACGTCGTCCCACCCGGCGACCGGCAGGCGTGGCATGCGTCCCCGTGGTCGGCCCATATCCAGGCTGGTCGCCTCTACGGTCGCGGCGCCTGTGACATGAAGGCCGGGCTGGCTGTCGGCATCAGCGCGGCAGCCGCCTTGAAGAAGAGCGGCCTTCCATTGCGCGGTCGCCTCGTCCTGGAAAGCGTCGTGGGCGAGGAGGACGGCGGGATCGGGAGCTTTGCCATGGCGCAGCGCGGCTACCGCGCGGATGCGGCGTACGTTCTGGAACCCACGCGCCTGCGCATCATCCCGGCGCAAGCCGGGGCACTGTCGTTCCGGCTGCGCATCCGGGGGCAGTCGGCGCACGCCTCCGTACGGTATGAAGGCATCAGCGCCATCGACAAATTCGAGCTGGTCGAAATCCGGCTCCGGCAATTGGAGCGCTCGCTCAATCAGGCGCCGCATCCGCTGTTCAGGCATTACCCGATTGCCTATCCCTTGAGCATCGGACGGCTGCGGGCCGGCTCGTGGTCCTCGACGGTTCCGGACGAATTGGAGTGCGAGGGACGGGTTGGCGTTCCCGTTGGCATGGCCTCCGCCGAGGTTCGCCGCCAATTCGCCGCGGCCGTCGCGGATGTCGCGCAACGCGACGCCTGGCTCATGGATCATCCGCCGCAGGTCGAGTGGACCGGCGGTCAGTTCGATGCGGTCGAGGTTGACGCGAAGCTTCCGGCCTTCGCGGCGCTCACGGCGGCGCATGCCGAGGAGTTCGGTGTCGAGCCCGAGCCGGACGGCGCGCCTTACGGCTCCGACATGCGCCTCCTGGTTCACGAGGCGGAAACGCCGGCGATCCTCTATGGTCCGGGCGACATCAAGCAGGCGCACTCGACCGACGAGTGGATCGCGGTCGACGAAATCGTCCGGGCCGCCCGCGTCGTTACGGCGGCTGCCGCCCGCTACCTGGCCGTCTGATTCGCAAGAAATCCAAGAGGCCGGCACGAGCCGGCCCATCGGGCGATCAACTCATCTAGTAGCTGACGCTCGCCACGTAGGTGTCGGTGTTGCCGAAGTCCGTGGAGCAGGCGAGGTCCGGATTGGGCGCCACGGCGCTCGAGCCGGCGTAGACCGCGCTGCGATACGCCGACACGGCGTCGCAGAGCGCGGCATTGCGGGCATCGGTCCAGATGATGGTCGCCTGCGCTGGCCCATCGACGATGCCCATGTAGTCGCCAATGAACTGCTCCTGGAGGTTGTTGTAGGAGGACGCTTCGGGGTTCGAAGACCACGTGCTCACCCGGATCGGGGCCGTGAAGGAAGCCCCACCGTTTCGTGATTGGACGTAGTAGGTGTCGTAGACCTGGACGCCCGTCTGCCAGAGGTTGCTGTCCGGCGGTGCCGTCAATGCATTGAAGGCGACGCTCAAGGTCCCGCCAGGGGCCACCGCGACCGCCGGGAAGAAGGCATTGCGACCCGCGACGCGGGCGATGATGCCCAGATTCGTCCAGTGGATCCCGTCGTTGGACACCGCCGCTTTGACGTTACCGGTGCCGTTGCCGCCGGCGAAATCACACCAAACGACATAGACCTTCGTACTGCTGGGATCGGCGGCCGGATGCGGGAAGCAATCGACCCGCGCACTCATGCCAGGCACCCGGTTGAAGAGATCGACCACATCAAATGGCGTGCCGGTCAGTGGGTAGTCGACCACCGACGAGATGGTGATCGGCGCGGTGAAAGTCTGGCCGCCGTCCGTCGAGGTGGTGACCACCTGAATGGTCGGTGTGTGGGTGCTGTCCTCGTTCTCGGACCAGAAAGCCTCGACTGTCCCATTGGACGCAACGGCCATCTGCCCGGTCTCGCGGAAGCCTTGCCCAAAATTGTTATTGGCGCCGCTCACCTGCACCGGGTTCGACCAGCTGACACCGCCGTCACCGGAGTGCGAGACGTAGAGCTTGACGCTGCCATTGCCGGCGCAGTTGGCACAGAAGACGGCCCAGAAGACGTAGACGCGCCCGTAGAACGGGCTGTTCGGATTCTTGTTGTCGACCGCCAGCCACTCGTGGTCGTCGAAGTTAGCCTTGGACACCGACGTCACTTCGACGGGTGTCTGCCAGGTCGTCCCATCGTCGAAGGATCGAGCGACGCCGGTCGCCTCGCTGAAGTGCAGGTCCGGATTCACCGGATCCTCGAGGCCGGCGTAATAGATGACGGTCCCGCACCGATAGCTGAATGTGCCGTCAGGGCACTGTCGCGGTCCGTTGTCGAGGCTTGGATCGCCTCCGGAAGCGCGGCCCGGTGTTCCGGGCAGGATCCCGCCTGTCCAGTGCTGTCCGTCGGTCGAGCGGTCGTAGCCGGAGACACCGACGCCTCTTTGGAATGGGCAGGGGCTGGCGCCCGGCACCGTGGTCCCGGGGCAGGGCCCCTCCTGAATCTCATCGTTGGCGCCGGCAACGAGCACGCCGGTGACGGGATCCCGTGTGATGGAGGTCTCGTTTTGCTTGTTGCTCGAGAAGGCCAGGTTGTGGTCAAGATCGACCAGGCTGTTCCCCGAAACCGAGGGTCCACTCGGCGATGCGGCCAGGCTGGTGAAACCGGGTTGGACGAGACCGATCGCCAAGGCGGTCGGCAGCACGGCAAGGGCGAACAGGCGTTGTCTTAACACGCTTCCCTCCAGACGGCTGTAATGCGATCCAGCGCTGACCGCCATTGTAAAGATCCTGGAAAGCCTCGACAAGACTCACGGCGGCTGCAGCCCGCTACCTCGCAACGTGACCTCTTTCCCTGCCTGTTGCAATAGGCCGCCCATCCACGCCTCAGCCAGCGTGAACGCAAGGCGGCGCGCCGCGCGTTCGGCTGCGGCACTGTCGTCGCCCGAGGTTTTCCGCGCCACGCCGCGAGCAGCGCTTGCGGCGAATCGTCCGCGTGCCATGTATTGGCCGGCAGCAACGCCGAGGAGGAAGCGTCGGTGCGGTCCATTGCAGGGCGAGGATACACGTAGACTTCATCGCTGTGACTCCGCCCGTGTTTGGTTCGTCGATCCGGCGCGTCGAAGATCCACACCTGATTCGCGGCGCCGGGCGCTATGTGGATGACCTGCAACCATCCGGCTGCCTGCACCTCGTATTTCTTCGAAGTCACCTCGCCCACGCCACCATCGGGCGCATCGACCTCACGGCGGCACGCAAGGCCAAGGGCGTCGTGGCGGCCTGGTCGGCCGCGGACCTTACGAACCTGAAGCCGATGCAGATCGAAGAGGGGGTCCACGGGATGGCGCGCCCCGAACGTGGCGTGCTGTCGAGCGGCCGCGTCCGACACGCGGGCGAGGCGGTCGCGATGCTGGTGGCGGAATCGCTGGCTGAGGCGCGCGATGCCGTCGAACTGATCGAACTGGAGCTCGAACCGCTGCCAGTGGTCACCGACATGGAGCGCGCGCTGCTGGACGACGCGCCCCTGCTCTATCCGGAGCTTGGCACCAACGTCGCCTTCCGCAAGGAGTTGAAGCGCGGTGCCGTCAAGCGCTCATTCGACCAGGCTGATGTCGTCGTTCGTGAGCGGCTCGTCAACCAACGCCTGATCCCTGCGCCCCTCGAGCCGCGCGGCGCGGTGGCCTGGATGGACGGCGGACGCCTGACGCTGCAGGTTTCGTCCCAATCCACCTACGGGGTGCGCGATTCGGTCGCCAGTAACCTCGGGCTCGAGGAGGCGGACGTTCACGTCATCGTCGAGGACGTGGGGGGCGGCTTTGGCAGTAAAGGCGGTTGCATGGCCGAGGAAATCGCCGTCGCCGAGGCCGCCCGGCGCTTGGGCCGCCCGGTCAAATGGATCGAGGAACGCTGGGAGAACTGTGCGGTGACCTGGCACGGTCGCGGTCAGCTGCAAGAGGTGGAGCTCGCCGCCAGGCGTGACGGGACGGTCGTCGCCATCCGCTCGCGCATCCTCGCCGATATGGGTGGTCACCTCGAGGTCTACAGCGCCTTCATTCCGCTTGTCACGCCCGACCTGCAGACCGGCTGCTACCGGATCCCCGCCTCGCAGAGCAGCGTGCTGGGTGTCTACACCAATACCGCGCCCACCGGCCCGTATCGAGGCGCCGGCCGCCCGGAGGCCGCGTTTTTGATCGAGCGGATGATGGACCGGCTTGCCGGGGAGCTGGGCATCGACCCCGTCGAGCTGCGCCTGCACAATTTCATCGGCCCCACCGAGTTTCCGTACACGAACGCGGGGAAGCTGGCCTATGACAGCGGCGACTACGCGCAGACCTTGCAGCGCCTGGTCGAGGTCGCCGGCTACCGGCAACTCCGTGAGGCCCAGCGCAAGGCGCGTGACGGCGGCAAGTTGCATGGGATCGGGATTGCGACCTACGTCGAGATTGCCGCCGGGACCGACGCCGATCAGGCCACGGCGCGCCTCGAGTCCGACGGGACGATCACGGTCATTACCGGCTCGACCCCGCACGGCCAAGGTCATCAGACGACCTGGGCCCAGATCGCGGCCGACCAGTTCGGCCTCCCGGTCGACCGGATCAAGGTCGTCTATGGTGACAGCGACCTTCCCGCCTACGCGGTGGGCACCTTCGGCAGCCGGAGCGCCGCCGTGTCCGGCTCGGCGGTTCATCAGACGGTGACCGCCCTGAGCGCGCAGCTCCGCTCGCTGGCCGTCGCCGCCTTCGAGGCCGCGCCGGCCGACATCGTCCTCGAGGCGGGCCGGCTGCAGGTTCGCGGCGTGCCGGCGCGCGCCATGTCGCTCGAGCAGCTCGCCGTCTGGGCGATCCAGGCGGGGCGTCAGGAGGAGCTATCGGCCCAGAAGGAGTTCGCTGCGCCCGCCGAGGTCTTTCCGTTTGGCGCGCACCTTGCGCAGGTCGAGGTCGACCGCGAGACCGGCGCGGTTACTGTCCTCCGCTACGTCGCGGTCGACGACTGTGGCCCCGTGATCAACCCCATGATCGTCGACGGGCAGGTTCACGGCGCGATCGCGCAGGGCCTCGCGCAGGCGCTCTACGAAGGCGTCATCTACGACGAGGATGGTCAGCTCCTGACCGGCAACCTGACGACCTACCTCCTCCCCACCGCCGCCGACCTGCCGATGTTCGAAACCGACCGAACCGTGACCCCCAGCCCCAACAACCCGATGGGCCTCAAAGGGATTGGGGAAGGTGGGACGACCGGCTCAACCCCCGCGGTTGCGAACGCGGTGATGGATGCGCTGCGCCCGCTCGGGATCCATCAGCTCGAGATGCCCCTCTCGCCCTTTCGAATCTGGTCAGCGATCAAGGAACGCCTCTAGATCATGGCGCCGGTCACGGTGACCGGCTGGACCTTCAGGGTGACGCGGTGCTCGTCCGGTTCGAGCTCGCGGAATTTCTTGCCGGTGTAGCGCTCTGCGAGGTGGTCGATGAACTCGTGTTTCGGGTCCGGGATCAGGCTGACCAGGCGGCCGCGGATTTGCGCGTAACGGTCCGGCACCTTCGGATCGACGAGAAGCAAGGTGACGTCCTGGTCCCGCTGGAGATTCTTCGGCCAGGTGCGGCTGGTAGTGCTGTTCAGCCAGATGAAGCCGTCTTTGAGTTCGAACCACACCGGATTCAATTGCACGGATCCATCCGCCCGCTTGGTCGCAATCGTGACGGGGATCGGCAACGCCGCCAGCTTCTGGACCGCCGGACGCAGCGCCGATGCGGTCTTACCTCCGGCCATCGATCGCTCCGGTCACGCGCAGCGGCTCAATCTGAATCGTGATCCGGCCGGTGCGCGGGCCCTGGTAATCCTTCTTCAGGTAACGATGGGAGAGGTGATTGATATGGTCGCCCCCCTCGTCTTCGGCCCAATTGACCATCCGCCCTTCCACCTGCGCCCAGCGAAACATTTCCTTCGGGTCGATCAGCAGCAGCGTGATGCGTGGATCGCGCTGGAGGTGCTTGAACCAGCCGCGATTGGTTCCGCCGTTAATCCAGAAAGATCCATCCTTTTGCTCGAACCAGACAGGCACCATCTCGACGCTGCCGTCCTTGCGATTCGTCCCAATAATCGCCGGAAAGACCTCCTGGGTGAACGCCTGCATTTTCGGACTGAGCTCGACCGCCATCAGACCACCTCCCACTTGAATAGCCGGGTCGCGAGCACCACCGCGATGGCGAGCCACACGAAGATGCCGAGCATGTCACCGCGGATCGCCCAGAGAGAGGCACCGTCGACGCTGACGCTGCGCAGCGCATCGGAGACGTACGTCAGCGGCGAATACTGCGTGACGGTCTGCAGCCATTCCGGCATGTTGGAACGTGAGAAAAAGATGCCAGAGAGAAACATCAGCGGCAGGGAAACGAGGTTGGCGATCGGCGCCGCGGTCTCCTCACTCTTGGAGGCACCAGAGATGGCCAGGCCCATGGCCAGGAAGATCCCGCCCCCAATGATGCCGACGATCAGCAGGTAAAGCACGTTGCCCGCGAAATGAAAGTGCAGCAGAAAGTACCCCACCGCCAGCAAGACGCCGATCTGTAGCGCGACGGTGCTCAGCCTGGTGACCAGTTGCGAGAAGAAGAAGTCGCGAACCCGCATCGGGGTGGCCATCAAGCGCCGGAGAATACCGCGCTGCTTCCACTGGACGAAGGTGAAGACCACACCGAACAGCCCGGTTTGCATGATCGATAGGGCGATCATCCCCGGCACCAGGAAGTCGACATACGTCAGGTTGCGACTCTGCACCGGCTTGGAGTCCAGCGTCAGCGCCGGCGTGATGTTGGCGAATGCGAACGAGGCACGATCGACGAACTGGTTCATGATCGCGATCGCGACCTGCGAATTTTGAGGGTTGCCCTGGTTGTAGTAAGCGGTGATCGCGGTCGAGCCCTGGCCGATCGATGCCGGCAGGACCGCCACCAGGTCCCGGCTTCCCTGTTGCAGTTCGTGCTTCTCGCTGACGAGACTGCCGGTATGCAGCTTGACGGCCTTGATCCCTTTGAGGCTGCTGATGATGGTGCTGCTGACCTGGTTGTGGGCCTGGTCGACGACGCCGATGTTGACACTGGGGGTGCTGTTCCCGAAGTTGATCAGGCCGAAGATCCCCATGATCATCAACGGCACCAGCAGGCTGAAGAAGATCGCGCCACGATTGCGGAAGTAGGCCTTGAGCGAAGACCAGGTCAGCATGACGAAGGGGCTGCGCTTCACGTCAGCTTTCGCGAAGTCCGTGCCCGGTCATGTCGAGGAAGACGTCCTCGAGGTTGGCCGACCGCTCAACCCGATCCTTGTGGAAGCCCTTTTCGAGCAGCCGCTGGATCAGCGTGTCGGGTGGCTCCATCGCCAGGATCTTTCCGTGGTCCATGATCGCGACTCGGTCGCAGAGCGTTTCCGCCTCATCCATGTAATGGGTCGTTAGCACGATGGTCCGTCCTTCGGACCGAATCGATTCCGCGAGCTCCCAGAGGTTGCGCCGAGCTTGCGGGTCGAGGCCGGTGGTGGGCTCGTCGAGAAAGAGGATCTGCGGCTCGTTGACGAGCGCCGTCGCGATGCTGAACCGTTGCTTCTGCCCGCCTGACAGCTTGGTCACGGTCGAGCGCGCCTTCTCGGTGAGGTCCACTTTCTTGAGGATCGCCATGGCGTCCACGGATCGGTGGTAGAGCGCGCCGAACATGTCGAGCAGCTCGAGCAGGCTCAGGCCGTCGAAGAAAGCGGAGGATTGCAGCTGCACGCCGATCAAGCTCTTAACCTTGTCCGGATTCTTACGGACGTCGATGCCGGCCACGATCGCCTGGCCTTCGTCCGCGCCGCGCAGGCCCTCGAGGATCTCAACCGTGGTGGTCTTGCCGGCGCCGTTGGGACCGAGCAACCCGAAGATCTCTCGCTCTTTGACCCGGAACGAGATCCCGTCAACGGCGACCAGGCTCCCATATCGCTTTCGCAATCCTTCGACGACGATCGCAAAGCCCTGCGACTGGGTGCCGAGGCTTAATTCGCCAGGTCGGGTAACAGCGCTCATGCCCGAGACATTATCGCCGCTATCGGTGTTTGGCCTACGGGCTCAGATCGTAATCACACCGAGCGAGCGTGCCACGGCAGCGGTCACATGCTCGGGGCGAAATCACTCGCGAACTCATGGCGACAGCGTCTTCTCGAAGATCACGATTTGCTCGCCGGGGACGAAGCCGAGCGCCCGGTTGATCGCGAGCATGCCGACGTTGTCGCTTCGATTGTCCGTGTGGACCCGCGTGATCCCATGGTCGGTGGCGTACCGCGTAACCATCATCTTCAGGGCCCGGGCGATGCCGCGCCGCCGGTAGTCGCGCAGGACACCGGTATCCCCCACTTCGGCATCCCCATCGGGACGGCGCGCGAGATAGGACAGTCCCACGATCCGCTCGCCGTCCCGAGCGACGAAGAACCCGTCGAGCAACACCGAGGGCCGCTCGAAGATGCTGCGGCGAAATGTCTGGGGCGACGGGTCCTCCCAACCGACGTGCGGCTCATGCGGCATGTCACGCCAGATCTGGACCGTTGCGCGATAGAGCTCATCGCGCGCGCCCGGCGAGTCGATCGCCGGAAGGGTGGCGAGTTCAATCCCCTCGCCTTCAAGCCGGCTCCGCAAGGTCGTCAGCCCGCTCAGGTCAACCGTCGACGGCGTCTGGACAGAAGTCCAGTAACGTTCCAGCTCGACATACCCACGCGGGCCGATGAATGACAGCGCGACCGGCAAGTTGCCTTCCCGGACTTCGGCCTCCACCCATCGGACGTGATTCGATGCAGCAAAGCCCTCGACCTCGTCGGCCAGGCGGGTGCCAAGGCCGTGGCGCCGATGCGCGGGAGCCACGCCCACCAGTCCCGCGGCACGATTCTCATACCTGGAACCGTCTTCACTCAACGCCGCCTCGGCGACCCCGGCCAATGCCCCATCCGCCGTCCACGCGCCGAGCCGCAGAATCGGCTCGTCCGCCGGCCGCAACGTGTCGTCGAAGCGCACCGCCTCGACGTCATCCTGCCAGTAGCGGACCTGGTTGACCAGGCGGAGCCAGGTCGCCAGGTCCGCCGGCTCAACCGGCCGAATCACCAGGTTACCCAGTGGTTGAGCCCAGCGCCCCTTCCAGGATGTCGAGTCCGCGATCGAGTTCCTGCTCGCTGATCACCAGCGGGAACAACAAGCGGATCACATTGTCGTAAAGCCCGGCTTTCAGCAGCGCCAGCCCATGGGTGTGGCAGTAACGCAAGACGTCATTGGTCAGGGTCCCGGCGGGTTCACGGGTTGCACGGTCGATGACCAGCTCCATCGCGACCATGGCGCCCAGACCCCGGACATCACCGACCTGCGGATGACGATCCTGCCAGGCACGCATGCGGGCGAGCGCCCGATCGCCGAGCCGCTTACCGCGCTGCGAGAGCTTCTCCTCGATCAACACCTCGATGACTGCCAGTGCCGCGGCGCAGGCGACCGGGTTGCCGCCGAATGTCCCGCCGAGACCGCCGGGGTTGGTGGCATCCATCAGCTCGCTGCGACCGACGACCGCGGCCAGCGGCAACCCTCCACCGAGCGACTTCGCCAGCACGATCAGGTCGGGCTCGATCCCGGAGTGTTCGACCGCGAACATTTTTCCGGTCCGGCCAAACCCGGTTTGCACCTCGTCGGCGATCAGCGGAATCTGGTACTCGGTGCAGAGCTTGCGAAGGGCAGGCAAGAAGTCGGGCGGTGGCACGACGAAGCCTCCCTCTCCCTGCACCGGCTCGACCAGGATGCCGGCGACGCGATCCGCGCCGACCGTCGTCTTGAACAGCTGGCGCACCGCTTCCACGCACGAGCCGCCCAGGCTCTCCGCGGTCATGCCCGCAGGGCGGCGGTACTCATATGGATACGGGACCTGGTAGACCTCGGGCGCATAGGGGCCGAAATTCTGGCGGTAGGGCAGTACCTTTCCGGTGAGCGTCATCGCCATCAGGGTGCGGCCGTGGAAGGAGTTGTGAAAGCTGATGACGGCGGGCCGCCCGGTCGCTTGCCGCACGATCTTGATCGCGTTCTCGACGGCCTCCGCGCCGCTGTTGACGAGCAGTGCTTTCTTTGGGAAGGCCCCGGGCGTGATCTCGCAGAGCCGACGGGCGAGGCGCACGTAGACCTCGGGCAGCATCACCGGACCACCGGAGTGGACCAGCCGTTCGGCCTGCTCGCGGATTGCCCCGACCACCCGGGGGTGGCCGTGGCCGACGTTCATGACGCTGATGCCGGTCGCAAAGTCGATGTAGGAGTTTCCGTCGACGTCGGTGAGCGTGGCGCCGCGCCCCGAGGCGGCGAAGACCGGCATCGTGGAGGCCATCCCGCGCGGCAGGTAGCGATCTCGCTCTGCCTGGAGTTCCTTGGACTTCGGCCCGAGCCCCTCCCCCATCGGAGATATCCTAAGGGTCGCGGCGAGACTTCGCAGCGCGAAAACAGGAGGGTGGATAAAGGATGGCAACGGCAGTCAAGCGGCGGGAGATGTTCATCGGCGGCGAGTGGGTGGCCGGCTCCGGCAACGAGGGCCAGCCGATCATCAACCCCGCGACCGGGGAAACCATCGCCGAAGTGCCCAAGGGCACCGAAGCGGACGTCGATCGCGCCGTCAAGGCTGCGCGCAAGGCCTACACGGAATGGTTCGAGACCACCCCACGGGAGCGCAGCGAGATGCTGCTGAAGCTGGCGGATGCGATCCTTGCCGATGCCGACGAGCTGGCGAACATCGAGTCGGCCAACGTCGGCAAGCCTCGGGCGCTGTTCCTTTCGGAAGAGCTGTGGGTCTGTGCGGACAACCTGCGCTACTTTGCAGGGGCTGCCCGCATCCTCGAGGGAAAAGCCGCCGGCGAGTACATGCGCGGCTATACCAGCATGATCCGGCGCGAGCCGGTGGGCGTCGTCGGCTCGATTGCCCCATGGAACTACCCGCTGATGATGGCGATCTGGAAGATCGGCCCGGCGCTGGCGGCCGGCAACTGTGTGGTGCTGAAGCCATCGGAGTGGACGCCGCTGACCGCGCTGCGGCTCGCCGAGCTGTCCGCCGACATCCTTCCGGCAGGCGTTTTGAACGTCATCACCGGCGATGGCGAGCCGGTCGGCGCCGGCATCGTCCGGCACCCAGGCGTCGACATGGTGTCGCTGACCGGGGACGTCGCGACCGGCAAAGAAGTGGCGAAGGCCGCGTCCCAGACGCTCAAGCGCGTCCATCTGGAACTGGGCGGCAAGGCGCCGGTGGTCGTCTTCGACGATGCCGACCTCGAGGCGGTCAACACCTGGGTCAAGGCCGCCGGCTTCTTCAACTCCGGCCAGGATTGCACCGCGGCCACGCGCGTCATCGCCGGGCCGAAGATCTACGACAACCTGCTGGCAACGCTGACCAAGACGGTCCAGTCGGTCAAGGTTGGCAATCCGCTCGAAGAAGGCATCGACATGGGGCCGATGGTCGCCAGGGAACAGCTGGAGCGCGTCGAAGGGTTCGTCGACCGCGCCCGCGAGCGTGGTGCCCGGGTACTGGTTGGCGGGGCACCGATCCCCGGCCGCGGCTACTTCTATCAGCCGAGCCTGCTGACCGACGTCAAGCAGGACTCGGAGATCGTGCAGAAGGAGGTCTTCGGACCGGTCGTGACCGTGCAGCGCTTCAAGGACGACAATGAGGCGATCGCCTGGGCCAACGACGTCCCCTACGGGCTTGCGGCGTCAGTCTGGACGCGCGACATCGGCCGGGCGATGAACGCCGCCCGCCGGCTGCAGTTCGGCACGGTGTGGATCAACACCCACATCCCGCTGGTCAGTGAGATGCCGCACGGCGGCTACAAGCAAAGCGGCTACGGCAAAGACCTGTCGATGTACTCGCTCGAGGAATACACGAACGTCAAGCACGTGATGACGGCCATCGACTGAACCTGAGGGTTAGGACGGCTTCGCGCCGTCGACCGTAACCTCGATCAGCGGGCTGTACTGCATCATCACGTCGACGTCGCCGCGGTTCCAGTGGCGCGCGATGCCCTCGAGAACCCGGTGGCGCTCGACGGGTTCGGTGATCTCGCGTGCGGTGGCGGGCAAGTCCGCCTTGACGCCACGCTTCAGGTGAATCGTGAGGTTCGGATTCCCTTCCAGGTTGGCCAGCCAGCCGCGGCGGGTTCGGGATGGTTGGCCGCTGATGTACAGTCGCCCATCGATGTTGTGCAGCACGATCTCGAGCCGGCGCGGCTCGCCGCTCTTCCGCCCGGTGGTCGTCATATCGATGACGGATTGTGGCCGGGATAGTGCCTCGCGGACCTTCTCGTCGACCGGCGGCGCTGCCATAGGCTCTTTATACGGCTACGGCACCGCCGCCTGCTCTCCTGCATCTTCAATCGCCGGCATCACGGCGCCCCGACCGGACACCAGGCCACCGCTTTCCTGGGTCAGCCGCTGGGCGATATAGACGGGGATCAAACTGGCGAGCAGTAGGACGCTGGCCACCACGTTGACCACCGGGCGCTGGTTGGGAAGGCGCAGATTGTTGAAGATCCATTTGGGCAGCGTGATCTCGCTGCCCGAGGTGAAGTTGGTGACGATGATCTCGTCGAATGACAGGGCGAACGCCAGCAGCCCGCCCGCCATCAAGGCGGTGGCGATGTTGGGCAGGATCACGTAGCGAAAGGTCTGGAGGCCGTCGGCGCCGAGGTCGGACGATGCCTCGACCAGCGATGTGGACGTCCGTCGCAGACGGGCGATGACGTTGTTGTAGACGACCACCACGCAGAAGGTGGCGTGGCCGATGATGATGGTCCAGAGGCTGAAGGAGAGCCCGATCAGCTGCCCTCCAAGATTGATGGTTGAGTTGAGCGCCATCCCGGTCACGATGCCGGGAAGTGCCAGTGGCAGGATCAGGATGAAGGACACGGTCTCCCGACCAAAGAAGCGGAACCGATGGACGGCGAACGCCGCCAGGCTGCCCAGGATCAGGGCGATGGTGGTGGCACCGAGCCCGGCCTTGAGTGAGGTAACCAGGGCTGTTCGAACATCCGCGTTGTTCCAGGTCGCCGTAAACCACCGGGTCGACAGCCCGGGGAGCGGCCAGGCCTGCGAGCGGGCCGGGTTGAAGGCGTAGAGCATGATCACCAGCAGCGGCACATAGAGGAAGAGCAGCACCAGGACGGTGACCACGCCCATACCGACCTGCACCAAGCGCGGCTCGATCGCGCGATCGCGGTTCACAGCGCCTCGAATGCCTTCAGCTGCCGCGCGATCAGCAGGTAGACGCCCATCACCAGCGCCGGGACGATGGCATATGCCGCGGCGAAGGGAATGTTGTTGGCGATGCCGACGCTCTGGTAGATGACATTGCCGATGAACTCGGTATCCCCCACCAGGTCGGGCGCGATGTAGTCGCCAAGGGTCAAGGAGAAAGCAAAAATCGAGCCGGCCACAATGCCGGGGAACGCGATGGGGAGGATGACCCGTCGAAAGGTGGTGCGCCAGCGCGCCCCGAGATCGGTGGACGCCTCGATCAGGGAATTGGGAATCCGCTCCAGCGCCGCGTAGACCGGCAGTGTCACGTATGGGAGCCAGAGGTAGGAGAAGACGATCCACAGACTCCAGCGCGAGAAGCCGAGGTTGACCGAACCCAGGTGGACATGATGGAGCGACCAATTGAGCACGCCGTCACCCGACAGGATGGTTCGCCAGGCATAGACCCGAACCAGGTAGCTCGACCATAGGGGCAGGACGATCGAGAGCAGCAGGAGCGTGCGAACGCGTGGGCCCGCGATCCGTGCCGCATAGTAGGCGATCGGAATCGCCAGCGCGATGTCCGTGACCGTGACCGCCAGCGCGATGCCCACCGTCCGAATGGCGATCGTGCGGTAGACCTCCTCCTGGACCAGGAACTGATAGTTGGTCAGACCCCAGTTCTGGACGATGGCGCCGGTGACGGAATCCTGGCGCCAGAACGAGGTGATGAAAAGGAGCCCGAGCGAGCCCAGGTAGATGACGACCATCCAGAGCAGGATGGGGCCGAGCAACAGCGCCAGCCGTGCCGACGGAACTCGGTAGAGGAACCGACCGATCGCGTGTCGCAGCCGGCGGACGGCGCTCGGGGGAGGGGCCGCGAGCCTCTCCCCCGTTCCAGTCAGGGTCTGCGCCATCGCTTACTTCGTTCCGCGGACCTCCTGCCACTTCTGTTGCCAGATGGTGTAGTCGGTGCAGGTCGCGCCGCGGCTATCGCCGCATTCCTGCAACGGCGTCTTCCAGAGGGCGATGTTCTTGAGGAAGGTGTTGTCGCCGCAGTGGTAATCACTGTCAGCCGAGTCGCCGATATTCTTGCGCAGGATGTCACAGGCTTTCGCGTTGCTCGGTGTCGCGCCGTAGAACTCGGCCACCTGATCCTGCACCGCCGGCGTCTCGGTCCACTTCATCCACTGATACATGCAGTTCGGATGCTGGGCGTGCGCGGAAATCATCCAGGTGTCGGCCCACCCGGTTGCGCCTTCGGACGGAACGACGGCGGCGACCGGTTTCTTCTCACTCTTCAGAAAGCTGACCTGATAGGGCCAGGCCGTGCCGATCACCATGTCGCCACTGCTGAACGGGTCGGTCTCGTCGGTGGTCGCTGCCCAGTATTTCTTGATGAGGGGTGCCTGCTGCTTGAGCAGCGCGATGGCGGCGTCGAGCTGCTTGGTGGTGAGCTCGTAGACATCGGTGATGCCGAGGCTCTGGTTGTGGGCCTTCAGGTAGAGCGCCGCATCGGCGATGAAGATGGGGCTGTCATAGGCGGCGACCTTCCCTTTGTACGGCGAGTTGGCGTCCCAGGTTGGAGCCCAGCTCGTCGGCGCCGGGTAGACGACCTGCGTGTTGTACATCAACACGTTCGGGCCATACATGTAGGGCACGCCGTAGTGATGGCCGTTGATGGTGTTGTGCCGCGGCGATTGCAAGGACTGTATGACGTCCTTGAAATCCGGAATCAGATTGACGTTCACCTCCGCCACGTCGCCGTGGGCGATGAGGCGGTTGGTTGCGTCGCCGCTGGCAGAGACGCCATCCCACTGAGTGCCGCCGCCTTGCCGCATCAATGTCACCATCTCGTCCGACGTGTCAGCGAACTTGACGTTGATCTTGCAGCCGGTCGCAGTGGTAAACGGCGTCACCCAGTCGACCTTGGGGTCCGTCTTGCCGCTCTCGACGTATCCGGTCCAGGCGACCAGGTTGAGGGTGCCCTCGCCCGCACCGATGCTCTGTTTAAGGGTCGATCCGGTTTGCGCGGTCGATGTCCCGCCACAGGCCGCGAGGACCAGCATGGCCCCAACCGCCGCGATAAGAGTCGAACGATATCGCTTCATCCAATCTCCTCCTTCTTCTGATCGCCGCCGACCGCCGCAATCACCCGGCTATGTTGCCGGTTCCAGAACAGGCGCACGCGACGGCCGCGCGCCTGGAGTACATCCATCGACGACATCGTGAGGTTTTGCTGCAACACGACGAGCTCGCCGCCAGCGTCGAGCTCGACCACGTAACGAGTGAAGGCACCGACGTAGACGACCTCGCGAACGATGCCCAGCGCCGACACCTCGTCCGCATGTTCGCGGTCGTCTAGAGATCCGAGACGGATCTTTTCCGGTCGCACCGTGATCGCCTGGCGCTGTCCCGTGATCGCCAGGGCGGCATCACCGGAGAGGACATTCGACGCCCCGACAAAGCCGGCGACGAAGCTAGTCGCCGGCCGTTCGTAGACTTCGGCCGGACTGCCGACCTGCTCCACCCGCCCCTGGTTCATCACCGCCATCCGGTCGCTCATCGTCAAGGCTTCCTCCTGGTCATGCGTCACGTAAATGAATGTCATCGAGAGCCGCTCCTGGATCGACTTCAGCTCGATCTGCATCGCCTGCCGAAGCTTGAGATCGAGCGCCCCCAGGGGTTCGTCGAGGAGCAGCACCCGCGGCTGGTTCACCAGCGCGCGCGCCAGCGCCACGCGCTGCCGCTGACCACCCGACAGCTCGCCTGGCTTGCGCCGGTCGAGCCGCTCGAGTCGCATCATGCGCAGCGCCTCGCCGACACGACGGCGACGCTCGGACCGACCGATGCCCTTGACCACCAGTCCGTACTCGACGTTGTCGTGGACCGACATGTGGGGGAACAGGGCGTAGTCCTGAAAGACGGTGTTGACATCACGTTCGTATGCCGGCAGGCCGGCAACGTCGCGGCCATGGAGCACGATCCGACCCGCACTGGGCTCTTCGAAACCGGCGATCATCCGCAGGCAGGTGGTCTTGCCGCACCCGGACGGCCCGAGGAGCGAAAAGAACTCTCCTTCGCGGACCTCGAGATCCACGCCGGCCACGGCGACGACGTCGCCGAACGTCTTGCGCAACCCTTCGAGCCGGACTTCAGCGGGAGCCGTATTGGGCTGTGGCTGGCTAGCGGCCGGCAGGGAATCCATGGGGCGGTAAGGCACAGTCTGCAGCAAGGCTGGCTACCGCTCCCTCCTCCTCCCCCTGAACTCACGAGTCGACTGATCGGGCTGGGCTTGGGAGCAAACTAACCGACCGTGTTCGCTTTGTCAATCCACTTGCGTGAGTCGGCGAGGTCGTGTACGTTTACCACGACAGTCGGCCGCCTTTACCGTTTGCGGCCAGGAGGGAGGGACACATGGCTCGTACTCCGCTGCTTACGGAGGTCCAGCGACTCGCCGCGCACTTCGATCGGCGGGTGAGCCGGCGCGAGTTTATCAAGGTCACCGGAGCGGCCGTGGGCGCCGCGGCCGTCACCAGCCCAATCGCCGCCTTTGCCGGCTCGGCTCCGCGCATCGCCATCGTCGGTGCCGGCATCGCGGGGTTGAACGCCGCGCTGACCTTGCAGGATGCCGGCGTTGCCTCGACCGTCTACGAGGCATCCAAGCGGGTCGGTGGTCGGATGCACTCCGATTCGCCACTGACCAACCCCGGCGGTGCCTCGACCTGGGAGAACGGTCAAACCAGCGAGCACTGCGGTGAGTTGATCGACAGCGGTCATAAGACAATCCTCAAGCTGGCCAATCGCTTCAACCTCCCAACCGTAGACCTCCTCGGGGCCGAGCCAAACCAGTCGTCGGAGACCTATTCCTTCTTTGGCCAGTACTACCCTCGCACCCAGGCGATTGCGGATTTCAAGCCGGTGTACAACGCCGTGCACAAGGACATGAGTGCGGCCGGATATCCCACAACCTACAAGATCCATACCGATGCGGGGGTCGCACTCGACCAGATGAGCGTGTACGACTGGATCGAAACACGCGTGCCCGGCGGACATGGGAGCCCGATGGGTCAACTGCTCGACGTCGCCTACAACATCGAATACGGGAATGTCTCGACCGTGCAGAGTTCGCTCAACCTGATCTACCTGCTCGCCTTCCAGCCGGTTCCCGGGAATTTCCGGATTTTCGGCGCCTCCGACGAGCGGTACCACATCCTGGGCGGCAATGAGCGCCTGCCAAAGGCGATTGCTGCCAGCCTGCCCCAGACCAGCATCAAGCTGAATACCGCCCTCACCGGCATCGCCATCAACGCCGACGGGAGCTACAACCTATCTTTCAGCAGCCCAACAGGCCCGTTCACGTCCACCGTCGATCGAGTGATCCTCGCCCTTCCCTTCTCGGTCCTGCGCACCTTGAACTATCGCAAAGCTAATTTCGATAACCTCAAGGTGACGGCCATCACCGAGCTCGGCTACGGCGCGAACGCCAAGCTTCAGCTCCAGTTCGACACGCGGTACTGGAATGACCCAGCGGGACCGTGGGTGCCGTCCGTTGGGATCAGTAACGGCGCCAGCTATGCCGACACCGGCTACCAGAACACCTGGGATGTGACGCGCGGGCAAACCGGCGCCACCGGGATCCTCGTCGACTACACGGGCGGCGGCGTTCCGGCGGCATCGTTCAAGGGCCAGCCCACCACCGCAGACGCCCTGAGCTACGCGCAAACCTTCCTCACGCAAATCGATCCGGTTTTCCCTCACCTCAAAGACCATTGGAATGGGCGGGCGACGCTCGACACCCCACTAACCAACCCCTACCTCCTCGGCTCGTACTCCTACTGGAAGGTCGGGCAGTACGTCAAGTTCAGTGGCTACGAGAAAGCCCGCCAGCCGTTCCCGAACGGCCGATGCCACTTTGCGGGTGAGCATTGCTCGCAGGACTTCCAGGGTTACATGGAGGGCGGCGCGTCCGAAGGCGCCCGCGCGGCCGGCGAGATCCTGAGCGACTATAAGGTCGGAATCTTCCCTTAGGCGCCCTCGTACTCGGAAAAGTAGCGCTTGATCACCGAGAGATCGAACTCCCTCAGGATCGATGCTTTCGACTCGCGCTCGAGCAGGAAGCCAAAGCTATCCCGAACGAGATCCTCGGCGGTGCGTCCTCGGCGCCAGCGATCGAAGTCTTTGCGTGAGACCCGAACCAGGTGGTGGGTCGTCCCGGTCATGTCCGAGACATCGACGGCGCACCGATATCCATCGGCCTCTTCGGTGCAGCGCACCTCGACGGGCATGGCCTCTACACTCCGTTCATGACGGTGAAATTTGGCGTCTTCATCCCTCAGGGCTGGCGGATGGACCTGGCGCAGATCAAGGACCCGGTTGAGAAGTATGAGGCGATGACCAGGGTGGCGCAGGCTGCCGATCGCGGCCCGTGGGACGCCGTCTGGGTTTACGACCACTTCCATACGGTGCCGGAACCGAAGCTGGAGGCCACCTTCGAATGCTGGACGATCACCTCGACAGTCGTGCGCGACACCAAACGGGTCCGGGTCGGACAGATGGTCGGGTGCAACGGCTATCGCAACCCGGCGCTCTACGCGAAGATCGCCTCCACGGTAGACGTCGCCAGTCACGGGCGGCTGAATGCCGGGATCGGCGCCGGCTGGTACGAGCACGAATGGCGCGCCTACGGTTACGGCTTTCCGGAGCTCAAACAGCGCATGGGAATGTTCAAGGAGGCCTGCGAGATCATCCACCGAATGTGGACGGAGGACTACCCCGTCTTCAAAGGAAGGTACTACTCGATCGACCGGCCGATCAACGAGCCGAAAGGGGTCCAGAAGCCGCATCCACCACTATGGATCGGCGGGTCGGGCGAGCGTGTCACGCTCAAGCTGGTCGCGCAGTTCGGGGACGCCTGCAACGTCGGCGGCGACGCCGACACCATCCGCCACAAGCTGGGTGTTCTGCGGCAGCACTGTGAAACCGTTGGCCGCAACTACGACGATATCGTCAAGTCGGCGGAGGCGGAGGTGCTGGTGATCGGCAAGGACGACGATCCTGAGCGCGCAAGAGCCAGGGCCCGCGGCTACGAGTCCTTTCGCGAGGGGACGCTGGTGGCCGACGCCGGCAGGGTGGCGGAGCACCTGCGGACCCTGATCGAGGCAGGGATCGACTATTTCATCATCTATATTCCGGGCGTCGCCTACGACCTGGAGCCGCTCCAGCGGTTTTAAACCGAAGTCATTCCGCAACTCGCCGGCGCGACCCCGGTACACTCGACCACGGGATGACCATCAGCGAGCCGACGGTCTACATCGACTTTCTCTGTCCCTGGGCCTATCGCGGATCCATGTGGTTGGCCGAGGTCGAGAAGGCGGGCCGCATCCGGCCCAGGTTTGCGTTCTTTTCGCTGAGCCAGAACCACCAGGCCCATGAAGGCTCCCCCAACCCGCCCGTCTGGGAGCGTGACCCGCAGGCGAAAGGCCTGCCGGCGTTTCTGGCAGCCACGGCCGCCCGCGCCCAGGGCGCCGAGCTTGGAGATCGCTTCCGGCTCGCGCTCCAGCGCGCCCGCCACGAAGACCATCTGTCCCTGGATCAGCCCGCGACCCACCAGGCGGTGGCCGAGCGCGCGGGACTGGACGTCGCACGGTGGGAGAAGGACCTTAGGGCCGCGGATTTCACGACGCTGGCGACAGAACACGCGGAGGCGGTGCGGCGCGGGGTGTTCGGTGTGCCGACACTTGTTTGGCCCGAGGGCCGGAGTTATTACCTGAAGATCACCGACCTGATTCCGCCGGACCGGGCGGTTCCGCTCTACGACGCCATTGAAACCGTCCACCGATTCGGCGAAGTGATCGAGATCAAGACACCGGAGTCCGAGGGAACGCTCGCCGCCTGAGCCACAACTGGCAGGACCCGGCATTCGCTGAAGCCTGGGACGAGCGCCACCTCACTGGCAATCCGGCTCGCGCCGAGCACCTGGCCCTCTTGCTATCGATCATGGACGTGGTGCCCGCGGGCTGGGTCCTCGACCTCGGTTGCGGTTCGGGCCTGGTCGCCGAGATGGTGCTCGACCGATTCCAAATACTGACGCTCTTGGGCCTCGATTCGTCGACAGCCATGCTGGGCAAGGCCAAAGACCGCCTCGCTCGTTTTGGAGAACGGGCCCGGCTGGTCGAGGGCGACCTGACCTCGTTGGATCGCGTCGAGGCGCCCGCGACGTGCGCGGCCGCGATCGCGGTTCAGTCGCTGCACCACCTCGATGAGCCGCACTATCGCCGCACTGCTCGGTGGACCTTCGACCACCTGGCACCCGGCGGGTGGTTCTTCATCATCGATCGCCTCGCGATCCCTTCAGAGACGCTCTACTCGACCTTCCATGAACTTCGCGAGCGGCAGGGGCAGGCTCCGAACCCAGCCGATTGGTCCGGCTACCTCGAATGGCTCGAGGTGAACGGCGACCGGCCGCTGCCGGTGCAGGGCATCCTGTGGCTACTCGAGGACGCCGGATTCAAGGCCGCCGCGCTTGACGTGCGCGGTGATCGCGGGATGCTGGTCGGCCGGCGACCGGCTCAGTCGACTTCGAACATCACGTCGTCGATGTAGCAGTACATCCAATTCTCGCCGCGCTCGAGCGACTTGACGATCGGATGGCCGGTGGCGCGGAAATGTTTGGTCGCATGCTTATTTTTTGACGAGTCGCAACAGCCGACGTGGCCGCAGCTCTCGCACAGTCGGAGGTGAACCCAGGTGTCCCCCATCTTCAGACATTCCTCGCAGCCCTTGGTTTTCGGCTGTGGATTACGAATCAGCTCGAGATGCGTACAGACCTGTGTCGTTGCCAACGTCCTTCCTCCTTTTGATTAAGCCGGCGTCGCCAGCTGGTCGGCGGTCTCAAACTGCCGGTGGTACAGTCGCGCGTATAACCCGTTCTGCTTGAGCAGGTCGGCGTGACGCCCCTGCTCCACCAGTTGGCCATGCTCCATCACCAGGATGATGTCGGCCGCGAGAATGGTTGAGAGCCGGTGCGCGATGACGAGCGAGGTCCGACCCTCGAAGAGCGGTCGCAAGGCCACCTGGATCAGGTGCTCCGACTCCGAGTCGAGGTTCGAGGTCGCCTCATCCAGGATCAGCACGCGTGGATTCTTGAGGATGACGCGGGCGATCGCGACCCGCTGCTTCTCACCGCCGCTCAGCCGGTGGCCGCGCTCCCCGACCACGGTGTCATAGCCCTCGGGCAAGGACTGGATGAAATCGTGGATGTAGGCTGCCTTAGCAGCGGCCATCATCTCGGCTTCGGTCGCCTCGGGCCTGGCATAGAGAAGGTTGTCGCGGATCGAGGCATGGAAGAGGAAGGTGTCCTGGAAGACCATCCCGACCTGGCTGCCGAGCGACTCGAGGGTAAGATCGCGCACGTCGTTGCCGTCCAGCCGAATGGCGCCCAACTGCGGATCGTAGAAGCGAGGCAACAGACTGGTAATGGTGGTTTTGCCGGCACCGGTGGGGCCGACCAGCGCGGCCAGTTGCCCGGGCTCGATCGTGAAGGACACGTCCCTGACGGCAGGCCGGTCGCTCGAGCCATAGCGGAAGGTCACCCGATCGAACTGAACCTGGCCGCGCGCCTGGTCGAGATGAAGCGCCTGCGGTTTCTGGTCGATCGTGACCGGCAGATCCATGTACTCGAAGATGCGCTGGAACAGGGCCAGGGAGCCGACGACGTTGACCTGCATGTTGGCCAGCGAGCCGACCGGCCCATAGAGGCGTCCCAGCAGCACGGTCGCAAAGGTGACCACCGTGCCCAGGGATTCCTGGCCGGTCACGACGAGATAGCCGCCGAAGAGCCAGAGCACGGCGGGACCGGCGGTCCCGAGCACGCCCATCAGCATGAAGAACCAGCGACCGATCATCGACTGGCGGATGTTGAGCAGGCGCAGGTCGTCGTTGAGCTGCCGGAAGCGAAGCGTCTCGGCCGATTGCCGGACGAACGCCTTGACCAGCTGCATGCCGGAAATCCCAAGCGTCTCCTGCATGTAGGCAGTGATCTCCGAAAGTTTTCCCTGCGTCGCCTTGCGCGCCTGGAAGGTCGCCTTGCCGACGCGGAGGGTCGGCAGGAGGAAGGCCGGCAGCACGACCAGCGCCGCGATCGTCAGCTTCCAGTCGAGCGCGAACATCAGGACCACGGTGCTCGCCAGGATGACGACGTTGTTGACGAGGCTGAAGATGGTGTCGGACACCACGCTCTGGACCCCGTTGACGTCGTTGCTCAGCCGGGACATCACGTCGCCCGTCCGGGTGGCGGTGAAGAAGGCGATCGACTGCTTGAGCACCCGGTCGAATAGCTGGTTGCGCAGGTCGAACATGATGCTCTGGCTGATCCGGTTGCTAAAAAACGACTGCAGCACGCCGATCAGCCCGCCGACCACCGACGCGCCGACCAGGATTCCGATCAGGGTGGCGACGTACCCGAACTGGCCATGTGAGCCGGTGAGGTAGTTGATCAGGTCCTTAGTGACGATCGCGGGGACCAGCCCCAGGGCGGCCGTCGCGCCGATGCAGGCGAGGACGACCAGCGCCAGTCGCCAGTACGGGATGAAATAGGAGAAGACGCGCTTGAGGAGCGGCCATTCCAGTTTGACCCCGGGTTCCGGCTCATGAAAGCCGCCGTGCCACCAATACATGCTCGTTAGCCTACCCAGCCGCGGCTGGTTTGAACGAGCCCCCACCCTACCCTCTCCCGTGGGGGGAGGGAGATTTCAACCAGGGACTTCCCCGAGGGTCACCGGGATCTCCTTGACCTCGCCCGCCCTGACCAGGCCGAAGGTATGGGTCGAGTCGGCGTCGAGCGACCGCAGGACGGCGAAGAGTGCGTCCACGCGTCCGAATAGTGGATCGTCGTTCACCGTTACCAGCGTGTCGCCCTGCAGGATTCCGGCCTTGTGGGCTGGACCATCCGGCTCGACGGTAACGACCAGGAGCCCACTCTCCTGTCCGAGGCCCAGGGTGTCGGTCAGCCGGATGGGCTGGACGCCGACGCCGAGATAAGCGCGGCGGATCCGACCATGGGTGCGCAGGCTGTCAGCCACCCGCGCCGCAACGTCCACCGGGAGGGCGAGGCTCACGCCACGCCCAAAGTTCCAGCTGTTCACGCCGATGACACGGCCTTCGCTGTCGACGAGCGGGCCGCCAGAGAAGCCGGGCAAAAGCTGCACCGTCGACTGGATCAGCGAAAGGCGCTGGCCGCCACGCCAGCTCCGAAATTCACCCGAAAATCCGCTGACGATCCCAATTGTCGCCTGGTGCTCGCTGGCGTTACCGAGCGCAAGCACGACATGGCCTGTTCGGACGTCCTTCGAGCGTCCGCGGGGGGCGGGTGCCGCTCGGAGCCCTTCGGTCCGTAACACCGCCAAATCGGTTGCACGATCACGGCCAAGCACGGTGGCTTTTACCGTCGTCGGAGGACCGGTCACCAGAATGTTGTCGTCCTCCTCGATCACGTGCTCTGCGGTGACCACGAGGTTGTCCGCCCAAATAATCCCGGTGGCCGGGCGTCTGTGGCGGGCATCGACGCGGACGACGCTGGGCGCCAGGCCGGCCAGGATCTGGGCGATCTCGCCGGACAGATCGGACAGTATTGGCATGGCCTGAGGCTATCGCGTCGAGTAACGGTTTCGGCGGCAGGGCGTTCTTACTACAGCTTCATCATCGACTTCATCTAAGGAGGACGACATCATGCAAGCCCTGAGGGGAACGATCGGAACACGCGGAGTCTTGATCGTCATCGGCGCCTTGATCGCGATCGCGGCATCCGCGGTCACCGCGGTGGCGGTCCGCGCCGGTGCCGGTGGCGGATCGACATCGGGTACGGTCAGCGCCGGCAGCGTCGCCGGCCCGCGCGACACGGTCACCGTCGTCGGCGAGGGGACGCAGAACGCGACGCCGGACAACGCCCTGGTCAGCCTCGGAGTCTCGGTCCGGCGAGGCACCGCCGGAGACGGGCTGAACGCCGCGAATGTCGAGATGACATCCTTGCTAAACGCGGTCAAAGGCCAGGGTGTTCAGGATGTCGACATCCAGACAACTGGAATTTCGATCTACCAGGGCACGCAATTTGGCTCGGTGGGTTATCGCGCGGCCAACACGGTCAACGTCAAGATTCATCACATCGCCAACGTTGGCAGCGTGATCGCGGCGGCTCAAAAGGCCGTCGGTGACGACATCCAGCTCAACGGCATCTCGCTCCAACTAAGCGACAACACCAGCCAACTGAAAGGCGCGCGACAGGCAGCGATGGCGGCGGCGGCGGCTCGCGCCAAGGAATGGGCGAACCTGGCTGGGCGTCACCTCGGCAAGGTGCTCTCGGTCTCGGAAGTCATCTCGAGTGGAGCCGGCGGATCACCCTGCGGCAGCGGCGGCGGATGCGGCGGCGGGGGCGGCGCGCCCGTGCAGGCCGGTCAGATGAACGTCACCGTCGATGTGGCGGTCGTCTACGAACTAAACGAGTGACCGCGAGCGTCAGGCGAGGTGTGCCGCGACTTCTTCGTGACAGTCGGGGCACTCCTCCTCGGGACCCGGGGCATGATCGGCGTGTTTCGACTCCATCGGATACTGGGCCGCGCGCCAGGCCGCCAGACCACCGTGTAACGCCCATGCCTGCCGGCCCTGCTGTCGGAGAAATTGCGCCACACGGGCGCTGGTACCCTCCTCGGGTCAGGTGCAATAGGCGATGATCTCGCGGTCGGCAGGCACCGACTCGAGGTATCGCAGGATCTCGGAGACCGGACGGGCGGCCTGGAGGCCGCGGATGATCGGTTCGGGCGGGACCCGGATGGCACCTGGGATACGGTGGCTGACGGCCGGGTAAACCAGCGAGCTGGTCACATCGAGCGGGACGGCTTCGCCCGCGTCGAACTTGGCTCTGGCGGCGGCCGGATCGATCCGCTGGGCGATCATCATCGGCGTGGTTCCGGCGGTAGTTCCGGCAGCAGCCAGGGTAGCGCCTCGGACAGCGGTCGCACCAGCGTGACGTAGTGCGGATGGTCGATCTTGTCGCGCGCCATGATGCCGAGCGCCGCGGCGAGCAATGCGCGCTCCCCTTTGTGACCGACATCACCGTGCTCAGCCTTCCAGTCTTCGAGCGAGGTCCGACCCTCGGTCAGGTCGAGGATGCGCCGGCGCGCGTCTTCCCACTGCGGTCCGCGGTTGCTCTTCTCGAGGGCGTGGAGGGCGGCGCGTTCAGCCTCATGGAAACGCTCCATGATCCGGGGATCCTCATGGCGGTCCCACCCCCAGGCGGCACGCTCGATGCCGGCCGGCGACAGCACCCGCGCGTCGGTCAAGAGCCGATCGAGGCCTTCTTCGTTGGAGCGGTACCCGTAACCCTCGGCGTCTACTGCCATCTCGCTTGCCTAGTCTAAGGCGTCGTCGCTAGACGAGGATCCAACCGAATCCGATCGCCCGGGCGACGGCTTCTGCGCGCGAACGTGCGTTCATCTTGCCGAGCACCGCGCCGGCGTGGAACTTCACGGTGTGCTCGCTGATCTCGAGGCGCCTGGCAATCTGCCGGTTGGTCAGGCCGCGCGCCATCCACTGGAGCACCTCCAGCTCGCGCGGGGTGAGCGACTCGCTTGGCGCGGTGAGCGTCGGTTCGATCCGCTCGTCGTGAGGCAGCAAAGTGGCGATCTCCTGACGCGGGATCGAGACCAGCCCCCGGGCCGAGGCGAGCAAAGCCGCGGCCAGCGTCTCGGCGTCGACCGCGACCGGCAACAAGGCGTACGCACCGAAGCCAAGCGCCTGGGCCAGTGCGCCCTGGTCGGCGGCAAGCGCAACGATCGGCAGTCCCGGCTGCGCGGCGGCCAGGCGCGCGATCGCATCCAG
The DNA here is from genome assembly GCA_034666565.1 of Chloroflexota bacterium. Classification (GTDB taxonomy): domain Bacteria; phylum Chloroflexota; class Dormibacteria; order CF-121; family CF-121; genus CF-13. The sequence goes on from JAXDLN010000048.1 coordinate 45,699, forward strand.
GTCTTCGAGTTCGCCGTCGCCGACGTCCAGGAGGACGACATCCGGCAGCAGCTGCCCTGCGAGCGACGCCGCCTCTGCCGTGCCCGCCGACCCGACGGCCTTCAGCCGCGGCATACCCTCGAGGATCGCGGCGAGTCCACCGCGGGCGAGCGGATTCGACGAAACGATCAGCACCCGCAGCTCCGGCGTGCTCATGCTTGCGTCAAAGGATAGGCTCGGCTTCGTCGGCCAGCCAATCTCGAGTTAGAAACAGCCAGAAGGCGAGTCCGGCGTAGCGCCCGTACCGATTGAAACGGCGCTCGATGGTGCGATCGCTGACGGGCCGCTTCTTTCCGAGGAGGCGAGCGTACGTCGGCCTGGTCCAGGAATCGAGGATGAGGCGGTCGTAGCGGCCCAGCATCAACATGATGTGCGCGGCGGCGTAGGGGCCAACGCCGGGCAGGGCTTGCAGCTCCGCGGCCACTTCGTCGTCGGGCAACTGATCCCGCGAGCGTTGGGCGAGACTCTCGAGCTCGACGCGCCCGGACGCCACGTCCTTGGCGAGCGCCTTGAGGTAAGGGCCGCGGTAGCCGGCGCCCGCAACCTTCTTATAGAAGCGGTCCGGGGCAGCGGCCATCGCCTCCGCGGTCGGAAAGGCGCGCCCGTACGGTCCCGTCGGCGGCGCGCCTGGCGCCTTCTCCCCCAAATGTTCCACCAGGGCATTCACCATCCGGGTGGTTCCGCCCCATGAGGTGTTCGTCGTGCAGATCGTCTTGACCACGTCCTCGAACACGGTGGGACTGCGCACCATTCGCCCGGCTCCCCTCAGAACCCAGGCCAGATCAGGATCCTCGGCCGCCACCGCGTAGAACGGCATCAGGTCAAGGTCCAGGCTGAGGACGTGGCGAACCTGCGCCATGACGCCGGCTTGAACCCGGGGTGTTGGCGGTCGACCCGTGATCTCGATCAACCCGTGCCCGGGACGGGCCTGCGAAATGACCACGGTCCGAGCCTGAAGGCCGGTGAGTGGAATGGTGATTTCAAAGGTCCAGGCTTTCTGGTCGAGTCGCATCGGCGGCAGCTCCGCGATCCCATGCGAGAGGAACACGCGCCGGAGGTCGACGACCTCGCCCGCCGCTCCCACCAATGGGAACTCGGCCCGCCAGGCAGCGGTCACGCCCCCACCCGTCACGCTCGCCTTTCCACACCGGGGCTCGCTGATCTGCCCTCCCCCAGAGGGGGAGGGAATTGCACGAGCCTGGTCCAGATTTGTTTTTCTCCGACGGCTCGAAATCCCAGGCGCTGGTAATAGGCGGGCAGCGAGGAGGTACGCGTGCATTGGAGGGTGAGGCGCGCGCAGCCGAGCGTCCCCGCTTGCGCGCTCATGGCGAGCGTGAGCGCCGCGCCCACTCCGCGCCGGCGCGCCGACTGGTGCGTGTACAGGCCGTGGAGGTAGGCGCTCGTGCCGTGCTGGAAGAGGCCGACGTGCCCGACGGTCTGCGTGCCGTCGTCGGCGAGATAGAAATGGTGCGGGGTGTTGGCCGCGCGCCAGCGATAGAGCGCGATCAGCTGCGCCCTCATCGGGGCAGTCCACCCGTGCTCCTGCGTGTCGTCGTGGATCAGCCCTTCGAAGGCCGCCCATGCGTTCTCGCTGGCAACAGGGAGAATCTTGAAGCGCCCTCCGCCAGACGGGGAGGGAGTTGACGGAACGGAGACCTGGATCATCGCGACACGAGTCTCGCTCGTATACCCTGCCACGATCAGGCGGGGATTGAGCGCCACGATGGTGGCGGGGTCGCGGCTGCTTGCGCGGTATGTCGCCGCCTGCGGAATCGCTTCCCGTACGACACGCTCGAGGTCGGCGGCGTCCCAGTTGGGCGCGACCAGGTCCTCGATGCCGTTCAAGAAGAAGAGGTCGGGATAGGTCTGATGCCGGACGATTTCGCCGAAGGGCCGGCGAATACTCTCCCCCCCGGCTCGACCCTGGGCCGCCGCCGCGCCGAAGACCCCGTCGGCCAGTGCCTCGAGTTGAACGCTCAGCCGCCCCCACCCCGACCCTCGCCCGCACGCGGGGGAGAGAGTGATCGCAGGTACTCGAGGGCCGCCAGGTATCCATCGAAGCCCAGGCCGGAGATCACAGCTTTCGCCGCCGCGGCCGTGACCATCCGGTGCCGCTCCGGCTCGCGGCTAAAGACATTGGAGATGTGGACCTCGACCACCGGCTTGCCGGAGCCGCGCAGGGCATCGGCGAGCGCCAGGCTGTTGTGCGAGAGGGCGCCGGGATTGATGATGATCGCGTCGCTTGGCTCCGTTTCGATCCAGTCGATCAGCTGACCCTCGTGATTCGACTGCCGGCAGCGAAGCTCCACGCCGAGCTCGTTGGCGCGGCTGGCGAGCAGGATTTCGAGATCGGCGAGCGTCTTCGTCCCGTACACTTCGGGCTCGCGTCGTCCGAGCGTGCCGAGGTTGGGCCCGTTGAGCACCAGGATGTTCATTCGGGAAGCACCTCGGCCAGTGCAGCCCGCACGATCGACGGATCAACCCGCCGGCCGTAGTCGGCCCGGCCGATCTCCCGGAGCAGCACCCAGCGCGGCTCACCTGACTGGGATTTCTTGTCATGGCGCATCGCATCGATCAGCTTCGCATGCGCAACGGCTGGCCGATTGGCGAGCAAGCCGGCGTCGGTCAAAAGGGCATGCTGTGCCGTCACCGTCTCCGTCGGGCAGGTGTCGGTCAGCAGGCTGATCCGTGCCGCCACCTCCATCCCCCAGGCGACGGCATGGCCGTGACGCATCTTGCCGAAGCCGACCGCGCGCTCCAGCGCATGACCCACCGTATGCCCGTAGTTGAGGATCGCCCGCTCGCCCGCCTCGCTCGGATCGTTGGCCACAACCCTCGCCTTGATAGCGATCGCGTGCGCCACCGCCTCGCGAACCGCGACAGGGTTTCGGCTTAGAACAGCCGAAATATTGACGGACAGCCAATCAGCAAACGAACGTTCCATGATGAGAGCGGCCTTGATGATCTCGGCGAGGCCGGAGCGGTATTCCTCGTTCGGGAGGGTTGCCAGGTAATCGAGGTCACAGAAAATCGCCGCCGGCTGGTGCACCACGCCCGCGAGGTTCTTGCCGGCGGGCAGGTTGATCGCAGTCTTTCCGCCGATGCTGCTGTCGACCATGGCCAGCAGCGTGGTCGGCATCTGGACGTAGCTGATGCCACGCATCCAGGTCGCGGCGGCGAACCCGGCGACATCGCCCACGCTCCCCCCTCCCAGGGCAATCAGTGCGCCGCGGCGATCAACGCTGGTCGCCGCCAGCGCCTCGTAAATACCGGAGAGCACGGCCAGGGTCTTGGCCGCCTCGCCCGGCGGAACCACGTGCAGCCTTACGACGAGGCCGGCACCGGACAGGGCATCGATGAGCGGCTGGACATACTGGCGCCTGACACCGTCGTCGGTCACGACGACCACCGGGGAATGTCCCTGAAGAGCCGACGGAACGAGGTGAGACAGACCGTACCCCAGGGTGACGTCGTGGGGAGAATCGGGGACAGCGATCCGGATCCGCTGGAGACCATTGGCCGAGAGCCGCTCGTGGAGTTGCTGCGCCACTTCCGCGGGGCTGATGCCATCCGTCTGGATCACCACGTCCGCCTCGAGGTAGCGGCGCAGGCGCCGCGGCAGCAGCGAGGCGATCACCGATGGCGCTCCCGGCTGCAGCATGGGACGATCGGTCGATCCATTCAGTCGGCGGGCCAGCTCATCTGGCTCGGCGATGAGCGCGACGACACGGTTGCCGTCCCGAATGCGCACCCAGTTCTCGTCGCGCATGGGAGCGCCACCGCCAACCGCGACGACCGAGTCGCTCCCTTCGAGCGCGCGTTCGAGGCAGCGGGTTTCGCGCTCGCGGAAGCCGGCCTCACCTTCGCTGGAAAAGATTTCGGCGACCGATCGCCCCGCATCGGCCTCGATGACATCGTCGAGGTCGACGAACGGCCTGTCCATCCGTTGCGCCAGGTGCGGACCCACGGTGGACTTCCCGCTCCCCATGAAGCCAACCAGGACGACGTTGTTCATTTGCGGATCTCCTGCAAATAGCTCTCGACGTTGCGATGGAGCTCCGCCATCGAGTCGCCCCCGAACTTCTCGAGCAGCACACCGGCGAGGACGAGTGCCACCATCGCCTCCCCCACCACCCCGGCAGCGGGCACGACGCAGATATCGCTGCGCTCGTAATGGGCGCGGGCCGGTTCCTTGGTCTTGAGGTCGACGGTGGCGAGGGGCTTGAGCAACGTCGAGATCGGCTTCATGTAGCCGTGCACGACCAGCGGCTCGCCGTTGCTGACGCCGCCGGTCAGTCCGCCGGCGCGATTGGTTTCGTGCCTGAGTCGGCGGTTGTCGTAGACGGGAACGTCATGGACCTGCGACCCAGCCAGGCCCGCGCCCTCCACCCCATCGCCGATCGCGACCGCCTTGCACGCCGGGATGCTCACGATCGCCTGGGCGAGCAACCCATCGAGGCGCGTGTCCCACTGACGGTAGCTGCCGAGACCGGGCGGCACACCATCGGCGATCACGGTGAAGACGCCACCAAGCGTGTCGCCGCGCTCGCGCGCGGCGTCGATGGCCGCAACCATGGCCGCCCCCGCCGCGTCATCTGGAGATCGCACGGGCGAGACTTCGACGGCGTCCCACGAAATCGTCGAGGGTACGGTGGCCTCGATGGCCCCGACGGAGCGTGTGTAGCTGCGCACCTGCATGCCGAACTCCCGTAGCAGCAGCTTCGCCACCCCGCCCGCCGCCACGCGTGCCGCGGTCTCGCGGGCGCTGGCGCGCTCGAGCACGTCGCGGGCATCGTCGGCGCCGTACTTGAGCATGCCCGCCAGATCCGCGTGACCCGGGCGCACCCGGGTGATCGGTTTGCGCTTGACCTCCGCGGCGTCGACCGCCATCACCTGCCGCCAGTTCTCCCAGTCGCGGTTCGCGATCTCGAGCGTGATCGGCGATCCAAGCGTCAAGCCGCCACGCACGCCGGCGACGATGTGGGCAGCATCGTGCTCGATGAGCTGTCGTCCGCCCCGGCCATGCCCACCCTGTCGCCGGGTCAGGTCGCGGGCGAGGTCTTCCTCGCGCACGGTCAACCCGGCAGGAACACCATCGAGGATCACGGTGAGTCGCTCGCCGTGCGATTCGCCGGCGGTCAACAAGCGGAGGGTCATGCGGGCACCGACGCGTGGTCCAGCGCGGCCCTCATTACCTCAATCGGCGCCGGCCGGCCGGTCCAGATCTCAAAGGAGGCGGCACCCTGGTGCAGGAGCATGGTGCGACCCTCGGCTGAGCGACGGCTGCGCAGATCAAACAGATGCTGGCCGGGTCGCGGCCAACCTGCGGGCGGAAGGTCCGCAGGGGTGGCGTTGACCACCAGGTCCACTCGGGCCACCGTTTCTTGCATCTGATCCATGTCAACGGGCCCACCTCGATCAATGCCGAGATCCGCGCACAGGCGTCGTGCCTGCTCAAGACTGCGCGCGATCACCCAGACCTCTTCGGCCGTGGACTGCAGCGCTGCCGCAACCGCCCGCGCGGCGCCTCCCGCGCCGATGATCGCAACGCGCCGATAGCCCCCACCCTGCCCTCCCCCGCGAGCGGGGGAGGGAAATTGTTCTGTGAGGGCGCGCTGGAATCCCACGACGTCGGTGTTGGAGCCCTTTAGTCGTGAGCCGTGCCGGCTGATGGTGTTCACCGCGCCGATCCTGGTGGTCTGCGGATCGAGGTCATCGAGCAAGGCGATAACGGCTTCTTTGTGTGGAATCGTGACGTTGGCTCCGAGGATGCGTTCGTCGGCGCGAAGCTCGGCGATAGTGTCGGCAAGGCGGCTCCGGTCAATCTCGCGAACCTCATAGCGACAATCGATGCCAAGCGCCGCAAACGCCGCGTTCTGCATCACGGGCGAGAGGCTGCGGGAAACGGGGTTCCCGAGCAGGAGAATTGAATCAGCCATGGGTTAGCTCCTGCAAGTGCGTGAAGAATTCGGGATATGAGACCGCGACCGACTCAGCGCCTTCGATCGTAGTCGGGCCGGAGGCGGCTAGTCCGGCGACGGCGAGCGCCATCGCGATCCGATGGTCGCCGCGCGATTGGACCGTCGCACCCTGCAGTGCCGCCTGGCCATGGATGCTCACGCCGTCCGCACGTTCGTCGACGACCGCGCCCATCCGGCGAAGGCCCTCCGACATGGTCGCCAAGCGATCACTTTCCTTGACGCGAAGCTCGGCGGCGCCCTCGATGACGGTCGTCCCCTCAGCCTGGGTCGCCACACTGAGCAGCGCGGGAATTTCGTCGATCGCTGCGGCCACATCGGCGGCGCCCATCGTCACCGCGTGCATCCGACGGCCCGTGACGGTCACGGAACCGAGTGGCTCGATGCCCGGGACATCCGTATCGACGTGAATCTCGGCCCCCATCGACTCCAGCAGGCGGAGGAACGCCGTGCGGCTGGGGTTCAGTCCGACTTCGCGAATGGTGACCGACCAGCCCGGTCGGAGCGCCGCCGCCGCCATCCAAAAGGCGGCCGACGAAAAATCGCCGGGTACCGAGAGATCAATCGGGCGCAACGGTTGCTGCGAGGGCCGGATCACGACGCCATCCGCGGTCGCCTTGACATCCGTCCCCATCGCACGGAGCAGCCGTTCCGTGTGATCGCGGGTCGCCACAGGTTCGACGACCGTCGTCGGGCCGCTGGCGGTAAGCCCCGCCAGGAGAAGCGCGCTCTTCACCTGGGCACTCGGCACCGCGAGCACATGGCGGCGCCCCTGCAACCGCGCTCCGGTCACCGTTAGCGGGGCACGGCCATCCTGCGATTGGATCCTGGCCCCCATGATGCGGAGTGGTTCGACCACCCGCGCCATCGGCCGGCGCCGAAGCGATGCGTCACCGTCGAGCGTGGCTGATATCCAGCTTCCCGAAAGGATGCCCAACATCAGGCGCATCGTGGTTCCGGAGTTCGCGCAATCGAGCGGCCCGTGTGAAGGGCTGAACGACCGCCAGCCTCCGCCATGGACACGGGCCGGGCCGCCGGTGCGATCGATGCGCACGCCGAGACCGCGTAGGCAGGCGACGGTCGCCGCCACATCCTCGCCATCGGGAAGCCCCTCGATCCGGCTATCCCCTTCCGCCAGAGCCGCCAGCATGAGAGCGCGGTGCGCGATCGACTTGTCGCCGGGAACGCGCACCTCACCGGCAATCCTGGTTGCCGGCTCAACGATTTGCGCCGACTCCACGTCAGTGGGCAGCACGCGCGCCCTGCTGAAAGAGTTCGCCCACGCGGTCGCCGCGGTGGATGCGCTCGCGGTAATCGTGCAAGACCTCCGCGAACCGATCGATCGCCTCGACCAGTGGCCCGCGATTGGTCGACGTGATGTCCTCGTACATGGTGGGGTCACCCTCGGCCAGACGCACCATGCCCCGATACCCAGGGCCGCCGAGCCGTGGGTCAGCAAAGGGCCGCACGGTCTGCGCGTACGCGATGCTGAGGGTGAAGGCCAGGTGGCTGAGAAACGCCATCTGCCGGTCGTGCGCCTCCGCGGACAGGATCTGCGGCCGCGCGCCAATCGCGCGCACGAGGCGGAACCATTCATCGAACGGCGTGAGTTCCTGTCCGTCATCCGGGGTGAAGACCCAGGTCTCCCCCCGAAACAGCGTGGCATCGCTCTCGCTCAGCCCGCTGCGCTCCTTGCCGGCCACCGGGTGACCGCCGAGGAATCGGGAGGGATCGGGCAGGCAGCGGGCCCACTCGAGAACGGGGCGCTTCACACTCGCGACGTCGGTGACGATCGCCTGTGGCGGGATTTCGGCGGCGAGTTGCTCGAGCACCGAGCGGATCTGGTTGATCGGGGTGGCGACCACGACGATGTTGCAATCCGCGAGGTCGCGGAGATCCGTCGACGCGTAGTCGACCGCGCCGCGCTGCTGGGCCGCCGCGACACCATCGGCGCGGTGCGCGACGCCGCGCACTTCGACCGACCCGCCCAGCCGGCGTAAGGCCAGGCCAAGCGAGCCGCCGATCAAGCCGAGGCCGACGATCCCGACCCGCATCAGGCCACTCCGACCGTCCGGTTCAGCGCGGCAGCGACGGCATCGACCTGCTCGACGAGGTGGGCGAAGGCCTGCGGGGTCAGCGATTGGGCACCGTCAGAGAGCGCGACCTCCGGCTGCGCGTGCACCTCGACAATCAGTCCATCCGCGCCCGCGGCAATCCCGGCCAACGCCATCGGGGTGACCAGGGAGCGCCGGCCGGTGCCGTGGCTCGGGTCGACGATCACCGGCAGGTGACTCAACTCCTTGATCAGGGGCACGGCGTTGAGATCGAGCGTGTTCCGGGTGTAGGTCTCGAAGGTGCGAATGCCCCGCTCGCAGAGGATGACCTCGTAGTTGCCCTGACTGAGGATGTACTCGGCCGAAAGGAGCCATTCCTCGATGGTGGCCGACATGCCTCGCTTCAGCAGAACGGGCTTCCGCAGGCGACCGACTTCCGAAAGGAGGGGAAAGTTCTGCATGTTGCGGGCACCGATTTGCAACACGTCGACGATGTCGGCGAGCGTCCCGATGTCCGCCGGCTCCAGCACCTCGCATACCAGCGGAAGGCCGGTCTCGCGTTTCGCCTCGCGCAGGATGCTTATTCCATCGCCGCGCAGTCCCTGGAAGCTGTAGGGGGAGGTGCGCGGCTTGAAGACACCGCCGCGAAGCGCGTGGGCCCCCGCCGCCCGGACCTTCCGGCAGGTCTCGAGGTATAGCTCCTCGCCGTCCACCGAGCACGGCCCGGCCACGATCCAGGGACGGCCTCCACCGACCTCATGCACACCGACCGTGATGCGGGTATCGCGCGATCGGAATTCGCGGTTCGACAGTTTGAATGGCTTCGTGATTGGTACCACCTCGGCTACGCCAGGGGCCTCGATAAAGAGATCCCGCAAGGCGAATGGATTCGTCCCGATGACGCCGATCACCGTTCGCTCGTCGCCGTCGCTGAGGTGGGTGCGGCAACCGTGTGCCTCGACCTGCGAGACCACCGCCGCCACCTGTTCCTTGGTCGCGTCGTGCCGCATCACGATGATCATGCGGTCACCCTCAGCGCCTGCGCGCCGCGCAGGTAAACAAAGCGCATCGCCGACGACGGCTGCTCGGTGTTGACCAGCAGCAGCACCCGGATGCAACGGGGAAGGCTGCGCGGGTTCGAGGCGGGCACGGCCATCTCGTGGGCGCACATCAGCGGCACATCGCCCCAGCCAAACCGCCTGGCCGCCGCCGCCGGGAACTCGGCGGTTAGATCAGCGGTTGTCGTGAACCACGCTGCCGCGATGTCGCCGGGCTGCAACGCGTTCTCCCGGGCGATCTGCGCCAGCAACTCGGTCGTGGCGTCGACGATCGCCGTTTCGCTGTCTTCATCTGTGGTCGTCGCGCCGCGAATGCCTCGAACCGCCATCCTTGTTTGCCTCCTGGGCGCGCCAATTTAGCCGTATGTTTTGGGAGGAGGCCGGTGTACGGGTGGCGGCGGGAGGGGCGGCGCTAGCCCATCCCGAGCCGGTCCCGTGCCGGCCCGAGGTAGGCGTAAAAGTAAAAGCCCGCGAAGCGAACCCGCCCCGTCATGTGCCCGGCATCGTACAACGGGCAGGCTGGTTTGGCAAGGGCCGAACGTAACCAGCGGTCGTATTCAGTTTTGGGATCGTTCCCTGAGGAGGCACTCATGAGGTCGATTCGGCTTTCGATAGGGCTCACCGTCGGCGGGCTGGCCGCCCTGCTCCTGGCCGGGTGCGGCGGCACGACGGGTTCGGGCACCGGCAGCAGCCCGGCTGCGACAAGCAACGCGCTGATCCACACCGCGTCGATAACCGTGGGCAGCACGACCCAAACGGTGCTGAAGAACGCTCAAGGGCTGACGCTCTACTACTTCACCGCCGATACCGCAACCAAGGTCGCGTGCACCGGCGGCTGCGCCACCACCTGGCCGCCGCTCGTGTCGGATTCGGGGACTCCCACCAGCGACCCGGCGTTGCCCGGGCAGCTCAGCGTGCTGAACGGCGGGAACGGTAATCAGATCCTGTATAACGGCCACCCCCTGTACCACTACAGCAAGGACAGCGCCTCGGGCGACGCCAATGGCCAGGGCATCGGCGGCAAGTGGTTCGTCGCGACGCCCGACCTGGCGGCGGCCGCGGCGGCGAGTGCGAGCGCCAACCCCGGCTACACGCCGGCGTACTGAGCGCGTTTCGTCAGTTCGCGATGGTGACCGGCGCCGCTGTTTGGGACGGTGCGTCCGGCAGCATCTGCAGCGGGTCGACCGGGCTGTTCTCGATCCGCACCTCGAAGTGGGTGTGCGGTCCGGTGGAGTTGCCGGTCGAGCCGACAAGGCCGATCAGCTGGCCCCGCTTGACCTGATCGCCTTCCTTAACACCGATCGCCAGGAGGTGCCCGTAGAGGGTCTTGAGCCCGGCGTCGTGCTGGATGATGACGTAGTTCCCGTAGCCGACCAGCGTCCCGGCGGCGTCGCTCATCGGCCGGGCGAGCACGACCACGCCGTCGGCCGCCGCAAAGACCGGCGTCCCGAGTGGCACCGCAAGGTCGATCCCGGTATGGAAATGCGCGAACCCCGCGTAGGCGGCTTCGAAGACATAGGCCGTCGGGCCAAAACCCTGGGAGACGGTCGCATGCGGGATCGGCCAGAGCAGCTTCCCGGTCGCGGTCAACACCGGATCCGATGCGACCAAGTTCGCGGTCAGCTCAATATTCTGCTGGGCGAATACTGCCTGCTCGATCTGGCTGAGGATGCTGTCGGTCTTGATCCGCTGGAGCGCCCCGCGACGGGCCGCCACTTCGGGCGAATCGCTCTGCATGGCGTCGAGCGCAGCAAGGGCCTCGTCGATCGCCGCCTGTAGCTGGGTCTGGAGCGACTGCTCGTTGGCGATCGCCTCGGCCAGCGTCGTGCGCGACCGGACCAGCCCGGTGAGGACATCCTTCTTTGTCGCGCGGCTGCGCGCCATGTTCGCCTGCGCGTGGGCCAGTGCGACCTCATCGGCCTGCACCGTTCGAACCATGTCCCGCTCCCGGTCGACGACGACGTCGCTGTACCCGATTGTCTCCAGCAGGCCGCCAAACCCGCCGGAACGAATCAGGCTGGCGAAGAAGTTGTCCTGGTGCTTGTACAGCCGGCGGACGGTGGTGGCGAGCTGGTTGCGATCTGACGCCAGCCGTGCGCTGACCTTTGCGTGCTGGGCCGTGACGGCGGCGATCCTGGCGTCGAGCTGGGAGATCTGTCGTTCCGCGTCGAGGATCTGCTGGCCGAGCGCTACCAGGCCGAGCTGGAACTGACTGAGTGACTTCTCCAGCATCAGGGCGTGCGCTTCGGCGGCGGTCAGGTCACCGATCAGCTGGCCCTGGGCCTGGCGGTTCTGGAGGCCTGGGCTGCTCGGGCTGGCGCTGGGCGAGCCGGTCGGCGTCGCCGAGGGCGTCGGGGAGGGGCTGGCTGGATTTGCAGCCGGGCTCGAACTAGCCGATGGCGAGGGAGACGGCGACGCGGCGGTGTCGGCCAGCGCGGCGCCCGGCGCCAGCAGTAGGCCGAGCCCTCCGGCGAGGCCCAGGACCGCGATCGTCACCCTGCGGCGCGTCCGAAGCCGTACCGCCACAGAGGGTGGGGAGTTTACTGCCCTATGAAATTCTTTACAACTGTTAAGGCCCAGGCTGGTGTTGCCTGCCCCGTCCGACCCCAAATCGCCTGCCTCCGTGTGCCCTTCCCGCGAAATTCGTATTCAGCTACCGTGCAGCCCGCTCCTCTGAGCAGCAGCCCCAACTGTCTCGCATTTTCACATTTTTGTCACGCCTTGGCCACTTCCACCTTTTGGGGAAGCGCGTTTGGGCACTTGTGCGGACCTAAGCTGTGCTACCATCCAAAAAAACCAACTGAGCTATCACGGGGGAAGTGATCTGGCACAGAGCCGGTTTTTAACTCACACGCTTGTTTTGTTAGCGGCGGCCGTGATCCCGGTACTCACAGCTTTCGACCGACTCCACACCGACACCGCTTACGGCGCAAATCCCACCCCTTCGGTTGCAGTGCGGACGACGCACGTCGACGACGTGGTGCTCAGCCAGGGTGGGTTCATCATGAAGATGAGCACGTCGAGCGTGGATGCCTCGGTGCGGCGGGACGTGAGCTACTACACGATCAAGCCGGGCGACACGGTTCAGGACGTGGCGGGACGCTACGGACTAACCGTCGACACGCTCCGTTGGGCGAACAACATTACCGACATCACCAGCGTCATCGCCGGCGAACGGCTGGTGGTCCCCCCGGTCAACGGGATCCTGGTCAAAGTCCAGTCGGACACTCAACTGCACGCGCTCGCCATCCAGTACCACGTGAACGTCCAGGACATCGTCGATTTCAACCTGCTGCGCGACCCGGATCACCTCAAGTCGGGCTCGATGCTGATGCTCCCCGATGGCGTCGGGCCGTCGCTCGATACCGGCGTCGGCAAGAAGACGGTGCGCGCGGTGACGTGGAACCGCTTTGGCCGGCAGGTGACGAACTACACCATCACCTACAGCAACACAGCCGTGACCGGCTCCGGTGGCAAGTTCCCCTACGGCTATTGCACCTGGTGGGTGGCGCACCGGCGCAACGTCCCCTGGAACGGCAATGCGTATGAATGGTGGTCCAACGCGCGGGCCTTTGGCTTCGCCGAGGGCCAGGTGCCGATGGCGGGTGCGATCATGGTGCAGGGCATCAGCTGGACATCGCCCGTCGGACACGTCGCCTACGTCGAATCGGTCAACGCCGACGGTTCCTTCACCGTGTCCGAGATGAACTACGGCGGGTGGGGTCGCGTCGACTACCGGACGATCAAATCAACCGCCGGCCTGGATCTGTTGGGGTTCATCTACTAGAGCGATAGCGTCCGGTGACAACGCCCGAAGAATTCCTCGACGAGACGCGTGAGCAAGGCCTCCGCGAGCTCGAGCAGTTTCTGCGGATTCCGAGCATCTCCAGCCAGCCGGAGCACGCCGATGACGTCCGCCGCGCGGCCGGCCACCTGGCCGAGCAGTACGAGCGGATCGGGCTTCAAAATGCGGAGGTCATCGACACGGGCGGACATCCGGTCGTCTACGCCGACTGGCTGAAGGCGCCCGGCAAGCCGACCGTCCTGCTCTATGGGCACTACGACGTCCAGCCGGTGGATCCCCTCGACCTCTGGAAATCGCCGCCCTTCGAGCCCATCCAGCAGGATGGCCAGCTGCTTGGCCGTGGGTCGTCCGACGACAAAGGCCAGATCGCACTGCACTGGCAGGCGATGCACGCCTTGCTTACGACCACCGGCGAGCTCCCGCTGAACATCAAGGTGATCGCCGAGGGCGAAGAGGAAATCGCCAGCATCCACTTCGAGGAGTTTGTGCGAGCGAACCGCGACCGGCTCAAGACCGATTACTGCGTAGTGAGCGATACGACGATGGTGGCCAAAGGCTTTCCCGCCATCACCTACGCGCTCCGCGGCCTGATCTATTTCGAGCTTCGGGTGGAGGCGTCCACCGTCGATATGCACTCTGGACTGATGGGTGGGATCGCACCCAACCCCGCGCAGACGCTCGCCGAGATTCTGACCCGCCTCAAGGACCCCGCCGGGCACGTCCTGGTGCCGGGTTTCTACGACGGCGTTCGACCACTGAGTGAAGAGGAGCGCCGCCAGTTTGCGCGCGTGCCGTTCGACGAAACCGCCCTGAAGCAGACCTACGGGCTCGAAGCCTTTCATGGCGAGGCCGGCTTTACGCCGACGGAGCGCAACTGGGCGCGACCGACGCTCGAGGTCAATGGCATCTGGGGCGGGTATCAGGGGCCGGGCGCCAAGACGATCATCCCCGCATGGGCCGCCGCCAAAATCAGCTGCCGGCTCGTGCCCGACCAGGATCCGAAGGCGGTCGCCGCGGCGCTCCGCGATTACATCAATCAAATCCGGCCAAAGACGGTGCGGCTCAGCCTTACCGAACTGGAGGGCGAGAGCAAGCCGTGGCTCACGCCGGTCGATCATCCCCTGATCAAGGCCGCTCGAGCGGCATTGACCCGCGTCTATGGCAAGGACCCGGCGCTGATCCGCTCCGGTGGATCAATCGGCGCGGTGGAGGTGATGGGCCGCCTGCTCGACGCCCCCTGCCTGCTGGTGGGCTTCGTGCTGCCGGACTGCTTCGCCCACGCGCCGAACGAGCGCCTCGATCTCGAGAGCTTCTACCTCGGTCGAAAAGCTGCAGCACAGCTCTGGGGCGAGATCGCCGCCATCGGAATCCCGGCATAACCGGGACGGGATTAGCCGCACAACGCGCCGGGACTAGGGTCAGCCCGGTTCCGTTTATCATGTTTGGTAAACCTGATATATGGCCAAAATGCAGGCCGTCTTCTATCGTTCGGTTGACGGCCAGGAGCGGGTCGATGATTTCATCGGGCGGCTCAACATCAAACGGCAGGTCGCTATCGACAATCAGATAGATCGGCTGAACGACCTGATGGATAATGGTCCCCCTTCCTTTCCCGCCGCAGCTTGCAGGCAACCTGTTCATCCTGGTACATGTCCTCAGAAAGAGCAGAGGCCGGATACCCGGCCAGGACATCGAGATAGCGTCGGAACGATGGGCAGACTTTAAAGCCCGAATGGACACACGCGTGAGGCGCCCGCCAAGGGCGGCCGGACATGACGCCCGACCCTCGCGCCAGTAGCCAGGTCACGGTGCCGTCGCAGCAACCCAGGCGGTCTATCAGCAAAGAGATAGCGGGGACTTCGAGCTTAGACCGCTACGACTTCACGGATTGGATGCTTTACACTGCCCCGCTCGAAGCCAATCACTAGTCTCTGATTAAGGGCGTGCGCAATACGCACCAGGGTTTCAATGTTGGTCTTATGCTGCCCGCCCTCAATCCGCGAAATTGCTGAGTGGCTAGTTCCGACTCTATCGGCAAGCTCCTTCTGGGTCAGCTTCAACTCGGCCCGATGCTTAATCACTAACCGAGCAATTCGCTCAAACTCGGCAACCCGCTGCTGCTCCTTGCGATATGCGGCACTACGTTCAGCTCGATGACGTCGAGCCACAGTCGTGGCGGTTCCAACGGGACTCACTGTCCCTCTCACTGGCACGGCATTGCTTTACCAGAAATGGTAAAAGCATTCAACTACCTTAACGCGGATAACCCGACATGTTACTCATTCAAGACCGTAGGCGGCGCCATGCCGTTTCCGAGGGTTCACTAGGTGGGTCTAGTGCGCGTAACGGCGATAAAGCCCGGCGGTTATCGGCCGCCGAGGCTAATTTCGCACGGTGCAGGGGCGGGTCTCGCCGCTACCCGGCGGCGCGGGTGCGCGTGATGTCCAGATTCAGCTCGTTGTGACCCGGGACGGCGGGGTCGTCGCCTTCAACTAGCGGCTGATAAGGGTCGTCGTCGTCCGAGATCGGGGGGCGATGGCGGTAGCGGTTTTTGACCGCCTCGTGGGGCAGGCCGGCCCGGAGCTCGACGAAGCGAGCCCGCAACTCAGCTTGGCGCGAGGCCGAGGCCGCTCGCGGCAACCGATCGGATTTGCGGAAACCGAAGACGGCGTCCCACCCGACCTGCAGGAGTGCTCCCGCATATTCGTCGATAGGAACGCCTTCGGCTAGAGCCGCCGCTTCGATGTAATCCTCGAGTGTTGGATCGACGCGCGCGATGAGCTTGGCCATCTAGTTCCCAGCCGGCAACCCGCTTCCCTGCGTCGCACCATACCCGATCCAACCGGTGGCGCGCTATAGGCGAAATGGTCTAGATCGGTTGAGCTCGAGCGGCTGCGACTACTCGGCTACGAAGCGATAGCCGATCCCCGGAACGGAGTGAATGTAGTGCGGCTTCTCCGAGTCGCGCTCGATCTTCTTCCGCAACCGGTAGACGTGGGCGTCCACGGTGCGAGTCTCGATCTCGACCTCGTAGCCCCAGACCTTGCGCAGCAGTTCGCCGCGGCTCACCACCTGGCCGGCCTGCGAAGCCAGCAGCGACAGGAGGTTGAACTCGGTCAGCGTCAGGGCCACCTCTTTTCCCTCGCGCCAGACCTGGCGGCTGTTCATGTCGATGATGAGGCCTGGGAACTCGAAGCGCGTCTTGGGCAATGCCTGCGCGACCGCCTGCTCGCTTCGGCGCAGGTGCGCACCAACCCGGGCCAGGAGTTCCCGTACCTCAAACGGCTTAGTGAGATAGTCGTCGGCCCCCACCTCGAGCCCAACGACGACGTCGATCGTGTCGTTCTTGGCGGTCAGCATGATGACCGGCACCTGGGTGCCATCGGCGCGCAGCTGCCGGCAGACATCCATGCCGGACACTCCCGGCAGGTTCAGATCGAGGATCACGAGGTCGGGCTCGGACTTCTCTATGATCTCCATGCCCTTCTCGCCGGTATCCGCCTCGAGGAGCGTGAGGTTTTGACCCATAAATGCCATTCGGACGACCTCTCGGGTCGGCGCGTCGTCCTCGATCATCAGGATTGTCTTCGGGAACGGCATTTGGTCGGGTCCTACTCCTTCTCCAGAAAGTTCGTCACTTGCAGCATGAATTTCTTGAGTTCGATCGGTTTCGCAATGTAGCCGGAGCACCCAGCGGCCAGCGCCTGCTCCTCGCTCCCCTTCAGCGCGTTGGCTGTCAGGGCGACCACCTTGATTTCCGCGGTGGCCGGGTCAGCTTTGAGCTGGCGAGTGACCGCTAATCCATCAACGCCGGGAAGCTGCATATCCATCAGTATTAGGTCGGGCCGGAGGTGGCGAGCCTTCTCCAGGCCCTCCTGGCCGTTCGTGGCCGTATCCACGGTGAAGCCATTGCCCTCGAGGACCATTCGGGCAAGGTCGAGGTTGGAGGGGTTGTCCTCGACCACCAGGATGCGGTTTCGCTTGCTCGGGCCGGGCCGGAGGGGGAACACGACGGTGAAGGCGGTTCCCTTCTCGGGCGCGCTGTCGAATTCGATCGAGCCCCCGTGCAGCTCGACCAGCTTCTTGGTCAGGGCCAGCCCCAACCCGGTGCCGGGGTACTCCCGGTTGTTGGCGCTCTGCACCTGGTAGAAGGCGCCAAAGATCTTGTGCTGGAGCTCCCTGGGGATGCCGATGCCGCTGTCCTGGACCGTCATCCGCAGCGCTTGCTCCCGGACCACGGCCTGGAGGCCGACCTTCCCCGAAGGCGGGGTGAACTTGATGGCGTTGGAGAGGAGGTTGTAGAGGACCTGCTTGAACTTGTTCTTGTCGGCGATCAGTAGCGCGTCCACCGGCTCGACGCTGGAGGCGATCTCGATGTCTTTCTTCATCGCCAGCGAGCGAACGACATTGAGCACCTCGCGGACGGCGGAGTCGATCCCGAACTCCTCGTAGACCAGGTCCATCCGGCCGGCCTCGACCTTGGTCAGGTCAAGGACGTCGTTGATCAGCGAGAGCAAGTGGCGGCCGCTGTTATAGATGTTGTCCAGGCAGTCGCGGCGCTGCTTCTCGGTGATCTTGCCGGCCAGGTCGTCCCGGAGCAGTTCCGAGAATCCCAGGATGGCGTTGAGGGGCGTGCGCAACTCGTGCGACATGTTGGCCAGGAACTCGGACTTGAGCCGGCTGACCTCGGCGATCTGCGCGTTGGCGGTCTCCAGCTCCCCGAGGTGGGCCTGCAACTGCTCATAGAGCCGGCCGTTCTCGATCGCGATCGCGGCCTGGTTGGTGATGACCTTGAGGATGGCGACGTCCAGCTCGGTGAACGGATCGACGCGCTGGCGCGAGATGGTCATGGCGCCCACCACCCGCTGCGTCGTCGCCAGCGGTTGCACCATCAGCGCACGGGGCGAGCGGCTCTGGTCGAGCATCTTGAAGCGTGGGTCCAGGGTGGCGTCGGCGATGTTCAGCGTCTCGAGCTGCTCAACCGCGTACCCGAGGATGCCCTCGCCGAGGACGAAGCGGGCGATGTGCGGCACCATGTCGCGGTGTGGGTAGGTGGCGGTGGCGGTGAGCTCGCGGCTGCCCTCGTTGAGCAGGAAGACGGTGGCCGCGTCGAACTGCACCATCTGGGAGGTCGCGCGCAACATCGCGTCGATGTTGTCGTTCAGCGACAGGGAACCGGTGAAGAGACCCCCGAGCCGGTTCAGCAATTGAATCTCGGGGTCGGCTGTCACGTGGGCCACATTATAGGTCATGATTTTTGACACAACAGCAACTGCGGTTGTGGGCTTTCGATACTGCAACGTCACCCTCCGTGACTTCCTTTCTCTGTCGGCCGCCTGATTTCGAGACGGCGACGTTGTGTGACGCAACCGGGCCCCCGGTAAGCTGAGACGCTGTGAAAGCGGTTCGATTTCACCAGCACGGCGGGCCCGAGGTCCTGCGCTACGAGGAGGTGCCGACGCCGGCGCCGGGACCGCTTGAGGTCCTGATCGGGCTACGGGCCGCGGCGCTCAACCACCTCGACCTGTTCGTCCGCACTGGCCAAACCCCGGGCGTGGCTCTCCCCCACATCGGCGGGGCCGACGGTGCCGGAGTGGTGCTGGGCAACGGCGAAGGCGCGACCCGCCACCCCGTCGGCAGCCGGGTGTTCTTCGACCCTGGCCTCAGCGACGGCACCTGTGACTACTGCGCCCGCGGCGAGCACAGTCTCTGCGATCGCTGGGAGATCCTGGGCGAACATCGCGACGGCACCTTCGCCCAGGCGGTGGTCATGCCCGAAGTCAACCTCCGACCGATCCCCGGTGACCTCAGCTTCGAGGAGGCCGCCGCCTTTCCGCTGGTTTTCTTGACCGCCTGGCGCATGCTCGTGACCAAGGCACGGGTGATGCCAGGCGAGAGCGTGCTGATCCTCGGCATTGGCGGTGGTGTCGCACTGGCTGCCTTGCAGATTGCCAAGCATGTGGGCGCGCGGGTCTTCGTCACCTCGAGTAGCGCGGAGAAGCTGGAGCGCGCGCTGGGGCTCGGCGCCGACGTGCTCATCAACCACCAGGAAACCGATTTCTCGCGGGAGGTCTGGAGGATCACCGAGAAACGCGGGATTGATGTGATCGTCGACAACGTTGGGGCCGCGACCTGGGATCGCAGCATCCGGGCGCTCGCCAAGGGCGGTCGGCTGGTGACCTGCGGGGCGACCAGCGGGCCGAAGCCCGATGAGGACCTTCGCCGGCTCTTCGTCAAGCAGGTGACCATCTACGGATCGACCATGGGCACGCGTCACGACTGGGAACAGCTCAACCGATTGCTCGCCGCAAAGACCCTGCGCCCGATCGTCGACCGGATCTTCCCGCTCGAGCAGGCGGCGCAGGCGCAGACGCTGATGGAGGACCACGGCCAGTTCGGCAAAATCGTGCTCAGCATCCCCCCGCTCTCGTGAGACGCCGGGCGCTGACCACCCTGATGGCGCTGACGCTCGTCGCCTGTGGCCAGCCAACGGCCCAGTCCGGGCCAACGCCATCGCCGCACCACACGCCGACCGCGACACCGAGCCCCACCCCACCGCCAACGCCGACGCCCCTCCCGCCACCACCCAACCTGCCCGCGGCCGGCGGGATCTACCCGGTGGCCGGCTTTTCCGCCTATGTGTACGCGCGAGGAGCCGGCGCCACTACCGCCATGGCGTTTGGCCCCGACGGCCGCCTCTACGTGGCAACGCAGGGCGGCGCGATCGAGGCGGTGGCGTCGCCCGGTGCCGCACCGCAGACGTTGGTTTCGGGCCTTCCCATCGCCCTCGGACTCGCCTGGCGCGGCAACGAGCTCATCGCGTCCGTGCGGGGCAGCGTTCGCAGTTACCAGCTCAGCAATGGCGGCCTTACCGGCGGCCACGTCGTCGTCGGGGGCCTCCCGACCGGCCGTCACCAGAATGACGCCATCCTTCCGATGCCGAACGGTGACGTCCTGCTGGGGGTGGGTTCAACCTGCGACGTCTGCACCGAGCCCGACTCGCGCAGCGCCACGGTGCTGCGGTTCCATGCCGACTGGACCTTTGCCGGGATCGCGGTGCGCGGTAGCCGAAATCCCTTCGGACTCGCGTTGCGCACCAGCACCGGCGATGCCTATGTGATGATCAACGGCCAGGACAACCTCGGCGCTCAGCCCGCCGATCACCTATTGCGGGTGGTCGACGGCGAAGACGCGGGCTGGCCGCGATGCTGGCCCGCATATCCGGACGGCAGCCTTCACGGCAATTGCGCAGGGGTCGCCACTCCGGTTGCCGTATTCACGCCCCACAGCTCAGCGGACGGCATCGTCATCTACGCGAGCGGCGAGTTCGGCGCCGACTATGCCGACAACGCTTTCGTCACCGAGTGGGGCGCGAACGCCGGCGGTCCGATCGGCCGGATTGTGTTGCGGGTCGTCCTCTCGGGATCCGGTGCCAACGAGCACGGCCAGGTCAGCGACTTTGCCAGAGGGTTCTCGCATCCGCTGGCGATCACCGTTGCGCCCGACGGCGGCCTGCTGGTCGGCGACTACGGCACCGGGCAGATCACGGAGATCTTCCGGACGAGCTAACGGCCCTCCCCGCAAGCGGGGGAGGGAAATAGCGTCGCACTACGTATCGGACTGGTCGATCGCTTCAGAGACATGACGGACTGGCTGGCCCAGGGCGAGGCCAGCGCCAGCCAGGGCTACCTCACGTCGGAGGGCAGCCCGCTGCACCGTCCCAGCCGCCAGTGGTACGGGCAGGTGATGCCGGGATCATGGGCGCCGAACATCGATGCCGATGGAGTCGACGGCAAGCTCGCCGGCGTCGCGGGCATCCGTCGGCATGACCCCGCGTTCGATGAGGACGTCTTCCTGGCCCAAGTGCAGCGGCTCTTCTTTGCCGTGCTCGAAGCCTGGACCACGCTCAAGCCGGCGTTGAGCCAGGGCGTCATGGCCTCGCTGATCTGGGAGCAGCAGAAAGCGCAGATCAGTGCCTATCGCGCCAGGGGATGGCGCAACCTGCTCGACGGGCTGAGCTTCACCAGCGCGGTCGTAGCCGGCGCGATCTCCAGCAGCGGGTTCGACACGGTCGCGGTTCGCCTCAACGCCAACTCTGCCGACTACGACATCGATGCGGGATCACGAGTCATCCAAGGCGACACCAATCGTTGGGATTGGACGGAGGATTGGATCTTTCAGCGTCCATCGACGATGACAACCGGTCAGCCGGGCACGATCACCTCGCAGCGTTGTCCGAACTGCGGCGCCTCGGTCAATGTCGATATCACCAGCATCTGTCCCTTCTGCGATGCCGCGGTCATCTCCGGGAAGTTTGGTTGGCTGCTTACGCGGATTGACCGCGTTTAACCGCTTTTCGGGGTGGAAAACAGAAAACCGACCATCGCTCAGTGGTCGGTTTTCCTGCCCCGCTGTGGGCCGTGCCCGCCGGCAGGCGAGCGCCACTATTCTCTCACCGCCGGGGTCCCTTTGCGTGTCGAACTGCGAATTTCACCGCGGCCCGAGTCCGGAATGCGCGCCAGCGTTGTCACGAAATGCACCAATGTGGGTTCTGACCTAGAGCGCCCCCGACTCGCGCAGACTCCGGAAGCGCTCGGCGGATACCACCAAGTGATCCAGGACTTCCACACCGAGTAACCGGCCGGCCTCGAGCAGATGCCGGGTCACGGCGAGGTCCTCGGGACTGGGGGTCGGGTCGCCGGAGGGGTGATTGTGGGCCAGGATGACCCCGGCGGCGCCCATGGTCAGCGCCGGGCCGAAGACCTCGCGCGGCTGGAGGGCCGCGACATTAAGCCCGCCGACCGCCACCTTCTCGCACCCGACGGGCTGGTTGCGCGTATTCAGATAGAGCACGGAGAAACACTCCTTCGGGCTGTTCCGGAGGTCCTGGAACTGGAGCAAGGCCTCCCGCGGTGAGGTGACCGCGGGTGCGGCACTGTCGGCTGGAATGTGCCAACGTCTGGCCAGTTCCCGGACCACCAGGAGCCGGCGGACCTGTGCCGGGCGAAACCCGTGCCGCCGGGCCGCATCCCGCAGGTCACGTGGGTGACGCTCGACGATGCCGCCCTCGGCCAACAGGGCCTTCACGCCCGAAAGGTCAGCGCGCTGCCCGAGCAGCACCGCCAGCAGACCTGGCTCGTCGGGCGCAGCCACGGGCTGATTATACTACATATCTGTATATATGTCGACGCTTACAGTTTAGTGCCGACTGAGGACGGCGGCCAGGATCACCACGAGCACGATGACGACGAGGACGACGATCACCGCGCCTACCATCAGCGCCGACCGGTTGATGCTGGTATCGGTGATGGGCGCATTGACCGACATCGGCGGTCCCGGTTGCAGTGGTGAGCCGGCCCCTGGTGGAAGCGGAGCGCCAGCAGGCGCGGCAGGCCGATCGACAAAGGCGCCGGGCGGACCCGGGGATTGGGGCGCGGGCGGCTGCGCCCAGCCGGTGCGGTCTCCCCCATTCGATCGCGGGTCGGGCGCGGGTCCGTCGGTTGCGGGTCGTTCCGGTTCGGTCATCCCTGCCACTCCGATGCTTGCGTGATGTTGTCGAGGACCCAGCCGAACTGTCCACTGGTGACGGTCGCCTTGCAGTAGCTGCACACACCGGACTCGTTGATCGACAGGGGCGCGCCGCAGTTGGGGCACTGCGTCACCTCGGCCCCCTCGCCCGCCTTGGTCCGGGCGGATCCGCTTCGAATAAAGGTCCAGTATTCCGTGAAGTTCTGGTTCTGGCGTGAGCCGTAGATGACTTTGTTGGCGGTCGTGTCGTCCACCTCGTAGTCCGCGGCGCTCGCATCGATGCGGACCGTGATGGTGTCGAAGTTGGGATCGGTTTGCACCTTGACGATGTGGACGCCGCCGATGACGAGGTTGTCGAGCATGTTCTTTTTGTGGGCCGCGATCATGGCATCGATCTGAGTCTTCCAGCGGTGGTAGATGCCGTCCGACATGTAGACGCGGGCGGGTTCGAGGTTGCGCTCCATCCAGGCCTTCTGCAGCGCAAAGAAAGCGGCCTGCGCCCGGTCGAGGAACATCTGCTGGTTGAAGTTCGGATCCTTGACCTGCAGGGCCGCCAGGTCTTCGGTCACAGTCGAACGCATCTGCGCCATCGGGGCGTAGGCCGGGCCGTAATTCGACGCCTGCATCGGATTGCCGATGCTCATCCGGCGGTAAACCTGCCAGAGCGCGAAGAGGATGAAGACAAAGAAGAAGAACCCGCCCCCACCGCCGCCGAAAAAGAGGAAGGGCAGGAGTAAGCCGCCACCGCCGAAGCCGCCGCCCCCACCGAACGAGCCCCCGCCGCCAAATCCACCGCCGCCGCCGAAGCTCTGGCCACCGCCAGCCCGAGCAAACGCGAACAGCGGGCTTGTCAGGACGACCGACGTTGCCAGCAGCGCCGCCAGGCCCAAACGCCGCTTCAGGTTCACTGGGCGGGTGCCGGTGTGCCTCCGCCGGTGAGTGTTTGGCCACAGTTGGTGCAGAACTTGGCGGTCGCCGAATTCTGAGTGCCGCATTTCGGGCAGGCCATGGTTGCGCCGGCGGGCGCCGGAGCCGGCGAGAGCGCCTGGCCGCAGCTGCTGCAGAACTTGGCGTTCTCGGCGTTGAGCGCGTGACAGTTGGGACAGCGGACCTGGATCTGCCCGCCGGCGGCCAGCGTCTGGCCCATCTGGCCGGCCACCAGCCCGCCGACCCCGAGGCCGACCCCGAGGAACGCCGGGTTGGCAGCTCCGCCCTGACCCGGGCCCTGGGCCAACCCTGCCCCGGCGCCGATCATTGCCTGGCCCGCCGCGTACTGCTGGAAGCCGCCCGCCAGCTTCGTGTATTGGACGTCGTGCAGGAACGTCTTCAGCTTCTCCTCATCCTCTGGCTTGAGCGTGATGGTGAAATTTCCGAGCCGCACGATCTGCAGACCGTAGCTGTTGATGTTGCGCTGCACCTGGGCGATCGTTTCCGATTCGATCTCGTCGGTATGCGCTGCGATGCCGAGCAGCGGCCAGCCGCTGCTGACGACATGGGACACCACGTCGGTTCGCAGCGTCTTGAGCAGTTGCTCGCGCATCCAGTCGGTGATCTCGTCGTTGGTCGAGAGGTTCTGGGTGCCGACCAGGTTGACGATCAATGACTGGGGTTCGACCACCTTCAGTGAGTACTCGCCAAACACGCGCAGCCCGACGCCGAAATTGGTCTGCGGATCGACGACGTTGTCGATCGCGCCACCGAACGGCAGGTTGGGGAACTCGCGGGTGGAAATGAAGTACAGCTCGGTGCGGAAAAGGTTCCCGCCGCTGGCCGCGTCCACCAGAATCCCAAGGAACGGGATCTCGGATGAGTCGAGGGTGACCCGGCCGGGTTGAATCGTGCCCTGAATGCGGCCGTCGCGGAAGAAAACCGCGAGCTCGTCCTGCTCAATGGTCAATTGGGTGAGTTTGCGGATATTCGTATCGGGCCACTTGAACAGAATCTGGCCCTTGGCTGAATCCGGCCGGGCGATGAACTCTCGCCGGACTTCCTGACCGAAGATACCCATCAAAACCTCCAATACTCGATCCGGCGGTTCGGCCGCCCACCGGCGTTATAGCAGAAAACGTCGGGTCTAAAGAAGTCCTTCCCCAACGCGGTGAGCGGCAAACTATGAGCCTTCCAGCGCCTCTGCTTCCCCCGGACTCTCGCGCGGTCAGGCCGGCGCCCGCGCGCGCCTGGCTGTTCCGCCTCACCACACCCGCGGCGTTGCTCCCTCTCTATGGGCTCCTCGCCCTTGGATTATTTGCCGCTACCTGGGCGCACCCGTTCTCGCACGTCATCGGCGATGGTCCCGACCCGCCGGTCTTCATCTGGTACCTGCGCTGGGTCCCCTTTGCCCTCAGCCACGGGCTCAACCCGCTGTTCACCAGCTACCTCGATTTTCCCGACGGCATCAACCTGATGTGGCAGACGTCGGTGCCGTTGCTCGGCTTGCTGCTCGCGCCGATCACGCTCACGCTCGGCCCGATCCTCGCCTACAACCTGCTGATGACGGCGTCGATGGCGCTCGCCGCGTGGTGCGCCTTCCTCGCATTCCGCCGTCATGTCGAACGTCCCTGGGCTGCCGCCCTGGGTGGGCTGCTGTTTGGTTTCTCGCCCTACATGCTGGCCCAATCGCTCGGGCATCCGCATGTCGGAGTGGTCTTCATCTGCCCGCTGATGCTGATCGCCTTCGAAGAGGCCGTGCTGCGGCAGCAACGATCGCCCTGGCGCCTTGGCGCCGTCATCGGTGCACTCGCCGCGGCCCAGCTGCTGATCTCCGAGGAGTTGCTGCTCACGCAGGTCCTGCTGGCCTGCATGGCGCTCGCCATCCTGGTCGGCTTGCGTCCCGACCAGCTCCGGATACGGGCGGCCTACCTGGTCAAGGTTCTTGGGGTGGCGGCGGGCATTCTCTCGCTGGTCGCCGCGTGGCCGCTGTGGATGCAGTTCCTGGGCCCGCAGGCGGTCCACGGCACGCTCGCGACGTCGAATGTCTTTGTCACCGACCTGGCCGGTGTCGTGCTGCCAACCTCGCTGCAGGCGATCGCACCGGCCGCGCTGACCGCGGTTACCGACCGGTTCAGCGGCAGCCAGTATGAGGCGGGCGCCTTCGTCGGTCTGCCGCTGCTCGCGCTGCTGGTGCTGGCGGCAGTGCGCTGGTGGCGGGTGCCGGCCGTGCAGGTGGCATCGATGCTGGCGCTCCTCGCCGCTGGGCTGTCCTTGGGCGTCACCCTCCACCTCGGCGGCGTGACAACCGGGATCCCGGCCGGGCTGCTGGCGCTCGCATTCCTGGCGGTGGGCCGGACGCGAGTCGGACGCATGACGCCCGTCATCTTCGGGCTCGTCTGGGCGGGGCTGGCGACCGTGCCGCTGCTGCACAATGTGGTGCCCAGCCGCCTGATGCTGTACGTGTTCCTCTTTGCCGGCCTGCTCGTGTCGGTGCTGGTCGATCGCTGGGACTTCGCATCACCGCGGCGGACGATGGCGGCCGGCGCGATCGCGGTGCTGGCGCTGCTGACCCTGCTGCCTCGGATGCCGTTTGCCACTTCGCCGGCCAACGTGCCTGCCTTCTTCTCGGCCGGCGCGGTCTCGACCCTTCCGACTAACAGTGTCGCGCTGGTTGTTCCCTACGCCCACGAATTCGAGTCGCGAGCGATGCTCTGGCAATTGAGCACGGCGCTGCGCTTCAAGATGCCGGAGGGCTACGCCAACCGACCCGGCCCGGCGCTGGATCCAGCGCCAACCGTGCTGGGGCACGACCTGATGGCGATGCAGCAGGGGGCGCTGGCGCCGGAGGTGTCGACGGCGTACCGCACCGCGGTGCTGGCCGAGCTGCGACGCTCGAAGGTGCAGACGGTGCTGCTCGGCCCCATGGCAGGCGAGCAACGGATGCTGGAATTCCTGACGGCCATCGTGGGGACGCCCCCGACGCAGGGTGGCGGCGTTTATCTGTGGAGGCTGGGCCCGAACTAGAGAGGGTTGGCTCCGGAGCCCGGATTCGAACCGGGAACCATCGCGTTAACAGCGCGCCGCTCTACCGTTGAGCTACTCCGGACTGCCAGGCGCGAACCAGTATATCCGTCGACTTCCGGGTCAGCTGGCGATCCGCTGCGGCACCTGCCGTCCCGCGCCGCCCTCGCCGCCGGCCCCTTCCCCCGTGCGTTCCTCTTCGTGGTATTCGGCATCGGTATTGACCAGCCAGGGGTCATAGTTGGCCCCCAGCGCGATATTCCGCGCCACCAGGATCCCCGTCATCATCGAGTGGTCCTGGTTGTTGTAATGGTGCATCCCATTGCGCCCGACCAGCCACAGGTTCGGCAGCGCCCGCCGCAACCATTCGCGGATGACCTCCAGGTGTCCGAGGTACGCCCCGTCGTAAACGGGATAGGCCTTCGGCTGCCGGTAGACCATCCCCGCCTTTACCTCCTCGGGCCTCACGATACCCAGCGCCACCAGCTCGCGCCGCCCCAAATCCAACAGGTCGGCATCCGGCCAGCTCCACATCCCATCGTTCTCGAAGCAGAAGTACTCCATCCCCAGCCCCGTCAAGCCACTGTCGTCGACCATGGCGGGACTGAAATTCTTGAAGTTCCCGATCCGCCCCACCTTCACGCCCGGGTCGTGCACATAGATCCACTGATCCGGGAAGACGTTGGCGCGGTCCACCACCACATTCACCGTGATGAAGTCGCGATATCCCAGCGCGTCGGCGGCGGCGCGCACGATCGACGGCGCGGCCGGCTGGAGTTTCGCGATCAACTCGCGGATCGGCATGGTGCTGATGAACTCCGAGCCCAACACGTCGAGCGTCGCACCGTTGCGGTCTTTCACCTGCACCGAGATCACTCGGCCATTCGCATGGCGGACGGCGACCGCCTCCTCACCCAGGCGCACCGGATGGCCGGCGGCCGCCAATCGCGACGCGACCGCCTCCCACATCTGCCCGGCGCCCGTTCGCGGATAGCGGAAGGCGTCGACCAGGGTTTTCACGATCGCGCGCTCGCCGCCACCGCGCAGCGCCGCGGGTAGGAGGGCATTGCGGATGACCTCGACCAGATTGAGCCCACGAATCCGCTGTCCCGCCCAGTCGGCCGACAGCTCGCTGGTCGGGATGCCCCACACCTTTTCGGTATAGGTCTTGAAAAATATCTCGAACAGCCGCCGTCCAAATTGGTTGGAGACCCAGTCTTCGAACGACTGCGGGTCGACGACCGGCCGCAGACGCGCCTGCGCGTAGCTCACCAGGCAGCGCGCCGTCTCGTACGGGCCCAGGTTCAGGAAGGCGTTCGAGGCCTTGATCGGATAGTCGAAGAATTTGCCTCGATACATGATCCGCGTCAGCCGTGACACCGACCGGATCTCGTCGCCCAGGACCTCGGTCCAGAGCGCTTCGATCTCGGCGCTCTTGGAGAAAAACCGGTGGGGGCCTACGTCGAACCGGCAGCCCATGAACTCCAGCGTGCGGGCGATGCCGCCGACCTGCCGGGGATCCTTCTCCACCACCGTCACCGGGGTCCGGTGGCGGGTCAGCTCGTAGGCGGCCGACAGCCCGGCGGGCCCGGCGCCTATCACCACCACGTGCTTGGTTGCACCGGGCGAAGAAAGGTCAGGCATGCCGCACAGGAGCAACTCCCGGCGGGCGACCCTCTTGCACTCGGCTGGAGCCCCCACCCGGCCTCCCCCAGAAGGGGAGAGAACACGTAAGAGCGTTCTACCTTACTATTGCGCTCCGTGGCCCAGGCGTCGAAAACCCCGACCCCAAGCGTGCACCCGTTCCTGCAACGGCTCGCGAGTGGCCCCCTCCTTGGGGATGGCGCCATGGGAACCCAGCTGCACGCCCGGGGGGTGAGTTTCGAGCGGTCCTTCGACGAACTCAACCTCACGGAGCCCAAAATCGTCGAGGAAATTCACCGAGCGTACATTTCGGCCGGTGCCGAGCTGATCGAGACCAACACCTTCGGCGCCAACCGGATCAAGCTGGCCCGCCACGGCCTCGACAACCGGGTGCGGGACATCAACGTCCGGGCCGTCAAGCTTGCCCGGGAGGCCCGCGAGATCGCCGGCGAGCCGATTTTCATCGCCGGTTCGGTCGGGCCGATCGGCCAGCAGCTCGCGCCCATCGGTCGGATCACGGTCGCCCAGGCGACGGCCGCCTTCGAGGAGCAGATTGCCGGCCTGCTCGAGGGCGGGGCCGATCTCCTCGTACTGGAAACCTTCACCAACCTCCCCGAAATCCTGGCCGCGGTCGACGCCGCACGGCGCACCACCGACCTGCCGATCGTCGCCCAGATGACCTTCGCCGAGGACGGCCTCACGCTCAGCGCGGAAGAGCCCAGCCAGGTGATCCAGGCGCTCGAGCGCGCCGGCGTCGACGTTATCGGCGTCAACTGCGGGGTCGGCCCGCAGGTCGCGCTCCAGGTCCTCGAGCAGATGCGCCAGCAAACGCGCCTTCCCCTCTCGGGCCAACCCAACGCCGGACTGCCCGCCCGCGTCGAAGGCCGCTTCTTCTATTTCGCCACCCCCGAATACTTCGCGACCTATGCCCGCCAGGCGGCCGACCTCGGGGTCGCCTACATCGGCGGCTGCTGCGGCACCACGCCGGCGCACATCGCCGCCATGCGGGCCGCCCTCAAACCGGCCGCGAGCCCCGCTCGAATCACGACACCCGCGCCCTCCACTGCCATTGCCATCGACCTCAACCCGGCGGAGCAGCTCCCGCCCACCTCATTCGCGCAGCGACTCGATGACCGCGCCTTCGTCGTCAGCGTCGAGATCGATCCTCCACGTGGTCTCAATCCGGCGAAGTGCATCGCCGGCGCGCAGCTCGTCAAAGACGCAGGCGCCGACGCCGTCAACATCGGCGACAGCCCGATGGCGCGCGTCCGCATGAACGCGCTCTCGCTCGCGGTCATGATCCAACAACAGGTTGGCATCGACACGCTGATTCACTTCACCTCGCGCGACAAGAACCTGATGGCACTCCAGGCGGAACTGATCGGCGCGCATGCGCTTGGCATCCGCAACATCATCGCGCTGACCGGCGATCCGCCACGGATTGGCGACTACCCCTCGGCGACCGGCGTCTGGGACGTCGATTCCATCGGCCTGATCAAGATCCTGCGGCGTCTCAACGAGGGATATGACTGGCTGGGGACGTCGATTGGCAAGCCCGCCAACTTTACGATCGCCTGCGCGATCAACCCGTCGGCCGAGGACCTGGACCATGAGGTCGACCGCTTCCGCCAGAAGATCGAGGCCGGCGCGCACGTCGCCATGTCGCAGCCGCTGTATGACCGGCAGACGCTGGAGCGCTTCTTCGAGAAAACCGGTCCGCTGCCGATCCCCTTCCTGCTCGGCGTGCTCCCGCTGCAGTCGTCGCGCCATGCGGAATTCATGCACAACGAAGTCCCCGGCATCGTCATTCCGGCGCAACTCCGCGAGCGCATGCGGCTGGCCGGCGAGAACGGGATCGCCGAAGGCCTCGCGCAGTCGCGCGAGCTGCTGCACGACACCAGGGACCTGGTGCAGGGCGTCTACCTGATGCCCTCCTTCGGCCGCTA
This sequence comes from Chloroflexota bacterium, assembly GCA_034666565.1. Classification (GTDB taxonomy): domain Bacteria; phylum Chloroflexota; class Dormibacteria; order CF-121; family CF-121; genus CF-13. Next base: position 75,702 of record JAXDLN010000048.1, read on the forward strand.
CGAGGTGGTCGCGGAGCTCGTCCGCTGGCTACGTCGCGCCGGCGTTAGCGACCTGTCCCGAGCCGCTCCCAGCTGACGATCTCCGCCATCGGCCGGCGCCCGCGCGGGATCGGCGCGTTCTCCGGCAAGCGCAACGCGTGCGGACCCGCCGGATAACCGATCGACAGCATCGTCCGCAGGTGGCGGTCCGGCGGGATGCCGAGCAGCTCGCGGGCGCGCTGCTCATTGTCCTGCGGATAGATTGATGCGATGCACGAACCGACGCCATGCGCCCAGGCCGCGAGCATCAGGTTCTGCATCAGCCGCCCCTCGTCCATCAGGCTCGATGCGTCGTCGCCGCGCATGACGAGCGCGATCGCGAGCGTGGCGGTCGCCAGGTGCCCCGCATAGCGACCGCAGTTCGCCAGGGCTTCCAGGCTTCCCCGGTTCTTCACCACAATCAAGTCCCACGGCTGCGTGTTCTTGGCCGATCCGGTCCACCGGCCGGCGTCAAGAACGTCGAGCAAGACCTCGTCCGGGATCGCGCGCTCGGAAAATTGGCGCACCGAACGCAGCGACTTGATCAGCTCCGACTCACGCATCGGCCCAGTTTATCCCGCGTCCCCCACGCGTGCGATCCGAACCGGCGGCATGTACTCCGAGACCAGCTCGCGCATCCACCAGTTGCCGGTATCGCGACGCTCGCGCGAAGTGCTGAATCGGTAGCGGTAGAGGCGAGCACGGACGAAGGCGGGCGCGGCAGGCGCGAATGGATTGCTGCGCAGCAGCTTTAGCGTCGCGCGGTCGTTCTGGAGCAGCTTGACGAGAAAGGCGATGAACCAGGGATGTTCCTGCGGCGAAGCCATCGCCGCAAACCACATCAGCCAGTCGAGCCGCAGATGGTAGGGCGCAACCTGCGGCGGGATGCGGCGTGGATTGCCCGGCTTGCCCTTGAATTCGTAGGCGCTCCACTCCACCGGTGCCACCAGCTCGGTGGCGCTCGTGCCCTCGACGACGATCTCGTAGCGCACGCGCGTGATCGATCCGAACGCCCCATAGGCGTTGACCAGGTGGAACGGGTTGAAGCTGAAGTTCATGAGCTGCCGCCGCGAGAGCAGGTTGCGAGCCGGCGCGTAGCTCAGCACCAACACCACTGCGGTGAGCGCGATCAGCACGGCGTTGTACCAAGCGGGCGGCGCACTGAGCGCCGGTACATGCACGAACGGGAGCACGGCGCCGAGCGCAGCGTTGTTGAACGCAGCAACCGCACACAGGATGGTCAGCGCGTTCAGCCAGGCGAAGTTTCCGCTCAGGACCAGCCACCCCTGGGTGAGGACAATGACAACCCCCGCCACGTCCGAGATCGGCTGCGGAAACGCCAGCCCCAGCGGCGCGACCAGCTGCGCGAAATGATTGCCGAGGACCTCGACCCGATGCAGCCGACGCGGCAGGTGATGAAAGAATCGGCTGAGCGGATTCGGCATCGGCTGGGTCTCGTGATGGAAATCGAGGCAGGTGAGGTCGCGCCAGCATGGATCGCCGCGGATCTTGATCAGTCCCGCACCGAACTCGACCCGAAACAGAAGCCAGCGAATCATCCAGATCAGCACCACCGGCGGCGCCATCCACGCCGGTCCCAGGAAGATGGCAACGAAGCCTGCCTCGAGCAGCAATGACTCCCAACCGAAGGCGTAGAACGTCTGGCCTACGTTGACGATGGATAGGTAGAGCGCCCACAGCACCAGCCAGACCAGCATCCAGAGGAGGATTGGGGCCCCATCCGCGAGGCCGATTACGATCGCGGCTGACAGCAGCAACCCGAGCCAGGCAACGCCGGCCAGCAGCCGATCCGAATACCGCAGGTAAAAGAGGCTCGGGCTCAGTCGAAAGGGCACCCGAGCGATAAATCGCGGCGCCGGCAACAGCCCGTTTTCGCCCAGCAGCGGCCGGAACTGGTTCAGCGCGACCAGGAACGCGATCAGGTAAATGGCCGCCAGCCCGCGTTCGAAGACGAGCCGACTCAGCCAGTAGGCGGGCTGCACCCACCCGTCGATCGACATCTCGATCAATCCCCATCCTCAATATAAGGATGGGCGTCGAGGCCATGCCGACCGACTGCGTTCGCTGTCGTCCGGAATGATGAGCCGGCTTTCTTTTAGCCCCCGTTCAGCCCGAAGCGCCAGAGTGTAGGGCGATGCCCCGCCGCTGGAGCGCCGTCGTGTTACTCGCGGCCGTCGTCGGCCTGGCGGCGGTCGCGATCCTCGAAGGCGACCTCCCCGATGCCGTCGGTGACGCCGCGGCCGGCGTCGGCTTCCTCTTGCACCGATTCGGGCTGGCGGCGGCCTTTACCCTCCTCTACCTGGAGGAATCCGGCGTCCCGATGCCGATGCCCGGCGACGTCTTCGTCATGTATATCGGCCATCACACGGCGCCCAATCTGCTGACCTTGCTCGCGGCCTGGCTCGGACTGATCGCCGTCGTCGTCCTGGGCGCCACCAACCTCTACTTCGTCTCCCGCCGCTGGGGCCGTTCCATCGTCGAGCACCGACTCGCGACGCTGCTGCACCTCACGCCCGGCCGGATCGACCAGGCTGAGCGCTGGTTCGCACGGTGGGGCGTCTGGACGCTCGTCCTCGGACGGCACATCCCGGGACTTCGGGTCCCGCTGACCGTCGCGGCCGGGATCTTCCGCGTGCGCTACCCGGTCTTTTTGGCGAGCGTCGCGATCTCGACCGCCGTCTGGGCCGGATTCTTCTTGACCCTGGGCGCCGTGTTCGGCGGCCGCATCAGCCATCTCCTCAATCTGCACCGCGAGGGTTACGTGATCCTGCCCGCGATCGTCGTGCTCGCCTTCGGGGTCTACCTCGCCATCCTGCTCCGCCGAACCGGGCGGCAAACGACACCCTCCCCCGCCGCGTAACTGACACGCCGCCCTTTCCACGCCGCGGGCGGCGGGTTTGGTCTTTAGAATTTCTTCAGGCGCGGCTCCGATACTCAATGCCATGAGGGTCCTGTTGATCGAGGACGACCGGCGCCTCGCGGCCAGCATTCAGCGCGGGCTCGGCGAGTCGGGGCTCGCCGTCGATCTCGCCTACGACGGCGATGACGGGATCGCCGCCGCGTTGAGTGCGCCATACGATGTCCTGGTCATGGACGTCATGCTGCCGGGGACCGATGGCCTGGCCGTCAGCCGCCAATTGCGCCAGCAGAAGCTCAGCACACCCATCCTGATGTTGACCGCGCGCGATGCGGTCGACGACCGGGTGAGCGGATTGGAGGCCGGCGCCGACGACTATATGGTCAAGCCGTTCGCGATGCGCGAACTGCTGGCGCGCATCCGCGCGCTCGCTCGGCGCCACCTGCCGGATCGGACCTCAGTGCTGACCGCCGGCAACGTCGTGCTCGACACCGCGGCGCACACGCTGCGGGTCTCGGGCCGCAATGTCGAGCTGACCGCCAAGGAATTCGCCATCCTCGATTTCTTCATGCATCATCCCGGCCGCCTGCTCTCGAGGACACAGATCATCGAGCACGTCTGGGACTACGACTTCGACGGCGGCCACAACCTGGTCGAGGTCTACATGGGGCGGCTGCGGCGCAAGCTCACCGAGGCCGGCGCCCCCGACCCGTTTGTCACGATCCGCGGAGCGGGATACCGCCTCGAGCCGCGGGCGTGAGGCGACTGCTCGCCGGCACGCGCATCCGCCTGACGCTCACCTTCGCGGCGGTGCTGGCGGTGGCGATCCTGGTCGCGGACATCGCGCTCTACCTCGCGCTGTCGCGCGCCGAGACCAGCGCCGCGGCCGACGTTCTCGTTTCGCAGGCGAGCGTCATCGCCGGTGGCATCGAGGACATCAACGGGAAGGTCCAGTTTGGCACCGGCGATCTTCCGACGGAGACCCAGCAAGGCGTGGCCGTCGACGCGGCGATCGTCGCGCTGGATGGCTCCGTGATCCAGACACCAGGACAAGCCCTCTCGGCCTCGACCCTCAGCAAAATCGCGGCGGACGCCCGCAAGCAAGCGAGCCCCGCGCCGCCCTTCGACGTCCGCGACAGCCGCGGCGTGCCCCGTCTCGTTTATGCGCAACTGCTGCCGGCCGGCCAGGGAGGCCCCGCGGTGTTGATCGTCAGCCGCTCCATTGGTGAACTTCAATCGGCGCTGACCCAGACGATCGTCTTTCTGGCGGCCCTGTCGGTGCTGATCGTGCTGGCGGGCACGCTGCTCGCGCACCGACTCGCCGGCAACATCCTCGAGCCGGTCCGTCGCATCGCCTCGACCGCCCGCTCGCTCAGTCAACACGAGCTCCATCGCCGCGTCGAGGTCGACGTTCCACCGGATGAGCTCGGTGAGCTGGTCGAGACCTTCAACGGCATGCTGGCGCGGCTGGAGGCAAGCTTCGAGAGCCTGCGGCGATTCACGGCGGACGCGTCGCACGAGCTGCGCAGCCCGCTGGCGCTGATGCGCAGCGAGCTCGAGGGAACGCTGGCGCGAGCCCGCACGCCGGCCGAATACGAAACGGTCCTGCGCGATCTCGAGGCGGAGGTCGAGCACATGGCCAGGATGGTCGACCAGCTGCTGATGCTGGCGCGTGCCGACGCCGGGGCGCTCCAACCGGCCGCAACCAATCTCGACGTCGCCGACTTCCTGCACGAGACCGCGGCCCGCTGGCGACCGATGGCGGATCGACGCCAGGTCCAGCTCGACGTCGACGCGCCTGACTCCGGCAGCGTGGCGGCCGACCCTGATCTGCTGCGTCGGGTGATGGACAACCTGATCGACAACGCCACCCGGCACAGCCCCGCCGGGACCGCGGTGCAGCTCACCGGTGCGCCAACCGCCGAAGGCTGGAACATCGAGGTGCGCGATCAGGGCCCGGGCATCCCCTCGGCGGCGCGCGCCGCGCTCTTCGAACGCTTTGCTCGCGTGGACGACGCGCGTGCACGCGACGGCGGCGGCGCCGGACTCGGCCTCGCGCTCAGCCGCGCGATCGCCGAATCCCACGGCGGAAGCCTGCAGCTGGTCGAACCCAATGGTCGCGGCGCCACCTTCCGTCTCTTCCTCCCGCGCTCTCCCTCCTCCCGCGCCTGACTTTTTTCGCGACGCGCGTTACCGGCGGCGCGACCCTCGCGTTATCAGGGCATCACAACCAGCAGAAAGGGGGTGCGCTAGCGAGGGACGTCGTCGCGCCTGACATCACGGAAAAACATCAAGCAAAAGGAAAGCACCCATGTTCAAACGACTCCTGCCCATCGCGGGCATCGTCGGACTTCTCGCGATCGCCCTGGCCGGCTCGGCGGCCGCCGGCGGCGGTGGCGGTTACGGCACACCTGGCCTCTTCAAGTTCTCCGACTGGAGCGCCAACGCCAGCATCACCGATGCAACCGGCAACTTCTACGGCAGTGTCTATGTCGACCGCGGGATGCAGAGTTTCAAGCTGAAGCACACGCCGGGCGCGCCGGTCGTCGAGCGACCGGGCACGGTGCTCAACGTGTCTGACCCGTCGGGGTACGGCTGCTGGATCATCCCGGACTCCGCGTTCGTGGCGGCCACTGACCTCTCTGGCGCCTCGCTCAACATCCATGCGACGCCCGGCATGGTCTGTCCCGGTTTGTACGTCGGCTCGGCGACCGGGGGAAAGCCCGGCCTGCAGAGCGCGCTCGGATTTGGCGGCGGCGGTCCGCCACCGAACCTGATCACCGACATCACGGTCAACCTGACGTGGGCCGGATCGGGCGCGCTGTGGACCAACACGAACTCCGGCAACAGCAAGTGCATGGGCTACGTCGCGACCTTCCACGGCAGCTTCGACTACGAGTTCGCGACCGCGACCGGCACCGTGGGTGATGAGGCCGTCAGCGATCCGCTGGCCCAGGTCGCCCACTCGACCCAGACCAACAACGCCAACACCACCGTCCCTGCGGCCTGCAACCCGTACGGTTTCTAGCGGTCGACCGGGGGGCTAACGGGTGGGCGGCTTACGCCGCCCGCCCCCCGCTCTAGCTCGGCGCGACGCCCCATCTAGGTGCGGAAGGTACGAGCGATCGCCGATCCATTCGGCCGGGATGATCACCAGCGCCCTGGCGAGGCCGTTGATCGGCGAGGCATAGGTGGATCGATATCGGGCGAAGGTGGTCCAGGCCTCATCGGCAGGTTTGCAGTGATAGCCGGCCTTCCTCAATCGCTCCCACGCCTGATCGAATTCGAAGCGTTCGATGATTGGCGAATCGGATCGTGGCGTCCACCGGCGGAAGTACCACGACAGGTCCTCGACCAGATGATTGCCGACGCGGTACATCAACTTGGCAGGCCCTTCCGACTTGTCCTCGACGGTGCTCATCACCAGGATGGCCGCATCCATCACCGCCCCAAACGAGTTCAGCCACGCCTCGTTGTCGTGACTCGATCGAAAGAACACCAGCATGGGGTACGCCAGGTGGCTCTCGAGCACCGCCGCCGCCCACTGCCGCCAGTCGTCAAACGTTTTGACCAGCTCCTCCGGCATCCCGTGCGTCGCGGCCGTCTCCAGCAGCTGCACCCCGGACGGCGGCGCGCCGGCAAACGCATCCAGCGTCACGACCAGCTCCTCGCGTCGCTGAAACGACTGGTAGAGCGAGAAGAGCAGCGTGATGGCGAGCGCCGCCAGGATGACGCCGGTCGCGCTCTCTGCGATCGTCGCCAGCCGGGCCGGTACGCCCTCGGGGACGTAGTCGCCGTAGCTGAGCGGCACCAGCGTCGACGCCGAAAAATAGACCGAGGTGCCAAAGGAATCTGGCACGGGACGCATCTGGTCACGCAGCCCGTCGATGATTAACCCGTATGCGAGCACCAGCCCCAGCCCCCAGGCAACGAAGATGGTGAGGACGGCAACCGGGCCGTAGGTCGCCAACCAGCGCTCACGCCGTGGGACCGACGATATCCGGTTGCCCACCCAACGCCACATCCAGTAGAGACCGCGAACGAGGTACCGAACCGTCGCCAGCTTGTTGATCGTTGGGCGCGGGAGGACGACCGACTGAAAGAGGTCGTACAGGACGACCAGGAGCAGGGCAAGCCCAGCGACGATCTCCCCCAGGTGCAGCGTGGCCTCGGTCATGGCCCATTCATTGTGCCGGACGAAGACGTCCGCGATCTTTTGACGGCATGAAAAAGGGCAGCCGCCGGGCTGCCCAAAGCATGCTTCGGGAAGCGCTACTCCGTCGCCGAGGTCGATTCGCTGGTGGCCGCGGTCTGCGCCTGAGTGGCGGAGGCCGTTGCCGACGCGGTGGTGGACGCGGTGTTGGCGGCGGTGTTGGCGGCGGAGGCTGCCATCGTTTGCCGGGCCGTCCGGTCGTCGGCGAGTTCGCCGGCCATCCCCTTCTTGAGTTCTGACTTCTCCTCTGGGCTGAGGTCGTACGGCCGGGTCGCTGCCTCGAAGTTGTCGTTCAGCTGGGCGCGGAAGCGCGCGTCGCTCGATGCCTTCAAGATCACCTGCTCTAAGACTTCCTTGCTCATGGTTTCACCTCCTTCTTGTCGAGTTGTCGTCCTTGCGAGTATCGACGGATACTGGACGGGGAGAAGCGACGCACGACACACTTACCCTGTGTCATTTGTCACTCTTTTTGACTTTGGGTGCCGCCAGGAAATCCATCAGCACCGGTTCCGGTCGCGGTTTGCAGACACCGCAGTGCAGGGCATCCTCCACGGCCAGGCCATACAGCGCGCCGTCGCTCGGATAGACCTCCAGGACAAATGGGTGCGTCTTGGCGTCCTCGCGACAGACCGCCCGCCCGCAGAAACGGCAGGTGCCGTTTGCCGGCGAGGCGCAGATCCAGCACTGCATCTCAGGCCGCCCCTCGCATGGAGTGGCCACGGGGCAGACGGGAGGCGGCGACACCCGCGATCTGGCCCTCGAGGTCGAGGTAGCGACCCAGCAAATCCCGGAAGTCATGCCGCTCGAGCCGCCAGACCGACCCGGCGTCCAATCCCTCGACGGTCGCGGTCCGCGGACCATCGCTGAGCAAGGCAATCTCCCCGAAGAAGTCACCGGTCTTGAGGGTGCGAACCCGCCGGCGGCTCCGCTCCTTCCGAACCGACACCTGCAGACTCCCCTCGCGGACGATGTAGAAGGCATCCCCAGGGTCGCCCTGCTTGACGATGACCTCGCCGGTAACGAAGGACCGCACCTGGAGCTTCACCGCGAGCAAGTCGAGCTGCCGGGAGGGCGTGTCAGCGAACATCGGCAGCGCCCGCAGCCGGTCGCGCTCCTCGAGCGCATCGCGCACCCGTGATTCCCAGGCGACCGGGCCCACCAGTTCATTCCAGAACGCCTTCGATTGGAAGACGAGCAGCTTGAGCGGCGTCTCTGCTTTGATGGTCGCCTCGCGAACGCCACTCTTCAGCAGCGCGCGTTCCCCAAAGAAGTCGCCCACCGCCATCTGCCCGACGATGCGGTCCTCATTTTGCTCCCGAACCATAACAGCGGCCTGGCCCGCCGCGATGATGAAGAACTCGTCGCCGCGCTCGCCCTGCCGCACCACGGTCGCACCCACCGCGACTTCCCGGACGCGAGCGCTACCGGCGAGGCGGTCCAGGCTCTTCTGGGGCAGATTCCGCAGGAACGCCAGTCCTTCGAGCAGACGCAGCCGGTCGCTCATCCGGATCGTGAAGATCGCCTTCTTCGCGGCCGCCGGCGCCTTGGTGAGGACGGTCCGATATCCCCACACGCGGCGTCCGTACTTCATACCCAGGGGAATCCCAATGGCCGCCACCAGGCCGACCGCGATGACCTTCGACAGCAGCCCCGGCGTCAGCCACAGAGGTCGGAGGATCGGCCCCAGCCGGCGCCTCCAGTACAGATAGGCGAGGCCGATCGACGCAAAGGAGTAGACGGCGGACAGCAAGCCAAAGATGCCAAAGAACGTCTCGCGGCCGGTCAGCCGTCGTTGCGTCCAGAGCTGCGTCCACATCGGACCTTTGATGAATGCCAGCGCCCGCTGGCGGAGGTCGGGGATCTCGAGCCACTGCTCGAGGATCCAGTACCCGTCCCAGAGTAGGAGCGGCATCAGGTTCAGCAGGTTAGTGAGGTACGCGGCGACGGCAAGCTTGAAGAGCACCGTGCCGACCAGGCCGGCCCCAAAGACGGCGGCACCCAGCGCGCTCGCGCCCGCGAGGATAAAGCCCGAATACGGACCCGCCCAAAAGATGAGGATCCGATGTCGCCAGGGCTCGAGCCAGGAATCGGTCACATCCACGTAGAAGGCGGGCATCATGTAATAGAGCATGAATCCGCCAGTCGGGACGATGCGCCCGAAATGCTTGGCGGTCAGCGCGTGGGCGCTTTCGTGGATGAAGATCACGACGTAGTAGGCGACCACCAGCGCCAGGACGCCCGCCAGTCCGGAGCCCGCGATGGGAGCGAACGGGTCACGGCCGTTGACGAGCTGCCGGACAAACGCCCCGAGGCCGAGAACGGTGACCGCGGCGCTGAACCAAAGAAAGACCGGGGTGAACAGAAACCGACCGACCGTATCGTGGTAGCGCGTCACCAGGCGATCGATGCCGCGGATAGGAACCTTCAACCGCAGGCCGCTGCCTTCCACCCAGCGCCGTTGCGGGGCGGGAGGCGATGGATCCAGACGCTCGCGCAAATCTACGTAGATGTCGCGTGGCGGGTCGGTCAGGAAGCCCTCTTTCCGGAGCAGGGCGACCAGGTCCGTGACCTGCCGGAACCCGAAGCTGCCGTAACGGCGGAAGTATTCGACCACCAGGTCGGCGACCCGGCGGCTGCCGTCCATCAGCTGCGCGATCTCGTCGTCACGCTCGGTAAGCCGAATGTATTTAAGAGGGCGGTCGGCCAGCATGATGTTGGGTAGGCCGTGACGGGTCTTCATCCGGGCCCAGGTGAGGTCCTGTCGGAGGGTCGGCCGGTAGTCGCCCGGGCTGGCCCGCTGGGCGATCTCGTCCCAAACTGAGATGGCGGCCGGTGCCGCCGACGGCGCCAGCTCGACCGCCGAATTGCTCGCCACGTTCCCCTCCCTTGCCGCACGAACTATGCGCGCCCGTTCACTCCGCGTCAAGCTGTCGCCGGTGTTACGATTCCCGCCCGGGAGCCGTTAGGGAATAGGGAATGGCGGTTCAGCCGGTCAGCGCAACCCCCACCGCGCGACTCAGCTTCGGCCGGCTCGCCGCCATCAACGCCTTTTGGTTCGGCGGCGGCGCCCACTGGCAGCCGATCTACATCTCCCTGATCCCGGTCGGCGCCACCCTGATCGCCGGCTCCAACGCCGATCTCCTGATCGGCCGCGTGACGGCAGCGGGCGGCATTTTTGCCCTACTCACGCCCATCCTGGTCGGCTGGCTGAGCGACCGGACCGTGAGCCGTTGGGGACGCCGACGGCCCTGGATGGTGGCCGGAACGATTTTGAACATCATCGGGCTGGGGTTGCTGGCCCTCTCCGCCAGTCAACTCACCTTTGTGCTCGCCTACCTCGTCGTGCAACTGAGCAACAATGCGGCCGGGGCGGCCTACACGGGCGTCATTCCCGACGTCGTCCGTGCCGAGGATCGAGGCCGCGCCTCCGGCTTGCTCGGCACCATGAATCAGCTCGGGACCGTGGTTGGTGTCGGGCTGGTGGGCCTGACGTTCAAACTCTACGGCGACACGCGCGCCGGGTTGCTCGCCGGTTACGGCGTGGTCGCGGTCATCCTCGTCATCACGCTGCTGATCACGGTGGTCGCGGTCAAGGAACCAATTTCCCCTCCCCCTCTGGGTGAGGGCAGGGTGGGGGCAACTTCCCCTCCCCCTCTGGGGGAGGGCAGAGTGGGGGCCGCCCCCATCCTCTGCGCCACGGCGTTTCTCGTCGCGCTGATCGCGTTGTTCGCGATCCTCCTCGCACCGCTCGGCTCGCTGTTGTGGCCGGTCGTCGCCGTCTTTCTGGCCGCCGGCATCGTCACCGTGCTGGCCGCACGCCGGCTCCCCGCGTTGATGGCCTTCTTTGTGGCCTTCCGCTCGAACGACTTCTTCTGGACGTTCGCCACGCGCGCGTTGGTAACGCTGGGCATCTTCTCGATCCTTCCCTTCATGGAGCTTTACTTCCGCGACGTCGTGCGCACCAAAGATGCCGGCGCGGCCAGTGCGTTCTGGCTGCTGGCCGTGATCGCCGGCGCCATCATCCCGTCGATCGTCGGCGGGGTGCTATCGGACCGGACCGGTCGGCGCAAACTCTTCGTCTACATCTCGAGCGCCATGCAGGCCGTCGTGGTTTCCGTTTTGCTGTTCGGCCTCGTCCGCTCGCTCACCGTGCTCTATGTCCTCGGCATCCTTTATGGCATCGGCTACGGCGCGTACTATGCCGTCGACTGGGCGCTCGCCTGCGATGTGCTTCCCAACCGCGAAGAAGCCGCCGGTCGAGACATGGCGCTGTGGCACGTCTCCTTCACGCTCCCCCAGGTCCTCGCCCCCGCGATCCTCGCCGGCTTTCTCCATTTCTTGAACGAGCCCGGCCATCTGCTGCTCGGAATCTCGAGCGGCCATGACCTCGGCTTTCGCTTCATCTTCGGCAGCGCAGCCCTGTGGTTCATCCTCGGAACCGTCATGGTGAGCCGCATTCGTGGCGTCCGCTAGTTTTTGACCGCTGCGCAGCGCGTTTTGGCCAGCGAGAGCCGGATCGATCGCTCCCCGGAGTCGTCAAAAGCCATCAGTCCAACCGGAGTGAAGTGGCAGAGCGGCAATGGGAGTGGCGAGCGAAAATTGCCGTTCCGGTCCGCCCGAGTCCGCCAGAAGGTGGAACCATCGGCTCTCCTCGCCAGGATCGTGACGGTGTCACCGGCGCGGAAGCCTCGGCCGCACAGCGAGTCAGCGCAGAGCAAGATCGTTGCTCGCGTCGTCCACGCCTGCGCCGAGATTGGCGGGAGCGGGCACCCGCCGCTCAGATCGATGGTGACGAAGATGCACGTCGGCCGGGCTTCAAACTGAGGTGGTAGCCCGGAGACCGACGCATGCAGTCGAGGCGCGGCAAGGACGTCATGCCCAACCACCCCAGCGCCCACCGCCAGCAAGACGACGGCGAGCCGGATCGCCATCTTGAACAGGCCGTCCATTAACCTATTTAACCGCTCACGCCTGGCGCACAAGGCGCTGCCAAACGGACGTCAGCAGTAGGCCAAAGGGCCTAACCCGCCGCCCTAACGGAAATGGATGATGTCATGGCATGAATTCACTCAACGGCGTGGCGCGCGTCCTGCTGATCGCGGATGATCGCGGGACCGGGGAGCGTTACCGTGACGCGCTGGTATCCGGCGGTTATGCGGTCATGCAGGCCGCGAGCTTCCTTGAGTCCCTCGGCAACCCAATGCTCGACCCCGACGTGATCGTCCTCTGCGACCTCGCCGTGTTTTCATACCCGGCGCAGACAGCCCAGGTGTTCAGGGTTCCCACGGAGATGACGCCGGCTGCACTCGTCGCCGAGGTTCATCGCCGCGTCGCGCTGCGCGCCGCGCTGCACGCGACCATGTCGCTGGCCGCCTAGTTTTCGCGCATCCCCGCGAGCGCCGGACCCAGGACAATGCCCTCTTTGGATATCTCGAACGATCGCACCTCGGGCTCGTGGCGGCTGGCTCGCGTCTTGAGGACGGTCAGCGCACGTTCGATCCGCGAATCGCGTCGGATGTACTGGAGGAGCAGGACGTTGTCGGAAAGGTGGGACATCCCCTGCTCGGAGACGCGGACGACGTCGAAAAGGTCCGGCACCTCGAGCGTTGTAAAGAGGCTCACCCCCAGTCGGACCAGGCGCTGGGTTAACGAGTACATCCACTCTCGAAAGCGGACCGGATCGCCAATCGTGAAGTAGAGGTCGGCCAGGCTATCGAGCAGGACGCGCTTGGCACCGGTTTTCTCGAGCAGGTCGAGCAGCTCGTAGACCCACTCATCGATGTAGACGTCGACGGGGGAGCGCGCCATCAGATGGACCCCCGGCTGGTCGAGCGACCAACCGAAGCCCTCGACGATGCGGGCCAGCTGGATCCGGTTTTCTTGCAGGGTTGCGATCACGCCCGGCTGTCCCGCTTTGGCGCCATGGAAGATGAAGTGGAGACCGATCAATGTCTTGCCCACGCCGGACGGGCCGCAGACCAGCGTCGTTGAACCGGGCCAGTACCCGTCGGCAAGCAGCGTGTCGAGCGCGTCGACCCCGGTTGACTGCCGCTTGGTGCCCAGCGCATAGTCCGAGGTTTCGAGGGCGTCGGCCAGCCGAGGAAAAACATCCAGACCCGCCGCGGAGATGCGATAGGCGTGTTCCCCGGCGGCGAAGCCGCTGCCACGCAGCTTGCGAATCTGCAAAATCCGCGTCTGGCGCTCGGACACGCGCGTGCTGCCCAGCCCGATGATGGCATCGGCCACCGCGAATTCCGGCGCGTCCGACGAATCGTCCGAGTCGTACTCGCCCACCCAAAACGACGATGCGGCGAGGGCCGTGAGGCGACCGGCGAGGTCGTGCAGGAAGCGCCGGAACTCGCTCGGATCTGCGGCGAACGCGTGGAGCGCCTTGAAGCTGTCGATGACCACCAGCCCCGGGTGATGTTCCTTGATCAGGGCGTCGACCCGGGTCAACACGCCGCTCAGACCCTGGTCCCGCAGGGCCTGGCCCAGGTCTTCGTAGAAGACTCGCGTCCCGATCGCCTTGGCGTCAAAGAATTCGAGGGTTTGGCCATAGCGGATGATCTTGTCGAACGGCTCTGAGACGGTCGCGAGGTACAGCGCGGGGCGTTCGACCGTCGCATTTCGAAAGACGTACTGCTCGGTCAGGATGGACTTGCCACTGCCGGGCGCGCCGATGACCATGTTGATCCCGTTTGCTGGCAGACCGCCATTGAGGATCGCGTCGAGCCGCGGCTTTCCGCTGCTGAGGCGCTCGGTCACGTCACCTTTGCCCTGGCCGCGGAGCGTGCGAGGGCGCTGGTCCCCATCAGGTCGCGCACCGTCGAGACCAGCTGCAGTGGCTCGATGGGCTTATTGAGGAAGGCGCTCGCCCCGGCCTGCAAGGCCTCCTCGGCGCTGTCCAGGGCCGAGAGCGCGAGGACCCGCGTGCCGACCCGTGCAGTGAACTCCCGGCACAAGCGAAATCCGGCCCCGCCCGAGATCAACAGGTCGAGCACGATCAAGTCGGGCGACCGCTCTTCGAACTGAAGCCTGGCCTGGATTGCATCGAGGGCCGTGGCCACCTCGTATCCCTCCGTCCGCAAGAAGTACTCGGAGAGCTGCGCCGCATAGGGATCGCGCTCGGCAATCAGGATCAGCGGATGCCGGTCCTCCCTCTCCCCTTCCGTGTCGGTCGGAAGCCGGCCCAACTGCAGCTCCTGGCCCAGGAGCCGATGGGCGTCGGCCGCGCTCATCCCGCTCTCGATCTGCCGCTTGACGAAGCGGAGGAGCTCCACCTGGTTTCGAGAATAGAGACGCTGCGAGCCGCCACTTCGAGTTGGCACGACCACCCCGTAGCGCTCTTCCCAGGCCCGCAGGGTGGATGCCGGGACCTCGAGCATCTGGGCGACCGCCCCGATGCTGTAGACGGGCTGTTCGCCGGTCAGTCCCACGGTTTCCCAGTATGACGGCTGTGCCGATCATTGCGCAATACCTCCGCACGACCGGCGCCTGTTTCTTTTTGCGGGCTGTTTTGCGGGATCAAGCCGTTTGGTATTGCCCCCTTGCGGAACGGCTGAGCCTCGCATATGCTCATCACGGAACTATTGGGCAACTATTGCAGAACATACGTATGCTGGGACAGAAAGAGACGGCGAAAGTGACGGGGCGCCCGGCTGACGCGTGCCCTTACCCGAAGCCATTTCGGGCGGATTTCAACGACTGCCCTACATACCAAACCCGCCATGCCATCGTGGTCGACTCCAATGACCGGCCCCTCCACACCATCTGGTCGTGCCGGCACATGGAAACCAAGCAGGTGCCAGGCAAGCCCGGCCACTACTATGGCGCCTGCCAGCTCGGCGACGCGAAAGGACGGCAGCATTGGGTCCAGTTGATCGGTCCCGATCGGATTCGCAACGTCCAGAAGCTCCGCTCGGAAGTCATGCCGATCGCGCAGGCCTTCGTCGATGACATGGCCGGGCTCAAGAGCCGGCAGTTACAGGCCACCCGGTCGAGCTCGGAGCATGATGAGGTCCTTGCCGTAATGAGAGAGCGCGGCCGCCGCTACCTCGAGGAATTCCAAGCCTTCCTCGCCGATCGCGAGCCGTTGCTCCAGGGCGCCCAGATGCCACTGAATGCCGTGATGCAACTCGCTCGACGCTGGGTCGACGAGTTCGTGTCCGAGACATGGGGCCGATCACAATCGGGTCAGTATCTTCCAGATGATCTGGTCGGCTCGCTTCCAGATTCGGTCCGAGTCTTCTACGCGCCCCTGGAGAGGGCCTAGCGCCAACAGGTCTACGCGTTCTAGAGAGGGTGTAGAGGACTCTCAACGAGCCGCGCAAAGGCCTCGAACAGCTGCCGCGATCGCTGCTGTTGCGCGTCGAGGTAGAGTCGCAGCTCCTCGCGCACGTCTTCGGCGCTGCGCTTCCACACTCGCTCAAGGCTTGGCTCCGCGACCCGCAGCCAGGCGTCCACGCCCTGCGCGTCGACCTCGAAATGAAACTGGACGCCCCACGCATTGGGTCCCATCCGGAAGGCCTGCACCTGCACGTCATCACCCGCGGCCAGCAGCTCGGCGCCGTCCGGGAGGTCGAACGTATCTTCATGCCACTGGAAGACCCGGTCGCCACTGTGGAACGCGCCCAGCAGCAGGTCGGCCTGTCCCGCTTCTGTAATCCGCACTGGCCTGAATCCCAGCTCGCGCAACGGTGCCCGGTAGACGCGGGCATCGAGGGCGCGGGCCAGCATCTGGGCGCCCAGGCAGATCCCGAGGACGGGCAACCCGGCATCGACGGCGCGCCGCATCAGGTCCCGCTGGGTCAGCAGGTAGGGATAGCGCTCGATTTCGTCGGCATTCATCTCGCCACCAAAAACCGCCAGGCCACTGATCTCATCGAGGCTCGGCCATCGCGGTTCGGCGTCAAAGGCATCGAGACGCACAACCGTTACCCCGCGTTCGGCCAGCGCCATCTCGGTGATCCCTAGTGTGTCGTCGCGATCATTCCGGACGCAGAGGACGGGCTTCATCGATTTCGATTGAGGATACCTGCCTATTCGGACGATGCAAATAAGCCTCGGCCCCATGCATCATGGGAGAGAACTTCCGCATCGTCTGAGGAGCAAGCATGAAAATCGGACTCTCAATCGGAGATTTCACCTGGCCCGGCGGACCGTCCGAGCTCGGGAGCGCGCTCGGCAAGGTTGCGCGGACGGCCGACCAGGCAGGCTTCGACTCCATCTGGGTGATGGATCACTTCTGGCAAATTCGGATGAATGGCCCGGAGCATCACGACATGCTGGAGGGCTACTCCGCGCTGGCCTTCATGGCGGCGGTCACGTCGCGCGCGAAGCTCGGCACCATGGTGACCGGGGCCGTCTATCGCTATCCCGGCATCCTCGCCAAAACCGTCACGACGCTCGACGTGCTCTCGGGCGGGCGCGCCTGGCTCGGGATCGGCGCCGCCTGGAACGAGGCGGAGAGCCGCGGCCTCGGTATCCCCTTTCCTCCGATCAGTGAGCGGTTCGAGCGCCTCGAGGAGACGCTCCAGATCTGTCTGCAGATGTGGGAAGGAAAACGCGGCACGGAGAAGCCGTTCGACGGCAAGCATTACCAGTTGGAGCGGCCCCTCAACTCGCCGCAAAGTCTGAGCCGTCCGCATCCACCGATCCTGATCGGCGGTGGTGGCGAACAGAAAACCCTCCGTCTGGTCGCGCAGTATGCGCAGGCCTGCAACCTCTTCCCCACGCCTGAGCTGCCGCACAAGCTCGACGTCCTGCGCGAGCATTGCAAGACCGTCGGTCGCAACTACGACGAGATCGAAAAGACCGCGATGTTCTCGTTCGACGTCGGCGACAACGGTGAGAATGTTGGCAAGGTGATCGGTGGCCTACGCTGGTTGGCCGGCATGGGGATCGAGACGGTGATCGGCGGCGTCCCCAAGGTGTATGAGACAAGGCGCCTCGAGATCATCGGCGAGAAGGTCATCCCGGCCGTTGCCAACCTAGAACCTCAAATCCCCTCCCCCGCTCGCGGGGGAGGGTAAGGTGGGGGCTAAATAAAAAAGAGAGGGCCCCCGAAGGGACCCTCCCGTCTTTTCTCTTGCGAGTGAGCCTACTGGCCCAGACCGCCCGAGATGTTGCAGAACACGTTCTTGACCTGGTTGCCGAGGATGATCAGCACTACGATGACCACGACAGCGATCAAGACGAGGATAAGGGCGTACTCGACCATACCCTGCCCTTCCTCACGGTTGAGCAGATTGCGAATCTTGTTGTAGATGGTGGCAAACATTGATTTCACCTCCTGTGAAAGAGACTGCGCCCAGTGTGGCATCCGGCGGGGTTGCGCTGGTCGAAAACGCGAACAGACTCCGTGCGGAAGCTGTAACGGGCCGGTAAAACCGCGGCCATTCCTCATCTCATTTCCGTAGACCCATCGGCCGTTTGCGTCGAGAGTCGGTGACTGGCCGCTCCGTCGGCAGGTGGTTCGCCTATTGGCGGTCGGGCGTGTGCCCTCGTACCGCAGCCGAAGCATCGAGGCGGGCGGCGACGATGCTCTCTAGGCGATCCGAACTGGCCGCGTGCTGCGTGACCGCGGCGAGAAAGTCGCCCGATTCCAGTCGCAGCAACCGCGATGGTGTCACCGCCCTCACGGTCGCGCTCCGCGGTGCGCCTCGAAGCAGCGCAATCTCGCCGAAATGGTCGCCGGCTTTCAACTGATTGACAACAGCTGGCCCGTGCATCACCTGCAACTCCCCGTCCTCGACCAGGTAGAACTGATCGCCCGGATCTCCCTCACGGACGATTTCGACTCCTGCCGCAACCTCGTCCGGATGCAATCGGCGCGCCACGCGCTCGAGGGCAATCACGCTGAGCGGCGCAAAGAGCGGGCTTTGCTTAAGGAGCGCAAGTCGTTCCGGTGCGACCGCACCGACGGTATCCAGCCGGCGCAACTGGCGCCACGCGACAGCGACAAGTATGGGTAGTAAGGCGCCCGCCGTAAGGAAACTCAGGCGCGGCCCAACGGCCACAACCAGGAAGCCCGTGATCACCGCACCGAGTCCGTTGGTCACGCGGATCAACGCTTCGAAGACGCCCAGGATGCGGGCCATGGTGCGGTCGGGGGCAATTCGCTGCAGAATGCTGAAGCCGGCGACGTCCTCGATGAGATTCCCGACGCCCACCGTCGCGAGCAACACGACCGCAACCGGCACCGCCGGTTGCAGGGCGAGGATCAACAGTGGGAGCCCCCAGAGCGTGAGGCCAACGCCAAACCAGCTGGCCATTCGGCGCTGGCCGACCAGGCGCACCGCGACCACCGACCCGACGAGTCCGCCAACGCCGAGCGCCGCGAAGAGCCATCCGACCCCCGGGGTCCCGAGGCGCAACCCATCGATGGCCAGCACCACGATCAGGACGTTCAGCGCTCCCCTGACGAAAGGCTGCGCGATGAACAGCGAGACCAACAAGCGGACGTCGCGCTCTCGCGCGAGGGTCGTGAAGCCAGCGACGATCTCTTCGAGGAACTTCCGGCGACGGCCGCGCCAGCGGACCGGGGCGGCGCGTGGAATCCCAAGGACGGAGATGGCTGCGGCCAGCGACACGGCGGCCGTCACCCAGAACACGGCGGTCGGGCTGGAGAGTCCGAGTAGGACGCCGGCGAGCGCAGGTCCGATCAGCGTGGCGGCGGCCTCGACGGTGCTGCCGACAAGATTGGAGGCTGTGAGTTCGTCGGGGGTTTGTGCGAGCGTGGGCAAGAGGGCCCCCTGATAGGCGCGGAACGGCGCGGACACGATCGCCAGCAGGACCGCCAGCGCGTAGACCAGCAGATCTGGTCCGCGCACCATGGTCACGATCGCCGTGGTCGCCAGGATCACTCCGATGATCAGCTCCTCAAGGACGAGCAGAAGCCGTCGTGGAAATCGATCTCCGAGCCCGGCGGTAAAGGGCGCACTGGCCGCCGCCGGCAGCAGGCGAATCAGCGTGACCAGCCCGACACCGGCGGCGCCGTTCCGGGAGAACGCGAAGACGGAAATGGCGACCGTGTACGCCCAGTCCACGGTGACCCACCCTCCCCAGGCCAGTTGAAGCCTGCGCAGACCTGGGTTCCCCACCACCGCCAGGAAGGCCCGGACGGCGACCCCAAAATGGCGTGCTTGAGCGCCGATGTCCAATACCTTAGGCTGCAAGCATGCAGGGCAAAGAAGACCGGCT
>JAXDLN010000049.1:0-24670 GCA_034666565.1 Chloroflexota bacterium
TGCGGTTGACGGTGCCGGATCGCAAGCGGCTCGAGGTGGCTCGGGCGCTGGCGATGCGACCGCGGTTGCTCCTGCTCGACGAGGTGATGGCCGGGCTCAACGACGTCGAGGTCGAGCAGGCGCTGCAAATGGTCCGGCGTGTGCGGGAACGCGGGATGACGATCGTGCTCATCGAGCATGTGATGAAGGTGATCGTGGGCATCTGCAACCGGGCGTTGGTGCTGAACTTCGGCAAAACGCTCGTCGAGGGACCACCGGACGAGGTCCTGAAGGACCGGCGCGTCATCGAGGCCTACCTCGGCCAGCGCTACGCGCGCGACCAACAGCCCCCACCCTACCCTCCCCAAGAGGGGGAGGGAGACAAACACGGATGAGCTCGCTACTCGAGGTCGACAAGCTCTCAGCCGGATACGGCATGACGCCTGTCCTGTTCGAAGTCAACCTCGAGTTGTCAGCGGGCGAGTTGGTGGCGCTGATCGGCGCCAACGGCGCTGGGAAGTCGACGCTGCTCGGAGCGCTGTCGGGCCTCGTCGGAATCTCGGGCGGGCGCGTCCGCTTCGCGGAGCGGCCGGTCAGCGGTCTTCGTCCGGAGGCGATCGTAGCGAGTGGGCTGATCCACGTTCCGCAGGGCCGGCGCCTGTTCGGCAGCATGACGGTTGCACGCAACCTGCTATTGGGTGCCTACCGCCGCCACGACCGGCAGGTGCAGGACGATTTCCAGCGCATCCTTGGCTACTTCCCGACGCTGCGCGACAAGCTCAATCGGGAGGCCGGCACGCTGTCGGGCGGCGAGCAGCAGATGGTCGCCATCGGTCGCGGGCTCATGGGACGCCCCAAGGTGTTGATGATCGACGAGCCGTCGCTCGGTCTGGCCCCGAACATCGTGGATCGGGTCATGGAGATCGTCAAAGCCATCAACCAGGATGGAACGGCCGTGCTGCTCGTCGAGCAGGACGTCGTGCTCGCCCTCGAGATTGCCGACCGGGGTTACGTGCTGGAAAACGGCCGGATTGTGATGAGCGGTCCAGCTTCTGATCTGCGCCGCGACCCGGCTGTCCGCAAGGCCTACTTGGGCGTGTAGCGGCGCGCGTGCCACAGGAGCTCACCCACGCTCCAGGCCTGTGCGATAGCGCCGGCCGGTCTGTAGGGCGGCTCGGCCTCGAAGATCTCGCTGATAGAACCGATGCCGGCCTCTCGAAGGTGAGCCTCGAATGGCGCAAGCACCCGCGCGACCACCGTCGGGTCGCCATGAATTCGTAGGTGCGCATCGAGGTATGGCCCGAGCAGCCACGGCCAGACGATTCCCATCTGGTAGGCGGCATCGCGGCTGCGATGGTCGCCGCCGAACCGATGTTGATAGCGCGGATCGTCCGGACTCAAGGTTCGCAATCCAAACGGTGTCAGGAGCTTTTCCGTGACGCGATCGAGCGATCGCCGCGCCCGCTCGCCCTCGATGAGCGGATAGGCAAGACCTAGCGCCATCAGCTGGTTCGGCCGCAAGCTCGCATCGTTTCCCTCTGGGCCATCGATGACGTCATACAGGTATCCGTCGGCCTCGAACCAGTAGCGAGCCTGCGCCGTGCGCCGCGCCCGCTCGGCCATCATCGCGAACCGAGCGACGGGCGCATTCGCGTGGCTGGTCCAATCACTCATCAGGCGCAACGCGTTGTACCAGAGGGCTGCGATCTCGACCGGTTTGCCATGGCGCGGCGTCACCACCCAATCCTGATCGCGCGCGTCCATCCAGGTCAGGCCGTAGCCGGGCGCACTGGCCGTGAGCAGACCGTCCGCAGGATCCATATGGATGCCAAACCGGGTGCCGTTCACGTGCCAGCGGACGACTTCTTCGAGAGCCGGGAGCTGCGCCTTGATGAAGGCCCAATCGCCGGTTGTCTCGAGGTAGTGATGCAAGGCCTGGAAAAGCCACAGTGTCGCGTCGACGGTGTTGAACTCGGTCGCTTCGCCCTGATCGTGAAACGCGTTCGGCAGCATGCCCTGATCGAGGTAGCTGACAAAGGTCTCGAGGATGCGGCGCGTCTGGTCCGGATAGCCGGCTGCCAGCGTCAAGCCGCGCAAGGCGATCATGGTGTCGCGCCCCCAGTCGGCGAACCATGGGTAGCCCGCGATGATCGTCCGCTGCGTGTGTTTCCCTCCCCCTCTTGCGGGGTCAGCGGACGATTCCCCTCCCCCGCTCGCGGGGGAGGGCAGGGTGGGGGCGTGTGGCACTCGGACCACTCGAAACTGCGAGGCCGCCAGCGCCAGCTGGCGCGTGATGCCGTCGCGATTTCCATCGCCGAGCGCATCGAGGGTCTCCCGCTCGAGGTCGCGGGCTATCCGAAGTGAATCGGCGCTGGACCAGCCGTCCGGCAGCGGGTCGGTTCCCGCGATGATCGTCACCGGCGAGCCCGGCTGGATTGGAAGCTCCAATACTCCGGGCGTGAAAAGCTCCTCTTCAGCGTCGAGCGCCCGCTCTCGTTCCACGGTGTGTTCGACACGAATCCAGGTGGGCGATTCGCTGGGACTGCCAACCGGTCGCGCCTCGAGGTACGTCGTCATTCCACCCAATGAAAGTTTCCAGCCATGATCTAACCGAACCACGTCTGGGCTTCCACGCTCGGATCGCTGAAGATCGGCCGGCCGATGAGCGAAGAAGGGTTCAACGCGCAGGGTAACGGGCCCGCCAGCCAGCAGTCGGTAGGTGATGACCGTACGGTTGCGGCCCTGCTCCATCCAGATCCGCCGCTCGAGCACGCGACCCTCCATCCCCCACCGAAACGCCGGCAACATCCCATTGAGCCGCATGTGCGAGGGGGTAGTCAAGGGTACCGACTGGCCGTCCGCTCGGCAAAGCGACGTGTGCAATTCCGCGAGGAGCAGCACGCGCTGCACGGGCGGGCGGAGGGCCGCCATCAGGAGCCCGTGATAGCGCCGCGTATTCGGCCCGGCGACGGTCCCGCTGGCGTATCCGCCGAGGCCATTGGTGACGAGCCACTCGCGCGTCAGATCGCGGCATTCTTCCGCGCTCAGCCTTATTTCCCCTCCCCCTCTTGGGGAGGGCGGGCTGGTGTCCTTATCTGGGGTGGCGATGGCCCCATGGTAGGGTGCTGCGGTGGCCGCCCCGCCATATCGACTCGAGCGCATCGGCGTTGTGATGGAGCCGGTACCCGGCGACCCCCGGGAGGTCGAGGGCGTTCTGAACCCGGCGAGCGCGCGGGGTCCGGATGGCGAGCTTTATCTCTTTCCGCGAATGGTGGCGAAAGGCAACTACTCACGGATCGGGCGCGCGCGCGTCACGTTCGACAAGAGCGGAACGCCCTCGGGCGTCGAGCGACTCGGCGTCGTCCTGGAGCCCGACGAGGCGTGGGAACAAAACCCCGTCACAGCCGGCGTCGAAGACCCGCGGATCGTGTTCATCGCCGGCTTGCGTACCTATGTGATGAGCTACGCGGCATATGGCCCACTTGGCCCTCGGATCGGACTCGCCGTGAGCCGCGACCTGGTGACGTGGCAGCGGCTCGGTCCCGTCTCGTTCGCATATGAGCCGTCATTGCGGACGGACCTCAACCTTTACCCCAACAAAGACGCGATGTTCTTTCCCGAGCCGGTGCCCGGCCCTGACGGACGCCCCGCGTATGCCATGTTGCATCGGCCGATGTGGAACCTCAACCCGAATATTCCCGAAGTAGGCCTGCCGCTGCCGGCTGGCGTGACCGATCCGCGCCAGAGCATCTGGGTATCGTTCGTCGCTGCTGACATGGTCGATCGTGACGTGCGGGCCCTCACCCGGCTCGATCAACATCGTCAGGTCGCGCAGCCGCAACAGCCGTGGGAGGCAACCAAGATCGGCGGTGGCACTCCGCCAATCCGGGTGCGGGAGGGCTGGCTCATCATCCACCACGGCGTGACCAAGGGCGAGGCACCGCCAGGAGGACGCGTCCCCGTGCGCTACGTGGCCGGTGCCATGGTGCTGGACCCCAAAGATGTCAGCCGCGTCCTGTCGCGTTCAGAGCGTCCGCTGCTCGAGCCGGAGACTAAGGAGGAGCGCGAGGGGATCGTCGACAGCGTGGTCTTCCCCACCGCCATCGATGTTCGCGATGGTGGCGAGGCCGATGTTTTTTACGGCATGGCCGATTACAGAATTGGGGCAGCCCGCCTCCGCCGCATCAGCTGAAGGCCCACATGTTTGAAGTGGGCGAGCAGCCTCGTCGACGCCGGCCGGTGATAAAACTCCTGCGCGCGAGCCTCATGCGCCACTGGCGCTTGCTCACTATCGGCGTGGTTGCCATCCTGTTGGCGAACGGCCTCGAACTGCTCGCTCCTTTCTACATTGGGCAAGCAGTTGATGCGATCACTCGCGCACAGGAGGGACGCATCCCGCTGCTCGCATTAGCCGTCATCGTCGCTGCAGGCGCCGCTGCTCTGAGCCAATTTGTTCGGCGGATTTGCTTCAGCGGGCTTGGCTACCGGGTTGAGATGGAACTGCGGAGTCAGCTCTTCGCCCATTTGCTGAAGCTCGACCAGGGCTTTTTCCAGCAGATCCGAACCGGCGACATCATGGCGCGGGCGACCAACGATATGACGGCGGTCCAGGCGCTGATCACGATCGGGATCAGCAACATGGGCAACGCGATCGTCATTTTCGTAGCGGTCGTCACCTTGATGCTGCTGATCGACTGGCAATTGACGGTCTTCTCCGTTTGTCTGTTTGCCGTGCCGCACATCGTGCTGATCTTCATTGGACCGTACACCCGGAGCAGGTCACGCCGTCTGCAAGAACAATTTGCTGCGCTAACGGCGAGGGCCCAGGAAAACCTGTCCGGCATCCGTGTCGTGAAGGCCTACGCGCAGGAGGAGTCGGAGAAGCGGGGCTTCCGGGCCGTGAACCAGGAGTACATGGACAAAAGCCTGGGGTTCGCCCGCATCTACAACGCGCTCTGGCCGGTCTTCGCCATCGCCGACGGCGCCGCCTCCGTGGTCCTTCTCTACCTGGGCGGCGTCCACGTCGTGCAGGGGCGGATCTCGCTGGGCCAGTTCGTCCAGTTCATGACGTATCTCGTGGTCATGTCCGGACCCGTGCTTGGCATCGGCTGGGTTGTCAACTACCTCTTCCAGGGCGCCGCGTCACTCCGACGGATCGAGGAGATTCTCGACCGCCCACCCGCCATCGAGTCGCCGTCTTCACCGCACCAGCCGGCGCCTGTCCGAGGCGAGATCCGCTTCGAGGACGTCAGTTTCAGCTATGACGGCCATCCAGTGTTGGAGCGGTTCTCGCTCTTGATCCCAGGCGGATCGACCCTGGGGATTGTCGGCCCGGTCGGCTCGGGCAAAACGACACTGGTCCGCCTCCTTGTGCGGCTCCACGATCCGGTCGAGGGCCGCATCCTATTCGACGGCGTCGACATCCGCGAACTCCCCCTCGAGTGGCTCCGCTCACAAATCCGGTGCGTCCTCCAGGAGCCGTTTCTTTTCTCCGACACACTCGCGCGCAACATAGCACTCGGTTCTCCCTCCCCCGTTTCGGGGGAGGGTCGGGGTGGGGGCCTTGAGCGGGCATCCGAGCTCTCCCAGCTGAGCGCCGACCTGGATCAGTTTCCTGACGGGCTGGAGACGGTCATCGGCGAGCGCGGCATCACCCTCAGCGGCGGACAGAAGCAGCGGGCCACGATTGCTCGTGCCGTGCTCACCCATCCGCCGGTCCTCGTGCTGGATGACGCCTTTTCGAGTGTCGACACAAGCACCGAGGAATCCATCCTTATGGGCCTGCGTTCGGCGAAGGGCGCCCAGACCAGGCTGGTGATCGCCCACCGGGTCTCGACCATCAAGGATTCCGACCTGATTGTCGTGCTGGAGGCCGGCCGAGCTGTGGAGCAAGGGACGCACAGCCAATTACTCGAACGGCGAGGTACCTATGCCCGCTTGTACGGACACCAGCGGCTCGAGGACGATCTCCTCCAGTGGCGCAACCCTGACGGAGGGTCCCGGTGAATCGCCGACTCTGGCGGCTGATCCGACCCCATTCGAGGCTCCTCACGGTGGCGATCGTGCTCGTGCTCGTGCTCTCCCTCACCGAGCTCGCCGGTCCCTACTTCACGCAGCAGGCGATCGATCGCTACATCGCGCCCAGGCGGCTCGATGGGTACCAGTGGTTGGCGATTCTCTGGTTCCTCGTCCTGATCGTCAATGGCCTCGCTCGCTACGCCCAGCTGCAGCTCACCAATGTGATCGGTCAGGGCGTGATGTTCAACCTGCGTAATGCCATCTTTGCCCACTGGCAGCGGATGGGTGTTGCCTTCTTCGACCGGACCGCGGTCGGGGAACTCGTGAGCCTGATCTCCAACGACGTCGACGCCATCAACCAGGTCTTCACCGGAGGCTTGATTCTGGGCGTCGGAAACGTGGTGTCGGCCGTCTTCATCATCGTCGTCCTGCTGCTGATCAACTGGTCGTTGGCGCTGCTCGTCCTTGCCATGGCGGTGGTCATGCTGCTGGCAGCGACGTTGATCACCAGGCAGATGCGACAGGCGCAGCGCTGGACTCGCTCGCGGCTGGGATCGATCAATGGCTTCATCCAGGAGGCCGTCTCCGGTGTCACAACGATTCAACTGTTCAACGCCGAGGGGCGCATTCGTGCCGACTTCGAAGTGGTCAACCAGGAATACTCGCGAGCCAACCTGCACTCGGCGACCCTCTTCTCCATCTTCCTACCGCTGATGAATTGGTTGGGTGCGGCAACCGCCGGCCTGCTGCTCTGGTTTGGCGGCGGCCAGGTTATCCATCACCTGCTCACGCTGGGCACGCTCGTGCTCTTCATCCAGTTCGCGGAACGCCTCACCACGCCTGTCCGAGACCTTGCGGACAAACTCGCGATCTTTCAGACGGCCGTCGCTTCGGCAGAGCGGATCTTTACGCTGCTCGATCGGCCGGCAACCGACGCGGATCCAGCAACGACGTCAGCAGTCCAGCCCGGAGTCCTCAGCTTCGACCACGTCTGGTTCGCGTATCAGGGCGAGGACTGGGTCGTGCGAGACGTCTCCTTCGAGGTCGCTCCGGGGGAGAAGGTCGCCATCGTGGGGGCGACCGGCGCCGGGAAATCGTCGCTGATCAGCGTCTTGATCCGTTTCTACGATATTCAAAGAGGCACCATCCGCCTCGGTGGGCAGGATATTCGTGGCCTTGACCGGCGCGAGATCCGCCGCCGGATCGGCGTCGTCTTCCAGGACCCATTTATTTTCACCGGCACCGTGGGCCACAACATCAGCCTCGGCGAGTCGATGACGCCGGATCGGGTCGAGCAGGCGGCTGCCGCCGTTTACGCCGATCCGTTCATCCGCCGGCTTCGGGGCGGATACGACTATGTTCTGCACGAACGCGGCAGCGATATCTCCACCGGCCAGAAGCAGTTGCTCTCATTCGCCCGCGCCTTCGCCTTCGAGCCGGATATTCTCCTGGTCCTCGACGAGGCGACGGCCAGCGTCGATCCGGAGACGGAACGCGTCATCCAGGCTTCGCTACTCAAGCTGGTGGCCGGCCGGACCTCGATCATCATCGCCCACCGTCTCTCCACGATTGAGCACGCCGATCGCATCATCGTTCTGCACAAGGGCCAGGTTGTCGAGACCGGAACCCACGCGGAGTTGCTCACGCGGCAGGGCGTCTACAGCCGGCTCTACGAACTCCAGTACAAGGACCAGCTGGCCGCGCCCTAAGGCGCTATTTCATGCCGGTGGTCGCGATGCCGCGGACGAAGTAGCGCTGGCCGACCAGGTAGACGAGCAGGATCGGCAGGATGGCGAGCACCGACCCGGCCATGATGAGGTCCCACTGATTCTGATAGACGGACCTGAAGGTGGTCAGGCCGAGCTGGATATTGAACATGGTCGCGTCTTGCATATAGATCAACCAGTCGAAGAAGCCGTTCCACATCCCCGCGAAGGTCAGAATCCCGGTCGCGAGCAGTGCCGGCCGCGCCAGCGGCAGGATGATCTTCCAGAAGATCCCAAACCACCCCATGCCGTCAACGATGGCCGCCTCCTCCAAATCGCGTGGAATGCTCTTGAAGAACTGCGTCATCAGCAGGATGTACCCCGGTTGCAGGAAGTAGAGAACGAGCAGCGCGCCATAGGTGTTGACCAGGTGCGCATTGAGCAGCATGATGTAGCGCGGAACGATGAAGACGAAACCGGGGATGACCATCGTGGCGATCATGATCGCGAATAGGGTGTTCTTGAACGGGAACTCCAGACGTGCGAACGCGTACCCGACCAACGAGTCAAAGAAGAGGTTCAGTGCGACCGCCGCGAACGTGATGAAGAAGCTGTTGAACACCATCCGTGGGAACCCGTCGATTTGGGTCAGCACGTGCAGATAGTTCTCTGGGTGCCAGACTGTCGGGAGGAGAGTCGGGGGGAACGCGATGACCTCCGCGGAGGTCTTGAACGACGAGAGCACCGTCATGACGAATGGGACGAACAAGAACAGCGTGATAACGATGTACAGGGCATAGCGAACCACGACCTCGAGCGCGTTGACCCGCTCCGTTGAGTCGGTCTCTCGGCGCGGTTTAGTAGGCATCGTGGCGATGGAAACCGGCGTATTGATCTCGGATCCGACGGGAAGACTGCCGCTGATGGCCATCTCAGTACTCGATCTTCGTGTCGATGACACGGCGGGAAATCAGCGTCAGCGCAAAGATAACGATGCCTAGGACGATCGCTTCGGCGCACGCCACCCCAACAGTCCCCACGTCGTGGAACAGGTTGTCGTAGATCAGGAGCGCGACGCTCAGCGTCGCTTTAAGTGGTCCGCCGGAGGTCATGATGAACATCTGGTCGAAGACCTGGAAGCAGCCGATGATGCCAAGCGAGACGACCAGGAAGATGATGGGGCGAAGCAGGGGGATGGTGATGCTGAACAGCTTGCGCACCGCACTGGCTCCATCAACCGCTGCCGCCTCGTAAACCTCTTTCGGGATGTCCTGCAACGCGGCCAAAAACATCAACATGAAGGTCGGCGCGGTCGTCCAGATCGCAAGGAACATGAGCGCCGGCAGTGCCCAGGTCGTGCTCTCGAGGTACGCCTCCGACGTATGGATGCCAACCAGCCCCAGGATGCTGTTCAGCAGCCCGGTCGGGTGATAGACGTAGAGGAAGACCATCGAGATGACGACGGACGACGCGATCGAGGGCGTGTACCAGGTCGAGCGGAAGAAATTGCGCCCCTTGATCTTCGAGTCGAGCAGGACCGCCAGCAGGAGGGCGAACACGGTCTGGAGGATTACGACCACCACCGCATACTCGGTGGTGTTGCGCATGGCGATCAGGAAGTCTTGGTTGACCGTCAAGCGCGCGTAGTTGCGTAGTCCGACGAACGGATTGTCCACGGCCAGCAGGTCGTAGTGATGGAAGCTGACCCAGATCGCGAAAACAAGGGCGGCGAGCTGCAGGACAACAAAGTAGATCAGGTAGGGAGTGACGAAGAGTAGTCCGGCCCGGCGTTCCGCAATGGCCATTCCACCGCGCTTTTGCCGCCGGCGGACTTTGGCCGTCGCCGCCGGCGCTTCGGGCACCACGGATACTGCCATCTTCGTCCTCCCTTACCTTGCTAGTGGGTTACAACCCCTTCTATCATCCTCCCGATAACGCGGCGTTCGCGTCCGTTTCCGCTTTGTCCAGCGCCGTTTTGACGTCGGATTTCCCGAGAAGGACCGACTGAAGCGCGGCGTTCTGCGCGTCGTTGATCTTGGACTCGTGCGGTCCGAAGGTCCACGCAGTCGCGAACACGGCGCTGTCGAAGAGGTTCTTGACGTCAGGATTCGCGGTGATCGCCGGATCGCTGCCGAGGTCCTTGCGCGACGGAAGGGCGAATCCGCTCTGCAGCACCTGCTGTTGGACGACCTTGCCCGTCATGTACTTCACAAAGAGCATGCAGGCATCCTGGTTCTTGGTCTTCGCCGAGCAACCCCAGCCGTTGGTGAAGAGGAGGCTGGATTGCTTGACGGGGAATTTCGGCAGCTGGATGCTGCCGTACGACACGGACGGATAGGTGTCGTGCATGTAGGGGATCAACCATCCGCCTTCGATGACCATGGCGGCTTTTTGCTTGCCGAACGCGTCGCCGGGCCAGGTCGCACCCAGCGTATCGGGGAGCGCTGAGCTCTTGTCCTGAAGCTGGAACGAACTGTAATAGCTCAGGGCATCCTGGGCCTGCTGACTGTTGAGGACGGCCTTGGTCTTGTCACTGGAGAGGACCTGGCCGCCGAAGCCGAGGAGGAACGCGTCGAATCGGGCCGCATCCGCCGGGAGGCTAAGCCCCTTGACGCCGCCCTTGGTGAGGGTTTTGGCGTCGGCCTTGATGTCGTCCCATGATGCGGGCGTCGCCAGCCCGGCCGCGGAGAACATCGACTTGTTGTAGAAGAGCACGAGGTCGCCGAAGTCCTTGGGCAGGGCATACTGCTTGCCGTTCAGCTGCCAGGGCGTCATCAGGGTTGAAATGTATTCGTCGGAGCTGACCCCCCACTTGGACATGAGCGAGGTCAGGTCGAGCAGACGCCCGGCCGGCGCCGCAAAGTTCATCAGCGCCGTGCTGACGTACATGGCGTCCGGCTCGTTGTTGGCCGACATCTCGGTCTTGATCTTGTCCTCGAAGTTGGTCGGAATCTCCTCCTGCGTGACCTTGATCTTTGGATACAGGGTCATGAAGTCCGCCTCGTACTTCTTGACCAGGGCATTCTCGGTCGGGTTGCCGCCCCAGTTGGCGGCGCGAATGGTTGCACTCACGTCCGCCGCATTGGTCGCGCCGCCCGTCGAACCCCCGCCACACGCCGCTAGCAGCACTGACCCAACCGCAGCCAGCACCAAGCCGAGCCGCATCGATCGCATGAGCTCCACCTCCATTACTTCCCGTCCTCTCCTGCGCGCAGGGGCACCCATCCAGTCGGGATACCTATAGCATTAATAGTTGAGCACCCGCTGTCAACATCGGTGACTCCGTATTGGAAATAATTAGACGCCTCATACCCTGGTTGGTCAGCGGCGTCCTGATCGGGATCGGCTTTTTTAGCGTCTTTTCAGGCGGCATCTTGCTGCTGCTGATGGGGCTGCTGATCGGGGTCACCCTCTTCATCCGGCGGCGTGGCCGCCGGCAGGGTTGGCCTGCCCTTCTCTACGGGGCTGGGGTCGCGACCGCTCTTCTCCTGTCGCCCTACGTTTTCCAGGCCGCGCCATGCGTATCGGGTGGCGGCGGCGGTTGCTACCAGGCCTTTACGGTCGGCACGTTTGCCGTCGCGATCATGGTCGCGCTCGCCGGGCTGGCCTTTGCGATCCTCGAGCTGCGTCGTGGCCGCCGGACAACCTAGCTACGGGCGAGCGGCGCTTCCTGCAAGGCCGGCCGCGGTAGCCGGCCGTGAACGACTTTGAAGCCCGTCGTATTGCCCACCACCTGGACCCGGTCCCGCTCGACGTGCAGCTCCATCGAGCCGTGGCCCGCTCGCAGGTTGCGCAGGGTCAGCGACGGGAGCCAATCCGGGAGGTCAGGGTTGACGTACATCGTCCGGTTCCGCCCGACGGTGTGAATGCCACACAGGATGGCGATCAGCCGGAAAACCGCAGCGGCCGCCCAGGCCTGGGGGACGTTCGCCCCGAGGTAGGGAACCGGAAAGGCACCGGCATCGCGCGGCAGACCGGCGAACAGCTCGGGAAGACGGTACGCATCGAATCGTTCAGCAGCCGCGAAGATCCCCTCGGCGACTTTCTGGACGTCGGCGAGCCGCCCGGCGCGGCCAAACCCACCAGCGATCGTCGCGTTGTCGTGCGGCCACACGGACCCACAGTGATAGGAGTAGGGGTTGTAGCCGGGGTGCTTGCTCGATAACGTCCTGATCCCCCAGCCGCTCCACATGTCGGGGGCAATCAGGCGGTCGACGACGCGCCCAGCCCGCTCCGGCGGCACGATCCCGCTAGCCAGGCAATGGCCGGCATTCGATGCCACTGTTTCCAATGGCCGCTTGTCCTTGTCCAGCCCGAGGTAGTAGGTCCCTTCCGCTTCCCACCAGAACACCTCGTTGAACTGCTGGTACAGGCGGCGCGCGCGCTCCCGCATGCCCTCGGCCTTCTCGGGCTCCTCGAGGAGATCGTAGATTTCCGCCATCCGCAGCATGGCGTCGAAGGCATAGCCCTGCAGCTCACAGAGGGCGATCGGCGCCTGCGCGATCGAGCCGTCGCCATTCCGGATTGCGTCCCAGGAGTCCTTCCAGCCCTGATTGTCTATCCCCTGCTTCGACCGCTTGAGATATTCCTGAAATCCGTCGCCATCGCGATCGCCGTAGTTCAACAGCCATCCCATGGCGGCTTCCGCATGGCGGCGATAGCGCCGCAGCAGCCCAACGTCGCCGGACCACTGGTAGGCATAGGAGAGCACGATGATGAAGAGCGGCGTGGCATCGGCCGTGCCGTAGTAGGGCGCGAAGGGCAGCAGCTTCAGGCTCGCCAGTTCACCCGTGCGGATTTCGTGCGGGATCTTGCCCGGTTCCTTGTCCTGTTCGGCGTCATCATCGGTCGCCTGGACCTGGGCCAGCGTTCGCAGCGCCCCTAGGGCGAACTCCGGAAAGGCGCTGATGCTTTCCATCGAAACCACCAGCGAATCGCGGCCGAACACGGTCACGAACCAGGGAATCCCTGCCGCCGGCACGAACACCCCGCCTCGAACGGTGGTATCGACCATCCGCAGGGCTTCGGTATCTTCGACCGCCTGCTGCCAGATGGCGGGAAGGGTGGGATGACTGGTGACGAGCTCGACAGGAGGCAGCGGATGAGCAACGCGCGAGTCGCCGAGAAGCAGGGAGTGGCAGGGAAGCGTGCGGGCTGGGCGCGGGCCGATGACCGGCAGCAATTTCAAACAGACATGCCACTCTCCTCCGGGAAGGAGTTCGCAAACAAAGACCAGGCGGCCGTTGGCATACTCAGCCTTCGATCCGGGCTTCTCCACCTTCACCACCAGGCCGCGCCGGAAGGTGCGGTTCCGATAGCTGCTGCGCAGCTCGGCCGCCCTGGGTCGCCAGGTGGTCTGGAGATCACCGCGCCGGATCAAGCGGTGTGACCGCACGTCGAAGATGTCGGCGAAGTCGGACTCGATGCCGATTTCCAGCACGAGCCGCACCGGATGCATGGCGTAGTTCGTCAGGTCGTAGTCCTCGTGGACACCCTCGAGGATGGTGCGCTCCAGCCGGAAGCCGACCGATCCCTCCGGAAGCAGGCCATCGGCGTCGGGGCCGGAGCCCGGGCCCAGACGCAGCTCGGGCGTCATGAACTCGTGGCGCGCCGAAAAATGCTCGACCGTGATGGCGTCGAGCAGCACCGGCTTCAGGCCATTGATGGTGATGTTGTACCCGCTGATAAAGCGCGTGTCGCGGGCGTAGAAGCCCACGTCATCCTGGGGCGCCATCGTCGCGTTCGGTTGGCTGATCAGGAACTGCCGGTCGTGGTTGATGGTCAGGGTCGACGGCCCAACCGTGACTGGCATGTGCTGCCGATGTTACCCGTGGTGGTCATACCTCCGCGTCTGTCGATCGCGCGGCCGGTTGCAACCCCGCGCCGTAGCTGGGTTGCAGGTCGGTGTTTTGCGCCCTAAGATGGGCGACAAAGGGGTTATCGGCAAGCGTCCGCTGTTTGCGAGGGAGGATGGCGCGATGAGAACGCTTCGGATCCTGTTCGCCGTCTGCGTCGCGGTTTCCAGTCTGGCGGGTACCGGCGCGGCCGGGGTCGCGAGTACCATCTCGAGCACCGATGGTGTGGCGCCCAATGCCTACGGGCTCCTCGACTGTAATGGCTTCTCCCCGATACAGAAGCTGATCAAGCCCAACATGGTCTGCACCGATCCGCGCGCACTGTACGATGGCAAGCCCGCTCGCTTCTACGACAACGGCCACTACATCGGGCACGACGAGCCCAGCATCCGGTTCCTGTCGAACCTTCCTGGCTCCGCCAACAACGTCACCTGGAACGAGCGGCTGCCCAAGGACCCGGCGGCCTTACCGAGCGTCGCCTCCCCCGGAAGCGACGTGACGCACTGGTTCGAGCTATCGGTCGCGCCCTGGTTCGGCATGGCGCTCTGCGACCCGTTCTCCTATCCGCAGGCGGCCTGCAAGCCGAACAGCGACTCGAATGCCCCCAAGAACCCGCCCACGTTCAATGTCGACGGCGGCGGCAGCTCATTCCTTGAAGTCCAGTTCTATCCGCCCGGATTCGGACCGTTCGCCGACAACATCAGCTGTGACAACAGCCACTGGTGCGCCTCGCTGCATATCAACGACCTCGAGTGCACTGGCCAGTTCCACCGCTGCAACTTCAACTGCATCGAGCCCACCAACTT
Source organism: Chloroflexota bacterium (assembly GCA_034666565.1). Classification (GTDB taxonomy): domain Bacteria; phylum Chloroflexota; class Dormibacteria; order CF-121; family CF-121; genus CF-13. The sequence goes on from JAXDLN010000049.1 coordinate 14,365, forward strand.
CGCTTTCATCCAGCAGAACGGCGTGCCGACCGGGCCGGCGAGCCCGCAGCTGGGCAACCTGGCGACCGTCACCCCCAACGCGAACACGTTGTTGATGAACCCGGGTGATCAGCTTCGGGTGCACATCTTCGATGCGGCTTTACCCGGGGGCGGCAACGCCTTGGAGGTCCGGGTGGATGACCTGTCGACCGGGCAGAGTGGCTTCATGCAGGCGTCCGCGGCCAACGGCTTCATGGCCACCAACATCGGTAACTGCAAAGGCATCCCCTTCAACTACGAGCCCGAATACGACACCGCGCAGCCGCAAAACCTGGTGCCATGGGCGGCCTTGCAGGGCGGCATCCTGACGCAGTACGAGATCGGCCACTTCACGCCGTGCACTACGGTCACGAACCCCGTCACCTTCAGCCAGGGCGCCTTCACCGACACCTTCTGGCAGACCTGCAACGGGCCGTACGAGGCACCGGCCGACAACGCGTCGAATCCTGAAATCGCCGACGCGCCTTGCTACCCCGCGGGCGACACGCACGGCGGCACGTCTGACCCCAATCAGGTCACCGGATGCGGGAATTTCTTCGGCAATGGCGACGTGGACTTCGATGGGACACCGTACTGGCCTGATTGGCCCAATAGCATCAGCCCGAACACGTTCCCATCGACCTTCCTGCAACAGCAGCCGACTACCAACGGCCAGATGTACAGCGGCGCCCAGTTCGAAACGGACGTGGCGGCCAGTGAGTCGACGTGCGGTCCCGCGGCCCTGAGCGGGTGCGCCGTCCCACCGCCCGGCGGTCCAGGGAATTTCTATCCCTATTGGACGCAGGCTAAGGTCGGCGGCAAGTGCGTCTGGGAGTTTGGACAGATGCAGAACGGCAATGCCTTTGGCGGAGCCGCGCAATACGACGGGCCATCCGCGTACTTCTTCGGCACGTTGTCCAGTCCAGTCCTGCCAAACCCGAACTGCTCCGGCTAACGGACCGCTAACGGCCACGGGGCGGCCGCCGAGGCGGCCGCCCCATCACCGTTCGGCGCATACGTTCACATGGGTTAACCGTTCCTTGACGCTCTCGCCTATCGCTGGTACCGTGATCGGGCAAACCGCGTATCTGCCCTGAGGAGGGGAGCATGGTTCAATCTTTCGTGCGATCTGCCGCGCGCCGTATTGCTCCGTTCGCGGTTGGAGCCACGGCGCTCGGGTCCGCCATCATCGGCACCGGGAGTGCCCCCATTACGAGCGGCCCGTTCCTGGTTCCGCTTGCGATCGAGGCTCCGGACATCGGGACCGCGCCAAAGGGCAGTTCCGACGCCTGCACCAGCCCGGCGCCTGTGCACACCTATGCCGTCTACCACTGCTACACGCCGGCCGACATCGCCGCCGCCTATGACATCCAGTCGCTGCATACCGCGGGGAACCTGGGCCAGGGTCAAACCATCGTCCTGGTCGACTCTTATGGCAGCCCCACGGCGAAGCAGGATCTCAAGTTCTTCCACGACACCTTCTATCCGACCCTGCCGAATCCCAACTTTGACCAGGTATGCCCACTGGGGGCGCCGACCTACAACAACACCTTCAGCGGCAACGGCATGTCGGGCCCGGCGGCGGCGGCCGGCTGGTCGGGCGAGGCCACCCTCGACATCGAGTGGTCCTATGCGGTAGCGCCCCTGGCGCACATCGTCTTGCTGGCGGTTCCGCCGGCTGAGACCGAGGGCGTCCAGGGCTTCCCGACCCTCTTCAACGCGATCCAATCGGCGATCAACACCTACCCGGCGGGAACGATCTTTTCGCAGAGCTTCGGCGTCACCGAGCAGACCTTCGGCGGTGCGGCGCAGGTCCAGACTGCCAAGTTTGACGCGGTCTACCAGTCGGCGATCGCCAAGCACGATACCGTCCTGGCGTCATCCGGTGACAACGGCAGCTTCGGCGTCGCCAAGCCACACCGCGATGGGACAAGCTACAGCTTCCCGACCGACGGCTGGCCGGCGAGCAGCCCCTATCTCACGTCGGTCGGCGGCACCCAGTTGCAGTACGGCTGGACCTGGCATCCCACCACGACCGACACCTCGAGCGCCGGCTACTTCGCCTGGGATCCCACCGGCAAAAGCGAGGCCATCTGGAATGAGTCGTGGTTACCGGCCGCGACCGGCGGTGGCCCAAGCGCGATCTACACCCGTCCCTCGTACCAAAACGGCGTCCAGTCCGTGATCGGCGGTAACCAGCGGGGCGTCCCCGACGTGTCATGGAACGCCGCGGTCAACGGCGGCGTGCTCGTCTACATCACCGCCTTCCCGAACTACCAACGAGCGGGCTGGCACGTCTACGGCGGCACGAGCGCAAGCTCTCCGCAGGTCGCCGGCGTGGCGGCCCTGGTCAACACGGCGCGTGCCGCGGCGGGAAAGGGTCCGATTGGGTTCCTCAACCCGGCGTTGTACCAGCTCGGCTCAACGGCGACGTCCGGCTTCTCCGGCGGCGGTGACTTCCGCGACATCGTGCCGCAGACCTATGGCGTCATCACCCTCGCCGACAACACGCTGGCCGGCCCCGGCATTCCCGGGTCCCCCACCCTCACCGGCTACGACATGACGACCGGATTCGGCTCGCCGCGAGTCGCGAACCTCGTCGCGGCCCTCACGACATTGCCTTGATCGTTTGCTAGGGGAAGGCCGGGTCGGTGCCCGGCCTTTCTTTTTGCCTAGATGCCGGAGCTCGCCGAGTCCCAGGCGGCATCGAGGCGCTCGGGATCGAACCTCGACTTGGCAATGTAGGCCCGGGCGCCGCACTCGGCCGCCTTGGAGGCATATTCCTCCTCCTCGTAGGTCGAGAGCAGCAGGACGACCACCACGCCGTTCGAGTCCTTCAAGATCCGGCGGGTCGCCTCGAGCCCGTTGATGCCGGGCAGGTTGACGTCCATCAGCACCAGGTCCGGCTTCAGGTCCCGAGCCGCCTCCACCGAGGCCTCGCCGGTCTCCGCCTCGCCAACCACCACGAACCCGTCGGTCGCCTCGGTCACCGCCCGGGCCGCATCCCGGAAGGGGGCCTGGTCGTCGACGATCAAGACTTTCACGCTCATGCTGCTGGCTCTCCTATAAAGAGGATGGCAGGCGTCGCCGCCGGGCGAAAGGATGCTGGCCCCCCCATTGGCAGGGAGGCCTGCCCGCCGCCATCTATTCTGTTCACGATGCCAATTCGTGTCATCCTCGCCGACGACAACTACCTGTTGCGCGAGGGGGTCCGGCAGCTCATTGAAACCCAATCCGAACTGGAGCTGGTTGCCGTCGCCGTCGACCTGGACAGCCTGATGGCGGAGGTGGAGGCGCAACGGCCCGACGTCGTGATCACCGACATCCGGATGCCCCCCACGGGCACCGACGAGGGGATTCGGGCGGCCGAACAGATCCGGATCAAGCATCCGCGCATCGGCGTCGTCGTCCTCAGCCAGTACGCCGAACCGGAGTATGCCCTTGCCTTGCTGGAAAAAGGAGCGGCGGGCCGCGCCTACCTGCTCAAAGAGCGCGTGTCCGACATCGAGCAGCTCGTCAACGCCATCCGCGAAGTGGCGAAGGGCGGCTCGGTCATCGACTCGAAGGTCGTCGAGGCGCTGGTCGCCGCCCGAACGCGCAAGCCCGAGTCGCCGCTGCGCGACCTCACCCCTCGCGAGAACGAAGTGCTGGCGGCGATGGCCGAGGGCAAGAACAACGCCGCCATCGCGGGTCGACTCCATCTGACCGAGCGCGCGGTCGAGAAGCACATCAACTCGATCTTCTCGAAGCTCGGCCTGGCCGAGGAGAAGGACGTCCACCGCCGCGTAAAGGCCGCCCTGCTTTACCTGTCAGCTCGTTAAGAGTGAATCGGCAGGCGGCCCTCGACGGTCGTCCCGCTGGCCGGCGCGCTTCGCACCAATAGCGACCCACCCAACGCTTCGAGCCGGTCGCGCATGTTCTGGAGCCCCGAGCTGCGGACCGCGGTCGCCGGATCGAAGCCTTTGCCGTCGTCCTTGATCTCGAAGGCCAGTATCGAATCCTGCATCCAGACTCGCAGCTTGACGTGGCTGGCTTCCGCATATTTCGTCACGTTCTGCAGCGCCTCCAGACAACAGAAATAGGTCGCACCTTCGAGTTCGCGCGGCTGACGGGGCAGGTCGCCCACCTCCATCTCGACGGGCACCGTCAATCGACGCGCGTGCGCGGTCAGCGCCGGGCCGAGACCATCGGAGGCCAGCAGCGGCGGATAGATGCCTCGGGCCAGCTCGCGCAGGTTGTCGATCGCCTCATCCGCGTCATGCTTCAGCTGGGCCAGGATTGGGCGAGTCTTGCTCTCCGGCTCGGCGAGCTTTTCCGCGAGACCAACCTTCATCTTGAGTGCCACCAGGTGCTGCTGCGCCCCGTCGTGCAGGTTGCGTTCGATCCGCCGTCGTTCCTCGTCCTGGGCCGTGACCAGCCGTTGCCGCGAAGCGCGGAGATCGTCCAGACGCGCCAGAAGTTCACGGTTCAAGCCGACGTTCTTCAGTACCAACCCGGCCTGGCCGGCGAGATTGGCCACCAGCTTCTGCTCGACCGTGTTCAGGCTCTCCCCTCGCTTCTTGTCAACGGCGAGCGCGCCCAGTAACTCACCGCGGTGACTGACCGGCACCACGATGTCGCGCGACATTGTCGGCAACGAGCCGTTCTGCATTGCCAGGGGAATCGAGGGCTCATCCGTGGGGGGCGAGGACGACGCGAGGATCAGCCGTTGACCGGCTCGTACCCAGGCCTCGGCACGCTGGGCCCCGGTACCCTGTGCCAGGATGCGGGTCATCCGGTCGAGGATGTCCTCCTCCGAGTAGGTCTCGGAGAGGTGCTCGCTGAACTGTGACAGCGCCTCGTAGGGCGTGGCCCGTTTCCCGTAGACCAGCCGGTTGGCCACGTGCTGGGCTCGATCGCGCAGCGGCTGAAAGGCGAGCGCGATCACCGCGGTCGTCAGCAGAGACAGCCACAGGCGCCGGCTGCCGCCGACGGCGGCGCCAATGTTGATAACCACCAAGAGGTACACGACCGTGATGACGGCGGCGAGTCCACCGTAGACCAGGGCCTTGTTGATGATCAGGTCGATGTCGTACAGGCGATAGCGCAACACGGCGATGCCGATCGCGATCGGCAGGGTTGCCGCCGCGAGCGGGAGCAGGGGTGAATTCTGGAGCGCCGGCACTCCGATCTGGACCGCGAGGGCGGTGATGACGAGCGCCACGCCGACGAGCAGCCACTTGAGCTGCTGGCGCTCCTGCCCGGCCCCACGGCGGTAGCGGACGATGAGCGAGGTGAAGGCCGACAGGAAGATCGCCAGGATTAAGACCGTGAAAGGCCACGCGTTCAGCGTGTTGTTCAAGCCGGAAAAGGCGAGCAGACCCGCTGGGTTGGGCAACGGGGCCGTCACCGACGGATCGAGCGAAGCGAGCGTCGCCAGCGCGATAGGCACCGCGGCCAGTCCGATCACAATGGACCAGCGGCGGCTCAACAGCCTGCCGTCCGGGAACCACAGCGGCAACAAGACCAGCATCTCGGTGAAGAGGAAGATCCAGACCGTCTGACCGAGCCAGTAGAGCCAGAGGCCGCCGGGCAGGCCCGGGTGCACGTAAACGGCGGCGCCCGCATATAGCCTCGGGATGTCGAGAAAGGTCGCCGTGATTGCGATCGCGACCAGCAACCATCCGATGCGGTTTGCCGGTTGCCGGGTAGCGATCAGGCCTCCGATGCTGCACATGGCGAGGATCGCCACCAGCCCGGCGACCGATGACGCGTTGGGCCGAAATGCCTCGGGGACGCCCCGCCAGTCGATGCCGAAGGTGAGGAAGGCCTGGACCGCGATCAGCACGATCGCGACGAGCCACGCGAGCGCCGGCACCATGACGGAGCGCCGCAAGAGTGACACTGGGTGATCCGCCGTGACCATCGGCTAGGCCGGCGTCAGCGCGGCGATTCGATACGCCTGCACCGGCGCGTGCCGACCCTTGACCTGCACCGGGGGCAACGCCTCCGCGTCGACCGAACCGTTGAGCGCGCGGTAGGTCGGCTCGCTGAGGATCGTCTCCCCTGGCTGCGCGAATTGCTGAAGCCGCTGGCAGAGGTTCACACTATCCCCGACCAGCGAGTACTCGAGGCGCTCGTCCGAGCCGAGCATGGCCGCCGCAACCTGGCCGGTCGACAGGCCGATCCCGAGATGGAACGCGGGCAACCGTTGCGCCGCCCAGCGCTGGTTCACGGTGGTCTGGGCATCGTGCATCGCCCGGGCGGTGCCCAGCGCACGATGCGCGTGATCGGGCTCCGGGAGCGGCGCACCGAAGACGGCCATCACCGAATCGCCGACGAACTGCATCACGGTGCCGTTCTGGTCGAGGATGGCGCGGTTCATCTCCGCGCGGTGCTCGTTCAGCTGTCTGGCCAGGACGGTGGGATCGGCGTCTTCGGCGATCGTCGAGTAGCCACGAATGTCGGACATCAGCACCGTGACCATCAGCGTTTCCGATTGCCCCATCCGGCGGCCTTCGCGCCGGAGCTTGTCGGCGATCCCCGTGGGTAAGAGGCGGCTGAGCGACTCGCCCTGCTCCTCGCGGTCGACGATCGCCTGGTGCAGCATCTTGAGGCGGCGTAACGCTCCCGTCGCGCCGGTACTTGCCGCCTGCGCCAACTTCAGAAACAGCTTCTGAATGCCGTCGTCGACATCCGCCGGCGTCGTCTTGCGCGCAACCGCGATGGCTTTGATCGGCTTACCTTCGGCCAGCATCTGGAGAAGCGCTTCCTCGTCCGCCGACAAATCGGTGCCGACAGTGGCGGGTCGCACCAGTGCCTCGACGATCCGGGAGTCGATCATCGACCCGCCGGTCGTCACCTCGCGGATGGCACGCAAGAGCTGATCCCCATCCGCCACCCGGTCTTTGAGGAGATAGGCGTAGCCGGCGGCGCCCTCGCCCAGCAGCGCAATAGCGTAATCGGGCTCGTCGTATTGCGAGAGGACGACGATGCCGGTGCCGGGATGGCGCTTGCGCACCTGCTTGGCGGCCTCGATCCCCTCGCGCTGGAAGGTGGGTGGCATCCGGATGTCGGTCACGACCACCTGCGGCGCTGCCTGTTCGGCTCCGTTCACCAGGCCGTCGTAATCACCGGCGACGCCGACCACCTCCATGTCCGGGGCGCTGCCGATCAGCGCCCGGACGCCCTCTCGGACGATCAGGTTGTCATCGGCCAGGAACACGGAGATCTTCGGTCCGGACATGCTCCCCTATTTGAGTCTGGAACGGGCCCGCGGTCAAGGGAGGTAGCCACCAGGCCAATGTGGGTGCTGGCTCGCCCTTTGACCGACGGGTGGGCAGGGTCGACCGCCACCCCGAAGTCGGGTACGCTCCCAGTACCAGAAAGGGTTCACAGATAGGAGGGAGTTGGCCGTGCGCTATGAATTCTCGACGACCTCGGTCTCCTGGATACCGTCCGAAGCGATCCCGGGGATGATGCGACTGCCGTTCGATCTCGGCCCGGTCCACTATGACGATCCGCCGAACGACCAGCTGACCGACATCGAGGCATTGTCCCGTTCCGGGGCCGTGCGATTCATCAATCAGCTCCGTGCCTGGGTCGAGGTTGAGAACGGCTGGATCGTCCGCCACGGGCATTCGGGCCGGGGCTGGATCGGGAAGACCAAGCTCGGATTCGGCTCGCGCAAGATCCTTTATCCCGCCATCGGCATGCGCGATATCCGTCCCGAGCCGGAGGCCAGCAAACTCTCCGTTCGCTTCGTCCAGACGAGCGGTGGGCGCGTGGCGATGCCGCTGCCCCGTAAGCTGAACCGACCGCCCTTCGTGCAGATCGTGCCCCCGCTGGTATGGACCACGCTCGCGCTCACGATCAATGCCGACGGCTCGTCGAAGCCCGAGGTGATCGGCGCGAGCCCCTTCCCCAGGCATTGGATTTACGATGACTCGCTTCGACTGGCCAACAAGGTTGCGGTGACAGATTTCAAGAGTTGGTCCGGCGACATCTTCGGTGAGCGCACGCCGTGGGGATCCGAAGATTCGCCCGCCTTTGTCACCGAAGTCGAGACGGCGCTCGAACGCGAGCTCTCCCAGACCATCATGCGTGGCGGCGCGAAACCCGAAATCCGCAAACTCAAGGCCGGCGAGGCCCTCGTGGAGCAGGGGCAATCCGGCAACGAGCTGTTCCTGCTTCTCGACGGTGTGCTCTCGGTGGACGTCGACGGGAAAGCGCTGGCCGAGGTCGGGCCGGGCGCCGTCCTGGGGGAGCGGGCGCTGCTGGAAGGCGGAAAACGAACCGCCACACTTCGCGCGCTCACGCCGGCTCGCGTCGCCGTTGCCGGTGCGGATCAGATTTCGCCCGACGCCCTCGCCGAGCTGGCGTCGGGACACCGCCGGGAGGAGAACTAGATTACGTAACCCCAAGCGGCGGGCCTGCAACACGTAGACTCGCATCGGTGCGTCTATTCATCTGCGGAGTCCGGGGATCTACACCATCTCCCGGTTCTGCGTTCGTACGCTACGGCGGCAACACCTCGTGCATTGCGCTCGCCCACCCAGGGCAAGGGCCAAGCCTCGTGCTCGACGCGGGGACCGGGCTGCAGCGGCTGAGCGCGCTGCAGAACGGTGAGCCCTTCAAGGGTTCGATCCTGCTCAGTCACTTGCACTGGGACCATACCCATGGCATACCGTTCTTTGCCGCGGGGGATCGTCAGGGCGCCGAGATCACGCTGATGATGCCGGCACAGGGCGATCCGGCCAACGTGCTGGCGCGCGTGATGTCACCCCCGCACTTCCCGATCAAGCCGTCCGAGCTGCGCGGCAAATGGCGCTTCCTCGGGATCCAGGAAGGACCTCGGCCGGTCGAAGGCTTCGATGTCATCGCGCGCGAGATCCCGCACAAGGGCGGCCTGACCTACGGGTATCGGGTCAGCGGCGACGGCGCGACGATCGCCTACCTCTCCGACCATAGCCCGATCGCGTTCGGCCCGGGTCCGGCCGGCTTCGGCGCCTATCACCCCGCGGCGATTGCGCTGGCGCGTTCGGCGGACCTGCTGATCCACGACGCGCAGCTGATCGGCCCCGAATTCGCGGCGCTTGCGCCATTCGGGCACTCGGCCGTCGAGTACGCCGTCGGTCTGGCCGAAGCGGCCGGCGTCAAGCGGCTGCTGCTGCATCACCACGATCCGTCCCGCACCGATGACCAGATCGATGCGATCGTTGCGGCCTATCGCGGCAACGCCATCCCAGTCGAGGCCGCCGCCGAGGGCACCGTCATCGACATTGGCTGACAGGCCTGTGGACGCGGTGGTCGTCGGCTCGGGCCCGAACGGATTCGCCGCGGCGCTGGTCATCGCCCGCACCGGCAAGTCAGTCCGCGTGCTCGAGGCCGAATCCACCCTCGGCGGTGGTGCACGATCGGACGCGCTGACCCTGCCCGGGTTCATCCACGACATCTGCTCCTCCGTCCTTCCGCTGGCGCAGGCATCGCCGTTTTTCCGCACCCTGCACCTCGCGGATTACGGCTTGACCTACGATCATCCGCCGATCCCCCTCGCCCACCCGCTCGATGATGGATCGGCGGGAGTGCTGCACCGGTCGCTCGACGAGACGGCGAGCGGCCTGGGCCGAGACGGTGCGGCCTATCGCCGGCTGATGGGACCGATCGTCCGCCACATGGACCTGCTGGCCGGTCAGTTCCTCGGTCCCCCGCGTCCATCGGTGCACCTCGTCACCCTGGCGCGCTTCGGCATCCCCGCGCTTCGCTCAGCGGGTGCACTTGCCGCCGGCCGCTTTCGGACGGCGCAGGCGCGCGCCATGTTCACCGGGCTCGGGGCGCACTCGACGCTCTCGCTCCGCCGTCCGGCGACGGCCGCCTTCGGCCTGGTCCTCGGCGCCGCCGGCCATGCCTATGGGTGGCCGTTCGCCCATGGCGGTTCGCAACGGCTCTCGGATGGGCTCGCCGCCTTGCTCCGCGCGCTGGGCGGGTCAATCGTGACCGACCAGCGAGTCAACACGATGGACCAGGTGGGGGGAGGTCGCGTCGTGCTGTTCGACCTGACCCCTCGCCAGGTACTTCCGATCGCGCGGGGCCAGTGGCCGGAAGGCTTCAGCCGGCAGCTCGACCGCTTTCGCTACGGACCCGGCGTCTTCAAGGTCGACTGGGCGCTGGATGGCCCAATCCCATGGCGTGCCGACGCGTGCCGGCAGGCCGGCACCGTCCACGTCGGCGGCGCGTTCGATGAGGTGATCGCCGCCGAGGACGCGGTCGCCGCAGGCAAGGTGCCCGAGCGGCCCTTCGTGATCCTCGC
>JAXDLN010000050.1:0-2701 GCA_034666565.1 Chloroflexota bacterium
ATCCGGCGCGACATGCCCGACACCGAAAGCGAGTCTGGGCGTGGCCTTCCGATGGCTCGCTCCCTACTCGATGAGATGGGCTACGAGCGCGACGGTGATGTCAACAGGTGGCGACTGGTGAAACGACTGTGAGTTCTGGCGGCGATCACCAGGACCCGGACCGCGTACTGATCCACGACTTCCGCAACCTGCTCGCGGTCATCGTCAACTACAGCGAGCTCATCGCTGAAGAGACCGGTGACCCCGAGGCGGTGAAGGCAGACATCCAGGAGGTTCGAGCGGCGGCAGAGCGCGCGATCGTTCTCACCGAAAAGCTGCGTGGCCTGGGCAAGCCCGCGCCAGAGACAACCCCTCCCGCGGCGAGCACACCATGACCGTAGCCCCCAAGCTGCCGACCGATAAGGAACCCGCGGTGCGCGCCTCCCCTACGCATCGCGAGCTTGTCCTTGTGGTCGATGACGATGAGCAGGTGCTGCGCCTCGTGAGGCGCGTCCTCGAGCGCGCGGGCTTTGAATGCGTGCCGGTGCCAAACGGGAAGTCGGCACACAGCGCCGCCGTGGAATGGCGGCCTGACCTGATCCTGCTCGACCTGATGCTCGGCGATACGACCGGGGACCAGATCCTCGCCGAGATCCGCGGTGACTTCCGCACCAGGCTGATACCCGTCGTGTTCCTGACGGTGCGCAGTTCGCTGAAAGACAAAGTCGAGCATCTGCTTGCCGGCGCCGACGACTATGTGACCAAGCCATTTATTCCCGAGGAACTAGTTGCGCGCCTACGCGCGGTGATGAGAAGATCCACCACCACGCGAGACCTCAACCCGTTGACGGGGATGAGCGGCAACAGCGACATCCTCCGCGAGATGGGCCTTCGCCTCGCGAACGGTGAGCGCTTCGCCTGCCTGTACCCGGACATCGACGCCTTCAAGAGCTACAACGACCACTACGGTTTCCTCCGCGGCGACGACGTGATCAAGACGCTCGCGACGATCGTTCTAGAAGTCCTGGAAGAGAACCATTCGGCGCGCCACTTTGCGGGTCATGTCGGTGGCGATGACTTTGTCATCCTCACGGATCCGAACCTGGCCGAGGGGATCGCCAACGCCATCACAAAGCGATTCGACCAATCGGTGCCGGCGCTTTACGACCCCCAGGATAGAGAGCGCGGGTGGATCGAGTTCGAAGAGCGCAACGGCAACACGCAGCGCGCTCCCTTGGTCTCCGTGTCGATCGGGATCGTGATCGCAGAGCCCGGCCGCTACACGAGCGCAGCCGCGCTCGCCTCTCGGGCGGCCGAGGTGAAGGGAGTGGCCAAGCGAATGCCAGGCTCCAAATGGGTGCTGGACCGCCGCCGGCCACCAGAAAGGTTCAGCTGATAATGCGGTGGTGTTCAGGTAGGCCAGTGCTAGCATCCGCGAAACCAATAGCCGTGAACCCCACCACGCCCTCAGATTGGGTCCCATGAGCGAAGTCCAGACGACCTCGCCGGACATCCCCGAACAGACCCCGGCCGGCTTCGCCCCCGAATCGGCGGTTCCAGCGAGCAACGGCGCACCGCCTCGCGAAACTCGCTTCAAGGTCCTCGTCCACCGGCTCGACGGCGGACTCGAAGAAGGCGACTCCGACGCTCGCGTGCTGAGCCCGCAGGGGTATCCGATCTACAACCCGGCCGACGCCGACCGTCCGCGCTGGATCCCAGCCCGCGACATCAAGTACGTGATCTTCGGTTCGGTCGACGACCCCAAGCTGGAGGCCGACCCGGGCGACAAGAGCCTGTCGCGCAAGGCGATCCTGCGCTTCCGCGACGGCGAGTGGATCGCCGCCTACATCGACCCGGGACAGCAGCCGGACAGCGAGGGCGTGGCAATCAAGATCCGCCTCACGGAGCGCCAGCGTGTGATCCCAGCACTCGCCGCGACGCCCTCATTGCTTGAAATGCAGTTCGTCGACAACTGGGCCGCGCCCACGGTCGCCCAGCCTCAGCGCCGGCGGTCCGACATCGTCGAGGCTGCCGCACGCCAGGGCCGTGACCTCAGCAAGCTGGCGAACGACTTTCGCGATCGCCTGGCTCTGATTCGCGACGTCGGCCTCACCACGGGCGACACGCTGGCGTTCTCGCGCGCGGTGCGCGCTCACCTCGACCGCTTCCTCGCCGAAGACGGGATCGAGCTCAACTCGCAGGAGAAGTCGGCCCTGGCCGACATCATCCTGCGTGCCGCGGTCGGCTACGGCCCGCTGGACGGCCTGCTGCACGACCGGTCCGTGAGCGAGATCATGGTCAACGGTCCAGACCAGGTTTTCATCGAACGCCGCGGGGTCTTGACGAAGGCGGACGTGCGATTCGAAGATGAGAACCAGCTCCTGGAGACGATTCGCCGCATGGTGGCGACAACCGGCCGCCACATCGACGGCTTGAACCCCATGGTCGACGCCCGCCTGCCGGACGGCAGCCGCGTCAACGCGATCATCAGGCCGGCCGCGATCCACGGCGCCGCGCTGACCATCCGGAAGTTCAAGGACGCCGTGCTCGGCATGGAGGACCTGACTCGAGAGGGCAGCCTCAGCCCGGCCATGGCGGAGTTTCTGCAGGCCGCCGTGCTCGGCCGCATGAACATCCTGGTCTCTGGTGGCACCGGCTCAGGCAAGACGACGACCCTCAACGTCATCGCCCGCTTCATCCCGCACAACCAGCGCGTGATCAC
>JAXDLN010000051.1:0-3133 GCA_034666565.1 Chloroflexota bacterium
TTCTTGCACCTCCTATGGTTTGCTAGGAGGACCGCATGGATCGGGGGATCCGGGCTTCACTCAGCCCCAACGAAGCACGCACCTTGTGCCGTATCGCCGCCGACATGGCGCCGCGGGCGATGCTGGCGGCGCGCGACGTGGCGCAGCTCCTGAAGCTCGGCCTGGTGTGCGAGCAGGCGGGCAGGCTCGAACTGACGGCGACCGGCCGCGAGCGCTTCCGCCAGATCTCCGGCACGATCGCCCCCGGCGGTCCGGCCGAGGAGCTCAACGCGGGGCGTTGAGCCCGCCTTTTCAGGCGAACGAGGGCCGCCCGGGCGGCGCCCTGCCTACAGCAAAACCGATCGAGCGATCGTACTCGGCCTCCGGGATGCCGTAGAAACCATTGGCCGCCTGCTGCAGGCCGTCACGGTCGAGGACGCGGACGTGGCTGCGCGTCGAGCGGATCAGGCCTTTGCCTTCGAGCTCGTGCAGCGCGACGGTAACGCCCTGCCGGCGGACGCCCAGCAGCACGGCCAGGAATTCATGGGTGATGATGAGTTCGTCGGCCAGCACGCGGTCGTGCCACATCAGCAACCAGCGGGCGAGCCGTTCGTCGAGCCGGCCGCGCCCATTGGCGAGCGCGGTCTGGCTGCCCTGCACCATGAAGACGTTGACGTAGCGCAGCAGCGTGGAGGTGAGGCTGCGGCTTTCCTCCATCAGCTCACGCAGAATCTTGGTGGGAAGACGCATCGCCGATCCGGCGGATTGCACCACGGTCTCGTTGGCCGACCGGTCGTCGCCCAGCACGATGCAGAGCCCGGTCATGCCCTCGTAGCCAACCATGCCGACCTCGATGCGATGATCGGGCTGCGTCGTGCCGACGACGGAGACCAGGCCGCTTTCGACGAAATAGACGTGGCTGATCGGATCGCTGGGCGCCTCCAGGATCTGGCGCGGATCGAGCTCGATGCCTTCGAGGCGGGGTGCCAGCAGATCGCGGTCGGCGTGCGAAAGCACCGCCAGGAGGCGGTTACGCGAACCGTTGTTCGGGGAATTCACAGCACTCCTCCACCTCGTGGGGGCAAGAGCACTTGAACTCTCAGCCACCAATCGCGAGCTCGCTCCGAGACTCGGCAGGCGGTCTCATGACCGTGCCTGACAAGACAATCATTAGCAATGACCATCGCATGGGTGGTGATATGTCCGTTTCCGGACAAACGACTATAAACTCTAGTGCCCCCCGGTTTGGGGGCCATGCCTGCGCAACAGCGGAAGGCCGGAGGCCAGGGCGTCGACCGAGGCGGCGTCGAGCGCGAACGCGCGCTGGCTCGCCCAGCCATGGTAGCGGCTGGTCATGTCAGCTTGCACCGAATCGGCCAGCTTGCGGGCATCGGGCTCGTTCTCGAAGGCGAGATGCACTTCGGGCTGACCGGTTTCGCGCACGATCGAGGTCGCGTAATCGCCAGTCGGGCCGAGCGTCTTGACCAGGCGCTCGAGGATCGTTTTCGCGGTCTTGAGGTCGGGACTGCCGACCAGTTCGGCAGCCTCAATCGATGCGGCCACCAGATGGGCCCGCGGATGGTCGCTCCTGAAGACGTGCCACGGCACTTTGGACATGGGCTCTCATTGAAAAGACCCGCCGGTGGGGGAGCGGGCGGGCCTGGCGGGGTCGCTGGAATACCGGCCAGGGAACAGTCCGGCACTCACAATGAGAACGACGCGCGCTCGCGAAGGTTGCTCTTGTCCCGGCCTTGGGAGCGCTCAGCGCAGCTTGCTGACGTCGTCGAAATGCGACCGCATGGTGAGCAGCAGGTGCTGGGCGAACTGCCTGATGCGCGCGTCTTCGCCGCCCGTGGCGTAGGCCCTGAAGAAGCCGGCGAGCTCGCGGAGCGACTGGTACTGGGCCTCGACATAGGCCTTGTCGAAGGACGCGGCGTCGCAGGCCTTTAGATCGTCGAGGATGGCCTGATGCCGGGCGTCGAGCGCGTCCGGGGGTGGCGGAAGCTTGGCCTGGGAGACGGCCTCCTTCAACCTGGCACCGGCCGAGGTGTGTTCGTCGACCAGGCGGTTGGCAAAGCTCTTGACCGTGGCGGACCTGGCGCGCTCGAGCGCGAGCTTGCTGCTGTCGATCTCGAACTGGTTGCCCGCCGCGACCGACGCCAGGAAGCCCTCGGTCGACGGCGTCGCCACCGTCGGCGGCTGGTTGGCTGGCGGCTCGGCGGCGAAGGCAACGGTGCCGACGGCCATCGCGAACAACAGGGAAAGCACGCAACGCATCATCACAAGGTTCCTCATCGTTGCAGCGCCGTTTGCCGCGAACAGAAGCGGGCGACGCGGCGGGCGAGCAGCTCGAGCGGCAGGACCTCGGGATCGTCGCTGGCCAGGGCGGCCATCGGCATTTGCGGCGCCGCCGCCTTGGCCGGATCCTCGACCAGCGCCAGGCTGCCATGATTCCGGATCACGCGCAGGCCGGCCGCGCCGTCGCTGCTGCGGCCGCTCAATACCACGCCGACGACGCGTTCGCCAAAGGTCGCCGCGGCGGAGGCAAAGAGCGGATCGACGGCCGGGCGGGTATGGTGGACCAGCGAGCCGTCGTCGAGATGGATGCGTCCGGGCGCCAGCAGCAGCATGTGCCGGTCGGGCGGCGCCACGTAGATATGGCCGGGCTCGAGGACGTCGCCTTCTTCGGCGAAGGCCGCCGGGAGCTTGCCGTGCCAGTTCAGGATCTCGGGAAGCTGGCTGGGCTGGCGGCCGACATGCACCACCAGGGCGACGGCCGCGCGGCAATTCCGCGGCAGCGCCTCGGTGATGTGGCGCACCGCCTCAAGACCGCCCGCCGAAGCGCCGATCGCCAGAACAGGAAAGCGAGCCATACCGTGCATATCGACTAAAACGCGAGGCTGGCCAACGCGTTGCGTTGAATCGCCGGCTCACCGGCACGATGGGGGAACGCCCCCGCAGCGATAAGGCCCCGGGGTACCGGCCGGCGGGATCGTCACGCCGTCGCGCCACCGTCATCCTTTCCCCGCATATGCAGTTCTTGTTAAGAGTTCATAAGACCATGCTGCCCACGCCCCACGACCGCGGCCTCCGCGCCCCTCTCATCGGCATCTACGGATGGCTGGTGGCGGCCAATCTTGCCGCCTGGGCGTGG
>JAXDLN010000052.1:0-4043 GCA_034666565.1 Chloroflexota bacterium
GTGAACGTTGCCATCTCCCGAGCCAAGAAGCTCCTCGTCATCGTCGGCGACTCCAAGACCGTGATCGGCGGCGCACCGGAGCTGTTCGGGCCGCTCTTCGAACACGCCAAGCAGGAGGGTCTGGTGGCCGGGGTTGGCGCGGTCGTCACCGCATGCCAGCGAGTCGGGATAAGGTCTCAGGTTCAGCGGCTATCACGGCCACATCGCGGCGAGCGGCGCGCCCGCAGGCGACGTCGTGGCCAGCGTCCGGATGGCGCGACCAACGGAGAGGGCCACTCAGAGACACATGCGGACCTCGTGACTTCCGGTGTCGACGACAACGGCGAGCTCAAGGGAAACGGCGGCCACGAGCCGTCGATATCCGTGCCGGACGCCCACGTGGAGGCCGCGCCCAGCGCACCGATTCGGTTGCAACCTCCGACGGAGGCCGAGTCTCCGCTTTAAGCTTCGCGATGCTCCATGGCTGACGAATGCGTGTTTTGCGAGATCATGCGCGGCGATTCACCCGCCACGTTTGTCCACCAGGACGACACCGTCGTCGCTTTCATGGACATTCAGCCGATCACCCACGGGCACATCATCGTGGCCCCGCGTGAGCACGCCGTGCTGATGTCTGACCTGAATGAGACCGCTGCGATGCGCACGTTTCGAGTCGCGCGCCACATGGCGCAGACCGTTCGCGATTCTCTCGGCGCCGGCGGCGTCAACCTTTTCGTCGCCGATGGCGAGCTCGCGTTCCAGGACGTTCCGCATTTCCATGTTCACGTCATTCCGCGGTACCCGAACGACGGATTTGGGCTGACATTCCCCAGGGACTACACGGAGACCAGGAGCCGCGCGGAGCTGGAGGCCATCGCGTCGGCCATCCGCAACGCCTCGGGCCAGTAGGTCCTACCCGGCGTCAACCGTCACGTCGACGATGAGCACCAATCTCATCTCAAACGTAACTCTCTCGCGGGATTACCCGTAACACACCAGTGGCCATAACCATGCCATTCAAGAGACTGGGGCTCGCGGCCATGTTCGCCGTGCTGGCCGCCTCCTGCTCCAGCGGGGGCACGCCTGTGGCTGAGGTCACACCGTCCCCTATCGAAGGCGCCTTGGGCCAGGGCCTCATCGCCTACGTGGCGGGTACAGGCCTCGGCGTGCTGGACCCGGTGACCGGCAAATCCACCCTGGTGTCGCCCCTGCCGGCAGGTGGCGCATTCAGGATCGCCGGGCCCGTGTGGGCCCCGGCGCCTGGCTTGTCCTACCCCGTGCTGTATTTCACGATCCACGACGATCGGCCGGCCGAGCTGCGGTTAACCCCGGGAGTGCTCCCATATGACTGGCTCTTTCGACTCGACCCTTTCGCGGGGACGATCACGCCGCTGGCAGCGTCTTACGACTTTCAGAGCGAAGGCCCTTTCGGCATCGTCGCCAACGGCCACTACCTGGCCCTGACCGTGGGGTGTTGCACGAGCTACGAGGTGGACGCGCTCGACCTGACGAAGGCGACAGCGGGGATCAAGGTGATGGCGAAGCCGCCCACCCAGCCGGCGCTGTTCACGGAGGGTGCGGCGCCGGGTGCCAGTGGACTGGTCGCGGTGCGAGCCTTCGCGACCGGCCTGTGGTACTGGCTGAACCTTGACGCCAACGTTCTTCACGCCTTTCCCCTGAAGCTGGGCCCGGACGACGGCCCCATCGCAATCAGCCCCGACGGCGCCACCGTGGCGGTGTCCAGGCCCGACCACGGACCTCTGATCGAACCGATCGACGTGACGGTGCCCATCGCCGGCGCGACCAGCTCCCCGGCGACCACGCCCTCACCCGCGACCCCGTCGCCGGTCACCGGCCCTCGAGCCGTCAACTCCAAGCTTCCTCACGCAGACGCTTTGGCCTGGAGTCCTGACGCGAGCCTGCTCGCCATGGCCGTCAGCGGCGGCATCCAGATCTATCGAGCCTCCGGGAAGGATGGAACCCCCGCGGTAAAGGCTTATCTCGGTAAGAGCGGAGTTAGCGGCGTCGACTGGTCCGGCCCGATCCCAGGTCAGAGCTATGCGTCGGTGAAGCCCGCGCCCGGGCCGCTGGCCGCGGTGGACGGGCTCCTCAAAGCGACGAAGCTGCCGGCGGCGGCCGACAGCGCAGCGGGTCGCTACCAGACCAAGATCTACCTCTGGCAGTTCGACTCGAGCAAGCCTTCACCGATCTCGTCCATCACCGATGCCACGCCCAGCGTGCTCGCGCAGTACCCGCCGATCGCGACGATCGTGGTGTTCCACCATTGGGCTCCGGCGCCATCCTGGGCGCTGCTGGGAGGGTGCCGCCGCTACCGGGTGGTGATCAAAGGGAGCGTCCCGGCGACGGCGTCGACCTTCGGCCTCGGTTCAAACGCGCTTTGTAGCGGCTAGCCGCCGTTAGGTGCGGGGTGCCGGACCTACGATGGATGCATGGCCGACATCGATTTTCTCGCCCGCCATGCCGGCGCCAGCCCGAGCCGAGTCGCGCTGATATCGGGCGATAGACGGATCGATTTCGAATCCCTCAACCGGCGCGCCAACCAGGCCGCCAACGTCTTTTGCGATCTGGGATGCGCGCCACAGGACAGGGTCGCCGTGATGTCCTTCAACTCGATCGAAGGATTCGAGATCTCGAACGGGCTCCGCAAGGTGGGCCTGGTCGGCGTGCCGGTCAACTACCGCCTGCGAGGCTCCGAGATCGCGTATGTCATCAATGACTCAGGCGCCGGTGTGGTGGTGGCCGGGCCTGAGCACGTCGACGCTGTTGAGGCGGCGCGAGTCGAGATTGCGGGCGATCGACGCTTCATCGCGCTGGGCGGGCAGCCGCCGCCGGGTTGGCTTGCCTATGAGCAGCTCATGGCAGGCGCGTCGGATCAACGGCCAAGCGACTCCGAGGTCGGAGCTCTTGGCGCTTCGATGATCTACACCTCGGGCACGACCGGACACCCGAAGGGGGCATGGCGACCGAACGGCGTCAACGTCGAAAACATCCTTCAGGTCATTTCGATCTTCGAGCTGGGCGACTCGGACATTCACCTGATGTGCGGGCCGGGCTATCACAGCGCGGTCTCGCTGTTCACAGCGCTGCATCAGCTGCTCGGCGCGCCAGTGGTGGTGCAGCCGAAGTTCGATGCGGACGATGCGCTCGACCTGATTGCGAAGCATCGAGTGACCACGAGCTTTATGGCTCCGACCCTGTTGCAGAGGCTCGTAGACGCGCAGGTTCGAAGGCCACGCGATGTCTCGTCTTTGCGAGCGCTGTTGCTCGGCGCCGCGCCATGTCCGCAGGCCTTGAAGGAGCGAGCCGAAGCGACATTCGGTCAGGTGTTGTGGGAGTTCTATGGCGCCACCGAGACCGGGATCAACACTGTGCTGCGACCCGAGGATCAGCTTCGCAAACCCGGGTCCTGCGGCACAGTGGTCCCGGGCCAGGAGATCCGCCTGGTGGCGCCCGACGGCACCGATGTTCCCGACGGCGAGCCTGGCGAATTCATGGTGCGTAACTCGTGGCTTGCCGAGTATTACAAGCGCCCCGACGCCACCGGCCAGAGCCTGCACGAGGGATTCTTCTCGGTCGGCGACGTCGCGTATCGCGACGCCGATGGCTACTACTACATCTGCGACCGCCAGGTCGACATGGTCATCTCGGGCGGCGCGAACATCTATCCCGCTGAGGTTGAGGCGGCGCTTCACGCGCACCCGGCAGTCATGGATGTTGCGGTGATCGGAGTGCCCGACGATCAGTGGGGCGAATCAGTGAAGGCGGTGGTGCAGCTGCGACCCGGAGCTCAGGCCACTGCCGACGAGCTCATCGGCTTCGCCGCTGCGCGGATCGCCGGCTACAAGAAGCCGAAGTCAATCGACTTCGTCGAGGCACTACCCCGTGACGCCGCGGGAAAGCTGCTGAAGCGAAAGATCAGGGAGCCGTACTGGGCGGCTAGCGGCCGCCGAATCTAGGCGGTCACCGGGGCGCCCAACAGCTCTCTGAGGTGCTGGAGGGAGCGGCTGATCATCCCTAACGGCCTGTCGTCTGCCGAGGGCAGC
>JAXDLN010000053.1:0-5180 GCA_034666565.1 Chloroflexota bacterium
CGTCTGCGACTCGATCTACAACATCAGCCAGGTCAGCCTCCGCCAGTCGGTGACGCCAAGCCGCCTCCAGGGCCGGATGACAGCGACGATGCGCACTGTTTTCTGGGGCGTTAAGCCCATCGCCAACCTGGGCGGCGGAGTCATGGCCGGCGCCTTCGGTGCGCCAGCCACGATCGTCATCGGCAGCCTCATCGGCATGACGGCGACGGTTGCCGTGCTGGCTGGGCCGCTGGGCCGCGTTCGCCAGCATTCGGACATCGAACAGATAGTGGAGACCCCAGAACCCGGGTCGCACGGACCTGAAATCTAGGCGGGCTCGGCCGAGCCCGATTGCCCGCTAGGGACTGGTAAAGCGGCCGGCGCACACATAGACTGCGCACCATGAACAGCGTCGGCGATGCCTTCGCATATCCATTTCGTGACCCCGGGTGGCTTGGAAAGATCGCGGTCCAAGCCCTGATCACGATCATTCCCATCGTCGGCTGGATCGCCACTGTCGGCTGGCTGATGCTGAACTACGACAACCTGAGGGCCGGCCGCCAGGAGCTTGCGCCCGCAGGTTTTCACCTCGGGCGCGGCATCGGCCTCTTTGGGGTTGTTGTCATCTATGCAATCGTCATCAACATCCCGGCCTGGGTGCTCGACGGCCTCGGCGGCGCGGCCGTCCGCAGCAGCAACGGCTTCACATACTCCTATTCCCCGTTCTCGGCGCTGGGCTCGCTTTGGAGCTTCGTGGCCCAGCTGTTTCTTGACTTCCTCCTGCCGTCCCTGATCGTGCTGACCGCGCGCAACGGATTCGCCGGTGGTTTCGACGTCTCGCGGGTCTGGGCGCTCGCGACAAGCCAGGTGAGCAACAGCGTCATCGGCGGCGCCGTCATCTTCGCCGCGGGCATCATCGGCGGTCTCGGGCTCATCGCGTGCTGCATCGGCGTCTTCTTCACCATCACTTATGCAGCGGCCATCCAGGCGGGCGTCGCCGCGTGGTTCGAAAGGGTGCAGACAACCCCTCCCGCGCCGGCGACGCCCGGCGCCCCCGCTGCCTAGCCGTCAAATCGCCGGCGGCTGTGCGTTTAGGTTGCAGAGGAGGTTTTTGATATGCCCCAGAAGCAACACCTGCCCAGCGTGAGCGACAAGGAGCAGCGGATGTACGAGCACATCAAGAAGAGCGAGCTCGAACAGGGCCGCCCGACCAAGCGCGCCAAGGCGATTGCGGCAGCTACCGTCAACAAGCATCACAGCGAAAACGGTCACTCAAAAGGCAAGTAATAGGGCGGCTCTCACCGGCTGAATGCGGTCGGTTGTCAGCGCGTCAGCCACGCTCTAGCCTCGTCCAGCCCCTGGAAGTAAGCGATTTCGAGCGTTGCCTTGGCGGCGTTATCGAACCTGTCTCGAATGTTCGTTGCCGCCAAACCGCTCTTCGGCAGCACGATCGCGAGGCGCTTGAGGCCGGCGCCGATTGCCCGCGGGAGCCACTCTGTGTCGGCCCTCTGGTCGTCGGGTCGAAGGACCTTCTGGCGGCGACAATCGGCCAGGAGACGAGATCCTCGGTGCTCCTTCAGTGCGGAGACCTCGGCCTCGAGGAGAGCACCGAACTCCGTTGAATCAGCCCAGCCCTCCCACTCCACCAGGACCAACTGGCCTTTCTGATCCCACCTGACCGATGCAACCCCCGCGGCCGCGAAGTAGACATCGCGGTCTTCGGGCACCATTTGTCGAAGCATGCCCCATTTCCGCCAACTTTCCCCGGTACACGATCACGCCGGCTCAGCTGATGCGCCGTGGTGCCGGCGCCGCGGTTCCGTCCAGAGCCGCCGCCGCCACCATCCGCGCGACCCCCCTTGCGAAAGGTTGGTCGACCGGCAGGTGCCCGTTCAGGTAGCGGTGGTAGAGCGGACCGAAAAGCAGGTCCATGATCAGCTCAGGATCGCTGCCGGCTGGAATCTCCCCTCGCGCGATCGCGCGCTCGACGATCGGGCGGCGTGCGTCGCGGATCCGATTCACAAAACGCTCGCGCCAGGCCACGGCCAGGTCCGGGTCGCTCTGCACCTCCGCTATGAAATGGGCAACCGCACGCCCCCCGCGGCGAACGTTCGCCAAGCGAACCCAGTTCTCGGCGACCCGCGCCAGATCGCCTTCCAGGCTGCCGGTGTCCGGCGTGGGTTGAGTCACCAGGATGCCGTCGACCACGGCGTCGAAGGCCAGCGCCCCCTTGCTTGGCCATCGCCTGTAGATCGAGGCCTTGCCTACACCCGCCCGTTCGGCCACGCCCTCGATCGTCATGCCGGCGAGGCCGCCTGACTCGAGGACGATTTCGCCTGCGGCCCGCAGAATGGCCTTCTCGGTTTGGCTGCTGCGTGGACGGCCCCGCCCGTTTTTCCTTGGAATAGCGGTCTCCGTCATCTCGTTGTCTATTATACGATACGAGACGTTCCGTCCGTAAATAGCGGCAAAGGAGTGACTGTGATGCGGGTGGCAATACTGGGGACTGGAAAGATGGGAGGCGCAATGGCCAAGAGGCTGAACGCCGCGGGTCACGAGCTGACCCTTTGGAACCGGACTCGCGAGCGAGCTGAGAAGCTGGGCATCGGCACCGTCGCATCCACTCCGGCGGAAGCGACTGACGGGGCCGAGATCGTGATCTCGATGCTCACCGACGCAGACGCAGTGCGGGCGGCATATTTCGGGGAAGGCGGCGCCGTCAAGTCGGCGCAACGCCAGGTCTTCGTCGAGATGAGCACCGCAGGCCCCGATGTCGGGCAGGTCGTCGGTCCCGCGATCGAGGCCGCCGGAGCTCAGTTCGTCGAGGCGCCTGTGATGGGCAGCGTCGGCGCCGTCGAGGCCGGCACTCTTGTCGTGCTGGCATCCGGCCCAGGTGCTGCAATCGACCGCGCGATTCCGGTGCTGGAGTCGCTGGGCCAGGTGCGGAGAGTTGGGGATCGTGGCAGCGCCGCGAGGCTCAAGCTCGTCGCAAACACCATGACGGCCGGCGTCAGCGCCCTTGCCGCAGAGCTGCAGTCGGCCGGCACGGCAGCAGGGCTGAACCCGGAGGACGTGTTCTTTGTCATCACCCGGATGGCACCTGGGCTGGCCGCGCGCAAGGCGGGGTTTGTTGAGCACCGCTACGAGCCTGTGACCTTCGCGTTGCGAGACGCGCTGAAAGATGTGCGCATGGCGAGTGAGCTTTATGAGCGATCGGGCTCGACAACTCCACTCACCAACGAGGTCAAGGACCTGTACGAGCGTGCAGCCAAGTTGGCGGGAGCGATGGACATCTCCGCGATCGCGACCGTCTACGAGCGCAAGGCGGCAGAGGCGAAGCGCGGATGAGCGACCTCGGCGTCGGCACTGCCAAGACTGCAGCAGTTGAGCGGCTGCTCGCGGCCTGGCGTGGTGAGGTGGAGGCCGAGGCCGTCTATTCGGTGTTGGCTGCGCGTGAGCGCGGCCGCGACCGCACGGAGGTCCTCGAGCGCATGGCCGCCGGCGAGGTCACACACCGCCGCAGGATCGAGCAGCGGCTGAGCGAGCTCGGCGTCGATCCTCCCAAAGCGTCTGAGGCGACCATCTCGCCGTGGCTCAGGCTGCAGGCCAGGCTCGCGCCGCGCGACCGCGTGCTCGCCCGGATGGAAGCCAATGAGCGAGAGGAGATCACCGATCGTTACCAGCGCCCGACCGGAGACGCGCCTACGGACCAGCTCCTTCACTCGATCAGAGGCGACGAGCAGACCCACTCACGACAGGTTCGCGGCCTGCGCGCGAGTGCAGAGCAGCCGGCGCCCGCAGCCAGCGTGGCTCTGCAGCGCATCCTGGGCCGCGAGACGTGGCACCGTACCGGATCGGGCTGGATCTCTGGCGCGATCTATGGCGCCAACGATGGGCTGGCCGCAGTCTTCGGGATTGTCGCCGGCGTCTCAGGTGCCACAGGCGGGTCGAGCTTCGTTCTCACCGCGGGCCTGTTCGGCGCGATCGCTTCCGCCCTGTCGATGGCCACCGGCGCCTTCCTGGCCGAGCGGTCCACCTCCGAGGTGGCTCTCGCCAACATCGAGGGCGAGCGCCGCGAGCTGATCGAGCACCCGGAAGAGGAAAAAGAAGAGCTTTCACTCTTCTACCAGCTCAAGGGTCTGAGCAAGGCGGAGGCCGATCAGCTCGCTGAGCGCCTGGCGCAGAACCAGGACAGCATGCTCAAGATCCTGACGACCGAGGAGCTGGGAGGGTCCACGGCTGAGAGCATCAATCCCGCCCAATCCGCAGCTGCCGCCGGTGTGAGCACATTCATCGGGGCGATGATTCCGGTTCTGCCGTTCTTCTGGCTGCATGGGGTGCCGGCTGTGGCGACCGCAGCGGCGGTGTCCCTGGTGGCGCACTTCCTGGTCGGCGCGGCGAAGTCGCTGTTCACGCTCCGGACCTGGTGGTCGGCGGGACTCGAGATGACGGCGGCCGGCGTCATCGTGGGTGGCATCACGTACGCGGTCGGACTCGTCGTCCGCTAATAAGAATCTAAAAATGGCAGGTGAGGCAGAGACATGAGAAACACGACGCTGAGTAGAAGGATCCTCTGGGTTCTGGCGGCGGTTTATGCGGCGGCCCTGATCGCGAACATCTCGCTCGGGCTCTCCATCCCCATTGCTCTTGTGCTATCGATTTCGGTCGCGTTTGCGCTTGTTCACGGAGCGGTGCGCTATGGATGGAAGGGCATTGCGGCGTTCATCGCCATCTGCCTGGTGGTCAGCAACATCCTCGAAAACACCAGCATCCTGACGGGGTTTCCCTTTGGGCACTACCACTACACGGATGCGCTCGGCCCGAAGCTGTTCCTGGTCCCGCTGCTCATCGGTCCCGCATATTTCGCCACCGGCTACCTTGCCTGGGTGCTCGGGAACGTGCTCATCGGCGATGTCCGCCGTGATGCAACCGCGTTCACCACGGTCGCCGTTCCGATAGTTGCCTCTTTCCTTATGGTCATGTGGGATCTGACGTTTGATCCCAGGGCTTCGACCATCCAGCACATGTGGATCTGGGAGCAGGGCGGTGGCTATTTCGGAGTACCGCTCACGAACTACCTCGGGTGGTTTTTTACCGTTTATGTCTTCCTGCAGCTCTTTGCTCTGGCTATCCGGTTTCGCGACTTTGGCGTCAACACGATGCGGACGTTGCCAACGTCCTACTTCGCTCAGGCTGTGCTC
>JAXDLN010000054.1:0-3768 GCA_034666565.1 Chloroflexota bacterium
CGATTGACCGTGTCCGTGATCATCTACGGCGCCGCGATGTCGGTCTCAGCGGTACCAGCTTTGGCTTTCGTGACCGAGGCGGCTCGCCCAGAAAACCACGCCCGCGTGCAGGGCTTCAATGGTGCGGTGCAGGGACTGAGCGCGCTCATCGGAGCGCTATCGGTCGGACTTTTGCTTCAGCTAACCAGCCCAGAGGTTGCATTCGTTGTCGTCACCGTTCTCGCCCTGCTCGTGCTCGTTGCGGTCGCCCAGACGAACGATCAAACCGGCTCGCGAAGACCCGGGTTTCAACTGGCGGCCGTCGTGCGCAGTTATGCACGGGTCATAACGCTGGTTCGCACCAGCCGGCATGTCCAGCTTGCCGGCCTGGTATCGCTGAACTACACATTCGTCTTCCTCGTTATCGGTAATTCGTTTCTGCCGCTCCTGATCATCAAGAACCTCGGACTCTCCGCCGCTTTTGCCGGCCTCGTGCTGGGGCTCCGA
The DNA here is from genome assembly GCA_034666565.1 of Chloroflexota bacterium. GTDB lineage: Bacteria > Chloroflexota > Dormibacteria > CF-121 > CF-121 > CF-13. Next base: position 487 of record JAXDLN010000054.1, read on the forward strand.
AGCATCGTCGCCACCATCGTCAGCTCATTCTTCGGCTCCATTGTCGGACACATCGGCTTTCGCAACGCCATGCTTGCAACGAACGCCACGGCGGCGGTGGGCGTTTTGCTCACAGCCGTGGCTCATGCCCCTGTCGTTTTTCTGCTTCTTGCAGCGCTCCAGGGTGTCGGATGCGGTTTCTCAGCGGCAACCGCCAATCTCCTCGTGGTGTCAGCTACAGCTGAGACTGAGCGCGCCCTCGGATTTTCGACGGCGTCGTTCGTATCGCGCATCGGGACCCTCTTACTTCCTTTGCTTCTCGGCGGAATTTTGCAGCTTGCCGGCATTACCGCAACCTTTCTTGTGGCCGGCTTTATCTCCACCGGCTGCGTGGTGGCATTGACACTCCTCAGCGGCATCATGACCAGCCTTGAACCGGTGAGTCGCAGCGATGTCTTGAAATCATGAGCCCGTGCTATCAACCGACCGCAGTTGCTCCCGGCGAAGTTTTCGTCGCTCCCGTTCCACCACCGGATCTGGAATCGACTTCGCCAGCAGGAGGGCCTTCGTGTACGCATGCTGCGGCGCCTCATAAATCTGGCTCGCCGGGCCAATCTCGACCAGCTCACCGTTCAGCATCACCGCGACGTGATCACACAGGTGGCGCACCATTGCCAGGTCATGAGCGATGAAGAGGATGGTTAGACCAAGGCGTTGTTGCAGGTCCTTAAACAGATTCATGATTTGAGCCGCAATCGAGACGTCGAGCGACGAAACAGGCTCGTCACAGACGAGAAGGTCTGGCCCCACGGCGAGTGCTCGGGCAATGCCTATTCTCTGTCGCTGACCACCCGAGAATTCCCACGGGAAACGGGAGAGATGTTCCCGCCCCAACCCAGTGAGCTCCAAGAGCTCGATGACGCGATTGCGTCTCTCAGCCCTGTTTCCGATCTTATGGATCGCGAGCCCCTCGCCAACGTTGCGCTGCACCGTCATCCGGGGATCGAGCGATGAGTACGGGTCCTGAAAGACCATCTGCATCTTGCGACGCAGCTCCAAGAGGCGCGCCCGGTGCGCGTGGACCACGTCCTCGCCAGCGAGCGAGATCGATCCTGATGTCGGTTCGATCAGTCGCGTAATGCACCTGGCCGTGGTGGACTTCCCGGAGCCGGATTCGCCGACCAGGCCTAGGGTCTCCCCGCGCCTGATTTCGAAGGACACCCGATTAACGGCCCGCACCCGGTCAACCGTTTGTCTGAATAGGCCACTTCGGACGGGAAACTCTTTGACCAGGTCGTTCACGCTCAAGAGAACCTCGCTCAAGGAGTGGCCTTCCGCGTGGGCAGGAAATCCGGGCGAGGCAGGCTTCCGGCAAAATGACAGGCGCTGCGATGGTCGTCGAACTCGTGGACGACCAACTCGGGAACAACCTGGTGGCAAACCTCCTGCGCATAGACGCAGCGAGGATGGAAGGCACAGCCCGCAGGTCGATGGTGCGGCGAAGGTGGCTGACCACCGATTATCGGGAGACTCTGCACCGGCGGCCGATCGAGACGCGGTAGGGAGCCCAGAAGGCCCCAGGTATAGGGCATCGTTGACCCGTAAAAGAATTGATCTACAGGACTCTCTTCGACGGCCCGGCCCGCATACATGACGACCACGCGGTCGGTGTTGCCGGCCACGATGCCGAGGTCATGGGTAATCAGGAGCAGGGCCATGTGCCTCTCAGCCGCGAGTTCCTCGAGTAGCTCCAGCACCTGAGCCTGAACGATGACATCGAGGGCGGTCGTTGGTTCGTCGGCAATCAGCAGCGCCGGATTGGCGGCAAGCGCGATGGCGATCATGGCGCGCTGCCGCATTCCACCCGAAAACTGATGCGGATAGTCGCGTAAACGTCGGCCCGCGTTTCGGATACCGACTCTCGAGAGGAGCTCCGCGGATCGCTGGACGGCGTCCTTTCGCGAGGTGCCCCGCACGGTTAACGCTTCAGCGATCTGATCTCCGACCGTCATGATGGGATTCAGTGAGGAGAGGGGGTCCTGGAATATCAGGCCGATGCCCGCGCCCCGGATCCGGCGACGGACCGCTCCCGACGCCGACAAGAGCTCGCGGCCGTCATACCAGACCTGACCTTCAACTCGAGCTCCGCGAACCAGGCCAAGGATCGAGAGAGCCGTTACAGACTTGCCCGAGCCGGACTCTCCTACGAGTCCAACCCGCTCTCCCCTCTTCACATCCAGGTCCAGGCCGTCGACGGCGGCCACCGGCCCATAAGGCGTGGGGAATGCCACACGCAGATTTCGTACTGAGAGCAGCGCTCGATCGGCTTCGCTCCCCGGCGAGGCTCCGAGAGTTCCTCCCAAGGCTGGCAAGGCGGCCACAGCCACTAGCCGGCCGCTTTGGTCCGGAGCCGAGGATCCAGCTCGCTCCTGAGGAGGTCGCCGGTCAAGAAGAAGCCAAGGGCGGTCAGCGCCACCGCCAGCCCGGGGAAGACCACGACCCACCACGCGGTGATCATGTAGGATCGACCGTCCGCGATCATGGAGCCCCACTCGGCGTCTGGCGGCAGCGCGCCGACTCCAATGAACGAAAGCCCGGCGAGAATCACCGTGACGTTTGCAACATCAAGAGTGGTTTGTACGAACAGGGTGTCCAGCGAGTTTGGAAGAATGTGAAGGAAAATCAAACGGCTCCGGGAAGCCCCCAACGATCGAGCAGCCTCGACGAACTCTCGATCACGTGTCTGCATGACCAGGGTCCGAACCAACCGAGCGTAGCCTGGCCACCAGGCTATCGCCAGGGCGATAATCGCCGACCGGAGCCCAGCGCCAAGTGCGGCAGCGAGACCAAGTGCTAGCACCATGGCCGGCAGCGATAGCCCGATGTCCGCTATCCGCATGAGCACCTCGTCAACCAGCCAATTACTGAGGGCTGCGGTCGTGCCAATGACGACGCCGATCAAGACGGCTGCAAGGACCACCAGCGCAACAGCGGAAAGCGTCAGCCGCGCTCCATAAACCACTCGAGTGAGTACATCTCGGCCGACGGTGTCCGTTCCGAAGAGATGCTGGGACGAGGGTGGCAGCAGCCTGTCGGCAAAGTGGACGGTGTACGGATTCCCTCGCACCAGCAGCGGCCCGACCAGCGCCGTAACAATGGCGAAGGCGGCGAGGAACAAGCCTGCACTCTCGAATTTCCGACGTCGAAGTTTGAAGAGCAGGGAGCCAAGCCCGCGGCGGCGCGCGCCTTCGGAGCTCCCGGAAGCTTCGGGAGCGAGGTCAGCAAGGGCCGTCGATCCGGCTG
>JAXDLN010000055.1:0-14008 GCA_034666565.1 Chloroflexota bacterium
TGCAGCGCCTGCTCGACCTCGACGTCGTTGAGCCCGGCCATCACCTCGTCGAGCAGGAGCAACCGCGGTCGCATCGCCAGCGCCCGAGCCACCTCGAGCCGCTTGCGATCCGGCACCGTCAACCGCAGTACCGGGTAGTGCCGTTTCTCACCGAGCCCGACCAGCTCCAGCACGTCGTTGGCCTCCTCCATTGCCGCGCCTGGTTGCAGGCGGCCGTGCGGCCGGCCGAAGAGCGCGCCCATCGCCGTGTTCTCGCGGACGGTCATCGATGGGAATGGCCGCACGATCTGAAAGGTGCGCCCGATCCCCAGCCGCGCTATGCGGTAGGGCGCCATGCCGCTGATCGACGCCGCCTCCCATTGAATATCGCCCGCGTCCGGCCGATAGAGTCCGCTGATGCAGTTGAGCAGCGTGGTCTTGCCGGCGCCGTTCGGCCCGATGATGCCGAGGACGTCGCCATCCTCGACGCCGAAGCTGACGCCGGTCAGCGCGTTGACGCCACCGAAGCGCTTACTGAGGTCGCGCACTGCCAGTAGGCTCACGCTCGCCCCCACCCTGAGCCCCCACCCTGCCCTCCCCCGCGAGCGGGGGAGGGGAATAAGGAAGCTGGCGAGGGAAGTAGCGCGCGGCTCATACGCTGGTCTCGCGCAAGGTCTGGCGGAAATACCGCAACGAGAGCCGGCTGCGGCCGCCGAAGAAGTCGATGACGCCGCGCGGGATGAAAATGACGCAGGCCGCCAGCAGCACGCCCAGGCCGATCTGGGAATAGACGGCACCCGAACCGCCGCCCGCCAGGGTCTGAATGATCAGCTCGAGGGCGATTGCCCCGGCGACCGGCCCGAGCACTGTGCCGGCACCCCCGACGACCGCCATCAGGATCATCTGGACGTTGTCGGAAATGGCGAAGACGTTCTCCTGGTTGATGAAGCTGCTCCACTGTGCGAAGATCCCGCCGGCCAGGCCGGTGAGGGCGGCTGCGAGGCAGAACGCCGCGACCTTATAGAAGGTGGTGTTGACGCCAATCACGGCGGCCGCCTCTTCGTTCTCGCGGATCGCCAGCAAGCCATAACCGAACCGAGTGCGGAGGATGATCCACGTGGTCACCACGGCGAGAACGGCGGCACCCAGCATCAGATAGAAAAAGGCGAGGTCCGAACGAATGATAGGGAGGAAGAGGCCGGTCGAGGCGCCGAGCTGACCGGTGTTGTTGACGACCTCCCCAACTGCCACGCCGACGCCCAGGGTGGCAACGGCGAAGTAGTGGCCGCGCAACCGCAGCAGTGGGAGGCCGACGATCAGGGCGAAGACGGCCGCGACCACGGGCGCGACGAGCAGCGCCAGGGCGAACGGCCAGCCGCGATTAGCGACCAGCACCCCCACCGTGTACGCGCCTAGACCGAAGAAGGCGATGTTGCCGAAACTCGCATAGCCGGTGAGGCCGCCGATGATGTTCCAGCCGGACGCCAGCACGACGAACATCGCCACGGTGGTTGCGATCCGCAACCACAGCTTGTCGGTGAGCAGCGGCAGTCCGGCTTGCTGCGCGGCGTCGATGGAGGTAAGCGGCGCCAGGACGACGAAGGCCAATGCCAGCGCAGCAACGACGAGGGCGATCCGCCGCCGCCAGCTCGGGCTGCCCCGATCCCCGGTGCTCACGCCAGACGGCCGAGGAGTCCCCGCGGGCGGACGACCAGCACGACGACCAGCACGACGAACGCGATGGCATTGGCGTAGCCGGATCCGAGCCTTGGCGCGCTCTGACCCAGCACCTCGATCAGTCCGAACGCGAGTCCACCGACGATGGTCGCGCTGACCCGGCCCAATCCGCCGAGGATCACCACCGCAAAAGCCTGCAACGTGTAGGGGTCGCCGGCCGTCGGCGTGATCGATTGAAAGGTGCTGATGATGCCGCCCGCGACCCCGGCGAACGCGGCCCCGATGCCGAAGGTCAATGCGTACACGTGCCGGAGGTCAACCCCCACCAGCTGAGCGGCATCGCGGTCGGCTCCGACAGCCAGGATCGCCGCGCCGGTCCGGGTGCGGTTCAGGATGGCCCACAGAACGCCGGCCAGCACCAGGGCGACGGCCAGTCCGCCCAGCCGGATGTAGGGGATGATGACGTTCCCGACCTGCAGCCCACTACCGGAATAGGAGGGAGTGACGGAACGAAAATCGCCCGTGAAGATCAGCAGTAGCAGGCTGACAATCACGAGGTTGATGCCGAAGGTCAACAGGAAGGTGAAGAGGAGCGGCGCCCGGATCACCCGGTTGATGACGCCCCGCTGCAGCCCATAACCGATCACGAAAAGGGCGACAGCGTCGATCGGCAGACTCAAAAACGGGTCGACGTGAAGCCGCGTGAAAAGGTCCCACGTGATGTAGGCGCCCACGATCACCAGGGCGCCATGGGCCAGGTTGACGATATTGAGGATGCCCCAAACGAGGCTGAAGCCGAGGGCAACCGCGACGTATACCCCACCCAGCAGAAGGCCGAGGACGACCTGCTGGATGAATTGGCTCACGAGCTCAGCTTGGCGGGACGGACGGCCGGCCTAGCGCGAACTCCAGGACGGCGTCGGATATTGCGGCTTGCCATTTGCCACATCCGCCGGAAACACGGTGTAGTGGGTGCCATTCTGAATCTGTTCGACGACCATCGGCTTGAAGATGTTGATGCCGCGGCTGTCGAACTTGATCTGCCCGAAAAACGTCATGACGTCCAGGGCCGCAAGCGCATCGCGCACCTTGCTCGGATCCAGGGATCCGGCATTCTCAATCGCTTTCTCGAAGGCGAGGCAGCCGGCCGTCGACTCGGCGACGTGGTAATCGGGCGGCTCCGTACTGTTGTATTTCGTCTGATACGCCTTGACGTAATCGCTGACCGAGAGGTAGAAGGACGGCCTGTACTTCACCTGCGGGGTCCACTGCGAGCCGTCATACACGTAGTTCGCATCCGCGCCGAGGGCGCTGATAAAGTCGGGCGTCGAGGGGCCGACCGAGTAGGCAAAGATCTTTGCGTTCAGGCCCAGCTGCTTGGCCGCCTTGTTAATGGCGATCGACTCCGCCAAGTGGCCGGAGTTCATCACGATATCCGGGTTGAACGCCTTGGCCTGACTGATCAGGCCGCTGACATCGGGGGCCGCGGCCGGATATGACTTGGTGAAGACGACCGTCATCCCTTTCGTCGCTGCGTAGTCCTCGACCGCCTTGCCTACCTCGAGCGAGAAGTTGTCATTGGCGTTCAGCATCGCGATCGTGGTCGGCTTCGGGGTTAGGGTGGCCGCCATATCGATCACGCCGGTCAGGTACTTGTTCGCGGGCGACAAAACACCGAAGGTGAACTTGTAACCCTTGTTGAAGATCGACTGGGCGGCGCCGTTGGACTCGACCATCGGGATCCCGTTCTTCTCCGCGATGATGGCGTCGGTCGCGGTGGCAGCGCTGCCGTAGGGTCCAAGGATGAATTGCGCCTTCTCGCTGGTGATCAGCTTCTGCACCAGCGTGGCCGAAAGGTTGGCGTTGCTCTGGTCGTCCTCATAGGCGATCTGGACGGGATGCTTGACGTTGTTGATGAGGATCCCGCCGCGCTGGTTGATCCAATCGAGCCAGAGATCGTAGCCCTGCTTGGTCAGTCCGCCCTCCTTTGACTGCGACCCGGTCAGGGACACGGCGGCGCCGAAGATAATGGGGGATCCGGTGCTCGGGGCGGTTCCGGCGTTGGACGTGCCACAGGCCGCCAGCAGCACAGCGAGCCCGGCCGCAACGGTTCCGAGCCTTGCCCGACGCATGGGCTTAATCTACAGAACTGACCTGCCCCCTGTCACGGAGTTGGGTTGGCTAGACGGCCAGTCGAGTGAGCGTTACGGCAAGCGATCCCCAGGATGCCCAGATCTGAAGGCCTTTGCGACGACCAAATTCCAATAGTTTCATGCCCTTCGAATTGGTAACGGCGAGGCGCTGTACTGGTTACGCTGCCAGAAGCTAGGCGGCCCCGCGTTGTCCTTCTCATGGCGCCCACGATGCCCAGGTCGCTCCGGTACCTTCGAGCGCTGCTTCTGGTGATGGCCGTCCTGCTCGCCCTGAATACGTTTGGGCGGCTCGGCGTCGTCTGGACATATGGCGCCTCAGACGGGACCTCCACGTTGGTCGGCGTCGCACTGCTGGCGATCGTCGGCTGCACCTTCCTCTTGGCCTGTGTTGCGGCCTTCTTCCTCTTGGGCGTGCCGGCGAAGCGTCACTGGTGGCTCGCCCTCGCCCTGCCGCTCCTTACGATTGCGAATATCGCGGTCGCATTCGCCCTCATCCCGGCGGAGCATGTCAGTGTCGCGTTGGTCCTCGATGCCTATCTCGCCAACGGCCTGCTGACGGTGGTGCTGGTCATTCTGCTGCTGAAGCGATCGGTCCGGGCCTACTTCGGAATCGGGCGGCCCGCGACCGCCGCCAAAGCCGCTTAAGGCTTAAGCGGTGGAAGCTTCGAAGAGCCCCCACGACCTCGTTTTCCTCCCGGCCTCGGAACTCCCAATTCTGGAGCGCATCAGGAGACTCAGCTGGCAGGCTTTCGAGGACTTTATTGCGGAGATCTACCGAGGAGAGGGGTATCTCGTCGAGCAAACGGCACGTGGCCGCGCGGACGGCGGCTACGACCTGGTCCTGCTTCGCGAGCAAACCTCGGTCCTGGTGCAATGCAAGCACTGGCTTGCCTTTAACGTCGGTGTCCCACGTATTCGTGAGCTTGCCGGAGCTATGCACAAGGTCGGTGCCACGGGCGGGGTTTTTGTCACAACGGGCGCCTTTACGAAGCCGGCGAGAGATTTTGCGACCGGTATGGCCATCGAGCTAGTCGATGGTCAGGCACTCGTCGGGAAGTTCTCGAGCGGAGAGGAGCAACCCGCCGCCGCCGCCAAGGCCACAGTCGCTGCCGGCTCCCCGCCACGTTGCCCCAAGTGTGACAAGCCAATGGTCTGGCGCACGGCTCGAAAAGGCCCGCGTCCGGGCGAGCGATTCTGGGGTTGCCCGGACTACCCTCGTTGCAAGGGCATACGGAAGGCGGCCTAAGAGAAGCCTTCGGGCTCGCGGGCTACAATGCCCGCACTTGTCACCGCGTACCCGCCGGAAGTTCTGGACTCGCCTTGCTCTCATCGGAGGCGGCGGAACTTTCCTTGCAATCGTCGGCGTGGTCGCATTTATCGCCGTGGCCCAGGGCGTCGCACCGGGAGCCTCTGGCGTTAAACCGCTGGCCTGCTCGCCGCAGCCATGCCTCGACCTGCAGGATTACACGATGTGGGTTTCGAACGTCACCGTGGCCGACGGCATTGTTCGGATGAACGTGACGTTTCGCAACTCGAGCACTGCGACCCACGCATCCCCTGAGGATCTCCAGTTGGTTGACGCCAGCAAGCAGTCCTCGCCGCGATCCAGGACGTGGCGGGCTGCACCCACTGGTCACGCACCGAGTTCAGCAACGGGGCGAAGTTGGAACCGCTGACCATCGGTTTCCGGCCCGCGTCTACCGCCTCGCCGTTAACGGTTCGCTGGACGCCCGACATGGGCTTCGTCTGCTGCGAGGCCGAGCTGAAGATCCGGGACTAGGAGACGGCTTCGGTCTCTCGGGTGCCCACGCGCGCGGGCTCGCCGCGATCCTCGGTGTAGTCCCGCAGGACCTTCGACCGGCTCGGGTGCCGCAGCTTGCGCAGGGCGGTCGCCTCGATTTGCCGGATCCGCTCGCGGGTCAGGCCCATACGACGGCCGACTTCCTCGAGGGTGCGGGGCTCGTCGTCGACCAGTCCGAAGCGCAACTGGACCACCCGGCGCTCGCGCGGGCGAAGCGTGGCCAGAATGTCCTCGACCTCATTGCGGAACATCGCCTCCGAGGCGGCCTCGAGCGGCGCAATGGCCATCTTGTCCTCGACGAAGTCCCCCAGGTGCGAATCCTCTTCCTCGCCGATCGGCGACTCGAGGGACACCGGCTGCTGTGAAATCTTCTTCAGCTCCTGGACCTTGTCGACCGTGATGCCCATGCCATACGCGAGCTCCTCTTCGTTGGGCTCGCGGCCGAGTTGCTCCAGCAGGGCACGCGAGACGCGCGCCAGCTGGTTCAGGGTGTCCACCATATGGACCGGGATGCGGATCGTCCGTGCCTGGTCCGCAATGGCACGCGTGATCGCCTGGCGAATCCACCAGGTCGCGTAGGTGCTGAATTTAAAACCTCTTTTGTAGTCGAACTTCTCGACGGCCCGCATCAGGCCCAGGTTGCCCTCCTGGATGAGGTCCAGGAACGACAGCCCGCGGTTGAGGTACTTCTTGGCGACCGAAACCACCAGCCGCAAGTTGGCCTCGGTCAGGTGATGGCGCGCCTCCTCTGAGCCGGCTTCCATCTCCTTGGCCAGTTCGACCTCTTGCTTGGCGGTCAGCAAATTGACGCGGCCGATCTCCTTGAGATACATCCGGACGGGGTCGTCCAGAGCCACCGAGCTGACAACCTCGACCTCGGTGAGGGTTTCCTCTTCGTCGCTTTCGGGCTCGGCCTCGCCGTCGGCCGTGACCTGGATGCCCATCTCCTGGAAGACGGCGGCCACGCGCACGAATCCGTCGGCATTGCCCTCGATCGAGGGGAACGCCTTCATGACGTCGTCAGGGGACAGGTAGCCCTGATCCTTCCCCTTCAGGATCAGCGCTTCCGCGCTCAATACCAGCGGGTCGACTTGGACCCGCGCCTTAACTTTTGTCACCCGGATTTTCTACCCAAAGTTTGACGTATTCAGACAGATTCGTCCAGCAGTTCCTTTATTCGAACGTTGGCGTTGTAACATTTTCCAATAGTCGGCGTTAGCGAATTCGCCATTTGTGCGCTTTTTGCGCCCTCAGACGCCTAAGTTGGGGTCAGGCAGCCTGGTCGGACGATCCGGCAGGGGCGCTCTTCCATCTTGCGAGCCAGGGAAGGATCTCCTCGGCGAGGATCGGCCGGCTGATGAAGTAGCCCTGCGCCCGGTCGCAGCCGAGGGCGCCCAGCAAGGCCCAGGTGCGGGCATCTTCCACACCCTCTGCGACGCTCTCGAGTTGCAGGCTGTGACCAAGCTCGACCGAGGCTCGCACGATGTTGGCCTGGCTCCCTTCGCCAGTCATGGCCGCGACGAAGGACCTGTCGATCTTGATCTCGTGGATCGGGAGCCGATGAAGGTAGGCGAGCGAGGAATAACCGGTGCCGAAGTCATCGACGGCAAGGCGGACGCCGAGCTCCCGCAGTTGGGACAGATGGTTGATGGCTCGCTCGGGCTCGGTCATGATGAGGCTCTCTGTGATCTCGAGCACGAGCAACGACGGCGGCGCTTGTGCGGCACGAAGCAATGCGGCAATGGTCTGTGGAAACTCGGGGTCGACCAGGTCGCGCATCGAAATATTCACTGACACCGGAATGGAGTGACCGCCGCGCTGCCAGGCGACCGAATGTCTCAGCGCCGCGGCAAGCACCCACCTGGTCAGCGGCTTGATCAACCGCGTCTTTTCGGCGAAGGGTACGAACTCCAGGGGTGGCACCAGCCCGCGTTGAGGATGTCGCCACCGGACCAGGGCCTCCACACCGGCGAGGCTCCGGTCGCGAAGTTTCACCAGTGGTTGGAATTCCAAGAAAAGCTGGTCGTCGTGCTGGAGCGCCTCGCGCAACTCGGCCATCAGGGTAAGGCGGCTGGCACCCTGTCGTTCATGCTCGGGCGCGTATCGAACGAACGCCCCTCTTGGCTGCTTGGCGACAAATAGCGCGATGTCCGCGCGGCCCAGCAGCGTGTTCTGGTCCTCGCCGTCCTCCGGGAAAATCGCGAGGCCGATACTGATGGCCACGTCGAGATGCTGGCCCTCCACCTCGAACGGCCGCTCCATCGCCTCGAGAAGACAGGCCGCCTTGACGCTTGCCTCCGTTGGATCCGTGTTGGTCAACAGCACCGCGAATTCGTCACCGCTGAGCCTGGCGACCATGTCCTCGGCTCCAATCTCGGTCTGAAGCCGCGGCCCAACCTGCTCGAGCAGGCGGTCACCGGCTTGCAGCCCGAAGGTTTCGTTGACCTCCTTGAAGTGATCCAGGTCGAGGATGAGCACGGCAAGATGCTCGTGCGCGGCTCGGGCCGAAACCAGCGCCTGGGCCAACCGATCGGCAAGCAGCAGCCGGTTCGGCAGCCCCGTGAGGGCATCGTGGAGCGCCTGATATTCCAGAGCCTTCTGGATGCGGCGCCGCTCGGTGATATCCATCGCCATTGCGAGCGAGCCGTCATAGTCCCCGGCCTCGTCAAAGTTGGGCCTGACGCTGAGCAATGTCCAACAATCGCTGCCGTCCTTGCGCATGAACCGAATTTCGCGTTGCTGCGACAGGCCATTGAGGCGGTCGGGCTGGTTGGCGTCAAAGGTCGCCCGGGCGTCGGCATCAAGGAAGTCCAGGACGGACCGACCCACCATCTCCTCGACGGTCCGGCCCAGCATCTCGGCCATCCGGGGATTGACAAAGGTCGTCATGTTCTGCGCATCGATCACCCAGATCCCCTCGTATGCGGTTTCGACGATCCGCCGGTAACGTTCCTCACTCGCTCGGAGTGCTTCCGCCGCCCGTTTGGCAATGCTGATATCTCGGTGGATGCCGGTGGTCGCAATCAGCGTCCCGTCGACATCGGCAAGGGTCGAGAAGCTGATCGAGACTTCGACGAGGCTGCCGTCCTTTCGTCTGCGGAGGGTCTCGACCGCTTGTATCGGCTCGAAACGCCGAGCCTGTTCCAGGATGGCGCTTAATTCGTTCGCTTTGGCCTCCGGCGTGATCGTCAAGATGCTGCGACCGACGATTTCTTCCGCGGTGTAGCCGTACATACGCTCGGCGCCGGCGTTCCAGTTCAGGATGGCACCACTCAGGTCGACGGCCATGATCGCATCGGTCGATGTCGCCACCATTCCCGCCAGACGACGAAGCGCCTCCTGACCGCGCCGGCGCTCGGTGACGTCGGTGACCATCGCGAGTGATCCCAGGTAGGCACCCGCCGCGTCGAGGTCAGGGCTCGACTCCATCTGCGCCCAGAGCTCCGACCCATCCTTTCGTTTGAATCGGAACTCGTGTGTGGGCTGGTGGGCGCCCTGCCGCCGGTCACGGTTCGCGGCGAACGCGGCCTGTGAGTCAGCGTCCATGAACGTCAGGACCGGTTTCCCCAACATCTCCTCGGGCGCGTAGCCCAGCATGTCAGCCATCGGGTGATTTACAAAGGTCGTCAGATTGTTGCTGTCGATGATCCACACGCCTTCAAAAGCGGTTTCAACGATCCGCCGGTAACGTGCCTCACTCGCGCGCAGCGCCTCCTCACCGCGGTGGCGTTCGGTGATATCCCGCACAAACGCGCTGAAGATGTGGCTGCCACCGGTTGTCGTCGCCGAGATCGAAAGCTCGATCGGGAATTCATGGCCGTCTCGATGGAGGCCCTGCAGTTCGAGCCGCGTGTTGAGAACAGGCCCCTTGCCGGTCTCCAGAAAGCGGTGGAGACCCAGCCGATGAGCCTCCCGATAGCGGGGAGGCATGATGGTATCGGCGACCAATCGGCCGACTGCCTCGGATTTCGGCCACCCAAAAACGGTTTGAGCCATCGGATTCCAGTCGGTGATCCGGCCGTCGGCGTCCATCGTGACGACGGCGTCGAGCGCGGAATCGAAGATGCTGCCAAGCCGCCGCAAATATTCGCCCTGCGCCGCCCGTGCGGCTTTTCGTTCGGCTGCGGCGCTGACCTCGCGCTCCACGGCCGGTCGCAGCCGCGAAAGGTTCTCCTTGAACACGTAGTCGCGTGCACCACTGCGCATGACGGCCACGGCGGCGTCCTCACCGACGGTCCCGGAGACGACGATAAACGGGATATCGAGGTCGAGTTTTTTGAGCATCTCAAGCGCGCGCGGGGCACCGAATTGGGGCAGGTGGTAGTCGGCGATGATCAGGTCAAACCCTGAGTTCAGCTTGGCCGCAAAGGTGGCCTCGGTGTCGACCCGCTCCCACACGGCGTTGAGGCCGGCGCGCCGCAGGTGCTCCGCGACCAGCACGACGTCATCCTCCCGGTCCTCAACGATCAGGACGCGCAGGGGTTGGGCCATGGGGCGTGAACGTATGTACCGGGCTGAACAAGGAAGCTGTGAATCCGCCGAGGAGTTAGACGGATAGGTACGTGCGCGTAACAAGAAATGCGACTCCCTCGCTCTGGGCTAGGCCATATTGCCTAGGCGATGACTGTCGCGGCGTCGCGTTTGGGGTTGCTTAGACTGACGGCGTGCGGCCCATTTCTGAGACTGCCGGACAGGAGCTTCTGTGGATCCAGCCCGCGGCGCGTAAACGCGACCACGAGCTGCGCGCCGGCGACGATATCGTGGCCACGCTGGGTTTTCAGCGTGGATCGCTGGCCGATGCTGAGGCGGCTGGGGCCCACTGGACCTTCAAGCGCCAGGGCTTCTGGCACCCGCGGGTAACGGTCCGCGTGGCAGGGTCCGATTCCGACCTCGCAATCTTTCACCCACGATGGGTCGGTGGCGGGACGCTGGAGTTTCCGGACGGACGCACGGTGGGCTTGTCGTCGGCCAACTTCTGGCAATCCGAGTGGGTTTGGCAGGCCAACGAAAAGCCGCTGATCCGGTTCAACGGACGCCACGGCCTCGTCAAAGTCAGGGGCGTCGTCGAGATCCAGCCCGAAGCCGTCGCGCTTCCTGACCTGCCGCTGCTCATCCTGCTCGGTTGGTATCTCATTCTTCTCCATGCGGAAGATTCGGCGGCCACGAGCCTGCTCGCGGCCGCGAGCAGCGCCTCAACCGCCGCCGTTGTCAGCAGCTAAACGCACCGGTCGCTAGGGAGAGCCGGTATGCTAATATGCACATATGCGCCGGACCACGATTCTTCTCCATGACGACCTGGCCGATCAGCTTGACTACGAACGGCGCCGCCGTAATCAGTCGACCGCCGCGATCGTCCGGGAGGCGCTGACCGAGTACCTGGCCGGTGGAAAATCGTCAGCCAAACGCCTACCTTTCGTTGGGCTGGGGCGAAGCGGTAAGCGAGACACCGCCCGCCAAGCGGAAACGATCCTTGCCCGCGAGCTGGGAGGAAAGAACAGGGCTGGCGCCAAACGTCGCAGTCGTTGATACAGGTCCGCTTTATGCGGCGGTTGACCGCGGCGACCAGGACCATCTTCGCTGCGTAGAAGTCCTGCAGCAGCAGGGACTTCGCCTTGTAATCCCAGCTCTCGTAATCGCAGAAGCTTGCTATCTAATCGGAACCCGTCTTGGTCCTGTTATCGAAGCTCGATTTGTCGCAACTCTCGCCGATTTCGACGTTCGGGCGCCGGAGCCTTCGGACTGGAAGCGAATAGGCGCCTTGGTCCATCAATACGGCGATTTTCCACTCGGCGGAATCGATGCCTCGGTCGTCGCCCTTGCCGAACGGCTTCGAACCCGTCTGATCATCACCCTGGACAGGCGTCATTTCGGTGCGGTCCGCAGCGCCAGCGGGCAACCTTTCGAGCTGCTCCCGACCCTCCGCCGTGGCCACTGAGCGCACGCTGACGACGCGCGAGCTCAATCGAGCTCTGCTGGCGAGGCAATATCTGCTGGAGCGGTCATCGCTGCCGATGGTCGCAACGATCGAACGTATTGGTGGCCTCCAAACGCAATACGCGCCCTCGGGATACATCGGTCTCTGGTCGCGAATGCGCAACTTCCGTCGCGACGCACTAACCGAGGCTCTCCACCAGCGCCGTGTGATTCAAGGCACGCTGCTGCGCAGCACGATTCACATGGTCTCTCCACGCGACTACTGGCTGTTCCATGCGGCCACTCGCGCGTCGCGCCAGGATTGGTGGCAACGCGTCACGCGGCATCAAATCAGCGAGCCCGACATGGAGGCGGCAGTCGGTGTCCTCCGCGAGCAACTGGCGAACGGTCCGCGACGGGCCGACGAGTTGAAAGCGACCCTTGCCGAGCGGGGCTTACCGTCGTTCGCGTTCGGTGGCGTCGCCCAGTGGCTCGAGATGGTTCGCGTTCCGCCGTCCGGTACCTGGGAGCAGCGTCGAGCGGACCTCTATGGCCTCGCCGAATCGTGGATCCGGCCGGCCGCGCATTCCGAATCGGCAGCCATCGACCATGTCATCCGACGCTACCTGGGCGCCTTCGGGCCGGCATCCGTGCGAGAAATTGCGGACTGGGGCGGAATCCCGCCCGCCAAAATCGTCCCGGTGCTGGCGCAAATGTCACTCCGCCACTTCCGCGACGAAAAGGGAAAGGACCTCATCGATCTGCCGCGGGCTCCGCTGCCCGATGCCGATACGCCCGCGCCGGTCCGGTTCTTGCCAACCTGGGACGCGACGCTCCTCGTGCACGCGCGCCGCACGCAGATCCTCCCGGAACGATATCGTCCGCTGGTCTTCAATACCAGGACGCCGCACTCGGTTCCCACATTTCTCATCGATGGCGCGATGGCGGGAACCTGGCGGGTCGAAGGTGGTCGCGTTGAGCTCAAGTCATTCGAGCCGATCCCGAAGTCCGTGCGACGCGAGGTCGACGAGGAGGCAAAGCGACTGGCCGCGTTCTTTGGTCCGTAGAAATGCAGCGGCGCCCCGTCAAAACTGACGGGGCGCCACTTGTCTAGACTGAGCGGCCCTGTCCGGGCTGCGTCGGCCAGGTGGTCGGCTTGTGCTCGGGCTGGTTGCCCTGCTTGCTTGGCCACTGCTGGCCAGGCTGGGCGCCGCCCTGCTTGCTCGGCCACGGCTGCGTTTGCGGTTGCCCGCCCTGTTCGCCTTGCTTCTTCTCGCGCTTGCTCATCCAATTCCTCCTGCGATTAGGTCCGGCTCGGAGACCGGTTCGCCTCCGGGTGCATCGACTATATGGCTGCCCCGGACGCACCGATAGGGCCGTAGGAGATCTTTCACGCGTTGCCGCAGTTCGGATACGGCTCCGGCCCGATCGGTCGGGCGCGCGGACGCAATCCGTTGCCAGCTTGGTGACGGCTTCGTGAACCGGCGCAGGGATCTGCCAGATACTATTCGGGACGCGATGGAGATCACGCGCGCGGTCGAGGAGGCGGAACTGCGGTTGCAAGGCATCGTTTCGACGACGCCCCTCCAGCCGTCGGCCCGGCTCTCCGAGCTCTACGGGGCCAATGTCCTGATCAAGCGCGAGGACATGCAGGCCGTGCGCTCCTTCAAAATCCGCGGCGCCTACAACAAGATCGCGTCGCTCTCGGCCGAGGATCGCCGCCGGCCGATCGTCTGCGCCAGCGCCGGCAACCATGCCCAGGGCGTCGCCTTCGCCTGCGCGCGCCTGGGCATCAAGGGGACGGTCTTCATGCCTCGCATCACGCCGACCCAAAAGATCGAGCGGGTCGAGGACTTTGGCGGCGACTTGATCGAGATCCGGCTGGTCGGCGATTCCTACGACGAGGCCAACCAGGCGGCGCAGCAGTTTTGCGACCAGGCGAAGGGGATCTTCGTGCATCCCTTCGACGACCTGCTGACGATCGCCGGCCAGGGGACGGTGGGCAAGGAGATCCACGATGCCACAAGGGGAGAGGTAGGGGTAGTCATCGTCCCGATCGGTGGCGGCGGCCTCGCCTCCGGCGTCGCAACCTATCTAAAGGAGCGAAATCCGTCGGTGTCGATCATCGGGGCGGAACCGGCCGGCTCGCCGTCGATGTACGAGGCGCTCAAGCAGGGGAGGGTGGTCACGCTCGACGAGCTCCACACCTTCGTCGATGGTGCCGCGGTTCGCCGTGCCGGCAAGATCACCTTCGAGCTCTGCCGTCAACACCTCGCGCGCGTCGTACTCGTCCCGGAGGGACGGATCTGCACCACCATGATCGAGCTCTATCAGAACGAGGGCATCATCACCGAGCCCGCGGGCGCGCTCGCCCTCTCGGCGCTGGAAGATGCGGCCCGCGACATCAAGGGCAAGACGGTGGTCTGCGTCCTCAGCGGGGGCAACAACGACATCCTCCGCTACCCCGAGATCATGGAGCGCAGCC
>JAXDLN010000056.1:0-3269 GCA_034666565.1 Chloroflexota bacterium
TCCCAGAGGATCAGCGGGTCGCCCGCCCCTTGCAGCGCCGCCTCGACCCGGCCCACGCAGATGTCGTGGTCGCCGGCTTCGTGGATCGCCACCAGGCTGCATTCGAGCCACGCCACGCACCCTTCAATTAAAGGAAGGCCGTTGGTGCCCAGCCTGTGCGGTATCTCACGCCAGGCCTCGTCGATGGCCGGTGCCCGGCCGGAGAAACGATCGGCGAGGAACTCCTGGGACCGGGTCAGCACGCTGACGTTGAAGGCTTTGCCCTCGATCACCGCAGCCCGGGTGGTGGCCACGCGCTCCAGGCCGACCATCACCAGGGGAGGGTCGACGGAGAGGGAGACCAGGCTGCTGGCCGTGAGCCCGCGATAGCCGGCCCCGTGGCGGGCGCTGACCACGACGACGCCCGATGGGAGGCGGGCCATGACGTCCCGGAAATCCTGCGCGGTCAAGTGATTCCGTAGCCTAACCTTAGAATCCACTCCCGGCGGGGCGACGTAGCCAAGTGGCAAGGCAGAGGTCTGCAAAACCTCCATCCCCAGTTCGATTCTGGGCGTCGCCTCCAACTCTCTGATTTCGTCAGCCGTACGTGGTAACGCGGGCGGCGGATTCGAGTTATCGGTGCGAAATACAACTCGTCATCGGGGCGTTTACACAAGGGATCACATCTCCCATGGCCAGGGGGATGGGTCTCGGTAAAGGGGTCAGGCGGGAAGGTGCTGTCGGAAGACCGCCTCGGTCGCCTGACCCCTTGTCAGGGAACAAATCGGATTATCAGTACTGGCTGGGGTTCGACAGGACGCTCGGCTTGGGGCCCATCCCCCGCACCAGGATCAGCCCCGCGATCGCCGATACGACGATCGCGATCCGAAGGACGTTGCGCATTTGCTTTCACCTCCTTGGGCTTGGTTTCGCGACTCTCGGCGCCCAGAAGTAGAACGACCTTGCCGAAAGGCCAGTTACGCGCCCCCTCTGATCGAGAGTGGCAGTTGATAGACTCGGATCAATACTCAGCGAGGAGAAGGCGAATGGGCTTGGCCCAGATCAAGATGCCCCAGCTCGGCGAGTCGGTGACCGAGGGCACAGTCGAAAAGTGGCTCAAGAGCGAGGGTGACTTCGTCAAGCGCGACGAGCCCATCGTCGAGGTGGTCACCGACAAGGTCAACGCCGAGATCCCCTCACCCTACGAAGGCAAGCTGGTCAAGATCTCGGTCACCGAGGGCGAGACGGTCCGCGTGGGAGCGGTGATCGCCCAGATCGAAACCGCCGGCGCCACGGCCGGCGCGCCCCCCGCCTCCACTCCTGCGCCGGCCAAAGAAGCGGCAGCCCCCCACCCCGAGGTGCCCGCCACGCCCGCACCGCGCTCCGCGGCTCCCGCTCCTGTCGCCGCCAAGCCCGCACCGCCTGCCGGCGCCGACGGCGACAACGACCGGGCACGCCTGTCCCCAGCCGTGCGCAAGCTCGCCGCCGAGCACGGGATCGACGCCGCCGCACTTCGCGGCAGCGGCATGGGTGGCCGGGTGACCCGCGACGATGTTCTGGCCGCCCTGGAGAGCGATACTGCCGCGCCTGCCGCCAAACCCGCCGCTGCGGCGCCGGCCGCCCCGCGCCCCGCACGCGTCGACGGTGCGCGCGAAGAGGTGGTGAAGCTTGGCTCGATGCGCAAGGCGATCGCCGAGCACATGGTGCGGAGCCTGGCCACCTCGCCCCACGCCTGGACCCTCCAGGAGGTTGATGTGACCAACCTGGTGCGCTACCGCGAGACCGAAAAGGAGGGCTTCCGTGGGCGACATGGCGTCTCCCTCACGTACCTCCCCTTCGTCGTCCAGATCGTTTGCGACGCCATCAAGCAATTTCCATGGCTCAACTCGACCTGGAGCGACGAGGGCGTCGTGCTCAAGCACTACATCAACATGGGCATCGCCGTCTCGATCCCTGACGGCCTGATAGTGCCGGTGCTCAAGGACGCCGACCAGCTCGGTTTCACGGAGCTCGTACGCTCTCTAAACGACCTGGTCGACCGCGCGCGAAACAAGCAGTTGAAACCCGACGACGTTCAAGGGGGCACATTCACGCTCAACAACACAGGCGCCACCGGCTCCGTCGCGAGCCAGCCGATCATCAACCAGCCGCAGGCCGCGATCCTCACGACCGAGGCCATAGTCAAGCGCCCGGTGGTGATCGGGGACGGCATCGCCGTGCGGCACATGATGAACATGTGCCTGAGCTTCGACCACCGGATCATCGATGGGATGATGGCGGGCCAGTTCCTCGGCACGATCAAGAAAGGCCTCGAGGAGTGGACTGCCGCGAGCATCCAGCTGTGAGCACCGGGATTCCGTTGACGCCCGCGCCAATCCCTTCGTGGATCCGCATCCGCGTGACCGAAGGGGAGAACTTCAAAGAGCTCAAGCGGATTGTCAAAGGGAGCCGCCTGCACACTGTGTGCGAGGAAGCGCGGTGTCCGAACATCTTCGATTGCTGGAACCGGCGGACGGCGACGTTCATGATCCTCGGCGACGTTTGCACTCGCGCTTGCCGTTTCTGCGCGGTGACGTCGGGTCGGCCGACAGAGCTCGACCTCGGCGAACCTCTGCGTGTCGCCGAATCCGTTGCCGAGCTCGGCCTCCGCCACGCAGTCATCACGTCTGTCGATCGTGATGATTTGAAGGACGGCGGCGCGGGCATCTTCGCGCGCACCATCCGTGCGATTCGCCGGCGCAGCCCCGCCACGACGATCGAGGTGCTCACGCCTGACTTTCAAGGCGACCTTGAATCCGTGCAGACGGTGGTCGATGCAGGCCCCGACATCTTCAACCACAACACCGAAACGGTTCCGCGTTTGTACGCGCGGATCCGCCCCAAAGCGGTTTACGCGAACAGTCTCGCGCTCCTCCGGCACGTCAAGGCATCGGCGCCGCACATGGTGACCAAGTCAGGTTTGATGGTCGGCCTTGGCGAAACGGAAGAGGAGCTGCTCGAGGTCTTTCGCAACATGCGCGCTCACAACATCGACGTCCTGACCGTCGGCCAGTACCTCCGGCCGACGAAGAGCCACGCGGAGGTCGTCAGGTATTACAAGCCCGAGGAGTTCGCGCGGCTCAAGGGCCAGGCGCTCGAGATGGGCTTCGGGCACGTCGAAGCAGGACCCCTCGTCAGATCCTCATACCACGCAGATGAGCAAGTCCCAGAACGTAAGAGCCTGCTGGCTGGGTAGCACTCCGTACCAGGAGGCCTGGGACCTCCAGGCGGAGATCGTCGGCGCCGTGCGG
>JAXDLN010000057.1:0-34589 GCA_034666565.1 Chloroflexota bacterium
ACGTGATCTCACAACTGCACGTCAATATCGGCTCGACAATCACGATCAAGATGACCCCGCCCGGCGGGACCGCGGTCACGCTCATCAAGGGCGAGGTCACCGGATTAGAGGCCGAGTACGACGCGACGCAGTTGCGCACGATTCTGCGGGGCTACGACCTTTCGCATCGTCTTCATCGTGGGCGCCACACCCAGACCTACAAGAACGTCACCGATTCGGACATCGCGCGCCAGGTCGCCGGCAACGCCAGCCTGCCGATCGGCAACATCGACCCCACCAGCGTTACGTATGACCACGTCTCGCAGGGCAACCAGTCCGATTGGGACTTTCTGAAAGGGCGGGCGCGGGAGATCGGCTATGAGATGGGCATGGAGGACGGCCAATTCTATTTCCGCCAGCCACTCCAGGCGTCGAGCGCCCCGCAAACCGGGAATTACCAGAGCCATACCGATCCCCTGCAACTGGTCTTCGGAGACGACCTGATCGAGTTCCGTCCCCGGGTGACCTCGGCGGAGCAGGTCAGCACCGTCAAGGTCCGCGGCTGGGATCCGGACGGCAAGCAGGTGGTCATCGGTTCGGCCAATGCAGGAACGGTGGCGGCCGCCCTCCACGACGATCCGAGCACGCTGGCCGGTACATTCGGAAGCCCCACCTTTACCGCCGTCACCCGGCCACTGCCTCAGCAGCCGATGGTCGACGGCGTGGCCTCGGCCATCGCCGAGATCATCTCCGGTTCCTTCGCCGAAGCGGATGGGGTGGCGCGAGGAAATCCCAAGCTCAAAGCCGGTGCGGCGGTGAGCGTCGGCGTGGTCGGCGATCGCTTCGAAGGTCGGTACACCCTCAGCGGCGCGCGCCACGTGTTCGGGCCGGACGGCTACCGGACCCATTTCGTGATCAGCGGACGGCAGGACCGATCTCTGCTTGGTCTCGCCTCACTGGGCGCCTCGAATGGATCCGTCTCGGCTGGGGGCGCGCCCATCAATGGGGTCGTGATCGCCCAGGTGACGGACAACAACGATCCCAACAATCAGGCCCGGGTCAAGCTGAAATTCCCCTGGCTCGATGACAACTACGAATCCGACTGGGCGCGGGTGACCCAGCTCGGCGCCGGCCCCAACAGTGGCGCGCTCTTCATGCCCGAGGTCAACGACGAGGTGCTGGTGGCCTTCGAGTTCGGCGATATCCGCCGCCCCTTCGTCGTCGGCAGCCTCTACAACGGCCAGGACACGCCCAACCTCGGCAGCGGCCTCTTCAACAACGGCGAGGTCATGCGCCGAGGACTGATCTCCCGCAAGGGACATCAGTTCATCTTTTTCGATGACCCGAACAAGGCGGGTGTCGCCATCATCAGCAGCGACGGCAAGCTCAAGATC
The DNA here is from genome assembly GCA_034666565.1 of Chloroflexota bacterium. GTDB lineage: Bacteria > Chloroflexota > Dormibacteria > CF-121 > CF-121 > CF-13. The sequence continues at coordinate 1,374 of JAXDLN010000057.1, forward strand.
TCGCTCAATGAGACCAACTCGGAGATCCATATCTCGTCGCAGGGCAAGGTGCACGTCGAATGCCAGCAGGACATGACGCTCGAGTCCCAGGCGAACCTCAACCTGAAGGCGGGGCAGGGGCTCAAGGTCGAAGCCGGGACGAATCTCGATATGAAGGGCGGCTCGGGGGCAACCCTCGACGGGGGCCCACAGCTCGAAGTCAAGGCTAGCGGGCAACTGAAAGTCAGCGGGGCGATGGTTGATGTCAACAACGGCGCCCTGCAGGTGATGTGATGCCGGGACCAATTGTGAACATGGGCGGCTCGGTCACCTGTATGCACGGTGGCCAGGCGCAGTGCACCACCGTGAGCCCGAAGGTGATGGTTGGCAGTCAGCCGGTCGTGACCATCCCCGCCTCGTACGTGGTCGCCGGTTGCGCCTTTCCACCGCCGCCGGCCGCGAATGGGCCCTGCATCAGCGGCATCATCCCGTCGGGCAGCACGAAGGTCCTTGTCGGCGGCATGCCGGTCTTGCTCGCGCTCCCACCGGTGGCCGGGACCTGCGTGCCGACGGGCACGCCGATGATGATCGCGTCGGCAGGACAGACCAAGGTGATGGCGCAATGAGCGAAGAGTTCATTGGGTCAGGCTGGGCCTTCCCGCTCCGCACCGACGCCACGGGGCGAATCGCCCTCGTCTCCCGCGAGCAGGAGATCGAGGAGAGCATGCGGCTCATCCTGGGCACCGCGATCGGGGAGCGGCCGATGCGGCCCGAGTTCGGGTGCGAGATTCACGATTATGTCTTTGAGAGCGCCGATGCGGAGACGGCGGCCCGCGTGGCCGCCGCGGTGCGCGCCTCGCTTCGGCGCTGGGAGCCGCGGATCGAGGTTCGGGATGTGATCGCGAGCTTCGACAGCGCGGACCCGAGCACCATCTATATCGACATCCGGTATGCCGTCGGCGAGACCAACGATCCGCGCAACCTGGTCTTCCCCTTCTACGTGATTCCGGCGGAGTCGACATGACCGACCACAACACAGTTGGAGGAGGGTGAGCATGGCACTTCCGGTCCCGAACCTCGACGATCGGCGCTTCCAGGACCTCGTCGACGACGCCAAGCGCCTTGTCCAGCAGAAGTGTCCCGAATGGACCGACCACAACGTGTCCGATCCGGGCGTCACCTTGATCGAGACCTTCGCCTGGATGACGGACCAGGTGCTCTATCGGCTCAACCGTGTCCCCGAGCGCAACTACGTCAAGTTCCTCGAGTTGATCGGCGTCCGGCTGTTCCCGCCCACCGCCGCCCGCGCCGCGATCACCTTCTGGCTCGCCGGCCCGCAACCGGCCACCGTGCACATCCGTCCCGGCACGCAGGTGGCGACGCTTCGTAGCGACACCGACGAGGCGATCGCGTTTACGACCGTCGGCGACCTGCCGATCGTACCGACGTCGCTCAGCTACCTGGCCTCATCGCTAGCCGGCGAGAAGGAGGTGCGCGACCATACGGAAGCGCTGCTGGCGAAGACCTCCTTCTACTGCTTCGACAAGGTGCCCAAGCCCGATGACGTGCTGCTGGTCGGCCTGTCCGACGCCGCGCCATCCTGCGCCGTCACCCTGCGATTCAAGTGCGACATCGAGGGTGTGGGCGTCGACCCGGAAAATCCCCCACTGCTGTGGGAAGCCTGGGACGGCTACGCCTGGGCCCCCTGCGAGGTCGATCGCGACGGCACCGGCGGCTTGAATCGCGACGGCGACGTCGTGCTGCACGTGCCCAAGAGTCACACCGTCTCGGTCATCGAGCAGCAGCGGGCCGGCTGGTTGCGGGCGCGCGTGCTCAAGCCCGAGGTCGACCAGCCAACCTACAGCGCCTCACCGACGATCAAGGGCCTCAGTGCCTTCACCATCGGCGGCACCGCGGAGGCCGTGAATGCCGAGCTGGTGGAGAACGAGCTCCTGGGTGTCTCCGAAGGTGTGCCGGGGCAGCGGTTGTCGCTGAAGCGCCGGCCCGTCGTGCCCGGCGGTGCGAGCGCGGTCCTCGAGGTGAGTGACATCGACGGCTGGCAGGAATGGAAGCAGGTGCAGGATTTCGTCGAGAGCAAGCCGGACGATCGGCACTTCGTGCTCGATGCCGTCACCGGCGAAGTCCACCTCGGACCAGGTGTCAGGGAGCCGGACGGCGCGCTGCGCTACTACGGCGCGGTTCCCCCGAAAGGCGCTCGGCTGCGCATCCGCTCGTATCTGATCGGCGGGGGACGGCGTGGCAACGTCGCCCGGAATTCGATCAGCGTGCTCAAGTCCTCGATTCCCTACGTCTCGAAGGTGCAGAACCGACGCGCCGCCGAGGGGGGCGTCGACGGCGAGGATATCGAGAACGCCAAGGTGCGCGGCCCGATCGTGCTGCGCACTCGCGATCGAGCGGTCACGATGGAGGACTACGAACACCTCGCGCGTGAGGCGGCGCCGGAGGTGGCACGCATTCGTTGCGTCACCGCCGGCGACGGGACCGAGGCGGGCGGCGTTCGCATCCTGGTGGTGCCGGCCGCCGGCAGTCAGGACGGCCGGCTTCGATTCGAGCAGCTGGTCCCGGCCGAGGAGACGTTGCGGCGGATCAGCCATCGGCTCGACGAATCGCGCGTCATCGGGACCCGGGTCGCGGTCGAGCCCCCCGTCTACCGTGGGGTCACGGTGGTGGCCAAGCTGCGCCCGCGGCCAGGGGCCAACGCAGCGCGGTTGCAGGCCGATGCGCTCGACGCCCTCTACCGCTACTTCCATCCCATCAGCGGCGGGCCGGACCGAAACGGCTGGCCGTTTGGCCGCCCGGTGCACGTCGGCGAGGTCTATTCGGTGCTGCAGGGATTAAAAACCACCGAGCTGGTCGAGGACGCTCGCCTCTTTGGCGCGGACCCGGTGACCGGGCAGCGCGGCCAGGCGGTGCAGCGTCTCGTGATCGAGCCGCACGCCCTCGTGTTCTCGTACGAGCACCAGGTCCTGGTGGAGGGCGCATGATCGCCACCGCCGCCGTCGCTCAGAAACGAGGCCTCGTCCGCACTCTGATCAGCCCCCATCCCCTGGGTCAATCGCTGCCGGCGCTCTACCAGGAGGACGACTTCACTCAGCGCTTCGTCTCCGCGTTCGATGCGGCGCTGGCGCCCATCTTCGCGGCGCTCGACAACTTCCCGGCGTACCTCGATCCATGGCTCACGCCCGAGGACTTCCTCGAGTGGCTGGGCAGCTGGTTCGGCATCGTCCTCGACGAAAGCTGGTCGATGGAGCGACGCCGGGTCCTGGTCAGCCGCGCCTTCGAGTTCTACCGGATGCGCGGCACGGCCAGCGGCCTCAAGGAGCAAGTGGCGGTGCTCACCGGTGGCACCGTCGAACTGCACGAGACCGGCGGCGTGGCCACCTCGACCACGGCCGGCGGCGCGCTCCCCGGATCACCGAACTTCGCCGTCCTCGTCCGGGTCACCGTCGACGACCCGGACACCATCAACCTGGCCCGGCTGGACGCGCTGGTCATGGCCGCCAAACCCGCCCATGTGACCCACAAAGTGGAGATTGTCAAACGCGCCGACGTAACGGATGCTGTGGAGGTGACCACCGGGTGATCGTCTGCAAACAGTGCGGGCACCACAACGAGGACAACGACACGTTCTGCGGGTCGTGCGGGAAGTTCCTGGAATGGACCGGCGAGCGCGTCGTGGTCGCGCAGCCGGAACCGGAACCAGCGGCGCCCGAACCGGAGCCTGAGCCGGTAAAGCTTGGCTTGATCGACCGGGTCAAGCAGGCGGTCGGCATGGAAGAGGGAGCGGCCCAGCCGGCCGCGGCCGTTGAACCGGAGCCGGTAGCACCGCCTCCGATCGTTCGCGTCGTGCCAGTGACATCGGCCGCCCCCACCGTACCCTCCCCCAGAGGGGGAGGGGAAATGCCGGGCCCCGCGCCCGAGCCCGTCCTCGCCGGCGTCGCCGCGCCGGTCGCGGCCGCCCCCGCTCCGGTCGTCCCGGTCGCCCCGGCCGATGAACCGATCTCCCGGCGTCCCATCTCGGTGGCACCGACCACCGCCCGGCCTCGTTCGGCGCCGCGCACCCTCGAGGCCCCGACTCGGCGTCATCCAGGTGACCTGATCTGTGGCCAGTGCGGCGAGGGCAACGAGCCAGTCCGACATTTCTGCCGGCGCTGCGGCAATTCGCTCGACGAGGCGCTGGCGGTCCAGCTGCCCTGGTACCGCCGTTTCTTCAACAAAGTCTTCGGCGTACGGACGCGGGAAGCCGGCTGGCGCCCGCATCGGGTCGGCCCGCCGAACGTGATGGGCGTGGTCTGGAGGATCATCCGGCTCGCCATCGTGGCCCTGATCGTGGTGGGCGTACTGGCCTTCTTGCTGGTCCCTAGCTTTCACAACGTCGTCGTCGATCGAGTGACCGCCGCCGTCACCGCGATTCGGAAAACTGTCCATCCGAACTACGATCCCGTCACGCCGATCGGCGCCTCGGCCAGCACCGCGATCGCGGGCCACAGCCCCATGCTCGCCATCGATCGCTACAGCAACACCTACTGGGCGGCGCTTCCCAGCGACCGCGCGCCGGTGCTGGTGGTCCGCTTCAGCGGCCCTCAGGATCTTGCGGAGATCGGGTTTCGCTCGGGGGCGTCAGGGACGGCCCCGGCCGACGCCTTCCTCTCGCAGCCGCGGCCGCACGTGGTTCACCTTGTCTTCTCCAACGGCTACGCGACCGACGTAACCCTCAACGACCAGGACGCCACCCAAGCACAGTTCAATGCGCTCGCGGACGGAAAGGCCAGGCAGGTGACGTTCGTCGAGATCCATGTCCAGTCGGTCTATGCCCCGGCTGGAGCGTCAGCCTCGTCGGCGGCCATTACCGAAGTCGAGTTCAAGACGAAGGACTAGGACCGCGCGGTCGCACTGAGGCCGAGCTCCTCGAGGACTCGGGCGTAGTCACGCCGCGCACGGCTGGCCGCCACCGGATCGCCCGCACGCTCGCGCGCCTGGATCAAGAGCTTCCAGAGCGGATCATGTAGCCGGTCGATCCACAGTCCGGTGGAACAGACGCTGGCTGCCGCCGCCAGGTCGCCCCGCTTGAGCAGCAGTTCAGCCAGGCCCTGCGCCGCCTCGAGCGCCCCGGCATGAAAGCGTTCGCGCGGCTCGATCGCCCACTCCGCGGGACCGTCTTCGGGCAGCAGCTCGCCGGCATAGAGTTCGAGGGCCTGCTCGAAATGCGCGATCGCCGCCTCCGGCTCGGCGCGCAACCGGGCCACGCGCGCCGAGGCGAGCGCCTTCGAAAATTGGACGAGATCGACCTCCGCGTCCGACTGCAGGGCCAGGCGGTAGGCGTCCCCCTGGCGCAGCAGGATCGATGACCCGCCCCGGCTCAAGCCGGGCTCGAGCCAGGAGCGAAGCGAGGAGACGACGACATGAAGGTTGCGCGCCCCGGTGTCGGCATCGGCATCCGGCCAGAAGGCCGCGCCCAGCACCTCGCGATGAACCGGGTTGCCGGCGTTGACGGCCAGCATCCGGAGCACCGCCCGCGCCCGCGGCTTGACCGCGGTCAGGTCCACCGCCCGGCCCTTGATCGCGAGGCTGAAACCACCAAAGCAGCGAATGCTCAGCGATGCCACGGACCGGACCATGCCCATGCGAATGACGTTCTCGGGGGCGGGCACAGGCGCTGAGTGACTCAGCGGAGCAAGGCCGCTTTCCTCCTGAACCGCCGTCGCCAGCACGGTATATTCGGCGGCGCGATCCGGTTCGATTTCGGCCAGCGCCAGGTAGGGGAAATACCGAGCAACGGAGGTGCCACTGTAGCGCGCGAGATTCTCGGCCTGCAAGGCCGCTTCGCGTGCCTCGGGCACGCCACTCCGCGCGAGTGCGAGAGCGAGTAACGCCCGCGACCAGGCCTCGAGGACCCCGGCGCCGAGCTGATGGAAGGTGTCGGTCGCCTCTTCCAGTGGCGACAGGGCAATCTCACCGGCGTAGAGCGCGGCCCAACCGATCATCAGCCCGATGAGCGCACTCCCCCATCGATCGCCGTCGCGATCGCTGGCCACCCGAAGCGCCTCCGCCTCCGCGGCGCTACCCGGCCGCCCGGCGAGGACCCGGGCCGCGCGCGCCAGGCGGGCGACCCACCCCATCCCGAGCGTCTCCGCCGCCTCCGCGGACTGTTCGACGTCGAAGATGCCCTGCTGGTCACCGCTGAGCAGCGCGGCGACGCCGGCCAGGAGGCGAGCGGCGGTTGCGAGCGCAACCGGCGCGTCACGACTGTCGGCGGCGACATTCAGTTGACGCTGTGCCTCGTCCAGTTGTCCGGCCAGGAGGCATACGAGGCCGGTGGCGAGCTTGCCGGTCGCCTCGGGCAACTGCGAGGCGGCCTGCTTTACGGCCAGCGGATCGTGCGCCACCGCCTTCCGCAACACGCCCGCCCAATCGTTCCCCGGCATCGGCGCCGGCTCGAGCCAGCCGGCGAGCGCCTTGCGCTCGGTGGCGCAGAGCAATCCAGCCTCGGTCGAGCCGAACACGCGCTCGGCCCGGTGGTAGGCTTCGATCGCCTCCCGCCAGCGTCCTTCGGCGCGATGGCGCCGGGCGCTACCCAGCATCAACCACGGATCCTGCCGCAGCAACGCGGGCGGCAACGCGTCGATCCAGGTGTCCGGGCCTTCGAGTACCTCGCCACCCTGGTGATGCAGCAAGCGGTCAACCGCCTCCCAGTCTTCACCACGGGAATAGGCCTGCACGGCATCCGGGAGCGCGCCGCTTGTTTCCAGCAGCCGTCCACCACGCTGGTAGGCGGCGCGCGCCTGGACCTCACCGAGCTCTTCGACCAACACCTGTTCGAGGTGCGAGCGCAGCACTTCGTGATAGCGGTAGCCACCTCGGTCGTCCGTGGCATAGGTGAAAATCTGACGGCGTTCGAGCTCCTCCAGCACCTGCTGGCCGCCGGTTCGGTCGAGGAAGGCATCGCAGATCGGTCCGGTGAGGCGCGGCAACACGCAGGTGCGCACAAGGAACCAGCGCAGCTCGGCCGGCAACTGGTCGAGGACATTGCGGGTCAGATACTCACGCGTCAGGCGCGACTGGCCTCCCAGCGCGGTGAGAATCCGGCGCCGCTCTTGCGACGACTTGCCACGAGTTGCCAGGTGGAAGAGCTGAAGGCCCGCCGCCCAGCCCTCGGTGCGGCGTGCCAGCTCAGCGAGCTCTTCCGGAGGAAGCGGCTCACGATAGAAGTCGCGAAAGAGCCGCTCGACTTCCCAGGAGCGAAACCGCAAGTCCTCACTCCCGATCTCGAGCAACGCGCCCGACACCCGCAATCGCGAGAGGTTAAAGCCGGGAAGCGCGCGCGAGCCGATCAGGAAGGTGATGCTGGGCGGGGCGTAATCGATGAGCCGCTCGAGCGCAAGCTCGGCCGGGCTGTCCTCCAACGTGTGGAGGTCATCGATGACGAGCAGAGCGCGGCGCCCGGGCCAGGTCTCCAGTGCCCGAGCCGCGGTCTCGATCGAGTCCCACCGATCCGGGATCCGTCCGAGCACGGCCGTGAATGCCGACTCCAGGTGGCTGAGCAGGGTACTGGTCTTCGCGTCCCAACTCTCGGCGCGATACCAGGCGACGGGCACCGTCGCCGCGGCGGCGAAGCCGGCCAGCAGGGTGCTCTTCCCCGAGCCGGCCGGCGCGACGACCAGCCCGACTCGATGTTGCCAGATGCGCACGAGCAGCGCGTCGACCCGTTCGCGGGCAAGGGACTGCACCTGCGGGATCAGCACCTTGGCTGAAACCACGGCCGCGGACCCCTCCCTCACCCCTGGTGTCCCCTCGCCCACTTGGGCTGGGTCCACACAAGCTTCGCCACCGGCTCCGCCTGCGCTTACCCCTTCACGTTCCTGCCTTTTACCCGGTGTCGCCGACGCGCTCGCTTAGTACCGCAACAGTACACTCACATTCGCATTTGTCAATATTGTTGTGACAAATAGCACAGCTCGCCGCCATTTGTGGTTCTGACGTCACAGTGAGTCAGAAGCGGTGAGCCAGAAGCGCCCCCTGAGCAGCCTCCTACCGCTGCTCAGTCACGCTCATTCCCTCATGCGGGAAAGTGAGACACATCAACCGAAGTAGGTGGGACACCTCACCCGAAGGCGGGGGACGCATCAGCCGAAGGCCCAATGGGACACCTCAGCCGAACTACTACAAACACAAAAGCGCCCCCTGCAGGATTCGAACCTGCGACCTAGTGCTTAGAAGGCACCCGCTCTGGTCCACTGAGCTAAGGGGGCAGCAGCGCGGATTATAAGGATGCGTCTATCTCGAAGCCGCGCCCCACCGCTCAGGCGGCGAGTTCGAGCCAGCGACCGGCCGGGACACGCTGCTTCACCCCGCCTCGGTCCATGGCGGCCGCTCGGATGAGGGCGACCAGTCTGGGACCAAGCTGATCGCGTGTGACTTCGAACTCATCCCATCGCTCATCGCCGCCCAGCCGGCAATCGAAATTGAACTGGACCATTCCCTTTGGTTGGGTAGTCCGGTACGCGCGGCTGTAAAAGATGACAGACGGGACGACCCAGATGCGGGCCAGCTCCATCTGGCGTCGATCAAGCAGGCAGAAGACATAAACGAACTTGGGACTCGTTGGGACATGCCCCCGATGCAATCGCACGGTGCCCGCAATCCGGTGATTGCGATTGATCGCGAGGGCGCACTTGACCTGAAGGTAGATGTCCTTGAAACCTCCAGCCAAATCGATCACGATGTCCTTCCCGTCCACATCGGTAAATGGGCGATACGAGCTCAGCTTGCCGGCGGCGCCGATAAGGGCGTAGGCGGCGACCAGAGCCTCGGCAACCGCTCCCCACAGCTTGTCGTTTTTGTGGAGCTTCTTGGAAGGAGTCATACCTGCCAAGCAACGTAACGGCCTACTCGTGGGTTGCCTGCGCTAGAACGCGCGATGCCACCCAGCCGGACCCTTCCAGCAGGAGGACCGACGCGATGATCAACGCGCCACCGACATACTGCAGCGGACTGGCCAGCTCGCCCAGGATGATCACGGCCAGAAGCACGGTGCTCGCCGGCTCGAAGGTGCTGAGGATGGCGGCGCGCGACGGCCCGACCAGGCGCAGGCCGAGGATGAAGGTCAGCACCGGGATGGTCGTGCCCAGCAGCGCAAAGCTTCCGATCAGTGCCACGCGCGGCGCGGTCCATGCGACCGCGAGCTGGCCGGTGACGGCGGCGAAGAGGCCCCAGACTACGGCGGCCGACGTCATGATCGTCGCCGTCGCCGAAACGGGTGGAAGGCCGGGAAGCAGGCGACTTCCATAAAGGATGTAGCCGGAGTAGAACGCGGCCGAACCCAGGCCGAGCGCGATGCCAATCACCGGGGCGGCATGCAGTTGGGCCTCGACGACGAGCAGCGTTCCGAAAAATGCCAGGCCACAAGCGGTCAGCTTGACCATGCTGAGCGACTCGCGGAAGAGCAGGGCCGCCAGCAGCGTGACGACAACCGGGAAGGTGTAAAGCAGCAACGCGTTCGTCGAGGCCGGAATGAAATGCAAGGCGCTGAAATAGCTCCCCGACTGGCCCACATACCCCGCGCCGCCCATGATGGCGAGCCCGAGCAGACTCCGCCGCGGCGGGAAGGGCTGACGGATCGCAATCGCTGCAAGCCAGAGCAGCACGGCCGCCAGCGCGAAGCGATAGCTCAGGAGCTGCGGAGTGCTGAGCCCAAGACGGTAGGCGAGCTTGCCGAAGACGCCCAGCGTGCCAAAGCAGACCGCGGAACCGATGACGAGCCCCACGCCCACGGCGTTTCGATTGGGCGCGGCGCCTGGCATCCCGCCATTGTATGGACGAAGACGCTACTGGACGATGACCGGCGTATAGGCGAGCGCGATCGGGTTGTAGGCTTCCTTGATCGCCGCGTTGCCGATGAAGCTCGCGGTGTAGCTCAGGATCTGGCCGTAGCCCTTCCCGTTCCCACCGCCACCGAGGAAGGTGTTATCCTCCGGGGCCAGGATGGCGCCGTTGATGCTCACACTTCCACCACCCTGAACGTAAATCACGTGACTGCCAATGCCGATCTGCAGCGCGCAGGCGTTGCTGGCACATCCGGCCGCCGCGAGCTTGGTCGGGTCGGTGAAGTTCCAGGTCGAGGATGGGTTTGGATGGTTTGGGTCCACGTATACAGAGACGGCGTGATACTTCTGAGACGAGCTGATATATAAGTTCGAGCCTGATTGCACCTGGAGCTGATTATCGGCGCCCGCACCGATGTTGCTGACGGTGCAATAGTAGTTCAAACTTCCGGTGGGGTTTACGTTCGTGCAAGAGACGCCCGAGCTCGCGTCAGATCCAGCCGGATAGAAGACGAGGAGCACGCCAAAGTCCTTATCGGTGGTGCAGTGGAATTGGCGGATTGCACCGGTATCCGCGCGTGGCAACGCCACGCCGCCGGCTGCGCACACACTGGGAGCGCCCGATCCTGGCGTCCAGCAGCTTGGCAATACGCTCAAATAACAGTCGCCCGTGATTGTCGTTCCACTCGAGGTGGTGAGGAGACCGCTGCCGGGGGCGCTTCCCTCGAAGAAGTAGACGCCGGGCTCGAGCAACAGCGTGTTCGCGTTTCCAGAAACCGACACGGAGCTATACCGTGGCCCCCAGGGCTGGGTTGGATCGGAGCTTCGGGTCGGCACAAGGATTTCGGTGCCACTCACCGAAATCGGCCCCACGACCGCCGGGCACGCCAGCGTCAGGCAAGGATCCTGCGGCAGGTGAACGTTGGGGGGGAAGAGGTAGCCGCTCAATGCCCTATACGTGGAGCTTCCGAGACCCCCCGGGCAGCTTCCCTCGCCAATCGAGGCCGGGGTATTGATGGCGGTCGTCCCCGCGATCACCGTGTACTCCCAGATATCGCCGCCCCAGTTAGCTGGCGTCGGCGGCGTGACGCAGGTGAACGTGACGGTGGAAGTTCCCATCCCGCCTCCTCCGACGGTGGTGACGCTACCGTTCACCCCGATCCGCTTGTTCGTACTGAGGGTGTTGTTGTTGCCGCTCGTGATGTCGGCGATGTCATTGTGCTTGAACTCGAACATCGCGTATGGGATCGCGTGGTTGAGCGCAATCGTTGACACTGTCACATTGACAGTCCATCCGCCTGGCGACACCAACAGCGGATACCTCTGGGTCAGCGTCATCAAGATGTAGGATTCGGGCTCCGTGGTCCCGGCATAGCTGAACGGCGTTCTCACCGTCAGCGTGTAGACGCCAGAGCGGTCGATCCAGTTGAAGCAGCATGGACCCACGCCGGCGTTGCTCGGGTTATAGGGCCCGCGTGGCGTCGTCGACGAGTTGCAGCCGATTCCGCTGCATGGGTTGGTCGTGAGGTGGTGGCCGACGCTGTAGTTGTTCGAGAAGTCGATGCCCAGCGATCGCTCTACCGCGTAGATCGCATCGTCCTCGCCGGTCCCAGACTGATCCGAACCCGCACCCGGACCGATGTCGAGCGCACCGGTGAGGGCGGCGCCATCGAGGGCGTTCTGCAGGGTGCGCTGGTCCATCAGGATGCGGCCACCGTCAATCGCCAGAGCCACGATGCCGAAGATGGCCACCGACGCCACCGCAAAGATAACGAGCACCTGGCCGCGCTCGAAGCGCCGGCGAATGTTGAGCAGCATCTCAGAACTCCGTCTCCATACTCGACGTCGCTCGGACGTAGATGGTCCCAACCAGGGCTCGAACCATCGGCGTCGTGGCATCGAAGCGGTAGATGACCGAGACCTTGATGAACTTTGGCAGGGTGCCGAAGTTCGAGCGGTCGATGAAGATGTATGCCTGACCGACCGGCGGCTGGTAGCAAGATGTCAGCGACGCCGGCGGCGTGACGGTGCCGCAACCCACGGGCTGCGTGAGCCGGATGGTCTCAGCGTTGGCTTGAACCGACATCATGCCAACGATCTGCGCGTCGGTGAAGCCCGTGCCCTGGCTGGCATAGGCGGCCCCCTCCCGCGCGGCGCTGCGTGCCAGGCTGGTGGCGGCCACGTAGTAGAAGCCGGCACGCCCGAAGTCGAGCAGGCCGATCAGCATCATGAAAAACACCGGCACGAGGAGGGCGAATTCCACCATGGCCTGACCGCCGCGGCTGGATCGGATTCTGTGCATTAGCACTTTCAGTACCAGGTGAGCATCGTCGTCGATGCTCGCAACGTGATCGTCCCGCCAGTGACGGCGGTCATCAGGAACGTGAGTGGGGTAAAGCTCGCTGTCGCCGTTACCGTGACCGGAGCGCGGCCGGGCACACGCGCCGGCGGGTTCGCCGACGTGTTGGCAGCCGGGGAGAAGGTCAGCGTTCCGGTGGCGCAGCTGACGGTGACATAGGGCAGTCCCTCCTGATTCCCCGCGGCGCATGCCACCGTGTCGTCGTACTCATAGGGGAAGTCGATGACCACCCGGGCCGCCTCTCGCGTCGCGTTTTGCAGGCCAATGTAGGTGTAGAAGGCCCGGGTCAGGTCCACTGCTCCGAGGAAGAGAAGCGTGAGCAGCGGGACGACCAAAGCGAACTCGACCAGCGATTGGCCGTGATGTCCGCGCGCACGCGAGGAGTGAACTCCCTTGAGCACAGCCACAACCTTAGTGACGAGTTCCTACGCCGAGTCTTACGGCATGCCGCGCTTCAACCAGTGCATCCGCTTGTTACCCGATTGCTTCACGGGTAACGCGCTGGTGACAGACCTACTGGGTCAGGCCTTTCATGTATGGAACGGAATTCGGATCGAAGGTCTCGTTCACGTTGCCATTGCCGTTGATCAGCAACGTCCAGGCCACGACCTGGCCAACGCCGGTGCCGCAGCCGCTACCGGTGAGCACCATGTTGTCGGCCGGGCCGTAGATGGCGCCGCCGATGCTGTAGCAGGCGCCGCCGGAGAAGCGCACAACGTTGGTACCCAGCGGTTGGGTGGTGCAGACGGTCTGCCAGTTCGGCATGGTCTCGATGTAGAGGCTGATATTGAAGTACTTGGGGGATGGCTGTAGAGTGATCGTCGAGGTCGCAGCCGCCGAAAAGATGTGCTTGTTGCACTGCGTGTTCCCCGAGGCGTTCGCTGGCGTCACCTCGATGATGACCCCCGTATCAGTTGGCAAAGCCGTGAGAAGCTGGCCGCAGACCGTCTGGTTCAGGTCGCTGGCATTGAGCGTTCGCAGCGTTCCCTGGACATTAACCCCGTTTGCCTGGACCTGGTAGACGCCCGGAGCGAGCACGGCCGTCGCTCCGTTTTGCACGGCAATCTGGTTCGTGTATTGACCGGGGCAAAGATACGTCGGCGGCCCATTGACGACGGTGCTCCCGTTGTACGTGGCGGCGGGTGGTGCGGGCTCGGGGTAGGTCGGGAAGTCAAGATGTGAGGCAGACCTTGGGAGGCCGGTCACGCCGGCAGTTTGCTGGCCACTCACCACCCCCGCGGTTTGCAGCGCAGTCCGGTCGGTGTTGCTCTCGTTGACCGCCCAGAGGTCACCCTGATTGCCGCCCGGGCTAAACGTGATGGACGGGGTTCCGTTGCCCGGCGCGATGCTGGCGTTGGAGAAAATTCCGCCTCGGTCATTCGGATTCGATCCGCCGGGGCCCTGGATGGTGATTCCACCGGGCGTGCCGTTGATATTGAAGTTTGAGTAGGTAGCGTACTGCGGCTTGTCCTGGAGCAGGACGACGGCGTAGGGCAAATTGGCGTTTTGGGCCGTAGCCCGCGCCGCCAGCGTGATGGTCGGCTGAAAGCCGTGAATCGGCGCCACCACCACGTTGTGGGTGTGCCAGACGGTGACCTGGTAGGTGTAGGAGGTGGGCGCCGACAGCTCCACGTGGTACCCCGCCCCCAGGTCGAGTGTGCCAACCCCGTTGCCACCCGGCAGGCCAATCGTCTTCTGAATCGGACAGGAAGCACTACAGACTGTCCCGCCCTTGCTCGTGCCAGGAAGGTTTTGGAGGAGGTTGGCCACGGCCTGGTTATGCATATTCGCGTAGCTCGGTGGCACCGTCATGAGCCGCTCCGCGCCGGCCAGTGCGCCCGAGTCGGCGGCATTCTGCAACTGCCGTTTATCGAGATAGATGCTGCCGCCGTCGAGAGCCAGCGCCAGGATGGCGGTCAGCGCCAGCACGGCGATGGCGACGAGGACGACCGCCTGCCCTGACTGCTTTCGCAACCAGGCTCCCTGCATCAATACTCCGTGCTCATGGTGCTGGTAACAGTCATGACGATGCCACCGGGGAAAAACTGCGAGCCGAAGGGCGTGAGGGGCATGAAGCTGTACTTGATCGTGACCGTCAGCGGGTTGTGACCGGCGTAGCTCGGGACCACCGCCTGGCAGCCTCCTGCGCCCGCCGGCGCCTGACCGGAGGGCGCGTTAGGCGTCGGGTTTCCGTTCCCGCCGCCGACGTACACAAACCCGGTGTTTGCCGTCATGCTCTGGGCTGGCGCCGGGGTGTCATTGACACAGCTGCCGGCGCTGAGCGCTAGCCCGAACGCGTTCTGCACGACGGCCCCGATCACGCGGTTGTTGTCCGGCCGATTGTTCCCGGTTGTAATGGCCGCGCGTGCTCCCTCGCGGGCGGCAGCGGCAAGCGTCGAGTAGTCGTAGGCGGCACGGCCGCAGTCAATCACCGTTAGCAGGATCATGATGAGGAAGGGCGCGATCAGCGCCATCTCGACCAGCGACTGGCCCTGCCCCTTGTGCTTCATTGCTGGTGCTGCACCTCCATGGTGGTCGACGACACGACGTGCACCGTGCTGGCGCCGACGACGCTCGCCAGCGGCGTGACCGGCTGGAAGTTGTAGAGGATCGTGACCTGGATCGTGCTGGTCGCGCTGGCCGGCGCTGGATTGTCCTGCCCGTCGAAGCAGATGTAGACGTACCCGGTATTCGGGGCCGTCGGGTAGTTCGCCGACCAGCTCGATTGGGAGCCCGTCAAGCAGTGCAAGGGGGCGATGGTCGACAGCGCCAACGTAACGTCGCTCGGCACGTCGCGCTGCGCGGCGGCCAGAATGTCGGCGTAGTCATCGAAGGTGTTGGCCGGTGGATTGGCGGTCGGGTCGAAATAGGTCCCCTGCCGGGCCGCTTCGCGTGCGGCGTTGGTAACGGCGATCGAGTAGTAGAAGACCCTACCGAGGTCGGCGCTGCCCATCGTAAGCAGCATCAGGAGCGGCAGCAAAAGCGCCGTTTCGACGATCGCCTGGCCCCTCTTGGAATAGGAAAGACGGCGGCACCGCATAACGCTGTTAAGGATGCGGCCCGCGACTCGCTTTGCGTCCCTGCCGTTGGGCCTATTCACCACGGCCATACGACGACAAAAACGTTGCGGGCAGCGTTATGTTGGCGCTAGCCGGTGAGCTCCCGTGACGGTGAAAGGCGCTGCTCGGGCCCCATCAGCGGCAGGTAGAGGCTGATCAGCAGCGCGCCGAGCCCGATGATAAAGGCGGCCAGCACGATGGGGATCCCCGGATCCTTGTTGAGCGTCAGATCCGTATAGCGCTTGAGCCCGGTGAAGCTCAGCCGGTAGCCGTCGGGCGTGACCACGCTCTCGCCGACCCGCAGCGCCCCGCGCCAGCGAAGGTCCATGTTGCTGGTATCGAGTGCGAAGACGTTTTGCGGCTGGTTGAGGTGGAGGTCGCCCCGGTAGAGGCGTACCAGCAAAATCGGGTTTCGCAGCTGGGGTGTCCCCGGGCCAATCGACTGGTCGGTGATCTGTGGATCCGGCATGAAGATCGCGGTGGCGCCCAGCTGCTGATCGCCCGGCCCGGCGGAGGGCGCCTTGATGACGCCGTTGGCGAACTGTGGGTCGCCAACGAAGATGGTCGGGGTGTCCTCGACGACCCGGCCGTCGGGGGTCTCGATCCGAAGGGTCGGCGCCCAGCCGAAGCCGGCCTGGTAGATCTTCACCCCCCGGTAGTCGACGTAGTGGTTGACCTGGATGCTCTTCGCCTCCACGAGCCGTCCGCCGTCGTAAATGCGGACCTGCGAGGTGAAGTCCCGGGGCGCGCCGCTCGGCCAGTAGGTGGCGCTGAAGCTGTCGACCTTCACCTGGAAGTTGGCGTGCTGCGTGGCCAGCACACCTTCGCTGAGGTTGTCGTAATTCGCTCGCGCCTCGGTGAAGCTATCCCCCTCCACCACGGCGACGTTGCCCAGGAAGCCGGCGGCCTTCCCTAACAGGACCCCCACCAGCAGGATGAAAAAGCTCGCGTGGAAGATAATGCTCGCCACCTCTGCCCAGAGCCCGCGGCTGCGCTGGGCCGGATCCATGCCGCGGCGCCAGGCGGCCGGTACGCGAATGAACATGCTGGCGCCGATCGAGGTGTACATCAGGACGGCGACGATGATGAACGGCCAGGAGCTGAAGATGTCGAAGAGGCCGAGGCGTGCGAACCAGGGAGCGGTCACCGGATGGCGCAACACGTAGCCCATCACGCCTCGCGGATTCTGCGGCAGCTGCGGCAGGAGCGTGCCGACGGTGGCCAGCAGCGCCAGGATGGCGAGCAGGATGATGGCGGTGCGCATCTTGCGCAGCTCGCGCCAAGCTCTCGTTAGCACCCACAGCGGCGTGATCCGTCGCTTCGCCGCCGGCCGCACGGCCAGGCGGCCGGGGGCCGGCGCGATCGTGGGGGCAGGCGCGCGCAGGCTCATCGGACCCTAGAAGTGTAGGGAGGCGGCGCGGGTCGCCCAGTCGAGGACGACCGCGGGGATGATCCCGAGGACGAGGGTCGCCAGGGCGGCCGCACCCAACACGGTGCTGGTCGGAAACCCGAGGGGTCGCTTCTCCACGACCGCCTCATCCGGAGCCGCCAGCATGACAACGATCACCCGCAAGTAGTAATAGAAGGACACGATCGTCATGATCACGGCCACGATCAGCGGCGCCCAGATCTGGGCATTGACCAGGGCCTGGAAGACGAAGAGCTTGGCGAAGAATCCGACCGTCGGCGGGATGCCGGCCAGCGACAGCATGAAGATCGTCATCACCGTGGCCAGGAACGGCCGCCGGTAAAAGAGGCCTCGCCAGTGGCTGAGGTCGGCCGTCTGCTCGCCACCGGCGGCGACCGCGGTGACCACGGCGAACGCTCCGAAGTTCATCACGGAGTAGGCGGCGATGTAAAAGAGCGTGGCGGAGAAGGCCTGCGTCGTGCCGGGCAGCACGCCGAGCAGGATGTAGCCGGCGTGCGCAATGCCCGAATAGGCAAGCATCCGCTTGATGTTGTCCTGGGTGATGGCGACCAGGTTGCCGATGAAGAGCGAGAAGATGGCGATCAGGGCCAGCGGGAAGTACCAGCGGCTCGAGATCGAGGGAAAGGTCGCGATGAAGACGCGGCCGACGGCGGCGAAGGCCGCCGACTTGGTGGCGACCGACATGAAGGTCGTGACGATCGTGGGCGCCCCCTCGTACACGTCGGGGGTCCACATATGGAAGGGGGCGGCCGAGGCTTTGAAAGCCAGCCCAACGGAGAGGAACCCGATGCCGAGCAAGAGCAGGACGTTGCCGCCGGCGTTGGAGGATACGGCCGTGGTGAAGGCGGCGATCCCGCGAAGGGTCGTGCTGCCGGTCGCCCCGTAGATCAGCGCCATGCCGTACAGCAGGAAGCCGGTGGCGAAGCCGCCTAACAACAGATACTTCAGGGCCGATTCCTGTGAGCGAAGCGCCGTGCGCGCGAAGCCCGAGAGAACGTACAGAGAAATCGAGAGCAGCTCGATCCCGAGGAAAATCGTCATCAGGCTGGTGGCGGCCGCCAGCAGCATCATGCCGGCGGTGGCGCCCAGGATCAGGATGTAGTACTCGCCGTAGTCCAGGTCCAGGGCATGCAGGTAGCGGGGCGAGATCGCTACCGTCAGGATCGTGATGACGATCAGCAGCACGTAGAAGAAGGCGGCGAGGCTGTCGGCGATCACGGTGTCGCCAAAAGCCGAGCGGTTCTGGCCCCACAGAGGGATGGTGGCGACCAGCGCGCCGAGCAGGCCGACCACGGTCACGGCCGCCAGCCAGCGGCGCCGATCGGGTGGCACCACGAGTTCGAGAAAGAGCACGACGATGGCCGTGCCGGCCACCACCAGCTCCGGGAGAATGGCGCCGTAGTCGATGCCGATCCCGCTGAGGTTGATCGTCATCGCAGCAATACCGGCAGGGCTTTGACGGTGGCGTCGACCGCGGCCGGGAAGAAGCCGGGAGTCACGCCAATCAGGACCATGAGCGCCAGGAGCGGGGCCAGCACGCCGACGTCGGCGGCCCGCAGCTCACCGAAGCCGACCGGCTGCGGCGGCGCCTCCTGCGTTGAGCCCTGGTAGAAGCGAAGCACGTACCAGGCCGCCAGGATGACGCCGATGCCGGCGCCGACCGCCATCGGGATAAATGACGCCCAGGCGCCCAGCATGATCAGGAACTCACCGACGAACCCGTTGAGGCCGGGCAGCCCGAGCGCGGCGAGCGAGACCACGAGGAAGAGGGCGGCAAACAGCGGCGCGGTCGCCGCCAACCCACGGAGCTCGGCCCTGAGCCGAGTGCCGGCGCGCCGCTCGATCATGCCCACGATGAGGAAGAGCGCGGCGATGATCACGCCGTGGTTGATCATCTGCACCAGCGCGCCTTCGATCCCGAACAGGTTACCGGCGAAGATGCCGAGGCCGATGAAGCCGAGGTGACTCATCGAGGCGTAGGCGACCAGGCGCTTGAGGTCGGTCTGGACCAGCGCCATGAAGGCGCCATAGAGAATGCCGATCGTCGCCAGCACCGCGAGCGGGCCGCCCAGGGTGTGCGCGGCATCGGGGAAGAGCGCCAGGTTGAAGCGCAGGAACCCGTAGGCGCCGAGCTTCGAGACCAGGCCGGCGAAGACGATCACGACCGGGATCGGCGACGAGGTATAGGCCGGCGGCAACCAGGTGTGCAGCGGGAAGATCGGCATCTTGATCGCGAAGGCGAGGCCGAACCCGATGAAGAGCAACTGCTGGATGCCGATCGCTCCCAGTCCGGCGGGCAAATGCCAGATCCCCGCCGCCGGATGCTGGACCAGCACCGTCCAATCGAAACTGAGCTGCCCGGATTGGGAGAAGTTGATGGCGGCGACCGCGAGGATCGCGACCAGCATCGCGAAGCTGCCGATCACGGTATAGATCAGGAACTTGAACGCCGCGTAGACGCGCCGGCCCTCACCCCAGACGCCGATCAGGAAGTAGAGCGGAACCAGCATCGCCTCCCAGAAGACATAGAAGAGGACGAGGTCCAGCGACAGCAGGATGCCGGCGGTGGCGGCCTCGAGGATCAGCATCAGCAGAATGAACTGCTTCAGCCGGGGCATGAGCGGATCGACGATGACGATCGCGATCAGGAAGAGCAGTGCGTTGAGCCCCAGCAGGAAGAGGCTGAGGCCATCGACTCCCAGGTGATAGCTGATGCCCAGGGAGGGAATCCATTGCAGCGATTCCTCGAACTGCAGGTGGAGGTTGCCGACCCCATGCTGGAAGCCCCCGATGATCGCCAGCACCAGCACCAACGTGATGACGGCGCTGAGGACGCCAAGCTGCTTGACGACGCGGCGGACTTCCCCCGGCGCCAGCGCCACGAGCAGCGCCCCGGCCAGCGGGATCACCAGCGAAAGCGTCAACCAGGGCACGCTGCCGGGCAAGCTGTACCAGCTCATCCGCCCAGCCTCACCGGCAGGTATCCGAGGAAGGCGGCCACCACCAGCACCACGCCGATGGCGCCGCCCAACGTCCAGAGCGCATAGGTGCCGACCCGACCGGTCTGGATGAGGCGGAACTCTCGGGCCTCGAGCAGGAAGAAGTCGGCTACCCCGTTGACCGCGCCATCGATGACACGCGGCTCGACGATGTCGTTGAGGAAGCGAGCCAGGGCCAGGCCCGGACGGACGAAGACGCGGTCGTAGAGCTCATCGAGGTAGTACTTGTGCTCGACCAGCGTATGGATGGGGCCGAGCCGCGTACGCCAAACCACCGCGAGATCGGGCCGCCTCGCGTGCAGCAGGTAGGCGGTCAGGAAGCCGATCAGCGCGGCCAGCACCGACAATGCGGCCAGCCCGATGAAGGCGCCCGTCCCCACCTCGACCCCGTGACCGAAGACCGGCGAGAGGAAGCTCGCGACCGGGACGTAGCCGCCCACGACGGCGCCCACCGCGAGGATGATGATCGGCACGGTCTGCACCGGCAGCGCCTCGTGGAGGTGCCGGTCGTCGTGTGATAGCCATTCCCAGCCGAAGGCGATGAAAAAGAGCCGGAACATGTAGTAGGCGGTCAACCCGGCGGTAATCAGGGCGATGACGCCCAGCCAGAACTCGCTACCGGGCGCGCTCAGCGCCGCCCGAATGATCTCGTCCTTGCTGAAGAAGCCCGCCAAGAGCGGGAAGCCGCTGATGGAAAGCGTGCCGATCAAGAACGTCCAGAAGGTGATGGGAAGGCCGGCCCGCAGATTGCCCATGTGGCGGATGTCCTGGTCATCGTGGAAGGCGTGGATGACGTTGCCGGCGGCCATGAAGAGGAGCGCCTTGAAAAATGCGTGGGTCATGAAATGGAACATGCCGGCGGCGTAGGCACCAATCCCCACCGCCAGGAACATGTAGCCGATCTGACTCATGGTGGAGTAGGCGAGGATGCGCTTGATGTCCACCTGTGAGGTGCCGATGGTGGCCGCGAACAACGCGGTGACGCCGCCGATCACGGCGACGGTAGCCGCCGCTGCCGGCGCCCAGTCGTAGAGGAGGTGCATGCGCGCCACGAGGTAGACTCCCGCGGTCACCATGGTCGCGGCATGGATCAGCGCGGAGACCGGCGTCGGACCTTCCATGGCGTCGGGGAGCCAGGTGTGGAGCGGCAGCTGGGCGGATTTCGCCACCGCCCCGACCAGCAGCAGCAGGCAGATGGCGGTGATCACGCCGCCCCCCTTGGGCAGCTGGTGGACGCGGCTAAAGAGACCCTGGAAGTCGAGGACCCGCAGATTGAGGAAGATCAGGAAGGCGGCGAACACCATCCCGACATCGCCGATGGTGTTCATCACGAAAGCCTTGCGCGCCGCCAGCACCGCCGAGGTGCGCTCGAACCAGAAGCCGATCAAGAGGTAGGAGCTGAGCCCCACGCCCGCCCAGCCGATGATCAGCCAGAGCAGATTGCCGGAGAGGACGAGCAGGAGCATCGCGAAGACGAAGAGGTTCATGTAGGCGAAGAAGCGCGAATATCCGGGGTCCTCGCGCATGTAGCCGATGGAGTACACGTGGATCAGGAAGCCGACGCCGGTGATGACCAGGATCATCAAGGTGGAAAGCTGGTCGAGGTAGAGATTGAAGGGGACGTTGAAATCCGCGCTCTGCCACCAGGTGAAGTAGGTCTGGTCGAGCCGCTGGCCGCCCAGCACCTGGCTCAGGGCCAGCAGCGCGAAGACGAAGGCGAGCCCGATGCTGCCGGCGCCGATCCAGCCGACGATACGCCGGGGCAGCAGGCGTCCGAGGAGCGCATTGACGAGGAAGCCGGCGAGCGGTGTCAGCAGGACGAGCGGCGCCAGCGTATCCATCGTCCCGATTACTCCTTCATCAAGTCGAGGTCGTCCACATCCATCGGCCGGCCGGCGCGATAGACCTGGACGATGATGGCAATGCCGACCACGACCTCCGCCGCCGCCACTGTGATCACTAGAAAGGCGAAGACCACGCCGTCGAGCGAATTGAGGTAGCGGCTTTCCGCCACGAACGCCAGGTTGACGGCGTTCAGCATCAGCTCGATGCACATGAAGACGACCAGCGGGTTGCGCCGGACCAGGAAACCGACCGCCCCCATCGTGAAGAGCACCCCGCTCAGCAGCAGGAAGGTATAGGCGGGGACCGGCATCAGCGGATCCTCCGCATCGCCAGGTAGACGGCGCCGACCGCGGCGATCAGCAGCAGCAGCGAGGTGACTTCGACGGGGAACAGGAACTTTGTGTAGAGCGCGATGCCGACCGTCTGCACGTTGCCGACCGCGGCGATGGCTTCGGGCGTCAGGGTACCGGGCCGGCCGGTCAGCCCGCGGTTGAAGAGCAGGGACACCAGGAGCCCGGCGAAGATGACGCCGAAGATCGCGCCGTAAATCCATTCGTTGCCGCGCGGCGGCAGGGCGACATCCGACTCCGGGTTCATCAACGCGATGATGAAGACAAAGAGCACCATGACTGCGCCGGCATAGACGATCACCTGGGCAGCGAAAAGAAACTGGGCGTTGAGCATCAGGAAGAGCACCGCCAGCCCGAGCATGTTGGCGACCAGCGAGAGCGCGTTGTAGATGGGTTTGCGGAAGGCGACGACGCCGGCGGCAGTGACGATCTCCCAGGCCGCCACGAGGGCGAACCCGACTACCACTTGCGCGCTACCGGTTGCGCCGAGGGGGCGCCGGACGGAATGGCCGTGTCACTGATGCTGGCGCTGAGCGGCTCCAGCAGGTCCTCTTTCACGGCGATGAACTTGTCGGGGTGGTCATCCGCCAGGTCGTAGCGCGGACCCATGGTGATCGCATCGTAGGGGCACGCCTCCTCGCACATCCCGCAGTAGATGCAGCGCAGGAGGTTGATCTCGTAGCGCTTGGCATAGCGCTCCCCGGGCGACACGCGGTGTTCGGGGGTATTCTCAGCGGCCTCGACGACGATGCATCCCACCGGGCAGGCGATCGCGCAGAGCTCGCACCCGACACATTTTTCCAGTCCATCCGCGTAGCGGTGGAGGATGTGCTTGCCGCGCTCCCGGGGCGGGACGGCTTTCTGGCGTTCCGGGTACTCGATGGTGACGATCGGCTTGGCGTTGTGCTTGAAGGTCGTCGCCAGCGCGCGCGCGATGTAGATGGGCCCGAGCAGGACCTCCTTGAGCGCCATCAGAACACCCCTTGGGCGGCGACCACCACGACGGCGGTGACCATCATCATCGCCAGCGACAGCGGGAAGAGCGACTTCCAGCCGAGCGCCATCAGCCGGTCATACCGCATCCGCGGTAGCGTCGCTCGGATCCAGACGTAGACGTATAGCAGCGCGACCACCTTCAGTACGAACCACCACGGCCCCGGCAGGATCCCGGCGGGCCCCCACCATCCGCCAAGGAAGACGACGGTGGCGATCGAGCTGACGATGATCATGTTGATGTACTCGGCCATGAAGAACAGCGCGAACCGCAATCCGGAGTACTCGGTGTGATAGCCCGCCACCAACTCGGTCTCGGCCTCCGGAAGATCGAACGGCGCCCGGTTGGTTTCGGCGATGCCGGCGATCAGGTAGAGGAAGAACGCTGGCAGCAGCGGGACGATGAACCACCAGGTGTGCTGAGCGTTGACGATATCGACCAGCCGGACCGACCCCGCCAGGATGAAGACCGGCACCAGCGACAGGCCGAGCGCCATCTCGTAACTGATCATCTGGGCGGACGACCGAAGCGCGCCCAGCATCGAGTACTTGCTGTTGGAGGCATAGCCGGCGAGGAAAATGCCGTAGACGCCGACCGAGGTGACCGCCAGGTACCAGAGGATGCCGATGTTGACGTTCATCACGTACCAGCCGATCGAGTGGCCGAATAGGTTGATCGGGCCCGGGCCGCTGATGGGGATGATGGCAAAACTGCCGAGCGCGGCGCAGATCGAGATCATCGGCGCCAGGAGATAGAGGAAGCGGTCGCGGCTCGACGGCGCGCTGCTCGATTTGAAGAACAGCTTCAGCCCGTCGGCGGCCGGCTGCAACAATCCCCAGGGGCCGACGCGGTTTGGCCCCGGCCGCTGCTGCAAGCGGGCCTGGACCTTACGCTCGAAGAGCGTGAGGTAGGCGAAGCCGGTCAGCAGGGCGCCGATGACGATCACGGCCTTGATCAGGGTGACGACGATGACTTCGGTGGTCACGACCGTTCACTCCAGAGGACTCGCCCTTGCTGGTTGACGGCGGCGTACGGCGGAAGGGCGCGCACCAGGTCACCGGTGACGTCCTCGACCGACTCGTAGGCCCAGGAAGCACCCAGCGCGTTGGCGATCTGTTGCAGGACGCGCCAGTCTTCGCGGACCCACTCGGCATCGATGCCTCGCTTGATCCGCTGCACGCGCCCCTCCATGTTGGTGACGGTGCCGTACTTTTCGGTGAAGGCGTGGCCTGGGAGGATCACCTGCGCGACCTCGTCGAGCGGGGAGGCCTTGAAGCGGTGAAAGACGACCAGCGGCAAGCTCGAGAGCCACATCGATTCGGCATCGGTGGGCACAAACCCGTGGAGCGGGCTCGACTCGTGCACGTAGAGACCCTTGACGCCGGCCCCCGGCCACTGCAGCCTCCCCTTCCCCGCCTGTCCGTTCAACGAGACATACCCGGGACCGAAGTGGGGGAGAATGCCGAGGTCTTTCGCGCCCCGCCCGTTGGGCCCGCTGGTGACGATCAACCGCCGGACGCTGCCCGTCACCTTCCTGGCCAACGTGGCCTGGAGGTCGACGGCCGCCTGCTTGTCGGCCTCGGTCGCCAGGATCGCGACGGCCAGCGCTTCGGCCGGGACGGCGTCGACCGCCCGCTTGCCCTCGGCGACGGCGACCTTGAGCACCTTGACGCCTTTGCGCTCGCTCTTGAACAAGCGCAAGTGCAGCACCGGCGCCGCATCGATCACGCCCTGCCCACCGAGCACGACCACGTGGTCGCACCGCTCGATGTCGGCGATCGGCAGGGTCATATCATCCGGGTCGGCGTCGGCCACTGTGGTGCTGCGGTGATCCAGGTGCGGCGAGTGCAGCACCTCGCGGAACAGGCGGCGGAAGAGAAAGAGCTCCTCGTTGGTGTCGGCGGGTGATGCCCAGCCCGCAACCTGGCCGCCCGCCTGCTTGAGCGCGTCGGCGGTGAAGGCGATCGCTTCCTCGTAGGAGACCTCTTCGAGCGCGCCGTTGCGGCGCACCCGTGGGCGCTCCTGCCCCTGGCGCTGGAAATTCGGGAAGCTGAAGCGGCCGAAGTCGCAGAGCCAGCTATCGTCCACGGCGACGTTCTCGCGTGACTGGAACCGTCCGATGTGGTTGCTCCGCGCGTCGATCTGGATGTTGCAGCCCATGCTGCAGCCGGGGCAGACACTGGCGGTGCGGTCGAGGTCCCAGGGCCGGCTGAGGAAGCGGTACTGTCGCGAGGTCAAGGCGCCGACCGGGCAGATCTCCGTCCAGTTGCCCTGGTAATTCGACTGGGCCGGCTCGTCGTTGAAGGTGCCGATGATGGTATGGACGCCTCGCTGGATCAGCGCCAGCTCGCGCTCGCCGGAGATCTCCTCGCTGAAGCGTGTGCAGCGCCAGCAGAGGATGCAGCGCTCGCGGTC
Source organism: Chloroflexota bacterium (assembly GCA_034666565.1). GTDB lineage: Bacteria > Chloroflexota > Dormibacteria > CF-121 > CF-121 > CF-13. The sequence continues at coordinate 26,645 of JAXDLN010000057.1, forward strand.
GAGGAGGATCTTGTCGGAAAGCGGGACGGCCTTGTCGAAATGCGCCTTGGGGAAATCGAATCGGCTCGCGCCCGGACCGTACTGGTAGGTCTGGTCCTGGAGCGGACACTCCCCGCCCTTGTCGCAGATCGGGCAGTCGAGCGGGTGGTTGATCAGCAGCAGCCCGAGCACGTCCTTCTGGTATTTGCCGACCTGCTCGGTGGTCGTCTTGACCACCATGCCATCGGCGACGTAGACCGCACACGAAGGCTGCAGCTTCGGCATCTTCTCGACCTCGACCAGGCACATGCGGCAGACGGCGACCGGCGCCATCTTGGGATGCGAGCAGAAGATCGGGATGTCGATGCCGATCTTCTTGGCGGCGTCCAGGATCAACGTGCCCTTCGGCACGGTGACCGATTGGCCGTTGATGGTGAGCGTGACCTGGTCGGTCTGCACTGCGGCCATCAGGCGACCGCCTCCTCGACCGACTTCTTGAAGGGGCAGCCTTTCTCCGAGATGTGCTGCTGGAACTCGTCGCGGAAGAACTTGATCACGCTGCGCGGGAACCAGGTCGAGGCATCACCCAGTGGACAGAACGAGCGGCCGTCGATGCTGTATCCGATGTCGAGCAAGAGGTCGATGTCGGCGGGCTTCGCCTCACCAGCCTCCATGCTGTCGAAGATGTTCGCCATCCAGAAGGTGCCCTCCCGGCAAGGCGTGCATTTGCCGCAGCTCTCATGGTGGAAGAACTTCACGTAGCGACGGGCGGCGTCGACCATACAGGTGGTCTCGTCCATCACCACCATCGCTCCCGCGCCGGCCAGCGAACCGGCTTTCTGGATGGCGTCGAAGTCGAGCGCCACGTCGAGGTGCTCGGGGAGGAGGACCATCATCGACGCACCGCCTGGCTGGAACGCCTTCAGCTTGCGGTTCTTCCAGACGCCGCCGCCATGTTCCTCGATCAGCTCGCGGATTGGCGTACCGTTTTCCAGCTCGTAGTTTCCCGGCCGGTTGACGTGACCGCTCATGCACCAGACCCGGGTCCCCTTTCCGGTCGGCGTCCCGATGGTTCCAAACCAGTCGGCGCCGTTGAGCACGATGTGGGGAAGGTTGCAGACGGTTTCGACATTGTTGACGACCGTCGGCTTCCCGTAGAGGCCTTTGATCGCTGGAAAGGGCGGCTTCAGGCGCGGCTCACCGCGATAGCCCTCGAGCGAGGTCAGGAGCGCGGTTTCCTCGCCGCAGATGTAGGCGCCTGCGCCGCGGTGCAAGATGACGTCGATGTCGTAGCCCTTGCCGAGGACGTTCTTTCCGATGTACCCCGCCTGGCGCGCTTCGGCGATCGCGGTCTCCAGCGCATCGTGCTGCGGCAGGTACTCGCCCCGGATATAGATGAAGGCCAGGTTGCAACCGATCGCGTAGCTCGCGATCAGGATGCCTTCCAACACCTGGTGCGGACTCTTCTCGATCAGGTACCGATCCTTGAAGCAGCCGGGTTCGCTTTCGTCGGCATTGCAGACGAGGTAGCGTGGGTAGACGCCCTTGGGCAGGAAGCTCCATTTGTTGCCGGTGGGAAAGCCGGCGCCGCCGCGACCGCGCAGGCCGCTCTTCTTGACCAGCTCGACGAGCTCGTCCGGCTGCATCTCGAGCGCCTTCTTGAACCCGGTATAGCCCCCGGTCCGCTCGTAGACCTTGAGTTGCTCGAGATTGACGGTGGCAAAGTCCTTGGTTAGCAGGGGCTTGACCGGCATCAGTTCTCGCTCCTCGCCCGTTTGGGCGCGGCGGTCTTCCGTTTCGCCGGCTCGGCCGCCGGCGCGATCGCGGCCTGGCCCGCGGGGACGGGCTGCCGGAGCCGCTCGATGATGGTGTCGATGCGCTCCTCGGTCAGGTTCTCCTCGAAACGATGATCGACCTGCATCATCGGCGCCCCGCCGCAGGCGCCCAGGCACTCGATCGTGGAGTGCCAGGTGATGGCGCCGTCCGAGGTGGTCTGTCCATCCCGGACGCCGAGCGCCCGCTGCAGGTAGGCCGCCATCTCGTCGGCGCCGCGCAGCATGCAGGGGGCATTGACGCAGATGACGACGTCGTGCCGGCCCTCAGGCTTGGTGAGAAACATGGAATAGAAGGATGCGGTCGCCTCGATCAGGGAGGATGGCAACTCGAGGTGCTGAGCGATCTCGGCCATCGCCTCCTTGGTGACGTAGCCCTGCTCGTGCTGGACGGCCCAGAGCGCGGGGATGATGGCGGACTGCTTGGATGGATAGCGCAGCGCCAGCTCCTCGATGTGCTCGACCGTCGACTTCGCGAGGGGCATCAGCGGTCGACGTCTCCCAGGATGAAGTCCATGCTTCCCATGATGGCGATCACGTCGGCCACCAGGACGCCCTTCACCAGCTGTCGCAGCGGCTGCAGATTGCAGAACGAGGGCGGCCGGACCTTCATCCGATACGGCTTGTTGGTGCCATCGGACACGAGGTAGAAACCGAGCTCGCCGCGCGGGCTCTCGACGAAGGCGTAGACGTCGCCAACCGGACCTTTGAAGCCCTCGCTCACCAGGCGGAAGTGGTGAATGACCGACTCCATGCTCTTGCTGAGCTCGGCTCGCGGCGGCAGCGCCACCTTCCGATCGTTGGTCAGCCAGGGCCCGCCTGGCAGCGAATCGAGGACCTGCTGCAGGATCTTCAGGCTCTCCCGCATCTCCTGGACGCGCAACCGGTAGCGGTCGTAGCAGTCGCCGTTCGTGCCCAGCGGCACGTCGAAGTCGTACTGCTCGTACCCGCAGTAGGGGAAAGCCTTGCGCACGTCGTAGTCGATCCCCGAGGCTCGCAGCATCGGACCGGTGACGCCGGCTTCGATGGCCGCCTCGCGTGAGAGCACCCCGACCCCCTTGAGTCGCTGGTGCCAGATCGGATTGTCGCTGAGCATGGCCTCGAAATCATCGATCCGGGCTGGCATCACGTCGATGAAGCGTTGCAGCTGGTCGAGCCAACCCTCCGGAAGATCCCAGGCGACGCCGCCGACGCGGGTGAAGGACGTCATCATGCGGACGCCTGAGTAGGCCTCGTTCAAGTCGAGCACCAGTTCGCGATCGCGCCAGGCGTAGAAGAAGCCCGAGTAGACGCCGAGGTCGAGGCCGGCGGTTCCGAGCCACAGCTCGTGGCTCCCGATCCGGGCCAGCTCCATCATCATCACCCGGATCGCCTGAGCCCTCGGCGGCACCTCGATCTCCATCAGCTTTTCGACGGAAGAGACGAAGCCGACGTTGTTAATAGGGGGCGCCAGGTAATCCATCCGGTCGCTGAAGGTGATCCCCTGGGTGTAGGTCTTGTCCTCGAACGATTTCTCGAAGCCGGTGTGGAGGTACCCGACGTCCGTATCCGCGTCGCGCACGATTTCACCGTCCAGCTTCAGGCGGACCCGCAGGACCCCGTGCGTGCTCGGATGCTGAGGGCCCATGTTGAGCTCCATCCAATCAGTCGGCGGCTCGTGCTCCGGCCCGAACGGCATCTGCTCCGGACCGGGACCGAACTGCTCCTCGGCGATGCGGGTCTCAGCCACGGATCGCGTCGGGCTCCAGCCCTTCGAGTTTCTGGTCGCTGAAGATCACCGGCTCACCGAACGAGACGTAATCCTTGCGCAGCGGATGCCCCTCCCAGGTCTCCGGCATCAGCAGCCGGCGCAGATCGGGATGGCCATCAAACGTGATACCGAGCAGATCCCAGGTCTCGCGCTCATGCCAGTTGGCGGCCGGCCAGACGGAGGTCAGGCTGGGCGCGTGCGGCTCGGGCATGCTGGCCGTGGTCTTGATCCGGATACGGGTCTTGTTCTCAAGGGAGCGAACCTCCCAGATGACGGTAAAGCGAGGGTCACGCGCCGGCCAGTCGACCGCCGTGGCGTAGAGCAAATAGTCGAAGCCCTCTTCCTCCTTGAGGTAGCGAGCCACCTCGACGACCGCAGCGGGGTCGACCACGATGCTGAGGTCGCCGCGAAAATCGGAGCTCTCCCGCAGCGCTTGCGTGAAGCGCTCGCCGAGGCGCTCGACGAGTGTGGTGGTCGCGCTCACCGTCATCTGGCCGGACTTCCCTCCCGACAAGACGGGCCGGCGTCAGGCAGTCCGCTTGACCAGCGGCTCGCCGCGGATCTTGCGCTGCAGCTTGACGACGGCATCGATCAGGGCTTCCGGTCGCGGTGGGCAACCGGGCAGATAAATGTCGACCGGCACAATCTTGTCCACGCTCTGGACGATCGCATAGTTGTTGAACATGCCGGCGGAGGAGGCACACGCCCCCATCGCAATCACCCATTTGGGTTCAGGCATCTGGTCGTAAATCTGGCGAAGCACCGGGGCCATCTTGATCGACACCCGCCCGGAGACGATCATCAGGTCCGCCTGGCGAGGTGAGGCCCGGAACAGCTCCGAGCCGAAACGGGACAGGTCGTGGCGCGGCCCGACCGTGCCCATCATCTCGATGGCACAGCAGGCCAGCCCGAACAGAGCCGGCCAGATCGCGCTCGAGCGGCCCCAGTTGATCACCTTGTCGAGCGTGGTGGTGAGCACGTTGTCGCCCAGCGCGTTGAGCGGCGTCGGTCCGGCCGCGCGGCCGGTCGGCGTCGGCACCGGACGAAGCTTCAGCTCCCCCATTCCAGCGCTCCCTTCCGCCACACGTAAATGAGCGCGACTAGCAGGACAGCGGCGAAGACACCCATCTCGGCGACCCCGAACCAGCCCAGCCCTTTGACATTGACCGCCCAGGGATAGATGAAGATCGCCTCGACATCGAAGATGATGAACAGCATGGCGGTCAGATAGAAGCTGACCGCAAAGCGGCGCCGGGCGCCGGTGCGCGGCACGATGCCGGACTCATAGGGCAGGTCCTTGGCCGCAGAGTCGAGATGGCCGGCGAGCCAGGGCGGGAGATAAAGGGCGATGAGACCAAAGACAAAGACCGCGAGAAGAAAAATGAGCAATGGAAAGTAGTCGCTCAGCACGGTACGCGGCTAGTCTAACAAAGCGCTTTCTGAATACGAACCGGAGATCGACCTCTCCGCGTCGAATCAGGTCAGGGCCCTATGGGCGCAGGTCTTCCAGCTCCCAGAGCGCGCCCGGATGATGAGCGGGCGGAAAGCGGCCGTCGGGATTCTCTTCGAGAAACTGGCGGGAGTGCTTGCGGAAGCGGCACACCGTGCACATGTACTGAGCGGGGACGGGAATCGGATCGCCGGGCTTGAACCGGTCGCCAATCCGAACCCCCTTGCCGGGCTCCGGCCGTGGCGCCGCCTCCCCCGGCGACCAGGCGCCGCTCTCGACCAGCGGCCGCCGCGGCACACCGCCGTTAGCGTCAGGCTTGACCGCAGGCTCAGCGTGTGCCTTCGGGAAAAACGGGACCGGGGCCATCTCCGGACGGCGTGGGTCCCGGGTCCATCCCAGGGCGTTGATCTCGTTGATCGACCGCTTGAGGTACACGGCCTGCTTGACCTCGCTGACGTCGACGATCTCTTCGAACGGAATGAAGAGGTCGGGCTGCCCGCTATCGACGACCCGCATGTATGGCTCGGTGGAAACGAAAATGCTCTGGGCAGACTGCGGCGGCCCCTCGAAGATCTCGCGCACGGTCCCCAGGTGCCCGTCGCGCGTGTCCACGGCGTAGCCGATCTTCACGACCCACTGGACTACAGGCACGATGCGACTCCTACGACCATGGAATGGCGCGTATTCTAAGTCACGTGGGCGACGAGAGGTTCGGGCCCAACACCGCCGAGGTCGAGGCATTCCTCGAACGGCTCCGCCGGATGACCCCCACCGAGTGGGATCGGGTAACGAACGCGGCTCCGGCTTTGGGTGCCATCCCTGACCTGGAGGTCAGGCAATCGCCGGAGTATTTCAAGGCGCTGGAGGCGGCCACCCGGCTCGCCAAGAGCCAGGTCTTCCCCGGCTCGGAGTCGGCGTTCTACGACGCGATGCGCACCGCCCAGCTGGTCGCCGATGCCAGCACTTTCCAACCCTCCACCAGACCAGAGCCCGCCAGCTCGGCCGTGGTGGATGAACGGCTCCCTCCCGATGCGGAGGCCGATGCCATCATCCGGATCATGTCGACGGCCTACGAAGAGGAATCCTGGCGACGCGTCATGAACGCAAGCATGGTCGGCGCCGGTGCGCTTGTCGTGCGCACGGCCTTGCCGGTCAGGGACTTCAAGCTGCTTTTTGCACCATTCAACAGCATTAGTTGATCTCCCGGCCGACATCAGCACCGGCCTCGAACGGATCTCAGGGCGAGACGGTGATATCGGTACTCGACACTGGGCCGAGGCCAGGGATAGTGCTGGTCGCGCTCAACTGGTAGGCCGTCCCCGAGGCCTTATCGATCGCGCAGCCGGCGAAGGTAGCGACGCCGTTGGTAACGGTGATCGGGTTGCTCGTGCACAAGAGAATCGCGCTCGAATCACCACCAGTGCGGTCGAGGGTCACTACGGTCGAACTGTCTGTAGTGACGACGTTGCCGCCGGCGTCTTCCACCGATACGACCGGCTGCTGGAGGAATGCTGTGCCGGCAGTTGCGGTGCTGCTCGGCTCCACCGTGAAGGCCAACTGGGTCGCGGGGCCGAGCTGGATCGTGAAGCCGCTGCTCATCGTCGAGGTCAGGGGCGGACTGGTCGACGCCGTCAAGGTGTACGTACCGGTCTTGTTCACGCTCAGGTCGCCGAAGCTCGCCAGCCCGTTGGCCGCCGTCTGGGTGGTGGTGCCCGAGAGAGTTGCCCCGCCCGCACTGGTCAGGACGACCGTCACCTGGGTGGCGCTATCGCCCGTCACCAGGTTATTCAGACTGTCCTGGATCGACACCTGAATCGCGGGTGTCAGCGTGGCTCCGGCCGTCGGCGTTGCTGGCGGCTCCACCGTGAAGGTCAACTGCGTCGCAGGGCCCGGCTGGACCGCAAAGGTGCCGCTAATTGGCGAGGTCATGGTCGGACTGCTCGTCGCCGTCAAGCTGTACGTGCCGGTCTTGTTCATGCTCAGGTTGCCGAAACTCGCGACCCCATTGGCCGCCGTTTGGGTAGTCGTACCCGAGAGAGTTGCCCCGTTCGCGCTGGTGAGGGCGACTGTCACCTGGGTGGCGCTATCGCCCGTCACCACGTTATTTAGGTTGTCCTCGATCGAGACTTCGATTGCGGGTGTCATCGTCGCCCCGGCCGTCGGCGTTGCCGGCGGCTGCACGCTGAAGGCCAACTGCGTCGCGGGGCCCGGCTGGATCGCGAAGCTGCTGCCGATCGCCGAGGTCAGAGCCGGGCTGCTCGTCGCCGTCAAGCTGTAGGTGCCGGTCTTGTTCACGCTCAGGTCGCCGAAGCTCACTACCCCATTTACCACTGGCTGGGTTAGCGTTCCGGAAAATGTGGCGCTGCCGGCCGTGGTCAGTTCAACGGCTACGGTTCCGACGAAATCGTTGACCACATTGCCCGACGGATCTTCAGTGGTTGCCGTCGCGGAGAAGGTCGTGCCTGCCTGGATCGAGGCAGGTGGCGATGACGTGAACACGACCTTCGACGCCAGGTCCGTGGTGGTCAGGGTGTCCAGCGTGGACTGCGAGGCCGTGCCGTTCGGGCCCGGAACCTGGAGCTGATACAGGTACGTCGCCGCCGGATTGAGACCGGTGATGGTGAGCGTGAACGCGAGCGGCGTGGTTTTGTCAGCTACGGGAGGCGTCGCGTAGGTGTGCTGGTCGAGTGGGTTCGCGAGGTTCGTGACCACGAACTGCCCCGACTGCGCGGCACCGGTCGCCCAACCGTTGGGATCGATACGTACGTGCAGCCGGGCACCGTGGGCCCCGAGAAGATCGGCAGGGGCCTCGATGGTCACCAACGGCAGAGTCGTGGTGTCCGCCTCAAACGTGGTCAACGCCGGAGTCATCAGGTTGTGGAGCAAATCGGGTACGCAATCGTGCGCACCATTCGCGGAGACAGTGTGGGTCCC
>JAXDLN010000058.1:0-4197 GCA_034666565.1 Chloroflexota bacterium
GTCTCCGAAACTGCAGACGGCGACGCGCCCCACCGCGCCACCGGCTGCCCGATGCAAGCGTGGTCGGTAGCCGAGGTGATCAGGGCACGCCGCATGCTGCGCACCCGGGCAGCCACCACAAGGCAGCTACCGGCAGCAACTTGAGGATCGTCTCGTTACTCCCCAGCGCCACCGAGACCCTGTTTGCATTGGGCCTCGGCGACCAGCTCGTCGCCGTCACCCACGAATGCGATTACCCGCCCGAAGCCGCGTCGCTTCCGATCGTCACGCGATCGACGCTCGAGCTCCACGAGAAAGACAGCGGTGGCATCGAGGCCGCCGTGGCGCTGGCAGCCGCCGAGGGTCGATCCCTGTATCAGGTCGACACCGACGCGATTCGTGCCCTGCGCCCCGACCTGGTGATCGCCCAGGACATCTGCCGGGTCTGCGCGGTGACCGCGGACCAGGTCGCGGACGACCTCGACGGAATCCCCATGATCCGCCAGCACCCCCACACCCTGGCGGATGTCATGGCGGACATCGAGGAGCTGGCTGCAGCTTGCGGGGCCGACGCCACAGCCCTCATGGCAGATTTGAGCTCGCGCATCGAGACCGCCTCGCGGGAGGCCCGACGCCAGGGAAGCGTGCGGGGCGTGTTCCTGGAATGGATCGACCCGCCCTATCGCGCCGGGCACTGGACGCCGGATCTGCTGGCGCTGGCCGGAATCGAGGATCCGCTCGCTCGCGCGGGCGTCCCGTCCATCGCGTTATCGTGGGCCGACGTGGTCGCTGCTCGCCCCGAGCTGCTGATCCTGGCGCCCTGCGGATTCAACCGCGAGCGGGCGCTGGAGGAAGCCACGCTCGTGCAAACGAAGATCGAAGAGGTAGGCGCCGCCCGCGTTGTGGTCCTGGATGGATCCGCCTACTTCAACCGGCCTGGCCCGCGGCTCGTCGACTCTTTGGAGCAACTTGTCGCGAACCGCTGACGCTCCGCCGTCGGGCTCGCGGAGCCCGGCGGATGCGCCGTATCGCCCCGGAGTCAAAGAAGACTTCGACCGGCTGTATCGCGCCACCTACCAGCGCGTATTTGCCTCGCTCGTCCTCATCCTGCGCAATCCAACGGCTGCAGAGGATGCGGCCCAGGAGGGCTACCTCCGCGCGTTCAGAGCGTGGAAGGGCTGGAAGCAGGAAGCGCCGGCTGAAGCCTGGCTTTACCGCATCGCCCTGAACGTCGCCTTCACGCACCGGCGGCGCGAACGCTTTCATGAGATCGGAGAGGTGATCAGGCGCCTCGGCCGCCCGAAAGAGGCGGATCCCACCGAGGTGGTCCAGCCGGACCTGGTTCGAGAGATACGCGCGCTGCCCCCCAAGCAGGCCGCCGCCCTGGTCCTTCGCCACGTGCACGGCTTCACCAACCGGGAGATTGCGGCGGCCGTGGGGATCCCCGAACGGACGGTGGCTTCCCGCCTGGCGGCGGCCAAATCCCGGCTGAAAGCACGCCTTGGGGACCGCTACGAATTCGGATTGAGTACTTCGGCCGCTCCGACAGTCCCTATTGACGAATGATCACACCCGGCAACCAGGGATTCGACCAGTGGCTGAGCTCGCAGCTCCAGCGCCACGCTTCTGCGTTGAGCGGGCCGAGCCCCTTGCCGGCGCAGGCGCAGTATCACGTGGCTTACGTCCACGGCGGGGTGCATCTGCCGCTCCTCGCCAAGGTTGGCGCGGTGCTGACGACGAAGGCCGCCATCGGAGTCGCGGCCGGCGCGCTCGTTGTCGGGGCGGCCGGCCTCGGCGAGTCGGTGATCACCGGCAGCCCCAACCCGGGCGATTGGGGCAAGCAGGTCGTCAAGCAGGTGAACACGTGCAAGGATGCGCTCGCGCCCGGCTCACACGGCATCGGACAGTGCGTGAGCTCGTTCGCTTCAAGCAAGCATGGGTCTGCCGGCGCCGAGCACCGTGCCACCCCGACCCCAGGTAATGGCGCCCGTACGCCCGGGCCGCCTCCGGGGAAGGGCAAACCCAGCGCCCACCCCACTCCTCCATCCCATCCTCATCCAACCCCGCCGAACAACAAGAACAAATAAATGATGCCCGCCACAGGCGATCAGAAGGAGGTATGGAAATGACTTGGCGAACCCTCAGCCGCGCCGGGAGGCAGCAAGGCCAGGGAATGGTCGAGTACGCGCTCATCCTGGTTCTCGTTTCGATCGTCGTCATCGTGATTCTTTTAACCATGGGGAACCAGATCGCGAACGTGTTCTCGAACGTCGTCGCCGCGCTCGGATAGCAGGCACCAAATCGATACCTACCTGCATTAGTCACCGTCCGGCAGCGGCCGGACGGTGACCCCCTTTTGTCCCCCCGCGCCGCAGCGCGGCGAACAACGCAGAATTCAGGCCTCGTGAATTCCCCGGCATCTCACATCTCGCGGCCGCCTCTGTGGCTTGCCTCGGCCGCCGTCGTCGCCGGGTGGGCGGCCCTGTATGACGTCGTCACCTGGGTCATCCTTTTCGCAAGACAGCCCGTCCACCCCGACTTCAGGATCTTTTACGTCGCCGCCGAGGCCGGCCTCCGTTATGGCTGGGCGAGCATCTACGACCTGCCTACCTTGCGCGCCCTCTCTTCTTCATTTCCCGCCGGCCAGGACTACATCAACCCCGCGCTTCCGTTCATCAACCCACCGGATTTCGCGTGGCTGATCGCGCCGCTGACCGCGCTCCCGGTGCCGGCGGCGTACGCGGTGTGGAGCGCCATATCGCTGGGCGCCCTGGTTTGGGCATGGCACATCGCGGCGCCCTATTCAGGCATCAGAAAGGTCGCCCTGCTGCTGGCAGCCCTCGCGCTCTGGCCGGTGCTCGACGCCTTCTACTTCGGCCAGCCAACGCTGGTCATCGTCGGTTTGCTGGCCACGACGTGGTGGCTGTGCTCGAACGACAGGCCGCTGGCCGCCGGTGCCGCGCTCGCGCTGGCGACAGCGCTCAAGCCGCACACGGTAATCCTGGTCCCGCTGGCGCTGTTGATCAGCGGCCGCATTCGGCCCTTTCTCAGCTGGGCTGCGGTTTGCAGCCTGCTCGCGATCGCTTGCGTGATCGCGCTCGGCCCTTCCGGGCTGAACAACGCGCTGCAGACGCTCGAGTACGGTCAGACCGACACCGGGCAGGCCCATTACACGCTCGCGTACATCTTCGGCACCGGGCTGGTGACTTACGCCCTCGAGGGCCTCCAGGGTATCGCGGCGATGGTCATCGCGTGGCGCCGGCGAGCCGACCTCGACGTCGTCTTCGCGCTAGGGCTTCTGGGATCCCTCGTCTTTGCTTTTCACCTTCACCAGTACGACTACGCGGCCCTCATCCTCGCTGCCTGGCTGGTGTTGCGAGCTGGTCCGCCCCTGTGGCATCGCCTCTGGCTCCTGTTGGGCGTCGTGCCCATGCAGGCGCTAAGCCTTGGGAACACGCTCCCTCAGCTCGTCTGGGACCTGGGTTGGCTGGTCATCCTCGGCCTCGGAGCATTTGAGAGAAATCCAGCGCCGGCCTCGAGCATGAGGGTGACTGAAACGACCACGCCGGCCTAGGGTCTACCCGCCTCGATGGCCTCCCGCGCCTCACCCCTGATCCACCACACCAATGCAAGTCCCGCAAGCGGGTCCGCCCACCAGAGCCCAAAAAGCTGGTTCAAGACCAGGCCGGCCAGAGCGACAGCCGCCATGTAGAGACAGACCATGCTGCAGGCGGCATCGCCCCGCAGAGCCGGGCTCCCGAGCCGGTCCGCCAGAGCGAGACGCCAGCGCCACAACACAGCCATGATCCCAAGCGAGGCCAGCGTCAGGCCGATTCCGACCGGCGAGCGCTGTGGCTCGATGCGCAGAACCAGCGAAACGACAGCGCTAAGTACGATGTAAGCGATCAACGCGAACAGCGCGTAGCCGACCAGCCGGCTGGCGCGACGTTCCCCGCCGGAAAGCGATCCTCGTTCCTCGGACGCCGACCTCTGCAGCAAGCGATGCAGCACCACGGCAGAGGAAAAAAGCTCCACCCCGCTGTCGACGCCGAATGCGGTGAGCGCAACCGAACGAGCCGTGATGCCGGCGACGATCGCAACGGCGGCCTCGATGACCATCCACCCAACCGTGAGGACCTGCGCGAGGCGCGCCTCCCGAAGCAGGGTCAAGCGTGCTGTTGCTACGGCCATATCGGAAGCATAGAGGGCGACTTTCGA
>JAXDLN010000059.1:0-29711 GCA_034666565.1 Chloroflexota bacterium
CCGTCAACCCGGATGAGCGCGTCGCGGACGTCCTGCAGGGTGGGCTCATCGCTGCGGTCCAGAACGGGCACGATGAGGGTGACGCCGACCCGTCCATCATCGGCCGGGCCGATGCCACCACCGCCACGCAAGCCGAATTCCGGCTTCTCCTCCATCTCGACCTCGGCAATGATCCAGCGCGTGGTTGGATCCCAGCCTGCGAACTCGATGCCGGTCGCCTTGCGCACGGCGCTGCGACCCCCATCGCAACCCACCAGGTACTGAGCCCGCAGTGATGTGCCGTCGGACAGCGCAACGTCGACGCCGCTGTCGTCCTGCGTGAAACCGGTCACCTCGCGCTCGCGCAGGATAGAAACGCCCAGCTCATCGAGCCAGCCGGCCAGGATGCGCTCGAAGTGGCTCTGCAACAGCGCCATCCCATAGTTGTGGCGGGTGGGGAAATCGCTGATGTCCATCAGCACTCCGGCGAACGCTTGCACCTGCATCGCCTTCCCCTCGGCTAGAAAGCGATCAACCACGCCACGCTGATCCAGCACCTCGATGGTGCGGGAGTGCAGACCTCTGGAGCGCGAGCTTTCGAGCTTGAAGCTGGGGCGTCGCTCGACGATGAGGACGTCGGTCCCCGCCAGCGTCAGCTCCGCCGCCAGCATCATCCCCGTCGGACCGCCTCCGGCGATCACGACCGCATGTTCGGTCACGCTCTCAGGCCGATGCGGTGACGAGCGTCTGGCGCCGGACGGGCCGGCGGTTGGCGGTCTCGAGCAGGAGTGCCCCGAGCGCCTCGAGGTTGGCGAGGTTGTGCGCCGGCAGGAAATCGTCGACGAAAGGCAGCGCCGCCTGCAGGCCGAGCGTCAGGGGCTCGTAGCCGGGCGCACCCATCAGCGGATTCATCCAGATCAGCCGGTGGCAGGATCGCTGCAGCCTGGCGATCGCATGGCGCATCTGCGCGGCGTCCCCTCGGTCCCACCCGTCGCTGATGATGGCGACGGTCGCGCCGTGGCCCAGCACGCGGCGCGCGTAGCGGCGGTTGAACGACTCGATCGCCTCGCCAATGCGCGTCCCGCCCGACCAGTCGTCGACCGACGCCGTCACCCGGTTGAGCGCCGCGTCGACGTCGTGACTGCGCAGCAGGCGCGTAATGCGGGTCAAGCGCGTGGCGAAGACAAACGCCTCGACGCGACTGCTGGCGTTCTTGAGCGCGTAGGCGAAATTCAGCAGCAGCCGCGTGTAGCGCTCCATCGACCCACTGATGTCGCAGAGGAGCACCAGCGGCCGCGGCCGCATTCTCGGACTTTTCCAGCTGAAGACGAGGAGCTCACCGCCAAATCGCATGCTGCGCCGCAGCAGGCGCCGGATGTCGAGCTCGTCATGCCCACCGGCGCGGGCGCGCCGCGACCGCGTCAGACCGGCTGGTAGGCGCATCAGCCGGATCAGCCGCCGGACCTCGGCCATCTCCGCCTCGGTCAACGTGTCGAAATCCTTCTCGCGAAGCACCTCGGCCTGGGAGTAGCTCGCCACCTCCTGCTCCTCCGCGCCTTCGGCGTCCTCGCTGTCATCGTCGAGGACCTTGAGCTGCCGGCCCGTTAGCGTCAGCGGCTCGCTTCGTTCGTCCGCCTCTGCCTCCGCCGACCCCTGGCGGTCGGTGGCCGGGCCACCGGCCCGAAGAAACGCAACCAGGGCTCGGTCCAGCACCGGGAGCTCTTCGCGGCGACGGCCGAAATGTGCACGTACGGCGGTCCGCACGTCATCGGGACGGCGTAGGTCGATGACCGTCAACGTCTGCAAGAACGGCAACATTCGGGCCGGACCCGCATCGAAGCCCAGGCCACGCAGGATCTGACCGAAATGCAACCAGTTCCGGGTCAGGACGATGCCGGCCTCAGGCATTGACGGCGCGTGCGAGGAGCTCCCTCGAACCCGTGCCCCGCAACCGTTCGAGATCCTCCTGGTATTTGACGATGGCGCCGAGCGTCGACTGGACGTTGGCTTCGGTCAGTTCGGTTTGTCCCAGCGCGACCAGCGCGCGCGTCCAATCGAGGGTCTCCGCAATCCCGGGCAGCTTGTAGAGCTCGAGGCCACGCACGCCGCCGATGAAGGCGCTGACCTGGCGGGCCAGTTTGACGGGGACGTCGGGCAACCGGGTGGTGATGATCTCGTACTCACGGTCGACCGATGGGTAATCGATCCAGAAGTAGAGGCAGCGCCGCTTGAGCGCATCGTGGATCTCGCGCGTCCGATTCGACGTGATGATGACGGCCGGCGGCTTGTCGGCCTTGATGGTGCCGATCTCGGGAATCGAGATCTGGAAATCGGACAGCAGCTCGAGCAGAAAGGCTTCGAACTCATCGTCGGCGCGATCGATCTCATCGATCAGCAGCACCGGCGCCGTCGTCCCTTCGCTCTCGATCGCTTGCAGCAGCGGGCGCTTGACCAGGAACTGAGGGCTGTAGATTTCGCGCTCGGTCTCGGCGCGCTTGGCGCCGGACGATTCCAGCAGCCGGATGTGCAGCATCTGCTTTGCATAAGCCCACTCGTAGACCGCGTTGTTCACGTCGATCCCCTCGTAGCACTGCAGCCGGATCAAGCGAGTGCTGAGGATCTCGGCGAGCACCTTGCCCACTTCCGTCTTGCCAACTCCCGCCTCGCCCTCGAGCAGCAGGGGTTTGTCGAGCGTCAGCGCCAGAAAGATGGTGGTTGCCAGGCTGCGATCGGCCACGTACTGATGCGCCTTCAGCGCCCGCTCCACGTCTTCGATCGACGAAACGGGAAGGTCTTGCATGAGGAGAGTTTAGAGAGAGCGGCGGCGAAATGCCGCCGCCCCTCTCCCCTTCCTAGTGGTGCGCCGTGATTTGTTCGAGCGCGCGCCGGGTCAGCACCTGGACCAGGTGCCGGCGATAATCGGGCGAGCCGTTGAGGTCCTGCGGGGGATCGGTGCCTTCGGCTGCCCGTTCCGCCGCCTTGCGAATGTCATCGTCGTGGGCGCCCTTGCCGCGTAATGCTTGCTCCACCCCCGACGCCCGGAGCGGGCGGCTCCCCATCCCGGTGAGACCGATCGCCACCTGGGTCACCTCGTGACCGGTCACCCGTACCTGCGCGGCGACCGCCACGATCGCCCAGTCCTGCGAGCGCCGGCTGAACTTCAGGTAGGTGGCCCGGCTGCCCGGCGACGGGGTCGCGATCCGGATCTCGCGCAGGATCTCGTTCGGTTGCAGCGACGTGGTGAACGTGTCGACAAAGAAATCTTTGGCGGCGATGGTGCGTTCACCCTTGGGGCCGACCACCTTGAGCTCGGCATCGAGCGCCAGCAGGCACGCGGGGAAGTCACCATTGGGGTCGGCGTGCGCCGCGGCGCCGCCAATGGTGCCGCGATTGCGCACCTGCGGATCGCCGATTTGGGATGCGGCGCTCGTCAACAGCGGCAGCTTTTGCTTGAGCAGGTCCGACAGCTCGATGTCGTGATGGCTGGTCAGCGCGCCGATCGCAATGTGGCCATCGTCTTCGCGAATGTAGTTGAGGTTGTTGATGCGGCCGATGTCGACCAGGAAGGACGGCGTCGAGAGCCGAAGCTTCATCAGCGGAATCAAGCTGTGGCCGCCGGCCAGGACCTTCGCCTCCTGGCCGTGCTTGACCAACTCGGCCACCGCCTCCGGCAGGGTACGCGGAGCGACGTAGTCGAAGGAGGCTGGAATCATCGGGTTGTCCCTCCGTTACGGTGCATCAGATGCCAGATCTTTTCCGGGGTCGCGGGCATGTCGACGTCCTTGACGCCGAATGGCGACAGGGCATCGACGATCGCGTTGATCACCGCGACGCTCGAGGCGATCGTGCCGGCTTCACCGATTCCCTTGACGCCCAGCGGGTTGGTCGGGCTGGGGGTGACGGTGGCTGCGGTTTCGAACGAGGGCAGGTCCGGCGCGGTCGGGATCATGTAGTCGACCAGCGTCCCCGTCTTCAGCTGGCCGGTCTCGTCGTAGCGCGCTTCTTCGAAGAGCGCCTGGCCGATGCCCTGCGCGATGCCGCCGTGCAGCTGGCCGTCGACCACCATCGGGTTGATCCGCGTCCCGCAGTCATCGACCGCGACGTAGCGCACCACGCGGGTGCCGCCGGTTTCGCCGTCGATCTCCACCAGGGCGACGTGGGCGCCGAAGGGCCACACGAAGTTGGGCGGATTGAAAAACGTGGTGGCCTCCATCCCGCCTTCCATATCCGGCGGCAGACGATGCGGCTGGAAAGCGGCCCCGGTGATCTCCTGGATGGTGACCGCCTTGGAGGGCGTTCCCTTGACGAAAGCCTTGCCGTCTTCATAGACAATGTCGGCCTCGGCGGCCTCCAGCAGGTGGGCGGCGATCTTGCGCGCCTTCTCGCGAACCTTGACCGAGCTCAGGTAGACGGCAGTCCCGTCGACCGAAGCGCTCCGGCTCCCGTAGGTGTCCATGCCCATCGGTCCGATGGCAGTATCGCCGTGCACGACGTCGATGTCCTCCAGCGGCAATCCCAGCTCATTCGCCACGATCTGGGCAAAGGTCGTCTCGTGGCCCTGACCGTGGGGTGAGCTGCCGATGATGACGGTGGCCTTCCCCGTGAAGTGCAAGTTGACGACCGACATGCCCCAGAAGCCGATGCCGGCGGCCGCGGTGGTGGCGACCGACGGGCCAAGGCCACAGATCTCGAGGTAGGTGCAAAAGCCAATGCCCAGGTATTTGCCGCGTTTGCGAGCCTCGGCCTGGTCCCGGCGAAATTGGGGATAGTCGACCAGTTCGAGGGCCTTGTCGAGCGTGATGCGGTAGTCGCCCGAGTCGTAGGTGAGCCCAAGCAGGTTCGTAAAGGGCTGTTCCTCTGGCGGGACGAAATTCTTTCTCCGTACCTCGACCGGATCCATCCCGATCTCCTGGGCGACCAGGTCCATGACGCGCTCGATCAGGTAGGTCGCCTCCGGACGCCCGGCGCCGCGATAGGCATCGGTCGGCGTTCGGTTGGTGAAGACCCCGACGCCGCGGCCGTCAAAGGCCGGCAGCTTGTAGGGGCCCTGGATGATCAGCAGCGCGATCGCCTGGAACGTCCCGAACTGGCTGCAGTAGGCGCCGAGGTCGAGATACTGCGTGGTGCGAACGCCGAGTACCTTGCCATCTCGCTTGGCGGCGATCTCGACGTCCCAGATCTGGGAGCGGCCATGGTGGGTCGCCTTCATGTTCTCGTTACGATCCTCGGTCCACTTGACCGGCCGGCTGAGCCGGCGTGAGGCGAGCGCGACCAGGACCTCCTCCGGATAGACCCGGATCTTGGAGCCGAACCCACCGCCCACATCCGGCGCAATCACACGGACGTTGCTCTCGGGAATGCCAAGGATGACGCCGAGCCAGATCTTGACGAAGTGCGGAATCTGGGTGGACGACGTAACGGTGAGCGTTTTGGCGAACTTCTTGTAGTCCGCCACGACCCCCCGGCCCTCGACGGCGACCGGAATCAGGCGTTGCTGGATGATCCGCTGCGTGATGCGAACGTCGGCGTCACGGAACGCCGTCTCGATGTCCCCGCCCGCGCGCTTCACGTCGTACGCGATGTTCGAGCCGACGTCATCGTGCAGGACAGGCGCGTCCTTTTTGAGCGCGGCCTCGATGTCGAGCACCGGTGACAGTGGCTCGTACCGGATATCCAGCCGCTCGGCGGCATCTTCAGCCGCCGCCTTGCTGGTTGCGACGACCACGGCAACCGGCTCGCCGACGTAGCGAACGCGGTCGCTGGCGATCGGGTAGTGGTTCGGATACTTCTTCTCGGGAACGAAGGAGGTGGTCACCGGCAGCGGCGCCTGGAACTCCGGCTGGAGATCCTTGCCAGTCCAGACGGCGAGCACGCCGTCAGCCTCCTTTGCCCTGGAGGCCTCGATTCCCTCGATGCGGGCGTGCGCCTGGGTGCTGCGGACGACGTACAGGTAGGCGAGCGCCGTCTGCGACATATCGTCGACGAAGTTTCCACTTCCGGTGACGAGCTCCGGATCTTCCCGGCGCTTGATGGAGGCGCCGATCAACTGTGAAACCGCCATCTCACCCCTCCTTCTGCGAGGCAACAGCGGCCGGCGCCTTGCTTCCGGCGCCGGTGGCCATCACTTTGGCCGCCGCCTGGATCGACTTCACGATGTTGTGGTAGCCGGTGCAGCGGCAGAGATTGCCCTCGAGCCCGACCCGAATCTCGCGCTCGGTGGGATTGGGATTGCGTTCGAGAAGCTGCTTTGCCGCCATGATCATGCCCGGCGTGCAGAAGCCGCACTGAAGGCCGTGCTCATCCCAGAACGCCTGTTGCAGGGGATGCAACGTCGTGCCCTGGGCCAGGCCCTCGATGGTGGTGATCTCCGCCCCATCCGCCTGGACGGCGAAGACGGTGCAGGACTTCACGCTGTGCCCGTCGAGCTCGACGGTGCACGCCCCGCAGTTGCTGGTGTCGCAGCCGACATGGGTCCCGGTAAGCCCCGCCAGTTCGCGGATGTACTGCACCAGCAGCAGCCGAGGCTCAACCTCGTGCTCATGCTTGGCACCATTAATAGTCACGGCAACCCTGCGCCTCATACGCACCTCCTATTTCCGAGCCGAACCTGCCGCCAACAGGTATAGCACTCGAATCCACGAGTGTCTAGGGTGGGGTTGCGAGTCTGGCGTTTAGCGCGGCTGAGGGACCCGGAGCTCGACGCGACGGCAGTTACGACAGGCGAGCAGCTCCATATCGAGGATGCCCTCGCCGATCTCCGCCCACTGGCCCATCAGCGCCGCCCATCCGCCGCTGACGCCGCCGACCCGAAAATGCTCCACTCCAAGTGACTGGAGGGGGCCCTTACACCCGAGGCAGCTCTCGGCCGCCTGCTGCGTTGCCATCTCGAGATCTTAGGGGGTTGAACTCGGCCCGGGATGGGTACACTCATTGCAGGCACATTCGGGACGCTTTGACGCCCCTCCCTCGCTCGCAACGTTGAGCATGGTCCTTTAAGTTGATCCCTCACGAGTCATGACTTGCTTGTGGCAGGTTGGACAAGGAGATATCGCATGGCAGCACAGAATCAGGCAACCTCGTACGCTCGCGTCGTCCGTCTCAAGGGTGATCCGAACCGGGTCAGCGAGACCATCACGGTCTGGACCCAACACATCCTGCCGCTGCTCAAGAAGCAACGGGGTTTCACCGGTGTGACGCTTGTCGGCAATCGAAAGACCGGCGATGCGTTGACCGTCTCCTACTGGGAGACCGAGGCGACGATGAAAGAGGCGCGCGGCCAGGTGCGTCCCCAGGCGCTCAAAGTGTTCGGCGAGATCGGCGCCAGCATCGTCGAAGATGATGAGTGCGAAGTCGCGCTGCTGGAGCGGTTCAAGCCACCGATGACAGGCGTGTACGCGCGTCTGACGACGGTCCATGGCGACCCGGCGCACGTTTCGGAAGCCGTCGACAACTTCAAGGACAAGATCGTGCCCGTAATCGCGACCCAGTCCGGCGCGCGCACCGCGCTCTTCTATGTGAACCGGCAGTCCGGGATGGCCATCGCGGGTTCAGTCTGGGACACCGAGTACGACCTCCAGAAGAGCGAGACGTCGATCAGCTCGCTGCGCACGGAATCCATCAAGAAGTTTGCCGGCCGCGATGCGAAAACCGAAGCCTTCGAAATCTACTTCACGGAGATTCTGACGCCGGTCGCGTCAGTCCGCTAGCCGATACCGCGTGAAGGGCGGCCGCTGACCCCTCGGGGGGTCGAGGGCTGCGGTCGCCCTTCCTTATCGCTTTCTGCATGAGGTCCGCCCGGCGGCTGGGCCAAGAGGTCTTAGAAGGGCTCAAAGGAATTCCCATGGCTGTTGTAATGACCGATCCTAAAGTCCTCGCGACCACGTTCAACGAGACCTTCAACACGCATAACGAGACCGCCATCAAGGCCCTGGTCTCGCCCAACGTTCGGTTTACCGCCCCGGGCGGCGTTCGCCTCGTCGGCCCGGATGCCATCGCTGGCTACTTCGTCGCCTGGCTGAAAGGCTTCCCCGATGCGCGCATGACCGTTCACCACGAGATCGTCAGCGGCCCCTGGGTCGTCCAGGAGTACACCTTCGAAGGGACGCACCGCGGCACCCTCGCGGGACCTTTGGGCGAGATCGCCCCGACCAACCGGAAAGTCGCCGGTAACGGCGTTCAGCTCATCAGGTTCGAGAATGACCTGGTCGTCGACTGTCGCCTCTACTTCGACATGGTCGAGACCCTGACACAGCTCGGCGTCATGCCGATCCCCACGAAGGTCTAACCAACCGAACGTTTCTCTCCGACCCGGGCCGCAAGGCCCGGGTCTTTTGTTTCAGCCGGGTGGCCAGCGAGGCCGCCGCCTAAACCGCGACCGGCTCCCCCACCTCGATCGGGTTGCTGACCGGATCCTTGCTCCACTCGAACCAACCGCCGTCGTACACAGCGATGCGCGGCCAACCCATCAGGTAGGCGTAGAACCAGGTCTCGCTGGCGCGCCAGCCGGTGCCGCAATAGAAGGCCACCCACTTGTCGGCGGTGATCGCCGCCCCTTCCCAGTTGGCCGCGATCTCGGGGTAGGCACGCATCGTGTTGTCGACATTGCGGTAGTGCTCCATGTGATACGCGTCTGAGCCGCAGTTCCCCCAGACGTCGCCGGCGATGCGGCCGGCCGGGCCGATGTAGTTGTAGCCGCTCACCGCGCCGATGTGCTCCCGCCAGGTGCGAACGCTCACCAGGGCGGCATGCTCGCGGTCCGACAGGATTTGCTTGGCCTCATCGATGTCGATGATGAGCTCCGGCCGGAGCGGGATCTGGACACCGAACGATGGGACCGGCACCGGCTCGCCCAGGACCGTCTCCAAAGGATTTCCCGCCTGCACCCAGTGGTCATATCCGCCATCGAGCAGGCGAATGTCGTCAACGCCGGCGTAGCGCAGGATCAGCGCCGCGCGGCAGGCCGCGATCTGCCCGGCTCGACGGCCTGGCCATTTCTCGTTGGCGTGGCCTTCGGTGTCCCGCCCATAGAGGATGACCGTGGTATCCCGAGTGATCCCGAATGAGCGCATAGCCTCATCGAGCTCCTCTGGGGTTCGGCGGTTCCAGTCAACCGGATTCTCGAGCCGGTTGGTGTCGAGATACAGCGCTCCGGGGATGTGGTTCTCCTCGTACTCCTCGGGAACGCCGAAGTTGACGTGGAAAAGCTTGAAGGGGCCGGTCGGCGCCGCCTCAGGCCGTCCGCCGTCCAGCAACTGGCGAAGCCAATCGGCGTGGACCAGCTTGTCGTAGTTGGTGAGGCGATCGGCCGGCAGCGTCTCATCGGCGGCCCACTCGGCCCAGCCGCCCTGATAGATCCGGACGCGGGCCTGGCCCAGGTCCGCCAACCTGGCTTTAAGCGAAAGGGCGTCCTGCGGGCGATCGCCGTACAGGACCACCTCTCGCGCGTGAAGGATGCCCTTGGCCTGCAAGAAGCGTTCTACCTCGGGTCGATCGACGCTATCCAGCCACGCGATCGGGAAGGCGACCGCTCCGGGAATGTGACCCCCGCGGGCAGCGCCGCTCGAGCGCCAGCCGTTGTAGGCGGGCAGAGCGCGGACGTCGACGATCGTCAGATCAAGGTTGCCAAGCCGCGCGCAGAGTTCGGCCTTCGAGATGTGCGAATCGGGGGCGGTCTCAAGCGGTCGCGGCTCGGAAACTGGCAATGGCGTGTTCTCTCCTGTGCATTATTGCGCGAACGTATGCGTGATTGAATATTGTTGACCACAACAATCTAAATAGTCAACATCCAGTTTTGCCCAAAGGCAGGCCTGAAATTTGGTTGATTTATCCAAACTGCAGATCGGCGGGCTAGCGGTTACTGACCTTTTCCTTGGCCGCCTGGTAGGAGCGGAGCTTTCGCACCTTGGGCTGCGCGTTGACGACGATATAGGGGTTCAACGGATTGCGGGCCGCGTAGTCCTGGTGATAGGTCTCGGCTTCGAAGAACGCCTGCAGCGGAACCACCTCGGTGACGATCGGCCGGTCGAAGACGTGGGCCTTGTTCAGCTGGTCGATGTACGCCTCGGCAACACCTTTCTGCTCATCGTCCGAGTAGAAAATCGCCGAGCGGTACTGCCGGCCCGTGTCCGGGCCCTGCCGATTCAGCTGCGTCGGATCGTGGGCAATCGAGAAAAAGACTCTCAGGATCTGACCGAAGGTGATTCGGCTCGGGTCGTACACAACCTCGACCGATTCGGCGTGATCCGTGGTGCCGCTCGAGACCGTCTCATAGTCAGCGGTGTCGGCCGTGCCGCCCGCATAGCCGGACTTGACGGACGAGACCCCATCAAGGTTCTTGTAGACAGCTTCAACACACCAGAAACAGCCTCCGGCCAGGATTGCGCGGCTCTGGCCCGCCTTGTCAGCCGATGCGGCGTCAACGACGGGATCCGGGAACTCTTCGGGAGATACCTTGGCCATCAACTGCATTGTAGGAGCGATTGCCGCTCATCGCGAGATCACATTTCGATCAGGCGCCGAGGGCGGCGCGGATGAGGTCGCGAAACTCGTCGTCGGTGATCCGATCGGCATCGGCGGGGCGGAGTTGGATGGTCCCCCGGCCCGTCTTGAGCTCCGGGTGGCGAGCGATGAAGCCAGCGTCGCGGCCCTGGTCCCAGCCATAAAGCGAGACGCCGTGTTTCCATACCCCGACGAACAGACGGCGGCGACCAACCTTGTAGGTCGGCATCTTGTAGGAGATCGCCACGACGGCGTCGGGATGCGTCTCAGCGACCAGCCGCTGTAGCCGGTCGAATAGGGGCCGGTAGCGCGCGTCGATCGCTCGGACATACTCCAGCACACCACCGTCCATCGGCCCATTATCTTCGCCAGGCGGGACCGTTCGGGAGCCCACGCGTTGCCTAGTTTGAAAACCAAAGCAAAGGATCCAACCACCAAGCCGTTGCGGCGTACACAAGGATGTCGAGACCGGTCCGGTCGGTCGTTCTGCTGCTGGCGGCGATCCTGATCGGCGGGTGCGGAACGGCCTCGATTCCGGTTGCTACCCAGCCGACTCCGGCCAGCATGCGCCCGACCCAGATCGGCAGCAGCCTCCCTCCGTGCACAACGATGACCGCGACCGGTTGCGATAACAACGCAATCAAGGACAACGGGCGCGGTTCACCGGGATGCAAAGGCAACGGGCCTGGCACGCTCACAGCCTCCCCAATCGCGCTCAACGACATCGCCTTCATCCAGCCGATGGGGCTGGAGGCCGGTGGCCACGTCACGCCGATCGACCACGGATACTTCTACACGAAGGGGGCGGTGGCCACGCCGCCACAACAGACACCGGTCTATGCGCCGCTCACTGGAAACATCTCGACGGTCAGCCGTACCGTCCGTCTCGGTGGCCAGAATAACGCGCCCACCTATGACGACGACGCCGTCACCATCGAGGCCACCTGCACCTTCCGGGTTCGCTACAGCAATCTCGTGCGGTTCGCCGGTGGACTCGCTGACGCGATCGGCGAGTTGCCGGCCAACCAGACGAAGGACCCCAACTATGCGGTCAAGGCCGGTGAGCTGATTGGGTACACGGGTCTACCGACAGCCTATGGGATCGACGTCTGGGTGGAGGACGACGACGTCACGCTGACCGGCTTCATCAACCCGGCCCAGTACACGGCAGCCGAAGTCTGGAAGACCCACATGGTCGACCTCTTCGACCATACGCAAGAGCCGCTCCGGGGCCAGCTGCTGGCACTCGACGAGCGCGACGCCACGCCGCGATGGGGAAAGACCGACTACGACATCGACGGGCGGCTGATCGGTAACTGGTTCCGCGTCGGCTCGGGAGGGTATCGAGGACTGAACCCCATGAACGAGGGCTACTGGGATGGTCACCTGGCTGTGGTCCCGGACGGAAACGACCCCGGTCAGATCGACGTCTCTATCGGCAACTACCAGGGTGCGGCGCGGCAGTTTGCGGTCATCGGTAACTCGCCCGATCCCGCCACGGTGGCCGAATCGAGCGGTCCGGTCCGATATCAGCTCGGTTTCGTTGAGACCTACTCACTTACGACGGGGCTCCGGTGGGACGGCAAGACGTATGCCCCTCACGTTCGCACCCGAGCGTCGCCCGGCGTGATCGGAACCGTACTCATGCAGCTGATGGCCGCGCGCAGCCTGAAGGTCGAGATCTTCCCGGGCAAGACGGCCATCCAGGTGGCCGGATTCGATGCGAATGCCGTTATGTTCGAACGCTGATGCTGGGTTAGGGCCCGCTGTAGTCGAACGGACCGACGGCGGCGTACTGGCCGCTGTGGTCGTAGTGCACGCCATCCTGAACGCGGAAGAGTTTGGACGCCGCCAACTGGATGTTCTTGCTGATGAAGCCCTGCGGTAAAACCGCGCTTGGCGTCGCCTCAACTCCGGTCACCGGGTTCTTGATGGGCTGCATTTCGAGCTCGAACGCGCTGCCCGCCTTGGCGCGGCTGCGCTGATCCGCCAGCTCGACCTCGAATGGTACGTACCGCGGCTCATGCACCTTGGTCCAGGTGTTCTTGAGGATGCCCCATGGGCCGCCGACGGCTCCCGAGACAAGCGTGCGGACGGCGCCACGCTGGGACTCGTTGGCCTTCTCGTCGATCAGTACGGCGGCTTCACCATTCCCCTGATGGATCGCCTGCGGCCAATCGGCGGCGATCGCAAACGTGAGCCCGCTCAAGTCGGTGGCGCCGTAGCGGCCTTCCTGGACATGCCAGGCCCAGCCCCCTTCGCAGTGACCATGGGTGGGCAGGGCATTGAAGTTGCAGGGGCAGCCGTAGTCGCAATTGCAGGCGATCAGCACCATCCCCTTGAGTTTCCAGTTGGTCGCGATCTGGGTTGCCACGCTGTCCTCCTTCCCTCTCTGGCGCGCCTACCTACATTCCCATGCCGGTCCCACGCAGCAGGCCGGCCACATCCGGACGGATCACTACGGCGACGGCCAGCAACAAGAGGAACCCACCGGACACCTGGCCGACTCTTCGACCGAACGGTAACACCTTCTCCACGAAAACGAGCAGCGCGATCAGCGTCACCCACGCGAGGCTCATCGAGCCGGCCACCACGAGCACGGCCATGAGCCCCCAGCAGCACCCGACGCAATAAGCGCCATGTTCGAAACCGAGTCGCATGGCAGCGAACGACCCTCCCCCGTGCCAGCGCTGCATCATGAAGTCGAGAGGGCTGCGGCACTGCCGCAGACAAGCCTCCTTCAGTGGGGTGAACTGGTACACGCCCGCGAGCCCCAGGACCACCGCCACGGCATAGGGCAAGGACCGTCCGACCATCCAGCTATCGGACGCGGCCGCCGTCAGGGCATCCTGAACCGCAAATACAGGTACGCCGAACGCCGCCCAGACCAGTAGGTAGCCGGACACCAGGAACACCGTGTTGATCGCACGAGTACCCTGTCCCGCAACCCGATAGAGCAGCACCAGGGGCGCAGCCGAGGGCAACATCATGGCGGCCATCATGACCAGCCAGGCAAGGACGAAACCTGTGAGCGCCCCGAGTTGAAAGCCATAGCCCATTGGGCCGGCCATGGCGCCGTTGCCAGGGCGGCCCCGTGTGAGGAGGCCCGCCCAAGCGGCGAGCGTAACCGTCGCGAGCCCCAAACCAACGATTGCCGTCGTGCGGTCGACGGGTGAACGGGCACGCAGCGCGACTTTCATCCCAGAAATAGTAGATGCAGTGCTGGTGGGACGGTGCATTCGGCTCGGCGCTGTCGGCTACAGCTTCACACGTTGTCCCGATATGGCGGACCGCTCGATTGCGGCGATGACCTCGTGGCGCCGGACGGCGTCGGCGAAATCAGGCACCGTGTGAGTCCCTTGGTCGATGTCTGCCGCGAACGCGGCGTAGGCGCGCCCGACGTTGAAGGCGGGCGCTCCTTCCAGGCTCGCGAGCGCGGGCCATTTCTGTGTCAGCGCCGCCGGGATAGCAAGCTCGGCGGGCTCGTCGCGACCGCGTGCTCCCGCGACGGTCAAGGGAAAGATCCCGGGGACTGCCGCGGCTGCGGTAATCCGGAGCGTTCCCTCGGCTCCGTTGATTTCCCAGAGGAACCCGGTCCCGCCGGCCACGGCCTCGCGGATGTGGACGCTGGCGGTCGCCCCGGACGCCAGGGTGCCGATCACGGCGATCTGGTCGGCCGCCGTTTTCACGATCTGCTTCCCGGTGTCTTCGATCGTGATCAGCGGCCTGCGAAGCTGCGACATGGCCGATAGCTCGGCGAACTCGCCGAGCACATAGTTAAGGATGTCCAGACTGTGGCCCACGCCGACCGTCAGCAGGTTGGCTCCGTTTGCCTTGTCGAGCATATAGGCGTTGGGCTGGACCACGACATCGCCCGGGACCAACAGTCCGACCATGGTCGTGGACAGGACCTCACCGGCGTAGCCGTCGCTGAGCAACTCTTGGACGAACTCGATCGCTGGGGCCTGGCGGGCCTGCAAGCCGATGACCGTGCGCAACCCATGCCCGGCGGCGATTGCGGCCATCGCTCGCGTGTCGTCGAGGTCGCGGCCAAGTGGCCACTCGCAGTAGACCGCCTTGCCGGCGGCAAGCGCGGCCGAAACGAGCTCTCGGTGGTGCGGGGCCTTGACCGTAACCGCGACCACGTCGATGTCTGGTTGCGTCACCAGCTCCTCGTGGTCTGAGAAGACGGCACTGACCCCGAACACCTCGCCGGCTGCGCGAGCGGATTCCGCGCTGTGCGCGCTTATCGCCCGGATCTCGTAGTTCGGCAGCGCGCGCAGTGCTGGAATGTGGGCGGTAGCGGCCCAGCCCCGAAAGGGGCTGACGCCGATGATCCCGACACCCAGGGTCGATCCAGACATGGCTAGGGTCGAATCGTATTCAAAACTTGAGGCGAGTGCGGGATTCGAACCCGCGGTGGAGGTTTTGCAGCCCGACGCTACGCGTTGGAAAAGAGGGGGATGTTGGCACCGCTCGCCGGGACCACGGGACCCTCGAGCAGACTGACGATGAGCGCGGCGACCTGTGATGGCGTCAGGCTCGCGCGCAGTTGCGGGTTTGCTCGCCGAAGCATCTCCGTCTCGACAGCTCCCGGGCTGAGGCAGATCGCGCTGATCCCATAGCGACGACCTTCCATGGCGAGCGCCTCCGTCAGACCAACAACCCCGTACTTTGAGACGTTGTAGGCAGCAAGGCCTGGGAATTTCTCCGTCGCATAGATTCCGGACAGCGACGCGAGATTCACGATCCGGCCACCTCCCGCGTCACGCATTAAGGGGAATGCCTTTCGGCAGCACAAAAAGGCACCGGTGAGATTGATGCGAATCGTTTCCTCCCAGGTTTCGAGGCTCGTTTCGTCGAAGGCGACCTTGTGCAAAACCGCCGCGGCGCAAACCAGCGCGGTTGGAGGACCGACGCGCGCCGCCACCTGATAAAGCCGGTCCACGTCAGCCGCGCGGCCAACGTCAGCGGTGACGGCAGTCGCCGCGCCACCGTCCTTTCGAATTCTGGCGGCCACATCCTCGACCTGCTTTGCCGTACGAGCCGCGACCACAACGTGAGCGCCGGCCTGGGCAATGGCTTCAGCGGTTGCCCTACCGATCCCCTTTCCCGCGCCCGTAATCACCGCCACCCGGCCCCTTAGCCAGTTTGGTGAATCAGCCACGGGATTTTGCACGGGTCTTGAATCTAACTTGATCGTAGAGGCGTTCGTGGGCCGTAATCGCTGCCTCGAGATTCAGATTCGCCTCGGCGTGCCGCCTGCAATCGGCACGACTGATCATCGCCACTTGTCTGACACGTTGCGCGGCACCAGCGACATCATCTGCTGGCACGAGAAAACCCGTCTTCCCGTCACGGACGACCTCGGCAAGGGCGCCACGGTCATAGGCAACTACCGGAGCCCCGGCCGCCTGCGCCTCGGCGGCCGCCATCCCGAACGGCTCTTCCCACCTCGCCGGACACAGCACCGCGCAGGCACGAGCCATGAGCTTCCAGATCTCGGTGCGCGGCACACCGCCATGGATCGTAATGTCTGGCTCGTCGCTATGACAGTTGACCGCGTCGCGAGCATACTCCGCGTCGTACGGTTCGCCATAGAGGTCGATCGGAACATCTGCTTCTCGGGCGATCGCGATGGCATGGGCCGCTCCTTTTTCCGGGCTGAACCGGCCGGCGAAAAGGAGATGGCCGCCCCCGATCTCGGACCACGGAATCTGACTTACCGGCACGCCGTTGGGTAGCACGACGTCGACGCGCGCAAGCTGTTGCCAGGCGGCCGCCGCGGCCCTCGAGACGGTCGCAATTGTCGGTGGATTCGCCGATCGCGATGCCTGGTCGAGGGTAGCCGCCATCATGGCGTCGGGAGGTAAATGCAAGGTGTGAATGACGGGCGACTCCAGGGTGCAGGCGAGTCGCACGGCCGGTGGATCGAAAGCGTGATTATGGATGACGTCGTAGTGAGCCTGATCGACCGCGTCGAAGACGGTGCGGAAGGCCGCTTCTCCGGCTTGACTTTCAGCCGCCGACGGGCGGTCCGCCCGGTACAACAGTGTCGACAGTGCGTCAGCACGGACTCCGGTGTCGACGACGGTCGCTCCGAGAATCACTGAACCTGTAGCCGCATAGACCTCCACCGCATGACCCCGCTCAGCCAGGCCGCGCGCCAAGTCAGCGACGACCGCTTGCGACCCGCCGAGCTGGGGCTCTCGAATGGGCGTGACCAGTGGGGCGACAATGGCAATGCGCATCAGGGAATCGTCTTGTAAGCCAGGTCACGCGGAGGGTTGACACCTAGGATTTCATAGGGCACGTGACGATCGCCCACACGCCTGATCGCGTCAACCGCCTGGGGGTAGAAAATCCGGGCCAGCTCGATCGCTTCCGTGATCGAAGCGAATTCCATTGCCATGTCTCCGGCAAACGAGAGATAGCGATAGCCGTGCGCTAACAGCCATTCGGGATGGTTCGGCCAGATGATCAGCACCATGCCCTGCGTAGCGCAAACGCGTTCCATCTCAGCCAGTCCCGGGTCGCCGCCATGCGATGGCTCGGGGGTGAGCACGGAGCACGCAACGACGAGTTCAGCTGATCGATCGGCCACCGGCAGCGCGTCCAGAAACCCGCCGATGACGCGAACCGATGCCGGTTGATGACCGCCCGTGCCATGCGCTGCGACGGGCCCGAGTTTTCGAGTCAGGATTTCGCGCAACGGGGCAGCGGGTTCGATGGCGGTCAATCGATTGCAGCGGCTCACGAGCTCCAGGGTCAGCCGCCCGCTGCCGGCGCCGATCTCGACGATGCGCTCCACCCGATTCGGGAGCCATCGGACAATGGCGGGATGCAGGCGCTCGGCCGTTACAAGGCGGTCGTAAAGCTTGGGTTCAAGACGATAGAGGAGCTCCCACGCAAGACTCGGGTCGCGCTGGGGATCGGCCGAGCCGTCGATCAGCAGATGACGACGGTCGTCGACCGAGATGGCGGCCAGGTCCTGCTGCGAATATCGCTCGAGCAGCGGGCCCGTCCGGACCCGATCAACTGTCCACACTGCACTCGGCCCAGCTTTTCTCCGTTTCGTACACCCGGACGGTGCGGAGGGAACTCTCACGCAGATGCGGTCGCAGCCGATCCCAGAATGCGATGGCGAGATTCTCCGCGGTCGGAATCCGGTCGCGCAACCAGGGGACGTCAGTATTCAGGCTACGATGATCGACCTGCTCGATGATCTGGCTGGCCATCAGGTCGGACAGCTGCTTCAAGTCCATCACGTATCCAGTGGCCGGATCAATCTCGCCGGTGACCACGACTTCGACCACATAGTTATGCCCGTGCACGTTCACGCATTTGCCGTACAGTCGACGGTTTTCTTCATCCGAACGAGCCGGATCGCACAGCTGATGAGCAGCATTGAACCCCTCCCGACGGCTGATTAGCAGCCTGGGCCGGCTATCCATTGGCCAGACCGGCCCCCAATGACGTTCGGCACGTGGCGAGAAATTCAGCGCGGAGGGCCTCGTTCGATTCGTATGCGCCGCGCCAGAACGTCGTGCGGGTGGTCGCCTGCTGCTCACGTACGCCGCGCATTTGCATGCAGAGATGCGTGGCATCGAGGTAGACGGCGACACCATGCGCATCAAGGATGCGCTCGAGGCTTCCAATGACCTGGCGACCGAGCCGTTCCTGAACGGTAAAGCGGCGGGCATAGAGCCGGACGACCCGGGTCAGCTTCGAGATCCCGATGATGCGGTCGTGGGCGATGTAGCCAACCCAGGCCTGGCCGAAGAACGGCAAGGCATGGTGCTCACAGATCGAGTGAAAGGCAATCGGCCCCTGGACGATCTGGCTTACCCGGCAGTCGGGACCCCCGTCGCACTCGGTGGGAAAGGCGGTCACCAACTTGGAATCCCCTTCGTAACCGTCGGTCGCGTCGAAGAGCGCGCGGATGAAGCGCCGAGGCGTTGCCCTTGTTGCCGGCGAGTCGAGTCGCATGCCCATCATCTGCAGGATCTCCGCGGCATGACGCTCCAACTGTCGCCATTGCGCTTTGCTGATCTGCCGGGGCGCAACATGGTCCCCTTCTCGGTCTTCCTGGGGAAGGGGAATTACCCGCCGCGCTTTATCCAGGTCGGTGGCCGCCGAGAGGCGTCCCGCCATTGTTTCACTCCTCTAGGTAGGTTGGACACACGCCACCGCTCGGCGGGTGTCCCGTCCGCTACGCAACCCTCCCGTGACGATCCTATCGATTCACGCAAGGGCCCGCCAGCCCGTATCGAAAGCTACCCGCCAGTCGGAGTGGGCAGGGTCAGCGACCTCAGGTCGATCTGGTCGTTCGCGAGGGTCGTCTCCGGTACCGCCACCTGTGCCCGAATCAGCCCCTGACACGCCCGCAACTCGCCGTCGGCATCGAGCTCTGGATCCCCGCCTCGATTCAGGCCACAGGCGGCCTTCACGATTCCTTTCGATAGGTAGAAGGCCAGGAATTGTGCCTTCGCCAGGCTGCCTCGGATGACGATCTGATCCCAGGTTCTTCCGTCACCCACGTACTCGAGCTTGTCCTCGAACTGGTCAGACCAGAAACTGTGAATGTCGTCGTAGGGTCGCTGGTCACCGAGCATAGCCCGAGCGGCCGCACGACCTTGCTTTTCAGCGTTGTTGTAATGCTCTACCCGCACCCGGCCGAACACCGGGTGGAGGTGATTGGCAACGTCGCCGGCGGCGTACACGTCCGGCGCACTGGTCCGGCAGGTTTCATCGACCAGGATCCCGTTGTCCAAGGCGATCTCGCTGCCCTTTAAGGCGTCGATGGCGGGCTCGATCCCAATGGCCACCACCGCGAGGTCACAGTCGATTCGTGCGCCCTTGGCGGTAACGGCGCCAGCGAGATGCTCCGAACCTTCGAATCCGACCACCCGATCCTCGGTCACCAGCTGCACGCCGTGGTTTCGGTGGATACGGGCCATCACCTGCGCCACCTCGCCGCCGAGTACCGCTATTAGCGGGGCCGTCCCGTTAAGGACCGCGGTCACCTCGAGGCCCAGCTGGCGAAGCGAGGCCGCCACCTCGGACCCGATGAAACCCATCCCCACGACGAGCGCTCGAGCCCCCGGATGGGCAGCCCGGCGGATGGCATCGCATTCCGCCAGCGTCCGGAGCTGATACACGCCGGGCATCGCGGCTCCGGGCACTTGAAATCTCCGGTTTCGGCCGCCGGTGCAAAGCAAAAGCTTGTCGTACTCGACCGTTTCCTCACCCTGAAGGGTCACCTTCTTCAGCATGGTGTCGACACCCTGAACGGTGACCCCGGTGCGAAGTTCAACGCGGTTGTTCCCGTACCATTCCGCGGGCTTGACGAGCCAGCCGCTCAGGCCTTCCTCACCACGCATGTAGGTTTTGGAAAGGGGCGGCCGGCCGAAGGGAATAACGGGCTCATCTCCCAGCATCACGATGCGGCCGCGCCACCCCTCCTCCCGGAGGGTCACGGCGGCATTTCCGCCGGCCAACCCCGTGCCAACGATCACGGCGGTCTGATGTGAGGTCAAGCGATCATCCCGTATCCAATTAGAGTCGCTCCGCAGGGAGCCCGCGATCTGCATAGGATTTTTGGAGGCGAGTGCGGGATTCGAACCCGCGGTGGAGGTTTTGCAGCCCGCAGTCTGCAGTTCACCAGGGTTCACCGAAGTTCATTGCGTGTTCGGCGGCGAGCTCTATCGTTCATTAGAGTTCGCGGAAGTTCGCCAGAGTTCGGCGACGTTGCCGTCAACGTTGCCGTCAAGCCATAGGTATTGGCGGATCGCAGCTCGACTAACGAGCCCTTCGCTTCCTGCCACCTAACTTTCGTTTCCATCGTAGAAACTCGATGTACGGTGGCCCATTACCCCACATTAGGAACTGGCCCCGAATGTCGGGGTCCCGCCCGCCTGGATCGTCACCGAAGAAGCGAGGCCCGAGAAGCGAAATCACGTAAGCAACGGCGATCACCAATCCGAAGACAAGGAGAATGCCGACGACGACGCTAACGACGGTGAGGGCACTCACTTGTTAACCAACGCAACGGAATTTGCTCGACGATCCAGGCGCGTGGATTCAGAAGGGCCGCTCAAGTACCGCCCCGTGCGGCCACCAGCACGATGGCAATGGCGGTTATGAGCAGGATTACCGCAACACCTATCGCGATGGCATGCTCGTCAAGGAATAGCAGAGCCTTGGGCGCTCCGCCAAACGCGTCCGCAGCGATCTCCTGCCGCCTGAGGTGGATCATCCGCCAGGTATACCGCATGCCGATGGCCAGGAGAATCGGAAATGGAAGAAATCCAACCAGGTAAACAGCTAGCGGGAGGCGTGGGTAGGGAGCAACCTTCGAAAGCAAGAAGGCCAGCGCTGTCGCCGCTAAGAGAGACAGGACGGTTCGCCAATACCAGTCAGCCGCTTTGACGTAAGCCTTGTGAGAAGGCAGGGTGGCCCAGCGCTCTACGTCCCTCATCCTCGTATGACGCTAGCGAGTCGACAAATCTCGCATCTGGCCCGAGGGACCTAGAGCGCGAAGCCCAGCAAAACGGTTTCGGCAGTCCAGGTTATCCGAAAACGGCGTTGCCACAGATCCCCAATCGTCATCATCACACGCAGCAAGAGAGCTGTGGTCCGACATTGCCGATGGACGATTAATCGCCGAGAATTGGCCTTATCAGCAGGAAGGCAGGATGACCTTCGACCGGACCGTCGCGCTCGTGACTGCCCTGGCCACGCTCGGCGCAGTGTTCTTCGCATGGCGAGCTGCAAAGGCAGCCAAGGACTCAGTTACGGTCGCCGAGAAGGCGGCGGTGGCGGCTAGGGACTCAGTGACAGTCGCGGGGAAGGCGGCGGGAGCGGCCGAGCAATCCGTGGCGATCGCCCAGCAGGCGCGGCGCGAGGAGCGGGCCGCACAGCGGATCCGGCAACTTCAAATGATCGGCGAGACCCTTGCCGCCGTCCAGGGCGCAGCCGACACTGCCGCGCGATCCGCGTTCCCGATGGGCCTACCCGTCGGCATGACGGCGGCCGACGCTGTGGCGATGGGACCGGAGATCGCCGTGCACACGGCGTACTGGCGCGCGATGGACCAGCTTGGGCTCGCGCTCGCCAATGTCCCCCCTGACGCGCTGCCTAAATGTCGCCAGGTGGCTCGTGAGCTAAGGAAGCCGCCCGGCACAAGAGACTTGCTACCTGGGGCGCTCGGCGAACTTACTCAGGCGCTTAAAGTCGCGTGGGCCGAGCTCAAACGGCTCGAGGACTAGAGCACTACGTTCCGCGAAATCGAAGACAGTCGGCCGTGATGCGCGGACTTCTCTACTGGCTGCGCGGCCGGCTGCCCCGCGCAGCGCGTGCGTACAAGAGCCCGGTCACACGCGCTTCGTCGACCGCAATCGCCGGCGTCGTCGCGATCACCGTTAATCCCTACGCCGGGCTCGCCCTCGAGATCGGCGACGCGGCGGTACTGTCGATCGCGGATCAGTTCCTTGAGGGGAATCCACAGGAGCTCGCACGTCTAACGAACGAACGGATCGAGGCCATCAAGGATCGCGATCGCTATGACGAGGACTTCGTCGAGACAGCCGAGTTCCATGGCGCGGTCGTGCAGGCGCTGCTCGCGTCGGCACAGGAGACCGAGAGGGAGAAGATCGACCTCTACGCGGAAGTTCTCGCCGGCGCGACGTCGCGCGATCGGCCTGATCAGCTCGACCTACGAGCGCTCCTCTCGACGCTCGTGTCGCTGAGCCTTCGTGAGGTACAGCTGGCGCGTTCCTTTTACCTGGCGTATGAAAAGAAGAAAGGCCCATTCGCCATTGGCGGCAACAAACCGGCCTGGGGCCCCGACACAGACTTTTACCTCAAGCACCTCGAGGGAATCGGGCTAATTGCGAGCCAGATTGGTGCCAATCTGATCGGAACTACCTACGCCTCTTACCATCCAACAGCCACCTTCGACCGACTGATGGGCCTGCTCTCTGAGGGTCGCAGTCGTTCAGGCGGCCGCGACGGTAACGAACAGCCGACCTGAACACGGTGGCTCCGAGAAGCGGTGGTATTTGGCGCTCCGCCCATCCCCGAGTTCGATCGCGCTGATGATCCACCTGACGGACGTCGTGAATTTCGCGAAGGCGGCGTCGTCGAGGGGTCGAGCGTGCGCGATCCCCGGGCGGGCCGCCCCAATCCATAGGAAGAATGCATCGACCTCGATCTTGTGCTTGAAGACCTGCTCGAAGCACTCGTCCCAATTGAGTGCCCGAAAATGGGGTCCGCTGGCAGCTGCGATTCCGATGCGTTCGCCGACTAAGCCTTCTCCATCCGCTTGTCTCGGCCCGCCAGAAACCCGCTAAAACTACGCTATGGGTATCCGGCCGGCCCTAAGGAAGGTCTGGCCCTGGTCGCATACGACCTGAAAGGGGCAGTACGGACACGTGAAGTCACCGGGTTGCACAGGGAAGTTACGGGCTGCCCGAGCCTCGTTGATGCTCTTGGCAACTGCCCAGGCCCAACGCCGGTCACGGTCGAGTTGGTCGTCGTCTTTGGCTAACTCGACGACAGTGGGCCCGGAGATGTAATGTGCCTCGAGATCAATCTGGGTAGTGCCGAGGATTTGAATCGCCGCAAGCTTGTAGATCCCGAACTGGCGACCCAGACGCCGATCTTTCTGGGCCTCCTCGGCGGTGCGAGCGCGTCCCGACTTGTAATCCACGAGCTTATGGCGGCCGCTGCGGAAGTCGATCCGGTCGATCCTCCCGCGGAATCGGAAGCCGTCTAACTCGAGGTCGAAATCAGTCTCGACAGCGCTCAAGCTTGCTTCGAGCCACGCCTTGCTCTCCGTATAGCTACCGAGGATTTGCTTCGCCTCGTTCTTGAGGTCCGCCCATGCCAGCTTGTTAAAGGTCGCCGCGGACCATGCCGCCTCCAGCAAACCCAGAAAGTTCTTGCTGCCGACCTCTTCCCCTGCCATCCGGCGGTGGGAGGCTTCCTCCAAGACTTTGTGGGTGAGGTTGCCCAGCACCAGCCCCCGGGTTTCACGCTGAGGCAGATGGAACTCGTGGGCGTAAGCGAATTGGCGCGGACAGTCGCTGAAAGTAAGCAGCTGCGAAAGCGTGAACGGATCCGCGGGCGGCAATTGGGCCAGTCGCGGTCGGACAGTCCGGACCGGCGGCAGCGGGACTTGCAGCGCTTTCGCCTCCTCGAGCAACTCCGGGACTCGGCGACGCAGCTCGACCAGGAATTGGGAGGGCTCAGAGGGCGTCCGAGCCCACTGGTTGTACTTGCGCGCGTAAGTGCAGACGAGGGTCTTCCGCGCTCGCGTCATCCCTACGTAGAAGAGCCGCCGCTCCTCGTCGATTGGTGAGGATGCGTTCAACTCCTCCTCGACCAGCTCGGCCGGGGTCTCGAGCAACCTCTCTTGAGCACGGATTGGAAAGCGTCCCTCCGAGGCATTAACGACGAAAACATGGTCGAACTCCAACCCCTTGCTGCTATGCGCGGTGTAGAGCTTGATCGCCGGCTCCGTCAGATCTCGATGCATATACGCCTGCTCTGTGTCCGCCTCCATGGCCAACTCAAGGAAATCAAGGAACTGGCCGACCTGAGCGCTCGGATGGTCAGCGTCAAACAGCTCGACGAGTTCGGCAAAGCGGCGCACATTAGCCGCCCCGTGGTACCGCTCGAACCCGTCCTCCCTCTCCATAACTCCAACATGCCGGGACAGCTCCATCGCTCGGAATACGACCTCGCGCGCAGTGCTCCGAAGCGCCAGATCAGCGAGCTCAGCGATGTCTTGGCTGAGCTGCCGTAGACGATCCCGTTCCGGGTCGGTCAGGCCCGAGACTTGCCGGAACGTGCGGAAGAGGGACTGACCACTCGATCGCAGCCACTCGGTGACGGCGAGACGGCCCGAGGTGGAAAGTGCGTACACCGGCAGCCGAAGCAGCCTGATCAGGGCGAGATCGTCGGCCGGCGAGGCGGCGGCTCGCACTAGGGCCATCAGGTCCTTGATCTCGGGTCGGTAGAAGAGATCGCCACCTCCCGACAACTCGTGGGGGAGGTCTCGCTCCGCGAGCGCGGCCGCGAAGGCTTGCAGTTGGGCGTTAGTCCGGGCTAGAACGGCGACTTCGTCAGCTCGCACAGCTTGGTCTCGAATCAGCAGCTCGCACCGCTCGGCGACCCAGGCTGCCTCGGATGTCCCATCCGGAGCCTCGACAACGGTGACCTTCTCACCGGATGCTGCCTGGGATCGCAGTTGCTTAGCCTCGCGCGGCGAATACAGATCGATTAGGGCAGAGCTGGCCCCGACAATCTCAGGGGTCGACCTGTGGTTGCTCCCGAGAGACAGTTGGATAACCTCAGGTATGAGGCGCTTGAAGCGATGGATGTTGGCGAGGGAGGCGCCCCTGAACTTGTAGATCGACTGGTCGTCATCAGCGACGACGACGAGATTGTGCGGACGCGGAACCAGCCGCTCAAGCAGGAGTGACTGTGTGTAATTGGTGTCCTGATACTCATCGACCATGAAGTAGCGATAGCGCGCGACCAGTGCGCCTTTCAGGGCCGCCGACTCGTCCAAGGCCTGCGCCAACTGAAGGATAAGGTCGTCGAAGTCGAAGCAGAACTCCTTGTGGTAAAGCTCATTTAGCCGCCTGTAGACCGCTCCGGCTTCCATGTAGATCTCAGCGAGTTGGTCCGCCGCGTCATCTCGGCCGCTTCGCTGCCCGGCCGCCCAATCAAGAATCCGATCTGGTGGTACTGCCTCTTGCTTGGCGCGGCTAATGAAGCCCTGGAGCATCCTGAGGTCTCGCCGCGGCACCGCTGGATAGAAGTGTTTCGGCTTAAGCTCGTCAACCGCCGTCTTGATTCGCAGCCACTGCTCGACACGATGCGAGATGAGCCGAAACGAGGTCGGCAGGTTGGCGAGCCATCCGAGTTCGGCGATCGTCCGTCTGGCGAAGGCGTGGAAGGTCCAGATCGGATAGTCACTCGGTCCGAGTCGAGAGGCGACCCGTCGGGCCATCTCTGACGCCGCTTCGGCGTTGTAGGCGAGGACCAGAATTTGCCCTGGTTTCGCCCGTTCGTCGCGCACCAGCCGAACGAAGCGCTCCGCCAGGACCCGAGTCTTGCCGCTGCCTGGCCCGGCGACGACCAAGAGTGGCCCATCGCCGAACTCGACGATCCGCCGCTGCTCATCGATCAGGGTCGGGTCGCTGTCAGCTGCTGCCAGCAATTGAGATCTCCCGAGACCTGGTCTCTCTCACGCTTGGCGCAAATCTCGTTCCAGAGGCCGGCGCGCCCCGCGCCGCCTGATGTGGCCGGCGCCCTTCGCAAGCTCGACTAGCTGGGGGCTGGCTCCCGCAACGACGAGCCTCCTCTCCCCAGTTCTCGGGGTAGATGCCCGCGACGCGCTCGAGCGCTCCGTGAATCACCTCACACAACAGAAGCACCCGATCCCGCAGCGGCCGTGCGAGGCTCTCCGCTCCACAACTAATCCGTGCGCCCCCTCGTTCACGCTACCGCGCGGACGTCGTACCTTGCTCGGGTGAGTGCCACATAGAGGGCTCGATCGCTTTCCACGGTCCGGTCGAGCCCCGCCGTGAGCCTAGCGATCTCGCCGTCACTTAGCCGAACGCCGACGCGGTCCCATTCGCGTCCTTTTGCCTGATGGATTGTCATGCCAGGCACCAGCCTTCCGCCTGACCGCAACCGCGTCCCTAGGGCCACCAGGCGATCGAGTTGTCGCTGTTCATTATCCCCGCTTCCCGACGGAGGTCGGCGTGCGGCACCGAGTTGCTTCATCGCATCACGGAGTGCCCTTAGCGCCTTGACAGCGGCGTCCTGGCCCGGATCGGCGAGTGCTTCGACCACGCCGCCGAGGACAGCGGCAGCCTGGGACTGATACGTGTCGCGGTCCAAATCGAGGAGAACGAGGGCCTCCGGCAAAAAGATCGCATGTTGGTTGAAGCTGGAATAGACGAGGTGGTCCAACAGCACGATGGCAGCTGCATCGGTCTTGTTGGTCGTTCGACCGAACGACAGGGGCAGGACCTTGTTTGGAGCCTGCCAGAGCCGGTCCCACTGCGAGGCGAGGACGACGTCGTATTCGTCACCGGGACCAAGTGACACTGGATGCCCCTCGCGGAGCAACGCACCCAAGTCTTTCATGTCCTGGCTCTGGAACCGGAACGAGTGGGAGAGCGGGAGCGATTCGAAACGGCGGGACCTGAGAATGGTCGGGACCAGGTCGGGCCGCGCCCCGCGGAATCCGTACAGGGCTTGCCAAGGATCCCCGACGAGCGTAACCGCAATGTTTGCCTCACACGCTAGGTCGACGAGCGCCAGGTCGAGGCTGTTTGCGTCGAAGACCTCGTCGACGACGACGTGCGCGACTGACGACGACAGAAGCCCGGCAATGGCCTCCCGCATCGCGGGAGCCTCCAGGGCCGCGGCGAGAACATCGCGGACCTCCTCGTGCGTGCACAGGCCAGACTCGAGGTGCCGATGGAAGTCGTCACGACTCCCGATTCCGAGGCCCGGGATGGCGAGCCGCCTGCCTACCGAGGTCACCAGTCCCGAGGCGGCAATGGTTGCCACTCGCCGGTAGCTCCCTGCGAGGAGCCATCGGTATCCGCGGTGACCCCGCCACGTGTCGAGCACTTGTAGGGAGGTGTGATCGCCCGGCCAGCGGATCACCTGTTGGCGGATCAGGTGCTCGACGATCTTGCACACTAGGGTGTCGATGGTCATGACGCCGTGCGGCCACGTGAGGGCGCTCGATCCCCAGCGGCTCCTGACGCGACGATGGAGTTCACTCGTAGCCGACCGTGTGAAGCTCACCGCCGTGATGGAGCGCCGAGAGCGACGGGACTTGTTGAAGCGCAACACCCCGTAGCGCTCCGCTGCCACCGTGGTCTTACCAGCCCCCGGAGCCGCCTCGATAAAGAGCCGGTCGTCACCGGCGCGGACAGCCCCCTTCTGCTCGTCAGTGAGAGGTAGACGTGGCATCTGGTGTAGTGTCCCCAACCTCGTTGGCGGGATAGAGGTAACTGAAGAGGGCGGCGACGTGGTCGGGGACGACTGGCGCCCGGCCCGCCGCTAGCGCGGCCTGGGTCGTTCCCGCTAGCGCGAATGCGAACTCCCCCTTGCGGTCACGGCCGATGTTGCGGAACAGGTCGTCGATCGCTCCAGGCGTGATCGGAGACGGGACGGGCAAGCCAACGGCGGCAAGTGCGTCTGCAACAAGTCCCTCGTTGCCGACAGTTATCGCCGGCTCGAGGGTCGGGTGGTTGAGGAAGCACCGCACCGTCTCCGCACTATAGGTCGTAATCCAGCTCGGGTCTGAGGCTGGCGCTCCCGAGCGGTCGTCGGTGTCGCGGAGAATCGCAATGCGGGTCGCCAGCTCATATCCCGGAGAGGCGAGGAGTTGCACAGGCCACTCGCCGACCTTGCACCCCATCGGGACGATGGTCAGGGCGTCGACGAAGTCCCGTTTCGATAGGTCGCTGCCCGACCAGGCCAGCCCGAACTGGCGGAGGAGCAGGGCGTCGGTGACGCCCTCGACGAGCGCGAGACGGCCGGCAAAGAGCGCGGCAGTCCTCGTCGCGTCGAAGTGAAGAGCCGTGAGACGGAAAACCCTGTCCCGATCCTGGGTTTCGAGTGGAAGGTGGGCGACCACCCGGGAAATGCGGTCGCCATGTCCGTCTAGCCGCAGCACTACGATGTCCGCCGGCTGGCAGGCACTCATCATCTCGCTAGAGTGCGTGCTTACGATGAGCTGCAATTCGGGACGCTCAAGCGTGACCCGGCGCAGATACCGCATGAGGCCATGCTGGAGCTGGGGGTGCAGGTGCGCCTCTGGCTCCTCGATGACGATGGTCGCGTGGAACACCTCGGGAAAGAACGAGTCCTCGATGGCCTCCGCCTCCGCATCAGCTTCCGCAATCGGGTCGCCGGACGTTGCCCTGCCGTCTACACCAACCAGCCCCGGCTGTAATTCCCCATCCCCCGGCCCGGAGGGCGGCTCAGCGCTCGGCGCAGTTTCGCTCCCAGGGACAGCAGCCAGTGTCACGGCAATGTGCAGGAGGTTGACGTAGCCGAGGCCGGAGACCTCCAGGCGTTGCGCCATGGCACGCTGGTCGACCGCCGAGAGCAAAAACTCCAGAACCCTCGCGAGGAAGGCATCATCGACTTCCTGGCGGCCGATGAACGCGTGCTGGCGGCTAACGCCTCCTGTGAGCGAGACGACATACTCGGAGACGCGGGCTTCGACGGACTGGATCAGCTCGTGGGAGACGAGACCGTCGAGGAGGTGGGCCGCAAGGCCTCGGAGGTCGGCCAGGTTCCGATGACCGTGCCGGCGCTCCTGCTCGGTGCGAAGTAGCTCAACCAGGACTTCGGCTTCCCGTCGGGCCAGCTCGTCAACGGGGTTGCGATGGGCGGGCAGGTAGATAAGGCGGGTCTCATCGACGTGCTGTCCATCGTCGATGCCAACCGCCCGCACGCTGCCGAGGGGATCGTT
The DNA here is from genome assembly GCA_034666565.1 of Chloroflexota bacterium. Taxonomy (GTDB): domain Bacteria; phylum Chloroflexota; class Dormibacteria; order CF-121; family CF-121; genus CF-13. The sequence goes on from JAXDLN010000059.1 coordinate 28,997, forward strand.
CGAGCCGTCGTGACCAGCGAGGCGGCTGTTGTGATTGAGCGATGAGCGACTGGCCGAGCGGACCCTCGGGGCCCTCGCCTCCGAACTCGAAGTTGACTTCGATCACCCGAGGGGTGTCGCCAAGAACTGCCACGGATGGACGTGGAAGCTGGGGGAAGCGATGAGGGTGGGCAAGGTATAGGGCATCGCAAACGGTCGTCTTGCCTCCATTGTTCGGACCGAGGAGCACGGCGAACCGTCCAGGGAAGGTGCAGCTCAGGTCCCGCGTGGCACCAGCTCGAAATCCCTTGACGGCGACGCGGCTTAGGTACACGTCAGCAGCATAGCCGCCAAGTTTCACGGCCCCCCGACCTTGCCAGTGATGCGCTGCCTCGGACCACCTCTCGCCCTCCCTAGTGGATCTTGGCGAACGGTCCTCTCGCCCCTTAGCCATTGGAACTGCTCGTTTGAGAGCCTCGTCCGACACCGCCTGCTGGCAGACATGGCCCTATCGCCATTTCGCCTCAGAGTTCAGCAGAGTTCGCCAGAGTTCACCGGCGTTGCCGTCACCGTTGCCGTCAACCGCGATGCGAATGGCGAGGCAGGCTCCAAATCGTATTCAAAAACTGGAGGCGAGTGCGGGATTCGAACCCGCGGTGGAGGTTTTGCAGACCTCTGCCTTACCACTTGGCTAACTCGCCACCGGTGCAGCCAATCGGATAGTTTAGAGGGCGCT
>JAXDLN010000060.1:0-31685 GCA_034666565.1 Chloroflexota bacterium
ATGCCGCGCTCCCACGTCTCCTTAAGCGCTGCGAGTTAGCGCTGGAGCGCGTCCCGACAGAGACTTTTGCAGAAGGCGGTTGATGTCGCTGGGCGAGATGATTCCCACCAGCCGGCCGTTATCGACGACCAGCGTGCGACCTTCGCTGCAACCGGCTGAGTCATTGAGCAAGTTGGTGGCCGGGTCAGACGGCCCGGCGGTGGCCACCCGGTCGAGAGGACACATGATCTGTTTGATAAGGGTCGTCGTCCGAGCGTTCGGCGCGACGTTCTTGAGCGCGGCAAGCGTCAGGAGCCCGCTCAGCCGCCCGCTCGCGTCGTGGGTTGGAAAGGTCGAGTGGCGCGAGGCCAGGATGTAGCTGTGCAGCGCATCCTCCACCGTGGTGTCGTCCGGAGCCTGCACGGGATTGGGCGTCATCACCTCGGCGACGCTGATCCCGGACAGCGCCTGGCGGATCAAGCCGCCGGCCTCTTCAGCCCGGGCGGCGCTCAGAAGGAACCAGCCCAGGAAGACCGCCCAGACCCCACCAACGACGCTTCCCGAGGCGAAGAAGGTGATCAAACCGTAGGCGATGAACAAGAAGGCGAAACCTCGACCAAGACGAGCGGCGATGCTGGTGGCGCGCAGGCGATTACCGGTACGCAGCCAGATCAGGGAGTGCAGGAGGCGACCACCGTCCAGTGGGAAGGCGGGGAGCAGGTTGAACAGCCCGAGCAGGATGTTGATATAGCCAAGCCACGACAGGGTGGCGGGCCCAAGGCCCGCCTGCCCACCCCCGCCAACCACGACCGAAAGAAGCAAGAACACGACGCCCAGGACCAGGCTTGTCAGTGGGCCAACGAAAGTGATCAGCGCTTGTGCACCCGGCGAGCTGCTCTCGCTGCTAAACCGCGATACGCCGCCAAATAGCCAGAGCGTGATGCCCTCGACGCGGACACCGCGTCGCATCGCCACGATAGAGTGGGCGAGCTCGTGGGCAAGCAGGGAGGCCAGGTAGACGAAGGCGGACACAACGCCCGCGGTCCAGTACGCACCCGAGGTCTGGCCGGGCGCGGCCGACGGCAGCAGCCCGGTTGCGAGGCTCCAGGCGATCAGGGCGCCAATAACGAGCAGGCTCCAGTTCAGCCCAACATGGATGCCGGCGATGCGGCCAAGGCTCAGGTTTTCGTTCATTTCACCGTTCAGTATCCGCCTAACGGCGACTGACATACTGAAGGCAACAGGAACAAAGGAGATGCGCCCGTGACCGCATGGACGAGCGACGAGCTTAGCCAGATCGGAAGCGCGGAGGAGGTGCGGATCGCGTCGCTCCGGCGTGATGGCACGCTGCGTCGGCCGGTCACCGTCTGGGTCGTCCCCTATGGCGACGGTCTCTACGTCCGATCCGTCAAGGGGCCCGATGGAGCCTGGTTCCGTGGCACTCAGACAGAACACAAAGGTCGGATCTTGGCCGGTCGCATCGAGAAGGACGTTGCCTTCGTGGATGCCGATCGCGAGATCGGCGACGAAGTCGATGCCGCGTATCGGACCAAATACCGTCGATACGCCGGGAGCATCCTTAATAGTGTGCTGACCCCTCAGGCGCGCTCCACGACGACCAAACTGCTGCCGCGCTCGACAACTTCTTAGCTCTACCGCTCAGTTTCAGCTTGGCGTCTTCGGCGTCGCTGTGTATAGTCTCACCCGGTAAACACCTTCCTGAGGCCAGTGCTGTCACGAGGCGGCGTGGTTGGCGTAATGCTGCTGGCGGTGCTGGTGCTCGGGCATCCCCTTCCGCATCAGCCTGAGTTGGTCGCGCAATCGGCATCCATGACGGGGCTCCCGATCGCCTACACCCTGCCGGACCGAATCCCGCGGAGGCTGGACCGGTCGCGTCCAACGCCGTCAGTGCAGCCGCAGGCCGTGGCAGCGCCGCTGGTGCGGACGACCTTGCGACCAAAGCCGGCCCCTGCGCCGCAGACGCCACCCCATGTTGCTGTTGGGACCGGCCAGTGGGGCCTGATCAACCAGGACCGCCAGGCCGCCGGCCTCGCGCCGCTGCAGTGGAACGCCTGCTTGGCAAACGTCGCCACCGGACAGGCGGCGCGGATGGCGGCACAGGGCTACATCTCGCATGCAAACGGCCGTAGCCTCGACCTCGCCTGTCATCTCGGCCCCCTGGCCAGCGAGAGCATTGGGTTCCAGGGAGGCGGCATCAACGACGCGGCGATGAATGCCTGGTTCATGGGCGATGCACCCCACCGGGCCAACATCATGGGGCCCTATCACTACGTTGGCGTGGCCTGGGTGGTGGCGCCCAACGGCACCGCCTATCTGGCCGTCGAGTTCGGCTAGTCCAGCCATCATCGGAAGCCATCGCCTTTCTCGACGAGCAGCCGCGATAAGGCGCGTCGGTCGCTGGGACTACGCGGCTTGTGTGTCTGTGCTACTCGCCCAGACGAGCCATTGCTGGATGAGGCCGCGAAGGCCGTCGGCATCGAAGGCAACCGCATTGTCCAGGTCGGGCAGACGGTAGCAGAGGCGAACGTGCCCGGGATCGGGCGCGACGGCGACGAACACCGTGTCCCCTTGCCGAGTCAGCGCCCCAAGAATTCGTCTCTCTCCAGCATTGAACTCGGCCAGGTCAGTCGTCCCCTTGAGGTAGAGAAAGCGTCCATTCAGGTGGAAGACCCCGATCGAAGTAAGGACAAGATCTTCCGCCCCATCCGGGTGAAGCGACGTCTCTTGCGGCAGCCAATCGGACCAGCCTGATGGCTCAGGGTGAGTATCCCCCATCTCTACATCAATAACGACCCAGGCCGTTGGGCTCCTTCGCGCCTGCGAGCGGCTGCGCTGAATTGGTAAAAGCAAGTGGGCGATCACCCGACCGGGGCAACGGCGCGGTAACAAACCGCCGGATCTAAATGCGGCGGGATCGCGCATAATTTGGTTTCCAGAGTGTCCTCCACCGGCGAAATCGCGATCCATCGTCTGGCTCTTCAAGTCGAAGACCTCCACGTCAGCTATGGCGCCAAGCGGGCGGTCGACGGCGTGTCACTCGAGATTAACGAGGGCGAGATTTTTGGCCTGCTCGGCCCGAACGGAGCCGGAAAGACGAGCACGCTCAGCGCCATTGAGGGGCTGGTGCGGCCCGACTCTGGCTCCATCCGAGTCGGCGATGTGGACGCTGGAGCGAATCCCACCGCCGCGAAGGCTCGGATGGGCGTCCAGCTGCAGTCGACGAGCTTCCAATCCGATCTCACGATCCGCGAGATCGTCAGGCTCTACGCGGGCCTCTACGGTGTATCGCTCTCACCGGTAGAAATCGGCGACCTCCTCGCCGACGTCCACCTGGGGGAGGAAGCGTCAAAGCGCTTCAGCCAGCTGTCGGGCGGACAGCAAAAACGCGTCTCCCTGCTGATTGCAACCATCCACGACCCGCCCCTCGTGCTCCTCGATGAACCGACCGCCGGCCTGGATCCGCAAGCTCGGCGGCAGCTATGGGATCGGATCGAGCGGCTGCGCGACATTGGGCGGAGCATCCTCCTGACGACGCACTCCATGGAAGAGGCACAGGCCGTCTGTCATCGTGTGGCGATCATCGATCGTGGCAAGCTCCTGACGGTCGATACACCGGCTGGCCTCATCGAGAAGCACAAGGACGACCCCCGCGTGCGCAAGGTCGCCCATGGCCAGGTCACCCTCGAGGACGTCTTCATCGGACTAACCGGAAGCGAGCTCCGCGATTGAGATGAGCAGCCAAGCGAGCGCCCCACTCATCCACCCTCCGACGTTGTCAGGCATCCTCAGAGCCCTGTTTCAGGCGGACCTCACGGCTCAGTTGCGGAACGGGCGCGCATTGCTGCTGACGTTCTTTCCGCCGATCGCCGTGCTCTACGGCCTGTCCGCCGGCAAGCGCCGCGCTCAACTCGGCGGCCCAATCGTCGACGTGGCGTTGGCTCTCACGCTCGGCATCGCGTTGATTGCCATCCTTGGCTACACCGCGTCCGTGGCCAGGGACCGCGAGCTGGGTGTTTTCCAGCGCCTCCGAGTCACGCCGGCCCCGACCTGGACGATCATGGTCAGCCGGTTGGCCGTCCAGATCCTCTCCATGCTCGCGATGACGGTCGTGGTTCTTGTCGCCGCCGCAGTCGTCGAGAAGGTCACACTGGATCCGACCGCCTACCTTCTGACGCTCGCGATGGTGATCGTTAGCTCGGCCGTCTTCCTCGGCGTGGGACAGGCTCTGGTCGGCCTCATCAAATCCGTGGATACCGTCAACGCCGTGGGGCGGCTCAGCTTCCTGCCGCTCGTCGCGCTCGGCCTTTTCGGTCATTCCGACATCTTCGGAACGACGTTCGAGACCATTTCGCGATGGTCACCCGGCGGGGCGGTGGCGACGTTGCTCTCGGGCGCGATGCAGCCGGCGGCGTGGAGCGCGGACACCTGGTGGGCCTTTCTCGCGAGCGTGCTCTATGCCATCGTGTTTGCTGGAGTCGGCATCCGCTGGTTTCAGTGGAGCACGCGCTAATACCGGAAACGACTAGAGCCGGCCTTTTCGACACCCCGAGGGCCGACGGCCTTACCGAGCTGAAAGTACGCTCGGTCTGATCGTGCTTGCGCTCGGAACCACAAGCACCGGCATTGGCGCCAGGCGGACGACACGCTGGCTGACAGTGGCCGTCATCAAGCGGGTCAAGGACCACTCCGGAGAGCGACCGACGATGATCAGATCCGCCTGGAAATCCTGGGCGGCGCCGACGATGGCTTCCGCCACCCGCCCGGCGCGAGCCAGGCGCACGGAGCCGCGGCACGCGATGTTTTGCCGGCGCAGGTCGTAAGTCGACCCGTTGAGCAGCTCGGCGGCGTCGGCTGGCGCCGGCTCATCCCACACGACACCCCGGGCGTAGTGCCGCTCGCGCACGTGGAGCACCACCACTGCCGCCTGGGAGGCTGCGGCCAGCTCAGCCGCTCGCGCCAACGTTGGCTGTCCACTCGATGGTTCGCCGACAGCGACGAGGATGATCATTTCTGGGCACCCCTCGCAGCCAGCGCCTCCTCGTACTGCTCGAGTGACTCGTACTCCTCCGCCTCGCGCAACACGCGCTTCTGGGTCGCCTCCCAGTCGCGCGCGAGGTTGCCCACCATCGGGAGCCGCTGCCGGCGCCGATGCAGCATGTAAAGCAGCACGGCAAGGATGATCCATCCTGGTCCGGCGATTCGGCCCACGTCGTGGGTGAGGATGACCTCGAAGAGGATGGTGGACACGCCAAGCATGCCGACGATGCCGAGGATCGGAAACTCCACGGTGCGACCCCCAACGTGGAGCGGGACGTTGAACGGCATCTTGTAGGGCCGGGGAGTGTAGGGATCGCGGAACCGGAGCACGATCAGCGACGTGAAGACGAGCAGGTAGCCGCTGGTCGCCCCGAAGGCGTAGAGGTTGGTCAGGAGGTCGATTGCGGCATTGCTGCCCGGCTTTCCCGGCGTGAAAAACGCGAACAGAGTCTGAACGATCGCCACCCCGCTGAAGACGATGATGGTGCGTGTCGGCGTGCGGTAGGTCTTGTGCACGGCGTTGAACCAGCGCGGGAGCAACTGGAACTGGCTCATGGAGTAGGTCAACCGCGAGGCGCTCACCACCCCCGAGTTTGCGGAGATGAAGACGATCAGGCCGCCGATCAACGCGGTCACCGGCGCCGCCACGATGCCGATCACAGGTATGTGACCGGCGATCAGCGCGACCGGGTCGCCCTCGTGCCCGCGGAATCCCTGGGCCGGGATCATTCCCATCGCAAGCACGGCGAAGGCCATGGCGAAGATCAGGACCGAGAGGATCAGGCCGATCGATGTCCGCGGGATGATGGTGGCCGGCCGGCGCGTTTCCTGGGCAACCTGCGAGATCGACTCCAGCCCGACGAAGGAGATGATCGCCAGCGACGAGCCGAAGGCGAACTGCCCCAGCGTCGGCCGGTTGTGAAGGAATTGCTGCGCCACGAGGTCCGGCTGCCAGACCAGTACGAAGCCGGCTATCACGATGATCGACTGACCAACGATGGCGACGACGCCGAGGATCTCGTTGAAGGCGGAGGAGACCCGGATGCCGCGAACGTTGAGCCAAATGAGCACCAGGATGCCGGCCAGGGTCTCTACCAGCCACAGCCAGGCCAGGTGAACCGGCCCCATCGCGATGGTGTAGTCACCAATGTGATGGCCGAAGGTCAAGTAGGGCAGAAAGAAGTTGAAGTATCCAAAGGAGACCACCATGAAGAGCGAGATGTCGATCGTGTAGTCGAGCAGCAGCGCGGCGCCGGCGATGAATCCCGCCAGGTCCCCAATACCGCGTAGCGTGTAAAACTGGCCACCTCCCGCGACTGGGTACGCGGAGGCGAGCTCGGCGTAGCCCAGCCCGACGAGCGCGTACACCAACCCGGCGAAGAGGAACGCTAGTGGGGTGAAGCCGAGCGCGGCCAGGGCCACGATGCCCAGGGCGGTGTAGATGTCCGCGCCGACATCCGCGTACCCCCACATATAAGAACCCCAGACGCTGACGTCGCGGCGAAGCTCACTCGGTGCGACGCCCGAATCCTGTGCCATGCCTTGGTGGCCAGCATGACCGCGGGACCGTCAACAACGCATAAACGTTGTCCGAACGCGGGTCCGGAACCGATGAGTTTTCGAGCCTTCCGTAGTCTGGAGGAGCATCACCGGTAAGGAGGCTTGAGCAGCCACATGAGAAAGCTCATCGTTTGTCGTTCATCTGCGCCTGCCGGAGAGGTAAAACTGGGCTCGTTTGAGTTGCCATGATCCAGGAAAGCTTGGCGAAGGGCATCGATGGCGACGTGCTCGCATCCGGAGATCCGGGCTATGATGCAGCGCGCGCGGTATGGAACGCGGCGGTCGACCGCCGGCCGCGCCTGATCGTTCGCTGCCGGAATGTCACGGACGTGCAGACGGCTGTTCGGGCGGCGCGCGATCTCAACCTCGAAATCGGCGTGCGGTGCGGCGGACATAGCGTCGTCGGCCTGGGGATCCCGGATGACGGGCTGATGATCGATCTCACGCCCATGGGAGCAGTTCGGGTGGATCCAGTTCAGAAGCGCGCGTGGGTGCAGGGCGGTGCGCTGCTGGGCGCAATGGACCGAGCGACGCAGCAATATGGGTTGGCAACGACGGCCGGGAACGTTTCACATACGGGAGTCGGGGGCCTCACACTCGGCGGCGGCATGGGCTGGCTGGCCCGGCAGCACGGGCTGTCCTGCGACAACGTCGTGGCGTTCGAGATGGTCACCGCGGAGGGCAAGGTCGTCCGTGCGAGCCAGGCGGAGAACGCCGACCTCTACTGGGGCCTGCGCGGCGGCGGTGGCAACTTCGGCGTCGTCACCGAATTCGAATTCCGACTTCATGAGGTCGGAAACGCCGCGGTCATTACCGAGCTCTCATTTCCAATCGACGCTGCGGGATCCGTGCTTCGTACCTGGCGTGACCTGAGCGCCGAGGCGCCCCGGCAAGCGACCTTCACCGCCAGCCTGGCGGGCGACCAGGACATCGTTACGGTGGGGTTCATCTGGACGGGCCCTCCAGCGGTCGGCCGGCCACTCCCGAACATGGAGCCGCTTGGGAGGCCCCTGACAGAGCGTCTGGTCGAACTGTCATACGTCGATCTCCAACGGATCGATGACACTCCACAGGGGCACGCGCTGCGTCGATATTGGAAGGGCCATTACATTCGCGAGCTCTCCGACGATGCTATTGAGGCGCTATTGCAGAGCCGCGCCGACACAATGACCGCAGCTCTCCCAAACATCGGCCTGCAGGCGTATGGCGGTGCGATCGCCGACGTGCCCGACCAGGAGACTGCGTTCGCCTTCCGAGATACCGCCTTCGAATATGTCGCCGCGAGCAGTTGGACGGACACGGCCGAAGACGACAGACGAATCGCGCTCGCGCGGCGCACGGCCGCGGCTCTCGATCCCTTCGCCCGAGGCCAGTACGTCAATACGCTCAGCGACGAAGGCGCCGAGGGAGTGCGTCGAGCCTATCCGCCGGAGAAGCTTGCGCGGCTGACCGCGCTCAAAGACAAATATGACCCGGAGAACATCTTCCATCTCAACCACAACATTCGTCCGTCTGGCGTGGACCCGAGTCGCCCCGGCCCTGCCGATGCAAGGGCGGGCCGGCAATAGGCCGGCCCGCACCCTCGAGGTCGTCTAGCGCGGCGCCATCTTGAGAAGCCCGAACGCTGCGCCCTGCGGATCACTGAGGATCGCGAAACGCCCGCCCGGGAAGTCCATCGGCGCAACCGTCTCTTTTGCGCCGGCCTGCGTGGCGGTCGTGAACGACTTGTCGACGTCGCTCACGGCGAAATAGACCAGCCAGTAGCTGGGCACCTGGGCCGGAACCATCGGTTGCATCTCCTGCCCACCGGCAATGCTCTCGCCGCCGAGCTGGAACTCCGTGTACGGCGGTGCATCCGGGGCCATCTCACTTGTCTTCGGGGTCCAGCCGAAGACCGTCTGATAGAAGGGGATCGCCTTATCGACGCCGCGTGAGCTGAGCTCGGCCCAACCGAAGCTGTTGGCTTCGCCCGTCGGCAAGGTCGCGTTCATGGCTCCAGGCTGCCACGCGGAGATGATCGCGCCGGTCGGATCCTGGAAGACGGCCATGCGGCCCTGATCGCCGACGTCGAACGGCGGAGCGATCACCTTACCGCCAGCGGCTTGAACCTTTTTGGCCAGGTCGTCGGCATCATCGGTGCCGATGTAAATCGACCATGCGGTGGGCGCATCCGGTGACATCTTGGGTGCAATCCCCGCCACCCGCTTGTCCCCAACATTCGCCATTCCATACCCACCGTATTGCGGATCGGGATTGACCTCGATCTTCCAGCCAAACACCTTCGAGTAAAACTCGCGCGCCGCCGGGGCATCGGACGTCGCGAGGTCGACCCACGCCGGCTTGTTCGCGACTGCAGTTTTAGCTTCCGCCATAGCTTGCCTCCTCATGCTTGTTGACAAAGCGAACGAACGTCCCACCGGCGAACTACGGTGCCGGGTCAAACCCTATTCTGCACCCCTCAACGAGACGCCATCGCCCGCGAGTTGGGTAGCTGGCGAACCGGACGTTCGATCCGGCCAGGCAGCCTGTTATACAGGTTGCTGGGGAGAGCCGCAACAGGAAGGCAATGGAAGTTGATTTGACGCTGGACGCCGTCGGCGTGGGTGCCGGTCCCTTCAACCTGAGCCTCGCAGCGCTGCTCGCGCCGACAGGCTTCACGGCGCGGTTCTTCGATAAGACCGCGGACTTCGAGTGGCACCCGGGCCTGCTATTTCCCGAGGCCGTCATCCAGGTCTCGTACCTGAAAGACCTCGTGACACTGGTCGATCCCACGAGTCAGTACTCCTTCCTGGCATTCCTTCGCGCCCACAAGCGGCTCTATCGCTTTATCAACCGCTCGCAGCCCGTCAGTCGCAAGGAATTCAATCAGTACCTGCAATGGGTGGCCGCCCGCTTACCCAACGTTGAATTTGGAGCGGAAGTACGCGAGGTCGCGATCGACGTGCAGAAGTTTTCCGTGCAAGTCAATCGCCGGGTGGTCCACACCAAGAACATCGTGCTCGGAACCGGGCTCGTGCCGAATATTCCGCCATGGGCTGACCCATTCGTCGGCGACCACGTGTTCCATTCGAACGACTACCTGCTCCATCCCAGCGATGTCACCGGTCGGGTTGTCGCCGTGGTCGGAGGTGGTCAGAGTGGCGCCGAGGTCGTGTGGCATCTGTTGCTGGATCTCCAGCATCTGCCGGCGCAGCTGGTGTGGATCTCGCATCGCCCGAACTTCCTCCCGTTGGACGAGTCGCCCTTCACCAACGAGCTGTTCAATCCCATCTACAGCGACTACTTCTTCGGTCTCACTCGGGAACAGCGCGACATCCTCCTTGCCGAGCAGAGGCTGGCGAGCGACGGCATCTCGCAAGGCCTGTTGCAGCGCATTTACGACCGGCTCTACGACCTCGAGTTCCTAGAACCGGCCGGCCGTCGCGTCCGCTTGCTGCCGGGCCATGAGGTGGTCGGCATGCAGCACACATCGGCTGGCTGCGATCTCGCCCTGCGCGATCGGTGGGGCACCAGCCTGACGGTCCGCGCCGACGTGATCGTACTCGGCACCGGCTCCAGCTATGCCTTGCCCGAGGCGATGCAGCCGCTTGCTGCTCGGATGAGCTGGAATCGCGACGGGTTCCCCGTTCGTAGCGATTTCTCGGTCGAGTGGGACGGACCGCCCGGGCTGCGGATCTACGCGCAGGATGCGGCCCGCCACATGCGGGGCGTGGCGGATCCCAACCTGAGTTTGATGGCGTGGCGCAGTGCCATCATCGCGAACAGCTTGCTCGGCCGGCAGGTCTACGACGTGACTGGCGAGAGTTCCGTCTTCGATCTGTAGCCTTACCGGGTGAGTTCGACCCCGGGCAGCGGGCGCCGCTTCAATGAGTTTGCCGGCACCAACCTCGACCGCCTGGCGGGAATCTCGGACGGTATCTTCGCGGTCGGGATGACCCTCCTCGTCCTGGGCCTGGCGGTCCCAACCTTGAGCGCTCGAACCGAGGGCGATCTCTGGCAGGCGCTGGTGCGGCTCGCACCGAATGGGCTCGTCTATGCGATGAGTTTCATGACGCTTGGCATCTTCTGGGTTGGCCAGGGCACCCAGCTCAATCTGCTGGCCCGAAGTAATCGCAACTATTCGTGGTTGCAGCTCGCATTTCTTCTTGCCGTGACCCTGGTGCCCTTTTCGACGGCGTTGCTGGCACGCTTTCCAACCTTCCGGGTAGCGCTCGTCGAGTACTGGCTCAATATCGTGCTCCTGGGCATGACGCTACTCGCGGGACTCCAGTACGGGCTTCGAGCGGGCTTGTTCAAGGTGGCGGAGACGCCTGAAGCCGCCCCACTGATGCGTGGCCGTATCGTGATCGCCCAGTCCCTGTATGCGATCGCCACGGCCACCTGCATCGTGTTTCCGACCTGGGTGAGCATTGCCCTGATCTTCCTGGTTCAGCTCAACTACGTGATCGCCCCACGCATCCCGTTTCTGCACCGCTTCTGAGTCCTTAACTCGCGCGGTGACCTTGGTTTACGGGAACGACCTGCGGACGGACCGACGCGAGCATCCAGGCCGGCCGGTGGCCCCAGAGCACCAGGAATCGGCCAGCCTCCATCCACGCGACGGCGACGCCGAGCGGAACGATCAGGAGTTCGACAGGGATGGCCGTCGTGAACGCACGCCCGGGCATGATCGTCGGAAGCTGCTCGCCCATGAGGACGGCAATCGACAGCGAGAGGCCGGCCACCGCCAATCCGGCGAGGGCGCTCACCAATGCCACCGGCGCCTCGTATCCATGCTCGCGCCCGAAGCGACCGGAGAACCGGCGCCGGCCGACCTCGATAGCGCCCAGCAGGAGGACGATGCCCAGCGCGAGTTCCGTGAACTGCAAGACGGTGGCAAAGAACGCGACGTTGGGGAGAACCAGTCCTTTGACCAGCCCGGAAAGGATCCCGCTTTGCGTACCTGGGTTCGAGCTGACGAACTGATCGAAGTTCTGCACGTAGCGCGGATCGGCGAACTTATTGAGGCCGGACAGAATGAACTCGATGCCTAACGCGGTCTGGATGAGCGCGGAGGCCGCGAGGGCGGTATTCCCGCTCGCCGGAAGCCGCCGCGCGCCTTGGTCGGGTCGGATCGTGGTGGGTCGAAGCTTTGCTTTCATAACACTGATCAATACGAGGCGGGATACGACCGCAGCCTCAGACGACCAGCACCTCGATCTGGCCGTCGCGGACGCGAGCTTGTAATCCCGGTAGGTTGGCCGGCGGCGTCGCCAGGTGGTATGAGAGCAGCTTGCCGGTGACCGAGAAGACCGTCGGATGGCAGGGACAACGAAGGCGGTGCGCAGCCGCGTCCAGAAGGAGGAGGCATCCCTGATGGGTGCAGACCGCGGACACCGCCTTGATCGTCCCCCCGTCGTTGACGACGACGCCTTCGACGGGACCACTCGAAAAACGAATCGCCTGGCCCGCCGGCACATCGGCGACGGCGGCAACCGGCCGCCAGGTGCCGTTGTCGGGGGTCAGCGTCGCCTGCTGTCCGAGTGGCTGCGCGGTGATCGTTCGCTCGATGACGGCGCCGGCTACCCCGGCCGCAGCAGCGAAGCCGGCCGTCCGCAGCAAGGCGCGACGCGAGACGGGCTGGTGGACTTGGGACGATTCCATCTGCGACCGCAGTTGCCGGCCGAGGCGCTCGATGAAATCGCGGTTGGGAAGATCGGCGCCTGGCTGCACCGAGCGCAGTGCCGCGGCTCCCTGGAGCGCCTGCATCTCCTCCGCTGATGCCTTGAATCGGCGCGGTCGCCGGTTGTGAATCAGGTCATCCACGAAGTCGGCGATGCGGTCGATCGGACCTCTCAAGGGAACACCCTCCCGACGGTGATGTTGATGGAGGCAAAGACGTGCTCGACGAATTGACGGTCGGGACGATCGGCACCGGGCCGCATGCCAGCCAGTTCCGCGGCGGCGCGGATCGCATGCAGCTCCTCCGGCGAGGCCTTGAATCGGCGCGGTCGGCGGTTCTGGATCAAATCGTCCACGAACGCGGCTATCCGACCGACGGGACATCTCATGACAACATCCCCTGCCCGATTTCGGCGGCGAGACGGAGCGCACGATATTGGATGATCTTCGCGTTGCCCGGAGTGACGCCCATCTCGCGAGCTGCCTCCTTGATCGAGCAACCGCGAAGGAAGCGCAACTCGAGGATGGCGCGCGAGCGGTCCGGGAGCAGCGCGAGGATGCGCCCGGCGCGCCCCGTCCCCTCGGTTGCCGGCGACACCTCGAGCGCCTGGCCGATGTTATCGACCTCGACGTCCACCAGGGGAGCCCCGTAGTGCCGGCGCCAGTGGTCTGCCAGCACGCTGCGAATCGCGACGTTGATGTAGCTGTTGACCTGGACGACCGGCGAAGGGAGACTCAGATTCGGCAGGCTCTTGACGAACACCTCCGAGGTCAGGTCCTCGGCATCCGGGCGATTCCCGACCCGCGAGAACATGAGCCGGTAGACCTTGACCACGTTGTCCTGGTAGATGCTCTCCCAGTCGGTGTACAGCGCGCCCTCGACCACGTGGACCTCAGGTGGTCGGGTGGCGAGACCGCGAAGCTGGCCGTGTTCCACAGCCTATCGATACGCGGCGGGATACAGGCGATCGAAGAAAGAAAACCCGGGACCCCCTGGGGGGAGGGGTCCCGGTGGAAGGGGAAAGCGCAACGACCTCGAAACCGAAACTTCGTTCCGTGTGGTTCAGCGCATAGGGAGATACGACGGGCGATACGCGCGGCCCGGTATCGCCTTGAGCAGCATCAGACTGACGAGGATGTAGAGCGGGCCTGACTGGATGTCCGTGGCTCCGGCCATGAAGACCATCCCCAACCCCTGGCCGAACACCCAGATCAGGGACGCCAGCAGGGCGCTGGCGCCGAGTGCCCATCGGCTCAGCCGGTTGGTGATCAGGCTCAGGCCGATCGCGGTCTCGAGCCCAGCGAGCAACGCATTGGCCAGGATTGGATTGATCGCGACCACCGCCTGACCGGCGCTGATCACGGCCGCCAGAGGGGCTGGTTGGCCCTGACTCATGGCCGTGATCAGTTGCAAGAAGTTGTGAAAATCCGCCGGCTGCCATTCCAGGACACCGTCGATCAGCCAGATGACCCCGAACACGACCCGGACGGGCGCCCACCAGTTCAAGGCGTACGGCGTCCGATACGCCGCGATAGAAGGCCGAGCCATCCGATGCGGACGGCTCCACGCCAGTCGTGGAACGAGTCCTCCCGGGCGAGTTGGCCGCACATCATCCGCAGCCACCATTCCGGCTCGACGGTGCCGATGCCGACGCTCGACCCCTCGATCCATCGGTCGGCTCGTCTCTGACGGTCTTCCACGGCTGCCTTCTCGGTCCTATGGGGTCACCGTGATGGTGCCGATCATCAGCGGGTGGATGGTGCAGTGGTAGGGGATCTTGCCCGCCTGGCTGAACGTGACCACGAACTTGTAGCCCTTGTTTTGCAGGCACGAATCAAAGCTGGTGGTGTCATCGGAGGTCACGGTGTGCGGCACCGAGGCGTCCTGCCAGTCCCACTCGATCGACTGGCCCACTTTGACCGTCATGTTGGCTGGGGTGAACCGGCCGACCGTGTCAGGATCGGGAACGATGTTCGAGACGACGGTCGGCGTGACTGCCGCCGTCGTGTTGCCTTTGACGGTGCAGCCGGCGTCGGCCCCTCCCGTATTGCCGGTGGCCCCGCCACCCCCACAGGCAGCGAGCGTCACGGCGCTCCCCACGATGACGACCACGACTTTCCAGGTGTTCATCTAGCCTCCTCGTATTCTCGCAGTCTCTCGGTGACGAATTATTTGTAACTAAGACGCTAGCGTCCTAGTTATCGATAGTCAAACTTCGTATTGCGCCGACGCAGGTCGACCGCCCCTCCTACCGGCCGCCTCCTGGCGACGAAGCGCTGGATTCGGCGTCGGGCCCAGTCCTCGTTCCAGCCAAGCAGCGCGCAATAACGCGCGAAGGCTGGCCCACAGAAGAAGGCGTCGACCTCATGACGCCAGGTCGTGACACCAAAGTCCTCGATCGCCTGACCGATGACATGGATCAAGAGGATTTGCGCCCCTTCCGGAGCGGGATCGCGCATCGGCGGTGTCGATAGCGTGTCGTCCGACCTGAGCATTGGCGATCGCACCGTAGCACCGTTGGTATCTCGATGTCAAAAGTCTCGTTCGAGAACGAGATATCGTAGGATGCAATGATGACGACGCGCAACGGCGACCATGTCGACGAGATTCTGGGCGAGTGGCGGCGCGTCTATCCGAGTGTTGATGCGAGCCCGATCGGGATTACGGGGCGGGTTACGCGAATTGCGCTCTATACCGAGCGGAACGCCGACGACCACCTCGAGCGGTACCGGCTGACGCCGTCGGGATTCGAGGTCCTACTGGCGCTGCAGGCCAGCCCCAGCCGGCAGTTGTCGCCAACCCTCCTGGCGAGGGGCCAACGGATGTCCTCGGCGGGGATCACGGGCCTGGTCGACCAATTGGTCGCGCTCGGACTCACGACCCGATCCCGCGAGGGTCATGATCGGCGGCGGGTTCAGGTATCGCTGACCCGCCAGGGCTCGGCAATGGTCGTGACGGCAGGCGGCGGCTGGCGGCAAATCGAGCAGCGTCTCGTGCGCTCGCTCGGAGCGGACTCCGTGCGTTCCCTCGACCGGCTGCTCGGGCGACTGGTCACCGCCGTCGACGGCGGTCTCAATGGGTCGCAGAATGGAACCAGTCACAGAATGGCCAGGGTCGCGCTGCACATCAATACCGAAGCCGAGACCGTCTTCTCACGATTCGGCGTCAGCCACGCCAGCTTCCAGGTGCTTGCCTCGCTCTATCGCGCCGGGCCACCCTACCGCCGATCGCCCTCCCGGGTGGCGCGCGGCCTGATGCTGTCTGGCGCAGGGCTGACCGGGCGCATGGATCAACTCGATCGGGTGGGGCTGCTCAAACGGGATCGCGATCGGGATGATCGCCGTGCCGTCGTCGTCGAGCTGACCCCAACCGGACGGCGCCTGGTGCGGGCGGCCTTCCCCGTCTTCGTCGCGAGCCATGCCCAGATCCTGGGACAGGCCCTGGAGCCGGAGCAGCAGTCGGCGCTCAGCGCGCTGCTACGAACCGTTCTCCAGGGGTTTGAATCAGCCGAACCGCCGGGACGGGTTTAGAGCTCCAGCATCATGCCTCGCGTCCTTTTTGGAGTGGTCGAGGTCGTGATGTTGATCCTGTTTGTGCTCTCAGCGCGATTCGCCTATCGCACCGGGGGCCGCCGCCGCCTCGTCGAGTTGCTGAGCGCGGTCCCCTTCGGGCTTCTTCTCGAGCAGGGCGACATCACGATTTTCGGTTCGTACGCCTACAATCAGGGATTCTTCATCAAGCTGGGTTCAGTCCCCGTGGCGATCGCTCTCGCGTGGGCGATGATCATCACCTCCTCGATGTTCATGTCTGACCGCCTCGGCATCTCGCCGAGGTTCGCTCCCTTCGTCGACGCGGTGTTCGCGATCTTGCTCGATCTCTCACTCGATGCGATCGCCATCCGGCAGGGGCTGTGGCACTGGAACATCCCACTCCACGCCGGCTTCTTCGGCGTCCCGGCGGGCAACTTCTACGGCTGGTTATTTGTCGCGTTCGGCTTCAGCGCCTGGACCCGATGGGTTCGAGCTCACACCGGTGCAAGGTCCGCCTGGCTGCAATGGCTGGTTCCGGTCCCCGCGTACCTGACCTTGCTGCTCGCCCTCGTGCCCTTCATCGTCCTGCAGCAGCGGTTCTTCGGAGGCCCGACCGGTGGCTATCCAACTTTCGTGGTCACGTTGGCGCTCTTCGTGGTGGTGGCCGGGTACGCGACCCGAACCGCTGAGGGGCGGCTCCCGCGTCCATGGCAAATGCCTCTCCTTCCCCGCTTGATGATCCACGGGTACTTCCTATCCGCCGGGATCCTGCTCGGCATCTTCCAGCAACTTCCGGTCTTGCTGGCGATCTCGCTCGGCATGGTGGTCATCGAGCTCTCGCTCGCACCCGTGACCCGCCGACTGTAACCCCGACCGTATTCGACCTTATCCGCCCGCTAATTTCTATGTTCTCGGAATAACTAACTAGCGAGCGAGATTCTTGCCAGCGAACTTAGGTCACTTTTCAAGGAGCACGGTTGCATGAAATGGAGCATCGATCCGACCCACAGTCAGGCGGAGTTCTCTATCCGCCACATGTTCACCAAGGTCCGGGGCCACATCGTCGTGGCCAGCGGCACCGTCGAGACCGATGACCGGGATCCACTGAAGGCGGTGATCGTTGCCCGCCTCGATCCTTCGACGGTCAACACCGGGGTTGCCGTCCGGGACGCCCACCTTCGCAGCGTCGACTTTTTCGACGTCGAACGCTATCCGGAGATCGTCTTTCAAAGTACGGCGATCAGCCAGACGGCCAGGGACCACTACGCCGTCATCGGCATGCTGTCCATGCGCGGCGTCAACCGGCCGGTGACGCTGCATGCGCGAGCTGCCGGCGATGGCATCGATCCATTTGGCAACCGCCGGGCGGGTGTCAGCGCCCGGACCACACTGAACCGGAAGGACTTCGGCCTCCATTGGAACCGTGCGCTCGAAAGCGGCGGCCTTCTCGTCGGCGACGAGGTCGATATCAGCCTGGAGATCGAGGCGGTCCTCGATCAGGACGCCGCCGCCATGCTGACCAGGTCCGAGCTAGCGAGGTAGACGAGCCAAATGTCTGTGCACGCATTACGCTCTCGTCGGACCGTCGGCCTCGGCGCGCTGATCCTCGTGGTGCTTGTCGGCCTCGGGGTGCTGCTGACCCAAAAGTCGCCGGCCGCCGCGCCTGGAGGTTCTTACCTCCAGACCAATATCGTCTCCGACGTCAAGGGCACGGCGGCTGTCACCGATCCGAAACTGATCAATCCCTGGGGCATCGTCGCCGGTCCAGGCACGCCATTCTGGATCGCCGACAACAGCACTGGAGTGTCGACCCTTTACACCGGCACCGGGGCGCCCTGCCCTGGGGCCCCTGCCTCGGTCGCGATTCCCGCGCCGGCCGGCAGCGCCCCCGATGCCGCTGGCACACCGACCGGCACCGTCTTCAACGGGTCTTCGAGCTTCATCGTTCGTCAGGGCGCGGCGTCCGGACCAAGCCTCTTCCTGTTCGCGACCGAGGAGGGCACCATCGCGGGCTGGAGCCCGGTGGCAAACCCTGTGAGCGCCATCATCGCCGCCGACAATTCCGCCGAGGGCGCGGTCTACAAAGGGCTGGCGATCGCGTCGGACGGATCACAGCCTCAGCTGTTCGCCGCCAACTTCCGGGAAAACGTCATCGACGTCTTCGACAGCAGCTTCCAGAGGGTCAACAAGCCCGGCTCATTTTCGGATCCCAGGCTCCCCGCTGGCTTCGCGCCGTTCAACGTCGCCGCCCTGAACGGCAAGCTCTACGTGACCTATGCCAAGCAGAACGGCGAAAAGCACGATGATGTCGCCGGCGCCGGCAACGGGTACGTCGACGTCTACGACCTGAACGGCAACCTCATCCGCCGGCTGATCTCCGGGGGCGCACTCGACTCGCCCTGGGGACTGGCCCTGGCACCGGCGGGCTTTGGGACCTTCGGCAACGACCTGCTCGTCGGCAACTTCGGCGACGGGAAGATCAACGCGTTCGAGCCGACCTCAGGAAAGTTCCTCGGGTCGTTGAGCGACCAGCACGGTAAGACGCTGCGTATCGAAGGCCTCTGGGGCCTGGCATTCGGCAGCGGCCCGAACACGGGCGACCCGAACACCCTCTTCTTCACCGCCGGCATCGGCGGCGAGAAGCACGGACTGGTCGGCAGCCTGCAGCCCATGGGCGCATCCGCGGGATCCGCGGCGACAGGTGGGGCGGTGACCTCGGGCTCGGGCGCGACGAAATCTACATCCGGCTCATCCGGATACGGCTACTGACGCGGCGAGATTCAAGGAGGCAGAACAAACATGAAACGACTGTTGTGGATCGTCGGACTCCCGATTTTTCTGGCGGCCTGCGGCGCGCCAAGCGGACTCTACGGCGCTGCGCCCGCGCCTTCGTCGACGGCGGCGGCGCCATCGGCCTCTGCCGTTGCTTCCACTCCAACCCCGGCCACGACCCCGGCACCCACGCCGGTCGCGCCCGCCAGCGTGGTTGCGACCCAGAACATGCGGCTGGGCACCATCCTCGCCAACCCGCAGGGCCGCACGCTCTACTACTTCCTGCCGGAGCGCGACGGCAAGATCGTCTGCAGCAGCAGTGCCTGCACCACCTACTGGCCACCGTCCATTACAACCGGCGGCAATCCCACCGGAGGCGCCAGTGTAACCGGCCAGCTCGGACTCATCGCCCGTGCCGGCGGCGCGGAGCAGATCACCTACAACACCTGGCCGCTGTACACCTTCTCGGGTGACTCTGCAGCAGACCAGACCAACGGCCAGGGCGTCGTCGGCTTCGGCGGCAAGTGGCTGGTCGCCACCCCTGGGCTGCAGCCCTAAAGGAGAAAAGACATGAAGAAATCGATTCCCGTCGTCGCGACCCTCACGGCCATCGTCGTGGGTGTCGCAGCTACCAGCACCGCGCTCGCGGGCTCGGCGTCAACGGCGATCGGCGACCGCAACACCAAAATCTCGGGCGCCAGCGTCATCGCCTGGAACCAGGAACTCGTGAAAATCGTCCTGACGCCGGGCGCGCAGCCGGCCACGATTCACCCGACGCGCAGCTATGCCATGCTGCACGCCGCGATCAATGACGCGGTCGTGTCTATCACCCGCGATGCCTCACCGCTTCTCGTCTCGGTCAACGCTCCCCGTGGGGCCCGCCCCGACGCGGCCGCAATCGAAGCCGGTCGCGCCACGCTGGCCGCACTTTATCCAGGCTTCAAGGGGGAACTGGCGCAGCTGGCCGATGGTCAGCTGGCGACGATCCCGAACGGAGCCGACAAACAACAGGGCATCCAGGTCGGTGACGCGATCGCGGCAAGAGTTCTTCAACTGCGCGCGAATGACGGGTCGGCCGTGGTCCCAGCGCCGTTTAAGCCGGGCACGCTGCCGGGCAACTACCGGCCCACGCCGCCGAACTTCCCCACGCCCGTTTTCACCGACTGGGGCCAGGTGACACCGTTCGTCTTGAAGAGCGGGTCGCAGTTCCGCCCCGAGCCGCCGCCGGCGCTGACCAGCGCGACCTACGCGCAGGCACTCAACGAGGTCAAGAGCCTGGGTCAGAACACCAGCGTCACGCGGACGGCGGAGCAGACCATCATCGGTAAATTCTGGGCCCCGGCGGTCTGGAATACCTGGAACGTCATCGCTGAGAACGCCGCCGTCGCCCACCACACCAACCTGGAGCGGACGGCCCGCCTGTTCGCCGTTCTCAACCTCTCGCTCGCCGACAGTGCCATCGCCCTGTACGACGGGAAATATCACTTCCAGCTCTGGCGGCCGATCACGGCGATCCGTCTCGCGGACACGGATGGGAATCCGGCCACCACCGCGGACCCGAACTGGAGTCCACTCGCCGTCACCGCCCCCGACCCATCGTATCCCGGCGCCCACAGCACCTTCAGTGCGGCCGCGGCGACGGTGCTGGCCGCCTACTTCGGCGACCGCGACCACATCCAGGTGGCCTCCACCGCTCTTCCGGGCACCGTTCGAACCTTCGACAGCTATAGCGACGTGGCCACCGAGGCCGGCCTCAGTCGCATCTTCGCCGGACAGCATTTCCGCTTCGATCACATCGCGGGCCTCGACCTCGGCCACGATGTCGCGCAGTTCGTACTCCATCACGCACATCAGGAGGATTAGGAATGACACGGACGTCGAAAGCGATTGGAACGCTGGCGGCTCTGACGACCATGGGAGCCGCACTGGTTAGCCTGCAGCCGGCGCAGGCCGAAGGCAACGGGCTCGCGGCTCGCGGCTTCGTGCAGACCAACCTGGTTTCGGATATCCCGGGGCTGGCGAAAGTCACAGACCCCAACCTGAAGAATCCATGGGGAACCTCGACGGCGCCCGGCCTTCCCATCTGGGTGTCCGATAACAACGCCGGGGTCACCACCCTCTACGATGGCGCCGGCCAACCAATCCCGCTGCAGACGAAGCCGCCCGTGAATGCGGTGAACATCCCAGCGTCGCCGTCGGCCGGGGCGGGGGCGGCGGGTACGCCGACCGGAACGGTCTTCAACCCGACCGGGTCGGGCTTCGTCGTCTCCGAAAAGGGCGCGTCCGGTTCCAGCCGCTTCCTCTTCGCCACCGAGGACGGCACGATTGTTGGTTGGAGCCCGACCGTCGATCGCGCCAACGGGATCATCGCCGTCGACCGCTCGACGATCGCGGACCCGGCCGGCGACGTGGGTGCGGTCTACAAGGGCCTCGCACTCGTGACCACCCCGGCCGGCACCTTTCTGTACGCGAGCAACTTCCGCTTTGGCACCGTCGATGTCTTCGACAGCCGCTTCAACCTGGTCAAGAGCTTCACTGATCCCAACGTCCCGGTTGGTTTTGCGCCGTTCGGGATCCACAACGTCGGTGGCAAGCTGTTCGTCACCTTCGCCAAGCAAAAGCCGGATAAGCACGACGACCTCGCCGGCCCCGGCAACGGATTCGTCGACGTCTTCAGCCCGAACGGAGACCTGCTCCAGCGGCTCGTCAGCGAAGGCCGCCTCAACTCCCCCTGGGCCGTGACCCTGGCGCCGCTGACCTTCGGAGCATTCGGCGGCGACATCCTGGTCGGCAACTTCGGCGACGGGCACATCAATGCCTACGATCGCGCCGGTCATTTCGAGGGTCGCTTGTTGAACGCGGCCGGCGAGCCGCTCACCATCTCCGGGTTATGGGGGCTCCGCTTCCCCGCCGGATCGCTGAACGCGGTGCCGGGCGCGCTCTATTTCACCGCCGGCATCAACGACGAGCATGATGGCCTCTTCGGGGACCTCGTCCCTCAGGGATAGGCGGCAGCCCGCACCACCGATCGCTCAAAGGGAGGGCCAGAGCGGCCCTCCCCTTCACCGGGCGATCGGCAGATGGGCAGCGACCGCCGTGCTCGCTTTGCTGTTTGCCTTAGTTCGAAGCCTCAACCTGTGCGCGGTCGTGATGCTTGGACTCGCGCCACTGCTCGCATCGAGTCCGATCGGCCAGTTCGTCAGGCATTCGCTGTCGTATGTGAGGCTAGTCCCGGCTCGGCGCGGCGCCGTTGCTCGCCTCGAGGACGATGAGCAGCTTTCGCAGCAAGACGTCGAGCGCTTGCCGGTCGCTGGATGCCAGCCCGGTGAGCATGCGTTTGTGCCCAGCGTTGTAGGTGTCGATCGCCTTATCGACTAATTTCTGGCCGGGTCGTGTCAGCGTGACGTAGAGTGCCCGCCGATCCTCTGGGTGCGGCGATCGCCGGACGAGGCCGCGTTCCTCCAGCTGATCGAGTTGTGCGGTCATCCCCGCCGACGACAGCATGGCGGCCTGCGAGAGCGCTGAGGGCGAGAGGCGCTCCGGGTCGCCGGAGCGGCGCAGGGCCGCCAGGATGATCATGGCGGTGCGGGAGACGTCGAGATCGTGGAGCAGCCGGTCGGTCTCACGGTTGATACGGCCGGTCAGCATCGCGACGACAAGAAGGAACTCGACCAGCCAGGGATCCAGGGCGGGAAACTCCCGCACCCAGGGGCCAATGGCGGCTCCATAGTCCGGGAGGGTTGTCCCGGAGCCGAGACGCTCGAGCGAATCGAGCAGCCGCTTCAGCAGGTTCAGGACCTGCTTGCGCTCCCGTTCGGTGTAGACCTTCGGGACAAATGCCTGACGGCGGTAGAGGGCCTGGGCCGCGTCCCTGACCAGCTTCTGACCGGCCCTGGTCAAGGTGACGATCACGCCACGTCGGTCTCGGGGGTCGCGCGAGCGCGTCGCCAGGCCGGCCCGCTCGACCACGTCCAGCCTCGCCGTCACCCCGGCTGACGACATCATGTGGCCCCGGTAGAACTCCGTTGGGGTCATTTGATAAGGAGGGCCGGCCGCATAGAGGGCGGCCAGGACGTCGAAGCTCGCTCCCGTCGTATTGAAGTTGCTGAAGACTTCTTCGGCATTGCGGTTGAGGTGCAAGTTCGTCCGGCGGATCCGCCCCGTGATCGCGGCCGCCCCGACGTCCACCCCAGGAAGGGTTTGGGCAAACTCGCGCTTGATGACGTCGACCGAATCTTGCTTCTTCTCCATGCCACTTTATTGTAATCGCAATATATTCAGGAGCAAGAATCTCTCTGTCGAGTAGATAGCCGCGGGGTATACGCTTCCCGATGTGGGTGAGGATCGAGATCGCCGACGAGGATTTCGACCCGGCTGCGGGGGATGCGGAGCCGGCTGTGCATCAGCCCTGGTGGTCCTCACGGTCGGGCTCCTCCTGAGCCTGTTCAATGCTTCGATCGGCATCGGCGTGTCGATCCGCGTTCCGTTCACCGACAGCAATCTCACCCTGGCGGGATCGGTGGGTCAGAAGCAGAAGGCTGTCGACAGCCTGCCTGGTTACGCGGCCGGACGACTCGGCGGCAACCAGAATTTCATCAATCAGACGACGACGCTAACCATCGGACCTGCTGAAGGAACCTCACTGATCGTGCTGGGCAGGCAGCCCGGCGCGCCAACCGTCGACCTGCACCTCGTCGCCCGTTAAGCTCGGTTGCCTGCCTCACAGGAACAGCAACTCAGGCGGCGGCGCGGGCAGGGCTCGGCGGGGCCGTGAGCCAGGCGGTCACCTCGGCTGCCGGCACCGGCCGCGAGAGGTAGTAGCCCTGGCCATAGTCGATCTTGTCGGCGCGAGCCCGCTGCCAGGTGGCGGCGTCCTCGATGCCCTCGGCGACCACGGCCAGTTTGAGCTTGTGGCCCAGGTCGACGGCGGCGCGCACGATCGCTCCGCTGGTCTCGTCGCTGATCAGACCGCGGATAAACGACTGGTCGATTTTCATCTCGTGCACCGGCAGCCGATGAAGGTATGCAAGCGACGAATAACCGGTACCGAAGTCGTCGATCGAGAGCCGGACATCGAGCGCGCGTAGCTTCTGCAAGGTTTCCAGCGTGCGCTGCGACTCCGCCATGATGCTGCTCTCCGTGATCTCCAGGGTCAGCCACTCGGGCCTCGCCCCGGTCTCACGAAGGATCTGGGCCACGTTGTCGGTGAGCTGGGGATCGAGCAGGTTGCGCATCGAGATGTTGACGGCGACCCCGACCGGCTGTCCCGCACGATTCCATTCGCCGCACTGGGCGAGTGCGGTTTTCAGCACCCACTGGGTCAGCGGCTGGATCAACCCGGTCTGTTCGGCAAAGGTGATGAAGTCGCCGGGCGGGACCAGGCCGTGACCCGGCCGCGGCCACCGAACCAGGGCTTCGAGGCGCTCCACGCATCCATCGCGCAGCCGGGCGATGGGCTGGTAGTGGAGCGTAAGTGCTCCATCGTTGATCGCCTGCCGCAGCTGGGCCATGAGGGCGAGCCTGCTATCTCCGGGCTCGTCATGGTCCCGGGTGTAAACCGCGTGCGTGCGGCGCGAGCGCTTGGCGACATACATCGCGATGTCGGCTCGGCGAAGCATGCTGTCCGCCGTATCCGCGTGGTCGGGATAGACGGCGATGCCGATGCTCGCTCCGACGTCGAGGGCCTGGGCTTCAATGAGGAAGGGGCGTTCGAGGGCGGTGAGTAGCTTGACCGCGACCATACCGGCGGCGTCGGCGTCGGCGGCGAGCAGCACGATGGCGAACTCGTCACCGCCAAGCCTGGCCACGGTGTCGGTTTCGCGGAGCTCCGCCGTGAAGCGCTCGCCCACCTGCCGCAGCAACTGGTCACCCGCCTGGTGGCCGAAGGTGTCATTGACCTCCTTGAAGTGGTCGAGATCGATGATCAGCAGGGCGACCCTCGTTTGCTGTCGGCGTGCGAGCAGGATCGCCTGGTCGAGCCGGTCACGCGCCAGCACGCGGTTGGGGAGACCGGTGAGCGCGTCGTGGAGCGCCTGGTGTTCCAGCGCCTGCTGCGCTTGCTTTCGGTCGGAAATATTTTGCACCTGGTCGATGACGTACCTCGCCCGGCCCGAGTCGTCGGGCACCCGGGCGACGCTGACCTGCCCCCAGAGCAAGGTTCCGTCTTTTCGGAGGTAGCGTCGCTCCATTTGCATGGCGTTGAGCTCACCCGACCAGAGCCGCTCGAAGGAAGCGAAGATGCCCGCCTGGTCGTCGGGAGGGGTGATCGCGTCCCAGCCGTTCTGGAGGATTTCCGACTCGGTGTAACCGGTCATCTCGCAGAAGGCGCGGTTGACCGCGACGATCTTTCGATCGGAGGACGACAGGATCTGCCCGGCGGGCGACTCGCTGAACAGGCTGCGAAAGAGCCGCTCACTGGCGCGCAGGTTCTCCTCCGCCTTGACGCGGGCCGTGATGTCGGTGACCATCGCGAGGACTCCTTCCAACCGCTCGCCGTCGCCCAAAACTGGCGTGGTTGCCACCACCGCCCAGAGGGCCTCACCATCGCGCCGGCGATACACCACGTCTCGGCTTTCCTTCATGCCCCCGAGCGACCGCTTGCGGTGCTCGTCGCGCTCCTGCCGGCCGGCTTCGCTGAAATAGAACTCGCTGGGCGAACGGCCGAGCATCTCCTGGACCGTAAAGCCGAGGAGGTCCGCCATGCGTTGATTGACGAACGTGGTCCGGTCCTCGACGTCCACCATCCAGATGCCTTCGTGGGCGGTCTCGACCAGCTTCTGGTAGCTCGTTTCCTTGGCGAGGAGGGCCGCCTCCTGGCGCTTGCGTTCGCTCAGGTCGCGAAAGATGGCGACAAAGGCGACGACCTCACCGCTGGCATCGGTGAGCGGCGCCACCGTAATGCGAACGTCGACGAGCGACCCGTCATTCCGAACGAAGCTGGACTCGACGTCGCGAACTTTATCGCCCGTGCGAACGTGCTTGAGGAAGGCCTGCAGGGCCTCCTGGCGTCCCGGTCGCAGAAAGATCGAGACGTCGCGGCCGACCGCTTGCTCGGAGGTGTGGCCGAGCAGGGCGACGGCGCCCGCATTCCAGCTCTGGATCAGGCCGTCGACGCCGGCGACAAAGATGGCATCGTCAGACGACTCGACGATGGCAGCGACCAGCTCGGCGAGTTTGTAGTTGCGATTGGGCTCGGTCACATGTGAAAGCCCATCACTGCATCAACCCCAGAGCACTGGGCGTCTTGGCCATGTAACAGGACCGTGACAGACGCGGGGCAATCGCCCGATCAAGATTGAGGCCCGGTCCCGCCCGGGCCCCTTCGTCTGGATCGTTGGCTGGTTCAGTCCTCCGAGTCGTCGCCCTCGTCGACCGGCAGGAAATTGCGCGCGAGTGCCCAGGTCGCTGCTGCGGTCCCAAGAGTCTCACCCACGACGACCGAGTTCCGGTAATGGAAACCGATCCAAACGCGGGCATTGACGAGCTCAGCATTGATGTCCTGGACCGTCGCATAAGTGCGCGACGTGGTCAGCGTCCCTGACGCATTCACGGCCCCCGGGATCGTGACGTTGAGATTTTGGGTGCCAAGCGCTGCGGCCAGCGTCTCCGTCAGCGCCGAGGTGACGCAACCATGCTGAGAAGGGTACTCAGGATGGTTGGGCGTGGCCACCAGCGGGCTCCAGGTCGCATCGCCGCCGGCGCGGATGGCGGTGATCGGCCGCCAGAGGAGATAGTGGTATTTGGAATCGAAGCAGGCAATCCCGGCATCGGTCGGCACCATCTCCCCCATGGCGAGGAGGCGAACAGTGTCAACCAGGTCCATGCCGTGCTGGGTTGCGACGCCGCGCAGCGTCTGGTTCAACTGGTTGATCGCGTTGAGGTTCCAGAACAAGGCGGTCGCGGCCTGATCGGGCATCGACGGGCTGTTGATGACCGCTGCCCGCGTCTCCGCCAGGTTGTCGGTGTACGTCGCGCTGTCCAGGGCCGGCGGCGCCGGGGCCCGGAATGCTGATGGGCTCCGGAGCAGGAACGGTCGCATCGACGCGACCCACGGCGTCTGCAACGTCTGGATTGACGGTGCCGCTGCACACAGATACGCCCCTAGTGTCGGTGGGCTCGTCGGGGTGGGACACGCATCCGATACCGGCGCGTTGAGTCCGTCGCCGGCGCGGAGCGCCTCGATGTCGGCGGCCGCCGCCTGCCCGACCGCAATCCCTCGATTTATCTCTTTGCCCGCGGGCAGCGCCGCGATCGCGGACTGGTACTTGGCCAGTAGCGTGCCGCTCGGATCGCCCAGATAGTGGACCAGCGTGTTGTACGAGGCTGAGATCACCGCCGCCTCCAGGGAGGCATGTCCGGCGGCGGCCTTGAAGTGGTGATAGAGCTCATAACGGTGGGAGATCTTCATCACCGCGTCGTAGACCGCTGCCTGGACGTACGACATGTAGACCAACCCCTCGGTCTGGTAGAGGCCCCGGTCGGTAGCGCCCGGTGGCACTTCATTCGTGGTTCGGGCGGCGCGGACGGCGGTGACGGCGTTGAGGTTCCAGTTGAGCGCGACTTGCGACGACGGCCCGACGGCCCCGGCGCTGTTTGGAGCCAGCGCCAGCGTCGATGCTGCAAGAACGGCGATCAGCGGGTAGACGGCACGAGAAAACTTCATTTCCCACCCTCCTCAGGATGACCACGAGGATTCGAGCTCCGACGAGTGCGCTTAGCGTAGCGCGCCGTTCACTATTCGTGTGCCTAATCCTGGAACGGGCCTTACCCGTGCTCGTTGACCATCTCGTAGGCTAGGGGCGGGTAGAAAAAGATGTCGACTGAAATGCCGCCGGCCGGACGGGACGCTGCGGCGGCTGTCAAGCTGCAGATCCTGGCCACCGAGCACTGGAGCCTGCTGGCGACGCGCACGCTGACCTACAACGAATCCCTCAGCCGCGTCACGATCTTCCTGTCGATCCTGTCCGGCGCCGTCATCGCCCTAGCGCTCGTGGCCCAGGTTTCCCGCTTCGGCCCGGCGTTCATCGCGATCGCAATTCCCCTCCTCTCGGTCGTCGTGTTCACCGGCATCTCGACCATCGGCCGGCTGATGCAGCTCAACGGCGATGACTTCCGTTGGGTGGTCGGCATGAACCGGCTGCGGCGTGCGTACATCGATTTGCATCCCGAGTTGGAGCCGTACTTCACCACCGGCAGTTACGACGACTTGCCCGGCGCCCTCCAAACTCTTGGCTACCCAATGGTCACCGGTCGACGCGTGGGGTCGGTGCTTCACACGGTGCAAACCCTGCCGGGGATGCTGTCCGTGCTGGTCGCATCAGTCGTCGGCGCGATCGGAGCCCTCGCCGCGCTCGCCGTTGGCCTGCCATCGTGGGGCGTGGTCCTCATCGCCGCCGCAGCGTTTGTGATTGCGATGGTGTGGCTGACGACATGGGGACGGCGCTGGCTTCGGCACCCCGACCCGAGCCTCGAGCCCCGCTTTCCCTCGCCCAGATAGGTTCAGGCGGGCGTCTTGCGTTCGCGCTGCTGACGGTAGAGTGAGGCGATCTCTTTCACAGTCGTCGCGTCCTCCGGCCGCTTGTCGGCGCCCCTGAAGGAGACTACCCGAGGAAACCGCAGCGCAAAGCCCGGCTCGTCGCCGGCCATGCCGGCCGTGTGTCTCGGGCTGGGCGTGATTTCGTCCGCCATCACCTCGACGACCACCTCGGGTTCGAGCCACACATCGGGCGTCAAGATTGACTCGACCCGAGCCGGCCGGTGATCGACCTGGAGCTTGTCGGCGCGCTCGTGGATCTGGCGCCATTCGGCGTCGGACAGGCCCGTCCCCAGCTTGGTGATGGTGGCAAAGCGGTCATGGTCGGCGTCGTAGACGCCCGCGAGCAATGCGCCCACGCCGAACTCCGCCCGCTTGCCCTTTCCAAAGTAGTAGCCAAGCAGGACGAGGTCGACGGTGTCGTTGAGCTCACCGCTGGTGTGGCGTTTCAGCTTCACCCAGTTGAAGTTGCGCGCGCCCGCCTGGTATTTCGAGTCCGGTCGCTTGACCACGACGCCCTCGAGCCCCTGGCTGATGTTGTCCAGCAGGGTTTTGGTCAGAACCTCGACCGAGTCGGTCTTGATGATTGGCGCGGGGAGCAGCACGGTCGAGCCGGCGATCACCTTATCGACCAGCGCGAGCCGTTCCTCGTACGGCAGTTCGGTCAGGTCACGGCCATCGCGGTAGAGGATGTCGAAGACGAACGCGACCAGCGGCAGTTCCCGCGCAGCCTGCTCGATGCCATGCTGCCGCCGCCGGCTGGCGGTCAGCTGGAACGGAAGGTACTCCTCGAGTTCCTTGCTGTACGCGATCGCTTCACCGTCGAGGATCAGGGACTTGTCCTTCAGCGCCTGGGCCGCCGCCGTGAGCTCAGAGAACATCAGCGTGTAATCCTCGAGGTTTCGGGAAAAAACGCGCACCTCTGATCCGTTCTTGTGGATTTGCACCCGGATCCCATCGTATTTCGGCTGGACCGCAACCAGGCCGAGCCTCTTGATCACGGCTTCGGGGTTGGGCAGGCGCTCCGCGAGCTGGCTGCGAATCGGGCGTCCGACCGTGACCTTGAGGGCGTTGACCGCGCTTTCGCCGCCCGACCAGAAGGTCTTCGCGATCAGGCCGAGATCGGATACCCGGTTGTAGGCGCCCTCCAGCACCGGTCGCAGTGACTTGTCGCCCTTCTTGGCGAAGGACAACGCGTCGAGAACGGTGGGATCGCCGATACCAAGCCGCAGTCGACCGAGGGCGATCCGCACCAGGTGCTTGGCCGATATGGGATCGACCTGCTTCAGCAAACCGGCAAACAACGAGCGCTTCTTCTCGACCGATCCGGCGCCGCTGGCGAGCGCAATCTCCATCAATCGTGCGTGCACCTCGGTAACCGGGAGCGCCGCGTTCGACCCGTGTGCCGAGAGCGTCGCCGCCACCTGCCCCAGGTCACCGATACGGCCAAAGAGTTTCGCGACCTCGTCCGGCGGCGTGGCGAAGGCCTGCGCGATGGCCGCGATCACCAGCTTCTCGCCGAGGCCGATCTCGATCGGCTCGAAGAAGGGAACGAGCCGTCCCTGGATCAGGTAGGTCAGCGGCTGGATCTCGTCGGCCGAGCTCCTGGCGTAAAGCTCCGCGAGCGTTTTCACCAGCTCGTTCCGGCTCGAGGTCGACTCCAGCCGGTCGAGATAGCCGCTCAGCTCGGCGAAGGTCACAGCTGCTCTTCGAGCCGGTCGATGAATGCGCCCTGCGCTGGCAACACCTTGCGACGGGCCGTGATGGGGTCAAACCAGGTGGCTCGATCCACCTCAGGAAACGACTGCATCTTCCCCGAGCGGGGCGGCCACTCGATCTCGAACGTGTTGCTGGTGGTTCGCGTGACGTCGAGGTCGCCCAGCACGGCCCACGCGTGGACGACCTTGCCTCCCTTCTGGCGCACCTCGCCTAGAGGAGTCGCCTCTCCGGCAGGCGCCGCAGTCCCGAGCTCTTCCTGAAACTCGCGCCGTGCCACGTCGATGCCCACCTCATTCTCGGCGAACTCACCTTTCGGTATCGACCAAACCCCCTCGTCGCGTTTCTGCCAGAAGGGACCGCCGGGATGGACCAGCAGCACCTCAAGCCTCCCGTCCCGCAGCCGGTAGAGAAGCAGACCGGCGCTCTGGATGCTCAGTGCCCGACGCCGTCCCCAAACGTCTTCTCGCCGGCACGGATCGGCACCTTCAGCCAGTTCTCCGTAGGAGGCAGTGGACAGCTCCAGGACGGGTCGTAGGCGCAGTTGGGGTTGTAGGCGTAGTTGAAGTCGATCGTGACGTCGTCTCCGTGCGCGTGCACCTCCAGGTAGCGGCCCGCCCCATAGCTCTCTTTCCCCGAGGTTGCGTCTCGGAACGGGATGAAGAGCTCGTCTGAGTCGTCGGATGCATAGAGGACCACCTGGGCCGGTTGATCGTCGACCCGGAAGCGCACCAACCCGTAACGCCGGTACACCTGTTCCTGGCCGCCGGTGGTCGCCATCGGCACCTCTCCAGGCTCGACGTTGCGATCGATGCTGGCGTGGATGACGAGTCGTGGGTTCTCGTCAAAATAGGCCAGCCCGTGGAAGCTGCGCCGCTGCTCGGGCATCAGCGGCGAGTGGGGATCCTTGGCAAACACCCGGTCCTTCTCGGCACGGAATCGCGTCAGCGCAGCGTCGCCCATTCCATCACCGAGCGTACCAGCCGGTCGATGAAGGCAGTCGTCAGTGCTTCACCGCTCATGAGCAGGCGGTAGTAAATCGGGCCCAGGAGCAGATCGACCGCGAGCTCGAGATCGAGGTCCGGGCGCAATTCACCACGCTCGATTCCCCGCCGCAGCAGGCCCCGGATGGCCTCGATGCGGCGGGCCAGCACCTGCTCCCGAAACCCCCGCGCCAACTCGCGATCGATGGCGAGCTCCGAAATCAGTCCGCGAAGAATGCGCCCATACAGTCTGCTGTTGATGTTCTTGATCAGCTGCCCGAGGTAGGCACTGAGCGAGGCCTGGGTACTGCCGAGCTGGCGCGCCTGCGGCGGTTCCTCGCGGATGACCTCGAGCAGCGCCGCCAGCGCCAGATCTTCCTTCGACCGCCAGCGCCGGTAGATGGTCGTTTTGGCGACGCCCGAGCGTTCCGCCACCCCCTCGACCGTCAGTCCATGCACGCCCTCCCGTGCCAGGATCTCGCGGGTCGCCTTGAGGATGGCGTGAGCGGTCGCCGACCTCCGGGGGCGGCCAGGACCGGGCCGCCGAGGTTCATGGAATAGTCGCGTCGCTTTCATGGTTCCTAATTATGAAACGCAGCGTTTCGTTTCGGACGGTAGTCGTCGGCAACCAGTTAAAGGAGGTAAGCAGCAATGGGTAGTGCGTGGAGGCGGTGGCAGGATTACGCCACCATCATTTTCGGTGTCGCTCTGTTCGTTACGCCTTTCGTCTTTGGTGATACGTCGCAGGGGACTGCCGCAACGACGGCCTACATCCTCGGGATTCTGTTGGTTCTCGCTGGCCTGCTAGCGGCGGCTATGCGTGAGGCAAACCAGGTGGAGTGGATTCCGGTGATCCTCGCGGTGATCACCTTTATCTCACCCTTCGTGCTTGG
>JAXDLN010000061.1:0-2588 GCA_034666565.1 Chloroflexota bacterium
AGCAACTTCCTGGACGAGCGTTCCTGCATCGTCGGCCTCGGACCGATTACCGTCGATCCGACGGTGCAGAACCGCGGCGTCGGTGCGCGCCTGATGCAGGATGCTATCGATCGCTCTGCGCAGCGGCGGGCTGCAGGCGTGCGCCTGCTGCAGTCCAGCTTCCACAACCGCTCGCTGTGTCTCTACACCAAGCTTGGCTTTCGCACCCGCGAAGCCGTGTCGATCCTCCAGGGCAAGGCACTGGGGCAGAAGTTCCCGGGCTACGAGGTCCGGAGCGCGACGGCGGCCGATGTGGCCGTCTGCAACCGCATCTGCCATCAGGTCCATGGTTTCGACCGCGGAGTCGAATTGAGCGACGCGATCGATCAGAAGACCGCATCGGTCGTCGAACATCTCGGGCGCGTCACCGGCTATACGACCGGGATCGCCTTCTTCGCCCACAGCGCCGCGGAGACGAACCAGGGCTTGATGGCGCTGATCGGCGCGGCGCCTGAATTCGGCGGGCCCGGTTTCCTGCTGCCCACCCGCAACCACGAAGTTTTCGCCTGGTGCCTGGAGGCCGGCCTGAAGCTCGTGTTTCAGATGACGCTGATGACCACCGGTCTCTATCACGAGCCCGATGGGGCCTATCTGCCGTCTGTCTTGTATTGAGGCGAACGCTCTGGTTCCGGGCCGGCATCTATTGTCAGGTCAGCGTAACGCAAAGGTCCGATTGCGGCCGTGTTCAGCGCACAATTCTTCCTGGCTCGATGATCGAGCAATGGAGAGAATCATGAACACTTCCCTGAAGGGCTTGCTGGCTGTCGTCGCTGTCGCCTTGCCGGGTGTTGCGTTCGCGCAATCGAGCGATGCCCAGTATTGCGCCGCGCTCGTCGGCAAGTACGAGCAGTATCTCGACATGAGTTCCAAGAGAGGAGAGCAGCCTCAGAGCCTCGAGGCCAGGACCGGCATCGAGAAGTGCCAGGCGGGCGATCCTTCCGGCATTCCCGCCATCGAGAAGGCGCTTGAGGACGCGAAGTACAGCCTGCCGTCGCGATCTCTAACGCCCGTTGCATCCTCGACCAAGGCCGGCAATTGCGGCGTGGAAACCTGGTCGACCGACCAGATGATGTATGTCGGCACTCCCTGCACGGCCGGGCCCACCTACGAGAATTCCGCGGGTGCGTCTCATTAAGGCTAGACGATCGGAAATTCCTCCCCAACGAAGTTGGGGAGGTGTCGGCCTCATAGGCCGACGGAGGGGTCATGGGCCACGACCGATGCCCCTGACCCCTCCGCCTCTGTGGGGCACCTCCCATGCTTAGCGCGGATCGCGTTCGCACATCTCGACACAAACGCCCTCTCCGCCCGCGTCATCGCGGGGGGAGAGGGAGGGGCCCGCGCGAAGCGCGGGAGGGTGAGGTGGGCTGCGGCGCTTGCACCAGAAACATCGCATCCTTATCAGCCACCACCTCACCTCCCCCTTGCTTCGCAATGGGTCCCTTCCTCTCCCCCGCTGCGCGGCGGAGAGGACCCCTGAGGAGAGGCCGCTTCACCGCCCCTCGAGCTGCTGGTTCACCCAGACCTGGACGGTGTTCGACTCGAGAAAGCGGTGCGCCGACTTGCGCTCCTGCTCGTCGGCGACGTTGCCGATGATGACCGCGACCACGAGGTCGCATTTGTAGGAGACGGCGATGCCCTCGGCGTAGCGCTGGGCGCCGTTCTTGAGCCTGTACTTGTAGAGTCGCGCGCGGCCGACGAGATCGGTGATGCGGATCCGGCTGCCCGCCTGCACCGGCTGGAACCGCTCGTCCAGAAGATCGATGTCGGTGACGCGGTCGACTTCGTCGTCGGTCACCACGCCGGTCTCGCAATTGCCGCAGAAACCGAGCTTGGGGCGGACATAGACGTCGGTCGTGTCGCGCCGCCAGCCGCGCCCCGGCGGCCAGCCGTCGCGCGGAAACGGCCAGGCGACGGGATGCCAGCCGGCGCCGTCGGTCGGTCCCAGCTTCACCCGCTCGTGGCCGACCGCGGCGAGGCCCGCCAGGACGGCGACCAAGCCCCCGCCCAGCGATGCCTGGATGACCGTGCGGCGGTTCAGCATCCGCTCCTCTCGCTCCTCACTTCAGCCCGGCCACCGTGCGCGCCGCGCCGTTCAGCTCCAGGATGTGCATGCCGGTGTTGGCGCGATCGACGATGTAGATGTAGCCGCGGGCGTCGGTCTCGACGTTGTTGGTCTGGATGGCGGTCTTGCAGCGGTCCTGGCCGTCGACTTTTACGCAGCGTTTGTCGGTCTTGTCGGTGATCGCCGGGATGAAATAGCCGACCTCCTTGGGATTGAAGGGATCGCGGATGTCGAGCGCGCGGACGCCGGCGTTGAAGAAGGCGATGAAGGCCATCTTCTTGTAGTAGACGGGGTCCATGCTCTCGTTGGAGGAGTGCGAGCCGAAGCGGCCGCCGCGTTGGCAGAAATTGCCGCTCCCCTCGGGCACGGTCCAGTTCGATACCATCATCGGCCGGCTCTCGATCGAGATGTCGGCGAACCACACCATCTGCCGCGCCTCCTGGCACTCGTTCAGGATCGCCTCGTCGACGATCATGACGATGTC
>JAXDLN010000062.1:0-82930 GCA_034666565.1 Chloroflexota bacterium
CCTCGATGGTCACCAACGGCAGAGTCGTGGTGTCCGCCTCAAACGTGGTCAACGCCGGAGTCATCAGGTTGTGGAGCAAATCGGGTACGCAATCGTGCGCACCATTCGCGGAGACAGTGTGGGTCCCATTGGCTGCGAGCGTGGAGTCGATCGGAGCGGTCCCGATCCATGTCCGCGGGTCGTTGAGCTCCCAGGTACCCGTAAAGGCGACCGGGCTGCTCGCGTAACTGACCGAGGGCACCGCCGATTCCGGATTCATGTTGCGGCTGAAGGTCAATGTTGCCTGGACCAAGCCGGTCCCCAACGCGTGATCCGACTTCACAGGGTCAAGCGTCTGGGTCGCGCTTGGCTTGCCGGTCGTGGCGATCGTCGCCGATGGATTCTGGGTCGCGAAGTAGTTGGTGACGGTCAGACCACCAGAGAGTTGGCCGCTAGGCCCAGTGGTCTGGCCCCACCAGTTGTTTTCGGCGCTGGCGCCGGCGGGCGCGGTGACGCCGACACCGGCAACGAAATCGTTCTCGTTGACAACCAGGCCCGCATCACCGCTGACTCCGCCCGACTGGATGCTCGAACACTGCAGCGAGACCGGGGCGCCGCTTGTCTTCACCGCTGGGCTGGCGTCGTTCGTGAAGACATTGCGCTCCAAGTCGGCCTGGGCATTCTGAAGATTGACGGCGACCCCGCCAACGTGGTCGAAGTAGTCGTCCGTGATGGTGTCCGCTGACCCGCTGTTCGTGCTGTCGATCGCGTCCTGGCCGATCTTGCTGAACATGACGTTGGTCACGGAAAGGGGCGACCCGTTGACGACAAGGGCATTGCCGGCGATGTCGTGCATCGCGCCACCAGCGAACTGCAGGGCGCCACCCGTCACCGTCAACCCATCATCGAAGCCGATCGATGTGTTGGTAAGCATGGAAGCGGAGTTCGCCTTGATGCCGGCCCAGTCGCCACTCGCCGCCGCCGGGCACGAACCGGATGCCTTCTGGATGAACACGGAGTCATACCCTGCGTCGCAGACCTTGATCGATAGGGCCCCGTCCTTGAGACTGGTGAACGTCGTTCCCGAGGAAAGCAGCGACCCATTGACCTGGATCAGTCCGCCCAGCACCTTGACGATGTCGCCAACGTTGGTGGTCAACGCGCCGTCGACCGTTAGGCCACCATCCAGCATGTAGCCGAGGTGATCGGCCGGCACAGGGGGTACGGCAACCGGCGCAGTCACGCCCGTGGTCAGCCAGGTCAGCGCTTGAGTCGCCTCTCCGTGAATCACCATCGCGTCCAGGCCGTTGCCTGACCCATGATTCGCTGCCACCGTGACCGTTCCCGGCGCCAACTCGAAATCGGCCTTGACACCGCTGAGGTACATGGCCGGATAGCGGAACGCGGTTGCTGGTCCGCCGCTGTTGTTGACGGTGTTGTTGTTCAGCGTCAACTGGTCGGCACCAGCCAACCGAATGCCATACGTCCCCGCGGCCGTAATCACGTTATCGCTTACGATCGTGTGGCGTCCACCGAGCCCACTGGCGACGATCCCGTCCTTTGCGCTCTTCGTGATCGTGACATGTTCCACGTCCAGACTGGTACCGCAGACGCCAACGCAGGGGGTGCCGCCGAAAAACGTTGCGAGGATTCCGTGAACGCCAACGCGTTGAATGGTTGACGTTGTCACCGAGATTGGCGTGTCCTGGGCGTTGATGCCGTCGCTCGTCGCGTCCGAGATGGTCGTTCCTTTCACGATCAAGCCGAGCTTGGTCGTCCCAAAGCTCGCCGTGGGGCCACTATTGATACTCAGGGCCGTCGCCGCAAAGGCGAGCTGACCGTTGGCGATGCTGGCGCTACCCGGTCGGCCCGAGGTGTCGTCCGTGATGACAATCCCACCCCAATCCCCTTGCTGCGGGCCTGAAGCGCATAGACCAGTGAGGATGGAGGGACACGTCTGGGGATAGGCGGCTTGGTCCTTCAGGCTCGTGAATAGCTTCGTCCGTGGATCGGAGTCATTGCTCGCGTCCAGGGTGCCACCGCTCACCGTGATGGGGCCCCCGAGTGACTTCACTGCGTCGCCCGGATGCACCGTCAGCGTGCCACCGTTGACCGTCAAGGAACCGTCCAGGACATAGCCCAGTGCCGCCGTGCTCGGATTGACGGTTGGCGTCTGCCATGAAAGGTCACCGTTGGCCGTCCCGTGAAAAGCGATGACGTCCAGACCGTTCCCCGAGCCGACATTGCCCCGAACGTTTCGTGTGAAGTCCGCCGAGACGCCATTCAGGTAGGCGGCGGGGTACCCCGCAGCGCCAGCATTAGGACCGCCGCCACCGCCGCTGATGTTGTTGTTCCGCAGCACGAGTCCGTCGGAGCCCACCAGCCGAATGCCGAAGGTTCCCGCATTTTGTACGCGATTGTCGGTGATCCATACCGACTGTCCAAAGAGTCCCTGCCCGACCATAGCTTCAGCGCTCTGCGACATGAACCGGTTGCCGCTGAGCCGCAAGGCCGCCGGGGTGGTGGGATCGCTCGTAAGCGTGACGTTGGCGCCGTGCACTCCGCCACTGATCGTGGAGTCGGTTACCGAGATCGCGGTGTTGCTCGAGGAGACGCCATCAGTTTTCGTTGAAGCGAACGTGCTGCGCGAGACGACCAGACCGAAGCTGGACGAGCCGTTGGTCGACGTCGCACCGTTCGTGATGCTGATCCCGGTCACGGCATAGCGCACGGATGCATTCACAACCGTGCCATTCGCGAGGCTATCCGACAGGCTGATGCCGGCCCAGTCGCCCGGGGCCGCCGGCTGGCAGCCGGGCAGGAGCACCGATGGGCAGGCCACGACGCCGGCGCCGTTATCGGTCAGGCTGGTAAAGATCTTCTGCGCACTCGACTCGGTTCCATCGGCTCGAAGCGTGACGCCCTGAAGGTTGAGCATGCCGCCGTTGCCAACTTTGACGATGTCGCCGGCTCCAACTGTCAGCGTTTGACCGGGCTGCATGGTGAGGGTGTTGTCGAGCAGGTAGCCAAGCAGCTGGCTTGGGTCGGCAGTCTTGCGCGCCGTCTGCCAGGTCAGGCTATCGGTGACGGTGCCGTGGAAGGCGATGGCGTCGATCCCATTGCCGGCGCCCTTGTTGCCGAAGACGTAGGGCGTCACGATGGTGCCGAACGGTCCGGTGAAACCGTTGAGATAGATGGCGGGGTAGGTCGCGGCGCTGTTGGTCACGGTGTTATTGGTCAGCGTGAGATGGTCCGCGTCCCGCAGGTTGATGCCGAAGGCCCCGGTACGATCGACGCTCGCGCCCGTGATCTGGACCGTATG
Organism: Chloroflexota bacterium; assembly: GCA_034666565.1. Lineage (GTDB taxonomy): Bacteria > Chloroflexota > Dormibacteria > CF-121 > CF-121 > CF-13. Next base: position 3,302 of record JAXDLN010000062.1, read on the forward strand.
GCCACCCAGCTTGATGGCCAGGATGCCGTCCTGCCCGCTGCTGGCGATGGACGTGTGGCCGTTGATGACGAGCGGCTGTGCCGCGCTGGGGCCTACACCGGTGAGATCGACCTTGATGCCGCGCCCGCCATTTCCGGTGAAGGCGCCGTCCGTGATCGAGAGCGGAGACTGGGTGGCAACGCCATCGGCGGAGCTGTTGCGGACGTTGCTCCGGGTCATCGTCAGGTTTTGCGCGAGTCGGGATCCGGTCGGCGTGCCGACCGAGATTCCCGTTACCGCATAGCGGATCTCCGAGTCCGTCAATGAATTCGCTTTGCCCGGGTCGAGGATGAGACCGGTCCAGTCGCCGGGAGCGGTCACCGGGCATACGCCGGAGACCTTCGGCACGAAGACCGAGCCACAGCTCGACAGGTGGGGCGCCTGTTCCTTGAGGCTGCTCAGCAGCGCACCCGTGGCCGTGAACGTCCCGTTGTGCATCGTGATCGCCCCATTAAGGACGGGCGCGTAGTCGTTGGCGGCGAGCGTGAGGTCGCCGTTCACCGTCAGGTCGCCATCGATGAGGTAGCCGAGGGCACCGCCGCTGGCGCCGATGGTCTTCCAGTTGAGAGGCTTGAGGTCGGCGGTCGATCCATGGAAGGCGATCGCATCCAGGCCATTGCCTGCCCCGCTGTTGCCGCTAATCGGACCGCTGAAGTCTGCCTTGCTGATGCCGTCGAGGTAAATCGCGGCGTAGGTCGTCGCATTTGCCAGGTTGCCGGCGCCGCTAGCGGTGACACCGTTGCCCTTCAGGGTCAAGTTATCGGCCGCCACGAGGTGCATGCCGTAGGTCCCCGCAGCCTCGACCGTGTTGTTCTCGATGTCGACCAGCCGGCCGCCAAGGGCCGTCCCAAGGATCGCCTCATTGGTGCTGCCCTGGAAGTCGTTGCCCAGAAGTTTGAGTCCGCCCGCGGCGGTGGGCCGTGGGGTCCCGGTGTAACTCGCATTGACCCCATGGTCACCGGGGCCCGCGCCGGTGCACTGGAGGTAATTGAGATCCGATGGGGTGGTGTCGATGCGACAGAACCTGCTGGAGCTGATGTAGACCGGCGTGGCGTTGACAGCGACGCTGTCCGAGAAGGTCGGCCCCAGGCGGCTGTTGCTGACGATAAGCCCGTAGGCGCCACCGTCGGGCCCGCTCAGCGAGGCCTGGCCGCCGCTGATGTCGATCCCCTTGGTGGGGAACAGAATGTTGGCGTTGACGATGTTGCCGGTACTTCCGACAAGGTTGATGCCGATCCATTCATTGGCCGGCAGGGGCGAGGGACAGCTCTGGACGAAGACGGAGGGACAGGCCTGGAGACCGACGGTGTTGTCTCGCAAACTGGTGAAGGTCTTGAGCGATGGACCGCTGGCATCCAGGCTGCCGTTGGTGATCAGAATGGCGCCGCCCTTGACCTTGACGACGTCCCCGTCCTTGACCGTCAGCTTGGCGTTGACGAGCTGCAGGTCCCCGTTCGCGATCACATAGCCGAGGGCGTGTGGGGGATGGAGCAGGGATGGGGCATTGGCGTCGTTGGTTGGCGTCTGCCATGCGAGGTCGGACACCACCTGGCCGTTGAAGCCGATGGCATCGAGGCCGTTTTGCTGACCACTGTTGTTGTTGATCCCACCGGCGCCAAACTTGAGGTTGCTGACGCTGGCCAGGTAGATGGCGGGATAGTGCAAATCAGTACCGATACAGCTGATCACCGGCTTGGGTGAGCCACTCCCATTGCAGGTGAAGATGTTGTTGGTAATCGTCGGGTTGTTGGCGTTCGTCAGCTCCAGGCCGTAGTTCCCGGCGCGGAAGAAGTTGTTGTTGTCCAGCTTGATCGGCGGCTGGCCGGTGACGAAGTTCCCCAGGATCGCATCGTTGCCAATCGACCCCGCGGCGCAGGGCTGCAACGGCACACAGGTTGTCTCACCGAAGGGCACGGAGCTGCCGAATGTCATGTTCTCCACGTCGAGCGCCTTGTCGAGAACCACGGACGGATAGTTGGGCAGCCCCTGGTCGTACGTCACCTTGATCCCTCGGGAGCCGATGTTGTTCAGTGTCCCGAACTGGCCGTCGGGTCGCGACGTGAGCGGGTCGACACGACCCGTTACGAGGATCGGGGTGTTGGTGGCGTCGATCCCGTTGAAATACGACGGGCCGATGCCGCTGTTGCGAACCGTCAGGCCGTAGCTGGCGCTGTCGGGCGACGATGTGGCGCCACTCGTGATCGTGATCGCCGTCAACGCGTGCTGGATGCTGACGAACGAGAGGGAGGCGTTCCCGCGGTTCGCCGCGTCGGCGGCACTGACATTGATGCCGTCCCAGGATGCAACGTCCGGTTCTGCGTCGAAGACGACGGTATTCGTCGAATCGGTATTGATGGTCTTGAGTTGACCCCCGTTGACGTAGATGCCGGTGCCATGAGAAAAGATCTGGACCGGACCCTGGCTGCCATCGATCACCAGCTTGACGCCGGCGGGCACGTGGACCTCGTCGGGAGCGTTGGCGATCGTCAGGCAATTCGGATTGTTGGGATCGCTGGTGAGGAGATTGGGATCGTTGTGCGGCAGGATGTAGGGGCTGCCGGTGCCATAGGGACTGCTCGTGGCCGTCCAGGTGGCGGTGTCGCTGCTGCCTTTATCGAGCTTGATGTCGCCACAGGGCACACTGGTCGCGACGACGCTGGTCGCGAGCCCGCGCGGATGCGTGTAGACCGGGCCCGCGCCCCGGGCCGTGAGGAGCAGCGCCACGACGACGCCCAGCCCCAGCTTCCACGCGTGGCGCGCCAGGAGGTTGGCGGGCGAAGTTGGCGGCTTCAGCCGGTGACGTACGTCTAGCCTCACACCCTCCTTGGCACGGGTCGTTAGCCCGTGGGCGGTTAAAGTCTCAGCGGCGGGTTTTGACGTTAGGCGACGGGTTTTGGACCGTCAAGCAAATTGCGCGAAACTCGCCGCATCCTGCCCATTCGGGCGTGGGGCTTTGCCCAAAGGTCGGCCGCGATCTCAGGAAGCCTGGGAGGCCAGGTTGTCATCTCGGCCGGCGGCCTGCGCCGCTCGGTCGGACATTGATTTGAGCGCCCCCGTCAGGAGGTCCTGGGCGGTCAGGGCGTCGCCATGGTACTCGGCGCTCCCCCACTGGATCGAGATCCGGTCGGTCTCCAACGCGGTTTCGATCCGCGCGGCCAGGTCGGCGGCCTGCGTCGCGTCGATCCCGGGGGCCAGCACGGCGAAGTCGTCGCCGATCCAGCGCGAGGCCAGGTCGTCGCCCCGGATCGACATGCGAATCGCCCGGGCGATCCGCTTCAGGACGGCATCGCCGGCCCGGTGGCCATAGGCCTCGTTGGTCTCGCGGAGACCCTCCACATCGAGCATCAACAACGTTCCCCACGACTGCGGTCGCAACATCTGCTTGTTGACGGCCTCCTCGAATGCCCCGCGGTTCATCAAACCGGTCAAGGCATCCATCGTCGCGGCGGCGGCGAGCCGCTCGATCAATCGCGCGTTGGCGATCGAAACCGCGGCCTGGTTGGCGAGGATCGTGAGCAGGCGCAGCTGGTCGAGCGAGTACTGGTTCAGGCCCAGCTTGAGGACCACGATGACCGCCAGGACCTCGTCTTCGAACATGACCGGAACGGCCAGCATCGACTCGTCGATCACGGTGGTGCCCTTCACGTGTGCTGCCTTGGGATGGTGCTCGGTATCACCCAGCACCGCGCCGCGGCGTGACTCCGCGACCCAGCCGGCAATGCCCTCCCCCACGTCGACCGCCGCATTGGTGGCTGTCACCTCCCGATACTCCTCGCGGTCGGTCCCCCGCAGATAGACAACGTCCAGGCGGGTGTGGTCCTGATTCATCAACAGCACGCGGCACTGATCAAGCGGGAGCAAGGCCGTTATGGTCTCACCGATCCGGTTGCAGATGTCCTCGATGCTGGTTGCCCGGGCCAGTTGCTGACCGAGGGCCTCCACCGTCTGCATGTGCTGCGCCCAGCCGCGTGGGCCTGAAATGGTTGCATCCGGGGTTGGTTGTCCGACCGCCTCGGCGGCGGCTGTGATGTGGGGCGGTTCGTGCTCGATCAGGTCGAGCATGACGTCGACCACGCGCGGGTCGAACTGGTGACCGGTTTCCTTCTTGAACTCCGCCACGATCGCCTCGATGGGGAGCGCCTTACGGTAAGAACGGTCGGAGGCCATGGCGTGGAACGCGTCACACGCATGGATGATGCGCGACTCGATCGGAATCTCCTCACCTTTGAGGCCGTCCGGGTAGCCGGTGCCGTTCCATCGCTCATGCTCCGCCCGGACGATGGGACCAAGCGGGGCAAGGAACGCCACAGAGGCGACGATGCGCTCGCCGATGACCGGGTGCTCGCGCATGATGGCAAATTCTTCGGACGTCAGCGGACCGGGCTTCTGCAGGATGTAGCCCGGAATGCCAATTTTGCCGATGTCGTGGAGCAGGGCGCCGTATTTGAGCAGGCGGAGTTGGTCGGGCGGCAGGTCGAGGCGCTCGCCGACGCTGACCGCGAGGTCGGCGGTTTCCCTCGAGTGCGCCTCTGTGTACCGGTCTTTCGCGTCCAGCGCCGCGGCCAGCGCCCCAATGGTCGCGACGTAGCTCTCTTCCTGCTGCCGCCGCCGATTCTCGTACTCGTTGAGTAGCGCGCGGCGAACGCGGGCCGAGATGAAGGCGCACAGCATGGTGGACACTGCCAGGACGACCACGGTTCGCGCGTAGTAGTTGTCCCAGCCATTGATGAACAGGGGGAAGGTTGCGGTCGCCGCGGTCAGCAGGGCGATGGCGGCGCCGGAGCGAAAGCCGTAGGCCGCCGCCATGAACACGGCCGGTGCAATGAAGATCGGCAGGATGTGCGAGTGCGTGCCGCCGGTGTACATGACCATGAAGCCGAGCAGGGCCAGGCCCGGCATCACGATCACCACCAGGAATCGTTCGACCGGCAGTCGGTGCCAGGGGAAAAACCAACTCACGGCCGCCCCCACATAAGAAAGGATGCCGACGATCCAGATGCCGCCGAAGTCGAGGTGCGGCGACCCGATGAAGCTGCTGCCGACGTTGACGGTGGCCGCCGTCACGAAGGCGATGGCGGCGATGCGGAACATCCCCTGATGGAAGTCGACCGGAATCCGCTCGTTTTGGGCCATGCGGCGCCAAATACAACGTGTATTCAGGCGGCTTCCAGCGACCCGAACCGCCCCCACCCGCCCTCCCCCAGAGGGGGAGGAACTGTCCAGAGTTGCCGGCCAGCGGTGCGGACGCCCAGAATGCCGGTATGGCCGTGGGCGGGAACGGGAACGGACAGGCGCCAGAGCCGCCGCTCCAGGTGGAGAGCCGGGAGGAGCTGGTCTACCTGCTCGGGGAGGCCTGCGAGTTGGAGCACGGCCTGCTCTGCGAGTATCTGTACGCCCAGTTCTCGCTAAAGCGCAGCGTCCAGGAGGGCGTCACGCCCGAGCAGCTGGCCCGCATCCAGGCCTGGGAGCTCACCATCATCGACGTCATCAAACAGGAGATGCTGCACCTGGCGCTGGCCACCAACATCCTGACGGCCCTTGGGGCCGCGCCGCATTTCGAGCGGCCCAACTTCCCGATCCTTTCCCACTGGTATCCGCCGGACGTCCAGATCGCCCTGGTGCCGTTTGGCGAGCGGGCGCTGCGGCACTTCATGTTCCTCGAGCGCCCTGAGGGAATGTCGCTGCGCGATGCCGAGGGTTTTGGCGCGGTCGGTCACATGCGGCCGCTGTCGAACGACGATCCGCAGCTCACGGGCGGAGCCGAGGAGTGGCACACGGTCGGGCATCTCTACCGCGGCATCGAGCGGGGACTCGCCCACCTCGTCGATCGCTACGGCGAATCGGATGTCTTCATCGGGCCGCCACAGGCGCAGGCGACGACCCAGGTCTTCGAATGGCCGGAGCTGACCGCCGTGACTAACCTCGCATCCGCCAGCTCGGCGATCGAGATCATCGTCGAGCAGGGCGAGGGTGCCCGCGGCGATTGGGTGAATTCGCACTTCGGCAAATTCGTCGGGATCCTCGAGGACTATCTCGCGCTCCGCCGGGCGGACGCTACCTTCGAGCCCGCGCGTCCGGTGATCCCGGTCTTCCTGCGAGAACCGCCCGACGTCGACCTGGTGACGCTGATCGAGGACCCCCTGACCAGGCGGGTCGCCGACGTCTTCAACGCTACGTACGAAGTCACCCTCCAGGTCCAGAGCCGCTACTTCGTCCATCACGGCGAGACGCCGGATGAACTCGAGACGCTCGCCAAGACGGCCAAGCACCTGATGAATTGGGTGATGCGAAACCTTGGCCCGATGATGACGGCGCTCCCGGTCGGTCCGCAGCATCCCGGTCAGACGGCTGGGCCAGCCTTCGAGATCGTGCGGCCCGCGTTCTTCGTCCTCCCCCACCGGGACGCCGCCTGGAAGATTCTTCGCGAGCGCTTCGAAACCCTGGCCGATGTGTCGCTCAAGCTCGCCGACGAGCCCGGGCTTTCCGGCATGAACCAGATCGCGACCAACTTCGAGGGATTCGCCAGCGATCTAGCGCGTCATCTTCAGGCGCGCGCGGCGGCGGCGCCTCCTGTCACACGGGCTTAAGCAGTTTCGCCAGTTTGTCCAGCTCATTCTCCCAGCCCATGACCGCCATCTTCGTCCAGTATTCGTCGTGCATCGCATCGAGGGTCAGGATCATTCGCACGCCTTGTGGGGTGGAGTCGAACTCAACCGTCATCGCCACGTTGTACGGCTCGACATTGGGAATGAAGTCGGCGAGTTGCGTGAAGGCGAACCGTTTGTGCGGCACGACCTCGGTGTAGGTGACAAACGACGGGGTCGTCAGCGGCATCCCCGCCTTTTTCATGAACTCGATCTGGTCGGGAGCGATCGCGGTCATGTCATATAGGAGTTCGCCGCCCGGCCGAAAGTCGAGCTTGCGCACTTTCACCTCGAACCCATCGGGACCCCACCACGATTCGATGCCGTCTTTGGTGGTCCAGAGCTCCCAGACCTCCTCGATGGCGGCATTGAAGGTGCGCTCGATGCTGACCTTCCGGCGTGCCGGCTGGGTCTGCGACGCCACCTCAGGCGACGCCCCGGTAGGCCTGCTCGAGCGTGGCGATGTCGAGCTTGCGCATCTTCAGCAGCGCTTCCATCATCTTTGCCGGGTTTCCGGATTTCGCGTCACTCATCATCGCGCCCAAGGCGGCCGGAACGACCTGCCACGAGACGCCGAACCGATCCTTGAGCCAGCCGCACGGACCCTCCTCGCCGCCGTCGGAGAGACGCGTCCAGATCTCATCGAGCTCAGCCTGGGTCTCGCAGGTCGCGACCAACGAGAACGCTTCGGTGAACGCAAAGGACGGGCCGCCGTCGAACGCGGTGTACTCCTGGCCGTCGAGCTCGAAGCTCGCGTGCCACAGGCTCCCTTTGGGGAGAGGACCATTCCCGTCGCTGCGCAGCATGCTGTTGACCCTCGAATTCGGAAATACCGAGACGTAGAAATTGACCGCTTCTTCGGCGTGGTCCTTGAACGTCAAACACGGTCGAACACTCTGCACCTTCGCCTTGTTGGCCACCGCCGTCGTCTGTCGACTCACGTCCGTCATTTGCCTTCCTCCTTGTTTTTCGCTCGGTTCCTGCCCCGCCTGTCGAGTTCTGCGGCAAACCTGTCGAGGCGGGCCTCCCACATCCCGCGGTACCCCGTCATCCAATCGTCGAGTTCGCGGAACGGCTCTGGCCGCAGCGCGTAGAGTCTTCGCCGGCCTTCGGGGCGGACCACGACAAACCGAGCATCCTCGAGGATGCCGAGCTGCCGCGAGACACCCGGCTGGCCGATATCCACCGCATCAACCAGCTGACTGACCGAGCGTTCGCCGCTCCGGAGTGCGTTGACCAGACGCCGGCGGGTCGGGTCGGCCAGGATCTGAAACACGTCGGGCATGGCGACATATTACTCTGACAACATATGTCTTGTCAACGATATATTGTTCGCCTGACCTCCACGCCCAGGAACGAGGCCAGTTCGTTCAGCGCTCGCGTCGTTGGACGAGACGGCCGGCGCCTGCCATCCCAGCCTGGCTCCCACCGCTCATTGATGACGTTGAGGACCCCGTCCTTTCGGTCGACGGCGAGGTCGAGTCGGGCGATGATGCGGTCGCCGTGCAGCAGCGGCATCACGAAGTAGCCCCAGCGCTTGGTTTTGGGCACGTAGATCTCGAGCTTGAAGTCGAAATCCCAGAGCGCCAGCGTCCGGTCACGATCGCAGATCAGGTTGTCGAATGGTGACAGCAGCGTCGTCCTCGCTTCGAAGTCGCCGGCCTCGATCTGTCTCAGCAAGCCGATGTCGTCGGCATGGACAAACCAATTGCCTTTGAGGCCGAGGTCCAACGGAATGATTACTCCGTCGGCTTCGAGCTGCGTCCACGCACTAGGCAGTCCGTGGTAACGCCGCCGGAGAAAATGGTTCTTCACCTGTTGCTGGGTGGCGATCCCGAGCGCACGCAACGAGCGCGCCGCCGCGTCGCGAAGCGCAACGGGTTGCGCCGGAACAGCAGCCAGCGGCGCCCCGAACCATGAATCCGCCAGGGCCCAGCGGCGTCCGCCTCCCGAACGGCCGGCGGGAACGATCCGTCCCTGGAACCAGAGGAGCGCCAGCGTATCGGCAATCAGGCTTCGCTTACCCCAGCCGGATTCGTACTTCTCGGCGTGTTGGTCGAAATCCGCGGCACGCACCGTGCCATTGGCGGCGAGCCGCTCGAGAACAGGTTTTGTGAAGCGGGCCTGCCGTGTCATCCAGGCCTGAGTGGTCCTTGGGTCAGCCCACGACGGCGGCAGCGCGGCGTGCAGCGGCCGGTCCTGCGTCGGCACGATGGAGGCCTGGTGCGCCCAGTACTCGTACAGACGGCGCTCGTCCCAGAGAAGGGTGTCGACCAGTTTCGGGTCGAAGGGACCGAGGCGGCTAAACACGACGAGCAGGTGGTTGCGAGCGACAATGGCGGTCGGGTCGAGCTGGAGGCAGCCGATTGCCAGCACCAGGTCATGGATGTCATCAGTCGTGACCGGTTTCGGGCGGGGCCCACTCAGACGTTGGCGAGCCACTGCCAGCCGCCTCGCGTGTTCGATCCGGACCTTTCGGCGCAGTCCCTAGCCCTAGCCGCCGAGCTTGAACGCCTTACGAACCATCCGTGCGACGGCTGGTCGCTCCGCGTCGGCAGGGTTGCGTAGCGCGATGAACCGCGCTTCCTTTCCCGCGCCCTGCAGGAGTCCACCGCCATCATCGAGCTCACGACCGCGGTAGAAGAACACGGCCGCGTGCGCCCTGAAGGCACCAATCCCAACCACATTCCGACCAGCAACGGCGTAGCGGACCATCTTCCACATGTAGCTGCTCGATCGCGGCGGCTGACTCTGAGAGGCGATCTCGGTGGCGCCGGGTGCGGCGGCCTTGACGGTGCGGCGTGCCGCCCGCACGATCGCCCGCACGCTCGGCGGGAGCTTTTTGAGTTGTTCCGAAAGGGTGATCTCCGAGGTGGCCGCCATTCGCTGGAATCTACTCCCTACCAGGGTGTGCGGGCAAGTCGGATATGGGCCTAACCGATCGAGCTTTCGGCAAGCCGCGACCCCTGTAGTATCCGGAACGGGCTTTTCGCCCCTGCGCATTTGATGAGGTAGCTATGCCGCTCTTCCTCGACCGCCACGATATCCCCGACGGTGTCCGGGACGAGCCGGTCCGACTCTACGGCATCCGCGCCCAGACGGTCCCATGAGCACGTCCCTGCTCGATGATGCGTTCGCGCACCACATCTGGGCGACGGAACGGCTGATCGATGCTTGCGTTCCACTCACGCCGGAGCAACTCGCGACCAATTTGCCCGGAACCTACGGCTCGATCATCGAGACGCTACGCCACCTCGTCGACGGTGACGGCTTCTATCTGTACGGCTTGACGGGAGATCGGGCCCATAGCATCAACACCGACCGCATGGGCCTCCGCGAGCTCCAGTCGGCGATCAAGACCAACAGCACCGCGTGGTCACGGCTGCTGGCTCAGAACCCCGATGCCGACGCCATCACCCTGGAGCTCGACGACGATGGCTTCGAGCGTCGCGCCACCATGGGCGTCAGGTTCGCCCAGGCGCTCCACCACGGGACCGATCACCGTAGCCAGATCTGCACTGCCCTGACAAGCCTCGGCGTCGAGCCGCCGAGCATCGACGTCTGGGACTTCGGGAAACAGGTTGGCCGCAACATCGAGGTCGAGCCCGTCCAGCGTCACACGTAAGCAAGGACCGCGTCCAGCGGCCGGGGCACTCGCGTGAGGTCGAGCGCGCCGACGAGCAAGGCCGCGGACTGGATCTTCCGGCCCCGGTGCGTGCCGAAGAAGCGCCGGAGCTGCTCCTCGGCGGTGCGGGCCCGCCACTGAGGCTCTCGCTGGAAGGTTCGGAAAGCTAAAAGCTCGCCCTGCGCCTCGATGACGCGTTCGACCGCGGCGACACCGAGGGCGCGGATCAACTCGTCCTCCAGGTCGGCGACGCACACGTAGAAACCCAGCCGTTCCATGTCGGCGCGAGCGAGGTTGGAGCCGAGGCCGGCGCGCTCGAGGCCGCGCCGGAAGTCGCCCTCCTCCCCAGCGTCACAGAGGCCTGCGAGCCTGTGGTCCAAGCCATGGGGGCCGTATCGATTGAGGAAGCTTCGGATGTTCGTCGCACCTCCCATCGGCACGATCGAAACACCCTCCGCATCGAGTTTCCGGTCGCGCCGCTTCGCTAACGCTTCGAGCGCGAGCTGGTCGCTGACCCCTTCAACCAGGACGGCGGCGCGTGGCCGGCGCGTCAGATCAACGGCTCGCAGCTCGACTTCATATGTGGGATCGGGCATCAACAAACGATAGGCGATTACTTGCGTTGCTCAGGCCCGTGGCTGGAGAGCAAATGCAGGCTCGGGCACGATCCAGCGGTAGGCGATGACCCAGAAGGTAAATAGCCATCCAACCAGTAACAGGGTCCCGCCGTAGTCATGGAAGAGGACGGCGGGGAGATAGCCCGCCAGGGCGGCCAGCAGGCAAACCAGCGTGATCCGGGCGATGTTGACGAGCACGGTGCCAACGACCCCGAGTGCGATGACCTCAAGCCGGGTGGCCATCGTCATCGGGGTGCGAAGCCCAACCATCAGGCTCAAGCCGAGGAGGATCAAGCTCTGCCAGCCGACGCAGTTCCACGAAATGAAGAGCGTCTGCGGGGCGCCGCTCGAATTCCAGACGACCAGCTGATTCCCCGCGGCCGCGGCGTGGAGCCCCAGCAGGCCGAGCACCACAACCGTGACGCGAACCTCCGCCGGAACGATCGCCTGCAACGGCGCCGCGATGCCCAGCCGCATTCCAATTTGGGTGAGCACATCGTCAAAGGTCGAGACGAAAGGCAAGACCACCAGCAGGATGGCGGTCAAGGCCAGCAGCATCGCAAACACCGGCGTCGTCCGCGTCTGGCTCATCGGATTCTCCGGATTGCCCGCAGCGGACGGCGAACCAGGTACCCGGCTACCAGCGGCAGGAAGATCGCCAGCCCGACGAGGGGACTGCCATGCTCGGGCACGATGATCGACGGCGCCGTGATCGAGGTCTGCTGGTTGTTGGCGTCGTAGCGAAGGTCGAGGCCCCCCTTGGTCACGGCAACGACGGTCACCTGCCAGCAGAGATAGGAGTTGGCCGGGAGGAGCACCGGCGGCAGGCTGGCCGAGCTCGTGGAGCCGCCAGCGTTGACCAGCGAGTCCGTCCAGGTGGCGATGGGGACGATCAGCGCACAGGACGCACTGCTGCTGTAGCCAAAGGTCAAGACGGCGGTCACGGTGGATCCACCGACGCCGGACGTCCAGTAGGTGAAGGTGTAGGCCCCCGCGGGGATCGTTTGTCCCGTGTATGCGACGGTCGTCGCCCAACTCTGCGTCGCGCCGGGCGCGTTCATCGGAAACTTGGCCGGTGACCCATTCGAGGATGGGTTGTTGTCGATGGTGTAACCACCGGCCGGGTTGTGGAGGTAGTAGGCGTTGGAGGCCTCGACGGTGGGCGCGGTTGCGGCGCCAATGCCGAGGATGGCCAGCAGGAGGAAAGGAGCCGTGATGCAGATGAGGCGAAAACTGCGACCCGGCCGGCCGCCGCTGCTCGCGAGCGCATGCCTCGGGCTCAACTTGCCTGGCCGCGGATGCAGCCACCGTTTCAGGCTCTTCTGCTGCGGCAGATGCTCGACGCGGTCGGTGATCCGTCCCGTCTTCGGGGTGCGAAACCAACCGCCCTCACGCCGCTCGAATAACCCTTTGACCGACGCCCAGGCCTGGAACGGCACGAGCAGGAACGACAGCGCAACGGCACCGAGGACGCCCTGGTAGTCGCGGCGGGGCGAGCCTTCGAGCAACAGGCCGCCCAGGTTCATGAGGGGCAGCGAGAAGAGGTTCGAGAACAGAAGCGACCAACCCAAGAGCGCGGTCCATTCCGGAATCTGCACGTGCAGGACGAGCTCCGAGGTCAACCAGGCGGCTGAGCCCAGCATGAAGAGGGCGGACTGCAAGTAGTACAGGCCGTAGTAGACGAACTCGGCCTTTTCCAGCAGACTCAACCGTGGTGAGCGCAGGATGGTGAGGAACCACTTGTTGACGTTGTAGCTGTGGCCCTCCGCCCAGCGCATCCGCTGCCGTGCCAGCCGTCCGAAGGTCGCGACACACTCAGCTGGTGTCTCTGCGTATGGCGTGTAGACGACCTTGAGACCCCTGGCGTAAAGCCGCAGGGTAAGCTCCCAGTCTTCGGTGAGGCTGCGTCCCCAACCGAGCTCCCTCAGCAGACCCGCCCGAATCATGTAGGCGGTGCCGGCGATCATTTTCATCGAGCCCAGGATCTGTTGGAAGGGACGCTCCACCATGTAGCTGCCGGCGTACTCGGTGCGCACGGCGGCCGTCAGCCAGCTCTCGCTCTTGTTCAGGACGTGCCATTGATAGCTCTGCACGGCGCCGACCTCGGGGAGAGGGCGCGGTCGCGGGTTTCCCTCGCTGTAGAAGTGGTGAAGCAGATCGCGGAGGACATCTGGGAAGGGCACGGCGTCGGCGTCGAAGATGGCGACGTACTCGGCCCGCGGGTCCATCGCGCGCAAGGCGTACGTGAGCGCGCCGCCTTTGAATCCGTCACGCGTGTCGCGGTGAATGATCGTGAAGCGCTCCACGTGCTTCCAGGGTTCCAGGATTTCCATTGACCCGTCGGTCGAGTCGTCGACGAGGATGACCTCGTAGTTCGAGTAGTTCAACCTGGCGCAGGCCTCGAGCAAGCGGCCAACGACCCCTTTTTCGTTGTAGGTCGCGATGTGAATCGAGACAAACGGCTCGTACCCAAGCGGTAACCACTTGGTGCGATTGCCATCGGAGTGTAGTTGGGCCATCCAGCCGCGCCGATTGATGCGAGCCAGGTCGCCGGCGCGTTGCCCGTACTGTCCGGATGCGTTCTCGCGGTGCCCGGGACCAAAGAAGGCAAGCAACAGCATGGTCGCCGTGGCGAGGTAGTACTTGAGGGAATAGGCGAAGAAGAAGGCACCCATGCCGAGGGCGACCAGCGCCAGCTCGAGACCCAGCCAGGTGAGCAGGCTCGCATTGCCAGCGCGGGCCAGCGCAATACCGGCCGACGTACCGCGGACGATCGCAAAGATGGGGAGGGCGGCGATAAAGATGGTGATGAAGACGAGCAGACCGATCAGGACACTCCATAGCCGCTCGCTGAGCGGCCGAGAGCTCAGGGCTTTCGGAGAGTCGCTTGAATTGGGATCTGGCGGCGAGTTGCGATAGGTGAGCCCCACGTCACCCACGCTATTTCGCCCGAATTACAAGCTTTCTACCGGCCGTCCCACGGTTGCAACTCCTTTGCTACGAAGCGGCGCACTGCTTACGGTGCGCCTTTCGGTGGCTCAGACGCTCTTGCGTGGAATGGAGCGGGAGACGAGACTCGAACTCGCGACAGCCTGCTTGGAGGGCAGGTGCTCTACCAACTGAGCTACTCCCGCGTCGCGCCGTATTCTACGGCCCCAACCCCGACCCTCCCCCGCCAGCGAGGGAGGGAGATCGACTAGGGACGGTCGTCGACCCAGGCCTCGCCTTCGGTGTAGATCTCCTTCTTCCAGATCGGCACGGTTCGCTTCAGTTCGTCGATCAGCCACTCGCAGGCGTCGAATGCCTCGCCCCGATGCGGCGCCGCCACGGCGATTACCACGCTGACTTCGCCCACCTGGAGGGTGCCGGTGCGATGGACCACCGCGAGGTTTGTGATCGGCCAGCGGCGGGCAGCCTCTTCGGCGAGCTGCTCAATCTGCTTCTGGGCCATCGAGCCGTAGGCCTCGTAGACCAGCGCGCGGACCTGCTTGCCGAGCGACTGCTCACGCACGATCCCTTCGAAGACGACGAGCGCGCCGTCACCGGTGCTGCGGACCCGCTCGGCGATCGCGGTCGGGTCGAGCGGTTCCTCGCTCAACGCCACCAGGGCGCGGCGCTCCCCGACGGCGCCTCCGCTCACCGGCGGGATCACCGCCAGTTCGTCGCCCTCCTTCAGCGCGTCGTCCCAACCGGCATACTCGGAGTTCACCGCGCAGCGGAAGGACCGGGGGAGCGGTCCGAGGTCGTATTTGCTGCTGAGCTGGCTCCAGGCATCGGCGGCCGTCGCCCCGCTCGGGAGGGCCAACTCGACATTGGGCTGGCCGACCAGCTCGCGTGGCTTGGCGAAGAGCACGACCCGGACGTTCATGTCGAAATCATATTCCCCGCCGCTTTGGCGAACTTGGGCACGATCAGCTTCTCGACGACCAGGTCCCCGGCAAAGGTAAGCCGCGCCATCGTGCGTTCGGTGCCGCCGAACTGCGGACGGGTCGCGGTCCCCGGGTTGATGAAGCGGGTACGACCGATCACCTCATCTCGCCAGCGGTGGGTGTGGCCGTGGATGACCACGTTGAACCCCGCTGCCCAGCGCGCCGGCCGTTTGGCCAGGTCGTGAACCATCCCCAGGCGCCACCGCCCGATGGTGCCCTCGATCGTCATCGGGTAGCGGGTATCGTCGGGCGCATTCCCGTTCACGACCACGAGCCGGCCCAGATCGCGTAACCCGAGCAGGACGTCCTCGCTGCCCCAGTCGCCCGCATGCCAGATCTCGTCAACTCCGGCGAACTCCCGGGCGACATGCTCGAGGAGGGCGGGGACGTCGAAGCTGCCCTGCGTGTCCGCGATCAGGCCGATCTTCACCGAAACAGGTCGGTCGCCGGATTCCGAAGGAGGGAGCGCACCGTACCCTCGCCCGCCACCTGGGCGCCGCGGATGAGGGCCACGGGGACGCGGTCGAGCTTGCCCATCACCAGCTCCGCAGCGGAGGCTAGCTCGTCTACGACCCCCAGCTCGGTCCCCTGCAACTGGTAGCCGGCGGGATCCTGATCGCCTCGATAGTCGCGCAGGGCCACGACGCCGGCGGCCCCGATCGCGACGTTGACCTGCCCTTCGCGCCAGGGCCGTCCGAAGCTATCAGAGATCACGACCCCGGCCGCGGCCCCGGTGATTTCCTTTAGTCCCTGACGCAGCCGGCCGGCTGATTCATCGGGATGTTCCGGGAGCAACACCAGCAGGTCCTGCCCGCCGGTATTCGAGCGATCGACGCCCGCGTTGGCACAGACAAAGCCCTGCGGCGTCTCGGTGATCAGCACCCGGGGCGCCTCCCGAACGATCCGTACCGACTCGCCGAGGATGACCTCGACGTGACGCGGGTCGAAGCCGATCCGCTGGCCGATTTCCGTCGCCCGAGCCGAGGGTTGCACTTCACCCAGTGAACGAACGCGACCTTCGGCTTTTGACACGATCTTCTGGGTGACGACCACGACGTCGCCCGCCTCGAGAGACATCCCAAGCCGCGTCAGCCCGTCGACGATCAGCCGTTCGAGTGCCGCGCCTCGAGAGACTTCGGGGAGGCCCGAAACCGGATAGATCGAGACCGGGCTCAACCGCGGGGCGGCGTCGCAGCAAGTACCCGCTCCGCGACCTCGAGCTCGGTGAGGAGCTCCCGTGTCGCCGTCTGGCGATTGAGCCGCATGAAGGCGACGACGTCGTCCGGCCGGTCCAGGTCATAGCGCAACCCCTCGACTTCCTTGACCTCGATGCTGCGGTTCGCGCGCCGCGCCTCCGCCAGGTGAAGGTTGAAGCTGTCCTCCCCGAAGCGCAGGGTGATGGCATGCGGCGGCACCAGGCGAAGACCGTTGGTGCCGGTGTGTTCGCGGTCGGGTGTCAGCAAGACTTCGATTTCTGGCCGGTAGCGGCCGAGCTCATCGAGCTCTTCCGCCGTCACCCCGGGCACGTCCCCCGGGATCGTCAGCGCCGCGGTATAGCCACGCTCCCAGGCGGCGGTGAAGCCCTGGTGGACCGCGGCGGTTTGCCCCTGGCTCACCCGGTCGGTGAGCGGCTCGAGACCGAAACGCCGACCCTCCTCCAGCATCGCCGGGTCATCCGAGATGACGAACCGACCATAGCCGTTCAGCTTCGAGACCGCGTTAAAGACGTCCCGCGCCATGGTCAGGGCGAGGCGTGAGCGATCGGCCTCGCTGAGGACCGCTTCCAGTCGGAATTTTGCCCGCGAGGGCGACTTGACCGGGATGACGATGGCGAGCTTCACGCTGCCGCCGGCTCCCGCAAGAGATCCAGGGCCGCGGCCGCGACCTGACTCGCCGAATCGCCGTCATCCAGGGTGGTCGGCCGGACCGCGATCCGATAGCCGAGCCCCGCAATCGCAGGCGTAAGGCCGGTATCGGCGGTGTCCATCACGAATCCGGCGGCGATCTCGCGGTACAGGTCGGCGACGCCAAGCGCATCCGGACGCACCCCCTGGGCTCGCATCAGCTCAACGGTTGGGCCTTTTACCGCGCGCCCGGCGATCAGCGGCGAGATGGCCACCGTCCGGCTACGCGCGGCGGCCAGCAAGGCGTGCATCCCTGGAACCCGCAGGATCGGGCCGATGCTGATGCTCGGATTGCTGGGCGCGATCAGCACCAGGCGCGCCGACGAGAGCGCCTCGGCGATCCCCGGCGCCGGCCGCGCCTGGTCGAGCCCGGTCCAATAGATCTCGTGCACGGCAGGACGGAAGTGTTCGCGCACGAAGTACTCCTGGAAGTGCAGGTCACCCGCGTCGGTCTTGAGCCGAGTCTCGATCGGCGCATCGCTCATCGGCAGAATCCGGCTCTTCACCCCAAGGCGCTCGGCCAGCTCCGCGGTGACCGTATGCAGCGGAACCCCGGCGGTCAGCCGGCCGGTCCGATAAAGATGGGTGGCCAGGTCCCGATCCCCGAGCTGGAACCACGACGCCTCGGTGAGCCCGGCCAGGGCTGCCTGTGCGCTGAAGGTGTCCCCCTTGATGCCCCAGCCTCGCGCCTCGTCCGCCAGGCCGGCGAGCCAGTAGGTCACGGTGTCGAGATCGGGCGCGATGTACAGCCCGTGCCACCACATGTCGTCGCCCGTGTTCCCGATGATGACGATCTCTTCGGGGGGCATCACCCGGACTAGCCCCCGCAGGAATCGCGCCGCGCCGACGCCGCCGGCGAGGACGACGACGGGCCCGAGGCTCATTCCAGCATCATAGGTAATGCATGTCGCTCTTCCAGGCCCTCGTATTGGCATTACTGCAGGGGGTCACGGAACTCTTCCCGGTCAGCAGTCTGGGCCATACGGTCATCCTCCCGAAACTGCTCGGCTGGAATCTCAACCAGGCCGACCCCACCTTCCTGGCTTTCGTGGTGCTGCTTCACGTCGGCACCGCGACCGCGCTGCTCATTTACTTCTGGCGAGACTGGCTCGCCATCGTCAGGGCGGTGTTTCGCAGCGTGGTCGATGGCCGGATGCACGGCACCCCCGACGAGCGGCTGGGCTGGCGGCTGATCGCTGGGACCGTTCCGGCGGGGTTGGTCGGCGTCCTGTTCCAGAAGCAGGTGCAGAGCCTCTTCGCCAACCCCAGGGCCGCCGCAGCCTTTCTGATCGTCAACGGCATCATCATGTTTGTGGGCGAACGCGTCCGGCGTCGCGCGGTCGCCCTCGAGGGCGAACGCACCCGTCTCGACGGCTTGAGCGTTCGCACCGCGGTCGGCATCGGTTCCGCGCAAATCCTGGCGTTGCTCCCCGGCATTTCGCGTTCGGGCAGCACCATGGTGGCCGGCTTGCTCGCCGATCTGACCCACGAGGCGGCGGCGCGGTTCGCGTTCCTGCTGGCGACGCCCATCATCTTCGGGGCCGGCGTGTTGAAAATTCCTGACCTCTTCACGCCCGTCGCGTTGCCGCACTTGCCCGTCTATCTGCTCGGGGGCCTGGCCGCCGGGGTTGCGGCGTTTCTGAGTGTGGCCTACCTCATGCGATACTTTCGGGTGGGACGGCTCGATCCATTTGCGATCTACTGCGCGGCATTCGGGATCGTTTCGCTGATCCTGCTGAGCCGCTGACATCCAGGAGGACACATGCAAAACAACCCCATCCAGAACAACCCGATGGCATTCTTTGCCGGCGTCGTCATCTTCTTCATCGGGCTGCTGGCCACCGTGTTTTATCTCTTCGTCCGGACTTCGACGGAAAGCCTGATCCTGCCCGGCCCGACCCTGCGACTAAAACACATCATCCTGGCGCTTGTCATCGCCGCCGCCGGCGCGGTGATCGCGTCCTTTGCCCGACCGCGTGGCCCTGTCACCTCGGACCAGCCCCGCTACAACCGATAGGCGGAAAATAGCGGCGATGGCGCAAATCGGGTATGCCGCCATGCTCGAACAGTTTCATCCGCGCGACCTGATCGGCTTCTGCGCCAAGGCCGAAGCCGCCGGGTTCTCGGGCGTGATGGCAGCCGACCACGTCCAGCCCTGGGTCCCACAGCAGGGGCAGGCAGCGTTCGTCTGGTCGTTCATGGCCGCAGCCGCTGAGCACACGCGCGGGGATATCGGTCCGGGCGTCACCTGCCCCTCGTTTCGCACGCATCCCGCGATCATCGCCCAGGCCGCCGCCACCATGACCGCGATCTACCCCGGCCGTTTCTGGCTGGGTCTCGGATCGGGGGAGGCGCTCAACGAGCACCTCGTCGCTGCCTACTGGCCGGAAGTTGCGGAGCGCATCAACAGGATGTTCGAGTCGATCGAGATCATCCGCAAGCTCTTCAGCGGGAAGGACGTCAAGCACCGCGGCGAGTACTACAAGATGGAGACGATGCGGCTCTGGACCATGCCGGAGGAGCCGCCGCCGATCTACGTCGCCACCGCCGGGCCGGTGACCGCCGAGAAGACCGGGCGTTTTTGCGATGGCATCATCACGGTCGGCGCCCCCGAGGAGAAGATTGGCACGGTCTTCGAACGATTCGAGAAAGGGGCGCGCGAGGCCGGGAAGGACCCGTCGACGCTGCACAAGATCCTCCAGCTCCATCTCTCCTGGGCACCCACCGATGAGGAAGCGATGCGCAACGCGCTGACCGAATGGCCGAACGGCGGGATGAAGTTCCCAAAGGCCGACATCCGGTCGCCGTACGACTTCGAGCAGATGGCCAAGATCGTCCGGCCGGAGGACTTCAAAGGCCGCATGTTGATCTCCTCCGATCCGGACGCCCATGCACGCGAGATCCAGAAGTTCATCGACCTCGGCTTCGATCGCGTCTACCTGCACAACGTCGGACGGAATCAACTCGAGTGGATTGACGTCTTCGGGAAGCGGGTCCTCCCCAAGCTCCACTAAGACGCGGCAGGCTCGCCCGTCGGCCCTGGCCGCCGCGATCGATGTCGAGCTGCGCCGCCATCGCAACCCGACGCGAGCGCCCGCTGAGAAGGCGTATCTCAAGAGCGATCTCGACTTCCTCGGCGTGGGGCTTCCCGCCATGCGCGAGATCGTTCGGACGCTGAAGCGCGAGAATTCGGGACTCAATCATCAGGTGCTGGTGGCCCTGGTCCGCATCCTCTGGAGCCGGCAGGTGTTCGAGCGCCGGATGACGGCGGTCCTGCTTCTGGAGGCCTTCCAACCACTTCTCCAGCCCGCCGACATGAAGCTCCTCGAGCAGTTGATCCGAGAGTCGAAGACGTGGGCCTTTGTCGACGAACTGGCCATCGCGATCGTCGGTCCCCTGGTCGAGCGCTCGTCGGAACTGCTGCAAGTCATCGACCGCTGGGCGCTGGACGACGATTTCTGGCTACGGCGTTCCGCCATGCTGGCGCTGCTGCGGCCCTTGCGCCGGGGCGACGGTGACTTCACGCGATTCGCGCGCTACGCGCAGGCCATGCTCCACGAGCGCGAATTCTTCATCCGAAAAGCGATCGGCTGGGTATTGCGCGAAACGGCAAAGAAACGACCCGACCTCGTGTATCAGTGGCTTCTGCCTCGCTGCGCGGTTGCCTCCGGCGTGACCGTGCGCGAGGCGGTGAAGTACCTTTCGCCGCGACAGCGCGCCGACGTCCTCGAAGCCTACAAGTCAGCCCGGCGGCGCTGATTCCGCCACGGCCTTCAGGTGCTCGTGACGAAAGCGCGCAACCGCGCCCCGCACCATCTCATCGACGAACCGATTCGGCGGATCGAACTCCGTGATGCGCGACGTGAGCCGTTGCCGGACGCCGAAATGGGTCGCCTCCCAGGTCACTTCGTCACCACGCCCGAGCAGGCCTGATATCACGCCAGCGACCGCCCGCTCGCGGGAGCCAGCGGTCGAGCGCTGATGGATGTCAACATCGCGAGCCAGGTCGAAGCAGCGCGAAGGAGGAGCCGCGACTCGCGTCCGCAGGATGATGACCGGCATGGCGGCCAGCCGAGCCTAGCGCTTCGCCGGCAGCGCGAGCTTGCGGCCGCGGACCTCGATGAAGGCCGGGAACAGCGTGTCGAGGTGGGCGTCGCTGCCCGGCTCCGTCTCATCGTCATCGTCGCCGGGCGAGAACTCCCAGATCCCATCCACGACCATCCCGGCGGCGGCCATCCCGTTGACGATGGTTTCGAAACGGTGTCCAAACTCGATGGTCGGCGCCACGAGCTGCTTTTTTCCCAGAGTCCAGGTCATTCCCCACTCGTCGGTATAGGGCACGGCCTTGTCTTCGAAATAGGTGATCTTCGGGCTCCAGCCTCCGTCCTTGTAGCTACCGTACAGGCGCAACGTCGTGGGATGCATGGTGGAAAGCAGGTAGGTGCCGCCCGGTGCGAGCACCCGTCCGACTTCCTTGAGCACCCGAGTCGCGTCGTCGACGAAGACGAGCGAGTGGCAATGCCAGACGACGTCGAACGACTCGGCCTTGAAAACGGAGAGATCCTTCATGTTTCCGCGAACCAGGCGGACCTTGACCCGTTCTCGAGCCGCGAGGTCGCGCACGGTCTTCAGCTGAGTCGGCGCAATGTCGAAGACGGTTGTCTGGGCGCCGAGCTTGGCGAAGATCACCGGGTCCCAGCCACCGCCCGCCGCGAGCCCGAGGACGCGGGCACCGTCGAGCTTCACACCCTTCAGGCGGGCGCGCGGATCCATGAAGCGGCGCATCCCGGCCTTGGTCTTGGGGGGCCGGCCGAAGGGACGCGTGTAGTTCATCCCGGCCTTGGCAAGCCGTTCCCACATCTGCCGGTTGTGTTCCGCGATCTTGTCCTTCACCGCTCCGGCATCGTACCGAATCGCTCATTCGGCGCAGTCACGTAACGACTTGGCGCGCGGGCTTGCGTCCGGCGATCGCGTCCTCCATAATTTGAGCATGCGCTCAAAGCAGACGCTTAAAGCAACTTCACCTCGGACTGCCCGGTCGAAGCGGCGCCCGCCGGCGCGGCCGCGGTTACGGGCGGCCCAGCCGAGCGCCCCAACCGGGTCGGCGACCCGCGATCGGCTCGTGGAAGCCGCGCTGACGACGCTGCGAACGCGCGGTTTCCCCGGCACCACCGCGCGGGCCATCGCCCGGGCCGGCAAACTCAACCAGGCGCTGATCTTCTACCACTTCGGCAGCCTCGACCGACTCCTGCTTGCCGCCCTCGACCTCACCAGTGCGCAACGGCTGGCTCGCTACCAGTCCGCGCTGGCGGACGTGACCTCAGTCACCGATGCGATCGACGTCATGTCACGGCTGTATGCGGAAGACGTCGAGGTCGGCCACGTCGCGGCTGTGCAGGAGATGGTGGCCGGCGGCTCGTCGATTCCCGACCTGCGGCCCGAGGTCGTTGCGCGGATGGAGCCATGGGTCCGGTTCGCCGAGAGTGTGATCGCGCGCCTGCTCAAGGGCACCTTTCTCGAGTCCGTGCTGCCGACCGCCGACTTCGCCTACGCAGCGGTTGCCCTCTACTTTGGCATCGAGACGCTCACCCACCTGGATGGCGATCGCAGTCGAGCCGAAGCGCTCTTCGACGCCGGCAAACAACTGGCGCCTATTGCCGACGCCATGCTGGCCTCAGCCAGCTGGACTGGAGACAAACCATGAACCCACCGATCGACGTCGTCACCGGCGCCTTCAGCTACAGCGGCCGGTTCGTCGCCGCCGAGCTGCTCGAGCGCGGCCGGGGTGTACGCACGCTCACCAACCATCCCAAGCCGAGCGATCCGCTCGCCTCCCGGATTCCGGCGCATCCCCTGGACTTCGAGGACGACGCCGCCCTGGGTGCCGCACTGACGGGGGCCGACACGCTGTACAACACCTACTGGGTCCGCGCGCCCCGAGTCGGCGTCCCTCACACAATGGCCGTCGACAACACGAAACGCTTGATCGATGCGGCCCGCCGCGCCGGCGTCCGCCGTATCGTTCACACGAGCATCGCCAATCCGACCGCGTCGCGCCTCTCCTACTACCGCGGCAAGGCCGAGCTCGAAGACGCGGTTCGATCCTCGGGCCTCTCGTATGCCATCGTCCGGCCAACCCTGCTTTTTGGCGAGGGTGACGTGCTGATCAACAACATCGCGTGGCTCCTCCGCCACCTGCCGGTGTTCGGTATCCCGGGCGACGGCCGCTATCGGTTGCAACCGATGCACGTCCGCGACCACGCCGCGCTGATGGTGCAGACCGGACTTCAGTCGACCGATCAGATCGTCGATTCTGCCGGTCCCGACATCTTTACCTTCGAGGAGCTGATCAATGTCCTCCGCCGTGCTATGGGTCTCCACACCGTGGTCCTTCACATGCCGCCCGCCCTCGCCATGCTCGGAGCCACCGTGGCCGGCCGGCTGACGGGCGACATGATGCTCACCCGCGATGAGCTGGATGACTTGATGCACGACATCCTGATCTCGCACGAACCACCACGCGGCCGGACCCGCCTCACCGACTGGCTACGCACCAACGCCGATACGGTCGGGCGAGTCTACGCCTCCGAGGTGGTTCGGCACTATCAGCGGCCCGGCGACCCGGCCACGGAGGCCGCCTGATGCGCGCCAGCAACTCGCCCTGGCAACGCCTTCCCGCTCCCGCCGTCGGCGGCGGTATTGTCTGGCTCGCCCTGATCGCCAGCCGGCTTACCGGCCTGACCCACCTCAGCTTGATCGACCTGCTCTTCCTGCTGGCGCCGCTAGTGATCGCGCCGCTGGGATTGGCGCTGATCGTCTTCCAGGAGGGTCTGCCGTCGAGCCTGCTGACGGCCGCCATCCGGCTCCAGCCCGTCGGCGCCGCGCTCGCCGTACTTTCCTTCTTGCTTTCGATCGGCCTGGCGGCCGCCATCCTCGCTGTGGCCTGGCTGCTGGTCTGTGCCATCGCGGCCTTCGGGGCCCTCGCCTTCCTGGTGATGGGGCGGTCGCTTCGCCCGGAGCGGCTGGCGACCGCGGCCGCAGTCGGATTCATGGCCTTCGGCGCGGTCTGGCTGGTACTCTCGCGCGCCGGCGTGGCGCCAACCGGGCTCTCCCCCGTCATCGTCGAGATGACCGCCGTCCACTTCCACTTCACCGGCTTCGCGGCAACACTGATGGCGGCGCTGCTCCTGGTGCGATTGCGTCAGGACCGTGGCATCGCGCGGTCGGTAGCGATTGCGGCCGCGCTCCTGCTGGTCGCGGGCTCGCCCGTGCTCGCCCTGGGTTGGGCGACCCCCGTCCATGTCCTGCAGGTGGCGGGGGCTATCCTGGTAGCGACCGGCGTCGTGGCGACCGCGTCTGTCCTCTTCTTCAGAAGCGCAAGCCTGGCTGCGTCGCCCGGAGCGCGCGTGTTGCTGCGCCTGTCCGCCCTCGCGCCGCTCCTCCCCATGGTGCTCGCCGTCGAGTACAGTGCCGGCCACGTCTTTGGATTTCCGACGCTCGACATCCACGGGATGGCGCTCATTCACGGCGACCTGAACGCGCTCGGCTTCAGCCTGCTTGGACTGCTCGGATTGTCGGTCGGGCAGTCATCGTATGACGAAGCTGGTGCTTAGCGGCTGGCTTTACGTTTCCGGTCGACGTAGTCGAGAAGGACGTAGTCGCCCAACCGGTCGGCGCTGGCGAAGAACGCCCGGCCACCGTTCATGCGGGTCATCTGCTTGACGAACGACACCAGGTGATAGTCGTTGTCGAGCATGAAGGTGTTGATCACGATGTGCTCGCGGGTGCAGCGTTGCACTTCCAGCAGGGTCTTCTGGAACGTCTCCGGGAGCGGCGGATAAAAGAAGACCGCTTGCTGGCCCTCCATGTGAGCGGTCGGCTCCCCGTCGGTCACGATGATCACCTGCTTGTTGCCCGTCTTGTGCCGGTTCAGAAACTGCCGGGCCAGCATCAGCCCGTGCTGGATGTTGGTGCCGTAGATCGATTCGTTGTAGGTCAACTCGGCAAGCTGGTGCGACTTGACCGGACGGGCATAGTCGCTGAAGGCGATCACCTGCAGGAAATCGCGCGGGAACTGGCTGCGGATCAGCGCGTCGAGTGCGAGCGCCACCTTCTTGGCGGCGTAGAAATAGCCACGCAGCGGCATCGAGCGGCTCATGTCGATCATCAACACCGTTGCCGACTGGGCGCTGAATTCCGACCGGAAGACCTCGAAGTCGTCGGTCTTGAGACGGATCGGCGTTTGTGAGCCGTCGCGGCGGAGGGCGTTCATCAGCGTCTGCTCGACATTCAGGTTGAACGCGTCGCCGAACTCGTAGACCTTCGTCTCGTCGGAGCGCTCCGAGCCGAGACCGCGGACGCTGATCGGGTGATCGCCGAAGCGATCGCGCTTCAAGCGTGTATACAGGTCGCGCAGCGCCTTCTGGCCGATGCGGCGCATCCCACGGGGCGTCAGCTCCATGCCGCGCTTGCCCCGCTGCACGTAGCCTTTCTTCTCCAGCTGGGCGGCGAGCTCGCTCATCTGGTCGGCCGCCTGGCGGGCATCCGGCCCCAGCAGCTGCTGCAGTTGCTGCGATTGTTCGGGCGTCAGCTGCCGGCCCTGGTACCCCTCGCGCAGCGCCGACTCCAGGTCTTCGATGCCCTGCAGCCGCTCCATCAGCGACAGCGCCTCCTGCAGCGGCAGCGACTCGGAGCCATAGAAGGCATAGCGGTTGCCCAGCCCGGGGCGCGGCGACAGCAGCTCGAGCTGCGCCGCCAGCTCCGCCATCAGGTCCTGCAACTCGGGGTCGTTCAAGGTCGAGGCGATCAGATCCTGCATCTGCTGGCGCATCTCGGGCGACAGCGACTGCATCAAGGACTCCATCTGCGCCATTTGCCGTTCGAGATGCTGGATCAGCTCATCGAGCGTCTTGGGCGGGCTGGGACCGAAGAAATGGCCGAAGCGCTGCATGAACTGCTCGAACTTCGGCGCTTTCCCTTCCAGCCGGTCGCGCAGCATCTGGTTGAGCGCCGTCATCATTGCTTTGATCTCGCCGAGCTGCTCCGGCTGCAGCTGCTGCATGGTGCGCGTCATGTTTTTGAAATAGGTCTGCGAGACCTGCTGCTTCAGCTCCTCCATCAACTGCTGGAAGGCCTGGCTCGCGCCTTCGTCCATGAACTCGTAATCGTTGAGCTGACGGATCGCACCGCCCACGTCCTCCGGCAGGCGGTCGAGCTCCTCCTGCTTCTTCTTCGCGATCTTTTGCAGCACACGCTTCGCGCTCTCCGGTGCCTGCTCCAGGCGCTCGTTGATGCCCTGACGCTCGCGACGGACGATATCGCTCAGTCGCTCGCGAATGTTGCTGAAGACGTCGTTCAGGTTGTATCGCTTCAACTGCTGCAGCCGTTTCTGCCGCAGGCGTTCCAGCATCTCCTCGAAGCCCGGCAGCTTGCGGCCCTGCCGGTCGCGCCAGCCGCGGCTCATCAGCCGGTGCAGCGCGTAGTCGAAGTCGCCGCCCTGGAACAGGTCCTCGGCTAGGCGATCGAACAGGTCCTCGGCATCGCGACCGAGCGGTTCCTGCGAACCGTCCCAACGCTCATAGCGGTTGGAGCGTGCGATCATTCAGCCGGCGTAGACGGCCGCCCCGTCGAGCTCGGTCTTGTTGATCCGCTTACTCAGGTGCAGTCCCTCGAGCACGAACTCCACCCCCGAGGCCGCCAGCGCCGGCCGCTTGTCCAGCCCGAGGCTCTTGAGCGCCTTCTCCATCCCGGGCAGCTCGCGCAGCATGGTGGCGTAGCGTTCCGCGGCCTGCAGCTCGGACACCTCGAAGGTCAGCCCGGCATCGAAGCGCTGCACCAGCTCGGTGAACTGGGTGGCCTCGAAGTGGCGCCGGAAGACGTTGAGGACGGCGGTCTTGATGATCTTTTCCAGCACCGTCTGGTCGTCGCCCTCTTCCCAGGTCTCCATCTCGAGCTTGCCGGCGCTCGAGGGAATGATCGACGGTAGGTCGGTGATCCGAGGCACGGCCTCGGTCTCGCCGGTCCGCAGCGCGCGGCGCGAGGCGTTCGATGCCAGGTTCTCGTAGTTGGTGATCGAGATTCGAACACTGACCCCGGAGCGCTGGTTGATCTTCGAGCTTCGCCGCGCCAGCTGCGTCACCTCGGCCACGATCTCCTTCATGAAGTCGGGCATGGTGACGGTCAGTTCGCGGTCCTGGAAATCGGTGCGCTCCTGCTCCACGATCCGGATCTCGTCGTCGATGTTGCGCGGGTAGTGGGTGCGAATCTGTGCCCCGAAGCGATCCTTGAGCGGCGTGATGATGCGGCCGCGGTTGGTGTAGTCCTCGGGGTTGGCGCTGGCCACTACGTAGACATCGATCGGCAGGCGCAGCTTGAACCCGCGGATCTGCACGTCGCGCTCTTCGATCAGGTTCAACAACCCGACCTGGATCCGCTCCGCCAGGTCCGGCAGCTCGTTGATGGCAAAGATGCCGCGGTTGGTGCGCGGCACCAGGCCGTAGTGGATCGTCAGCTCATCGGCGAGATACTTGCCCTCCGCGACCCGGATCGGGTCGACCTCACCGATCAGGTCGGCGATCGACGTATCCGGGGTGGCCAGCTTTTCGCTATAGCGTTCGTCGGGGGTGATCCAGCGCACCGTGACCTCGTCGCCCTTCGCTGCTACGCGGTCTCGGCAGGCCCGGCAGATGGGCGCGTATGGATTGTCGTTGATCTCACAGCCCTCGATCACCGGGACCTGGCTGTCCAGCAGCTGGACCAGCGATCGGATCAGCCGGCTCTTGGCCTGGCCGCGCTCGCCCAGGAAGACGATGTCCTGGCCGGAGAGGACAGCATTCTCGACCTGCGGGATGACGGATCCCTCATAGCCGATGATGCCCGGAAAGAGCTCTTCGCTGGCCTTAATCTTGCGCACCAGGTTTTTGCGCATCTCTTCCTTGACCGGAAGCACGCGATACTCGCTCTGTCGCAGCTGGGCAATGGTCGTGGGATGAGCCAAGGGACAACCTCAATGGGAATGGTGCTGACGCCTGCCCAGATTCTACGAGCCGCGCTTTCTCACGCCCGTCTTTCAGATCGGCTTTTGCGTTCCCAGCTGGTCTTCGATCGCCGACGCATACGCCGGCACGCGCGCGGCCAAAGCCCGCAACAGCCCAAAGCACCCTGCCAGCATCATGTCGCCGTGGGGCACCGCCAGGTACGGATGCAGCCGCGAGCCGTCGAGCAGCGCGCGGCGAGGGCCGATGACCGTCAGCAGCTCCGCCGTCGCCGAGGCTCTGCCCAGCTGCAGGGCGCCGTGTCCCATGTCATCGAACACCGCCTGGTTTGAGAGCGTTCCCGCAGCCAGCGCCTCCAAATACCCCTCGAGCTTGGTTTTCGTGAGCTCACCCGTGTGGTGCTCCAGCAATCCGCGGATCTCGCGCCCCTCCAGCAGCGCCGCGATGGTATGGAAGTTGCCCAGGTTGGCGATCATCACGTGCTCCATCGACTGAACACGCGCGTCCTCGAGGGCGCCGAGGATGGCTGCCGGCCCGGTGTCCATCACGAAGAGTGGCTCCGAACCGGTCCAGCTGCTGGCGACGGCGCGCATCCGTGTCATGCGCTCCGGGACCTCGGCGGCGAGGAAACCAAAACCTGGCAGCCCGATGCCGCGCTCGACCTGTTCGCGCAGGTAATCGAACCGAAAGCGTCGGTCGCTGACGCCAGGGGGCGCGGCGCCGTGGTCGAAGACAGCCACGGCGACCGCGTCGAACGTCGTGCTCACCCCGAACGCCCGCAGCGCCGTCATCAGCTCAGCGACGTAGAGATCGCGCAGCTCGGTCCGTTGGGCACCGCCGGCGCCGTCCACCGCATCGATGATCCGGATGCCCATCGACGCCACGCGCTCTAGGTCGTCGTCGAACGTGCGGGCCGCGTCCGGCGTCGCATAGACCTTGAGCCCGGCCTTGAGATGCGCCTCCACCGCCCAGTGGTCTGGGCCGCCGCCCATCGTGACACCGGTCAAGAAAAGGTCGGCTCGGTCGGCGGTCGCCTGCTTGACCCGCGCCGCCACTAAGGCCGTTGGGGACGGCATGATCAGCTGCACCGCGTTCTCGACCAGGGTGCCCGCCTCGAAGACGAGAACGTCCTGGGTACCAGTGCCGACGTCGATCGCGAGGATGCGCGGCCCGCTCATTTGGACCCCGGCTTGTCCGAAGCAAGCTCGGATGTCACTTTTCCGTTAATTCGATAGCCCATGCCGACGCTCGCCAACCTGGTCTGCCCAAAATGCCACGGTCCGTTAACAGGCGAGCCCGAGCGCGAGCTCCGTTGCCGGCGGGACGGAACCCGATATCCGGTCGTCGATGGCATCCCGTCGTTCATGATGCCCGCCTCCGAGCCGATAGCGCTACCGGGCTGCGCGCTGAGCCTGATCCTTCCCGCCCTGAATGAGGCCGAGAACCTCGACCGTGTCCTTCCGGAACTGAAAAAAGCCCTGACGGCACTGGGACCCACCAACGAGATCATCGTCGTCGACGGCGGCTCGACCGACGGGACCCAGGAGATCGTGCGCAAGCACGAAGTCCGCCTGGTCAGCCAGAAGTTACCCGGGTTTGGTGGCGCCTACCGCGCCGGCTTCGAGCAGGCGCGCGGCGAGTATGTGCTGACGCTCGACGCCGACGGCTCGCACGATCCGGCCTTTCTCAGCGACCTGTGGAAGGCTCGCGGCGAGGGCGACGTCGTGATCGCCTCCCGATACGTCCCCGGGGGCACGGCGGAGATGCCGGCCTGGCGTCGGGTCCTGAGCCGGATCCTGAACGTCACCTTCGGCCGAGGCCTCTCCCTGCCGGTGCACGACCTCTCCAGCGGCTTTCGCCTCTATCACCGCGGGGTGCTGCAGGACCTCAAATTGAAAGCCACGGACTTCGACGTCCTCGAGGAAATCCTGATTCGGGCGCTGGCGGCCGGCTATCGCGTCCACGAGGTCCCCTTCCGCTACCGGGCTCGCGTCGCCGGGCACAGCCACGCCCGTCTCCTCAAGTTCGCGATCTCTTACCTGCGGACGTTCGTCGCGATGTGGCGGCTGCGCAACTCGATCGCCTCGTCCGACTACGATTCGCGCGCCTACGACAGCGTCATCCCGCTGCAGCGCTACTGGCAGCGGGGGCGCTACCGGGCGATCACGCAGATGGCCTCGGGCTCTACCCAGGTGCTCGACGTCGGCTGCGGGTCGAGTCGCATTCTCGGCGCCATCCCAGGAATGGTCGGGCTCGATATCCAGCTCCACAAGCTGCGCTATTCGCGCCGCTACGGCAACCAGCTCGTGCACGGTTCGATCTTCGAGCTGCCCTTTGCCGATGCCAGTTTCGACTGCGTCATCTGTTCCGAGGTGGTCGAACACATCCCAGCGCAGGAGAAGCCATTCGATGAGTTGACCCGCGTGCTCAAGACCGGTGGGCGGCTGATCCTCGGCACCCCGGACTACGACCGCTGGCGCTGGCGCGCGCTGGAGTGGGTCTACGCGCGAGTCTCACCCGGTGGCTACGCCGACGAGCACATCACGCATTACAGCCGCGCGAACCTCGGCCCGTATCTGCAGGGCAAAGGCTACGAGATCGAAAAGGTCGACTACGTCGGCGGGTCCGAAATGATCTTCAGCCTGAAGAAACTCGCCCCCATGGCCTCGCCGGTCTCCTCCCGCCCGGTGCGCACGGCCCTCCGCGACGCAGCGACCGAGCGCGCCGCCTAACCGAGATTCATCAGGCACGCACGTGTTGCTCGAACCGGTGCAGGATCTCCTCCGGTGTCTCGGTCATCTGGTCGACGAAATAGCCGCCATCGAAGTCGAGACCCTTGGCCCGCAGAAAGCCGGCGCCGGGATGGCGCTTCATCACGGCGACTCCGGGCTTGAGCCGGTAGGCAAGCACCGTCCGGCCGCTGGCCTTGACCAGGGACACGGCCGCGATCTCGTCCCACGGAAGGAGCGGGCTCTTCTCCGAGCGGCGAAAGATCACGCCCTCGTTTAAGAACTCGAAACGCGGACGCACCGGGCCGCGCATGGCGAAGAACCCGACCAGCGGCGCCGCGATCGCCGCCCAGCCGATGCTCCGACCGGAGAGCAGCAGGACGACGCCCCCCACTTCGGTAACGCCCGCCAGCGGGAGGAACAGGGCCCAGGGGAACCGCGCGTTGACGGTCGTCACGCGACGACCCGGACCCCACCAGGGACGATCTCGGCGCGCAGCACGTTGCCGCGATGGACCTCACCGTCCACTTCGTACCACTGGACGTCCGGCGCCTTGATCTCGACCGATCTGGCCTTGCGTTGCAGCATGTTGTTCCCGTCGGAGCGCTGCCGGACGATCCGCCAGAGCACGCCGGCTCGGTCGCCCAGGGTCCGCGGCCGGTAGACAACGATGTCGAGGAAGCCGTCGTCGATGGCGATGTTCGGTCCGAAGCGGAAGGGTGCCGCGCCCAGCATGCCCGCGTTCACGACCAGGACGACGACCGCCGTCATCTCGATCGCCTCGCCGTCGGCCCGGATGGTGCACTCGAACAGCGGCGCTTGCGGGAGCCACCATGCGCCAGCCGCCAGGTACGCTGCCCGACCGAGCCAGTATTTGAGCGCGCGCGGTGTGTAGCGCATCACGGTGGCGTCGAAGCCGATGCCCGAGGCCAGCGCCGAGTAGCCGTCATTGACGCGCATCAGGTCGACCGGGCGGGTTGCCGGAAAGCGTTCGAGCGCCCGCCGGGTTGCCTTCCGCCATCCGGCGGGCAATCCCAGCTCGCGGGCCACGATATTGGCAGTGCCTCGAGGGACGATTCCCATCGGCACATTCTGTTGATGGGCGGCCGCCATCACTTCCGCGACCGTCCCGTCGCCTCCGGCGGCTAAGACCAGCTGAAACTCGCGACGGCTGAGCGCCGCGCCAATCGCCTCGACGTTCAGCCCGGCGCTGGTCTCCAGCACCATTCCGTCCCATCCCAACTGGTCCGCGAGCTCGATCAGGCGGCCGCCGAAATCACTACCGGTTCCGATGAGCGCTGGGTTGACGACGAAGAGCGCCCGGCGCCGTTCGGCGCCGCTCACAGCATCAGCCGGCAGCTCGGCGGGTCATGCGGTCGTGGGCATCGTCGAGGTGGGGATGGCCGTCGGGCTGCACGCAGAAGACATCGCCCGGCCGGCAGACCAGGCTCTCGAACTGGATGGTGGTGTGCTCGATCTCGAACTCATGCGCCAGCACTTCGCGCACCTCGGCCAGGATGTCTTGCGCTTGCGTCACCCGCTGGTCGTCAATCAGAAGATGGGCGCTCATGGCGCGAGTCTGCGCGCCGAGCGACCAGATATGAAGATCATGCAGGTCGTTCACGCCCGGCACCCGCTTCACGGCGGTGATGACGGCGTCGGTCCGCAGGTCTGCCGGCGTCGATTCGAGCAGGATGTTGATGGCGGCCGCGACCACGCGCCAGGCACTCCAGGCGATTAGGGCCGCGATCGCGAGGCTGAGCAGCGGGTCGATCGTCAGCCAGCCGGTGGCCGCGATCAGTAACCCGGCAACAATGATGCCGCCGGATGCCCAGGCGTCGCCCCAGATGTGCATCAACGCGCTGCGTACGGTGAGGTCGGCTTGCATCGGCTGCAGCGAGCGGGCGATGACCAATGAGATGACCAACCCGACCACGGCCGCGGCGGCCATGATCCCGCCCTGCACCGCGCCCGGATGCTGCAATCGTCGAACGGCTTCGACGACGATCCCGAGCACGACTGCCCCCAGTAGCAGCGCATTCATGAGGGCGACCAGGATCCCCACCCGCTGATAGCCGAAGGTGCGCTTCGCACTGGCAGGCCGTTGCACCTGTGCCAGCGCGAACGTGGATAGCCCGAGCACAACGAGGTCGGTCACGATATGGCCGGCGTCGCTGAGCAAGGCCAGGCTATGCGCCCAGAGTCCACCGACCACCTCAACGACCAGCACGATCGCGGTCAGGAGGAGGGCCAACCGGACTCGGGCGGCAGCGCCGGCGCTCACATTGGCGAGCCGCATTGGCCTTATCTTATTGCGCATCTCAAAACAACCTGACGACCTGGCCTTCGCCCCGGCAACGGGAGAACGGCTCCATTGGGAACAACTCCCGGCGAGCATCCGGCATGCCCTGGAAGTCCGACTTGGCTCGACTGTCACCGAATCCGTTACCCAGCCTGGCGGGTTTTCACCCGGGGTCGCCGCCCGAATTCGACTGGCCGACGGCCGGCGTGTGTTCCTGAAGGCCCTCGGCAGCCGGCCGAACCCCGACTCCCCGGCGATGCACCGGCGCGAGGCGCGGATCGCCGCCGCGCTTCCCCCATCCGTGCCGACACCACGCCTACTGGCGTCGTACGACGACGGCGACTGGGTAGCGATCGTCTTCGAAGACGTCGACGGGTGGACACCGGCCACCCCGTGGCGTCCGCAGGAGCTGAACCGTGTCCTCGATGCCGTGACGCAGTTGGTCGAGAGCCTGACGCCCTCCCCGATCGCCGTGGAGACGATCGCCGAGCGCTTGCATGAGCCGTTGCAGGGCTGGCGAACGCTGCGATCGGAGGCCTGGGGCAAACGCGACGATCTCAGTGGTGTGCCCGACTGGGCACGGCGCAACCTCGAACGGCTGGCGGCGATCGAGTCGGCATGGGAGGCGGCCTCCGCGGGTTCGACGTTGCTCCATTTCGACCTGCGCGCCGACAACATCCTGCTGACGCGAGACCGGGTGCTGGTCGTCGATTGGCCGCATGCCTCGTTGGGTGCAGGGTGGATGGAGTTGCTCCAGATCCTGCCGAGCATCGCGATGCAGGGCGGACCAAAGCCATGGGAGATCTTCGATTCGCATCCACTCGGCCGCGACGCACCCAAGCGAGACGTGACCGCGGTGCTGGCGGCGGTGGCCGGGTATTTCGTTCGCCAGTCGCGGCTGCCAGCGCCGCCGGGCCTCCCCACGCTGCGGGCGTTTCAGCGTGACCAGGGCATCCCGGCCGTCGAATGGCTGATGCGTCGAACCGGCTGGCCGTAGCGGCCTAGGACATCGCAGCGGCCAGCGGCAGGTAAAGCTGCCGGTATCTCAGATACGGTTCGACGTACGCCTCGCTCGCAGGGCCCGGCGTGGCCACCAGCGTGGGCGGCGCGGCGAGCGCCGCCACCCGATGCGCATTCGGCCAGGCGCCGAAGCCAACCCCAGCGAGCAGCGCTGCCCCGAGCGATGACGCGGACGAGGTTGCTGTCGCGAGCAACGGCTGCTCCAGGACATCGGCGAGCAGTTGACGCCAGCGCGGGTCGAAGGTCCCACCGCCGGCGAGCCGCAACTCTGTCGCAGGGACGCCGGTCGCCAGCAACGCCTCGAGCCCCTGTCGAATGGCAAAGGCGACGCCTTCCAGTGCGGCGCGGAGCAGGTGGCCGCGCGTGTGCACGAGTCGCAGCCCAACCCAGGCGCCCCTGGCATCCGGATCGAAATAGGGCGTGCGCTCGCCTGTGAGATACGGCAGAAAGATCAGCCCTTCTGCGCCGGGGGCGACCGCAAAGGCCTCGTCGTAGACCTCGTCCCAGCTGGCGCGAAGCATGGTTCGCACCCATTCCAGCGCGATGCCGGCGTTCTGCATCGCCGCCATCGCATACCAGCGGTCCGGCGCGGCAGCGCGATATAGGTGGGTGCGCCCGGTCGGATCGATCGCGAGGCGATCACGCGGCGCCACCACCTGGGCGCCACTGCCGATCGTCAGCTGTACCGGTCCGGGATTGATGAGGCCGCCCGCAATCGCGGCAGCGGCCGCGTCGGCGGCACCACCAACCACCGGAAGGTTGGGACGAACTCCGAGGTGCTCGGCAGCAGGAACGGTCAGGATGCCACAGATCTCGACCGACTCCCGAATCGGCGCCAGGAAGTCGAGTCGCAGGTCGAGCTCGTCGAGCAGGTCCTTGGCCCAGTAGTCTGTCGTCATGTCGTAGAGCAGCGTGCCGGAGGCGTCGCTTGGTTCGGTCGCGGCCTCGTGGACCAAGCGCAACCGCAACCAATCCTTTGGCTGCAGCGCCCACTGCGCCTGCCGGTACAGCTGCCGTTCGTGCTCCTTGAGCCACAGCAGCGTGGGACCGGCCATCCCGGTGGCCACGGGATTGGCCAGCTTGCGCCGAAGGTCCGGGCTCAGCTCGCTGTAGGCCTCGAGTTGCCGGCGCGTTCTCGAGTCGGCCCAGAGGATCGCCGGCCGCAGCGCCTGCCCGAGCTCATCGCTGAGCACGACGCCGTGCATCTGGCCCGATAGACCGATGGCCGCGATTTCGGAGGCATGCTCGCCGGCCGCCTGCGCGACGGCGATCGACACCGCCTCCCACCAGTCCTCGGGGTCAGCCTCGGCCCAGCCCGGCTGGGGCGTCAGCAGCGGATACGCCGCGGCCCCGGTGCCCACGATCGATCCGTCGACGTCGAGGACCAGTGCCTTGAGCGAGCTCGTGCCCAGATCGATCCCGAGGAACACTGGGCGCCATGCTAGTCGGTCAGCACGCTGCGCTGGCGGCCGGTCGACGCGTTAGGACTTGGTCGGGATCAGGCTGTGGCCGTTCGGCGATGCAGCGGCGATGAACGGCTTCTTCTCCGTTGGCTGGATGATCTCATCGATAAGGCCATAGTCCTTGGCCATCTCCGGCGTCATGAAGAAGTCGCGCTCGATGTCGCGTTCGACCTGCTCCGTCGTCCGACCGGTGTGCTTCGCATAGATGCCGACGATGATCTCGCGTAGTCGGAGAATCTCGCGGGCATGGATCTCGATATCGGTCGCCTGAGAGGTCCGCATGCCGCCACTCGGCTGGTGCAGCACGATCTGGCAATGGGGCAATGACAACCGCTTGCCCTTCGCGCCCCCGACCAGGATCAGTGAGGCGGCGCTCGCCGCCATCCCGGTACACAGGGTGCTGACCGGCGGGTGGACATAGCGCATCGTGTCGTAGATCGCGAGTCCCGCCGACAGCGATCCGCCGGGGCTGTTGATGTAGATGTTGATTTCCTTGTCGGGATCCTCGCTGTCGAGGAAGAGCAGCTGCGCGATCACGAGGTTCGCGAGGTCGTCATCGATCTCGCTGCCAAGAAAGATGATGCGGTCCCGCAGCAAGCGCGAGTAGATGTCGTAAGCGCGTTCCCCGCGCGCGGTGGTCTCGACGACGTTGGGCACAAGCGCCATGAAATGATCCTCCTTACCGGTCGAGATTGAATCCGATCCGCCGTTTGGGCGGTGTCGCCTGTGTCGCGGCCAGGTACAAGCTGAAATGCGCAACGCTACGCAAAGCTTGCGGACGAAGGTTAGCGGTTGCAATTCGAAGCTGCATTCGGGGATCGTCGGGCCAGCTGCGCTGCTGCGACATGGCCTCCCGGCTCCCCAGCGCTCGCGCCAGATCCAGGTACAACTCAGCGACCGGCACTTCCAGGGCTTTCGCAATCGCTAGCAGGCGCTCCATCGAGACATCCTTGAGTCCGCGCTCGACTTCTGACAGGTAGGCGGGCGAGAGCTCCGCGGCCTCGGCCAGTTCGGTCAGCGAGCGCTCGGCATCCTGGCGTCGCCGGCGCAATGAGGCGCCGAGTGCGATCCGAATCGAACTGGCATCTTCGCTCTGAGCGTAGGTCATATGCCTCGAGCGCATCATAGCAAAAGCCGACCCGGCGTGGAAAGGGCGGCGGCCGTGCCCCGTTGCATCACCATGGCTTTCCGCATCGCCCTGCTCGGGGCGACCAGTGGGCTGATGATCGTCCTGACCGGCTGCACTACGGCGTCGGCCACCAAGCCGACACCGACCCCTAGCGCCAGCGCATCGCCGACTGCGAGCGATTCGCCGACGCCTACACCCACGGCAACCCCGACTGCCTCACCAAGCGCGACCCCCACGTCGTCCGGGATCGATCCCGTCTTCGTGCCGTCGCTGGGAGCGATCCAGATGGTTGGGCCCCGGCTCGGGTGGGCGGTCGGCTCGCACGCCATCTTCGCCACCGCCGACGGCGTGCATTGGAGCAAGCAGTACGCATCGACGGAGGAATTCGTCGGGGTCGACTTCATCAGTGCGACCACCGGATGGGCGGTCGCAACCCGATCCCTGCTTGGCACCACCGACGGCGGTCGTTCGTGGCGCCAGCTTGCCGAACCACCCACACCGATTCGGTCGGTGCATTTCATCAGCCCCACGTCTGGCTGGGGGATTGCCGGCGGGACCGACCCGCAGCAGATTCATGGGTGGTTGGTTCCACATGACGGAGCGACGCTGATCGTCACCAACGACGGTGGGGCGACCTGGAGGACACTGGGTGGGCCGTCGAACCCACAGACCGTCTGCTTCAGCGAAGCGGGGCAGGGATGGGTCGGTACGCCCGATGGCGTCTACCTCCTTCGGATGACGGACCTGGGGTCGAATTGGAGCCTGTCGTTGCCACGGCCAGACCCGCAGCAGGGTGTGCCGCAGGAAACATTGATCGAGTGCGCAGCGCCGCACGCGCTCTGGGTGCTGTTCGTGGGCGGCCCGAGCGCGATGAGTCATAGCCCGTACATTGCCTACGCCACCGTGGATGGATCGAGCTGGAAAGCCGTCCTGAAAGAAGCCATGTCCGAACAGCAGATCTTGCCCGGCGTGCCGGCTGGACCGGATACTTATCCGCCAAGCTTCAGCGTCGTCGATCCAACCGACGCCGTCTTCATCGGCGATGGACCGGCGACCAATGTGGCGCAGTGCGTTATCGCCAGCAATGGCGGCGCCACGCTTCGGCGGACCGGCCGCATCGACAACGCACCCGAAACGTTCGCCGCGGCCTTCGTCAGTGTGACCGCGGGGTGGGTCTTGACCAGGAACGCGGGCGGCGACTATGTGATCGCAGCGACCGCCGATGGCGGCTATCACTGGTCGCAGCAACTGGCCGTTCCGCCAACCTCGGCCGGCTAGGATCGCGGGCACCGTAAAATCCAGCACGCGGGGCGTAGCGTAGCCTGGCTAACGCGCATGCTTTGGGAGCATGAGATCCCGGGTTCGAATCCCGGCGCCCCGACATCACCTATCTAAGATGGTTGCGCATGCTCCCGGTGCTCGTCGCCATCGCCGCCATCAGCGTGGTGGCCTTCCTCGCCTTCCGCTGGTTCGAACGCTATCGGTACGGCGACTCGTGGCGCACCAGCGAGTTCCGGGGCGTCGCCTTTGGCTTCTTGATGTGGTTCGGCGGGATCTTTGGCCACCGGGTGCCGCCGCCGCCTCAAGCCAAAGTGGAGTTTGCGACGAAGGCAGAAGAGCCGGAGCCGCCCGGGTCAGGCGGCCCGACGCTCCCGAATCAGGCTGCGGATGATAAAGAGTAGGTTGGCCGGTCGCTCGGCGAGCCGCCGCATCAAGTACGGATACCACTCGGTCCCGTACGGCACGTAGATCCGGACGCGGTAGCCGTCGCGCAGCAGTCGGTCCTGTAAATCGCGGCGAATCCCGTACAACATCTGGAACTCGAACCGGTCGGGGGTGATCGCGCGCTCGCGCGCGAAGCCTTTGGTCGCCTCGATCAGCCGGTCGTCGTGGGTTGCAATTGCTGGGTACACACCGTTGAGCAAGAGCTCCCGCATCTCGGCTTCGTACTTGGCATCGACGTCGACTTTCTTCGGGAAGGCGACGGTGGACGGCTCGTCGTATGCCCCCTTGACCAGGCGAACCCGGACCTTTGCCTTGTTGGCGCGCAACACGTCCTCCGGCGTCCGGTAAAGATAGCTCTGAAGCACGACCCCGCAATTGGGGAAGCGTTCGTGCAAGCCGAACACCAGGTCGAGCGTTCGCTGGGTGTACGGCGCGCCCTCCATATCGATGCGCACGAAATTGTCGAGCTGCTTCGCTCGCTGCAGGACCCTGGTCAGCAGCTCCTGACAGAGCTCGGGCGCGATGTCGAGCCCCAGTTGGGTGAGCTTGACGGAAACGTTGGCATCGAGTTTCGCGGCCGCGATCCGCTCGAACGCCGAAAGATAATCATCCGTGGCGTTGCGCGCGGCCTTCTCTTCGGTGACATTCTCACCAAGGTGGTCGAGGCTTGCCGACCAGCCACGCTGGTTGACGTCGGTGACCACACGGACGGCATCATCGAGCCGGTCGCCGGCGACGAAACGATAGGCGAGCGAGCTGGTTATCCGCCCGCGCGTCACGAATCGCTGCAGCCCGCGCCGTCGGGAGAGAAAGAGAAACGATGCCCTCAGCACGTCACGCCGACCGCTTCGCCGATAGCGCTGCGTCGAACGCGCCGTGCACCTCGAGGGCATTGAGCGCACGGGCCCGGTGGCTGAGCAGGTTCTTCTCCTCCATCGACAGTTCGGCCAGGATCCGGCCGTCCGGCAGCCTAAAGATTGGATCGAAGCCGAAGCCGCCGGTTCCGCGTGGTTCGGCGGCGATCGTTCCGCTGAGGATGCCTTCGCCTTCGAAGGTCCGGCCGTCCGGCAGGGCCAGCACCGCGGTGCAATGAAAGGTCGCGGGTGGCGACTCGCGGGCAGCCGGCCCAAGCATCGTCAACAGGGCTCGCACCAGCGCCGGTCCGTCGCCCTTGTGTTCGGGCCCGGCAAAGCGCGCCGACTGGACCCCGGGCTTGCCACCGAGACGCGGCACCTCCAGCCCGGAATCGTCGGCCAGCGTCGGCAGACCGCTGAGTCGCCGCCCGGCATCGGCCTTCTTGCGCGCGTTCTCCAGGTAGGTCGCCCCATCCTCTTCGACATCGAGGACGATGCCGGCCTCGGCCGGCGTCACCAGCTCCATCGGCAGGTCAGCGAGGATCGACCGGATTTCGCTGAGCTTGCCCTTGTTCGAGGTAGCGAGCAGCAGCCGGTTCAGTGCAGCTTCAGCGCCTTCTTCTGCGCTTCGACCAGCTCGGCCGCGCCCTTGATGGCGAGCTTGAGCATCTGGTCCATCTCCTCTTGTGCGAAGGGCTCCTGCTCGGCCGTGCCCTGGATCTCGATGAAGCGGCCGTCTTCGGCGACGACGCAGTTCATGTCGGTTTGCGCGGCGAAGTCCTCCAGGTAGTTGAGGTCCAGACGCGGCTGGCCCTGGACG
This sequence comes from Chloroflexota bacterium, assembly GCA_034666565.1. Classification (GTDB taxonomy): domain Bacteria; phylum Chloroflexota; class Dormibacteria; order CF-121; family CF-121; genus CF-13. The sequence continues at coordinate 43,096 of JAXDLN010000062.1, forward strand.
ATGCCAACGCTTACCGCCGAGACGAAATGCTTGATGGGCAGCACCCGCAGCAGGTTTCGCTCCATCGCCTTCTGCAAGGCCAGGTGCAACGCCACGAATCCGCCTGTGATCGATGCGGTGCGCGTGCCGCCGTCCGCCTGCAGGACGTCGCAATCCACCACGATCGTCCGCTCCCCCATCAGCGGCATGTTGATCGCGGCGCGCAACGCCCGGCCGATCAGCCGCTGGATCTCCTGCGAGCGACCGTCGATCCTCCCGGTTCGTGCCTCGCGGGCGTTTCGCGTCTGGGTCGCGCGCGGCAGCATCGAGTATTCCGCCGTGACCCAGCCTTCGCCGGTGCCCTTCTTGTGCGGCGGTGGCTTGTCGTCCCAGCTGGCGGTGCAGAGCACGCGGGTATCGCCCATGTTGATGAGGGCCGAGCCCTCGGCATAGAGATTCACGCCCGTCTCGATCTTTACCGGCCGGATCTGGTCCACCTTGCGGCCATCCGGTCGCGTCTGAGCCAAGGTGACTATCTTCGCAGAGCCCGGATGACCAGGATGCTGGCCTCGAACAGGATGATCAGTGGCAGCGTCAGCAGCGTCGGGGTGAACGGGTCGATGCCAGGCGTCACCATGTTCGCGCCGGTGAAGATGCCGAGCCAGAACTTGAATCGGTTTCGCGAGAGGAACTTCGCACTCACGATGCCCGCCAGGCCGAGCATGGTCATCGCAAGCGGCAGTTCGAAGGTCACGCCGAAGATCGCGATCAGGATCAGGACGAAGTTGATGTAGCTGCTGGCGATCGGCAGGTATTGGATATCAGGCGTGCCGATGCCAATCAGAAACCGGAGCGCGATCGGCATCGCGAAGAAGGCGAAGCCGATGCCCATGGCGAACAGAGCAACCGCCGAGGCGACGAAGCCAATCGCGAAGCGGCGCTCGTTGCGGTGCAACCCCGGGGCAATGAACGTCCATGCCTGCCAGATGATCACGGGACTCGCCAGGATGAAGCCGGTGAAGATCCCGACCTTGAAGTAGAGAAAGAATTTGTCGATCGGCGCCGTAAAGAACAGCGGTTTGCCGGCTCCGAGCACATGCTTGATCGGGCCCAGAATGATCTCGAGCACGAAGCCAGAGAGGATGAAGCCGATGATGGTCGCGACGCCCCAGGCAATCAGCGAGATGATCAGGACGCGCCGGAGCTCCTCGAGGTGCTCGATGACGGTCATACGTCGGTCCTCGTCCGGCGGAACGACGGTTGGCTTGGCCATTGGTGGCGCGGGCGGCGCCGTGGGCTTAGGAGGCCTTGGTGTCGGTCGGCGACTTTACGTCGGTGACCGGCCGGTCAGGCGCCGGATGGGTATCAGCCGGAGACTCCGAGGCGGTGCCGCCGCGCTTGATTTCATCCGTGAGATCGGTGGAGGCCTTACGGAACTCGCGCATCGCCTTCCCGATCGCGCCGCCGACCTCGGGAAGTTTCCCCGGCCCGTACACGATCAGGACGATCGCGAGGACGATGATCAGCACGTACCAGTGACCGAAAATACCAGGCATTCAGGCTCCCTTTGCGGCCCCATTATACGCCCGCTTCGGAATCGCTCCCTTACGGCCGGCTGAGAACCTAACTGATCTCTTCCTGGACCGTGACGGAGGTCATGGTGTCGCCCTGCGCGATCTTGAGGACGACATCCATGCCCGTCTGGACGTAGCCGAACAGGTTGTAACTCTTGGCCAACTTCGTCGTATCGTCGACAGTACAGATGAAGAACTGGCTGCCGTTGGTGTTGGCACCGGAGTTCGCCATCGCCACCGCGCCCGCCGTGTACTCGGAGAGCACCGGTTCGTCGTTGAACTTGTAACCCGGGCCGCCCCCGCCGGTACCCTGCGGGTCGCCACCCTGAACGACGAAGGCCGCGACTACGCGGTGGAATTTGAGACCGTCGTAAAACTGATTGCGGGTCAAGAACACGAAGTTGTTGACCGTATTCGGAGCCAGCTTGGGGTCGAGACAGAGCGTGATCGTCCCCTTATTGGTCTTCATCGTGACCAGGAAGTGGTGCGCGGTGTTGATCGTCATCGGCGGTGGCGCGCTGTAGGTGTGCTTTCCGGCGTTTCCGCCGGTTGCCGTCATGACCGGGCCGAAGTTCAACGCGCCACAGGTCGCGCCCGCGGCGCTCACGACAGAACTCGGCGTCGGCGTTGCCGCGGTGCCCGGGTTGCCGCCCGCATTTCTTCCCACATAAAAGGTGAACGCGAGTATAGCGACCGCGACGATGGCGAGGGTCGCCAGCATCTGCGGAACGCTCCGGGGTGACCGTCTCATCCCAACTCGTCCCAGCAGGGGATGTCGGCGGCGGCCTGCTTGGCGTGGTAGGTCAGGATCATCTGCGCGCCGGCTCGCCGGATGCCGAGCAGGATCTCGCGGATCACGCGACGTTCGTCGATCCAGCCGTTGGCGGCGGCGGCCTTGACCATGGCGTACTCGCCACTCACGTTGTAAGCCGCCACCGGGACCTCGGTCGAGTTCGCGACCGCCCGGATGACGTCAAGGTATGCGAGCGCCGGTTTGACCATGACGATATCGGCGCCTTCCTCAACATCGAGGCGCGCCTCGCGGACGGCCTCGCGCGCGTTGGCGGGGTCCATCTGGTAGCCACGCCGGTCGCCCACGCGCGGCGCCGAACCGGCCGCTTCCCGGAACGGCCCGTAAAACGCCGAGGCGTACTTCGACGCATACGCGAGGATCGCTCGGTCGCTGAAGCCCTCGCGATCAAGCCTGGTGCGAATCGCCCCGACCTGGCCGTCCATCATGCCGGACGGGGCAACGACGTCGGCGCCGGCGGCGGCCTGCGCGACCGCAATCCGCTGGTAGAGCTCGAGCGTCGGATCGTTGGCGACCGTCTCCCCGTCGAGGACGCCGCAGTGGCCGTGGTCGGTGTACTCGCACAGGCAGAGGTCGGCGATCAGCAGTGCATCCGGTCCGAAGGCGTCCCGGAGCCGGCGCAGCGCCCGCTGGGAGATGCCATCGTCGTCCCAGGCCTGCGAGCCCTGGGCGTCTTTCTCCGCGGGGATGCCGAACAGCACAAAGCTCTGCACGCCAACCTTGAGGGCGGCTTCCGCCTCACGCGTCAGCGAGTCGAGCGTGTGCTGAAAATGCCCGGGCATCGACTCGATCGACTGCGGCTGGTCGATCGCCTCGCGCACGAACAATGGATAGATCAGATCCGCGGCGGCGATCCGGGTCTCACGTGCCAGCCGGCGGAGAGCCGGCCTCGACCGCAATCGGCGGGGGCGTTCAATGGGAAATGTCATGCTGGAATTGGAGTCCGGCTGCGCACGATGGCATCGATCAGTCCGCGCGTCGTGTACTCCTGCGCGATGATATCAACCCGCAGTCCGCGTTCGCGGGCGGTCTGCGCCGTGATCGGGCCGATGCAGGCAACGCGGACCCGATCGGGCATCGGGCCCGGCAGGGCATCGACGAAGTAGCCTACGCTCGACGAGCTCGTGAACGTCACCATGTCGACCTCCGGCAGGCAGGCGGCCAGCTGCGGCCGCACGTCGGCCGGCGGTACCGCCCGGTAGGTCTCCAACACGTCGACCCGGGCTCCGCGGGTGCGGAGCTGGTCCGGCAGAACGTCGCGCGCGCCCGCCGCCCGCGCCAGCAGGATGCGGGCACCAGGCGCCATGACAGCCGACAGGGCATCAGCCAGCGCCTCCGCCACGAACCGCGGCGGTACGAGCGCCGGCGTCATCCCGGCCTCCTGCGCTCTCGCCGCTGTCTCGGGGCCGATGGCCGCGACTTTCAGATCCGCGGGGAAATCCCGGTGCGCCTCCCGCAGCAGATCACGCAACCGATCGACCCCGTTGGCGCTGGTGAGCACCAGCCAGTCATAGCGACCGAGATCCTGCAACGCTGCCGGGTCGACCGCGATCGGTTCGATCGCGATCACCGGGCATCGGACCGTGGTCGCGCCCCGCGCCTCGAGGGCCTCCACCAACGCCGCTGCCTGGCGATCGGCGCGCGTGACCATGATGCGGAGCCCCGCCAGCGATGCGTCGGGACGCAGCAGGAGACGAGCGGCACCCTGCGACTCGAGGCTATCGGCCACCGCCTCGACGACGTCGGAGTCACGCGGGCCTCGAGCGCCTGCCCGGATCACGGTCGCGCCGTGGTCGTCCAGGACGACGGCCTGCAGCGTCAGGTCCTCGCCCTCGACGAGCGCATACGCCCCCAGTGCCGAGAGGCAGCCGCCGCCGAGGCGCCGGAGGAGGCCGCGCTCTGCCTGGACGGCCCGGCTGGTCGGCGGATCATCGATCGCCGCAGCCAGCCGTGCGGCCTCGCTCCCTTCGATTGCCTGGACGGCGAGCGCACCCTGCCCGGGCGCCGGCAGCATGACCTCAAATGGCAGCAGCTCGTGCGCCTCTCCCAGTCGGCCAAGCCGCGCGAGCCCGGCCGCGGCGAGGACCAGCGCGTCGACCGCACCCTCGCGGAGGCGGCGCAACCGGGTGTCGACATTGCCCCGAATCTCGACTGCCTTCAAGTCGGGCCGGACGGCCGCGATTTGCGCCGCTCGGCGTGGGCTGCCGGTGCCGATCCGAGCACCGGGCGGTAGCTGCGCCAGAGTGCTGGGCCGACGGGCGATGAGCACGTCGCGCGCGTCCTCCCGCGTGAGGAATGCGGCGAGGGTCAGCCCCGGTGTCGGCAGGGTCGGAAGGTCCTTCGCGGAATGCACCGCCAGCTCCGCCCGGCCGTCGAGGAGGGCCTGCTCCAGGTCCTTCACGAACACGCCCTCTCGAGGCGAGTCACTGAGTCGCATCGCTGGGTGACGATCGCCGTGCGTCGTCAGCGGCGTCAGCGCGAACTCATGCTCCGGATAACGTCGCGCCAGCGCATCGGCCACCAGCTGCGCCTGGATGATGGCAAGCGTGCTGCCTCGCGTCGCGACCCGAAATCTCACTGCAGCGAACCTAGCACACGCCTCCTTCGGCAAAGTCTTAGCCTTTCGTTGCGTGGGCAGCACCGCCGCTGGATCGAAATGGGAGGCTGAGGCTGAGAACTGGGTCAAGTGGGCACGCACGCCAGGATTCGACGCGTATTGGTACTACAGCCCATCATTCTTCGACGCGATCACGCCGCAGCCCGGCCGGCAGACCCTCGAGATCGGTTGTGGCGAGGGACGGGTCGCTCGGGATTTGAAAAAGCGAGGCCACCAGGTTGTTGCAGTTGACAGCTCACCCACGCTGCTCCGATACGCGAAGGAGGCCGACCCGGACAGTCGCTACGAACTGGCCGACGCGGCGGCCCTTCCATTCGCCGAGGGCAGCTTCGACATCGTCGTCGCCTACAACAGCCTCATGGACGTCGCCGACATGCCCGGAGCCATCAAAGAGAGCGCCCGCGTACTCGACACGGGCGGCTGCTTGTGCATGTGCGTCACGCATCCACTTAACGACGCCGGCGCCTTCGTGTCCGACGACCCCGATGCCGCGTTTGTCGTGCCAGGCTCCTATTTCGGTCGGAGGCCATTTGACGGTCATTTCGAGCGCGATGGCCTCCAAATGACATTCCATGGATGGACGTACGCGCTCGAAGACTATGCCCGGGCTCTCGAGGCGGCGGATTTCGTCATCGAACGGCTGCGAGAACCGGCTGCTGGCGATCAGGCCATCGCCCATCGGTCCAGCTACCGGCGCTGGCAACGGGTGCCGATGTTCTTGCAGTTGCGGGCTGTGAAGCGCGAGCGGTCAGGGCCCGAACGGTTGTCCCGCGAGGCTTAGTTGCGGCGCCCCACGACGTAGTAGGTGAGCGACTCGAGCGCGTCGCGGTAGGCGGACGGCGGGAAGGCCGCCAGCTCGGCGCGAGCCTTGTCGCCGAACGTCTTCGCATAGGCGTACGACTCATCGATGCCAATCGAGTCGCGGACGAGCCGCACCACCTCGGCATAATCGGCATCGTCGAGAGCGGGCTTGGCGAGGACGGCAGCGAGCCGGCCATTATTGGCCTGGCGCGCCAGCATCAGCGGGAGCGTAACCGTGCCCTGCTTCAGGTCGTTGCCCACCGGCTTGCCGACCTCTTCTTCGGTGGCCAGGTAATCGAGCACGTCGTCGGCAATTTGAAACGACATCCCGAGCAGCCGACCGAAACGCCGGATCGCCTCGACCTGCTCGGCCTCGAGGCCGCCAAGCACTGCGCCGCAGAACGTCGAGGCGGCCAGCAGGACGGCCGTCTTGCGCTCGATTTTCGCGTAGTACTCGTCCAGCGACTGGTCGTAGCGTCGCTGGCTGGTGAGCTGCAGCATCTCGCCAAAGCAGATCGTCATCACCGTTTGCGAGAGCACGGCATCGATCTCAGGGTTGCCGATCTGCGACATCAGGTTCGCACCCTTGGCGAAGTAGTAGTCGCCGATGATGATCGCCGGATTCGGGCCCAACGTTTCGTGGATGGTGCGCAGTCCGCGACGGGTTGGCGCCCCATCGATCAGGTCGTCGTGGATCAGCGTCGCATTGTGAATGAACTCGATCGCCATCGCGGCGCGATGGATGTCGTCGACACGTCTGGTGGGACCCAGGCCCGCCGACAGAAAGACCAGCGCCGGGCGCAGTCGCTTGCCGCCGGCGTCGAGGACCTGCTCCATCGCCTCGGCAACCGGGCCGAGATCTGCGCGCACGGTCGCGTGCAAGCGCTGCTCGAAATCTTCCAGCTCGGCGCGGATGGGGACGATGAAGTCCGTGCCGGTCATGGTGGCACTCACGCCGCTCCCTCGCGGCCGCTGAGCTCTTCGACGAGCTCGAGCCGGACGGTCGTGATCGGCGGCAGGTCCTGCCCGAACAAGTGGCGCGCGATCTCTGTGAACCTTTCAGGCGATCCGGTGACGAAGATCTGATGCCGGGCAGTTTCGTTCTCGGCCGACTCGAGGCCGTTCTTGGCCAGCACGCGTTTCACGCGGGCGGCCGTGGTCTCGGCCGAGTCGACCACGGTCATGGTGCCGCCAGTGATTTTCGTGATGAGCGGCTTGAGCAGCGGATAGTGGGTGCAGCCGAGGATCAACGTATCCGCGTGGTAATCGAGAATGTCCTGAAGAGCCTCGCGCAGGACCGCCTCGGTCTCGGGCGCGTTAGCCTTCCCGTTTTCGACTAGGTCCACAAGTTGAGGCGCGGCCTTCGGGAGGACGCCGATGGTGGGATTTGCCTCCCGGATAGCGTGCAGGTATTCCCGGCTCTGCATCGTCCCCTCGGTCGAAATGACGCCCACGAGCTTATTTTTTGTGGCCGCTACGGCCGCTTCGGCTCCCGGCGTGATGACCCCGATGATTGGGATGTCGAACACCTCGCGGGCGGTGTTGAGCGCCGCCGCCGTGGCGGTATTACAGGCGATCACGACCATCTTGACGTCGAGCTTCTCGAGGAACCGAATGATATTCAGGGCAAAATGACGCACCTGCGCCTGGTAGCGGGGCCCATAGGGGAAATGCCCGAGATCCGCGAAGTAGATGGTGGATTCTGCTGGCAGCTGGCGCTGCAGCTCGCGGAGGACGGTGAGCCCGCCGACGCCTGAGTCGAAGACGCCGATTGGCCGCGGGTCACTCATGAGGGCCACCCCATCTTAACAATGGCTCATCTAATTGGACTGCGGCTGAACTCAATTCGCCATCGGGCCACGAATTGATCCTGACGTCGAGGGCACTGCAAGTCAGAGGGTCCCATCGGGTTGTACAGGCGATGAAGCCGCACGTTCGGCGCGGTCGCGCCGCGAAAGAGAAGCGCATCGAGCGCGCCAAAGCTCGCCGCGCCGCCCCCAAGACGCAGGCCGCATAGACTCCGGCGGCTGAAAACCTCCCACAGGCGCTGGGTGCTTCACGTGCCGTTCTTATTTACTTCTTTACCAGGCCTGAATACCGGCTGGGACTGAGCGTCCAGAAGCCGTAACAGCCTCGTGCGTGCAAACGTCATTGCCGGCCTTTTCCGGGCAGGGATGGCTGACACATAAGGGGCCTCAGCGGCCCGGGCACGTCAGGTCAGTCCGGGCGGTTGTTTGTGCCTGAGCCAGGCCGCAAGATGGGCCCCGTTTGCCCGGCCGTCCACTTGAGGTTCCCTGTTTGTGAGATTCCCCGATGTGACTCCCCGCCTGCGCGCCGCCATCCTGGCGGGCGCGATCGCCCTGAGCGCGGTTTTGGGCGCGCCCGTCGTTGCCGCCGCCGACAACTCGATCACGATTCCCGCAATGAGCCAGCAGGACGGCGCGTGGGCGAGCGCACCGCTGGGCAGCTCCCCGACGGAAACGATCGGCGCCGCGGGCTGCGCCATCACCGCCGTCACGATGATGCTGCGCCATTACGGGATCGACACCGACCCGGGAAGCTTCAATGCCTGGCTCACGGGCAACGGCGGCTACGCGTTCGACGACCAGCTGATCTGGGGCGCCGTCACGACCTACAGCGGTGCACGGGTGGCCTTCTCCGGCTGGTTCGGTCCAGACCTGGGGTTGATCCAGCGCGAGCTCGACGCCGGACGTCCGGTCGTGGGCGAAGTCCAGCTGGGGGGTAACCAGCACTTCGTGCTACTGACCGGCTACACGTCGGACGGTGGCTTCGCGATCAACGACCCCTGGTTTGGCGACAGCGTGAGATTCAGCGACCGTTATGGCGATCCGTCGACTGGCATCCTCTCGATCCGGACGTTCATGCCGGCCGACGCACCGGCGCCACGCCGCGGCGACCGAGATGGCTGGCTTGCCAATGCCGTAGCCGCCGTACATCTAGCGCAATAACCAGCGCGTCCACTGCGAGCGGCGTGGTCGTCCGATACTGCGGGTACTTTCGTCGAAGCGCAGCGATCGCGCGCTGCTGCTCCGGGCCATGCGTGACGAGCCGGGCGCGTCCGTGGAGCAGCACCCACCACAGCCGCCGCCAATCTTCGAAATAGTGATCGACCAGGAGCGCCGCCGTGGGATTGGCCTGGATGTTTTTGACCCGGCGCAATCGACGAGGTGCGACGGACTTCGGCTTGGCGTCGATCGCCTGGTACACCGTGTCGCCGAGCAACACGAAGCACACAGGAATCACCGCGGGCCGGGTCCCGTCCGAGGTGGCCAGATGCCCGACCCGTGCCCGCGTGATGCGCCGCCGCAAACCAGGATCGATCAGCGTGGTGTCAAGATTAATCATCACGATCTTCCTGCGCGAGGCCGACGTCAAGGCGCTGCTCACGATGGACGCCACGATGGCGGCCCTCGAATCGGCCTTTCGCGACTGGGCCGCGGGGCGGGCCGTGAATCAGCCGCGCCGGCGCGTGACGGCCGGGGCGGTGCTCGCCACCATGTCAGCCGCACTGCCGTCGAGCGGGCTGATGGGTTTCAAGAGCTACACGCACGGCCCGAACGGCGCCCGCTTCTGGCTGGCGCTTTTCGACGCATCCGACGGTCGGCCCCGGGCGCTAATGGAAGCCGACTGGCTCGGACGCCTGCGAACCGGCGCGGCGTCCGGCCTCGCGACCAGGTACCTGGCTCGTCGCGACGCCTCCGTCTTCACGATCGTTGGCACGGGGCACCAGGCGCTGACCCAGGCGCTCGCCGTCGCCGCGGTCCGACCACTGCGTGAAGTCCGTGTCTTCAGCCGCGACACCGGTCATCGCGCGGCGTTCGCCGACCAGCTCACCGCCGCAATCGAGGTTCCCGTCCGGCCGATGATGAGCCTGCGTGATGCCCTCGATGGCGCCGAGATCGTGACCACGATTACGTGGGCGGCGCAGCCAATATTTCCGGGTGAGTGGCTGCAGGCGGGGCAGCACCTGAATGTATGCGGCTCGAACATTCCGGATCGTCGGGAGGTCGACGGCCGAACGATTGCCCGAGCCGACCTGCTGGTCGCCGATGACGTCGACGCCGCGCGCCTCGAAGCTGGCGACCTGATCCTGGCGGAGCGGGAGGGCCAGCTCAGCTGGGGCCGCGTCCACTCGCTCCGCGACGTGGTCGCCGGTGCCACTGGTCACCGCCAACCATCAGACGTCACGCTCTTCAAGTCCGTTGGGCTGGCGATCGAGGATGTCGCCGCCGGCGCGGTCGTCCTGCAGCAGGCCGAAGCACGCGGCGTCGGCGTCCGGCTCCCGGACTGACCGGCCAGATACTGAATTTGCGTTGACTTTTGCTGACAGTTGAGATATAAACTTTCGTAACCCCATGACTGTTATTGCTTGGCTGAAGGCGCGCGGGGTCGAGCTGGGGGCCTCGCTCTGTACCGCCGGCATCTTGATGGCCGGCCTGGCGATCGGCGTGCCCTTTCTTCGCGAGCGTATTGCGGAGACGTTCCTGTACAGCTTCTGCTGCGTCAGCGCGGTCCTGCTTCGAGCCATGCTCGATCTGACCGTGCGGGGGACGGTGCGAGTCGCCCGAACCGTCTACGCGGCGGCACCCGTCCCGGTGCCAACCCTGGGCCCATCGCACGCCTCCTAACCAGATTGTTATAGCGTCGATATAACGAAACCGCCGCATCGTGGTAAGATGTTCCGGCCGACCATATCGGCGACCAAAGGGAGGACACGGATGGGATATTTCAGAGGCGTGGTCCACGGATTGATCATCGGCGGCGCGGTCGCGCTGCTTTACGCACCCAAGCCCGGACGCGAGATGCGCTCGGAGCTATCCGATCGGCTGGACCAGGTTCGGGGTCAAATGCAGCCGGTCATCGACCAGGCGCAGGGCGTCGTCGAGTCGGCGCGGCCCCAGGTCGAGCGCGGCATTTCGAAGGCCCAACAGCAGGCCCAGCGGATCACGCGGCGTGGCGATGATTCGGCCAGCGTCCCCGGCCCGGGCGTCTAGACCCGACTAGACTTATTTTGTGGCGCTGAAGATTACGCGCCCCGGTGTGGAGAGGCGAACGTGATTGAAGATGGGATCGTCGTCGCCGGGGGCGTACGAACGTCGATTGGCAAATTCGCCGGCTCCTTCAAGGACACCCCGACGTCGGACCTGGGCGCGACCGCGATCCGGGCCGCCGTCGAGCGGGCGGGCATCTCGCCGGACCTCGTCGATGAGGTCATCCTGGGATGCGTCGGCCAGGTCGGCGAGGATGCCTTCAATGCCCGGCTGGCGACCCTGAAGGCCGGGCTGCCGGAGAAGACCACCGCCTTTAACGTGAACCGGCTCTGCGGCTCCGGCCTGCAGGCGATCAACAGTGCCGTCCAGGAGCTGCGCACCGGCGAAGCGCAGGTGGTCGTCGCCGGTGGGAACGAGAATATGTCGATCCAGCCGTACCTGCTGCCCCGGTCCCAGGTGGGCTGGCGCCTCGGCGAGGCAGCGCTGATCGATGGCACCCTGTCGCTGGTGACGGACCCGTTCGGCCGCTACCAGATGGGATGCACGGCGGAGAAAGTCGCCGATCGCTACGGTGTTTCCCGAGAGGCCCAGGACAAATTCGCGGCGGAGAGCCAGCGACGGGCGGCGGCCGCCATTGGCGAGGGCCGCTTCAAAGAGCAGATCGTGCCGGTCGCCATCCCGCAAAAGAAGGGCGACCCGATCCTCGCCGACAGCGACGAGCATCCTCGGCCCAACACGACCATCGAGTCACTCGGCCGGCTGAAGCCCGCGTTTCGCGAGGGCGGCAGCGTGACCGCCGGCAACTCGTCGGGCATCAACGACGCCGGCGCCGCGGTCGTCGTCATGACGAAGGCCCGAGCCGCCGAGCTTGGTGTGACACCCCAGCTCGAGTGGGTCGCCGACGCCGTCGCCGGGATCACGCCGGAGATCATGGGCGTCGCGCCAATTTTCGCGGTCCAGAAGCTGCTGAAGAAAGTCGGCATGACGATCAACGACATCGATCTGATGGAGCTGAACGAGGCGTTCGCCGCGCAGGCGGTCGCCGTCATCCGGGAGCTCGAGATCGATCCCGAAAAAGTCAACCCCAACGGCGGCGCCATCGCGCTCGGGCACCCGGTCGGCGCCACCGGCGCCATCCTGACCGTCAAACTGGCCTACGAGCTCAAGCGCCGGCAGGCCGAGTGGGGCATCGTGACGATGTGCATCGGCGGTGGCCAGGGGATCGCCACCCTCTTCCGGAACCTGAACTAGGGCCCGCCCCGCCTTCCCCACCCTGGGAGGGAAACCGCACCGCGCGGGATCGGCCTCGGCAGGACGTTGTATTCGAAGGCATGTCGCGACTGATCAGCCGCCCGGCCATCCTCGCGCTCACCCTGGTGCTCTCGGTGATCGCCCTGCTGCGGTTCAACGTGCCGACCACGATCCTGGTGATGGTGATCGGGGTCACGACGGCGGTCCTGGTGGGCCGCCACCGGGCCGGACTGTTCAAGCTTCGCATCCGTCCGCGAGGGCGGCGCGAGCCGGTCTGGCGACCGAAGAACCACCACAAAGAACTGCCGGCACCGGCCGACGACCCCGTGATTACCTTCGCCGAGCCGGTGGTCGAGCTTTTTGCCTCACGGACGCCTCCCCTCGCCCATCTCCCGCTGAGCGCGACCGCGCGTAGCGAGCTCGACGGTTTTGCCCTCGGCCGCACCCGGCGGATCATCGAGGCCCCCGACCTGCTCAAACACGCCGCGGCCGATGCCGAATCCTGGCCATTTGTCGAGACGACGGTGCAAAAGACCCTGGCGCTGGCGCGCTCGCGCGGCGTCCAGCTCGACCCCGGGGGTCAGCCTCGGCTGACGCAGGCGCTCGCCATGAGCGCTGTGCATGGCGTCCTGTTGGCCGAATGGCGCCAGCTCGAAGACGGTCAGACCATCTGGGACGGCGCCAGCGCGCGGATCCGAGCCTCGGATGCCTTTACCATCCAGCACATCACCGAGGCCATGGAACGTCGGCAGCTGCCCGAACTCTTTGCCGGGATCGCGCGGCGACCACCGGACTTCGAAGTTCGGCTCCTCCTGCCGTATGCGCTGGCGACGGCCTTCTACCTGCGGTTGCGCGGCCCGGCACCGAACGCCTCAGCGGCTGCCTAGCGGGATGCGACGCGGGCCGGTACCTCCTGGTGTCGTGCCATCGGAAAGCGCACATAGGACCGGTCACCGATCCACTGCGTTGGTGGCGCGGCCCACCATTTCGCCATGTTGTTCAGGGCGACCGCATACTGCGCGCGTAGGCGCGAGAACGCGACCCACGACTCTTCCGGCCCCAGCAGCGACCAGCCCGCCGCGGCCAATCGCTCCCTTGCCTGGTCGAACTCGTAACGCTCAACCCCCGGATCGTGATCGCTCTCGATTCGGAAGAAGCGGGCCAGGTCTTCCACCAAATGCGTCCCCATCGCGAACATCATTTTGGCCTGGCCCCGAGGACCATCGACGACGGTTGTCAATACCAGGGTGGTTGCGTCGAGGACCGCGCCCAGCGCGCTGACCCACGATTCGTTGTCGTGGGAGGATCGGAAGTAGGCGAGCACGGGATAGGCCAGATGGCTGTCGAGGACCTCGGCGCCCCACTTCTCCCACTCGACAAGAAGGCGCGGCAGATCATCGACCATGCCCAGCTTGGCCATCGTCTCCAGCAGGTTTACCCCGGATGGCGGCGCTCCGGCCCTGGCATCGAGCGTGACGATCAGGATTTCGCGGCGCTGGAAGGACGCGTAGAGCGAAAAGAGGAAGCTGATGGCCAGCGCAATCGTTCCGAGGCCGGTGCCGCCGGCCAGTAAGGCCAACCCGCGCGCCAGCCCCGAGGTCGCCACGAAGTCGCCGAACCCAATGGTCAGCACGGCGGTGCCGCCAAAATACACCGCCGTGGGGAAATCCTGCACCACCGGGTGCAGCTGGCCCCGTAACCCAAAGAAGATCAGGGCGAAGCCGAGGACGAGCCCGCTCAACCACAGCACCAGCAAGATGACCACGACCAACGGCGCAAACGTTCCCAGCATTCGCTCTCGTTCCCCAGCCGAGCTCGTGCGCAACGCGATGCCCCGCCAGACTCGCCACCCAGGCCGGACCACCCACCGCGTGATCCGATAGCGCGCCGGCGTCGACCGCGGAACGACGACACTCTGGAAAACGTCGTTGAGGATGTAGAAAACGACGACGATCCCGAAGATGACCTCGAGTGTCTCGAGCATGAGGGCCATACTACTTGCCTTAAGGGCTGGTGCCGGGACAGGGACTCGAACCCTGACGCCCTTACGGGCAGGCGATTTTAAGTCGCCAACGTCTACCTATTTCGTCATCCCGGCGCGAGCCACATTGTAGGGCGATTGTCCTTGTTTTCCGGCGCCTGATGCGATAGGCTGGCTGACCTGCATGGGAAGGCAGGCCCTTCGGCTAACCGCCGTCTTTCTGGCGACCGGCGCGCTCGGCAGCACGCTCGGCTCGGCGTCGCCGCCCCGGCTGGCCGCCGCGGTCGCGACCCAGGTGCCGCTACTGGACTCGGTCCCGTCCGACCAGCCCGATCCGCGGCCGGCGCGCATCCATCTGACCACTCCGTCGCCCGCGCCGTCGCCGACGCCCACGGCCCCGCCGGCGACCGTGGCACGGCCCGTGCTCACCGTGCGGCCGATCCCGGTGCCGGCGGTCGACGCGCACGAGGTCGCGCTCGTCAACCTCGACACCGGGCGTTTTCTCTGGCAAACGAATGCTCGCGCCCCCTGGGCACCGGCCAGTCTGACCAAGATTTTCACCGCCATGGTCGCGGTCGACCTGATGGGGATGAACGCGACGGTCACCGTCCCGGCATCGATCCGGCAGTTGCCGGCCGACTCCACGTTCATGGGACTGACACCCGGCGAACGGCTCACCGTCCGCGACCTCTTGTACGGCGTCTTTCTCAGTTCCGGAAACGATGCCGCCGAAACCCTCGCTTCGGCCGTCACGTCACGGTCGACCTTTATCGCCGATATGAATGCCAAGGCGGCCCGGCTTGGCTTGCGTACCAGCCATTTCACCAACCCGACGGGCCTCAGCGAGGGAGGACTCTACGCGTCGGCATATGACCTCGCACTGGCCGCTATGTATCTGGAGTCCCACTATCCCGGCCTGGTCAGCATCGCCGCCACGCCAGCGCTGACGATCCGGGCGACCGCGACCCACAAAGCCTTCAATCTCGTCAACATCGACAAGTTGCTTCACACCTATCCGGGGACGTATGGGCTGAAAACCGGTTGGACCGAGGTGGCGCTCGGCTGCTTGATCACGACCTCGAGCCGCGGCGGACACCGGCTCCTTGCCGTGCTGCTGGGCGCCCCGAACGGCACCGCCTACGCGGAGATGCCAAAGGTGCTGGACTATGGCTTCGAGTTGCTCGGCGTCCTCCCTCGGCCCGCTTCCTAGCCAGATCACCCCGAGACCCACTCACATTTCGGCCAGTCAGTAGCGGCCATGCCGGCTCCCCTCGAGCCGTACCGTGAGGGAATCGTCCTGGCACTTCGACGAACCTGCATTGGTCTCGCGCTCGGCCTGCTCGCCGCCAGCCTCATCGTCGCCGTGGCGCGTGCGGACGTCGCGAAGGGGGTCGTCGAAGCGGAGAACGCCGTCCAGCAGCGGATCGGCGTGGAAATCGCGATCGCCGGCATCTACCTCGAAGAGTCGGGCCTCCCCATGCCGGTGCCCTCCGAAGTCTCCGTCGGCTATCTCGGCCAGCGCCTTGGCGACAGCCCGTTGGCGTTATTGGCGACCTGGCTTGGCCTCACGGCCTTAATCGTGCTGGGATCGACCAACCTGTTCGTGGCCTCGCGCAGATTCGGACCCCGATTGATCACCGGCCGCGTCGGCAGGGCGCTTCACCTGACGCCATCTCGAGTCGGACGCGCGCAGTCCTGGATCGCGCGCTGGGGTCCGCTCGCGATCGCGGTTTCCCGTTACGTGCCCGGCCTGCGCTGGGCCATGGCGGTGGCCTGCGGCAGTCTCGGCGTGAGCTACCGCACCTTCTGGTTCAGTACGGCGCTCTCAGCGGCGATTTGGGCGGCAGTGATGCTCACGCTGGGCGTTACGCTGGGCGACGCCATCGGCCGCGCCATCATCACGCACGCCTGGATCGGTTTGCTCCTGCCGTTGCCGGCCGCGATCGTGCTGACGACCGGGTTGGTGCGCCTGCTCGTCCGACGCCGCACGGTCGCGTCGGCCTCCGCTTAGCGAGCCGCCCCTCGCATCCAGGTCCGCCGGCTGGCGGTCAGCGCCAGAGCGCCGGCACCGAATACCAGCGCCGCCAGGCCGACGAAACCACCGAGCACGGGCAGGAGCCCCACCACGGTCAGCACAAAGAGCCCGCCCAGCAGCGCCAGCGCGTCGTGATATCCGGCCCAGCCTAGCCGCGCGAAGAGCAGCCGGCCCAGCAGGAAGCCAGACACGACGTAGCCGATGGCGAGCAGCAAGATCCACAGCGGAATCAGCAGAAGCCCGAGCCACCAGCCGCCAATCAGTATGCCAATCACGAAAACGATCAGGGCAACAATTGGCGGGATGATCAGGATCGCCGCGCCGATGCCGAGACTCAGCCACGGCTGCGCCCGCAGCGTGTCGATCGCCCGGGTGCTGATACCAGGCACGAGAAAAATCAAGATCAGGCCGAGGGCGAAGATGCCGATCAGCCCTCGCAGCCAGCCGAGAAACGCGTTGCCCGCGCCAGGGGAGTCCGTGGGCGTATGCCGGGTGGTCGTCCCAGCGACTCGCGCGCCGTTGACCAGCTCAACGGGATTGCTGCTCGTGTAGTCCAGGTTGCCGCCGATCTGCGCGCCGTCCAGCTTGAGATGGTCGACCCTGCCGCGCACGTCGCCCGTAACCCGACCCCGCAGCGTCAGGCTGCCAGAGGACATCTGCACCCGACGGGTAACCGGGGCCGCTACCGTTGCGCTCCCGCCGGCGATGACCAGGTCGCGCCCGATGGTGGCACCGGATCCGATGTCGATCATGCCTCCGGTGACGACGATGTCGTGCTCGACCGGGCCGTTGAGAGTCAGGTTGCCGCCGGCGGCGATGATGCTGCCACCCACGTGGCCGCTCACGTTAATGGTGCCTCCGCCGACGATCACGTCGCGGGTGACGTTGCCGGACACGGTGACGGTGCCGCCACCGGCAATCACGTTGCCATTGACGGTGCCTTCGATGCTGATCGTTCCCGCCCCCGCGTAGATATCGTCATTGACCGTTTCCGTGCGGGCAACGGTGACGTCCGTGCCCTGCCGCAGATCGGCGGCCGCCGCGGGTAGCGGCAACCAGCCGAACAGTCCAGCGACAACCATCGATGCGCCGAGTGTCGCCAACCAGCCGCGCTGCTTCCCGTGTGTGCGTGCCATCCCGTACCCTCCTTGGGAGCCGGCCCCTGGAGCCATTCTCCCACCCGACGGGGATGGCCTTAGCCGACCGCGGCCTCGGGCTCCGAGGTCAGTGCCTCACCGATGGCGGGCTGTCGCGGCGATTGCCGAGACCGCAGGGGCACGTCGGGCATGAACAGCGAGGCGACCAAAGCGATCGTTGACAGGGCGATCGCAATCAGGAACAGGTCGTGTAGCGTGAGCGCGAGCGCCTGGCGAACGGCGTGCATCGCCTGGTCGTAGAGCGGCGCCAGCTGCGCCGGGAGCTTCGCTTTGGTCGCGGCGATCTGCGCCGGATCGAGCAACTGGTTCGGGTTGCCGGCTGACTTGCCCAATACGGCGGCGAACGCCGCGGGAAGATGCAGCTTGGCGATTTCAGTGGCGATGGCCCCGGGTAGCCGCTGTGCGAGGATGCTGCCGAGGACGGCCGAGCTCACGGTGCCGCCAACGTTGCGCCAGAACTGGATCTGGCTGGTGCCGACACCCAGATAGCGCTGCGGCAGGGCACTCTGCACGGCATTGATATAGAGCGGCATGGTGACGCCCAGGCCGAGGCCGACCATGACGATATCGATCGTGATCGACATCTGAGACGTCGCCGTCGTCGTCTGTGCGAGCAAGTAAATCCCGACCATCATCAGCGCGACGCCAATCGTTCCCAGGTAGTGATAGTGCTTGATCCGGGGGATCAGCTGGCCCGAGAGAATGCTGGCCACGATCAGGCCAAGCATCATCGGGGTGAGCAGTAGACCGGAGTTGGTGACACTGGCACCGAGCACACCCTGCAGCTCCAGCGGCACGAAGATGATCATCCCGAACATACCGAGCGCTGCGAAAAATCCGACGATCATCGAGACGGCAAAGGCTCGGTTCTTGAACAGCCTGAAGGGAACGATCGGTTCCTTGACGCGCTGCTCGATGATGAAGAAGGCGACGAGCATGGCCAGGCCGAAGCCGAGCAGGCCGAGGACTTCGAAGGAGGTCCAACCCTGATCTTTTGCGACCGAGAGCGCGACCAGCACCGGGATCAGACCGGCGGCGAGCGCCCCCGACCCGATGAAGTCGATGTCGCGCCATGAGGCTTTGGTTCGCACGAAGGGCAGGAAGCCGGCCACCACCAGAACACCGAGCAAGCCGACCGGCAGGTTGACGTAGAACACCCACCGCCAGCCGAGATTGTCGGTCAAGAAACCACCGACCACCGGGCCGATGATGGACGACAGACCGAAGACGGCGCCAAACAGCCCCTGGATACGCGCCCGTTCGGCGGGGCTGTAGATGTCGCCCAGGACCGTAAAAGCCGACGCGAACAGCATGCCGCCGAAGAGACCCTGGATGATCCGGAAGATGATCAGCTGGTTCATATCCTGGGCGACGCCGCACAGGGCCGAGGCGGCGACGAACCCGACCATCCCGGCGATCAGAAAGGGCTTACGGCCGAACAGGTCCCCGAGCTTTCCGGCGATCGGGACGATCACCGTCGAGGCGACGAGGTAGCCCGTGATCAGCCACGAGTAGCGATCGAGACCGTTCAGCTCGGCAACGATTCGGGGCAATGCCGTGCCGACGATCGTCTGGTCGAGCGCAGCGAGCAAGAGCGCGAGCATCACACCGATGGTCGCAAGGACCTTGATGCGGGTGGTTAGTTCAGCTTGTGGCATGGGTCTTTCCTTCCTCGACGCTCATCGCCTGGATGAGCCGCAAACACAGATGACGCAGTTGAATCAGCTCCGACTCTTTCAGGCCCTTCGTCAACCCGACCTGGACACTCACGGTCTCCCGCCACAGCGTCTCGATGCGGTCGCGGCCCTGCTCGGTGAGCTCGGCGTAGACGGAGCGGCGATCGGAGGGATCGTCGACGCGCTTGACCAGGCCGTCGCGTTCGAGGTTGTCGACCAGGCCGGTCACCGTCCGAGGGGAGACGTCCAGCATCTCCGCCAGCTCGCCCATGGCGAACCGCCCGGTGGGCTGGTGTTTCAGGCGCATGAGGATCTGGAACCGGCCCTCGCTGAGCCCGAACCGCTCCGCCCAGCGCTCCATGGTGACATGGAGCTTTTTCCCCAGGATGCGGACGGCGGCCAGCGCCTCCGCTCCAGGGTCGACTTTTCGGCCTTGTCGCGTCAGGAACTCGCGAATCCGCGGGTCGAACAGGAAGCCATCCGGGTCGGTAAGGAGATCGGTATGCTCGTGATCGGTCTTGAAAGTGAGTGGACTCATATTTACAGGGCACATTATTACACAGCTCAGGAAACGATGCAACCCGCAATCGGTGGTGGGCCCGTGACAGTTACGAGCTCATGCGACGGGCGCCACTTCCTGGTACGCCTGATCCCCTGCTACCGGCTCGGCCCGCGTGGCGCGAGCGCGGACGCCGAGGACGCCAACCGCGGCGACCACGACGACGACGATCCCCAGGGCCATGCTTGGCCGCATGGCGTCGACGAACGA
This sequence comes from Chloroflexota bacterium, assembly GCA_034666565.1. Taxonomy (GTDB): domain Bacteria; phylum Chloroflexota; class Dormibacteria; order CF-121; family CF-121; genus CF-13. Next base: position 62,759 of record JAXDLN010000062.1, read on the forward strand.
CTGGGTGAAGACCGCATGCGCCAGCGTCTCCAGCTGTTGGACGATTTGCGCCGGGATACTTGCGGGTAGGTGCAGGCTGCCGCCCGTCTGGCCGCGCCCGACTTGTAGGCCACGGCTCGCCGCCTGATTGAAGCCGTCGACGAAGGGCGCCCGAAACTGGTCCGGTAGCTGCGACGCGTAGCCGACGGCGTGGACGTGCAGCCCGGTCGCAAGCCGGTTCTGCAGCACGGCACCGATCGCCGCGCTCCCCATCACGGTGCCCAGCTCCTGCACCGTGCTCAGCACGCCGGAGGCGACGCCGGCCAGCCGCGGTTGCAGGTCACGGGTCGCCAGGCTGTAGACGGGCGTCCAGACTCCCGCAAGGCCAAGCCCACCGACGGCCAGCCCCGGAATGAAGGCCCAACGATTAGAGTCCACCTGCACCCTCCAGGCGATGTAGGCCATCCCGATCGCGAACAGGGAGAGCCCGATCATGAGGATGTATTTGCCGAAGCGAGCGGCCAGGGGAGCCACGACTCCCGAGAACAACATCATGGTCAGCGCCATCGGCGCCATTGCGATGCCGGCGTCGAAGGCGCTGAGCCCGAGCACTGATTGGAAGTAAATGGTGATGGGCAGGAAGACGCCCACCATGGCGAAGCCCATCGCCATCAGGACGACCGTCATGAGGGTGTAGTTGCGATCCTTGAAGACCGCGAACGATAGGAGCGGCTCCTGGTCCTGCCGGCGCCACTGGATGATGAAGAAGAGCGCCAGGACCGCGACGCCGGCCGCGATGATCTCGGGGATCGTGATGCCCGCGGAGACGGTCCCCCAGTTGTAGCGCTGTCCCTCGATCAGGCCGAAGATCACGCCGAACAGGCCAATCGTCGCCAGCGCGACACCAACGAAATCGAGGCGGTGCCGGCGGCCCGGACGAAGATCCGGCACCAGCGCCAGCGCGAGCGCCACGATCAGCAGGCCCACCGGCAGGTTGACATAGAAGATCCACCGCCACCCGAAGTTGGTGACGATGAACCCGCCGACGATCGGACCCGCGAGCACTGCCAGCCCGGCCAGCCCGCCGTAGATGGCGAAAACGCCGCCACGCCGCTCCGGCGGAAAGATGGTGGTCATGATCGGCAACCCCTGGGGTGCAAGGATGGCCGCCCCGAGACCCTGCGCGCCGCGCGCGAGGATCAGCTGCGTTGGGTCCTGGGCGAGGCCGCTGAGCGCCGACGCTACGGTGAACACCACCACGCCGGCGATGAACATGTTTCGCGGCCCGAAGATGTCACCGAGGCGCCCCGACGTGATCAACAGCACCGCATACATCAGGCTGTAGCCGTTGAGCACCCAGAGGATCTGGTCGAGCGACGCGTGCAGGTCGTCGACGATGCTCGGGATCGCGACGTTGACGATGGTCAGGTCGAGCAGGGTCATGAATAGGCCCAGCGCCAGCACCGCCAGAGCCAGCCATGGTGCCGATGGACGACGGTTTTCAATCATGGTTGCGGTCCCTCATTGCTTAATTTGACTGTCCGCCGAAGAATCGGCGCAGTTCCTGCGCCACCCGCTCGGGTTGTCCGCGTCGATCGGCATTGCCCGAGGCCTCATGACCGAGTCCGGGAAACTCAACACGTGTGACATGTGGCAGGACCTTCTCCAGGGCATCCACGGCCCTGGTCAAGTACGCGGGGCTTTTGCTCCCACCGAGCAACAGCGCCTCGGCACGCATAGCCCCGAAGCGCTCCAGCGGCCCAGCCACGTCGATCACGAGCTGAAAGTCATAGTGCAGGGTCGGAGCCAGCATCCTCATCGTGACGTCGTCGCCCCTGGCCTTCTTGTCCTCGCTAGCCATCATCACCGTGGTCATCCGCTCGAGCAACCAGCGGGGGATGAGGTTGAGCATCGGCGGCCCCATCTCCGCACCCTTCATGCCGGTGATCATGGCCGCGGCGACCTTGCCCTGCGCCATTTCGCGGTCGAAGCGCGTCAACCAGGCCGTCGGGGCCGGGCCGTCGACCATGAGCGGCGGCTCGAAGATCGCGGCCTTCTGAATCACAGGTAGCGTCAGCGCTGCCTCGAGGCAGATGATCGCGCCCGAGCTGACCCCGAAGACATCATGCGCACCCGTTTTGGCGAGCAGGGCATCCATGTCTTCAACGTCCTCTCGGACGCCGTAGGGCTTGCCATATGCCCCGCTGAGACCGCGGCCCCGACGGTCAGGCAGGTAAACGGTGTGGCTGTCGGCGAGCGCCTCGGCGAGCTGCATGTGGCTCTGGGCCGACTCCATCGCGCCGTGCAGCACGACCAGGCCCGGCCCACGGCCGAGCTGACGGTAGCCGATGGTGGTGCCGTCTTTCGAAATGACGGAGCCCGTCACGTAATGGCCCGCTCCGGCCACGACCGATTGATCGTTCACGATGGTGTTCGACACAGGGTCGTTGTGTTTCATTCGCTTTCCCCTCCATCTGTGCGCTTCTCGAACGTTTGCTGGACGGTTTCCATCTGCGCTTTGGTGATCCACAATCGGCCGCCCTCGATGTCGTCGATGAGCTGGCGGACCCAGTCGCGCTCGGCTCGCTTCATGGCCACGGCGTAATCGCCTTCGACCAGGAAGAGGCGCGGCAACCCCATGTCCATGAACGTCTTCAGTTGCTTCTCGTCGCCGGCGGCCTGGACGTCGAGCAAAGCGATCCGCACTTTGAGCAGGCGGACGACCTCGTTCTTGTCGAGGGCAGCGAAGAAGGCGAGTGCCGCGCCGAACTGCGGATATTCGTTGACGGGTTGGGCGAGCAGCTCGCGCAGCCAGGCCATGATTTCCTCACGGCCCGCGTCCGTGATGGCGTAGACCGTCCGCTCCGGCCGGCGCCCTTCGCGGCTCGGGGCTTGCGACGTGATGAAACCACCCTCTTCCAGACGAACGACGGTGTCGTAAATCGACCCGCCCTTGAGCCTGATCACCTGGTCGTGGCCGCGCTCCTTCATCTTCGATTTCATCTCGTATGGGTGCATCGGGTGCTCCGCCAGCAGGTTCATCACGGCCAGCGCCAGGGGGGTCCGCGGAAGCTCTCTTTTCGCCTTCACCATTGCTAGTCGAGATCGACTATACTACGGCGACCAATCGATGTCAACTAGCTGCGGAGCGGGTCTTACGGCATCCTTACTGAGTTCGAGGAGGATATATGGGTCGTGAGCGCCGCGCCTCGGCGGATCCTGGTCGTCGATGACGATCCCATGGTCGCCACTACCATCCAGCGCGTCCTCCGCCCCGAGGGCTACGACGTCGATGTCGCACTCGGCGGGGAGGCGGCGCTCCTGCAGGCCTACGCCCGCCGTCCCGACCTGGTTGTCCTCGACCTGATGATGCCCGGCATCGACGGCCTCGAGGTCTGCCGCCAGCTCCGAGTCAATGGCAGCCTGCCGATCCTGATGCTGACCGCACGCAGCGGGACCGCCGACCGGGTGCGCGGGCTCGATACCGGCGCCGACGACTACCTCGTCAAGCCGTTCGCCTACACGGAGCTGCTGGCGCGTGTCCGCGCGCTCTTGCGCCGCGCCGCGCCGCCGTCGACGCTCTTGCAGTTCGCCGACCTGACCCTGGAAGTTGAAACCCGTGAGGTGCGCCGCAGCGGCCGGCTCGTGCAGCTCACCGCGAAGGAGTTCGCGCTACTTACGCACTTCCTGCGGCATCCTCGGCTGGTGCTGACCCGCGACCAACTGCTCAGCGCCGTGTGGGCCGACGAAGAGACCGATGACAATGTGGTCGCCGTCTACGTCGGCTATCTGCGAACCAAGCTCGACGGCGCCGGTGAGCCCCGGCTGATCCAGACCGTCCGTGGATTCGGCTACAGCCTGCGCGAGGCGTGACGTGTCGTTCAGACTCCGGCTGACGTTCTTCGGCGCAGCCCTCGTGGCCCTGACGTTGCTGGCCTTTGGTTGGCTTGTCTACACCCTCGCCACGAACACCCAGGGCACGACGCAGGACGACGCCCTCCACCAGCGAGCCGCCGACGCGCAGGCCGCGATCGCGACGGCGTCGGCGGACCAGCTCAGCGTTCCTGGCACGCTGACCGGGGCCGAGGACCTGGCGCGCCGAACCGATCCCTTCATCGAAATTCTTACGTCGAACGGAACGGTTGTCTCCAGCACCGGCCGGATTGGCGATGCGGCCCCAGCGGTACCGACGAGCCTGTTGGCGTCCGCCTCCGCACACGGCAGCGCCCTGGCCACGGTGGATCTACCCGGCGCGCCGTCGCTTCGCTTCTTTGCCACGCGCTGGGCCCGGCGTGACCTGGCCCTTGCGGGTTTCCTCGTCGCCGGCCAGCCCATCAGCATTCAGTCGACCAACCGCCGGGGCATCCTCGGCTTCTTGATCATTTCGTCCATTCCGACTCTGCTGGCGGCGTTCATTGCCAGCTGGCTGATCACGGGCCGAGCGCTCCGGCCGCTCAAGACCGTCATCGAGACCGCCGACTCGATTGCGCGCACGCGCGATTTGAAACGGCGGCTCCCTCCCGCAAAACGGCGGGACGAGATTGGGCTGCTCAGTGAGAGCTTCAACCGGATGCTCGAACAGGTTGACGCCGCCAACCAGCAGCTGACCCAGGCGCTGGACGCCCAGCGTCGCTTCGTGGCCGACGCCTCGCACGAGCTGCGGACCCCACTCACGACCATCCGGGGCAATGCCGAGCTGCTCGCCCATGGTCCCAGCGTTCCTGAGGATGTCCGGGCTGCCGCCGCCTACGACATCGCCACCGAAAGCGAGCGGATGAGCCGCCTGGTCGAGCACCTGCTCACCCTGGCCCAGGCGGACGCCGGGCAGAACCTGGCGCTCGCACCGATCGCCCTGCGGCCCATCATCGAATCCGTCGGCCGGCAAGCCCAGGCCGCCCACGAGGATCGACGCATCCGGACCGTGGGCTTGACGGACGCGACCATCCAGGGCGATGAGGACGCGATCACGCAACTCCTGTGGATCCTGGTCGACAACGCCGTGAAGTTCACCAAACCGGGTGGATCGATCGAAGTGGGTCTGCAACAGCATGACTCGACGGGTCTGGTCACCGTCGCCGATGACGGCGCCGGCATTCCCCCGGGCGATCTGCAACGCATCTTCGAGCGCTTCTACCAGGCGGATCCGGCGCGCTCGAACAAAGGCGCGGGGCTCGGCCTCTCGATCGCACGTTGGATCGTCGATCAGCATCACGGCACCATCGCGGCCCGTAACAACAACGGTCCCGGCGCCACGTTCGCCATCACCTTCCCGCTCGCCTGAAATTCCCCTCCCCCTCTGGGGGGCTTACGTCGCTCTTATCGCCCGGGGTTAGGTTGGCGTCATGTACGACATCGCCATCGACCACGCCGGCGCCATCAGCGCCGCCCTGATGATTCTCGTCTTTGCCTTTGCCTTCGTCTTCGGGCTGCGATTCCTGGCCGCCCGTCGCATCCCCTGGGCCGTCCGCATTACGCAGGCATACGATGCGGCGCCGTCGATCACGAAACTCGCCGCCGCCCTCATGCTGCTCAGCGGCGGGATTCACCTCGCCCTGGTCCCCGGCCACGAAGGCATCACGGGGGTGCTGTTCGTCATCGATGGGCTCGGGTTCATCGGATTCGCAATCGCAGCCTTCACGACCACACGGTGGCGCCGGCCGGCGGTCATATGGCTGGCGGCCACGATCCTCGCCTACATCGTGTGGGTGATCGCCGGTTGGGAAACACCCGACCAGATCGGCGTCGCTTGCAAGCTGATCGAGCTCGTTGCTCTCGGGCTGCTGATGCGATTGGCGAATCCAACGCGCCGGACCTGGCCGCGCCGCGTCTGGCGGGCGACGGCGTTTCCGGTGATGGCCTGCCTGACCACGTTCGGCATCTGGCTCGGTGGGCTGGCCCATCCCGATGCCTTGCACGCACACGCCGGGGCGCTGCTGCAACCGGTGGCCGCCGTCGCCACTCCGGAGCAACAGGCTGCCGCGGCGAAGCTGCTGGCCAACACCAGGGTTAGCATCGCGCGCTACCAGGACCCGGCCGCCGCGATTGCCGCCGGGTTCGAGCCCGGCCCGGCCTCGAGCGCCGAACCGCTGCGGCATTTCGAGAACAAGGCGAATGCGGACTTCATCCTTGACCCGAACCGCCCCCAGGCCCTTGTCTACGCGCAGACGCCACACGGACTGCGACTGATCGGCGCCATGTACCAGATGAAGCGCGCCGGCCAATGGGGTCCCGACCCCGGAGGCCCGCTGACGCAGTGGCATCAGCACGAGGGCATCTGCTTCTCCCCCTTCGGCTTCGAATTCACGTTCGAGACGCCCTTCTGGACCTGCCCCGTCGGCTCGACCAGCATCACCACGCCGCCGATGTTGCACGTCTGGATCATCGACAACGGGAAGAGCGGACCGTTCGCCGCGGACCTCGACAAGACGGTCCAACGAGAACTACAAGGGAGCTGACAAGGCCATGAGCATCGCACCCGCAGCTGACACGACGACTCCATCGTCCAGTGCACCAGAGATCGCGTCCGTGCTGCTCGTCATCCAGGCGAGTTTCTCGCTGGTCGCGGGGCTGAGCGCGATCCCGTTCGCCATCGTCGAGCCAGGGTTTCGCGCGCTCAGCGTGGCGACCATCCTGATCGCCATGGGCATGTTCTGGCTCGCGCGCAACCTTCGGCGGCAACGGCGCTGGGCTCGCCGCTGGGTGATCGCGATCGAGGCGCTCAGCCTGGCGCCATCGCTGTTGCTGATGCTGCTCCCGATCGGCTCGATGCGTGGACCGGTGCCGGTCCTGGTCAATCTCGCGCTGCCCGCGGCGGTCCTATGGCTCCTCTGGTCGCGCTCGGCGCGCGCCGCGTTCGGGCGGCCGGGATCAGACGCGGGCGGCGCTGCCTGAGGTGGCGCTCCGGCGAGAGAGCGAGTCGATCGTGATCGCCACCAGCAGAACCAGCCCCGTGACGATGAACTGCCACCGGACGTCGAGGCCCAGCAGGCCCATCCCGTTGTAGATCCCGCCGATGACCAGGCCGCCGAAGATGGCGTGGAGGACCTTGCCCCGGCCGCCGAAGAGGCTGGTTCCGGCCAGAACGACGGAGGCGATGGCATAGAGAACGAGCTGGCCGCCGTTGACGTTGCCCGACATGCCGCCCAGGTAAGAGGCGTACAGCAGGAGGCCGATCCCCGCCGTAAAGGTGCAGATCACGAAACACAGGGTACGAACGGCGGCAAGATTGATACCAGCCCGTCGCGCCGCCTCGGGATTGCCACCGATCGCGTAGACATACCGTCCGAACTTTGTTCGCTGAAGGACCATCATCCAGGCGAAATAGACTCCGAGGACGATGGGAATGACCCAGGGGACGCCCGCGAGGGTGCCGAAGGCCGCTCGGTTGACATTGCAGATCGCGACCACGGCGATCGCGACGATCGCGATCAGAGCAATCTTGATCACGGTAAGACTGACCGGCGGAGCGACCAGGCCGCTACGCCGCCGGTGATTATCGCCAAACCAGAGCAGGGCGCCGATGGCGATGACGACGATGGCTGCTCCGATCCAGCTGATGGTGGGGTCGATCGTCCCATTCATCAGGTTGTAAAGGACCTGCCGATTCGAGTCGAAGCCGGCGAGGCTCGGATAGCCGGAGAACGCCAGCCCCAGGATGATGAGCATCGTGCCCTGCCAGATCAACAGGCCGGCAAGCGTGACGATCAGCGAGGAGAGCCGCAGGCGAGTAACCAGGCTTCCCTGGAGCGCGCCGATGACGATGCAGACCGCCAGCCCGGCGATGATGGCGGCCCACCAGGGCCATTTCGCGGTCGCGGGCTGCACCAGCTGGACGGTAACCGCGGCCCCCACTCCGCCGGCGTAGCCGATTGAGAGATCGATCTCGCCCAGCAGGATGACAAAAATCTCGCCCATTGCCAGGACAATGAAGACCGCGCTCTGCTGGAACAGGTTGACAAGGTTCCCCGCCGAGAGAAAGACGTTATGGGGGCTGATCGCCTGGAAGACGATCGTGATGATGAGCAGGGCGAGGATCACGGGGAGAACGCCGCTGTCTCCCGCGCGTATGCGGGTCAGCCAGGCGCGCCACCATTCGCCCAGAGACTGGGCAACGAGTTCCGGCGGGACGTCGATCGTCGCGGCCGCGGTCGGATCCGGGGCTCGCTCGGGGGCTTCAGCGCGCGCCACTCTTTGCTCCATTACCCTCGGCTCGTTGCCCGGCGCGGCTCGAGGCGCCGGTGGTCATGTAATCGACGACGGTCTGCCGGTCGAAGTCGGAGGCGCTGCCTTGCGTCACCATCCGGCCGAGGTGCACCACGGCAATCCGGTCCGCCACCTCGAAGACGTCGTTGAGATTGTGCGAGATCACCATCACCGCCAGCCCACGATCCCGCAACCGCCGGATCAGGTCGAGCACCTGCTTGGTTTGCACGACACCCAGCGCCGCCGTTGGCTCGTCCAGCATCACGAGCTTGGAATTCCACATCACGGCTTTGGCGACCGCCACCGACTGCCGCTGCCCGCCCGACAGTGAGGCGACGGGCTGCCTGATCGACCGCACCGTCGTGACTCGCAGGTCCGCCAGCGTCTTGCTGGCGGCACGCTCCATGTCGTCCTCGTTGAGGAGACCGTTTCGTAGCCGTTCTCGGCCGAGGAACATGTTCTGGACAATGTCGAGGTTGTCGGCGAGCGCCAGGTCCTGGTAGACGGTCTCGATCCCCAGGCGGGCGGCATCGCGTGGGGCGCGGATATGAACCGGCTTGCCCTCCCAGAAGAATTGCCCGTGGTCGATCTCGTAGATGCCGGCGATGCACTTGGTCAGGACCGATTTGCCAGCGCCGTTATCGCCGCAGAGAGCGGTCACCTGGCCGGCATAGAGATCCAGGTCCACCTTGGTCAGGGCTTGCACCGGACCAAAATGTTTGTCGATACCCCGGGCCTTGAATCGTGGCTCGGCCGTCGGCGACTCTTTGATCACCTGGCCCACCTCTTCACTTTATCGCGGGAGAGGGGTATGGGCGCCGCCGCAGAGAGCGGCGGCGCCACGACGATCTAGCTAATGCCCGCTGCGCTGCAGGCGGCTGCCCCGGCATCGGTGCACAGGGCGGCCTTGTCGACGAACTTGTCCTTGATGACGGTCGAGTTCATGTTCGCGGTCGTGACCCAGATCGGCACCAGCAGTGATGCCGGTTGCTGGCTCCCGGCGGCGCCGGAAGGCGGCGAGGTCGTGCCGTTCAGCAATGCGGGCGGAGGCGTCTGGCCGGCTCGCAGGATGGTCGCAAGCGCGACCGCATCCTGGGCCTCGAGGTAGACCGCCTTGTAGACCGATCCGCACTGGTAGCCCTTGAGGACGTTGGCCATGCCTTGCTCGGTCGCATCCTGCCCGGTGGTCGGGACCTTCTTGGGTCCGACGCCCTTGTTCTTGAGGACCGTGATGGCTGCGTTGCCCAGGCCGTCATTCGCCTCGACCGTGGCGTTGATGCCCGGGTTGGCGGTGTACTGCTGCTGGAAAACGGTCTGTCCCGCGGCATTGTCCCATTTGGGCGCAATCTTCTCAGCCACAAGCTTGTAGCCCGCAGCGTTCGTCTTACCCGCGGCCAGCGGGGTTGTCTTGTCGCCCCAGATCGACTGGTTGTAACCCTGGGCGAAGGAGACCGCGTTCGGGTCGGTATCCTGGCCGCCGTCCAGCTCGAAGACCTGTGGGTTCGTTACGCCCCAGTCCGTGACACATTTCTGGAAGCCGTCGCCGATCAGCTTGCCGACCTGGACATTGTCGAAGCTCACGTAATAGACGTTGGTGCCCGTGAAGGTGGCTCGGTCGTAGCTGATGGTCTTCACACCCTTGCCCTGGGCGAGCGTCTGGATCTGCCCACCGACATTGCTGTTGAGCGGGTCGAAGATCAGCACTTTGGCGCCGGCCGTGATGTCCGCCTGGGCCAGCTGAAGCTCGGTGGCCTCGTCGCCCTGGGCGTTATCAATCTTGTACTCGTTTGACTTAAAGCCGGCCGCGTCAAAGGCTTGCTTCAGATACGGCGCGTCGAAGTTGACGTAGCGGGTCGACGACGTGGTGTCGGGAAGGATCACCCCGACCAGGCCACTCCCCGCGTCGTGCAGCCCCTTGAGCGTAGGCATCACCGTGAAAGCCTGGTCGAAGGACGTGACGCTGAGGCCGGGCGGGACGGTCGCGCTCGCCGAGGTGTTCGCCGTCGAGTTCCCGCACGCCGCGGCGACAATCGCGATCGCGCCGAGGCACGCGAGTAGAGTCAACGATCTAAGTCTGCCCAATTGTGTTTCCCCTCCTGATGTTCTTTGTGTTTGTGGGAACCATCATTCTGGGGGCACGGGCATCGAATCCGCAAGCGGGAAGCCCTTTTTTGCGCGAAGTTCTAACAGTCTCTAACGAGCAGGTCGATAAACGGACGCGCGTTTTGCGAGGGTCCGAGTCAGTAGCGGCGCCACCCGCGTGCAAAGCTCCCGCCGGCAACCAGGCTGAACAGCAGCACCACGATCGCCGCGCCGAGGATCGCCGAGAGCACGGGAATCCCGCCAAGCGACAACTCCGGCGCGATGACGACGTGCAGGACATCGACCATCAACCAGGCGCCCACCAGCCCTGCGACGATGGCACCGATCAGCCCACCCGGCATGCCCCGACCCACCAGGCGCTCCCCGATTAAGCCGGCGACGGCGCCCACCAGGAGCAGGACGAGCAGATGCGTTAGTGTCATATCAAGCCTCCAAACATGATCTAGTTCCGCTATCAGCAATCATAGGCGCACGACGGCGCCGTTGCCAAGCGTGTAGAGTCGAAAGCGGAGGGGAACTGTGGCTTCGAATCAGAACCGGCGACCGTTGTTTCCAGCACCACCGAAGGCGACGGCGCCCGGCGGAGCGCCACGGCCCACGCCCTTCTGGCGGAGCCGTGGCTTCTGGATCTACCTGCTGGTGTTGCTGGCGCTCAACTACCTGATCACGTTCGTCTTCATGAGCGGCCCGGCCCGGATCACGGTTCCCTACACGACGTTCATCACGCAGGTGAATGCCAACAACGTGAAGGACATCACGGCGCAGTCGAACTCGATCCAGGGTGACTTCAAGACAGCGGTGACCTATGGGTCCGCCAGCGGCCAGCTCTTTCAGACCGAGCGCCCGGTCTTCGCGACCGACAACCTCGAGACACTGCTCGAGCAGCACAACGTCCCGATCAGCGCGACGCCCCCGGGCACCGGGGGATCGCCACTGCTCAATTTGCTGCTCAGCTTCGGGCCGGCCCTGCTGTTGATCGGTGGCTTTCTCTACTTGAGCCGGCGCATGACGGCCGGGGGTCCGGGCGGCATCCTCGGCGCCTTTGGCCAGAGCCGTGCCACGCTGTATACGGCTGATTCGGCGAACAAGATCACGTTCAATGACGTTGCCGGGATCGACGAGGCCAAGCAGGACCTCGCCGAGGTCGTCGACTTCCTCAAGACGCCGGAGAAATACCAGAAGCTCGGGGCACAGATCCCGCACGGCGTGCTCCTGGTCGGACCGCCCGGCACCGGAAAGACGTTGCTGGCGCGGGCCGTCGCCGGTGAATCGAACCGGCCCTTCTTCAGCCTCTCCGCGTCGGAGTTCGTCGAAGCCATCGTCGGGGTCGGTGCGGCCCGCGTTCGGGATCTCTTCGCCAAAGCCAAGGCGGCCGCGCCGAGCATCATCTTCATCGACGAGCTGGACGCTATCGGCCGCTCGCGCGCGTCGTCCGCCACCTTCGGCGCCAACGACGAGCGGGAGCAAACTCTCAACCAGATCCTGACCGAGATGGACGGCTTTACGCCCAATCAGAACGTCGTGGTTCTGGCCGCCACCAACCGGCCGGAGGTGCTGGACCCAGCCCTTCTGCGACCCGGGCGCTTCGATCGCCGGGTCACGGTGTCTCCGCCCGACAAAGCGGGACGCGAGGCGATCCTGCGGATCCATACGCGGAAGGTCAAGGTTGCGCCCAACGTCGACCTCGCCGACATCGCGGGCGCCACCGCGGGCTTCGTGGGGGCGGACCTCCGCAACATCGTCAACGAGGCCGCCCTGATCGCCGCCCGAAAGGGCGAGGAGATGGTGACGCGCGCCGATTTCGACGAGGCCATCGAGCGATCCGTGCTCGGCCTGCGACGGCCGATCGTGCTGGGGGCTGACGAACGGCGGCTGATCGCCTACCACGAGTCGGGCCACGCGCTGATGGGCCTGCTGATCCCCGGAGCGGATCCCGTGAAGAAGCTGACGATCGTCCCGCGCGGTCTTTCGCTCGGATCCACCTATAGCCAGCCCATTGACGACCGATACAACTATCCGGAGGCGTACCTCCGTGGCCGCATCTCGCTGGCGCTTGGCGGACGGGCCGCCGAAGAGGTCGCCTACGGCGCCGTCACGACCGGAGCCGAGAGCGACCTGCAGCAGGTCAACCAGGTCGCCCGCTCGATGGTGGCGCGCTTCGGCATGTCCCCGAAGATCGGGCCGATCAATCTCACGCAACCAGGCGACGGCGCCGCATCGGAGCACTTCAGCGAGGAGACCGCCAGGCTGCTCGACGAAGAAGTCCGCCGCATCGTCGAGGAATGCCACCGGGAGGCGGTTCGACTCCTGACCGAAAACCGCGACCGGCTGGATCGGCTGGCTGCAGCAGTGTTGAAAAAGGACACCCTCGACCAGGACGAGATCTACGACGTGGTGGGGATCGCCCGGCCGGCGTCCAGTCGCCCGGTGATCGCGCCGCCGCTTCCTGTAAATGGGTCGTCCAAGAGGGACGGCGACCTGGCGCGGGATGAGGTCGGCTCAGAGATCCAGCGCTAAGCGATCACGGTCCGCATCAACGATTCCGTCTCGTCTGACGGCGCGACGCCCAGTTCCTGGGCGAGGCGCCGCTTACAGTCCTGGTAGACCCGCACCGCCTCGGCGCGGTCGCCCCGCTTGACGAGCACCTGCATCAGCCGCCGATAGCCGGACTCGCGAAACGGTTCGAGCTCGACCACCGCGCGCGCCTGCTCCTGGGCGAGGGCGAGCTCGCCGTTCCAGACCAGCGCCTCGACGCGGCAATCGAGCGCGCGCACCAGGGTGTCGCGGATGCGCTCGCGGCGGGTCGTCACCCAGGGCGCATCCTCGCCAACAAGGAACGGCCGGCGGGCGATGGTGGTTGCGATCAGCGCCGGCCCGTAGGCGGCTTGCGGCTGATTGCCTTGTATGGCGCCCTCGGCCTGGTGCAGCGCATCGGCAGCGGCCTCGAGGTCGATCCAGGTGTCCGGCGCCGGCCGGAACTGGTAGCAGCGAAAGGCATTGGCGATGATCCGATCGCGATCGAGACCGACGGTGCCGAGCTTCTGGCGGAGCTTGCTGATGACCGCGCTCAGCGCCACCGGCCACGACGGTGGAAGCGACTCGGGCCAGAGTAATTCGGCGAGCTCGGACTGGGTCACGGCCCGCTCTCGCTCCGCCACCAGGTAGACCAGCGCCAGGCGTCCCTGGCGGCCGCCAAGATCGGCTTCACGAAGCAGGCGGTCACCGTGCTCGACGGCCACGTCACCCGCCAGGTAGATGCGAACCATTCACCCTCCAAACATTCGCCAAAGGTGCCCAGCGATGATGTTACGGACCCGGGTCGAAAGCCTTGAGGAGGTGCGGAATGCAAAAACGCGTCGAATGTGAATGCGGCTGGTCGCTCCAGACGGACGACGAGGCGAAGCTGGTGGCCGGGGTCCAGCAGCACGCCAAGCAGATCCACAACATGGAGGGCGTCACCAAAGACCAGGTGCTCGCCCAGGCCAGGCCGGCTTAAGTCAACTAAAAAGGAGAAAACGTGAAATTCTTGTACTTGCTCTACGCCGACGAATCGAAGATGCCCGCCAGCGATAGCCCGCAGATGCAACAGCAACAGGCCGCCTTCGGTGCGTACTACGAAGAACTGTCCGGCAAGGGCATGTTCAAGGCCGGCGACCCGGTCCAGCCGTCCAAGACGTCGACGACGGTCCGCGTGCGCAACGGGTCGACGAAGACTGCGCCCGGCCCCGCCATCGCGGGCAGCGAGCAGATCATTGGCTTCTACGTCGTCGAGGCAAAGAACCAGGACGAGGCGATCGCCTACGCGGCCAAGGTGCCGTCGGCGGCCGTGGGTTCGATCGAGGTCCGGCCGATTATCGGGAACTAGGCGTCGTTGCGGGGAGGCCGGGCCAGCATAGCCTGGCCTTCCCGCTGCCGGAAGGCATCGAGGCATCCGGCGCCGCAGAAGTAGTAGGTTGTCTCGCCCAATACGAGGGTATGCAGGGCGCCCTTGATCTCGACGCTCATGCCGCAGATCGGATCGATCGCGGTCGCCGGTAGGGCCATCGTGTAGCTGGGCTGACGCGCCTGGCGCTCGGCGACGATCTCCGCGAGCACGGCAAGCGCGATCTCCTCCTGCGAGCCGCCGACCGAGCCGTCCGCGGCGCGGCGAACGCGGTCCAGTCCGAGGGTACCGCGGACGGTGAGCACGGCGAGAACGGTCGCCGCCCGCTTGCGGCTCGCGACCAGGCCGATGTAGGCGACCTGATGGGGTAAGAGCGCCTCGATGGCTTCCTCGTCGTAATGGCCCATCGTGGCAACGACCGCCCAGGTGGTCGCGCCTGGTTTCGCCGGCGCGAGATCGAGCGAGCCGATGACCCGGTCCGCGTCCGGGAAATCGGACGCGACCGCGCCCGGGTGCACGGCGCAGGTTTCGTACCCGATGGTGGCGCCCAACCGAACCAGGGTATGCGCCGCCGGGGTGTCACCGATGACCAGCAGCACCGGTCGAGGCAGATGCGGGTCGATGAAGACGTCCAGCGAGCCGGCGCTCGGACAGGTGCTCACGTGGGCGACGACACCCGGCTCATGCTCGGGCGCCATGTCCGGCGCGATCTTGACCAATCTCGGCTGCCCGTCGCCCATCGCATGAAGCGCCTCGCGCCGCACCAGGGATTCCGAGCAGCTGCCGCCGATCCACCCCCAGAGCGTCCCATCGGCCGCGATCAGGGCCTTGTCGCCGGGGCGGGCGGAGGTCGGCGGGTCGACGCGAACCACGGTTGCGACCACGAAGGTCTCGCCGCGCTCCCGCAGCCCCGCCGCCCGGTCCAGGACATCACCCGCGAGTGACATCGTTTATTCGGCCGCGCCCTTCTCGTTCAATGCGGCCCACACCTTGTCGGACGTGACCGGCATATCGATGTTCCTGATGCCCAGGTGTCCGACGGCATCGATGACGGCGTTGACGAATGCTGCCGGCGAGCCGACGGTCGCCGACTCACCGACGCCTTTGGCGCCGATCGGGTGATGGGGCGACGGCGTCACCGTCTCGCCCATCTCGAACTTCGGGGTCTCCCAACTCGTGGGCAGCAGGTAGTCGGTGAAGTTGGACCCGATGCAGTTGCCCTCTTCGTCGAAGGTGATCAACTCCATGAACGCGATCCCGAAGCCCTCGGTGAGTCCGCCGTGGATCTGGCCCTCGACGATCATCGGGTTGATGCGCACGCCGCAGTCATCAACGGCGACCATGCGACGGACTTTCACCTGCCCCGTGCCGCGGTCGATGTCGACCACGACGAGATAGGTCCCGAACGGAAACGTCATGTTGGGCGGATCGTAGTAGGTCACACCCTCGAGGCCGGCTTCCAACCCATCGGGCAGGTTCGTGTAGGCGGCAAACGCCACATCCTGGATGGTCTTGGACTTGGAGGGCGAGCCGCGGACGAAGAACTTGCCATGGTCGAACTCGATATCGGCTTCGGAGGCCTCGAGCAGATGGGCCGCGATCTTCTTCGCCTTGTCGCGCAGCTTGCGCGACACCATCGCGGTGGCCGCCCCGCCCACCGGCGTGCTGCGACTCGCGTAGGTGCCGAGCCCATAGGGCGTGTTGTCGGTATCGCCCTCCTGGACTTCGATGTCGGCGGCCGGGATGCCGAGCTCCTCGGTCACGATCTGCGCGAAGGTCGTCTCGTGCCCCTGGCCCTGGCTCTTGACACCGAGCTTGAGGATCGCCTTCCCCGTCGGATGCACGCGAAGCTCCGCCGAATCGAACATCCGCAGCCCGGCGATGTCGTAGTGCTTGCCGGGGCCGGCCCCGACGACTTCCGTGAAGCTGGCGACCCCGATCCCCATCAACTCACCCTTCTTCCGCTTCTCGGCTTGCTCTTTCCGCAGTTCCTTATAGCCGAGCTTGTCGAGCGCGACCTGCATGGCCCTGGGGTAATCGCCACTGTCGTACTCGAAGCCGGTGGCCGACATGTAAGGGAACTGCTCCGGCTGGATGAAATTCTTGAGCCGGATCTCGGTCGGGTCCATCTTCATCTCGAGCGCGGCACTCTCGACCAGGCGCTCGATAAGGTAGGACGCCTCGGTCACCCGGAACGAGCAGCGATAGGCGACGCCACCGGGCGCCTTGTTCGTGTAGGCGCCGTCCGTTTCGACGTGGGCCGCCTGGAGATCGTACGAGCCGGTGACGATATGGAAAAGCCCCGCCCTGAACTTCGATGGTTGCGCGTCGGCGAAGAAGGCGCCGTTATCACTGAGCATCTTGACCCGCAGTCCGAGCATGCGACCGTCGTTGCGCAGCGCCAACTCGCCCGACATGTGAAAGTCGCGGGCGAACCCGGTCGAGATCAGGTTGTCGCTGCGGTCCTCGACCCACTTCACCGGTTTGCCGATCAGCAGGGAAGCCGCCGTCGCGACGACGTAGCCGGGATAGATCGGCACTTTGTTGCCGAAGCCGCCGCCGATGTCGGGCGAGATGATCCGGATGTTCTGCTCCGGCAGACCCGCGACGATCGCGAACAGCGTGCGGTGCGCATGCGGCGCCTGCGATGTCATGTACAGGGTAGCGTGACCGGTCGCCGGGTTGACGTCGGCCACGATGCCGCAGGTTTCCAGCGGTGAGGGGTGGCACCGCGGATAGAAGGTATCCAGCTTCACCACCCGATCGGCTTTCGCGAATGCCTCGTCGGTCTTCGCCTTGTCGCCGGCTTCCCAATGGTAGATATGGTTGTCCTTCTGCCCCTCTTTCTCGTCGCGGATCAGCGGGGCGCCCGGCTCGAGCGCTTGCTGCGGGGTGACGACGGCCTTGAGCACGTCATAGTCGACCTCGATCAGCGCCGCGGCGTCGCGGGCGACGTAGGGATCGTTCGCGATCACGCAGGCGACCTCCTGGCCCTGGAAGCGAACCTTGTCGGTGGCCAGCACGGCCTGGGTGTCGCCCGAGAGCGTGGGCATCCACGCGAGCTTGTGCTGGGCGAGCAGCTCGCCGGTGACCACGGCGACCACGCCGGGCACCGCCTGCGCAGCCGCGGTATTGATGGACTTGATCCGTGCGTGGGCAAACGGGCTGCGGTTGATGGCCATGTGCAGCATGCCGGGGAGCGAGATATCGTCGAGGTAGTTGCCCTTGCCCCGGATGAACCGGTCGTCTTCCTTGCGCTTGATGCTTTCGCCGATGTTTCCCTTGAGCGGGGTTTCAACAGCCATGGCTCAGCTCCTCGCAGCGGCCGTTGCCGCCGGTACCGCCGCCGCCGCCTTCATCTGGACGGCCGCGCTCTTGACGGCTTTGACGATGTTCATGTAGCCGGTGCAGCGGCAAATGTTGCCCGAGAGCGCCCACCGGATGTCGTCGTCGGTCGGGTCCGGGTTGTCCTTCAGCAGCGCGATGCTGGTCAGCATCATGCCGGGTGTGCAGAAGCCGCACTGGAGTCCATGTTCTTGCTTGAACGCCGCCTGGATCGGATGCAGGGCGCCGGCGGTGAGAAGCCCCTCGACAGTCGTGACCTGCTGACCGTCGGCCTGGACGGCGAGCATCGTGCACGACTTCACCGGCGTCCCCTGGACCAGCACGGTGCAGGCGCCGCAATGGGTGGTATCGCATCCGATGTGCGTTCCGGTCAGTCTGAGTTTTTCCCGGAGGAAGTGGACGAGGAGGAGCCGCGGCTCGACCTCCGCGCTTCTCTGCTCGCCGTTGACCGTTACGGTGATCGACTGGCCCATGTTCATCCACCTCCCCGGGCGCGCTCTGAGGCGCGCTTCAATCCGCGTTCGGTAAAGACCCGGACGACGTTGCGCTTGTACTCGACCGAACCACGATGGTCGGCCTTTGGATCGGACGCCTCGGCCGCCAGGGCCGCCGCCTGCTTGATCGCAGCGTCATCCAGCCGGACGCCCTTGAGTGACGCTTCGGCCTTCTCGGCCTTGATGTTCTGCGGGCCAACCGCCGTCAGCCCGATGCCGGCCGACCCGACTTTGCCGTCGTCCATGCGGAGGTGAACAGCGACGGCGACCGTCGCGAAATCACCGACCTTCCGCTCGAGCTTGAGGTAGGCGCCACCGGTCATCGCCTTCGCCGCCGGGATCCGGATCTCGGTCAAGATCTCGTTTGCTTCCAGGGCAGTACTGAAGGGACCGCTGAAGAAGTCCCGGGCCTTGACGGTCCGAGAACCCTTCTTCGAACGGAGAACGAGGTCGGCGTCCATCGCGAGCAACACCGTTCCCCAATCCCCCGATGGATCGGCATGCGCGACCGATCCCGCGATTGTCCCGCGGTTGCGGATGATTGGGTCAGCAATCATCGGGGCGGCATCCGCCATGACGTGGTAGCGGGAGGCCAGCAGGCTCGACCGCTCGGCGGCCTTGTGGCGGAAGAGCGGGCCGATCCGCAGGGTCCCGTCGCGCTCCTCGATGAAGTCGAGCTCCGGGATCTTGTTGATGTCAACCAGATGGCCTGGGCTGGCGAACCGCAGCTTCAGCAGCGGAATCAGGCTCTGGCCGCCGGCCAGCACCTTTCCCTCGTCACCGAACTGATCGAGGAGATCGAGGGCCTCGTCGACGCTTCGAGGCGCGTGGTACTCGAACGGCGCTGGCAGCATGGACAACCCCTCCTGCAGTGATCGTGAAAGCAGCCGACGTGCGGCACTAACCGTAGTCTTGCAAAGGTTTGTTGTCAATCCGCGATCGGGGCCCCGCCCCGGTGTGGAAAGGCGGGGTATCAGTTACTGGTCGAGCGTGTCGAAGGCGCCGTAGGGCGGAAAGCGGAAGGCCATGTCCTTGGAGAGCAAGCCTCCATGGCCAAGTTTGTTGAAATCGGCCGCCGTGACTCGGGCGCCGGTGAACAGTCGCGGGAGGATCAGGTCGAGAACCGTCGCCTTGGAGAACATGCCGCAGGCCGCCACGCCGAAGATCGGCTTGTCGGTCAGGTAAGCGAGCCAGACCGCACTGCCCGGGTGGGCGGGCGCGCCCTGCTTCTCCATCCGGGCCTCGAGCCGCCCCAACGCCACCAGCGTGGGGTCGAGCGGGTCGGTCGCGTTGGCGCCGGCGGTGAGCAACAGGTCCGCGTCGCGCAGCAGGTCTCGGACCGCTGCTTCGACGGCGGCGACATCGTCGGCGACGTAGCGAATCTCGCTAATCGATGAGCCAAACCAGGCCACCTTCATCTCGATCGACGTCTGGAACTTCTCGCGTTGCGCCGGCTCCAGCCGCTCCCGAACCAGGACCGCCACACGCATCGGCCGGAACGCCAGCACCCGGACCACACCGTTGCCCGCCGCCGCTAACCGTTCCGCCTCGCGAAGGCGGGCCTCGGGCACGACGAACGGCGTGACCTTGACGCCCGCGATCGTCTTGCCACTGGACACCAGCTGGCCGTCGAAGAGCGTGAACACGGAAATATCTTCGATGCTGTTGAGCGCGTGCAGCCGCTGGACGTCGACCGTAAAGATCCCGTTGATCTCGGCGCTCAGGCGCGCCTGGCTCTCGACCGGCCCATGCGCGATCACTCCGGGTCCGGCGACCACCCTCGCCAGGCGGCGGGCCGCCTCATCCTCGTGGATATCGCCCGGCTCCATGCGAACGACATGGATCTCATCGACCCGAGCGGCGGCGACCACCGGCCAGTCGGCTTTGGTGAGAACCCTGCCTTTGAGCAGCAACACCCGATGGTGATCATCGGGAACCAGCAGCGTCTGCGCCAGCACAGCGCCGTCGATCTGCTCGGCGCTCAGTCGGGAACCGCGGAGCGCCTCGGCCTTCATGCGGCCGTCGTCGCGACGGCGACGGAGCCGGGCATCGGGCCTCCCTGCTTGCCGTGGCGGACGGCGACCATCTGCGCGAGGATCGCGAGCGCCGTCTCCTCAGCGGTTTGGGCGCCGAGGTCGAGACCGATCGGCGCGTGGACGCGCTCGA
>JAXDLN010000063.1:0-2686 GCA_034666565.1 Chloroflexota bacterium
GTCTGGTGCCTCGACGCCAGGAATGGGCAGACACTATGGCAATACAAGCACGCGATCCCGTTCGATGTCTCGCTCTGCTGCGGCAACGTGAACCGCGGGGTCGCCGTGGTGAAGGGGAAGGTCTTCGTCGTCACGCTCAACGCCCACGTGCTCGCGCTCGACGCCGAGACCGGCGACTGCCTGTGGGACCAGACCTACGGCGACGTGCGGGCCGGTGAGAGCGCGACGGTCGCTCCACTGGTTGTAAAGGACCTTGTCATCGTCGGGAGCTCCGGCGGGGAGTTCGGCGTGCGCGGTCATCTCGACGCCTTCGACGTCGACACCGGACGGCGCGTCTGGCGGACCTACACCGTGCCAAAGCCCGGCGAGCCCGGCTCCGAAACCTGGCCGGCGGACGGTGAGGCGTGGGCGCGCGGTGGCGGGAACTGCTGGGTCACCGGCACGTACGACCCCGAGCTGAACCTCCTGTACTGGGGAACCGGCAACCCGTCGCCCGATTTCGACGGACGCGTTCGCGAGGGCGACAACCTCTACACCGATTCCGTGCTTGCCATCGATCCCGACAACGGCGAGATCCGCTGGCACTACCAGTGCACCCCGCACGACATGTGGGACTACGACAGCAACATGGAGCCCATCCTGTTCGAGTTGGAGGAACGCAAGCTGCTCGCGCACTTTGACAAGAACGGGTACTGCTTCGTCCTGGATCGCACGAACGGTGAGCTGGTCCGCGTGACCCCCTTCGTCGACCGTATTACGTGGGGCGAGATCGATTTCGACGGCAAGGTAACGGCCAAGGTGTATCCCGCGAACGAGGGGGAGCCGGTCCAGTTCTGGCCGGGCCCGGCCGGCGCCAAGGAGTGGACGCACGCGGCGTACAGCCCGAAGACGCAGCTGTTCTACGTCCCGGTGCAGGACACGGGAGCGACGATCACGCTCCAGCACAGGGAGTTCAAGGAGGGCATCCCGTACTGGGGCGCGGCCGTCGTCGTGGACAACAAGGACATGGCGGGGTCCGTGAGCGCGTTCGATGCGTCCACGGGCAAGGAGGTGTGGCGCTGGCGCCGCGACATACCTATGTGCGCGTCGGTGCTGGCCACCGGCGGCGACCTCGTGTTCGCCGGTGAGCCGACGGGAGAGTTCAACGCCCTCGACGCGCGCACCGGGGAGCTGTTGTGGCAGTTCCAGACCGGAAGCGGCCACCACAGCAGCCCGACGACCTACAGCATCGACGGAAGGCAGTACATCGCCGTACCGGTCGGATGGGGCTCTTGGCTGGAGGGCTTCCTACCCGGGATGTTCGGGGCGCCGCATGGGGACGCCCTGTTCGTCTTCGCGCTGCCGGAGGAGTAGCGATCGGCGATCTTCTCATCCTCGGGTTCATCCTCAGCTTCGACAACTTCCGGACCGCGATTGCACTTGGGGCGCTTCGGCTCAGGTGGCGTCGTGCCGGACAGGTCGCCTTGGCGTTCGGCTTCTGGGATGCCGCCGCACCACTGGTGGGCATACCCATAGGCCATTACCTGGGCCAGACGATCGGCTCGGCAGCCGAATACGTCGCGGCGATCGCGCTGGGTGCCTACGGTCTGTACCTCCTCATGCAAGCGGGGCGCACCGCGGCGCCGGAGGAGCTCGAGCGACCATGGGCGCTGTTTGGCCTTCCTCTGCCGTTGAGCCTGGACAATGTCGCCGCCGGCACGAGCTTGGGCTTGCTCGGGTTCTCCCCGTGGGTCGCGGCGCCGGTCTTCGGCGCCATCACAGTCCTGATGTCTTTCGTCGGGTTGCAACTCGGGCGAGCAGCCGCCCACTTCATTCGCATCCGCTCTGATGTGCTGACCGGCGTGGCGCTCATTGCCATGGCCACTGTCGTAGGGCTGGGGCTGGAGAGCTAGGGGAGCACGACGAGCTTGCCGGTCGCACGTCCGTGCTCCATATCGGCGTGCGCTTGGGCGATCTCGTCGAGCGCGTACGTGCGGTGGATCGGGACGGTGAGGCGCCCGGCCGCGACCGCGTCGAGGTAGGCCTGCAGCGCGTCGGCGGGGAGGTCGGCGGCGTCGCCGCCGTAGGCGGTGAGCCGGACGCCCGACGGGATGTACTCGATCGGGTAGAAGTCGGCGACGGTCCACTGGTTGCTCAGCATGCCGGTGAAGCAGACGACGCCGTGGATGGCGGTCGCGCGCAGGGTGTCGGGGAGCGTGTTGGTGCCGACGAGCTCGATCGCGGCCTCGACGCCCCCCGGGACGATCGCTCGCGCCTGCGCCGCGACGTCACCATCGTCGACGAGGACGTGGTCGACGCCGATCGCCTGCAACGCCGCCGCGCGGTCGGGTTGGCGCGTGGTGGCGAGCACAGTGAGGCCGCGGTCCTTGGCGAGGATCGCCGCGGCCATCCCGACCGACGAGGTGCCGCCGCGGATCAGCAGCGTCTGGTCGGGCTGCGCGTCGAGGCCGACGGTCAGGGACCCGTGGGCGGTCTGAAGCATCTCGGGAACCGCGCCGAGCGTCGCCCAGTCGAGCTCGGAGCGAAACGCGATCACCTGGGTCGCGGGCACGCTGGTGTACTCGGCATAGCCGCCGTCGAAGGTCCGGCCCATGCCACCCATCATCGTGGCCACCTGCCGGCCTTTCTCGAACTCGCCCCCAGGTGCTGCGGCGACGACACCGGCCGCCTCGATGCCGAGCACGCG
>JAXDLN010000064.1:0-4452 GCA_034666565.1 Chloroflexota bacterium
TTAAGAATGGGCGGCGCGGCGCTTCCCCGAATAATAGGATTGGCAAAGCGACCTTCAAACGACGATGCGATGCACAATTCAACGATTCACTCGGTCCGGCCCTACCAGGCAAGCCGCCATGGCCTACCAGTTGATGCGTTGAGGTTGCGAGGGATCAGCGGGGCGCGTCGCCAAACCGCGTTTCCCGCAGGGACGGGGTTGCTGGCGTTGAACACTTTGTTGTCGTGGATGTTGGCCCCGATCGCGTAGATCGCGAACGGGTTGGCAAATCCCACAATCAGGTTGCCGGAGATTTCCGGCGGGTCAACCTTGGATGCTGTTTCGATCGCCTCCGTTTACTGGCCGGGATTAACGTTGCCGCGGCGGAAGTAATTGTTGGTGACCTTAAGTCCCTTGGCTCCGCGAGCGACCACAGAGACGGGAGCAGCACCGTCGCCAGGGGGGGAATACCAGATCGGCAAACCAGTTGTTGTCGATGACGAAGTTGGTGAATACCTGCCCGTTGCCGTTGTCGTCGTCGCCGCCCGTCACATGAGCGAGACCGCGGCCGTCGACATGTTCGTTGTTGCGACCGCGACGTTTCGGCTGCTCTACACCGTGATCGTCCTTGGCCACGACCGGAGGAGGATCGTTCACTTCGATGTCTCGAAATCCAACGCAAGTCTGGCTCGCGCGGCAAATGACCGAGGCCTTTCCCTGGGACACAGCACCTCGATATCTGTTGCGGGATCGCGACGCATCATATGGTCAGCCCTTCCGCGCTCGCCTCCAGGCGATGGGAATCAAGGAGGTCGTTACGGCACCACGATCACCCTGGCAGAACGCCTACGCCGAGCGAGTCATTGGCTCGGTCCGCCGCGAGTGTCTCGATCACGTCATCATTTTCCGCGAACGTCGCTTGCGCGACGTGCTGTCGTCTTACTTTCAGTATTACAACAAGACGAGAACGCACCTCTCACTCGGCAAGGATTGTCCCGAGAGCCGCCCGATACACCCACCCACTGCAGGCAAGATTATCCCTCTCCCGCAGGTCGGTGGTCTGCATCATCGGTACGAACGGCGCGCGGCCTAGCCTATTTGACCTGCCCTGATTCTTCGGACCACGCTTAACTTGAGAGTCCTGGCGTCTCCTGCTCGTTCGATTGTCCCGTGAGGGACGGTGCTGCAACGGGCCGGGGCGCGGAGGCCCCACACAGCGCAGCGTCCCGGCCCGTTGCGGAAGCGGGGGCTGCGTCGTTTTTTCTCTTTCAGCTTCGTCACGAACTCGGCCGGCGGCAAATAGCCGAGGCTCGAATGGGGACGCACCTCGTTGTAATGCCGTCGCCAGGCCTCGATGACGACCTTGGCCTCGGCGCGTGAGCGGAACCATTCCAGGCTGAGGCACTCGTCGCGGAACTTGCCGTTGAAACTCTCGGCGGCGCCATTCTGCCACGGCTTGCCAGGATCGATCAGGGCGGTCTCGATGCCCTGGTCGACGATCCACTTGAGCAGCGCCCGCGAGACGAACTCCGGGCCGTTGTCGGAGCGCAGATAGAGCGGCGCGCCTCGTTGGCTGACCGGACGCGACAGCACCTCGATCACGCGGCCGGAGCGGATGTGCCCGTCGACCTCGATCGCCAGCCCCTCCTTGGTCCATTCGTCTGTGACGGTCAGGCACTTGAGCTGCTGACCACTGGCACACCAGTCGAAGACGAAGTCGTACGACCACACCTGGTTGGCGCCGGTCGGGGCCTTGGGCCGCGGCCGGCCGGTGGCGATGCGCTTGCGTGGCCTCTTGCGCGGGACCTACAGCCGGGCGCGCCGCCACAGGCGCCAGGCCCGGCCAGGACTCATCGGATGGCCGTCGCGGCCGAGGAAGATCCGGATGCGCCGGTAGCCGTAGCGCGGGTACTGCGCCGACAGCGCCGCCATTCGCGCCAGCACCGGCGCATCCTTGGTCGCCTTCGCCGACCGGTAGCCCACAGCCGAGCGCGCCACGGTGAGCAGCGTGCACGACCTGCGTTGCGACAGCCCGCGGCGACTTGCGTACGCCACCTGCTCGCGACGGACCGGCACGCTCACCTTTTTTTTGCGGCGATCTCCTTCATCACCTCGATCTCGAGGTCGCGCTCGGCCACCAGCTTCTTCAGCCGCGCATTCTCCGCCTCGAGCTGCTTCAACCGCCGAACGTCGTCCGGCTGGAACGACCCGAACCGCTTCTTCCAGGTGTAGATCGATTGCTCGCTCACCCCGTGCCGCTTGGCTACCACCGGCACGGCATCCCGATCCGTCTCCCGCAGAATCGAAACCATCTGCTCTTCCGTGAACCTCGACTTGCGCATCCTGCCTCCTCGCGGAGGCCAGTCTTTCAATTAATCGATGGCCCGAAAACCCGGGGGCAGGTCAGTGGACCCCGAAAATGGGACCAGGGGCTTAGTTGGAGTCGGCGCCGTTCCGTATTAGACGGAGCGGAGCATGGCACAGAAGACGAGACGGAAGATCGACGCGTCGTTGAAGGCGAAGGTAGTGCTGGAGGCCTTGCGCGAGCAGGCGACGGTGGCCGATCTGGCGCAGCGCTACCAGGTCCATCCCAATCAGATATATGCTTGGAAGAAACAGCTTCAGGAACAGGCGGCGAAGGCGTTCGACGCCGGCGGAGGAACAGCGCCGGGTCGCGAGCGAGAGATCGAGCGTCTGCACGCCAAGATCGGCGAGTTGGTGGTGGAGCGGGATTTTTTAGCGCGGAGGTCCGGAAGATGAGCGTTCCGGACCGGCGGGTCCTGCGCGATCACGACCATGCCGAGCTGTCGATACGCCGGCCGTGCCGTCTGCTGGGGTTGGCGCGCTCTGGCGTCTACCGGCGGCCTCGAGCGGCCAATGACGACGATCTCGGGTTGATGCGCCGGATCGACGAGCTGTTCACGCAGTTCCCCTTCCTGGGCTCGCGGCGGCTGGCGCTGATGCTGGGCGAGCAAGATCTGCCGATCAACCGCAAGCGCATGCAGCGGCTGATGCGGCAGATGGGGATCGCGGCGCTCGGTCCCAAGCCGCGGACGACCAGGCCGGCGCCCGGTCACAAGGTGTTCCCGTATCTGCTGCGCGGACTTGCGATCGACCGGCCGAACCAGGTGTGGGCGGCGGACATCACCTACGTGCCGATTGGACGTGGTTTTCTATACCTGGTGGCGATCATGGACTGGTCGAGCCGGGCGGTGCTGGCATGGCGGCTGTCGAACACGATGGACAGCTCGTTCTGCATCGAGGCGCTAGAGGAGGCCTTGGCGCGCTTCGGCCGGCCGGAGATCTTCAATACTGACCAGGGCAGTCAGTTCACCAGTGCCGCCTTCACCGGGGTTCTCGCCGCGGCCGGCGTGCGCATCTCGATGGACGGCCGCGGGCGGTGGATGGACAACGTGTTCATCGAGCGGCTGTGGCGCTCGATGAAGTACGTCTTGAACCACGCTGGTCGTAATGGGAACGCCATCTCCCGGGAAAACCGGGCCGGCGCTCGCAAATCGAAGGTCTCGCCAGCGTGGCAGGGGGCAAGGTGCATTGGCACACATGCATGCCGCTAACAGGCGCGCGCTGGCCCTGTCGGCCGTGATACGGGATATCAGGGCGGCCGGCTTTAACAGCTATCGCGCTATGGCGAGGGAACTGAACCGACGGCAAGTACCAACCTTTCGTCATGGCAAGCGGTGGTATCCCACTACTGTCAGCAGGGTGCTGATACGGCTCGCCACCCACGAGCCGGCCGTCGAGCCCGGCATCGCCGTACTCTTGCGTCTCCGCAGCGGGGACCACACGGGAAACGCCCGTGCCGTCAACGGCATCATCGCCGCGCACCGCCAGGGCGCAAAGGCGGCAAAGTTCTGCGTCGATATGGATGACCCATCGGCCCCAAGCCTGCTGGGCGAGGCCGGGCTGGCCATCATGCGAGACGAGCCGGGCGCGTTCGATCTCTTCCCCCGCGTGCAGTTTGCGCTCCTGTTCGGCTCGGCCCGCTGGCTGCTGGCGAGCTACGCCACGATGCTGGCCGAGGCTGGCGACGGGAGCATCGGCGGCAGGGGCGCAGAAGCCAACATGCAGCTTGCGCACCGGACGGCCCTTGCGGACGAAGCCGGTACGCCGCTCACGGCCGGACAGGTTACGGGTGATAACGCCCGCCTGGCCGCAGAGGACCGGCTGCGCCAAGGCGCAAAGGGCCCAGACGACCCTGCAAGATGCCGACGCGACCCAGGGCGTGGCGTTGAACGACGCGCAACAGCGTATCCGGGCTTTCGCCAGCGGCGCAGAGCCCGGCGTGACTGCGGCCCGTAGCGGAGAGGACATCGGCAACGTGCTCGGCAGCGAATACCGCGCAGCCCGCGGGGCCGCGAAGGGCCGTGTTGCCGACGCATACACCCGCGCCTTTGATCCCGAGGCCCTGGCAGAGGCGGGCGTACCGTCCACGGTGCCTGTCGAGACGGTGCA
>JAXDLN010000065.1:0-2602 GCA_034666565.1 Chloroflexota bacterium
ATCCTCGACAAAATGCGAATCGTCGCGTCGTTATCCTTCAACGGGGACATGGGGGGCGAGACTTTAGTTCGGCGAGACGGCGCGCCTCGAAAATGCGCCGCTCGCGGTTGTCGAGCACCGTGAGAGCTTCGCCAAGCGCCTGACGCCGGTTGTCGAGCTCCTCGCTCTCGAGTAGCAGCCGCTCCTGACTCGGCGAGTCGTCGACCAGCCAGTCCTGCCATTCCCCGGATTCGTCCTCCTCGCGGACCGACGTGTTGAGCGAGGCGTCGCCGCCGAGCCGGCGGTTCATATCGACGACGTCCCTCTCGGTGACGCCCAGGCGATCGGCGATCAGCTTGACCTGGTCGGGGTGCAGGTCGCCGTCCTCGAAGGCGGAAATCTTGCTCTTCGCCTTGCGCAGGTTGAAGAACAACTTCTTCTGGTTCGCGGTCGTGCCCATCCTCACCAGCGACCATGAGCGCAAGATATATTCCTGGATCGACGCCTTGATCCACCACATTGCATAGGTGGCGAGGCGAAATCCCCGCTCCGGTTCGAAGCGCTTGACCGCCTGCATGAGTCCTACGTTTCCTTCCGAGACGACCTCCGCAATCGGCAAGCCGTAGCCGCGGTAGCCCATGGCGATCTTGGCAACTAGGCGCAAATGGCTTGTGACGAGCCTTTGCGCCGCGTCGCTGTCGCCATGCTCGCGCCAGCGCTTGGCCAGCATGTATTCTTCCTGCGGCTCCAGCATGGGCAGCCGCCGGATTCTCTTGAGATACCCGGTGAGGCCGGATTCAACCGTGAGAATCGGCAAGTCCGCGGCGTGGGCCATGATAGTGCGCTCCAGTTTGCGCCCGCAGATCAGCGGGCGATTGCACCGTTGCGCTGGGAAGGCGCGCCGCCTGCAGTTCGCTTGGTTGTCGCCCAGACTCCCGCGAGATCGGCGCGTCAGTAGCAGTATGTGGACCAACGCCGTCCGTACGGTGTGTCGATCTCGCATCCGTCGTAGCCGTAGCCGTAATTATCGTATCCATAGCCATAACCAGGGTAGCCGTACGCACGGCCGTATCCAGGTCGGAAACCCCTGTAGTAACGGCCCGCGTGGAAGCCAGGTGCGAATCCCGGACCGCCTCCCATGCGAGCTCCACCGAGGCCGCCGATCCGAGCTCCGCCGAACCCGCTGCCCGTACCTCCGATGTGACCCCCGCCAAAACCTCCAACATGGCCTCCTCCGAAGCCGCCCCCGCCCCCGCCGCCCCTGGCTTGTGCGCCGGTTACGGCCAGTCCACCGGCCAGGATCGCGCCGGCCAGAACCATCATCAGCCGTTTCAACATGGGATGCTCCTTTGCGTGCGGCGACTCATCCGCCGCGAGGTGACTGACGCAAACAGTGGGCGATCTCAGAGAGCAATCTTATTGGTGAACATTGTTGTTTCTCTTGCTCTGTAGATCGAACTGAATTTGTCTTCCGCGAGGGAGATCGTCGAAGGCGGGGTTTTATTCCGGAGTCTCGCAGCCGACAGTGCAGCGCGTGCGCCGGCTTCGCGATAGGCAGGAGGGCAGCGATCATCGGCAGCCTTCTTAGCTCTATTCGCCTCATGCTCAGAAAGCTTGGCTGCCCGTCCTAAGGCCGCCGGACAGATGGGGTGATTGGGGTCTCAGTCCCAGCTGACGGTGAACCTACGAGGATGATAAAGCGTGGTCGGCGTCGAATCGCCACAAGCATCGAGAAGGGGCGCCATGAGGTATCCTGCCGGATTGGGTGTGTTATTGGAGGAGACTACGATCTGCGGTTCGACGAGACGGGTCGCATCGTGAAGTAACTTCGCGCCGCGAGCGAGCTAGATGCGCTCGTGGAGGTTCTGCAATGGATGGGTCCAGCGCTGGAGCGAAACGGAGGTCCGCTTCGGCAAGGAGCCCGGCATGACCGAGTCGCAATAGCCTGAGGAGGTGAAAGGTGCAGCAAGAGGGCCCGAGAGGGTGAGCAGATCTTCCCCGTTGGGACGAAGGGCAAGGCGATCTCGTCGAGAGTCTCGAGCCTGTAAAGGCAAAGGCCTCGCCTTACTGACCCCATTTATGAGGCGGCCCTGCTCCGACCTGATCCACTCGAACAAGACGGAACAGAAGAAAGGTTCAACAGGACAGCTTGACTTCGATACCACCCAAGCAGGGAAGACGCTAAGCACCTATTCACCCCGCCCGCTGCACGTGCCGAAGGCTCTACAATTGATCGCTGCGGGTGTTCCGGGCGGCAATGGGCGCGGGTCGACCTCGACCTCACCGGCGCGAAGGCGCACCCGGTATGTTGCGAGCTTTTCGGTGAACGGCGGCGGCGCGCAACCGTCCTCGAGCCGATATTGAAAGCCGTGCCAAGGACAGGTGACGCAGCCATCGATGATGCGGCCTTCGCCGATCGGGCCGTTCTGGTGGGCGCACAGATTGCTCAACGCCCCGACCCGGGTTCCGTCGCGAAAAACCGCGATGCGCTCGCCTCCCGGAGCCGCCACGATCCGCGCTCCCTTGTCCGGTATGGATTGCGGCGCGCCGACGCGAAGCCAGCCATCCTGGTCCGCAGCGGTGCCTTGGTCGATCACCCGCTCGCGGGCGGCCGCCAGCAGGT
>JAXDLN010000066.1:0-2795 GCA_034666565.1 Chloroflexota bacterium
GGCTTTCTGTGGGCCGGCGCCTTTGTCAACTACGCGAGCCTTTTCACTGCGTCCCTGCTCACCACCTACTACGGCCTTGGCGTATGGGACGGCCTCCTTGCGGTCGTGCTGGGCACGGTCGCCGCTGCGATCATCCTCGGCCTTCTCAGCAACACCGGCCCCAGCACCGGACTCCCGCAGATCGCGTACACGCGCCGCATCTTCGGCCTGCGCGGTTCGTACGTCGGCGCCGCGCTGACCCTCTTTCTTGCCGTCGGCTGGTTCGCGGTCGACTGCGTGATCGCGGCCCAGGCAGGGAGCCAGCTCTTCGGCGGCGGCAACCGGCTGATCACCCTCGCGCTCGTCATAGCAATCGCGGCGATCAGCGTCATGGTCGCGGTCTTCGGCCACCAGACCATCAAGGTCCTCGAGACCTACGGAGCCCTCGTGTTCGCCGCCCTGCTCGCCGCGCTCTTCCTCTTCCTTGCGCCTCAGTTCCACTGGAGCCAGGGCCCCACCGCATCGGGTGGTGACTACCCCGGAGCGTTTGTGCTTGGCTTCATGACCTGTTTTGCGCTTGTCGCCTCGTGGTACCCGTTCGCTGCCGACTACTCGCGCTACCTGCCGGCATCGAGCTCGAGGCGATCGGTTTCGTTGTGGCCGGTCGCCGGCGTCACCTTGCCGATGATCCTGCTCGGCCTTTTCGGCCTCCTGCTGCCCACCATCGACGCCGAGCTCGCGTCAGGCCAGGGCGTGCTGGCGGTCATCAGCGCCCACGCGCCTGCCTGGGTCGCCGTGCCGTTCTTTGTCTTCGTCGTCGTCGGTGAGATCTGGGCCAACTACCTCGACGTCTACACCGCCGGTCTCGTCTCGCTGGCGATGGGAATCCGGTTGCGCCGCTGGCAGGCCGCCCTCGGGTGCGGTGTGCTCGGGACTGCGCTTGCCGTCTACGCGGTGCTGGTGAGCGACTTCCACCTTGCTTATGAGGATTTCCTGATTCTCACGTACCTCTGGGCTCCGGCCTGGGCGGCAGTGGTCCTGCTGAGCTTTTTCGTGTTTGACGGCAAGCCGCGACCCGGGGTCGCGCTTGCTGCTTGGGCGATTGGAACGATGGCAAGCCTTGCATTCGTCAATTACTCGAACCTGTTCAGCAACCTTGGCGCGGCGCCGACGTTCTTCAACGCCGGTCTGATCGCGGCGCTTCATGGCGCGGACCTGAGCGGCCTGGTCAGCGCCGCGGTGGCAGCGGCAGCCTACTGGGGCGTGCGCCGCTTGCGAACGTCGTGAAGCTCCCTGTCGCGCTAAGCATCGCGGGTTCGGATTCAGGCGGAGGCGCCGGCATCCAGGCCGACCTCAAGACCTTCGCGGCGCTTGGGGTTCACGGGACGACCGCGATCACAGCGATCACGGCTCAGAACACAGTCGCGGTCACCGACATCTTCGAGCTGCCTCCACGGCTCGTTGTCGTCCAGATCGACGCGGTTGTGAGCGACCTTGGAGTGCAGGCCGTCAAGACAGGGATGCTGGCGTCTGCCGAGATCATCGAAGCGGTTGCCGCCGCGATCAAGGCGCACGCTATCTGGAACCTCGTCGTGGACCCTGTGATGGTCGCCAAGGGTGGCGCCAAGCTCCTTCGCGATGACGCGATCGACGCTCTGAGAGTGAGCCTTCTTCCCCTCGCTGCTGTCATCACCCCCAACCTGCCCGAGGCAGAGGTGATCCTCGGCCGGCGCATTGCGAGCCTCGATGAGCGCCGGCAGGCGGCCCGCGACCTGGTGGCGCTCGGCGCCAAGGCGGCCGTCGTCAAAGGCGGGCACGCGGAGGATGACGTGACCGACGTCTATTGGGACGGGTCCGAGATGGTCGAGCTGACCGGCGAGCGGGTGCGCACCATGAACACTCATGGGAGCGGGTGCGTGTTTTCGGCGGCGATCACGGCAGGGCTCGCCAGAGGTCTGAAGCCACTCGAGGCGGTGAGGCTGGCGAAGGTGTTCATAAGCGCCGCGATCGAGCATTCGCTCGAGATCGGCCACGGGCATGGGCCTGTAAATCCGATGTTCCGGCAGTGAAGGGTCCCGCCTTCTTCTGGCGTTAAGCTGATCGCCATGCCCAGATCAAAGAAAGGCGCCGGCCAGCCTTCCGACCAGAACCCGCCGGACGCTGAAGCGCCCGATTCGGCCGAGAACGAGGGTATGGCCCACGTTGGAGCGGATGCCCTGGCCGGGAGCCCGGACATCTTCGCCACCAGGAAGGCAACGAGCCCAGAACCCGAGCCGCCAAGCTCGGGCGAACTCGATCCCGTCGCCGAACCAGCTGCCGTCACGCCTGAGCCGGTGGTCGAGCCCGTTCCAATCGCCACTATGGAGCCCGCGCCCGAGTACTCGCCGGCACCACCCCCGGCAGCCGTGCCGCCGTCGCCCGCGCGCCGCAGCGGGACCGGCCTGGCGATTGGAGTTGTGTTGGTGGTCGTCGGCGCCTTCTACCTCATCGTGCAGGTGGCAGGCATCGACCTGAGCGTGTTCGGCTGGCCGTTGATCGTCATCATCGCCGGGCTCACCCTCCTTGTCGTTGGGTTCGCCAGCCTCGGCACAGGCGCAGCGATCCCAGGCGGCATCCTGACGTTGGTCGGGCTCGTCCTCGCATATCAAAACAGCACAGGCCACTGGACAAGTTGGGCCTACGCGTGGGCACTCGTTGCGCCGGGCGGAGTCGGACTCGGCCTTTTCCTGCAGGGCATTCGTGAGCGCAACACCGGCCTGATCAGGCAGGGCCGATCCCTGATGTTCATCGCCCTCCTGATATTCATGGTCGGTTTC
>JAXDLN010000067.1:0-55771 GCA_034666565.1 Chloroflexota bacterium
CGGATCATCGGTGAGCTGGGCGAGCGTGCCAACGAGCTCGACCAGGAGGCGATCAGTCAGCGGGCGACCGAGGTCCTCGATAACTATCTGAGCGCCCGCCGGGTCACCTTGACCGCCCAGACCCGGGCGCAGTTGCTGGCCGCCCTGCTGGCCGACATCCTCGGGTTCGGCCCGCTCGAAGTACTGCTTGCCGACGAGGCGATCTCCGACATCATGGTCAACGGCCCGAACAAGGTCTACATCGAGCGCGGCAACAAGATGATGCGGGCGGCCATCAAGTTCGACAGCGATGCCCACCTGATGCAGATCATCTCGCGCATCGTCACCGGGGTTGGTCGCCGCGTCGACGAAAGCTCGCCCATGGTCGATGCCCGGCTTCCCGATGGTTCCCGTGTCAACGTAATCATCCCGCCGCTGGCCGTCAGGGGCGCGGCCGTCACCATCCGCAAGATGCGCCGGGACCCGCTCCAGATCGGCGACCTGATCAAAAACAACACCCTGACCGAAGAGATGGCGGCGTTCCTCAAGGCATGCGTTAACGCGCGCATGAACATCGTGGTGGCCGGCGGTGGTTCCTCAGGAAAGACCACCACCCTGAACGTCCTCTCCAGCTTCATCCCGGGTGACGAGCGCATCATCACCATCGAAGATGCCGCTGAGTTGCAGCTTCGCCAGGTGCACGTCATCAACCTCGAGTCACGACCCACCAACGTAGAAGGCAAAGGTGGGGTCAGCATTCGGGACCTCGTCATCAACACCCTCCGAATGCGGCCCGACCGGATCGTCGTCGGTGAGGTCCGCAGTGGCGAGGCCCTGGACATGCTCCAGGCCATGAACACCGGTCACGATGGGTCGTTGACCACGGTCCACTCGAACACACCGCGAGACACCATCTCCCGACTCGAGACGCTGGTCCTGATGGCTGGCATGGAACTCCCGTCCCGAGCCATCCGCGAGCAGATCGCGTCGGCGATCAACATCATCATCCAGCAGAACCGCCTGCGAGACGGCTCGCGCAAGATCACCTACATCTCCGAGGTGACGGGAATCGAGGGCGACCAGATCTCGCTGCAGGACATCTTCGTCTACAAACAGTCGGGATACGAGAACGGGAAGGTCACCGGCATGCTGACCGCCACCGGGGCGATCCCCCGGATCCTAGACACGCTCGAGTCGACCGGCAACGCCGTGCCGCTTAGCTATTTCGATCCGCACCCGGACAGCGGCTTCGTCCGGCCGAAACGCCTGCACGTCGTCCCCAACGCGGCCTGACGGGGCGAGCTGTGACGTGCGACATAGCGGAAACCCGCTGACTGCTTCAACCTGACTCCGTCAGAGCAAGTTGGAGGAGATGAAGCATGGACAACATGATCTCGTTCGTCGAGATCGAGTTCCGGTGGTACGGATTCTCGGACGTCCAGGAAGGCCTTCGCGACGACAACGCTTCCCGCTTGCCGTGGTCTCACAAGGCAATGGTTAGCCGGCTCGAACTCGACGCAACTTAAACCCGGCCTCGGCTCCCGACTATATTCAGCCTATGCCGGCCAAAGAGGCCACCCCCTTCTCGCTCGAACTGGACCGGCGAGTAGAGGAGGGCGCACTTGGAACGCTTTACGAGAAGCTGCCGGATAACCAGGTTCGCTGCTACGCCTGCGCTCACCGCTGCATGATCAAGGACGGGTTGCGCGGGATCTGCAAGGTTCGCTACAACCGTGGCGGCACGCTAATGGTGCCTCGAGGCTATGTCGGCGCGTTGCAATGCGACCCGATCGAGAAGAAGCCGTTCTTCCACGCCTTCCCGGGTGCAGACGCACTCACCTTCGGGATGCTTGGCTGCGACCTGCACTGCAGCTATTGCTTTACCGGCGACGTTCGCGTTGCTACCAATTCGGGAATGCGACGCTTGGACGATCTCTGGGAAGCATCGAGCAAGGACCCAGACGGCGATGGCCTGCAGCGTCGGCCTCCGGCCGGCGTGACCGCGACCGGTGATGATGGTCGTCAGCATCAAGTCAACTGGGTCTTCCGACACGGCTACGAAGGCGATCTGGTATGCGTTTCGCCCCGGATGCTGGCCCCCTTTAAGGTAACGCCGGACCACGAGGTTCTGGCGACCCAATCACCCGGCGAGGCGGCGGCGACCTACGTCCCAGCCGGACAACTAACGACCACCCACTTCCTGGCGGTTCCTCGACGGTACGAACCCCTTCGGGCGCAGGGGATCGACGTCCCTGAATTGCTTCGCCCTTTCCTTGGTGTCGTTCGCGTTCGCCGACACGTCGCGGTTGAAACTGCTGACGAGATCCTGCAATTAACCGCTGCCGGCACAAGCTCAAAGGCGATCGGTCTCCAGCTCGGCTTGCGTGCCGATTTTGTCCGCCACGTCCGATCTCGAGTCGTCAGGCGTGGGGGTGTTGCGGAAACTGCCCTGGAGGTCGTGCCTGAAGCACTGATCTTGGAGGACGGCACCGTTCGCTTCGGACAAGAGCGACGACCAGGAATCCCGGCCGAGTTGGCCATGACTGCGGAGTTGGCCGAGCTGATGGGCCTGTATTGCGCCGAGGGCTGCGTCATCAAAGGCGCGGGTCGTCCGAATAGTTACAACCTCACGTTTGCCTTCGGGCTCCATGAAAAACATCTAGCTGATCGAGTCAAGGATCTCTTACAGCAGATCTTTGGCGTGAGGGCATATGAAACGGTGCGGACCACGACACGCGCCGTATCCATCGGCAAAGCCTCGCTAGCCTTAATGTTTGCGAGTCTATGCGGGTCGGGATCCGAAAGAAAGAAGATCCCGGCCGCCATTTTGGGTGCCGAGACGCCCGTCGCAGAGGCGTTTTTGATGGCGTACGTATCCGGCGATGGCCATCGATACCCCACTGGGAAACTCTCGGTCACAACCGTTTCGGAAACCCTGGCCCGGGACCTTGCCTTGTTAGCCTTGCGACTCGGACATCTGTCCGGACTCTACGACACGATCCGGCCGGCAGAGATAAAGATCTTGGGTAGGACGGTCAAGCTGCAACCGCATCAATACACGGTCGTTTGGTATGAAAGCGAGCCGCGACGGACCATGTATAAAGCGGATTCCGACTTTTACTACGTACCCATCCGAGCAGTTGCGCGGGCACCCCACTCGGGACATGTCTATAACCTCGAAACCGAAGGCCCCCACACCTACCTAGCCAACCATGCGGCGGTCCACAACTGTCAGAACTGGGTCACCTCGCAGGCGCTCCGGGACCCGGGTGCGCTCACCGAGCCGATGGATGTCTCGCCCCAGGAGCTGGTCCACATCGCGCAGCGCCAGGGCGCCAAAGTGGTTGCCACCTCGTACAACGAACCCCTGATCACCTCGGAGTGGGCCGTCGAGGTTTTCAAGGCGGCGCGGCCGCGCGGGTTTATGACGGCCTACATCTCGAACGGCAACGCCACCAGGGAGGTGCTCGAGTACATCCGGCCCTGGACCGACCTCTACAAGATCGATCTCAAGTCCTTCCGCGACAAGAATTACCGATCCCTGGGCGGCAAGCTGGAGAACATCGTCAACGGCATTCAGATGGTGCACGAGATGGGCTTCTGGCTGGAGATCGTCACCCTGATCATCCCGGGCTTCAACGACAGTGACGAAGAGCTGGGCGACATCGCCCGGTTCCTCAGCGACCTGTCTCCGAGCATCCCCTGGCACGTCACCGCCTTCCACAAGGACTACAAGATGCAGGACCCGGACAACACCCCGCCGGAGACCCTGCTGCGGGCCGCCCGCATCGGCGAGGCGGCCGGCCTGCAGTACATCTACGCCGGCAATCTGCCCGGCCGGGTGGGCCGCTACGAGGACACCCGCTGCCCTCGCTGCCGGGCCACCCTGATCCGGCGGATCGGGTACCGAATCCTCGACGATCAGCTCACCGGGCGGGGAAGCTGCTTCAACTGCCAGCAGCAAATCCCTGGAGTCTGGCGGACTACAATCAACGCTGGTCGTGCCAACTGAACTGAGCCGCCGGGAGTTTTCCTGGGTCCTAGGCGGCCCCCAGGGCGGAGGAATCAACGCCTCAGCGGAGATCTATGCCAAGGCCTTGAGCCGTGGCGGTCTTCACGTCTTCGCCAATATCGAGTTCCACTCGAACATCATGGGCAAGCACAGCTACTACCGCGTGACGGCGGCCCCGGTCCCGGTCCACTCGCACGTCGACGAGATCCACATGCTGGTCGCGCTGGACCAAGAATCCCTCTTCGGCGACGCCCCGGAGCGCAAGCACTATCCCAGCCACACGGGGCATGTCCACCAGGTGGCCCGCGGCGGCGGCGTCATCTACGATGCCGACCTCAAGATCGACCCCGGTCAATTCGGCCGTGACGATATCAACCTCTATCCGATCCCCTTCTTCGAGGTCCTGGAAGAGGCCCTGAAAGCGGTGGGCAAGGGCGGGCAGTCGCGCAAGTACATCGTCATGCGCAACACCGTCGCCCTGGGGGCGTCGATCGGCATCTCAGGCTACGACGAGGAACTGCTCTTCGAAGCCATTCGCAACGAGTTCACCGGTCGGAAGGCGGAAGCCGCCGAAATGAACGTCGCCGCGGTGCGCGCCGCCGCTGCCTACGCGCGCAGCCACTTCAGTGCCAAGCCCGAACGCCGGCTGGCACCGGTCCCGCAGGAACAACGCAAGCACCGGATGCTGATCAAGGGCTTCCAGGCGGTGGGCATCGCCAAGCTCAAGGCAGGCCTCGGCATGCAGACCTACTACCCGATCAGCCCGGCGACCGACGAGAGCGTCTACCTGGAGCAGAAGGGGCCACAGTATCAGTGCACCGTCGTCCAATGCGAGGACGAGATCTCCAGCATCAACATGGCGATTGGAGCGGCGCACATGGGCGTGCGGGCCGCGACCTCGACCGCCGGCCCTGGCTTTGCCCTGATGTCGGAAGGCTTCGGCTTCGCCGCGATCACCGAGGCGCCCGGCCCGGTGGTCTTCCTGTGGCAGCGTGGCGGGCCCAGCACCGGCCTTCCCACCCGCACCGAGCAGGCCGATCTGCAATTCGCGTTACATCCCGCGCACGGGGACTTCCCCCATATCGTCGTCGCGCCAGGCGACATCGACGAATCCTTCGTGGATAGTTTCGAGAGCTTCAACTGGGCGGATCGGTACCAGATGCCGGTCGTCGTTCTCCTCGAGAAGTTCCTGGCCTCGTCGATGTTCACCAACGACGGCATCGATATGAGCAAGCTTAAGATCGACCGCGGGCTGATCTATCAACCGCAGGAGCCCGATGGCGATGGTTATCGCCGGCATGCCCTGACCACCGATGGCATCAGTCCACGGGCCGTTCCCGGGACGCCCGGCGCGATCTTCTCGACCACCAGCGACGAGCACGATCCGGAGGGCCACATTACGGAAGGCATCGAGAACCGGATCGCCATGATGCGCAAGCGCATGGCGAAGCTCGAGACCGCAGCGCGCGAGATTCCGGCGTCGACAAAGTTCACCTTGCATGGTCCGCGCCAGGCTGACCTCACCCTGGTGGGCTGGGGGGCGACCAAGGGCGCCATCCTCGATGCGATGGGCGAGCTCGAGACCGACGGCCGAACCGTCAATTTTCTGCAGATCCGCCTGATGCGTCCCTTCCCCGCCGATGCGGTGGCGGGAATCCTTCGCAGCGCCCGGTTGACGGTGCTGATCGAAAACAACTATTCTGCGCAGCTTGGCGCATTGATCGCGGAGCAGACCGGAGTCGCGCTCGACCACCACGTCTTGAAATACGACGGCCGGCCGTTCTCGCGGAATGAGATCGTCGAGGGCGTGCGTGCCGCGCTCTCCGAGCAGAAAAAGGAGATCATGGTGTCCCATGCCTGAGACCGCCTCCGCCGCCCCGAAGAAGTTCGTCCTGCAGCAGTACAAGACCGAAGTCCACGTCGATTGGTGCCCGGGCTGCGGGGACTTCGGCATCCTGAGCTCGATCCAGCAGGCGCTCTACCAACTCCAGATTCCCCCGTACAAGATCGCGATGATCTCGGGCATCGGGTGTTCGGGAAAGACGCCGCACTACATCGACACCTACGGGCTGCACACGCTGCACGGACGGGCGCTTCCGGTCGCGACCGGCGCCAAGCTGGCCAACAACCAGCTCACGGTGGTGGCGGTCGGCGGCGATGGGGACGGCTATGGCATCGGCGCCGGCTACTTCGTGAACAGCGGTCGCCGCAACGTCGACATGACATATATCGTGTTCAACAACGGTGTCTACGGCCTCACCAAGGGACAGGCGTCTCCGAC
The DNA here is from genome assembly GCA_034666565.1 of Chloroflexota bacterium. Classification (GTDB taxonomy): domain Bacteria; phylum Chloroflexota; class Dormibacteria; order CF-121; family CF-121; genus CF-13. The sequence goes on from JAXDLN010000067.1 coordinate 6,273, forward strand.
CCTGGCGAAGGGCTTGAAGACGAAATCGATGCCCGAGGCCTCGATCCAGGAAGGCGTCAACCCGATCGCCCTGGCGTTGGGTGCGGGCTACACCTGGATCGGGCGAGGCTATGCCCTCGACGTCAAGAACCTGGTCTCGCTGATCGTGCAGGCGATCAACCATAAGGGCACGTCGTTCCTCGACATCTTTCAGACCTGCCCCGTGTACAACGACCTGCGCACCAAGGAGTGGTACGCCGGCGAAGATATCGGGCGCGCGCGGATCCGGCGCCTGGAGGCGGACTCAATTTGGGACCCGGTCGTCAAGGACCCGACCAACATCGACGAGATTGTGGAAAAGAAGACGCGAGCCCTGCGCGCCTCCTACGAAACCCAGGACAGCCTGGCGGTGGGCGTCTTCTACTGCGTCGACCTTCCGACCTATGACGAACAACTGGCCCTGAAGGTTCCGGCTCTCAAGGACCACCCGCTGGTCGACCTGCCCCTCTACCAGCGCAACGTCGATCCGCTCTTTAGCGAGCTGGCCTAGCGGTTCGCGGCGCAGTGGACGTGCGCCTGCTGGCCGTCAGCGACGAGGTCGAGCCCCAGTTGCTCGACGAGCGGACGGTGGAGGCGCAGGGGCGCGTCGACCTGGTGATCGGGTGCGGGGATCTCCCGGCCGACTACCTCGACGCGCTCTCGACGATCTATGCCGCGCCGCTGGTCTTCGTTCGTGGCAACCATGATCCGCCGGGCCGCCAGGGCGATTACCTGCATGCGGCGGAGATCGACGGCCGCGTGGTAAGGGAGAGGGGGTTGCTGATCGCCGGCCTCGAGGGCTCGATCCGCTACAGTGACGGCGCCCACCAGTACACCGAGCGACAAATGATGGCCAAAGTGCGGGCGTTGCGGTTGCGGCTGCGGCTGCGCCACCCCGACATCCTGATCACCCACGGCCCACCGGCCGGGGTCAATGAAGGCACAGACGCGCCGCACCGCGGGTTGCTCGCGGTCCGCCGCGCGGTCGAGTGGATGCGCCCGCGACTGTTGCTGCACGGGCACGTCCATCCCTACGGGCGCGAGATCAGCCGCGAGGGCCAAATTGGAGAAACCCGTGTCATCAACGTCGTGGGTCACCGGCTGATCGAGCTCGCTCCCCGATGAAACAGCTTCGCGCCCGCACCGATTTCGAGACGGCCCGCATCCAGGCGTTCCTTCGCGACGCCGGTGCGGTCCTCCGCGGCGACACCAGGCCCCTGCTTTCCTTCGACGAGGTGCGTCGGGCAGCCAGGCTCGAGGGCCAGAGCTACACGGGTCTCAAGGACGTGCCGATCGCCGATATCCGTGGCTCGGTGGGACGCCCCAACGACTTCGACGCCTCGTTTCTTCCGGTGAAGCCCCAGATGCGAAAGCGCTGGGCGCAACTCGACGAGGCGATGCGGCGGGGCGAGCCGGTGCCGCCGATCGAGGTCTACCGTCTGGGCGACGTCTATTTCGTCAAGGACGGACACCACCGGGTGTCGGTTGCGCGCCACCTTGGCTGGAAAACCATCCCGGCGCGGGTCATCGAGGTGAAGACCCGCGCGCCCCTAAAGGGCGACATGGACGCGGCGGCCCTGCTTCAGGCCCGAGAGTACGTCGACTTCCTCGAGCGCAGCCAGCTCGACCGGGTGCGCCCCGAGGCGTCGATTGCCGTCAGCCGGCTCGGACGCTACGACCGGATCTTCGAGGACATCCTCGGGCATCGCTACTTCATGGGTTTGCAGCAGTACCGCGAGGTCAGCATCGCCGAGGCCAGTGCGAGCTGGTACGACAACGTCTACAGGCCGATCGCCGACCTGATCCGCGAGTACAAGATCCTGGACCATTTCCCCGGCAGAACCGAGGCCGATATGTACCTCTGGATCACGGCGCGGTGGCTCGAGCTGAGCCGCGCGCAAAAGCCGGCCGGCCCGGCCGAGGCGATCGCCGACATCCTGTTCGAGACCGAGGGCCAGGGCGAGGGCCCGAAGCCGCCATCGCCCCAAGTGCTGGCCATGCTGGAGCGGTGGCTCGGTCCGCCGCGCCGCGTCATCGAACTTCCCGTGAAACTGGTTCGTCGCGCCACCGCGCCTCGCGCCGAGCCCGACGCGAGCAGCCCCCCTTAGGGCGCGCCCTCGGTCTTTCGCTTCTCCGGGTAGGCGGCGTTGATCTCGGCGCGCACGCGGGCCTTATCGGCATCGCTTTTGAAGTAGTCGAAATTCCAGGCGATGAACTTTTTCTGCTCGGACGGGACCTCATCCTCCGGATAGATCGCGGCCACCGGGCAAGGATCGACACAAGCGCCGCAATCGATGCACTCGTCAGGGTTGATGTAGAGCATCCGATCCTCGGCGCCGCCATCGATGATGCAGTCGACCGGGCAGACGTCGACGCACGACCTGTCCTTGAGGTCAACGCAGGTCTCGGTGATGATGTAGGCCATTTGCGTGCGGGAAATTCACTCTAGCACAGGGCTTTCGCGACGCCGATCCATTCGCTTCCACCGTTGGGCGCTCGGGGTCGGCGGTCCGCCACAGGACCGTCACATATCGGTGAGGCGGCTTCGCCGATCGGTTGGCAAGAGGAGGCTTGCGGCCAGCGTTACCTATTCGTGGCCCTCCCAAGACCGGCACCCGCGCGCCGGGTATTCCGACCGGCGCGCCGCGTCTCCTGGGGCACCTGGATCTTCGTCATCCTGGTCCTCCTCATCGCCGTCGGCGCGCTGGGGGCCTTCCTGACCTTCATGTTGCCCCAGCGGGTTGCGCAGCTGGCGCAATCGGAGGCCGGCGAGCTGGATCTCGCGCGCAGGGGTGCCGCGGACGTCAGTACCAACGTCAACCATCTGTGGGTGGACATGTCCGCCAAAGGCAGCATCAGTCTGTCTGACGCCCAGCTTGCCGCGGACCTGGCCCTCGCCAAGAGCGCGCAGAAGTCGGCGGACGACGCGCTGGGCCACGTCCAGCTGGCCCAGAGTTACATGGCCCAGGCCGACGGCCTGCCGTTCCAGCTGCACGCGGCTGCCTTCATCGCCACCGACCGTCCGGCGCTCGATCACCTGGACAAAGCGTTGCAGGCCAGCCTCAAGCTGACCCATGGCGCGATCCTCCAGCTGACGCTCGCGCAGCAGGTGACGGCCGACGCGCACAAGATTTCCACCACACTCGACCCTGCCCTCAACGCCCATGCCTGGGCCGACGCCGCGCGGGCATCCTCCGCCCTGGTCGACGATCTCAAACCGCAGCAGGTCTCGGCCGCCTTTGCCGACGCGCTACTCGACCCGCTGTGGGCGAACTGGATCGATGCTATGGTCGCCGTCGTGACGAACGCCCAGCAATACAGTCTGGCCGCCGCCGCCAACCAGACGCAGTCCGCGCAGCAATCGGCAAATAACCTCGCCGCTGCCCGCCGACAGTTTGCGGCCAGCTTCGCCGCCGCCCAGAACGGCGCCGCGGCCTGGCAGGGAAAGACCATTCAGCCGCTGCTCGATACGGTAACGCGCGAGACGGCCGCGGGCTCTTAGATCCTCGTCAGCAGGTCCTGGCTGAGCTCACTGAGGCGGCCGGCCCCCAGCAGGCTCATCGAGAGCGTGATCTCCTCGCGTAGCAGCTCCAGCATGCCGCGGACACCGTCAGCGCCGCCCACGGCCAGCGCGTACAGATAGGGCCGCCCGATCAGGACGCCGCTGGCCCCGAGGCAGAGCGCCTTGAGGACGTCTGTCCCCCGGCGGACGCCGCCGTCCAGGAGCACCGGTACCTTCCCTCCCACCGCCTGGACCACCTCGGGCAGCGCGTCGAGGCTCGCGATCGCGTAGTCGAGTTGCCGGCCGCCGTGGTTGCTTACGACCAGGCCGCGGGCGCCTACCTCGACCGCGCGGCGTGCATCGTCGGCGCGGACGACGCCCTTCACGATCACCGGGAGCGAGGTCCGGGCCAGCAGCCATTCGAGATCCGGCCAGCCGAGCGCCGCGCTGGTGTGGGCATTCACGTTCTGGGCGAAGGGGTCGGGGCCTTCGGCGGTCGCCGCGCGCCGCCGGCCCTCGAGATTGGCGTACGAAACACCAGCGGGCAAGCTGAAGGCGTTGCGGATGTCCCGCTCCCGCCGCCCGGTCTTCGGCAGGTCGACGGTAAGCAGGATGGCGGAAAAGCCTGCGTCGACGGCGCGCTCGATGAAGGCCGCGCTCACCGCGCGCTCCGGGTGCATGTACAGCTGGAACCAGCGCGCCCCGGTGGCGGCCGCCGCCAGGTCTTCCATCGAAACGCTCGACAGCGTGCTCAGGCAATAGGCGATTCCGGCATCACTGGCCGCCCGGTAGGCGGCGGCTTCGCCGTCGGGGTGGGCCATCTGCTGGATCGCCGCCGGCGCCAGATGGACCGGCATCGTAAAGCGTTGCCCGAAGAGCTCGGTGCCCAGGTCCGGGTGGTCGGCCGAGGCCAGGACCTTGAAGCGGAAGCGATACCGGGCAAAGGCGTCGCGGTTATCCCGTAGCGTGGCCTCGTCCTCCGCCCCGCCGGCAATGTAGTCGTAAATGCCCTGGGGCAGGACGGCTCGGGCGGCCGGCTCGAAGTCAGCGAGCTTCAGTGGAGCGGCCGTGCCGGTGGTGCGGTGCGGCGCCGCTTTTGGCATGCGGCCAATTGTGGCGCTTTTGCTGCGCCACTGTGTAACGTAGACCAGAGAGCCTGTACGTAAGGACCGATCCGAAAGGAAGGGAGGTTTCCGCGTTATGAGTGGGGCCATCGCGATCCTGGCGTTTCATCAGGTGTACCAGCCGTTGGGCGGCAGCATTCTTGTCTCGGCGATCGTCGCAGGCATTCCTCTCTACATCTTGTTCGTGATGCTGGCCGTGCTTCGAATGCCGGCGTGGCTGTCGGCGCTTACCGCGATGCTGTCCGCGGTGGTGCTCGCCGCGGTGGTCTGGAGCATGCCATTCGGGCTTGACGTCTCGGCGACGACCGAGGGGATGGCGAATGGGTTGTGGCCGATCAGCTGGATCGTCCTCAATGCCGTCTTCTTCCACAACCTGACCATCGCCAGTGGCGACTTCGATGTGATCCGTCGCTCGCTGACCCGGCTCACCGGGGACCGGCGGGTCCAGGCGCTGCTGGTGGCGTTCTGCTTTGGCGCCCTGATGGAGGGCATCGCCGGCTTCGGCGCTCCGGTCGCGATCTCGGCCGCTATCCTCGCCAGCCTCGGCTTCGAACCGATCAGTGCGGCGGTGCTGGCGCTGCTCGCCAATACGGCGCCGGTCGCCTTCGGCTCGATCGGCATCCCGATCGTGACGCTCGGGTTGCTGACGGCGCCCATCATCGGGCACGGCGCCGCCGATCAGACCCCGGTGACGCTCGCCCTCTCCGCTATGGTCGGGCGGCAACTCCCGGTCTTTTCGATCATCATCCCGGGATTCTTGATCGTCGTCCTCGCCGGCTGGAAGCGAATGGTCGAAGTCCTGCCGGCCGTGCTCACGGCGGGCATCGCCTTCGCCGTCGTCCAGTTCCTGGTTTCGAACTTCATTGGTCCCGAGCTGACCGACGTGCTCGCCGCCTTGGTGTCGATGGCCGCGGTGGCCCTCCTGCTGCGAGTCTGGAAGCCGCGTACGCTCTGGGGCTTTAGCGACGATCGCGCGGCGGCGCCGGCGGGCGCGACGCCAGGCTTCCGAAGCGTCGGCGCGGCGGTCGCCCAGGTCGTCGACTCACCTGGCCGCGTCGTGCGCGCGTACATGATGTACGTGATCCTGGTCGTCGTCATCTTGATCGGCCAGATGGGCAATCTGCCGTTCTTTTCCGGCAGTCCCGCCGGCAACCCCAAGAATGCGCTGCACACGCCGGCCAACATCACCGCCGACCTCAAGTGTGGCCAGCCGGCCTTCAAGCTCTGCCCCAATCCGTGGTTCGGACCAAGTCCGACAAAGGACGCTGGAGCCTTTAAGTTTCCGTTCTGGCGGTTCCAGTGGCCCGGGAGCTACAGCGGGACTTCGGCCAAGCCCGTGCCCCTGATCTCCCAGGAACCGCAGATCGTGACGAAGTCCACGCCTTATCCCATCACCTTCACCTGGGACTTCCTGGCGGCCGCGGGCAGCCTCGTGCTCTTCGCCGCGATCATCGCCTTCATCGTGATGGCGATCCGAGGTGCGCCGTTGCGCCTGTTCTTTACGACCTATGGACGGACACTGCGCCAGTTGAGGCTTCCCATCCTGACGATCGCGTTCATCCTGGGCATCGCCGCGGTGATGAACTTTTCCGGGATGACGTCCACGCTAGCGTTATTGATGGCGAAAACCGGCGCCGTCTTCCCCTTCTTCTCCGCGGTGATCGGCGCGCTGGGCGTCTTCTTGACCGGGAGCGACACGGCCTCCAACACGCTGTTCGGCCCGATGCAGGCGTTCACCGCCAAGCAGATCGTGATCAGCGGACATCATCTGAGTCCCGTCCTGACGGCGGGAACCAACTCCTCCGGCGGGGTCATGGGCAAGATGATCAGCCCGCAGAATCTCTCGGTCGGGGCCGCCGGTGTCAACCGGGTCGGGTCTGAAGGCGAGATTTTCCGTAGGACCATCGGCTACAGCCTGATCCTCACCGCGGCGGTCGGCATCGTCGCCATGATCGAGGTTTACCTGATACCCGGGATCATTCCAACGCTCAATTAGCCCCGATAAATTCCCTCCCCCGCCCCGCGGGGGAGGGCAGGGTGGGGGCGAGCGTACCCTTTAACGAAATGGACGCGGCGGATCGCGAACGGCTGCTGGACCGCCTCCGCGAGGTGGTGGGCGAGCGCTACGCGTTCGCGGATCCCTACGAGATGCGCCTCTATCAGTACGACGCCAGCCCGGAGACGGCGCTGCCCGACATCGTCGTCATCCCTGCCACCTCCGAGGAGGTGGCGCGGATCGTCAAGATCTGTGCCGACGCCCGTGTCCCGGTCACGCCGCGATCCGGGGCCAGCAGCCTGGCGGGCGGCACCGTGCCGGTCGACGGCGGGGTCGTCATCACCTTCGCCCGCATGGACCGCATCCTCGAGATCGACATCGACAACCTGCGCGCCGTGGTCCAGCCGGGCGTGGTCAACCTGGCGCTGAGCCAGGCGCTCAAGCCGCACGGCTACTACTACGCGCCCGACCCGTCGAGCCAGGGCGCCTGCACCATCGGCGGCAATGTCGCCACCAATGCGGGCGGCCCGCACACGCTCATCTACGGGGTGACGGTCAACCATGTCACCGGTCTCGAGGTCGCGCTGTCCAGCGGCGAGCTGGTGCAGGTCGGCGGACGCAAGTCGGCCGAGGCCATCGGGTATGACCTGACCGGACTGCTGGTCGGATCGGAGGGCACCATGGCCGTGGTCACCCGCGTCTGGGTGAAGATCCAACCCCTGCCGCCGGTACAGAAGACGTTGTTGGCCGTTTACCCCGATGTCGCCACCGCCAGCAATGCGGTATCCGCCATCGTCCGTACCGGGATCCTTCCAGCCGCCATCGAGATGATGGACAAGCTATCCATCCAGGCGATCGAGGCCGCGTCGCACGCGGGCTACCCGCTCGACGCCGGAGCGGTGCTGTTGCTCGAGGTCGACGGCATTCCGGAGGTGGCGCAGGAGTTGGGCGAGCGGATGGCCAGGGTCTGCCGCGACAACGGCGCCACCGAGGTTCGCATCGCCCGCAACGAGCAGGAACGCCAGGCCCTGTGGAAAGGACGCAAGGGCGCCTTCTCGGCAATGGGCCGCCTGTCCTCCGACTTCTACGTGATGGACGGCGTCGTGCCGCGCACCAAGCTGCCGGAAACGCTGGCGAAGATCGACGCCATCAGCGAACGCACCGGTTTCAAGATTTGCAACGTCTTCCATGCGGGCGACGGCAACCTGCACCCGCTCGTCCTCTTCGATGCCTTCCAACCCGGTCAGTACCAGGCCGTGCTTGCCATCGGCGACGAGATCCTCAAACTCTGCGCCGAGGCCGGCGGTTCCGTCACCGGCGAGCACGGCATTGGCCTGGAAAAGCGCGAGAACATCCGCTACGTCTTCTCGGATGACGACCTCGAAGTCATGGACCGGGTCCGCCGCGTCTTCGATCCGCACGTCCTGATGAATCCCGGCAAGATCTTTCCGGGTAAGGGCCTGCAACCGTCGGCGCTGCCCTACCCGCCCGGTTATCCGCGCCGGCAGGCGGCGGTCGCAGGGGCTGAAGACCTGTGGGTGTGAGAGCCGGCGCCACAGTCTTGCCCGGGCATCAGATCACGGTTGACGACCAGCGCCGCCTGAGTGTCGACGACCTGTTGCCGTCGAAGATCATGCATCCGGGCGACGCGGACGACGCTGCCCGTGGGCTGCGCCTCTGCGACCTCACGCCCGCGGCGGTGGTGGTCTGGGGCGGCGGCACGCAAATGCGGCTCGGCCCTCCGCCGCGTCGCTATGAGATCGCCTTCTCCACCGAACGAATGACGCGGCTGCTGGAGTACGAGCCGGCCGACCTCACCTGCCGGGTCGAGGCCGGGATGCGTGTGTCTGACCTGCAGGCGGCCCTGCGGGCGCAGGGCCAGCGGCTTCCATTGGATCCGCCGTACCCCGAGCGGGCGACGGTCGGCGGGATGGTCGCCGCCAACACCAACGGGCTTGGCCGGGCGCGCCACGGGACCGTGCGTGACTGGGTGATCGGGATCGCGGTCGCCTACCCATCGGGGAAGGTGGCGCGCGCCGGCGGAAAAGTGGTGAAGAACGTCGCCGGCTACGACCTGATGAAGCTTCACATCGGGGCACTGGGGACGCTCGGCGTCGTGGCCGAAGTCAACTTGAAGGTGCAAGCGATTCCTGAAAGCGAGGCCACCGTGCTCGGTCATTTCGAAGCGGCCACGCCGGCGGTCGCCGCCGGACTGCAGTTGGCTCGCTCCTATCTTTCCCCGGCGGCCGCGATCGTCCTGGACCGGCGGGCGCTCTGGGAATGCGGCCTCACCGCCGACTGGCGGTGGACGCTGGCGCTCAAGTTCGAAGGCTACGCCCGCGAAGCCGACGCGGCGCGCGACCAGGCCGTCGGCGCGATCCGCGATGCCGGCGGTCGCGTCGAAGGTGCGGATCTGCCGCTGACCTTCTGGGACGCGGCGCGCGACTGGTCGGCGCCGGACGGTGATGTCGTACTCTTGCGCGCGATCGCCCCCATCGCCTCCATCCCGACACTGTCCGGCGCGATGCCGCCGGAGGCATCGGTCATCATCCAGCCGGCGGCCGGCGTGGTCGATCTGCGCGTGACCCCATCATCCGCCGCGCCCACCCTCCAGCGCATGCGTTCGCTGGCCGGCGATGAGGGACAGGTGGTGGTGGCCTCGGCGCCTGTCTCGGTGAAGTCGTCGCTCGACGTGTGGGGGCCGCCACCACCGGGTTTCCCGATCATGCGCGCCCTCAAGCAGTCGCTGGATCCCAACGTGATCCTCAACCCGGGCCGCTTCGTCGGCGGCATCTAGGGCCGCTGATGCCAAAGCTCGCCACCCTCGACTTCAAGCGGCAGATCGAGCGTGACGGCGTGCCCGCCCCTGCACCGGGGATCGATATGGACCTGGTCAGGGACTGCATTCACTGCGGCCTTTGCCTCCCGAAGTGTCCGACCTTCCGAGTCCTGCATCACGAAGGCGACAGTCCCCGCGGCCGGATGTGGCAGATCAAGGAAGCCACACTCGGTCTGACGTCCTTCGACGACCCACGCTTCCAGGCACACATCTATCAGTGCTTGAACTGCCGGGCGTGCGAAACCGCCTGCCCGTCGGGCGTCCAGTTCGGGTCGGTGATGGAGATGGCACGGGCGATGACTCCGCCGCAGAACCGCCGCGACCGGATGGTGCGACGGCTGCTCCTCAATGGGCTGCTGCCGCATCCGCGACGACTCCGCATCGCTGGTTGGCTCTACCGGGCGACCCGCGCCGCCCGCCTGTCGGCGCTGTTGCGCCGCAGCGGTGCATGGAAGATCGTGCCGTTGGGGAAATTCGCTGCCTTTCCACCGGTGGGCGATACGAGACCGCGGCAGGCGGTACTCCCTGCGCTGACACCGGCGCATGGGACTCGGCGTGCGCGCCTCGGTCTACTGACCGGCTGCATCCAGGACGAGATGTTCCATGGCACCAACCGCCGGACCGCGCTCGCCCTGGCGCAGAACGGCTATGACGTGGTGGTGCCGTCCGCGAGGGTCTGCTGCGGCGCGCTCGCCTCCCATGCCGGTGAGGCGACGACCGCGGAGCGGCTGGCGGCCCAGACCATGGAGGCGTTCCAAGGCCAGGAGCTGGACGCGGTGATCGTCAACGCCGCGGGCTGCGGCTCGAACATGAAGGAATACCAGCTTCAGCTGCGTGGCAACCCCCAACGGGAGGAGGAGGGCGCCGCTTTCTCGCGAACCGTCAAGGATGCCTCCGAGTTCCTGGTCGACAAGGGGCTGCGGCCGCCGGCGCGGGCGATTCGCTTGAAGGTCGCCTACCAGGACCCGTGTCATCTGCTCCATGGCCAGCGGGTGCAGCAGCAACCCCGCCAGGCCCTCAAGATGATCCCCGGCGTCGAGCTGGTCGAGCTGAAGGAGTCCGACTGGTGTTGCGGCTCGGCCGGCGTCTACAACCTGACGCATCCGGAGATCGCGGAAGAGGCGCTGGGCTGGAAGCTGCGCAACATCGTGGAATCCGGAGCCCAAGTGATCGCCTCCGCCAACCCCGGCTGCATCTTGCAGATTTCGATGGGCCTGCAGCGCGCCGGCCACGACATTCCAGTGGTCCACGTGATGGACCTGCTCGGCTGGGCGTACGGGGACGATGACCAGCGTCCCCCGGTCGTGCGCCGGGCGATGGCGTGACGGAGGCGGCGCTCGACCCGCGGCCCGCCTTCGACGACCCCTGGCTCGATGAGCTGTCCGCCGGCATCTGGTCGAAGCCCGAGTTCTCGATGGTGCCCATCGACCTCGAGGCGGTGCCGACCGAACCCTATGCGGGTCCCCGCCTCGACGAGCAGGGCCTTCGGGTCGTCTTCTGCGGCATCCCATCCGACTACGGCACGGCCTTCCTGCTCTATCTGATCGAGCGGCGGGTCAACCTGGTGGCCGCCGTCTGCAGCACTCGCTGGCAGCGCACCCATCCAAAGCCCGACCTGGTGGCCCGCATCGCGGGGCACCTCGGCCGCCCGGTCGAGGTCACCGCCAACGCCAACGCCGAACCCTTCGTCCGCTCGCTGCGCGCCTACCGGCCGGATGTGGTCGTGATGGCGAGCTTCGATCAAATCCTGGCGTTGGAGACGCTGGCGGTGCCCACCCGGGGATGGCTGAACATCCATCCTTCTCTCTTGCCACGGCACCGCGGGCCGGAGCCGATCTACTGGACGATCGTCAACGGCGATGCCGAGGCGGGCATCACCATCCACCAGACGGTGCCACGCATCGACGCGGGGCCGATCCTGGCGCAGCGTCGAGTGACGGTGTCCGATGACGATAACGCCGGCACCCTCAGCAAGCGGTTGGTGGCGCAGGGCCTTCCCGCGCTTGGCGAAACGCTGGCGCGTCTGGAAGTGGGCGACGTCCAGGTTATTTCGCCCGACCTCGCGCAGGGGAGCTACGAGCCGCCGGTGCGGCAGACCGAGCTCGACTGGGATCAACCGTTCGAGCACATCGATCTGCTGGTGCGGGCAGGGCACCCCGACCAGCCGCCCTACTTCACCTATCGTGGCAGGCGGCGCTACGCGTACGCGCTGCGGCGGGCCGGCCCGCGCGCCGGAGAGCGGCCCGGAGTGATCGGCCCGGGGCGGGATGGGGAGATGCCGGCCGCCGTCCGAGACGCGGTGGTGAGGGTCCGGTGGCGGCCGGTGGGCCACACCCACGCGGTCCGCCCGCTGGCGAAGCAGCAGTTTCCCTAGCCCCCACCCCGCCCTCCCCCGCAAGCGAGGGAGGGAAATTCACATCCCTGTTACAACTCGAAACTGGCCAACTCCGCGAGATCAAGCCGTATAATGGCCTCACATGGCTCAAGAAATGATCGATCACGAATACAACACCCAGATCGCGGACGACACCCAGCTGATCAGCATTACGGACTCCGCGCTCGGCCAGTTGCGTGATCTTTTGCAGAAGCAGGGACGCCCCGAGATGGGCCTGCGTGTCTTCGTCCAGCCAGGCGGCTGCTCCGGCATGTCGTACGGCATGGGCTTCGAGGACCGGCCGGAAGACGGCGACGCCGTCAGCGAAGTTGGCGGGGTGCGACTGTTCGTGGATTCGGTCAGCGCCCGCTACATCAAGGGCGCCGAAATCGATTTCGTCGACAGCCTGATGGGTGGCGGTTTCACGGTGCACAACCCCAACGCGGTCTCGAGCTGCTCATGCGGTAGCTCGTTCGACACCGGCGGCGACGCGGGCACGGCCCACGGCTGCAGCCACTAGTACATCGCGCCCGACCGACTCGACGTTTTGACGTGTCCTCGCGTCAAGAAACGTGAGTAGAGCGCGGGTGCATTTGTCCCCTCAAACGATGGCTTGACCGCGTCTTCGGGCGGGATTACGCTGAGGTCCCCTGAGGGAGACTATGGCAGCCCAACCCCGCGTCCTGATGGTCGAAGATCATCCGGATATTGCGGATCTCTATCAGCTCAAGCTGCAACTGGAAGGTTACCGGGTGGCGGTGGCGGCCGACGGCGTCTCGGGATTGGAGATGGCCCGCACGCTCCAGCCGGACGTCACCCTGCTCGACGTCCACCTGCCGTACCTCGACGGGCTGCAACTGCTGGCCACGCTCCGCGAGGACACGGCGACGCGCGACCTGCTGGTGGTCGTGTTCAGCGAGGATGACAGTCCCAACCTGATCGAAGAGGCCAAGCGCCTCAGCGCCGCCGCCTACCTCGTCAAGGCGCACCTCTTACCCAAGCGGCTGAGCGACACGGTCGGCGACGTGCTGCGCAATCGCGGGCGCGCCGTCGTGACGGGCAACGGCAACGGCCACACGGCGCAGCAAGCCTCCTAGCCCGCGAAAGTCTTAGCGCCGTCTTATCTTCCCGTCATCAATCCATAAGGATGCGCCGCGCATGATGGGGGACATGGTCACAGGCCCGCTGCCGTACGAGCCGCTGGAGCCGCCGGCCGAGCCTGAGCCGCCAGTCGACCCGGCGCCGCCATCTCCTGGCGACCCTCGCCGGCCCGGTCGCCGGACCGCGGTCTTGGCGGCGGCGCTCTTCGTGATCGGGGGCATCGCCGGCGGGGCGCTCGGCGCCGAGGCGATCCTAAACCGGACCCCGGCCGCGACGCCGGCCGCCGTCGCCAGATCGGCATCGACCGCCGGCGTGGCCCAGGCACAGACGCCAAGCTCCGCCTCCGCGATCTATCTGCAGGCAGCGCCGGGCGTCGTCACCATCACCACCGAGGTCGCCGGCCGCTTCGGCCGGGTCGGCGAGGGGACGGGTTCGGGGATCGTGCTCAATACCAACGGCGACATCCTGACCAACGCGCACGTGGTCGCCGGAGCCAACCAGATCCAGGTCACATTCAATGACGGCCGCACTCTGGCGGCGACGCTGGTCAGCTCGAATACCAGCGCCGACCTCGCCGTGGTTCGGGTGTCGGCCGCTGCGTCGACGTTGCACCCGCTCACCCTTGGCAACTCGGACAACGTGCTGGTCGGCGACCACGTCTACGCGATCGGCGCGCCCTTTGGACTTGCCGAATCGATGACCGCCGGCATCGTCTCCGGCCTCAACCGGCACAATTCGGCATCCGGGCTCTCCGGCCTGATCCAGACCGACGCTCCCATCAACCCGGGCAATTCGGGCGGGGCGCTGCTCAACACTCAGGGCCAGGTCATCGGGATCAACGACTCCATCGAGAGCCCGATCGCGGGCAACGTCGGCGTCGGGTTCGCCATCCCGGTCAACGTCGTCAAGCAGCTGCTCAGCTCACTCGAGGGCGGCGCCAACCAGTAACACGCGCCGACATCGAAGACCGAGCGGAATTAGCCGGCCCCGGCGAGAAACGCGGACAGCTCGGGGCTGAGCACGGCGCGGCCGACGCCACGATGCAAGACGACGGTCGTCCCTCGGGAACAGGCGACGCCGTAGCCGTTTGCCAGGGCCCGCGAGATGGTGGTCCTGATCTGCGCCTGCTCACCGGGAAAGAACTGACCGAGGTAGGTGTCCAGATCGATGGCGACGTAGTCCGCGTCAGCCTTCATGGTCAAAAGATAGATCTCGCGGCGGTGACTCAAGTGCGGAAGCAACTTGTTCGACGCGGACACACTGGCGTCGGGTGGGATCACCGTCAGGCAAGACTGAATCGCGGAGGCCTGGGTCGCGGAGACGTAGGTAGCAAGCTCGTCCAGCGGTCGGACCACCCCAAAGCTCAGGGTCATTCCCGCGACGAGGACCGCCAGGGAAACCCCCACCCCGAGGCCCCCACCCTGCCCTGCCCCAGAGGGGGAGGGAAATGTTCCGCGCTCGACGAGGATCTGCTGCAGTCGGGCGAGCCCATCGATGCTGGCCAAGGCCAGGACCGGCGCGATCACCAGCGAGTAGTGGAAGCTGGCGCTCCAGAGCGCAGGGTTCGAGGACCAGAGGCGCTCCAACACCGTGGGGATCGCAACCAGCGAGATGGGCGAGAGCAGCGGCAGCAACAGCCAGGCTCCGAGGAGGCCGCCCCAGAGTTTGCGCTTGATGGGATTGTCGATGAGAAGCTGGAGCGAGGAGATTGGGTGACGGACGATGTGCAGGACCGCACTTCCGGGGCCGCTGCCGAGCGCGTCGTAAGTCCAGTGGCCGTATGCCGCGCCCGCGATCGCCGGCATGACGAGCTCGATCAACGCGGTAAACCAGGCGGTGCAGATCGCGATGACCACGAGGCCGAGTCGCCAGCGGTGCTGGACCAGGGCGATGTAGACGCCGATGGCGGCGAAGGTGAGCGCGATGTTTTCTCTGGTCAGGAGCCCGACGACCAGCATGGCCCAGAACAAGCGGTTGCGATGCGTCAGGACCGCGTAGAGCCCGAATGAAATGGCGGGAACCGCAAACGCGATGTGGTGGAAATCGTAGATGACCCCGGAGAGGATGCCCCAGAAGATGAGATAGGCGGCCTCGAAGGCGATCGCGGTGAGGAGTCCGAGGCGCTCTCGTGCCCACCAGAAGATGGGGACCGCGGCGAGGGCCAGGAGTGCTGCCTGGACCACGAGCAGAACCCGGGCATCGTCCCAGATCCAGTACAGGGGTGCGACCGCCACCAGGATCGGATGAAAGTGGTCACCGAGGAGGTTGCGGATCATCTCCACCGTGTTGGGGATCATTTGCAACCGGCTGTATCCCCAAATGGTCTGATCCTGGACGCCGAGGTCGAAGGCGTTGCTGGCGAAATGGTCGTGCCGGTAGATGCCGATGGCGGCGTAGCCGAGGGCGGCAAGCAGGGCCAGTCCTAGCGGCAGGATCGCGATCAGGCGCGGCCGTAGATCCGACCGTGCCGCCGGCGGTCTCATCTCGTTCTCATGCGGCGCTGCTTTGATACGGGCCGTGCCGTCCTTTGACAACCTGGGCCCATGCTGGATCGGCCGCTAAGCCTGGTCATTCCGGCGCACAACGAAGCGCCCAATATGACCAAGGTCATCGGTGCGAGCATCAGCACCCTCGATCGGCTGGCGCCGGAGTGGGAGATCGTGCTCGTCGACGACGGGAGCACCGATGACACGGTGGCGCGGGCGCGCGCGGCGATGGGTGCCGCCGAGACACGGCTGCGTGTCATCTCGCACCAGGGGAAGCGTGGATACGGCGTGACGGTGGCCGATGGCCTGCGAGCCGCACGCATGGGCTATGTGGCGTTCATGGATGGCGACGGTCAGTTCGATCCCGCCGATCTGACCACGCTGGCCGGGCTGATGCCCACCACCGACTTCGCAACCGGTTGGCGCCAGCACCGTGCCGACCCGGGCTACCGACTCGTCATCGCCGGCGTCTTCAACGTTCTCGTGCGCACCCTGTATGGGGTGCGGGCCCGTGACATCGACTGCGGTCTCAAGCTGATGCGCCGCGAAGTTTTGGAGGCCGCGGCGCCGCTGCTGGCGCGCTCGGCGCTGCTCAATACCGAGCTGTATTTCAAGTGTCGGCGCAGTGGCCTTCGTGTGCGGCAAGTCGCGGTGCATCACTACCCTCGGGTCGCCGGGGTGCGGTCGGGGGCTCGCCTCATCCCGATCCTGCGGGCGATCCGTGACCTGGTCTACTTGCGGCTCCGGCTGGCGCGACAGTGGCGGGCGCCGTCGTTGGCCGCGCCCGTTCGCGAAAGCTCGTAAAGGTTTGTCGCAAGCCGTCGCGCAACGGGGTGGGGGCCCTCCATTCCAGGAGCTTCAGCGCGCGCCGCGTGTCGAGTGCGGTCTCGCGCACCTCGCCCGGCCGTCCCTCGACCAGATCGATCGGACCCGGGTAGGCCGCGACAGCGACCAGCTCGTCGATGACGGTCCGGACGCTGCTGGGAACGCCGGTGCCGATGTTCATCACGCCGGTGACCCGCGAACGCAGCGCCCGCAGGTTGGCGTCGGCGATGTCCGCGACGAAGACGAAGTCCCGAGTCTGCTGCCCGTCGCCGCGGATCTCCGGAGCGCGGCCCGACAGGAGACGCTCGCAGGTGATGGCGACGACGCCGGCTTCACCGGTTCCGTCTTGGAATGGGCCGTACACGTTCGAGTAGCGAAGCGCCAGCGTCCAAAGGCCGAAGGTCCTGGCGAACGTCCCGAGGTAGCCCTCGGCGGCCAGCTTGGCGGCCCCGTATGGCGACAGCGGCTTCGGGCTGGCCCGCTCGGGCGTCGGAAGGCGGGTGGCCCGGCCGTAGATCGCTCCACCGGAGGAGGCGAACACAAAGCGACGGCAGCCCGCGTCCGCGCTCGCCTTGAGCAGGGCGACCGTGCCAAGCACGTTGACCAACGCATCTCCCGCCGGATCGCGAACCGATCGCGAGACACCGCCCTGGGCGGCCAGGTGCAGGATCGCGTCCGGACGAAAACGGGCGATGGCTTGGGCGGCAGCCGGGCTGTTGAGGTCGGCGGTGTCGAGCTCGACGCTCGGAGGCAACGGCTCGCCGCACGCATGCCGGAGGTCGTCGACCACCAGGACCGTGAAGCCCTCGCCGGCCAGCCGGCGCACGGTGTGCAGGCCGATGAACCCGGCGCCGCCGGTGACCAGGATGCGCTTCGGGGTGCTCAACGATGACCCAGCGATGGTTGCGGGTGGCGGTGGCTGCGGTCGTGACCGCGGCGCTGCTCTTCCTGGTGCTGCGTGCCGTTCGGCCGGCGGAGCTGGTCGAAACGCTGTCCGAAGTCTCGCCGGGACTGGTGCTGCTGGCGGTGGTGGCGGCCTTCGCCTTCATCTCCGTGCGCGCCTGGCGATACCGGTTGCTTCTGGGCAATGGGCAGCCGCGGCGGCTCCGGACCATCCTCGCCGTCACGCTCAGCAGCTGGGGCGCCAGCCTTATCCTCCCCGGACCCAGCGGCGATGCGGCCTTCGTGGTCCTCGCGCGACCTCGCCTCAACGCCCCGGTCGCGGTCGGCGTCGGGGCCGCGCTGCTGAGCCGCCTGCTCGACGTGGCCAGCCTGTTGCTCATTGCGCTGGTTATGGCGCCGCTCGCCGGCGTCGTCCTGCCTCGGCCGCTGCTGGGCGGCGGGGTCGCGCTGGCGGTGCTGATCGCCGCCGGATTGACGGCGTTGTTCTGGAGCCGGCCGCGTCGCGCCCTTAGCGGTTGGCTCGAGCGCGCGGCGTTGCCGCCCCGGATTCACGAGCGGTTGCAGGCTGCCATCGAGGAGCTCGGCTCGGGCAGCCGTCCCCTGCTGCTGGTGGCGGCGACGCTGGCCGCGCGGATCGCGACCGGGTTGCAGTACTTCTTCCTCTTCGCCGCCCTCGACCATCCGCTGTCCCTGGTCCAGGTCTGGTTTGCCCTCAGCATCCGGACCCTGCTGCTGGCGGTGCCGATCCAGGGCCTGGTCGGCCTGGGCACGATGCAGCTCTGGTGGACGGCGGCGCTGACGCTGCTGGGCTGGCCGGCCGATGAGGCGCTGGCGGCCAGTCTTACGGTTCACCTTCTCGATCTGGCTATCTCGCTGCCGCAGGCCGCCGGCGGTTGGGCGTTCCTGATCTGGCCCCGGCCCACGGAGGCGGCCCCGGTGCCGGCGGCGGCCGAGACTCAGCGGCGCTGAGCCACCCGCGTCGGTACCGCCGCGGGTGACGGCCGGCGTGGCTTCGATTTGGGGCTCATCAGCACCACGGGTCGTGGTTGGCTTTCTGCCGGATTGCGCCATCCGGCCGTGCCGCCACGTCGCCAATCGACATTCGGCTGCTCCAGCTCGACCGGGTCGACCCGCGCCGCGTGCCGCTCCACGACGTCGATAACGGATTCGATCAAGGTGTCGCCCAGGTAGTGCGGTCGCAGCCCCAGATCGAGCAGCTTCTGGTGCTTGGCGTTGTAGTAATGCTCCTCGCGTTCCACCCGTGGGTTAGGCAAATGCACGATCCTGGTCTTGAGCCCATGGGCCGCGCGCGCATCGCGAACCTTCTCCGCGAGCGCCTTGACGGAGAACTGCTCGGTGAACTGATTGAAGACGCGATACTCGCCCTCGGCGGCTGGATGCTCCAGGGCCAGCCGCACGCAGGCCACGGTATCGCGGATATCGAGGAAGCCGCGCGTCTGCCCCCCCTTGCCGTAGACGGTCAGCGGAAGCCCGAGCGCGCCCTGGATGCAAAAGCGGTTGAGCACGGTGCCCCAGATCGCGTCGTAGTCGAAGCGGGTGGCCAGCCCCGGATGCATCGCCACCTCGTCGGTGTGATTCCCGTACACCACGCCCTGGTGCAGGTCGGTGGCGCGCAGGCCCCAGATCCGGCAGGCGAACTGAATATTGTGGCTGTCGTGCAACTTGGACAGGTGATAGAAGCTGCCCGGCTGCATCGGGAAGGGCAGACGATCCTGCCGGCCATTGTGGGTGATGGTGAGGAAGCCCTCTTCGATGTCGATATTGGGGGTCCCGTACTCCCCCATGGTGCCCAGCTTGATGAGGTGCGCTCGCGGTGCGTAATCGCGCAGGGCAAAGAGGAGATTCAGCGTGCCGACCAGGTTGTTGGTCTGGGTGAGCGCCGCATGCTCGAGGTCGATCATGGAGAAGGGTGCGCTTCGCTGCTCCGCGAAATGGATCAGGGCATCAGGCTGGATATCGCGCACCAACTCGCTGACGGCACGGGCATTGCGAAGGTCCATCAGCCGCCATCGGATCGTCCGGCCGGTGAGTCGCTTCCAAATCCTGACCCGTTGCGGCATCGATTTGATCGGGATCAGGCTCTGGGTGCCGCATTCGCGATCCCAGCGCCGCCGAACCAGGCTGTCGATCCCGACGACGTCATGCCCGGCCTGCGAGAGGTGAAGCGCGGTCGCCCAGCCGAGGTAGCCGTCCACCCCCAGCACAACGACCGTCTTCTTAACCAATCAGACGGGGATGCTAGCGCGCCGAGATGAGAGCTGCATGAGAGGGATCTAGGGCTCGAGCACGTGGACGGCGGTGAGGTTTCGATAAAGCTCGTCGTAGTCGAGGCCGTAGCCGACGACGAACTCATTGGGAATATCGAACCCCTTGTAGGCGATCGGCACGGGTGTGACGCGGCGCTCTTCCTTGTTGAGCAGGACGCACAGCTTGAGTGAGGCGGGGCCGTGGCGCCGAACGTGTTCGAAGAGGAACGAAGTCGTGAGCCCGGTGTCGATGATGTCTTCGACCATCAGGACGTCTCGGCCGGCGACGTCCATCGTCAGGTCCTTGAGCAACTGGACGTGACCGGTTGACTCGGTTCCGGAGCCGTAGCTGCTGACGGCGACGTAATCGAAGTTCACCGGCACCGTCAGGTTGCGGCTCAAGTCGGTGGCGAAGCAGACGGAGCCTTTCAACACCGGGAGCAGGATCAGCGGCTTTGGGGTCGACCCATAGTCCCGCGAGATGTCGGCGGCCAGCTCCCGGACGCGCTGCTGGATGGCATTGGCGCTGATCAGCTCGCGGCCTAGTTTCAATTCGGTGCGGAGGATGGCATCGTCAACTTTACTCGGTGGGCGCGATCAGGAAGATCCAGATATCCCAGCTGACGTGACTGACGATCATGGGGGCCATCCGTGGTTGGCGCGCGTAGAGGGCGCCCCAGAACAGGCCGGCGGTGGCTGCCGCCCCGGTGAGTGTCAGGTTCGCAGAAACCAGGTGGATGCCGCCATAGATGGAGGATGCGAGCAGGGTTCCCCGAAGGCGACCGAAGCGTCGCATCAAGCCGCGCTGGACGAGACCGCGCCAGAAGAGTTCCTCGCCCGGCCCGATCACCAGCGCGAGCGCAGCGGCGATGGCCTCGGGTGGCGCGGCTTTCCGCAGCAGGTAGATCGAGGCAATCTCACGATCGCCCGCGGGCATGATCCGGCGGGCCATCCGGTCGCCCACCTGGAAGATCGCGTACAGCCCGGCGGCCGATCCAAGCCCTTTGAAAACGTCGCTGAGACGCGGGCGCTCGCGTCGCAAGGCCGGCTCGACCGCGAGGGCATAGGCGCCCAGACTGCCGACCCCGAGCGTCATCCGCAGCCAGAATTGGGAGCGCGGCCCACGGAAGGCCGCCGTCCATACGACCGCGGCCAGGCCCAGGCCCGCGATGACCCGCTTCAGCGGACCGCCGATCCCGCGACCAGCCCAACCAGGAGCAGCACTCCGAAGGCACCGTGCAGTCGGGCGGTCATCAGGTCGATCATCGCGATCGCGCGCAGATGGCCCTCGGCACCGCGCTCGGCATCCCGCAGGATCCAGGCGACCAGCGGCAGGCTGAAGAGGGTGAGGAGCGCCAGCCTGGGTAGCGCGCCCACCATCACCGCCAGGCCGACGGCGACGTAGGCGCCGAGGATGAGCATCACGTACACCCAGTGGGCGGCGTCCCGGCCGACCTGGGCGGAGAAGGTGGTAAAGCCATGCCGCGTATCCTCCGCGACGTCGCGCCATTCATTGCCATGGAGAATGGCAGTGACCAGCAGCCCGACCGGAATGGAGACAACGATCAGGCTCGGATCGAACCCGCCGGTCACCGCATAGTAGGAGCCGATCACCATCAGCGGGCCCATGAGGATGAAGACCAGCGGCAGGCCGAGCGCTCGGTACTTGTACTGGAAGGGCGGCGCGGTATAGAAGTAGCCGCCGATGAAGCCGATCAATCCGAGCAGCACGATGGGCCAGCCACGCTGGAGCAGCAGGAAGATGCCCATCAGCAGCGCCAGGATGAAGCCGGACCAGGCGACGACGAAAGCATCGCGCTCGCTGATCCGACCCTTGAGGATCGCCATCGACATCCGCGGCGAGGTGATCGCATCGATCCCGTGCCGGACGTCGTAGATCTCGTTGATGACGTTGGTTCCAATGTGGAGGCCGAGGGCGCCGAGCAGCGCCGCGACGAAGAGCGGCCAGTGCATGCGCCCCTGGCTGAACGCGATGGCGCCGCCAACCGACACTGGCAGGAGCGATGCGGTGAAGCTGAACGGCCGCACCACCTCCCACGCCCCAGCGAGCCGCCGTCCAAGCCCTGGCCCAACTCTTCCGGCCCCTGCGGGAACGGGCCTTGTTTCCCCTCCCCCGCTTGCGGGGGAGGTCAGGGTGGGGGCTGCCGC
Source organism: Chloroflexota bacterium (assembly GCA_034666565.1). GTDB lineage: Bacteria > Chloroflexota > Dormibacteria > CF-121 > CF-121 > CF-13. Next base: position 27,877 of record JAXDLN010000067.1, read on the forward strand.
ACGAGACGCATAGGCGACGGCTGCGTCGAAGACGGCGTTCACCTGGGCCTCTTCCTGCAAGATCGGCTGCAGCAGCGGCACATCCATTCCGGCGTCGTGGTAGTCGGCGGCTCGGGCCGCCACCTGGTCGACCGTGCCGCACAGGATGAAGGCGTCGAGCAATTCATCCGGGATCAGCTCGCCGGCCCGATGGTAATCCTCGGCGCGCCAGGCGGTCGCGATCTGGCTGCGCAGCGCCGGGTCGAAACCCGCGCGCTTCATCGAGATGTCGCTAAGGACCGACATCATGTAGATCACGAACGGCTCGCGCTTGGCGCGATTCAGCGCCTCCTGCCGGCTGCTGTCGAAGAGGCAGAGAAGGTAACCGCGGAAGCCGATGTCGCCGGCGGGGCGTCCATGCGAAGCGGCACTCTCCAGGACACGGGCGCGCATCTTCTGGAACGCCGGCAGCGACTCGGCGGGGCGCGCCAGGTAGCCGTCGGCTTTTTCGCCGCACAGGTCGAGGAAGGGGGTGCGATAGGCCGCGATGTAGATCGGGATCCGGTGTGGCGGCTGAAACATCGGTTGGAGGGGAGGGACTTTGTCGTTGAGCTTCAGCGGCTGCCCGGTCCACAGCCGGCGGATCTGGTCGATCGATTCGGAGACGCGCGCAACGGTGTCGTCGTATGGGATGGCCATCTGGGAAAGGCGCAGGGGCAAGCCGCTCCCCAGCGCCAGCGTGACGCGGCGCGGCGCCAGATCATCGAGGGCCGACATCGTCATCGCCACCACCACCGGATGGCGGGTGTACGGATTGAGGGCCCCGGCGCCGAGCCCGATGCGGCGCGTCTGCATGCCCATGGCCGTCAGGTAGGTGATCGGGTCGCGCTCGAAATAGCTGTCGTGGACCCAGACGGAATCGAGGCCGAGGTCCTCCGCTCGCCGAGCCCACTCGGCGGTGTCGGTCACGCTCCCCCGGGCGGCTAGTCCCAAACCCACCCGGCGCGCGAGCTCTGCCACGTGATCAGCATAATCGTGAGCGTGGGGCAAGAAACGCGGGCCGACGGGATCCGGGCGATGTTCGACCAGATCGCGCCTCGCTACGACACCGCCAACAGCGTCTTCAGTCTTGACCGTGATCGAGCCTGGCGCCGACGGGCCGCCCGACTCACCCGGCTGCGCCCGGGTCAGACGGCCCTCGACCTCTGCACGGGCACCGGGAAGCTCGCCCACGAGCTCCTGCCGCTGGTGCGCCCCGGCGGCCGTGTCATCGGGATCGATTTCTCACCCGGGATGCTGGCGCTGGCGCGCAAGGCCGAGCCGGAGGTCGAGTTCCGGCAGGGGGACGTTAGCCGGCTCGCGGAGGCAGACGCCAGTGTGCACGCGGTGACCATCGGTTTCGGGCTCCGCAATCTCGTCAACCGAGACGCCGCGCTGCGCGAGATGCGGCGCGTGTTGCGGCCGGGGGGACGTCTGGTGGTGCTCGAGTTCGCGCCGCCGACCGGGCCGCTGATGGCCGCCTATCGTTTCTACCTCGGCCGGGTTATGCCCGCGGTTGTCCGTCTTTCGAGCGCAGGCGAGTCCAAGGCCTACCGCTATCTCGCGGAAACGGTATCGGGCTTCCCCCAGCCGGCCATGCTCGCCCGCGAGCTCGAGGCAATTGGTTTCGATGTCGCGGTGCAGCGCATGACGATAGGCATCGTCGCGTTCCACGTCGGGGTTCGAAGGGACTGAGGCCGGATGCCATCCCTCTGGGCGTTGCCCAATCTACTCAGCTTCTCGCGCATCGTGGTGGCGCCCATCCTGTACTGGCTGGTGGTAGCAGGCGGCCGCTACGGATTTCTTGCCGCCGCCGTGCTCTTCGTCGCGGCGTCGCTCACCGACACCCTGGATGGCCAGATCGCCCGGCGCCGGCAGCTGGTGTCGCCCCTCGGTATTTATTTGGACACCACCTCCGACAAGATCCTGGTGGCGGTACTGCTCATCGCGATCGCCGTGTCCCATCTCGCCCCCGGCTGGATGGCGGCCGTCATCATCGCCCGTGAATTCCTGGTGACCGGTCTACGTAGCTACGCGGCTGCGCTCGGGATTGTGATCACGGCGGGCGGCTGGGGAAAGGCCAAGGCGCTGATCACCATCATTGCCCTGTTTCTTGTGCTGCTCGAGGGTGACGCGCGGGCGGGCGGGTTACTCAACACCACGGGCGTGCCCGGTAGCGTGCTGGTGAGCAGCGTTGGCCCCTTCACGCTGGCCGTGTGGGCCCTGCTGATCGCGGTGATCTGGACACTCGGCTCGGGCGCAGAGTATATCCGCGAGGCCATCCCGTTGCTCACGCGGACCCGGCCTGTGGTGATCAAGGGATCCGCGGGCGACCCCTAGACAGACTGGCTAGACGCCGATGTCTTTGCGGACGAAGCGCAGGGCGCCCAGCGCGAGGGCTACTGCGGCAACGGCGACGACGCCAAGGATCGACGTAAGCTGCAGCCCATTGAGGAGCGGCGAGCCGTAGTAGTAAAAGGGCGATAGGCGGAGGGTGGCGTTCGGCAGGTTGAGCTCCGGTCCAATGAAGCTGACGAAGAACCAGAACGCCAGCAGAAAGCTCAACAGCCCGGTGTCCGCTGCCGTGCGCAACCAGCCGGCGGCCAGGTAGCCCAAGCCGGCGACGAGCAGGCCGAGCGGAATCATGCCCAGGATGGCCGCCGCGAGATTTCCCCAATTGAGTTGCAGGCCCGAGGCCGCCGCCGACGCGGCGCAGACGAGCAAGGTGACCACACTGATGGCGATCGTGGCCGTTGTCAGCGCGGCGAAGCGGCCGAGGAGGACAGACAGCCGTGGCTGCGGCGTCGCGAGCACCAGTTCGAGACGGCCGTCCTGCTCGTCAGCAGACCAACCGTTCACCTGGGTGACCGCGAAGGCCATCAAGAAAAGCGGCAGGAAGACAAACATCGCGCTCAGGAAGCCGGCATTGAGGCTAGCGTCGCCACCGCCGATGTTCTTGATCAGTTGCGTAAAGGCGGCATTGCCGGAGAGCAAGGTGGACAGCTTCGTTTCCAGCAGCTGGACGGCGTAGACCATCCAGCCGGCGAAACCTGCGATGCCGAGCGTCCACCAGAAGGTTGGCATCGCAATGGTGCGCAGGCTACGCGCATAGACCGACCGCAGCGACCAATCTGCGACGGGCAGTACGCGACTCGCCTGACGTTCGGGCAGCCTGAGCCAACGCGGCAGTAGCACCGTCCCTCCGATGTCGCGCCAGTTAAAAAGCCACACCGCAATCCCGCCGAGTCCGATGGCAAGCGCGGCCAGCAAGACCATCGCGCCGGCATTCACGCCATAGCTCGGGATCAGGCCCTTGCTCAAGTTGTAGTAGTAGATAGGGGAGAGGCGCGAGATCCACTCGGTGCTTGGGGCGATGCGATGGACCATGTCGAGGACGATGAAGACCAGCAGCAGGCCCGCGGTTGCGCCGGCGGCCGGACCTCGCTCCTCCGTGAACTGCGAGATCAGCAGCGCCACGCCGCCGAAGACGGCGGAGATCAGCGCGAGGTCCAGCCCGAAGAGCAGCGCATCGCCGAGGCCGAAGTCGGCGCCGAATTGCCGGCCACCCGCAAAGGCGATGAGCCCGATCAGGACGCCCATCGCGAGCAACGCGGTCCACATTGCCGCCAGCTTCTCGAGCGCGACGCGCAATCTGGGGCGGGGCACGGATAACAGCACGTCGAGCGAACCGCGCTCCTCTTCGCCGCGCAGCATCCGGCTCCCGGCCAGGATCGGCCAGACGGTGATCAGGAAGATGAAGATGCCGATCTTGAAGGTCGCGTAGCCGCCGATCGTGGTGACGGCCACGGCGTCGGCGTTCCAGGCGAAGCTGGCCGCAATGGCGGCCAGTTGCTGGCGTGCCTCCGGCGTCGTGACCAGCGCCGCCACGCTCGCCATCGGCGAGACCACGACCAGTCCCATGCCGATGCCCCAACCGAGGATCGGGATCCGGTAGTCGCGAAGCGTCTTCAGGAAAACGTTCCTAAGCCACATTGTTCGCCTCGCGAGCGGCTGAGCCGTCCCCCTCGTAATAACGGAGGAAGATGTCTTCGAGGCTGGGCTCATATGTGGTCAGTGAAACGACCGGGTAGTGCGCGGCGGCCTTGATCACCGCGTCCGCAGGTCCTTGCATGGTCAGGCGCACACCGTTGCCGTGGTTCAAGGTCTCCACCGCCGTGACGCCCTCCACCGTTTTGAACGTCTCGGCGGGGATCGGATTGGCGAAGGTGATCTGGATCTCGTACCGCTTGATCGCCTTTACCTCGGCGACGTCACCGATGCGCACCAGCCGCCCCTCGCGGATGATGCCGACCGTGTTGCAAGTCTTCTCCACCTCGCTGAGGACATGTGATGACAGAAAGACGGTTCGCCCTTCACTCCGGGCCTCGAACACCATCCGATCAAATTCCTGTTGGTTGAGTGGATCGAGGCCGCTGGTCGGCTCGTCGAGGATCAAGAGTCTTGGCCGGTGCATGAAGGCCTGGATCAATACGACCTTGCGCTTGTTGCCGGTTGAATACTGGCGGAATTTGCGGCTGGTGTCGAGCTCGAAGCGCTCGATCAACTGCTTGAGGTGGGCGTGATCGACGCCGCCGCGCAGGTGCGCGAAGTACTCGAGGATCTGCCCGCCGGTCAGATTGGGATCGAGCGCGGGCTCACCGGGCATGTAGCCGATGAGACGCTTGATCTCCACGGATTGCTTCCAGCAATCGAGCCCCGCGATCCGCGCCGAGCCGGCGTTGGGCTTGAGCAACGCCATCAAGAGCCGGATGGTGGTCGTCTTCCCTGCGCCGTTGGGGCCGAGGAAGCCGAAGACGTCGCCCTCCTCGACCTTGAAGGAGACGTCGGCTATCCCGCGCTTGCTGCCGTAATTCTTCGTGAGACCTTCGACTTCGATCATTGCTGCCATCGCTGTCCCCCTTTATCCGAACCAGAAATGCAGGGTCGCCGCGTCCTGGAGCGTCAACGAGCCCTTCGGCACGCCGAGGATTCGCTCGAACGCCTCCGTGAGTCCGGCAAAGGTTCGCTCGACGACCTCGTATGGGATGGAGTTCTCCTGGCGTGCCATGAAGAGATGGGTGGCCTGCTCCTGCGCGCCCTGCATCAGCGCCACCAGAACCGCCGCTGTCTGGTCTGGGGAGGTGACATGGAAAGCGTCCTCTTCGACGCCCTGCCTGACAACCTCAGAAAGCAGGGGGACCAGGAGGCGTACCGTCATCCGGCGCACCTTCTCGCGGACGATGGCGTTGCTGTCCGAGTTCCAGACTTCGATGATCGCCACGACCAGGTCCTTCCGCTGGGCCTTCCAACCAGCGATTCTGGCGAAAAGCCGTTCCAGCTTCTTGATCGCAGGCAGGTTTGGATCGTTGAGGATGGGCACCACGGAGGCCATCCCGCCGTCCGCGAAGCGGTCGACGACGGCCTCCATTAGGGCCTGCTTGGAATCGAAGTAGTGGTAGAAGGCCCCCTTGGACACCTCCAGGGCGTCCAGGACGTCCTGAACGCTCATGGCCTCGTAGCCCTTGGTCTCGACGAGCCGCTGGGCTACATCGAGGAAGGCGTCCCGTCGGACAGTGTGGAGCGCCGGATTGACCGTCCGAGCCATGTCAGCACTATAATATACCGGCGGTCGGTTTATTAACTTAGCGGAGGAAGTCGACCGGCTCCTCGCGCCCCTTCCAGGTGACGACATGCTGGGCGGGCTCGGTGCGGGCGACGACCTTGCCACCGCGGATAACGAGCCGCCTGGGGGCCATCAGCCGGACCGCGTCGCTCTCATTCGGAGCATCAAATAGCACGAGGTCCGCGCGACAGCCGGGCTCCAATCCGTAATCGGTCAGTCCGAGGGCGCGGGCGCCATTGACGGTGATCATGTCAACCAGGGTCCGGATCTCCTCATAGCCTGACATCTGGCCGTAGTGCACCAGCACGAAGGCGGCCTGCAGGGGATCGGCTTTCCCGAGCGGATACCAGGGGTCCATCACCGAGTCGTGTCCGAGGCAGACATTGACGCCGGCAGCCAGCAACTCCTTGATGCGCGTGTGGCCACGACGGATGGGGTAATGGTCGAAGCGACCCTGCAGCGTGGCGTTGTCGAGCGGATTCGTCACCATGTTTAACCCAGCGCGCTTGACGTTGACGATCAGCCGGCCGGCATAGGCGTTGTTATAGGAATGCATCGCGGTCGTGTGGCTGGCGGTCACGCGCCCTTGCATATTGAGACGAATGGTCTCCGCGGCGAGCACCTCGAGGAATCGTGAGTGGTCGTCGTCGGTCTCGTCGCAGTGAATATCGACCTGCTTACCGAACTCGTGCGCGAGCGCGACGGCGAATTTCACGGACTGCTCGCCGTACTCGCGGGTCAGCTCGAAGTGCGGGATCCCTCCCACGACGTCGGCGCCCAGCTCCACTGCCTGTCGCATCAATCGCTCGCCATCGGGAAAGGACTGGATGCCTTGCTGCGGAAAGGCCACCAGCTGGAGGGTGATCTGATCGGCGAATTCCTGTTTCAACTCCACCAGCGCCCGCAGCGCGGTCAGCTTCGGATCGCAGACGTCGACGTGACTGCGGACGAACAGGACACCGTTCGCGACCTGCCAGCGCAACACCCGCGACACGCGACGCTTTACGTCCTCGACCGTCAGGTCTTTGACGCGTTCGCCCCAGATCGCGATGCCCTCGAACAGCGAACCGGTGAGATTGTGGCGCGGCTGCCCTACGGTCAGTACGGCGTCGAGGTGGATGTGCGGCTCGACCAGGGCCGGCGTAAGCAGGTTGCCGCGGGCGTCGATCACCTGGGCGGCGGGTGGCTGGGCGCCCGTGGGTGAGGCGACAATCGTGTCGCCCTGGATCGCCACGCTCGCCAGGGCGGCCGCGCGAGGCAGGCGGGCATTGGTGATCAGCAGGTCGAGCACGGTCGAAGTCTAAATCGTCGCGCTGGACAGAGCGTAACGGACACCCTAAAATTCAGCCCGAAGCTGGCAACCGCGGAATCGTGGGGAATGGGGAGAGACTGTGGCCACAACCACTGACATCGATTCGCAGGTACCCGTCCGGGAGGGGGAATACGGCTCGAAAGTCACCGCCGTCGAGCCGGGAGGCATCGAGTACATCGCGGACCGTGAGCGGCACGGAAGTCCGATTCAGCTGTTCTGGACTTGGATGTCGCCGAATATGGAATTCGCGACCGTGTTCGTCGGCGTTCTGCCGATCGCCGTCTTCGGTGGAGGATTCTGGCCGACCGTTTTTGGTGTCATTCTGGGCAGCCTTCTTGGCTCGATAACCCATGCCATTCTCTCGTCGATGGGCCCGCGCTTCGGCGTGCCGCAGATGGTTGAAGGGCGTGCTGCGTTCGGCTTCATTGGGAACTTCCTGCCAGCCGGATTGAGCTGGCTGACCGCCAGCTTTGGCTGGTTCATCGTCAACAGCGTCAGTGGCACCTTTGCCCTCGTTACCCTGACGTCGGTGCTGAGCAACAAGAGTGCCGTGCTCGATTTCCGGGTCGCGTTTGTGATCGTCGTGATCGCCCAGGTCATCGTCGCGTTTATCGGCCACAACATGATTCACTCGTTCGAGCGGATCATTTTCCCTTACCTCACGATCGTGTTCGGGCTGGCGACCATCGTCGTCCTGGCTCAGGCGCACCCGGGGGTTGGATTCAATGCCAGTGCGCCGGTCGCGTTTGGCGGGCCGTCCGGGGCCTTCATCCTGGCGGTCTTCATCTCCTTCGGATACGCAATCGGCTGGAACCCGTTCGCCTCCGACTACAGTCGGTACCTGCCTCGCAACTCCAGCTCCTTGAGGGTTGGCTTGGCGGCCGGGCTCGGTGTCTTCGTCTCCTGCGCGGTCCTGGAAATCGCCGGCGCCGCCGCTGCGACGATTTCGAAGTTGGGCGCCAACCCGACCGAGCAATTCACCAATCCGCTTCCGACCTGGCTCCAGATCCTGGTGCTGCTCGGGATCGCGATCGGCGCCGTCGCGGCCAACGTCTTGAACATCTACTCCGGCTCGATGGCCTTCCTGACCCTGGGCATCAAACTGCCGCTCGAGAAGCGGCGCGCGATTTCTGCCCTCGTTTTCGGGGCCATCGGCCTCGTCATCGGCCTGGCGCTGCAGGCCAACGTGGGGCCGGGAACGAAATACGAGAACTTCCTGCTCCTCATCACCTACTGGATCACCCCATGGCTGGCGGTGATCATCACCGACTTCGTGCTGCATCGTGGCCAGTATCCGGAGCGGGTCTTCTACGACATGGGCTGGGCAAACTGGAAGGGGTTTGTCGCAATGCTGGCCGGGATCGTCGCCACCATCCCGTTCTGGGACCAGGGCGATCCCATCCCGCTGGGCATCGTGCCAAAGAATTACCCGCAGCTCGGCGACCTGAGCTTCTTTGCGGGCGCGATCGTGGCGACCGTCGTCTACCTCGTGCTCTACCAGATCACCAAGCGGCCGGCTCAGGCGCCGGCTCGCGCCAGGGTCTGACCTAGCAGGACAACGAAGCGCGGCTGAAGGCTAAAGCCGGACGGCGGTCCGAAGCAAGGCCTTCAGCCGATCCGGCTGGCGGCGATAGCGCTCCCACTCCGCCGGGACCTTGGTCGATTTCTCGAGGATCGCCCAGAGCACGGAGTTGACCGGCGTCGGCACGTCGACGCGACGGCCGGCGTCGACCACAGCGCCATTCAGGTAGGCCGCCTCCGTCCTCGACTTGCCCCGGCTGATGTCCCACCATAGTGAGGGCATCTTGCTACCCCGCGCGCCTCCCAACCGCGGCTCGAGCATCATCTGGGCGAGCAGCGATGGAAGGCCCATCGCCCACCGGAGGGTGGGCGCCGGTAGGCCGGGAAGGGAGACCACCTTGATATGCAGGCGGTCCATGACCGCAACCGCCTCGCGGAACGCCGCCCGCTCATAGCGGAAGAGCTCGCTGTCGGCGAAGACATGACTTGGCGGCAAATCGAGAATCGCGCTCTGCGCATTACCCAGGAGGTTGAAGAGGAGCTTCGACCATTTCATCGCTCGGAAGTCGGTGTAGCGACGCGCTTTGAAGCCGGCGGCCCCCAACTTGCGGACCAGCGGCGCGACATTGACCTCCGGCGAAACCGGCGCGAGCCCTATCCCGCCTCGACGCGAATGCAACTGGATGGTGCCGGGCTCGTCGAGGCTGACCGGCACCATCAAGCTGCCGGCCAGCAGCGCCTGCTCGGGTAGCGCGGCCGCGATCGCTTCTTCGTTGCCCACACCGTTTTGAAAACTGCCGAGGATGGTGCCGGGACGTAGCACCGGCTGCAGCTGCTCGATCGCGTCCAGCGTGTCGTAGCCCTTGACGGTGAGGAACACGTAGTCGAAAGGACCCACGGCCTCGGCGATTGTTGGTCGCGCCGCCCGCACCGATTGGTTACGCACCTTCCCGGCCGTTAGCATCCGGAGGCCGTCACGGGTGACGGCCTCGACATGAGGCTGGCGTCCGACGAGGGTGACCTCGCTACCGGCCTGGGCCAGTCGCGCGCCGAGTAGCGAGCCGACCGCACCCGCGCCGAAGAATAGGAACCGCAGGGGCGGCGGGGCTGGGGGTCGTTCCGGCATCAGTTTGGCGTGATCTTGAGTTCTCTACCCGTGGCGAGCCGCTCGATGTTGATCCGGTGCCGGAAGAGGATCAACGCCGCCAGCGCGACTCCGAGCACGACCACGGACCAGCCCACCGGACGCCACGCTTGCCAACCGATGAGGTGAAGGACGATCAGGCTGATGAAGCCCACGGCGACCGCACTCAACGAGGCGACGGATGCCACCTTTGACATGCGGATGACCAGGAACCAGGTCAGGCCCGCCAACACGATGGCGACGGGTGCCAGCGCCAACAGGACGCCGCCGGAGGTGGCGACACCCTTGCCGCCGTGAAAGCGGAGGTACAGCGGCCAGGTGTGGCCGGCGACGGCGGCCAATCCGATCGCCGCCAGGGCGAGCTCATTGCCTCCGAGGCCGAGCGCAATCCCGAGCATGACCGGGATGAACCCCTTGAGGCCGTCGGCGATGAGGGTAAGGGCGAACGCCCCGGCACCCCCGGCGCGGAACACGTTGGCCGCGCCAATGTTGCCACTGCCCAACTTCCGCAGGTCCTGGTTACGGTAGACCTTCATCACCAGCCAGCCAGAAGGAACAGAGCCGAGTAAATAGCCGAAGGCCACCAGCAATAGGACGTTCAGCATGGGGGGTGTCCTCGAGACGCCTTCATCATACCGCCGGATTTGCCGATCTCAGCGCACTTTCAGTATCACATTCTGGGCAATTCGAAGCGGAATTCACTGCCAACCCCCGGCCGGCTGTCCACGAGCACCCGCCCGCCATGGGCCCGGGCGACCTCCTGGACCAGGTAGAGGCCGATCCCCATGCCGATCAGGTGACGGTTCACCTCGGTTTCGATTCGGGCGAACCGCTTGAACAGCTGCCCCTGCGCCCGCGGGTCGACCCCGAACCCGTCATCCAGGACACCGATGCTCCAGTTCCGATCCGCCTCCGCCAGGGCGATGTCGATGCGGCCGGTCGGGCCGGGCCGGAAGCGGGTGGCGTTGTCGAGGAGTTCACGGACGGCCAGGTGAAGCCAGTATGGGTTGCCACGAACGGGTGCCGCCAGGACGTCCAGGCGCAAATCGATAGCCAGGTCTGGGAATCGCCGGCGCTGGTCTTTGACCATTGGCTCGAGTAGCTCGACCAGGTCGAGGGGCTCGGTCGCGATCGATGGCCCCAGCTCGTCGAAGCGGCCGACCAGGCTCATGTCCATAATCAAGCGGCTGAGCTGCCGGGTCTTCTCGAAAATCCGAGACCCGGCAAGCTTCTGGTGGTCGGGACTGAGCCCGCCCTGGGCGAGCATCGACGAGTAGCCGAGGATCACACTCAGCGGGGTTCGCAGTTCGTGCGCCGCGAGGTTCAGGAACTCGGTCTTGGCGGCATTCGTCTCGCGCAGTCGCGCCACGTCCGCCTCGGGTGGGGCAGCCGGTTGCGCCACCAGCCCCGTGAGGAGGTACTCGATCGAAGACTGCCCCTTGAGCGGCTGGATGAACCATTCCCAGGTCTGGCCATCGACCACGATGGTGCTGGCGACAGGCGTGCCGCTCATCGCCACCGCCCGGTAGGGCCGCGGGTCAGAGAGGGGATGGGCGGGTGGCAGCATGGCCGAAATGGTGAGCCCGGCAGCATCGGCCCGGTGCAAAACCTGGGCCATCAACTCGTTCACCGCCAGAGCCCTCAGGTCGCCCGCGTGGACCACGGCGATCGGGATGGGCATCGCCTGGATCAGTTCATTGGCAGGCATCGCAAACTGCTCGGAGAGCGCGGCTTCGAGCACTTGCGCAAGCGCCTCAGACCGTCGGTCCAAGATCGGGCTCCCTCCAGAACGGCTGATAAACTGGTCGGCGGCCGTGCAAGACCCCGACAAACTCAATGATGAAACAACATACCAGCGCTGCTTCGCCTGCGGCCATCACAACGACTACGGACTCCAACTGACCTTCCATCGCGAGGGGGATCGCATCGTCGCCGAGTACCAGCCGGCGGAACGCTATCAGGGGTTTCCCGGCGTGCTCCACGGCGGCATCCTCGCCACCTTGCTCGACGAAACGATGGGCCGAACCGGCGCCCTGCGCCGCGAATGGTTGATGACCGGCAAGCTGGACATCCGCTACCGGCGGCCGGCGCCGCTGGACCAGACGCTACGGGTCTGGGGCGAGATCGCCCGCGAGCGTGACGGCGCCATCGATGCCATCGGCGCGGTGGAGCTGATGGATGGCACCGTGCTGGCCGAGGCTCGCGGGATGTTCTTGCGACTCCCCGAGGCGCTGGCAACGGCGACCGCCTCCGACTATCCGGAGTTCATCAACTACTGGCAAACGTAGGCGTGCCGCGCTCGCACCTCTTTGGGCCGGAGCACGAAGAGTTCCGGGGCACCGTCCGCCGTTTCGTCGACAAGGAGATTCGCCCTCATGTCGATGAATGGGAGGAAGCGCAGCAGTTTCCTCGCGACCTTTTCAAGCGCTTTGGGGCGCTCGATCTACTGGGTCTGAAGTATCCGGAGCAATTCGGTGGCACCAACGCCGGCCTGATCTACGAAGCCATCCTCTTTGAAGAGCTCGCACGTTGCGGGTCGGGAGGGGTGGCCGCCGGGATCGGCGCCCATATCGCGATTGCTACGCCACCGATCAGTGAATACGGCACCGACGTGCAACGGCAGCGCTGGCTGGCGCCCGCGATCAAGGGAGAGAAGATTGTCGCCCTCGCCGTCACCGAGCCGTCGGGCGGTTCCGACATCGCCCATGTGCAGACGATCGCCCGCCGTGACGGTGATTCCTACATCGTCAACGGCACCAAGATGTTCATCACCAACGGCGTCAATGCCGACGTGGTCGTCATCCTCGTGCGGACCAGGCCGGAAGGTGGCCACCAGGGGTTGTCCGTGTTGGTGGTGGAGCGCGGGACGGATGGCTACAGCGTTGGCCGCAAGCTCAACAAACTTGGCTGGCGGGCATCGGACACGGCGGAGCTCGTCTTCCAGGACTGCAAGGTGCCGGTCGAAAACCGGCTGGGTGAGGAGAACAACGGGTTCTATCTCGCCGTCGGGAATTTTCAGTGGGAGCGGCTGTGGATCGCGCTTGGCGCGGTGGCATCGGCTCAGCGAAGTTTCGAGATGGCGGTCGAGTACGCCGCGAACCGCACGCAGTTCGGCAAGACGCTGACCTCGATGCAGGTGATTCGGCACGAGATCGCGGACATGGCGCTGCAGATCGAGCAGGCGCGCCAGCTGACCTACTACGCGCTCTGGCTGCATTCGCAAAAGCTGCCGTGCACCAGGGAAGTTTCGATGGCGAAGATCGCGGCCACCGAGGCGGATGTCAAAGTCGCCGACCGGGCGCTCCAGATCCACGGCGGCTACGGCTACATGATGGAATACCCGATCCAGCGTGCCTGGCGCGACGCGAGGCTCGGCCCGATCGGCGCGGGCACCAACGAAATCATGCGCGAGATCATCGCCAAAGAGCTCGACCTCTAGCGTTTTCGCGGAACGGCGGCTGGATAGACTCTAACCGTGCCTTTTGAATTGACTTTGCCGTTTTCTGCGATCGTCGGCCAGGAGCAGATGAAGCGCGCGCTCATGCTCAATGCCGTCGATCCGGGCATTGGCGGTGTGTTGATCCGAGGCGACCGCGGCACGGCGAAGTCGTCGGCGGTCCGGGCGCTGGCCCGCCTCCTTCCGGACTACGAGGCGGTGGAGGGTTGCCCCTACCGCTGCGACCCCGCGACGCCATCCCTGTATTGCGATGAGTGCCGGCGCCGGGCAAAGACTGGGCCACTGCCGACAAGTCGCATGGCGATGCGGATCGTCGAACTGCCCATCAACGCATCGGAGGATCGGCTGGTTGGATCGATCGACATCGAGGCCGCGGTGCGGGCAGGCACACGTCGCTTCCAGCCTGGCGTGCTGGCCGAGGCCAACCGCAACCTTCTATATGTAGACGAGGTCAACCTGCTCGACGACCACCTGGTGGATGTCCTGCTCGACGCGGCGGCAATGGGCGTGAACGTCGTCGAGCGCGAAGGCATCTCGATCGTTCATCCCTCGCATTTCATCCTGGTCGGCACGATGAACCCCGAAGAGGGTGAGCTGCGGCCGCAGCTGCTCGACCGGTTCGGTCTCTGCGTCGACGTGGTTACCCCGACGGACATCGATCAGCGGCTGCACGTAATGGAACTCGAACGCGACTTCCTGCAAGACCCCCGCGCGGTCCACCGCATCTGGGCGGACCGTGAGGCCGGGCTTCGCGCCCAGTTGCAAGCGGCTACCGCCCGGCTCGGCGGCGTCCAACTCCCGGACGCGATCCGGACGCTGATCGCACGGCTCTGCCTCGATGGTCTGGTCGCCGGCCATCGTGCCGACCTCGTGGTCGCCGCGACGGCGCGCGCGATTTGTGCCCTGCGTGGAGGACCAATCGTCGAGCTACCGGATGTCGTCGAGGCGCTCGAGCTCGCGCTCGCGCATCGGCGTCGTGAGCCCATCGCGGACAAGCAAGCCCAGGTCCAGGAATTGGCGTCACGCGCCGCGGAGCAGCTGGCGCAGATCCAGGCGACCACCCCGATGGAGACAGCGCAGGCCGTTCGAGGAGAGGCGACACAACAAGAAGGCGCCTCCGGTGGCGAAGCGAACGAAGGCTGGACCACGGCGGAATCGCGGGAATCGCCGAGCACAGAAGCTGTCGACGTGGATGCCGATGCGGTCATCCAACTGCCGACCTTCGCCGTCAAGAAGCTGGACCTGCCACGCGAGCGGCATGCGCGCCGCGCCGCCGGTAAGCGGACCTCGACGAAGAGCGAGACCAAGCGGGGGCGCTACGTCCGCAGCTCGCAAGCGGAGAAGGTGACCGACGTCGCCTTCGACGCGACCGTTCGCGCCGCTGCTCCCTATCAACTCAGCCGACGACTGGCGACCGCGGACACCACGAACCAGTTGCAGCTGGAAACCCACGACCTTCGGCAGAAGGTCCGGGAACGAAAGACCGGGAACTTGATCGTCTTCGTCGTCGACGCCTCGGCGTCGATGGATGCCGAGCAGCGGATGCTCGCGACCAAAGGCGCCATCCTCTCGTTGCTGCGGCATGCCTACGTGCGCCGCGACAAGGTGGCGCTCGTCGCCTTCAGCGGGCGCAATGCCCGCGTCGTGCTCCGCCCCACTTCCAGCGTCGACCTCGCCGAGCGCCGGCTGGAGCGGCTGAACATCGGGGGCACGACGCCATTGACGCACGGGCTGATGACCGCCCTGAAGCTGATCAAGACCGAGCGGCTTCGGGACCCGAGGGTCTATCCGTTGCTGGTGTTGATCAGTGACGGCCGCGGTAATATCAGCCTCTTCGGCGAAGAGCCCCTGCTCGAGGCCCAGCGAATGGCTGGACAGATCAAGCAAGACGGCATTCGCGCCATGGTGATCGACTCGACGAGGGACTTTGGCAGTCAGCCCGGGTATCCAAAGAGCCGGGTGACCAGTCTCTACGGCGCCTACGCCTTCAATGTCTGCGGCGACCTCGCCGAGCGCCTGGGCGGTCGCTACTACGGGCTGTTCGATCTCTCCCAACGCTCGATCGTTGATAGCGTCCAGCGTGAGATGCTTAGGACGGGTTCAGCCTGATGGAACGGTTTGTTTATCCCTTTAGCGCCATCGTCGGGCAAGACAAGATGAAGCTCGCGCTCATCTTGAACGCCATCCATCCTGCCATTGGCGGGGTGCTGATCCGTGGTGAAAAGGGGACCGGCAAGTCGACCGCAGTCCGCGCCTTGGCGCGCTTGCTTCCCGAGCTGACGGTGGTTGCGGATTGTCCATACCACTGCGACCCGGACGCAACCGAGTCCCTCTGCTCCGACTGCCAGGACCGGGTGGCCCGCGGCGAAACGCTGCCCAGGGCCCGGCGCCGGATGCGGGTCGTCGAGCTGCCCATCAATGCCTCTGAGGACCGGGTGGTCGGTGCCATCGACATCGAAGCCGCGATCAAGAGTGGCGAGCGCCGCTTCGAGCCGGGCGTGCTCGCCGAGGCGAACCGCAACATTCTTTACGTCGACGAGGTAAACCTGCTCGACGACCACCTGGTCGACGTCCTCCTCGATGCGGCCGCCATGGGCGTAAACGTGGTGGAACGCGAGGGGATTTCGATCTGGCATCCGGCACGGTTCATCCTGGTCGGGACCATGAACCCGGAAGAGGGCGACCTGCGGCCGCAATTGCTCGACCGATTCGGTCTCACCGTCGATGTCGAGGGCATCAAGGACATCGGCCAAAGGGTGCAGATCGTCGAGCGCCGCGAGGAATGGGAGTCCGGCCCGGCGGCGTTCAGCCAACGCTTTGCCGACGAGGATGCCGAGATTGGAACGCGGATTGCCGAAGCCATCATTCGCTTCCCGCAGGTCTCGATGCCGGTCGGCATCCTGCGGGCGCTCGCCGAGCTGAATGTCAGCCTCCAGGTGGACGGCCATCGCGCCGACCTCGTGGGCCGCAAGGCGTCGCAGGCGCTCGCCGCCTACCGCGGCATTTCCGAGGTGGGCGTCGCCGAGGTCAACGAAGTCGCGGACATGGTTCTCGCCCACCGGGTCAAGGCCGGGGGCCGCCACGAGCTTGGGATCGCCCAGAGCCATCCCAGCGCTTCCCGGGCCTCGCGAAGCTAGCCCAAGGTGTCAACGCCGACCCACCTGACCCGAGCGATCTCCGTCATTGCTCACGTCGACCACGGGAAGACGACGCTATCTGACCGCCTGCTCGAGTTCACCGGCACGGTGGCGCCGCGCGACATGGTGGAACAGGTGCTGGATCAGCTCGACCTCGAGCGCGAGCGCGGCATCACCATCAAGGCGCAGGCGGTCCGGATGCTCTACAAGGCCGACGACGGCAACACCTACCAGATCAACCTGATCGATACCCCTGGGCACGTCGACTTTTCCTATGAAGTCTCACGCGCGCTGGCCGCCTGCGACGGGGCGATCCTGGTCGTCGATGCTTCGCAGGGCATCGAGGCGCAAACGCTGGCGAACGTGCACCAGGCGCTCGACCACCACCTGAAGATCATCCCGGTCGTCAACAAGATCGATCTGCCGCAAGCCAACCCGGAACTGGTGCGGGAAGAGATCGAGAAGGTCATCGGCCTTCCTGCCGAGTCCGTCATCTTCGCCAGCGCCCGCCAGGGTATCGGCACCAAGGAGATCCTCGAGGCGGTCGTGCGCGAGGTCCCGCCGCCGACGGGGGACTCGAACGCGCCGTTGCAGGCGCTGATCTTCGACGCAAAATTCGACGCCTACCGAGGGGTCGTGACCTACATTCGCGTGCTGGAAGGGACGCTGCGCCCCGGTATGCGCATCCAGATGATGCAGACAGGGAAAGCATTCGAAGTCGACGAGGTTGGCATCTTCCGCCCTGAGCGCACGCCGGTCGACGACCTGTCCGCCGGCGAGGTCGGCTACCTGATCGCCAACATCCGCAACGTCCGTGACTCCCGGGTCGGCGATACAGTCACCGACGAGGCCCGGCCGGCGGCGGCGCCGCTACCCGGCTACCGCCATGTCACGCCGATGGTCTTCGCCGGACTCTTCCCAACCGACACCGAGCAGTACCAGCAGCTCAAGGAAGCGCTCGAGAAGCTCCAGCTGAACGACGCCGCCCTCGTGTATGAGCCGGAGACGTCGGCGGCCCTCGGATTCGGATTCCGCTGCGGCTTCCTGGGGTTGCTCCACATGGAGATCGTCCAGGAGCGCCTCGAGCGCGAGTTCAACCTCACCCTGCTGGGCACGGCGCCGACGGTCGAGTATCGCGTGAAGCTGCGCAACGGTCAGGAAATCCCGGTCGACAACCCGGACAAACTGCCAGATCCCGCCGAGATCGAGGCCATCAGCGAGCCGATGGTGATCGCCACCATCGTGGTGCCGAGCACCTACGTCGGCAACATGATGGAGCTCAGCCAGGAACGGCGGGGCCAGTTCTTGAACATGGAGTACGAGCCGGGCGACCGGGTGGTCATCACCTACCGGATGCCGCTCGCCGAGATCATCCACGACTACTACGACCAACTGAAGTCGCGGAGCAAGGGCTATGCTTCGCTCGACTACGAGTTGGTCGGCTTCGAAGAGGCGAACCTGGTCAAGCTCGATGTGCTGGTCGCCGGGTCACCCATCGACGCGCTCTCGATGATCGTGGACCGGAGCAAGGCGCAACAGCAGGGGCGCCGCCTCGCGGAAAAGCTCAAGACCTTGATCCCGCGTCAGCTCTTCGAGGTGCCGATCCAGGCGGCGATCGGCGGCAAGATCGTCGCCCGCGAGACCGTGCCGGCGATGCGCAAGGACGTCACGGCCAAGTGCTACGGCGGCGACGTGACGCGCAAGCGGAAACTTCTCGAGAAGCAGAAGGAAGGCAAGAAGCGGCTGAAGCGCGTGGGCAATGTTGAGATTCCGCAGGAAGCCTTCATGGCCGTGTTGAGCCTGGACTGATGGAACGCATTCACAGCCTCTACCTGCACGTGCCGTTCTGTACCTGGGTGTGCAAGTACTGCGACTTCAACGCCTATGCCGTGCTCGACGGCCTGATCCCTCCCTATGTCGATGCCCTTGCTCGGGAAATCGCTGTGGCCGCCGACAGTTTTCCGATCGGGCCGATCGAGACGGTCTTCATTGGTGGTGGGACGCCAAGCCTTCTCACGATCGATCAGCTGCGCCTGTTGATGGATCGCGTGCGGTCGATTGGGCTCGCGGCCGGCGCCGAGGTGACGCTCGAAGCGAACCCGAGCAATGTCAACAGTGAGAATGTTGATGGCTGGCTCGGGGCGGGCGTCAACCGGCTCAGCATCGGGGTGCAGAGCCTGCGGCCCGATGCGCTGCGCTTCCTGGAGCGGCTCCATTCCGGCCCAGACGCAATTGCGGCGATCCGCACGGCGCGCGCCGGTGGCTTCGCGAACGTCAATGCCGATCTGCTCTATGGAGTACCTGGCGTGAACCTCGCGGGCTGGCTCGAGACGCTGGAGGCGGTGCTGGCCGAAGGCGTCCAGCATCTGTCGGCCTATGAGCTGACGGTTGAGTCGCAAACCCGGCTGGGGCAGGAGGTGCGGACCGGCCTGGTCCAGATGCCCGAGGCCGACGACCAGCTGGAGCAGTACTGGGCGGCGGTGGCACGGTTGGAGGCCGCCGGCTACGCGCACTACGAAATCTCCAACTGGTCCCGACCTGGCTTCGCCTGCCGCCATAACCTGGCTGCCTGGCACTACCGGCCGTACCTCGGCTGCGGAGCCGGCGCGCACTCGATGTTCCGCGCCAATGACGCGAGCACCGAGCGGCGGTGGAACGTCAAGGGCCCGCACGCCTACATCAAGCAGGCCGCCGGATCTGGGCATGCGGTCGCCGGCAGCGAGACCCTGTCGCCGGAGCGCGCGAGTGGGGAGGCGGCCATGATCGGCGTGCGGTTGCTCGATGGCACAAGCGCGGCGCGCGATTTCCCGAGGCAGCGGACCCTGCTGGTGGACGCCGGGTTACTGGCAGAAGATGATGGCGGCGTTCGGCTCACGCGCCGGGGTATCGAACTCGCCAACCAGGTCGGCGCGGCTTTCCTGCAATAGCTTGCCGATATCCTTCCCCTGTGAAGTGGCCCCTTCTCCTCACCACCATTGCGTTTCTTCTGGCCGGTGCCGCGCTGGCTTACGCCTCGCTCGCCGGTGGGCCACTTCCAGCCGCAACGGCGGTCATCTTCCTGATTCTGCTGCTCGCCAGGTTCCGAAGCCGACCAGAGCAGCCCGGCGCATACATGCTTGGTGCGGGCTTGGCCGGGGCGCTAATTCTGTTCAAAGTCATCGCCGATTGTTCGCCGCCGTCATGTACGTTCAAGGTCGTTACGCCCATCGTTGGGGTGGTGTTCATCATCGTCGCCGTTGCTGGAGCGAGCCTCCTGGTGCGCGCCGTGATGCAGCACAGGTTTTCCGGATAGGCGGCCTCAGCCCCCACCCTGACCCTCCCCCGCGAGCGGGGGAGGGGAATTGCCCGGGCGTTTGGGCACGCCGACCTTGGCCATGACGCGCTCGAACAGGTCATACGGCTGGGCGCCCATGACCAGGTAGCGGTCGGCGATGACGTGGGCTGGGATGCCATTGATCCCCAACTCCTCGGCCTCGGCGCGTCGGGCATCGAGGTAATCGCCGAATCGGTCAGCCGCGACCGCCGCCTCCATCCCCGGCACGTCGACGCCGGCCTTCGAGGCGACCTCGCGGAGGACGGCGAGATCCGACACGTTCTTGCCCTCGTCCCAGTAGGCCTTGAGAAGCCCGAGGTGCATCGCGTCAAAACGACCCTGCTCGCGGGCGAATTCGGCGGCCTGCAAGGCGGGGCGTGAGTTGATCAGGCGCTCGTGCAGCGCGAGATGGAGGCCGACCCCCGCCGCCATTCGGTTCACCCCCTCCTGGGCCCGCGCCATGTAAGCCGCGGGCAGGACCTCGTCGCGTGGTCGGCCCTCCGGCGGGATCTCGGGGTGCAACTCGAAGGGCACCCACTCGATCTCGACGTCGTATTCCCGCTCCAGCCGTTCGACCCCGACCGAGTCGATGTAGCAGAAGGGTCAGACGTAGTCCGAGTAGATGCGCACCGATGTCGGCATGTCCCGAGGATAGCCGGTACAATTCAAGTTAGCACTCGCGGATCGAGACTGCCAATACCATGGAAGCCACTCCCCTCGACGAGCGCAAGCAGCAAATCCTGAAAGCGGTGGTCGCCGACTACACCGTGACCGGGGTTCCGGTCGGCTCGCAGGTGCTGGCGGCCAAGTACTTCATCGCGCTTTCCTCCGCCACCATCCGCAATGAGCTGGCCGACTTGGTCGGCACCGGCTACTTGCAGCAACCGCACACCTCCGCCGGCCGGGTCCCGACAGACCGGGGCTACCGCTACTTCGTCGATTTCCTGATGGACCCGGAGGCCACCTCGCCCACGGTCCGGCGGACCGTCAAGCAGGCCTTCGAAACAGCGCCACATAGCGTCGAGGGGATCCTGGAGAAGGCGGCGATGGTGCTCGCCCAGATCACCGAGAATGTGTCGCTGGTCACCGCGCCTGAGACCAGCGAGGCGCGCATCAAGCACATTGACCTGGTCTCACTGGAGTCCCAGTCCGTCCTGATCATCCTCGTGCTGGAGGGCAACCTCATCAAGCAGACGGTGATTCGCCTCGAGCGGGCGACGTCCCAGGACGATCTCAGCCGGATGGCCGCCATGCTCAACCGCAAGGTAAAGGGGCAAACCGCCGACGAGCTCCGGTCGCGCTTGAATCAGCTCGGTCCCGATCGCGATGAGCAGCGCCAGATCCTCGAACGGGTGATCGAATCGATCAGCACCCACCAGGCGCAGCGCCAGTCGGTGGTTCTCCATGACGGGGTGCGCAACCTGCTGCGTCACCCGGAGTTCGTCGAGGTCAACCGGCTCGAAGAGTTGCTGGAATTGCTGGAGCAGGGCGCCCAGCTTGCCGGCATCTTGCAACAGGTCGCCTTCGACAAGGACGTCGAGATCATCATCGGCCGCGAGAACACGAGCAGCGGATTGCGCGAGTGCAGCCTGGTGCTGACCACCTACAAAATGGACGAGCGAGTGCGGGGTACGATCGGCGTAATCGGACCGACACGCATGCATTACGGACAAGTCGTGGCCCGGGTCCGTCTGGTCAGCCAGGCGACTTCCGAGCTCCTCGGGCCGCTGAGCAACTGATTCGGCCAGCAGGGCAATGGGTAAAAAGCCAAACATGTCATCGAAGAATCAGCCCCCCGATCCCCCTGGTGGCGGACCGATCCGGCCCGGCGTGACGGACACTAGGGCCAGCTCGGCGACAGAGAGTGGGCCAGCCCAGCCCCAACAGCCGGTCGATCCGGAACTGCAGGCCGCCCGCGACGAGGCACAGACAACCTTTGGCCGCTACCAGCGGCTCGCCGCCGACTTCGAAAACTACAAGCGGCGGACGC
The DNA here is from genome assembly GCA_034666565.1 of Chloroflexota bacterium. GTDB lineage: Bacteria > Chloroflexota > Dormibacteria > CF-121 > CF-121 > CF-13. The sequence continues at coordinate 49,392 of JAXDLN010000067.1, forward strand.
GCCAGGATCTGACTGATCGCACCCAGTTCGCAAACGAAGAGCTGCTCCGCAAGCTGCTGCCGCTCCGGGACAATCTCCAGCGCGCGCTCGAGCACGCGCCCGAGGGCATCGACCGCAACTGGTTCGAGGGCATCAAGATGGTGGTCCGTCAGTTCGACGATGTCCTCCAGGCCCAGGGCCTCTCGACCATTCCTGCGGTCGGCGAGAAGTTCGATCCGGCCCAGCACGAGGCGATTGCCAGCGAAGAGACCGATGAGCACGAGGAGGGCACCATCGTCGAGGAGATGCAGCCCGGGTACCGGCTCCACAACCGCGTAATCCGGCCCACCCTGGTGAAGGTTGCCCATCCCCGCGCGTTAAAGTCCTAGCAACCCCTTATGGCGATCAAGCGGGACTACTACGAGGTGCTCGGCGTGAGTCGGACCGCCAGCGCCGAGGAACTGAAGCGGGCCTACCGCAAGCTCGCGCTCCAATTTCATCCTGATCGCAATCCCAACGACCCGCAGGCCGAGGCGCGCTTCAAGGAGGTCAACGAAGCCTACGAGGTCTTGAGCGACCAATCCAAGCGTCAGCGCTATGACACCTTCGGCCATTCCGCCCAGGGGACGCCCGGCTTCGACTTCGGCGGGGCCGGCTTCGGCGGGATCAATGACATCTTCGACATGTTCTTCGGCGCGGCGGCAGCGGGCCGGGGCCGCACCGGCCCACGCCGTGGGGCGGATCTCCGCCTCGACCTTCGGCTCACCTTCGAAGAGGCGGTCTTCGGCGTCGAACGCGAGCTGACCATTCCCCGGGCCGAGGCCTGTCAGGCCTGCCAGGGCAGCGGTGCCGAGTCGGGCACCTCGCCACAGACCTGCCCGCAGTGCCGCGGCAGCGGCCAGGTCCGTCGCGCCACGCAATCCATCTTCGGCCAGATCGTCAACGTCGCCAGCTGCCCGCGCTGCAACGGCGAGGGCAAGGTCATCGAGCGACCGTGCAAGACCTGCGGCGGCAGCGGTCACCGCCCGGGCGAGAAGAAAGTTCGCGTCAATATTCCCGCCGGCGTCGATAGTGGATCGCAGATCCGCCTCACCGGTGAGGGTGAAGTCGGCCCCCGCAATGGCGCACCGGGCGACCTCTACATCGTGATCCAGGTCAAGCCGCACCCGGTGCTCAAACGCCAGGGCACCGACGTGATCTATGAGCTGCCGCTGAGCGTGGCGCAGGCCGCGCTGGGCGACACCGTGGAGATCCCCACGGTCGATGGGCCGGAGAAGATCGAGATTGCGCCCGGCACCCAGTACGGCAAGACCATCCGCATCAGCGGTCGCGGTGTGCCGCATGTGCGGTCCGGCCGTCGCGGTGACCAGCTCGTCTACGTCCGGGTCGTGATTCCCACCAACCTGACCGAGGAGCAGAAGCAAGTACTGCGGCAGTTGGGTGGCATCAGCGGCAAGCCGCAGCACATCGAGAAGGGCTTTTTCGACAAGTTCAAACACGTCATCGGCCTCGAGTAAGCGCGCGCTCGAGGTTCTCTAGACTAGGCCGGTGTCGACGGCGGTTCGTCTCGGTCTGTTGATTGCCGCGGTCGCCGTCGCCCTCGCCGTCTTGCTCGGTCCCGCCTGGCGAGGCAATTTCTACCGGAGCTGGCTGCGGCCGCGCCTGGTCGTGTTTAGCGTGATCGTCGTGCTGTTTGCTGCCGGCGAGTACCTGTATCGCGTCATCAATGCGATCAAGAGTCACTCATGACGCGCTCCTTCCAGGTCACGTTCGTCAGAAGCGGAACGACGTTGGCCGTCGACGAAACTGAGGGAATCCTTAACGCCGGGCTCAGGGCCGGGTTAGCGCTCGCTTACGACTGTCGCAAGGGCCGGTGCAAGACCTGCATGGTGAAGGTCGACGGCATCATCGACCAATCCGAGGCCTGGCTGATCACTAACGAGGAGCTGGCCGACGGCTTTGCCTTGATCTGCGTGGGGAAACCGCGAAGCAACCTTCGAGTGCACGCGTGACGCGGTTCACGCTCGTCGACCTCGTCATCCTGATCACCGTCGTCTTCGCCATCAGCAGTGGATACCGGCGCGGCTTCTGGCTCTCACTGGCCCAGTACGCCGGCCTCGTCCTTGGCGTGGTGATCGGCGCCGCCCTGGCGCCGGTGTTGATGGACGCCATCAACCTCACCAGCTCGAGCATGCGGTCGTTAGGCGCGGTCCTGATCCTGATCGTCCTGGGCGCCATCGGCAGCAGCGCCGGCTACTGGGTCGGGGAGCCGATCCGTCTAAGGCTGCTGGCGCACCCGCAAAGCGGCCGCATCGACAGCGTGGTCGGGGCGATCTTCTCCGCCCTGGCAGTGCTCTCGGTCTCCTGGTTCCTCGGACTCAGCCTTGCCCGTCTGCCCAGCCCACAGCTCTCGAGCGCCATCCAGCGCTCGGCCGTGCTGCGGGCGCTCGACGGGATCGCACCGCGGCCACCCGGCTTCCTGGCTCGAGTCGAAGCCATAATCGCGGGCGTCAACTTCGCGCCGGTCTTCTCCGGCCTGGAGCCGCTGGGTCCGTCCCCCCAACCGCTGCCCGCCTCGATCGATACCGCTGGCGTCCGGAACGCCGAGTCCGAAACGCTGAAGATCCAGGGATACGGCTGCGGCGGCATCGTCTTTGGCAGTGGCTTCCCGGTCGGTCCCGGGTTGGTGCTGACCAACGCCCATGTGGTCGCCGGGACCCAGGGCACCACGGTCCGGAGTCCATCGATGCGGAGTGGCCTCCCCGCCCGGGTGGTCCTCTTCGACTCGCAGCGCGATGTCGCCATCCTCTATGTGCCGCGGCTGGCGCTAGCCCCGCTACCGGAGGCGGGCGCGGGCCAGGGCACCCAGGGGGCGGCGATCGGCTACCCCGGCGGCGGCGGGGAGCAGGCCTCTGCCGCGGTCGTCAACGGCGAGGTCAGGGCGGAAGGTCGAGATATCTACGGCCAGCAGCTCGTTGTTCGCAGCATCTGGATCATTCAGGCGCAAGTCGTGCCGGGCAACTCCGGTGGACCACTGGTCAACCTCAACGGCAGCGTGATCGGCGTCATTTTCGCGGCCTCCACCAGCTCGCCGGGCACGGCCTATGCGCTGACCGACGCCGAGGTGCAACCCGACATCGATCAGGCCCAGGGGCGCACGTCGTCGGTGCCCGTCGGCCCCTGCGCGATGTAGCGCCCCCACCCTGCCCTCCCCCAGAGGGGGAGGGGAACGTGAAGCGCCCCACCCTACGGTCCGCCAGAGGGGGAGGGGGAAACGGTGGGCGGAATGTTCTGCTGGCCCTGGATCGTCATCTCGCCCGAAATCAGGAATGGGGCCCGGCTGTTCTCGCGGATGAACCCCATGGTGACCATCATCAGGATGGTGAGCACCGCCATCAGCATCAGCAAGCGCTGCTCGCCCCGGCGCGCTGCGCCCCAGACGACGCCCGGCAGGCCGCGCAGGTACCAGACCACGGCCGCGATCGCGATCAGCGTGTAGAACATGAGGGCCAGCACTTTCCACGGAATCATCGATCCCAGCGGGTTGATCAGCCCGCCATCCCAGAACGGGCGGTTGAGGCCGGCACCCGCGACCGCGTCATAGGTGAGGCCGAGATGGTACGGCTGGGCGGCGAGCAAGGTGGTCAGCACCAAGCCGACCGCCATCGCTTTGAGCAGCCCGGCGCCGCGCGCCCCGTTGGTCCGCAATCGCCGGGCGAAATACAGGGTAGCGGTGAGGAACATGATCCCGAGCAGCGTGATCTGCCAGAGGAACCAGGGACTCAGGGTGCCAAACATCATCTTGTACCAGCTGCCGTAGGCGTGGAGCTGGATCTCTTTCGCGTACGAATATCCCACCACCGGCTGCAGCAGGGTCAGCGAAATGCCCCACAGCAAGCCGAAGCTGCCCGCCCAGTCGTAAAAGACTTTGTCCTCCGGTTTCCTCGCGCGCAGGAAGCGAATCGCACAGAAGGCCCCGATAACAAACCCGACGTAGGCCAGATTGCCCACGGTCCGGTGCACCGTCAGCGGGTACGAGGTCGGGTTGAGCACGAGGCGGATCGGGTTCTGCGGGTCGGTCGGCGTCAACATATAACTGGCGACCACGTCGATCATGTAGACCTGCAAGAAAGAGGCGATCGCCAGCAGGCCGCCGATCGCCATGTGCACGCCCTTGAACCCGCGTAACGGATCCCAGGTGTAGTACCAGAGGTAGCCGAGGCTGACTTGCAACACGAATGTCCACGCCTCGATGAACAACGGCCACCAGGCGATGGTCACGATCGTTGTCCAGAAGTGGCCCCACAAGCCCACCAGTAGCACCGTGATCAGCAGGATCGCGATCGTCGAGCTGACACTGAAATAGAGGGTGATGAAACGGCCCAATCCGTGGGCGAGACGGTCGTAATTGCGACGCTGCCGCATGTAGCCGAGGAACTCGATCGCGGGCCCGAGCTCGGCGGCCCCACTGACCAGCCCTGCGATCAGGATGTGGATCGAGAAGAGGCTGCCGATCGCGATCTGGGCGGCGACGATGTTGCGGCCTTGCGGGGCGGTCGATGGCAGTTCGCTCGCCAGCCGGTGCAGGGCCGGTCCGATAACGGCCAGCGCGTTCACAGGTTGAAGAGCCGGCCGGAGCCGAGCAAAGTCAAAATGACGACGAACAACACCGCAAACGCGCCCGGCACCATCACCGCCGGCCGTTCGAACGGGTTACGCTCCGGGCTGCGATCGATGAACGGCAGCGCCAGCAGGAGCAGGACGCCGCCGGTCGGAAGGACGAGGACCAGGGGGATCAACTGCTGGGGGACGAGTAACAGCAACTCGTCAAGCGGGAGGAAGAACCACTCCGGTACGGGGGTGTAGCTGGTGGTCGCGGGATCGGCGATCGCCTCCAGCGGCGCACCGATGGCGACCGCCAGCGCGAACACGACGATGACGAGCACCACCGAAACGAGGCCGTCCTTGAAGGTCTGGAAGGGAAAGAAGTCTTCCGTTTGCAGCGGCGCGGCCCAGAGCTCGTCGGTTGGCACCGCCGGGTAGGGGGGCTCGATCGGTCGCTGCGCCGGCGCGGGAGGAACGTCGACCCCTTCACGACTGCGGTAGGCACCGCGATAGTTGATGTAGGAGCCGAACTCCCCGTGTTTGCGGAGCAAGGCCAGGTGCGCGAGGATCAGCGGGAACAAGATCGCTGGGATTAGCCAGACGTGGATGCCGAAGGTGCGGCTGAGGGTGATGGGACCGACGAAGTCACCACCGCGCCAGAGCGCGCGGATGAAGGAACCGATGAAGGGCGTGTAGGCGGGGATGTTGGTGACGACCACCGCCGTCCAGTAGGCGGCCTGGTCCCAGGGCAGAAACGCGCCGGTGATGGCCATCCCAAGGACGAGGACGAACAACCCGACACCGGTGACCCAGTTGAGCTCGCGCGGCCGCTTGTAGGAGCCGGAGAAGAAGGTCCGCACCATGTGCAGGCCGATCACAAACAGCAGGATGTACGCAGACCACAGGTGAATGCCGCGGACGATCGAGCCGAAGGCATCGTGCTGCTTGAGGTAGTTCAGGCTCGCCCAGGCCTCGGTCACGGACGGGACATAGAGCAGGGTCAGGAAGATGCCGGTGACCAGCTGCAACAGGATGAGGACGAGGGTGGCACTGCCCAGGGTGTAGAACCAGGCGCCACGCACCGGCACCGCCTCGTAGAGGCCCTTGCGCATCAGGCTTCGGATCGCGGCCCGCTCGTCCAACCAGTCGTAGACCGCGGCGATCCGGCCCATCAGATCGATTCCGTGAAGCTGTTCTGGATGAAGAGGGTGGTGCCATCGATGCGGTGCACGTACTGCGGCAGCGGCTTCGGCGGTGGGCCACCGATGTTCTGCCCCGTGATGTCGTAGAGGCCGCCGTGGCAGGGGCAGAGGAACTGTCCCAGGTCGGCCTGCCATCGGACCGGGCACTGCATATGGGTGCACACGTTCGAGAAGACCAGGTAATTGGAATTGATCTTCACGACGTAGACCGCCAGGTTGACGTTGGCGTTGGTCCATTCGTCGAGTGGAAAGGAGACCTCGAACTTGGTCGGCTGGCGGTCCGGCACTCCACTGATATCGCCCACCTGGCGCCAGACCACCTGCTGGCGATGAAAGAGCGGCGACAGGATGAAACCAACGATCGGGATCCCGAGCAGCAGGGTGACTACAGCGCCGACGGCCTGGGTCCCCAGGAACGCGAACTGCCGGCGGCTCAGCCGCCGAGAGTCACGCGCCATAGCGGATGAACCCGTAGAGCACGCCGGCGGTGCCGAGGACGATGAAAAGCAGGGTTACCGTGATGGCGCCACCCACCAGCCAGAACGTCAGCGGCGTCTGCCCGTGCTCCTGGCGGAACCAGCGCCGCAAGCCGAA
>JAXDLN010000068.1:0-3241 GCA_034666565.1 Chloroflexota bacterium
ACGCTGCGCCAGCTCGCGCTGCCGATCGTGACGATTGCCTTCATCCTCTCGATCGCGCAGATCATGAATTACTCGGGCATGACGTCCAGCATGGCGATCGCTCTGTCCAAGACCGGCTTCATATTCCCGTTCGTGGCGGCGTTCCTGGGGTGGCTCGGGGTGTTCCTCACCGGCAGCGACACCTCCTCGAACACTTTGTTCGGGCCGCTGCAGGCACAGACGGCTCAGCAGCTGGGCAACGTGAGTCCGATCCTCACGGCAGGCACCAACTCCTCCGGCGGCGTCATGGGCAAGATGATCAGCCCGCAAAACCTGTCGGTGGGAGCGGCCGGTGTCAACAAGGTGGGCGCGGAGGGAGCGATCTTCCGCCGTGTGATCGGCTACAGCCTCATCCTGACCAGCCTCGTCGGCGTCGTGGCGATGATCGAGGCATACGTGATCCCGGGCATCGTCCCGTCACCCTGATTCCGGCCATCAAGCAGACGATCGCCTGAAGCTCCAGGAGCAGTCCCGAGGGCGGCCTCGCTCTTACTTGCGTTTTCCCCCGGGCCGGATATCGTTTTCGTGCTCACGACACTGATCACATTTTTGGGGGGTAGTGCTCATGTCCGACGAGTCACGTTTGCCTTTGCCGCGTGGTGTCACCCGGCGCGATGCGCTGAAGATGGGCCTGGCCACCGGCGCAGCCACGACCTTCGCGGCCGCGGGCGGGATCGAAGCCCTGGCCGCCCCGCCAACGCAGCTGAACGAGGCGACCGTCGCCGGCCTCCAGGCTGCGATGGGCTCGGGACGGCTGAGCTCGAAAAAGTTGGTCGACTTCTACATCAATCGCATCGAAGCGCTCGACCAGGGGGGTCCTGGCGTCAACTCGGTGATCGAGCTCAACCCGGATGCCCGTTCCATCGCCGAGTCACTTGACGCCGAGCGACACCACCAGGGCCCAAGAGGACCGCTCCACGGCATCCCGGTGCTGCTCAAGGACAACATCGGCACCCACGACAGGATGCAGACGGCCGCTGGATCGCTGGCGCTGGTCGGTACGCCGGCGCGGGACGACTCGACAGTCGCCAAGAACCTGCGTGAGGCGGGTGCGGTGATCCTCGGCAAGACGACCCTGAGCGAGTGGGCGAACTTCCGATCCTTCACCGCGACGAGCGGTTGGTCTGGCCGCGGCGGCCAGTGCAACAACCCATACCTGCTCGACTACAACCCGTGCGGCTCGAGCTCCGGCTCGGCCGCGGCTGCGTCGGCGAACTTCACGGCCGTCAGCCTCGGCAGCGAGACCGACGGCAGCATCGTCTGCCCCGCCAACCATTCAGGAGTCGTGGGTTTGAAACCTACGGTCGGGCTAGTGAGCCGCGCCGGCGTCGTCCCGATCTCGCACACCCAGGACACTATCGGCCCACACACGCGCACCGTCGCCGACGCAGCCGCCGTACTGGGCGCGATCCAGTCACGCACCTTCGATGGCCGCGACGCGGCGACCGGAGGAGTCCCATTGGGGTGGCGAGGAGTTCGAACACGTCCGACCGACATTCCGCGGGACTATACGCAGTTCCTCAACCCCAACGGACTCCACGGCGCGAGGCTCGGTGTCTGGGAAGCGGGCATGGCGGCCGCAAACCAGAACGTCCTCGATGCTTTCAACCAGGCGACGGCGGCGATGCAGGCAGCGGGCGCCACGCTGGTCACTGTCGACTTTCCGCATGCCGACGACCTGAACAGTGGCGCGGCCGAGTTTCTGATCCTCCTCTACGACTTCAAGCTGGATCTCGACAGCTACCTGGCGACGCGTGTCGGCGTGCCCATCCACAACCTCGACGATGCCATCGCCTTCAACAATGCGCACGCCGCCCGAGAGATGCCGTTTTTTGCGCAGGAGATCTTCCTGTCGGCGCAGGCGATGGACACCAGCAGCCCCGACGCGCCCCAGGACCAGTTCGGCGGCATGACCTACAACCAGGCGCTCGACATCGACCAGAAGGCGGGAGGCACGGAGGGCATCGACCAGCTCCTTCGCGATTTCAACCTGGACGCGATCATCAGCGCGACCGAGCCCCTGTCCTGGGCAACCGACCTGGTCTACGGCGACAGGTTCACATTTGGAACGTCGAGCCCATGCGCCATCGTTGGCTACCCGATCATCAGCGTGCCTTCTGGCTTTGTGCTCCACATGCCCCTGGGCATCTCGTTCATGGGCACCGCCTTCAGCGAGCCGAAGCTGATCAAGCTGGCGTCAGGGTTCGAGCATGTCTACCCGCAGCGGCGCGCGCCGCGATTCCTGGACAGCCTGCCGGCCAACGCGCTGGAGACCGCCCCAGGGCCCGCGCACGGCAAGGGGGCGCGGATGCAGCTGAAGGGCAAGCGGCCGGCTCGCATCTAAACCGACCGACCGGAAGTCGCCCTCTCCTCCGATGGGGGGAGAGGGCGCTTTGACCGACGCGTGCTACTGCCGCACCCCAAGATTGTTGTGTCGACGCATCCGGATTCGCGGCGAAACGCAACCCGGACTAATTACGTTCCTGGTTTAAGTTGCCCGTCGTGCCTTAGGCTTGCGTGTTGGGGGGGAGGGACCTGAAAGCTTCGTTGCGCCAATTTGCTATCCAGCCGGTCGCCGGCGGCATGGCCGCGCGCCGTCGAATCGGTGTGCTGGTGGTCCTGGCTATCGTTGCCAGCGTCGCCATGGTCCCGCTCGCGGCCCGCGCGGCCGGAGTGCCAGCAGTGAGCTCAGTGGCCCCGAGCGGCGGCCCGCTTGCAGGCGGGACGGGGGTGACGATCACCGGCACCAGCTTCACTGGCGCGACCGCGGTGAGCTTTGGCACAACGGCCGCGGTGACATTCAACGTCGCCAGCGATACGCAAATCACGGCGACCAGCCCGGCGGGCTCCGCCGGCCCGGTTGACGTGACGGTGACGGCTGTGGATGGAAGCAGCGCCATCGTCCCTGCTGACCAGTTCACCTACGCGGCAGCGCCGGCTGTCAGTTCGGTGGCGCCGAGCGGCGGTCCGGCCGCAGGTGGGACGTCGGTCGCGATCAGCGGCACCAATTTCACCGGCGCGACCGCGGTCAGCTTCGGCAGCGCTGCGGCGAGCTTCACCGTCACCAATGACACCCAGATCTCGGCCACCAGCCCGGCGGGAACGGGCCTGGCCGACGTGACCGTGACGACAGTGGGCGGCACCAGCGCCACCAGCGCTGCTGACCACTTCACCTACACCGGATCACCGGCTGTGAGCACGG
>JAXDLN010000069.1:0-81660 GCA_034666565.1 Chloroflexota bacterium
CCTCAGATACTCGATGTCGTGTCGGAGCCATTTCAGGACTTCATCCAGTGGGTAGCGATTCAAGGCTGTTGGAACCGATGTATAAAAGGCTATTACCTCCTGCTGCGAAGGAAACCGATCCTCGCGCACCGACGAAACGTTGTAGCACTTGACGAATGGGTCGGTCGCATACCGAGCCTGTAGCGCTTTGAATCGGGGACGAGATATCTCGACACAGAACAGGTGCACGTCGTCATTTGGATTTTCCCGAAGACCCTTCACCAAGGCCTCCGTGCTGCCGTCGCCTGCGGACGAACCGATTTCGAGAATCGTTCGAATACTTGCCTGGGCCGCGAGCTGAAGCAGAGCGAAGTAGAACTCGTCGTTCTTGATTTCCCCTCGGCGGAGGCCATGCAATCCACGTCGGCCACCGATCAAGGGGCCCGCAAGCGACGCCAGTCGCCCCCGCGCGCGGTAGAGGAATCTTGAAGCTGACCCGTTGCGGGGAGGCCCGATCGATCCGCTAATGAGCCGCTACCACCAAAGGCTGAGTCTCCATCTCGTACCGGCCGACGGAGTCCCACCAGGCGACGGTTGCTCGGAGGCCGGCCAGGAACTCTGTTTGCGCCCGGAAGCCGAACGCGTTAGCCGCTCGATCGACGTTGAGGCAGCGACGCGGCTGGCCATTCGGTCTGGTGGCGTCCCAGACGATTTCACCCTCATAGCCGATCAGCTCGCGAAGGGTCTCCACGAGGTCCTTGATCGTGATCTCACGGCCGGCGCCGAGGTTGACCGGCCCGGCTCCGTTGTAGTGCTCGGCGGCCAGGGCGATGCCGCGCGCGGCGTCATCTACGTAGAGGAACTCACGGCTGGCCGATCCGTCGCCCCAGACCTCGACCGAGGGAGCGCCGTGCTCCCGTGCCTCGACGAGCTTCCGGATGAGAGCCGGGATCACATGAGAGGACGCCGGGTCGAAGTTGTCGCCGGGCCCATACAGGTTGACGGGCAATAGATAGATTGCGTTGAAGCCGTATTGCTGGCGATAGGCCTGCGCCTGGACGATCAGCATCTTCTTGGCCAGCCCGTAGGGGGCATTCGTCTCCTCCGGGTAGCCGTCCCAGAGGTCATCCTCCTTGAACGGGACCGGCGTGAATTTCGGGTAGGCGCAGACGGTGCCTACGGCGACGAACTTCTCGACGCCCGCGAGGCGCGCCTCTTCCATCAGCTGGGTGCCCATCATCAGGTTGTCGTAGAAGAGCGTGGCGGGATTGTCGCGATTGAACCCGATGCCACCCACCTTCGCCGCCAGGTGGATGACCAGGTTGGCGCCGTCCACGACCCGCCGACAGTTGTCTCGATCGCGGAGATCGCAGGTTGCCGAACGCGGAACCCGGACATCGGTCGCGCCAGCCGACCGCAGCTGGTCTACCACGCGGGAGCCGAGGAAGCCGGCGCCACCCGTTACGACGACGGATCGATCCTGCCAGAAATTCATGTGTCCTTCGCCTCGCTTTATGGGTTCCGTCATGCGCCGCGCCGAAAGAGAACGAGTCCAACGGTCTGCATCAGGATGAGTAGGTCCCCGAGGAGCGACCAGGTCTCGATGTAGGTGCGCTCGATAGCGAGCTGCTGATCGAACGTCAGCTTGTGGTGGCCGTGCGTCTGCCAGGGGCCGGTCACGCCCTGGGGGACCGCAAACCGAAAGACGACCCGGCCCGGCAGGTCCGAGACCTCGCGGGCGAGAATCGGACGAGGGCCGACCAGGCTCATCTCGCCGCGCACCACGTTGATCAGTTGAGGCAACTCATCCAGGAACGTCTTGCGCAGGACGCGGCCGAGCCTGGTCACGCGCGGATCCTTCCGCACCTTGAAGAGCGGCGCCTTGGCCTCATTCAGGTAGAAGACCTTGTCCAGCATGCCGTCGGCGCCGTCGACCATGGTGCGGAACTTGAGGAGCGTGAACTCAACGCCGTCCCTCATCAGGCGCGGTTGGCGGAAGAGGATTGGCCCTCTGCTGGTCACCTTGATGGCCAGCGCGATCAGGAGCATGAGCGGGCTGAGGATGAGCAGCAGGAGGCTCGCGGCGAACAGATCGAAGAGGCGCTTGACGCGGTATTGCCAATGCCGCGAGTAGCGGGCCGCGGCCAGCGCACGCCAGTAGAGGTGAAGCGTGGACGACTCGGGCAGGTCGTAGAACTGAAGCTCGGTGAGCGCCGCGGGGGCTTCCGTGGCAAGGGTGGTGGCCATCAGTTAGTCGCCACGCCGACCTTCCCCCAAAACGGTGGAGGAAGTTGGTCGGCGGCTTCGTTGAGCAACATCGACACGCCGCCGGATTCGAGCCGGACGTCGACCCGCGTCAACCCCATCGATTGCATGACTTCGGCAACGCGCGCCTGGCGGTCGGGTTCGCACACGAGCACCATGAAGCCCAGCCCGCCGAGACCGTTGATCTTGCCGCCCGCCGCCCCAGCGTTGAGCGCGGCCTCGTACCACTGATCGACCCAGGGATCACTCATCCCCCGAGCCAGCTCGCGGCTGGCGCGCCAGGTGCGGTCGAGGTTCGCGCCGAAGCTGTCCAGCTCGCCGCGGAGCAGGGCCTGACGGAGCGCGACGGCCGAGGCCTTGACCTCGTGCAGTGACTCGATCACGCTGGCCCGGTTGCGCTCGGCGGCCTTGCGGAGGACCTGCAGCGGCTCGGGGCTCTTCTGCAAGCGTCCGGTGAAGAAGAGCATCAGCCGTGCCTGGATCGCGTCGAGCAAGTCGGGCGGGAGTGATAGCGACTCGACGCGAACTCCCGACCCATTGATCTCCACGAAGGTGATGCCGCCCTGGGCGAGGCCGTAGAAGTCGGCAATGCCGACGTGTAAGCCCAGCCGCTCGACGCTCACCGTGCAGGCCATCTCGGCAATCTCGGTCGGCGTCATCGAGCGCTGCTGGAGTTCCGCGAGTGCGCGGATCAAGGCGACCGCCCCGGCGCTGACCGCGGTCATCCCGCTGTAGGTCGGCAGCTCAGTGGTCAGGAAAACCGAGACGCCGCCCTGAATCCCGAACCGCTTGAGGATCTCGCGCGTCGGCTGCTCCTGGGCTTCGCCGTCATAGTCGGAGGTGGTGATCTGGACGGCCGGGTTGCTGGTCGTGGAAACCATCGCGTAGGCGTAGCGGTCGATGGTCGCCGTCAGCGTCGCCCCACCATACTTTTGCGAGTAGGCCGGGATATCGGTTCCCGCACCGGCCAGGCTAAGTCGCATGGGAGCGCGCGCTATGAGGATGCGACGGCCTCCGCAAGCGATGGTGTTGGGCGAACCTGGATGCGCCGCCAGACTGGAACGAAGATCGCGATCGCCCAGGTGGCCTGGACCGCGGTGTTGGCGAGCGCCGCGCCGATGGCGCCCCAGCGGGGAATCAGGAGCAGATCGAGGACGATGCTGAGCGAGGCCGCGACCAGCCCGGTCTTGAGCAGCCATCCCTGGCGCTCGAAGCCGAGCATCGCCGATCGGGCCGCCTGTCCCAGGACGCCGAAGATGATCGAGATCAACAGGATCTGGAGCACGACCGCGGCCGGCTCGAAGCCCGACCCATAGAGGAGGCGGACAACCCAGGGGGCGAGCAGGATGCCGACGACGCTGATTGGCAGCGTCAGGATCGCCAGGTAGCGCAGCGCGTCGCGGAAGACCACGCCGAATCGCGAGGGATCGGCGGACGCCTGCGCATAGGTGAGGCCGGGCAGGAGGACGCTGAGCATCGCCCCTGGGATCAAGTCGGTGATCCGCTCGGTGAGGGCGAAGGGCACGGCGTAGAACGAGACCTGAGCGGCCGGCTGAAAACGCCCGAGGAACAGCAGCTCGGAGCGCTGCCAGACGATGACATCGAGAAGGATGAGCGCCGCGAGGCCGAGGTTGTAGCGCTTGAGCCGGGACGCGAATTCGACAGGCAGCGTCGCCCGCCAACGGATCCCAACCTGGCGCTGCGCCCTCCAGGCAAACGCGCCCAGATTGATCAGCTCGACGCCGAGGGTGGCCAGCAGGATGCCGGCAACTCCCGCCTGGATCCAGAGCGTCAAGGCGCAGGCCACGACCCAGATGGGGGCGGTAACGAGGTTGACCCGCATCATGAAGCGAAATTGCTGAAGGCCGCCCAGGAGACCACGCAGCACGCTGAGGATCACCATCGGCGGGATCAGCAGCGCCCCGATCAGGAGGTAGGTCGGCATCCGCGGCTGGTGGAAAAAGGCGCCGAGTGGGGCGGCAAGCGCCACGAGGAGGAGGGCGGCGACGATGCCGGCAGCGAGCCCGTTGACCAGGCCCCGGCCCGCAACGGCGCCGATCAGATGATGCTCTCCCCTACTGTCGAGCTCGGCGGCATACCGGCGCACCGTACCGGGGATCCCCAGCCGAGCGAAGAGGAAACTGAACGAGACAATCGACATCACGAGTGCATACAGCCCGAACCCGCCGGGCTTTAGCGCGTGGGCCAAAAGGACGGTAATGATCAGGCCCGACGCCAGGCTGATCGCGCCGTCGGCGAAATTGAGCGCGCTGCCCTGGATCAGGCCGGGGCGCGTCACGCGACCCGCTTGGGCGCGAGCAGGTAGAAGAGCCCGCGCAGCGGTTGCTGGATGTCGAGCGCCCATTGCTCGGTGCGAACCGCCGGGGCGCCCGGGGTATCGCCGTCGAGCTGAAGCGGCGTCTTCCACTGCGTCTCCGAATGGAGATACGAGGTGCGCACGCGCCAGGCTCGCGCCGGCTTGAAGGCGCCGGTGTCGTCGGTGGCATGAAAGGCGTGAACCAGGCCGGCGAGGGCGAGGAAGAAGCGCAGCCGGAGCTCCAAGCTGTCGTCGTGGAATCGCTCTCGATACGTGCGCGCCTGTTCGCGAATCAGCGTCGCGCCCAATCCTGGCGCCACGGAGTCGAGCATGAACTTCAACATGCCGAGGTCGAAGGCGTAGTCACCGCTGGCAAGATCGGCCCAATCGAGGATGCCGACCTGCGGCCCGCTGGCGACGATGTTCTTGCGGTCCAGGTCCCCATGGATCAGGCGCGGCGTCACCCCGAAGTGGGACTGGTTGCGGTCCAAGAATTCCGCCATCTGACCGAGGTGGGCCTGGACGCGATCCCGGCCGACCGGGAGGCTTTCCATGCGAAGTGATAGCGTGCTGCAAAATCCCTTGAAGTGCGATGGCCGGTCAGCCCAGAGCACGGTCCGCGCCGGCGTCGTTGGATCCCCGTCCAGGGCGTGCACCCGCGCCAGGCACTCGGCGAGGTCGTTCCATGCTTGCCGGTCGAAGTTGCGACGGCTGAGTTCGTTGCCGGGAATCTGCTCGTAAACGAGGACGGCCCAACTGCGGGCAGGTGGCGGAGCCGCCCCGTCACGCCAGGCCACCACGCGCGGAATGCGCCGGTCATTCAAGGGCGCCAACAGCTCCAGGTTGTCTCGCAGTCGCTGTAGGTATGCCTTGCCGTCGGCGGCGGCATGCACGATTAGCGCCCCGCGCTCCGTCTGCACTCGATACACGTCGGTGTGGTTGCGGTGAATGAACTCCACCCCGCGAATTTCGCCGTACGATCCGAGCTCCTCGGACGACATCTCGGAAAGAATCGAGTGGAAATCCAGGAAACGCATCAGGCGGCCGCCACGCCACGCCAGTACTGTCCGTCCCACAGCAACGCGTAGAGCAGGTCGAGGACCGGCCTGGCACGGAAGCGTTCGCCGGTTCGTGCGCCGAGCTCGACGGCTCGAACGCCAAGGGTGCTACGCCGCGCCGTTGCGCGCCAGATGGCGCCTGCGCCCCGTTTCAACCACGGGCGTTTGATGCCGAGTCGAAGACCGCCGGCGGCATCCGGATGGACACGCGCAAATAGCACGTCGACCTGGCCCGAGCGGAACGCCTGGCGACCGTAGTCGGCGACCTCGCGATGCGCGTGGTGCGCGGCCTCTGCCGCGGCGACGAAGCGGATTCGCCAGCCGGCGTTCAGGGCACGGAGTCCGAGTTCGGCGTCTTCGAAGAGCGCGAACCGCGGGTCGAAGCCACCCAGGCCCATCAAGGCCAGGCGATCGGCGCCAAAGTTGCCGCCGAAGAAATCGGTAAAGCGCCAGGCATGAGCGGGATCGCTCAACGGCCGGAGCTTGGCCTCATACCAGGCGGCGTTGCGCCGATCGAGGTGGGTGCGGATCGCGACCGGCGCAAATGGGCAATAGCCCATGTGCAGGGTCTTGGGGTCGGCAACCCCCACGTCATCCGTCAGCGCGTGCAGCCAGCCAGGAGTTGGAATGATGTCGTCGTCGAGAAACGCGACGACTGGCGCGGACGAGGCGGCGAGCCCGGCATTCCGCGCGGCAGCGGCTCCCCTCCCCTCCTGCTCGATGACCCGATCCGCGCCGCCTTCGCGGGCGACCTGTGCGGAGTCATCCATGCAGCCGTCGCAGACGACGATCCATTCGGTCGATTGGCGTGGGTAGGTCTGAGCCCCCAGGGCGCGAAGGTGCGCCTTGAGCATCGCGGCTCGGTTATGGGTCGGGACGACCACAGAAACGTCTGGCATTTCTTTGAAGCGGGCAGGCTCCGCCGTTTCGAACACTTTCGGGTTCGAAGAGCCGCCGGCCAGGCGGGGGGCGTGCCCTAGCCGGCGGCCCCGACGATCGCGGCGTCGAGCTCGACCGGCATCGACCGGCCGAGCAGTTGAACCAGGACCTGCACCCGCTGGGTGGCGTCCAGGTTCTTCTCGAAGATCGCGTCCACCATGTGTAGGGGCCCGTTAAGGATCAGGACGGGTTGCCCTTTTCGAAGGGTCGGGCGAGTCTGGCTCAGCGACCGTTCGGCCAGCCGCTGGCGAACGTGGTCGACCACGTGGTCATCGACGGTGCCAGGTTCGCCGTCCTCCTGGAGCATGCGGCGGACGCCGGGCGCCCATCGGATCAGGTCCCAGCGCTCGAAGCCCTCGCCAATCTTGAGGAAGACATAGCCCGGGAAGACCCACCGTTGCCGGCGGTCGCGGACGCTCCCCGGCCTGGTCCGAGGCGGTGGCGGGAACCGGGGCGCGTAGCCCTCGATGCCGTGCAGCCCCAGGTACTTGCAGACCTGCGGCTCACCATTCGGCGCAACGTGTAAGACGTGCCACATGGGAGGCTTTGCACGTTACGGCCCGGTAAAAACGAGACAGTAAGACGGCGGGGTGCTGCGGGTAACAGATTGTTGACCCGCCGAGCCACCCTCGGAGGCCCTTTTTTGGCGATATGCGCAACACGGAGTGCAAAAAGGTGACGCGCAGAGGTGCGGGGGGCGCAGCCACGCTTGCGATGACCTAAAGCGCGGGTTACAGGCTTTTAACCTATATATGTGCGAATGCACCAACGGCCGGGTCGCCGTTCAGCGTGCAGCGACCGCCTGGGGTTGCGGGATCTCGAATTTGTAGCCGAAACCGCGAAGCGCCTGGATGTACTCGCGCCCGCCGACGTGCGGCTGTAGCTTCCTGCGCAGCCGCTGGACGTAGACGTCGACCGACTTCTGGGTGCCGGCGAAGTGATCCCAGGCCAGCTCGGTGAGCTGGTCACGGCTCAAGACCCGGCCGGCGTTCTCCATCAGCGCATACAGCAGCGAGAACTCGCGTTGGGTCAGCGAAATACGTTGACCGCTGACCAGCACCTGGGCTTGCTGCAGGTTGAGGGAGATCTCCCCAATTGAGAGGTTCTCGTCAGCCCAGCGGCCGCCGCGATTGAGGTTGGACCGCCGCAGCAGGACCGTGACGCGGGCTAGGAGGTAGCGAGGCGAAAAGGGCTTGACGATGTAGTCGTCCGCCGCCGCGAGCAGGGTCCGGACGATCTGGTCTTCTTCTCGCCGCTCCGATAGGACGAGGAGCGGGGTATACGGGTTGAGCTGGCGCATCTGCTGGCAGACCCGAACCGCATCATGGCGCGGCAGGGACGGTTCGACGACCACCAGGTCGATCAACTGGGACTGAAGCACGTCAAAGGCGATTTCCGGTTCGGCGGTCGCATGCACCTTGTGACCTTCCTGCCGGAGGAGGTGGCTCAGGACCTCGAGCTGAAGCGTGTCCTTGTCAACCGCCAGAATCGTAGCCATTGGCTGCCCCCGCGCTTCCATCCCACCGATTTAGGGCGGTGCCTGTGGCTACATAGGTGTCGATATAGACCGCGAGGTACAAGATCCCTGCCCCTCCAAACGAAACCCTCGGCCCCTCTCCTGATGACCCTGGCCAGCATCCTGACAGTTCCGGATGGCCTATGTCAACAGGGAAGCGTCAAGCCGTATTCAGATATGGTGAAGAATGGCCGACTGGACTAGGCGTCAGTAGTAGTCGCACCCTATCAGGTTGGCCGGTCGGCGGGCCGCTGACCCTACAATGCAGTCCCAGTGGGTCGAGACATCACGGTCCGCCTCGGTGAGGATCGGCCCGGAGCGCTTGCCGCCCTGGTCCAGGCTCTGAGTCGCTCGGGCGTCAACATCGAGGGCATCACCGAAGTCGACGGGATCGTTCATATCCTCGCCCGCGATCCGAGCGCGGCCAAGGCGGCACTCCGGGCGGGAGGCTACCCGATCGATGGCGAGCTCGAGGTAGTGATCATGCCAATGTCTGACCGTCCGGGCGAGCTTTCGATGGTCATGCAACGGCTGGCCGAAGCGGGCGTCAACCTGCGGTTCGTTTACATGGCGACGGGAACCCGTGTCGTCATCGGCGCCGACGACATCACGCGGGCGCGCACCGCTCTGGAGCCGGCCCAGAACTAAATCGACGGCGATGGCGACGGCGAGACGACATCCGTGGGGCCTGGCGTCGGCGGCGGGGTCGGGGTGTCGGTGGGGGTTGGAGTTGGCGTATCGGTCGGCGTTGGGGTTGGGGTGTCGGTGGGAGTTGGGGTTGGAATCGGCGTCGCCGTGTCGCTGGGGGTGGGATAAGGATTCGGCGAGGGGGTGGCGTCCGTCGACCCGAGGCTGGGCAAACTGGAAGGCCCTGGGGGAATGGTCCCGCGTTTGCGGGTGGTGGCGAGGGCGGCGCGAATCACCGTACCGAGTCCGGTGTCCGGCGTCCGCGCGATGACCGGATCGCGAGCGGCAGAAGGGCTCACGCTGATCTGTGGGGTCGGGGTGACATCCGCCGCGACTGTCGACGCGCGGGTCGCGCCAGTGTGGCGGACGCCGAAGTAGACCATCGTGAACAAGCCGACCAGCACGATGAGGGCAAGGCTCGCCGCCACGTCAGTGGGTGCAAATATGGACTTCGTCGAAAGCCACAGGCCCTTCCTGCGCATGGCTTCGCTCCCTCCCTGCGAGCCGTTGCTCGCCGGGACATCTTAGCGAAGTGGCGGTCTGGAATTGGATCAGTCGAACAGACGTTCAGGTTGGTCAGCAGAGCGTCGCGACAATCGTGCCGGTTCCGGGATGCCCAGGGTTGGGTCCGTAGCCCGGCTTGGTGCGTACCAGCACGATGTGGACGATGTCGCCGGAGATGACCGGGCCGTTCTTTGTGATGTGGCTCGAGACGATCACGGCCATCGTGCCCGGTACCGTCTGTGGCGGCTTCGGGCTGTTGCCGGGTCGCGTCGTCCAGGTCTGCCCGCACCAGGGCGACAGGTTGCTCTTTTCGAAGCCCTTGAAGCTGGCCGGGGCAAGCCCGCTACTGAGATGGTCGTTCTTCCACCACTGGGCGCCCCACCAGTACACGGCGCCGCCGCTCACATCTTTGAGATCGCTGATGACGAACCCGCCTCCACCTGGCGCGAACGCGACCCAGGTCACGGTCACCAGGTTCGAGGTGATGGTGCCGGCCAGGTTCACGACGTTCGCCCGTAGGGTATCCGTGCCGGTTGCAGCGCTGGTGTAGCTGAAGGTGGCCACCCCGTTGGCATCGGTGACGCCCGTTCCAGCGCGACCCGCATTCGGCCCGGCGGTTACCGAAAAGCCGACGGCGACATTGGACAGCGGCTGCCCGCAGCTGTTGGTGAAGGTCGCCGTAACGGTCGCCACCGTGCCGACGCCATGCGTCTGGGTTGGCGGCGTAAGGCCCAATTGCGAACCGCGGCACGGCGCGTGCCCGATCGTCGTCCATTGGATCGATTCGTTTCCACCCGGGGGTGGGCAGGCAGCGCCGTCGATCCCCCCGGTGTTGATGACCTGGCCCGCGTCGGTATAGGTCGTCGTCTGGCCGTTGACGGTGACATCGACCGTCGGTTGGATGCCGTTTGGTGTGCAGACGCCGGAATAACTCACGCCATTCGGCCCGATGTCCGACGTGTCGAAATGCGTCGGCGACGGGCCGGAGCAACCCTCCGCTGCTCCGCTGGCAAGCTGGGTCACGATCAGGTCGGCGCCCGGTGATAGAACCGCCGCCGGCCACCCGGTATAGGTGCAGGTATCAATGTGGACGGCGATCGCGTTCACGGTGACGGCCGCGCCCGTGTTGTTCACGACGCGGATGCCGCCGCCGTCATACTCGCAGCTCGCGACCGGCAGGCAACCTTCGAAGACGGTCTGCGGGGATCCGGCCCAAGGTGTCGGGAAGCTGACGGCATCCGCCCGCAAGCTGTCGGCATACCCGACGAAGACGGCGATCCCGGACGAGGCAGAGGCCGGCATCACGGTCGCGAGCGAGCCGAGAACGAGCCCGGCCAACGCGCCGGCGATTGCCAATCGTGGTCCGCTACGCCGAAGGCCGTTTTCCACAGACCCTCCCCACCCCGTATCCGGGGCATGTCCCTACTGCTTCAACGGGCCTCGAGGAGCGCACCTTTCGGTGCCCGTAACACGGTGTCGAGAAGGGGATGTAAGCTTGCGGTCGCGTCCGCATGACGAAACGCGGCCGTCCCCAGTCCGTCCCAGACGAATACATCCCCGCTACGAGTTGGCGGCGATCCGATGGCCCGCGTCAGCACCGCGACCATGGCGGCTTCGTTGGGCATTGGACCGACCAGGACCTCCTGCACGTTCCACCGCCTGATGTCCGCCAACACGCCGGCCGTGTCGAGCGTCATCGGGTCGGCCCCGCCCAGGATGGCCAGGTTCAGCGCATACGACGCGCTGGGTGGCGGATCGAGGAAGGCTGGGGCGGAGTCCGGCACGAAGGCATAACCGCTGGGCATCGCAAAGCGCATGTCGGCCACCGCCTGCCAGAGCATTGCGTTGGCGTGCGACGCATCGGCATAGGGAAAGACCATCGCCACGCTCCCCCCCGGCACGTGTCCGACCCCGGCGCCGCTAAAGTACGCGGGCACCTCGGCCGAAAACGCGCTGTACGGCAGCGCCGGTGTGAGCGGGACCAGCGCAGCCAGCAGCGCCACCACGCCCACGGCCCGTTGCCGCCGAGCGCGGTTGAGCATCGCGTCGACAAAGACGGCCAGGAGGAGGCCGGCGAATAGATAGATGAAGATCGTCAAACGCACGGCCAGGACGTTGGCAAGGAATGGCACGCGATTCAGGGCGAGCCAGGCGATCGTAAACGTCAGCACCACGGCCGGTACCGGAACGGCTCGCCAGAACCATGGAATGAGCACGACCAATGCCAGGCCGGGTACGGCGGTGGCGTGGCCGGCGACATGGATCGTCCCACCGAGAGACAGCGCCCCCAGCAAGGCGGCCAGCGTCGTCGCGACGCGAACCGCCGGGCGCTCCCAGTGCCGGATGGCGATAAACAGCAGGAGCAGGATCAGTGGAACGCCTAAATAGGCGTCGCTCTCCGCGAGGCTGCTGCCGGCAAAACGGCTGAAGAGGCGCAGGAACCGGGCGGGGGCCAACCACTGCTGCTGGTCGGGCGTGACGAAGCTCAACAGGTCCGCGACATAGGTGTCCTTGGCGTGCACAAGGCTATGGAGGCGCTGCGGTCCGAAAAACTGGATGGCGAGCGGCACCGCCGACAGCACCATGAAGACACCGCCGGCCGCCGCCAGTCCGGCCGCCGCCCGCGGCAGGCGTTCGCGCAGCCTCGATGGATACATCCCCGCCAGGACGCCGATCCCCAGGAAGGCGATCAGGGCGGTGGTCACCAGCACCTCCTCTCCGATCAGGAGCTGTGCGGCACCCATCATCCCCAGGACGCCGCCGGCCACGACTGGAGAACGCCGCTCATAGATAAGGATGTCCTCCAGAACGATCAGCATCAAGGGCGGAAGAAATGCCGCCGCGACATGCGGATGGCCGAGCAGCTGGCCCAGCATGCCGGGGGAGAAGCCAAAGAGCGCCGCGCCGAGTGCCGCGGCGACAGGGTGGCTCACCTTGCGGCGTATCCACAAGAAGGCGGTCCATGCCGACAAGGCCGGTGCCAGGGTCTCGACCAGGTTGAAGTTGAGAATCGGTCCGAACAAGGCGCGGACGGGCCAGCTGACCAGGCCGATAAGCAGCGCGCTGGAATTCCACATGAGGTTGACGCCGCTCGGGTAATCGATCGCCCTCGTGATGAAAGGGTTCTGGCCGTGGGTCAGGGCGTAGGCGGGCCAGGTGAAAAACCAGATGAACTGGAGCGGGTCCGCACCCACACCAATGATCCGGCTGGTCGGATTCCCCCACGCGCTCGAAAAGAGGGTGACCGCCATCAGCAGGAAGGCGACGAGCGCCCAAGCCGCTGCCGGCGGGCGCCACGTTCGTTCGCGAGCAGCGTCGATCGAGCGAATTGTAGGCTGGACCGCCGCCGGGTGGGGCGCTCAGGCGATCGGGAGGCCCGCGATCGCGACAGCGCCTCGACCGTTGCCCGTCAACACCGACGCCGCGTCAATCGAGCTGTTCTGCCAATCCTCCATCGACCCGAAGGCCACACCGGCCTGCCGGTTGGCCACGAACTGCCCGCGAAGGATCCGCACGCTGGAGCCGATGTTGACCGCACCGCTCTGGTTGGCGTGCGAGGCGCAATCGACGAGCTCGACATTTTGCGACTTGAAGAGATAGATGCCGTCTCCATGGTTGCCGATGGCGTCGCCGCCCGCGCGGCAGTTGACGTAGCGCACGTCGGTCGACTCTTCGCAATTGAGGCCTCGCTGCCCGTTGAGGTACGCCTGACAGTCGAGGTAGGCGATGCCCTGACTGCGATAAGTCGTAAAGCCCTGCCAGTATGCGGACCCGGATGAGGCGCACTGCTCGTAGCCGATGTCCGTCGACTGGGTTGCACTGAACCCACTGCCCGTTGGCTCACCCGGGCGCTGGACCGCTTCACAGCCGTGATAGCGATTGTTTGCCGAAAAGAAGCTGTCGAAGCAGGCCGCCTCGGCGTCGGCTGTGCCCTTCACGCCCACGATCCGCACGCGCAGGTGCGCGATCGACATCGTGTACACGTTGCTGATGCCGACGATCGAGCGCGCATCGGGCTGGTTAGCCCCGTTGCCATCGATCGTGAAGTCGCGGAAGGCGGCCTCGATGACACGGCTCTTGCCGTCCGCCGAGTTGGCCGAAATAATCCGGGTCTGGTCAGGCATGCCCGCCGGCGCACGCAAGAAGGTCAGCTCGCGGCCGTCGCCCACCATCGAGACGCCCGATCGATAGTTCAATAGAAAGTAGCGCACTCCGGTCTGCGCCTGGATGGAGCCGAGCTGGTAGATCCCGGCAGGAAGGTAGACGACGCCGCCGCCGGCGGCCGCCACCGTATCCAGGGCGGCCTGAATCGCCGGGGCATCGTCGCCCTGTCCGTCGCCCCGCGCCCGAAATGGCGCTCGAGTCACGTCGACGACCAGGCGACGGGGTCGCGCGCCGGCGAGCGAACCCGGCGCTGAGTCGGATGCGGCCAGGGCGGGAACCAGCTGCCAGGCGAGCATGTCGGTGGCCGCCAGCGCGGCCGACCACCCGAGCGCCCGTGCGAGAAATGCACGGCGACCGACGCCAGATCGAGGTTCCAGGATCCGACCCCCCTGGCTTCCACCATAGGCAGGGTCCCCTGACCGAAGTGTCGAGATGGGTCACCATCGGGTCACGGCCGTGGTCGGAGATCGGAACGCGCAATACAGCGGCTTGTTATCCTGACTATTCAGCTCACGATGTGAGGAGGAATTTTCCCATGGCCGTCACCGCCCAAGCGCCGCAAAAACCTGGAGCCGTCACCAGCAAGAAATGGGTGTACCTGTTCGAAGAGGGGAACAAGGACATGCGCGACTTGCTCGGGGGCAAGGGCGCCGGCGTGGCCGAGATGACGCGGGCCGGCCTGCCGGTGCCGCCCGGCTTCACCATCACGACCGAGGCCTGCAATGCCTACTACGCCTCGGGCAAACGGTTTCCCGACGGCATGTGGGAGCAGGCGATCGAGGCGCTCCATCATGTCGAGGCGCAGAGCGGGAAGAAACTCGGCGACGTCAAGAGGCCCCTGCTGGTCTCGGTCCGCTCGGGCGCCAAATTCTCGATGCCCGGCATGATGGACACCGTCCTCAACCTCGGGCTCAACCCGCAAACGCTCGAGGGCCTGGCGAAGCTGACCAACGATCGCCGGTTCGCCCTCGACGCCTACCGGCGTTTTATCCAGATGTTCGGGAAAATCGTCCTCGGTATCGAGGCCGAGAAGTTCGAGCACAAGCTCACGCAGGCGAAGGAAAAAGCGAAGGTCAAGACCGATCCGGAGCTGAAGCCGGAGCAGCTGGAGAAGCTCGTCAAAGAGTTCAAGGACATCATCCTTAAAGAGAGCGGAAAGCCGTTCCCGGACGATCCGCTGGAGCAGCTCCGCGCCTCGATCGAGGCGGTCTTCTCCTCCTGGAACAACAAGCGCGCCATCGACTACCGCAACTTCAATAAGATTCCGCACGACCTGGGCACGGCGGTCAACGTCCAGACGATGGTCTTCGGCAACATGGGCGACGATTCCGGCACCGGCGTCGCCTTCACGCGCGACCCCAACACCGGCGAGAAGGTCCTTTACGGCGATTACCTGCAGAACGCCCAGGGCGAGGACGTGGTCGCGGGCATCCGCACGCCGCAGCCGATCTCCTCGCTCAAGAAGCAGATGCCCGGCGTCTACAACGAATTCCTGACCAACGCCGAGCGCCTCGAGAAGCACTACCGCGACGTCCAGGACCTCGAGTTCACGATCGAGAAGCGCAAGCTCTGGATGCTGCAGACGCGGTCCGCCAAGCGCACCGCGCAGGCCGCCGTCAAGATCGCGGTGGACATGGTCGCCGAGAACCTGATCACCGAAGACGAGGCGGTCCAGCGGGTCGAGCCGACCCAGGTGGACCAGTTGCTGCATCCGCGGATCGACCCCAAAGCCAAGCCCAAAGTCATCGCCAAGGGCATCGACGCCTCGCCGGGCGCCGCCAGCGGTAAGGCGGTCTTCGACGCCGACCGCGCCGAGGAGAAAGCGAAGAAGGGTGAGGCGGTCATCCTGGTTCGGATCGAGACCAATCCCGATGACGTCCACGGCATGATCGCGGCCAAAGGCGTGCTGACGGCGCGCGGGGGTAAGACCAGTCACGCCGCCGTGGTCGCCCGCGGGATGGGCAAGCCGTGTGTCGCCGGCGCCGAGAGCTTGAAGATCGACCTCGAGAAGCGTTTCTTCGTGGTCGACGGCAGCAAGGTGAAGGAAGGGGACCTGATCACCATCAACGGCTCGACCGGCGAGGTGATCCTCGGCTCGGTCCCGATGATCGAGCCCGCCATCAACAAGGATCTGAACCAGTTGCTGACCTGGGCGGACGCGCGTCGCCGGCTGGGCGTCTGGGCCAATGCGGACTATCCGCGCGATGCCAAAGTGGCGCGCAGTTATGGCGCCGAGGGTATCGGGCTCTGCCGCACCGAGCACATGTTCATGGAGCAGGAGCGCCTGCCCATCGTGCAGAAGATGATCCTCGCTGAAGACGAGAAGGAGCGCCGGCAGTGGCTCGCCAAACTATTGCCGTTCCAGCGCGAGGATTTCAAGGGCCTCTTCAAAGAGATGCACGGGCTGCCGGTCATCGTCCGGTTGATCGATCCGCCACTGCACGAGTTTCTGCCCAACTACGACGAGCAGCTGGTGAAGGTGACGACCATGCGGCTGAAGAAGGCGTCGAAGAAGAAGCTCGAGGTCGAAGAAGCGCTGCTGAAGGCGATCGAGGGGATGCGCGAGCAGAACCCGATGCTCGGCCTCCGCGGCATCCGGCTCGGCCTGCTGTTCCCGGAGATCATCGAGATGCAGGTACGCGCCATCATCGAGGCCGCCATCGCGCTGAAGAAAAAGAATGTCGACGTCAAGCCCGAGATCATGATCCCGCTGGTCAGCCACGTCAACGAGCTGCAGCGCACACATGAAACGGTCCTGCGCGTCGTCAAGCAGGTGTTCGCTGAGCAGAAGGCCGAGGTCGCGTACAAATTCGGGACGATGATCGAGATTCCGCGTGCCGCGCTGACCGCCGGCGAGGTCGCCAAAGTGGCGGAATTCTTCTCCTTCGGCACTAACGACCTCACGCAGACGACCTTCGGCTTCTCCCGCGACGACGCCGAGGGGAAGTTCCTGCTGAAGTACGTCGAAGAGAAGATCCTCCCGGTTAACCCCTTCGAATCACTCGACACCACCGGCGTCGGCCGGCTGATGAAGATCGCGGTCGAGGAAGGCCGGCAGTCCAGACGCGAGATGGAGATCGGCATCTGCGGCGAGCACGGCGGTGACCCGGCCTCGATCCGGTTCTGCCACCAACTCGGGCTCAACTACGTCAGTTGCTCCCCCTATCGCGTCCCCGTGGCGCGCCTCGCGGCCGCCCAGGCGGCGATGGAAACGAAGGAGCGCGACCGCTAACCAGCCGTTGCGGACGACGCCGGAAAGGTGCGAGTGGTGTAGTCCGTTCCGAGGATGACCCGTACGGTCGAGGGCGTCGCTGGAGCAGCGGTGACGGTTGAGCCACCGAAATACTCGGCCATCCATTGTCCGGTGGACAGCGCGGAATCGGTCAAGCCGACCGCGATCTCGGTGTGGGCGATCGGCGTCGCACGACGATCCGGGCCGAGCACCGCGTTCCAGCCGAGATCGGCTAGAACCTGGACCTCGATTTGGGCGGGAGTCTGGCCGCCCGGAAGCTGGTACGCCCTACTTCCGTCAGAGATGATGACCTCTACGCCGGCGTCCACCAGCCGCGGGTCGGGCAAGGCCAACGCCAGGTAGTGCGTCAGGGTAGCGAAGCTCCGGTCCCGTGGCAGGGCGACCTCGCTCCCGCCGGCCACCGTCTCGTCATCGACGAAGTTCGTCGTGTCGACCGTCATGCGATGGATCGCGTCCGGGGGAAGTGTCTTCTGCAGATCGGCCAATGCCTGCGAGTCGGCGGGTCGGAGGTTGGTGAGCACGCGACCCTGAAGCGCCCCCAGCAGCGATAGCAGCTGGGGCCCGGCCTTCAACGATCGGAGTCGCTGCAATATTGCGACCAGGACCAATTCCTGGCGCGCTGAGCGATCCGCCTCCGAGGTGCTCAAGCGCGAGCGAGCGTACTCCAGCGCCCGATCGCCGCTCATCCGCTGGGTGCCGGCGTCGAAATGGATGGGAACCCGCCTGCTGCTATCGTCGGCCGGATACTGGGGGTCATTAAGAGGCGTCGGCACCGTAACCTCGATACCGCCGAGGGCGTCGACGATCGCGCGAAATCCGCCAACGTCCACGGCGATCCACCCGTCGATCGGGAGTCCGGTCACCTCACTGACACTGGCGGCGGCCAGATCGCCTGCCCCAGTGGCCGTCTTCCAGACAGAGCGAAGCCCAGGGTTATCCTGTTTGGCCCCCATGTCGAACGCGGTGTAGAGCTTGCCGGTCACGTTGCCAGTCGTGAGCGCCGGAATCTGGACGAGCAGGAAGCGCGGCAACGAGACCAGCACGGCCCGGCGCGAACGTGGCTGGATCGAGAACACCAGCATGCTGTCCGTGAAGTACGGGTTGTCACTTCCGGCTCCCCCACGTGCCATCAGCAGCACGTTGATGCGCTGGTTGTGCTGGATTTTGAGACGAACTGAGCTCGCGACGCCAGGATGGAAGAGGTCGACCACGTCGCTCAGGCTCATCCGTGGGGCGATATTGTGCACGCCGGTCCAGACCGCGGCGGCGCCGATGACGAGAACGACGAGCACCGCGACGAGGATCAACGCGACGGCTGTTCTAGCGCGCGCCATACGACAGTTTATGGATTGCCTGCCGGGCCACGCTCGGTTTTGGCGCAGGCAAGTGTTGACAGAGCGTGGCGCGGTTCTTAGGATTGCGACGAGGGGTTCGAGGCGCCGGGCATCCCGCCGGCCACGTGGTTCAACCAGGAGGGGCTGATCATGTCACGAAATATCAGGCGTATCCTCGCCGTCGTCGTGCCTGTTGTTGTGCTCGCGCTGACCCCGGCCGCGACCTCGGCGGGCGGCCCGGGTCAGTTTGGCAAGAATACGACGACGGTGGCGATCAAGTCGGTCGCCCTGGCCACTGGCGGCGTGACCGTAAATCTGCGCTACTCGTGCTTCCCGGGAGGCTATGGTCCGTACAGTACCTTCGGGCAGGTCCGAGTGGTCGAGGCGGACGGGTCCCAGGGATTCACATTCTTCAACCCCGCCTGCAATGACACCACGCAGTCGCAGAGCATCTTCGTGCAGGGCAACTTCGGTCCCGGGGCTGCCGCAATCCAGGCGACGGTTTGCGGCTTCGACTGCAACGGCGACACGCGCGAGGTCAAGCTGCGCTAGTTAGGTTGCTGCCTTAGCGGCCGATCAGGCTGACCCCGATGTCGAAGTTCGGCCAGTAGGCGCCCTGGGCGACAAACGGCGCCCCGCCGAAGGCGTGCAGGCCGCCCCATCCATCGAGGACCCAGCCCTGCGGCTGCGCGGCGGTGCTGGCGCTACTGAGCACGACCCCCCGCGAGATGTCCCAGCCGAAGTAGGGACCAGCCGGGTTCACCGGGCCGGGCGTTCCGGCGCTGGTGAACGGATGGACGCCGCCATAGCCGTCAAGCGTGACCCCCGAGACGGAGGTTGTGGTGCTCGTCGGGTTGAGCGCGACGCCACGGACGATGCGCCAGCCGGCCCAGTAGGCGTTGTTGCCGATCGACGGCGGCATGGCGTTGGTTCCGAGGGCAAATGGGTGGAGCCCACCGTAGGCATCGAGCGTGTAGCCGCCGGTGCCGTCGCTCAGCAGGACGATCTTCGTGATGATGTCCCAACCCCCGAAGTAGGCGTAGCCGGACGCCAGCGGTGCCCCACCGAACGGATGGACACCGCCGAAGCCGTCGAGCGTATAGCCCATCGGATGCTGCGGCGTCGCCGAGGGATGCATCACGACGTCACGCGCGATGTCGAATCCAAAGTATGGGTAGGCCCCCGCCGGAATGATCGGTGCGCTGCCGAATCGGTGCACGCCACCGTAGCCGTCGAGCACGTAGCCGCCGGTACCGTCGGGCAGCAACGCCGCCGATCGCGCGATCTTCCATCCGGGCCAATACGCGGTAGCAGTCAGCGCCGGTGACCCGCCGTTGCTGTGAATGCCACCGTAGCCGTCAAGCGTGTACATGCTCCGGGAGACCTGGACGACACCGGTCAACGACAGCGCATCGGTGCCAGCCGGCGTGTTATCGGTGATGGTGACGGCTCCGTTGCGGGTGCCCAACCCCGTCGGTGTGAACGTCACCGTGAGCGTGCAGGTGGCCGACGGAGCCAGGCTCAACGGTGACATGGGGCAGGGGTTGTTGGTCGGGTTGTTGGTCACGCTGTAGTCGCCGCTGGGCGTGATCGCCGTCATGACCAGCGGCGTGTTCCCGAGGTTGGTGATGGTGTCCGGGAGCGAGCTGCTCGATCCCGGGCTCTTGGCGCCGAAGTCGAGGCTCGGCGGGCTGAAGGACAGGGCTGAGGTCGCCCCCGATCCAACCAGGCTCATGGACTGCTGGCCGACCGGGGTATTGTCTGCAATCGTCAGCGTGCCCGTTCGGCTCCCGGTTTGGGTGGGGGTGAACCTCACGTTGACGGTGCAGCTGGCCGAGGGCGCCACGGTGGCGGGCAAGCTGCCGCACGTGTTCTGCTGCGCGAAATCGCCGGTGGCCGTGATCGCCGAGATGCTCAGCGATTCGTTCCCGTTGTTGGTCAGCGAAACGGGGACCGCGCCACTCGTCTGATGGACCACGACCTGGTGGAAGTCGATGCTGGTCGGGCTGACCTGGTCGCCGGGCCCCGCGGCGAAGGCGACCAGCGGCAGCACCTGCGTCCCCGTCCCGGCGTTATCGGTGACGATCAGGTTGGCCGCGTACGGTCCGGCCGTCATGGTCGCAAACGTGACGCTGATGGGGCACTGGGTGCCGGCCGCGAGGACGTTACCGGCGCTCGGGCAGGCGGTCGCGTTGGCAACGAAGGCGGGATCGCTGGTCGCGACCGAGGTGATGCGCAGCGACCCGGTCCCATCGTTGATCAGGCTCACGGACTTCATGAGCCCGGGCATACCGGCTCGCTCCGACGAGCCGAAATCGAGTTGATGGCTCGGGTTGAAGATGACGTCCGGCGTGGTCCCGGTTCCGGTCAACACCAGCGTCTGCTGGCTGCCGGCGGCGTCATCGGTGATGGTCAGCGTTCCGGTTCGGGCGTCGAGGGCAGCCGGGGTGAAGTGCACCGTGACGTGACAGGACTGGCCGCCGGCGAGCCCGCCACTCGGACAGTCGGTCGAGGCG
Organism: Chloroflexota bacterium; assembly: GCA_034666565.1. Lineage (GTDB taxonomy): Bacteria > Chloroflexota > Dormibacteria > CF-121 > CF-121 > CF-13. Next base: position 20,533 of record JAXDLN010000069.1, read on the forward strand.
GTGAACTCCGGCGTTGGAGTGGCCTGCACCGCCGAGACCTTGACCGGCAGCGGCCCGGTGTTGGTCAGCGTCGTATCCTGCTGACCCGTCTCCCCCACGTTCACGTGCCCGGCGTCCAGCGGGGCCGGGTTGAGGTCGACCGGGTAGTCCGGCTCGGCGAGGATCAGCGGCGTGCCGGTGCCGACCGGTTCACCGGGGGTGAGGAAAACCTGGAAATGTCCCGTCTCATTCGGCGCCAGCGTGGTCCCGGCATTCGCGTTCTCGACCGTCGGGTATTCCTGCGCGACCGTGGTGTTTGACCCGTCCAGGTAGGTCAGGATGGCGCGGACGCTGTCTATCGTGTCCGATCCATTGTTGGTCACGCTTCCGCACACCTGCTCGGCGGAGCTGCCGGCCGGGCACGGATCGAGTGTGGTCGCCAGCTGGCTGTGGTACGGCTGCGAGGTCGCCGTCACGAACGAGATCTCCGTAATGGCATAGGCGGTGTATCCGGTCGGAACTGGAATGAGGTCGAGCTCGAACGGCGAGAGCTCGTTGGGAGCCAGGACGTCGACCGTCGCATAGGTCCAGGTGCTGTCATTTGGCGTTGCGTCGGTCAGTGCGACCTTGATCCGCACCAGGGTCGCGTTGGCTGAGGTGTTGTTCTGCACCTGTCCCACGATGTGAACGACGGTCGCGAAGCCCGGTTGGGTCTCGGTCCACTGCGAGGAGGAGACCAGCGCAATGCCGGCCGAGTTGGCGGATGCCGGCAGCGGCGCCAGCATGAGGGCCGGGAGGAGCAGCGTGACGCCCGCGACGGCCGTCAGCGCGCGGCGAATCGACGGGCGTGCGGCGTTACGGCGCGGAAAGCCCACCCGGACAGTGTCGGGGGAGCACTCGGTGCCAACAAGGACTCATGGGACGGGAGGCTAGGCACGGGTTCTTGCCTGAGCGGGCAATACGGCCGCCCGATCGGGCAGATCGACCTTAGACCAGGCGCTCTCTCAGGGCCGGCAGCAGCGAATCGACTGGCACCCGCTCCTGGGTCATCTCGTCGCGCGACCGGATGGTGGCGGCCCGGTCGTTGATCGACTCGAAGTCGATTGTCACCGCAAACGGGGTGCCGATCTCGTCTTGCCGCCGGTAGCGCTTGCCGATCGACTGCGTGTCGTCGTACTCGGTCCGGAAATGCGGGCGGAGCTGGTGCTCGACCTGCTTGGCCAGCTCGGTCAGCGGCTCCTTACGCGAGAGGGGCAGGATCGCGACCTGGATCGGTGCCACCGAGCGGTGCAGCTTCAGGACCACCCGCGGCTCGCCCCGTACCTCCTCCTCCCGGTAGGCGTCGATCAGCAGCGTCAGCATCGTGCGGTCGACCCCGGCCGAGGGCTCGACCACGTGGGGAATGTACCGCTCGCGAATGATGTCGTCGAAGTAGGACAGATCGCGGCCGGAGGCGTGCTGGTGCGCGGTCAGGTCGTAGTCGCCGCGGGCCGCGATTCCCTCCAGTTCCGACCAGCCGAATGGGAACTGGTACTCGACGTCGAAGGCGCCCCGGGCGTAATGTGCCAGCTCGTCTTTGCCGTGGGCGCGCAGCCGCAGGTTCTCCTTGCGGACCCCGAGTCCAACGTACCAGTTGAATCGCTGCTCCTTCCAGTACTCGAGCCACTTCATCTCTTCGGCCGGCGGGACGAAAAACTCGAGCTCCATCTGCTCGAATTCGCGCAGCCGGAAGATCGAGTTGCCCGGGGTGATCTCGTTGCGGAACGCCTTCCCCACCTGGGCGATGCCGAAGGGCGGGCGCAGGCGAGTGGAATTCAGGATGTTGGCGAAGTTGACGAAGATCCCCTGCGCCGTTTCCGGCCGCAGGTACACCTGCGTGCTGGAGCTTTCCATCGGCCCCGCAAACGTCTTGAACATCAAGTTGAACTGCTGCGCCTCGGTGAACTCGCCGCCATCGTCCTCGTGGCGCGGCCCGCTGACCTGGTCGGCCCGAAAGCGCTGATGGCATTTCTTGCATTCGACCAGCGGGTCGGTGAAATTCTGGACGTGGCCCGACGCGACCCATACCTTCGGGTTCATCAGGATGCCGGCGTCGATCCCAACGACGTCGTCGCGCAGCTCCACCATGGTCCGCCACCAGGCCTGTTTGATGTTGTTGCGCAACGCGACCCCCAGCGGACCGTAATCCCAGACGCCCTGGATGCCGCCGTAGATCTCGCTCGACGGGAAGAAGAAGCCACGACGCTTCGCCAGCGAAACCAGCTTGTCCATAATCTCCCTCCCCCCTTGCGGAGGAGGGTTGGGGTAGGGGGGGTCCGATTCGGTAACCATCAGCCCCGGATCTCGCGGATGAAGTCCAGGCTCTTCAGACGGCGGTCCAGATGGTATTCGAGCTGCGCCTCGAGCGCCGCCTCGATCTCGTGCAGCACCGCGGCCGACAGACGCAGCCGATCGTAGAGGGTCCGGTCGCCGGCCGCCATCACGCGGAGCACCTTCAGCCCATTGACCGAGACGAGCGACCCCGCCTGGTCGTGGGCACCGCATCGCGGGCAGAGGACGCCACCGAGCAGCGGAGAAAACCAGCCCGCCGCCTCGGTGAGCGCCTCGTTGCAGCCGGCGCAATCGGCGAGCTGGGGCTGGTAGCCGAGCAGATCGAGGATGCGCATCACAAACCAGGCGCTCTCGGCCCGCGGCGATCGCTCGGGCGTGTTCAGCCGCTCGATCGTGATGACGACCAGTTGGAAGACGTCGTCGACCGGGTGGCGCTCTTCCAGTACCTTGTCGGCCACCTCGGCGACCAGGCAGGCGTAGGCCGTCCGGTGCAGGTCACCACTGATGTGGCGGACGTCGCCCCGTCGCTCGGACTGGGCGACGACGTCGAGGTTGCGGCCCCTGGCGAGCATGATCCGCGAGTGTGCGAACAGGTCGAGGCCGTTGCCGCTGCGCGCTTTCGCGCGCCGTGAGCCCTTGGCGATCGCCGACAGCTTGCCGTGTTCTCGGGTGAGCAGCGTCAGGATGCGGTCGGCTTCACCGTAATTCAGGCGCCGCAGGACGACGGCGTCGGCCTGGTAGGTTGGCATTCCAGCAATTGTACGGTCGCCCTACCGTGGAGTCCGCGCTATTGCAGCATGAGTTGGACGGCGATGTCCCAATTCGGCCAGGGGCCGCCAAACGGCGGCGGAAAAACGCCCGCAATGGCGCCGAAGGAATCGACGCTCCCATACCCGCTTAGGGTCCAGCCCTGGATGAACGTCGGCGTCGAGCCGGGCGCGACGCGAACGGCGCGGGCGATGTCCTTGCCCCAGTACCGACTACCCATGCCATAGGCGAGTGATACCGGGCCTCCCGATGAGAACGGATGCAATCCCCCGAAACCGTCGAGGGTGACGCCAGACACGCCGGTAGACGTGCTCCCTGGCGTGAGCGCGACGTCGCGCGCAATATTCCAGTTTTGCCAGTAGGCAGTCGTGACGACCGGCGGCGTGAACGCCGCGCCGATCGCGAATGGGTGCAGGCCGCCGAATCCGTCCAGCACATAGCCGCCGGCACCGTCACTCAATAGCGCGAGGCGCTTGGCGATGTCGCCGTTTGGCCAGTAGGGACCGCGGCTGGCGGCGGGCGCGCCGCCGAACGGATGGATGCCACCGTAGCCATCGAGGGTGTAGCCCTGCGGCGCAAGCGCAGTCGCCGAAGGAAGCAGGACGATGTCGCGCGCGATGTCCCACCCGAAATAGGCCGCGCTGACAGCCGTCGCGGCGCCGAAGGGATGAAGTCCGCCGTAGCCATCCAGCTGATAGCCGCCGCTGCCATCCGGGAGGAGCGCCGCCGAGCGGGCGATCCGCCAGTTCGACCAGTAAGCGCCGCCGCTCTGCGCCGACGATCCGCCGTCGGGATGGATGCCACCAAAACCGTCGAGCGTGTAGACCCCGTGAAGGTAAATGTAGCCGGACGGGTCGCTTCCAGTCTGGCCGTCGGGATTAACGACCGTGACGGTGATCGGCCCTTCGGCTGCCCCCGGGCTTGCCGGCGTCGTGAAGCGGAGCGTGGTGCTGTCGATGTAGGTCGCCGCTGTGTAGAAGACCTGTCCGAAGCCGACCGTTGCCCCTGGTTGAAAGTTCGCCCCCTTGATCGTAATAACCTGACCGCCCGTCGTCGGACCGGTCGCCGGGATAATGGGACCAACACCCGGCGCCGCGGCCACCGCGTGTCCGGGTACGGCTCCCCCGGCGAGCACCATTGCAACGGCGAGTAACAGCCCGCGGGTCCGCAATGCCTCCCTCCCGCTAGTGCGTCTTCTGGCGCGCGCTCGTGATGTCCAGCGCCCGTTCGCCGGGCAGCTCCGGCAAGCGGGGCCGAGCGGCGAGCTCGGCGAGGCGTTCGCGATGATAGGTATCCGGGGCGCCGAACAACCGGCGGGCCGGCGTCAGGCGAAGCCGGACCAGGGTGCCGATCGCCCGGATGCCATCCATCCAGGTGAGCTTCTTCCCTTCTTCGCGGCTGCGCGCGTAGTACGTAATCGGTACCTCGTGCACCCGGTAACCGAGGCGGAGGAGCCGAGCTGTGATCTCAGGCTCGATGTCGAACCTCGTCCCGGTAAGGCGTAGACGGCGCATCAGCTCGGTCCGCATCGCTTTGAAGCCGGTTTCCATATCGCGGATGTAGCAGTTGAAGAGGACATTGGTGATCGTGGTCACCAACCGGTTGCCCAACACGAACCAGTACGAGTAGGCGGTCTCCCCAGAAAATCCGCGGACGCCATACACGGCATCGGCGCGGCCTTCCAGGATGGGCGCGATGATCCGCGAATAATCCACGGGGTCGTATTCGAGGTCGGCATCCTGGACGATCACGACCGACGCGGCAATGGCTTCGAGCCCGGTGCGGAGCGCGGCGCCCTTGCCACGGTTGACGGGATGCCGCAGGAGTTGGACGCGCGGGTCTTCGGCGAAGCGAGTGGCAACCTCCGCGGTGCTATCGGTGGAGGCATCGTCGACCACCACGACCTGTTGGACACACGGCTGCAAGAGCACCCGCCGAAGGACCCGCTCCAGGGTCGCGGCTTCGTTGAACGCGGGGATGATGACCCCCAGCACGGCGGGGCCTGGATTCAGCTCTGCCATGGTCTTCCCGATGGCGGTAGTTTAGACGAGCTTCCCAAACCTACTGCGCCATGAGCTGGGCGGCGATCCGCCAGTTGGGCCAGTAGGCGGATGGTGAGATGGTGGCGGCACCGCCGAAGCTGTGCAGGCCGCCCCACGCGTCCATGACCCAGCCCTGGATATTGCCGGTAGTCGCCGCGGGCGACAGCCGCACGGCCTTGGCGAAGTCGTTGCCGGCGAAGTACGGGGCTCCGGTGATGGTTGCCGTCGTCGAACCGAAGTTGAAGGGATGCAGGCCACCATAGCCATCCAGGATCAGGCCGGGTGCGGTGCTCGCCGTGCTCCCGGGCAGCAGCACGACGTCTCGGGCGATGCTCCAATTCGGCCAGTAGGCATGGTTGGGATCGATCACGGGGGCAGCGTGCGTGCCGACGCCAAAGGGATGCAGGCCGCCCCAGCCATCCATCACGTAGCCGCCGTCGCCGCTGCTGAGGACGACGACACGCTTGCCGATATCCCAATTTTTCCAGTACGGCGTCGCGGTGGCGGCGGGTGCCTGCGGCAGGGTCCCCGCGTGGAAGGGATGGAGGCCGCCCCAACCATCCAGGACGTAGCCGTTCGCCCCGGCCGCGCTCGAGCCTGGCAGGAGGGCGATATCGCGGGCGATGTCGAAGCCGAAATACGAGACATCGCGCTGGATCGGCGCCGAGGCGGTGCCGAATGGATGGATGCCGCCGTAGCCGTCGAGGACATACCCGCCTGATCCGTCAGCGAGGAGCACCGAGGAGCGTGCGATCGTCCAGCCCGCCCAGTAGGGACCGCCACTCATCGGCGCGGACCCACCATCCGGGTGAAGGCCGCCATAGCCATCGAGCGTGTACACGCCGGCCAGATAGACGTAGGTGAAGCTGCTGCCGCTGGCACTACCGTCCGGATTGTGCACCGAGACCGCGACCGTCGTCCCCAGGGTGCCCGGAGGCGTGGTCGCTTGCAGCGTGCCACTGTCGATCCTGGTGACGGCGATTGCGGGCGTCGACCCGAACATCACGGTGGCGCCCGACTGGAAGTAGTTGCCGCGGATGGTCACGGTCTGGCCGCCCGCCGGCGGCCCGGTGGTCGGCGTCAGGTCGGTGACCAGTGGCTGCACCGCCAACCGCCTGGCACCCGTTCCCCAGTTGCCGGGATTGCCGGTTGCGCCATACTCGCCGGCCACCCAGATGTCGGCGGGATTCTGCGGGTCGGGGACGGCCGACGAGTAATCGCCCCAGCGCGCGCCTGGATAATTGGCGGCACCGGCGACGATGGGCAGCGCACTACCGAGCGCGCCGAAGCTCGTCAGAAAATCGACCGCGACCGCGGTTGGATACATGGTCGACGACGACTGCGAGTAGGCGATGAGGGCGTTGTCAAAGGCGTCGAGGGTGATCGCGGGATAGTAGAGGTACCCGCCGGCCACGGCGATGTCGCCGTCCTGCTCCACGGTCACTCCCGGCCACTGCGTGGTGTTGATCCTGAACAACCGCACGCAGGCGCGCGTGGAGCCGTCGCCCTGTGGGACGCAGGCGTCGTTGCCGGCCGCCCAGAGCATGCCGTCCTTCCAGGTCGCGGACAGGAGCCGGTCGTCGTTGGTCTCGATACAGCCATCCGGTGTGGCGACCGACGGGTCGCAGGCCGCGGTTCCCGGCGGATGCGCCTGCGGCGCCAGTGGGGGGACCGCGGTCGGGGTGATGGCCGCGTCGATCTCATCGACGTGGACACCGCCCATCAGATTCTGATCAATCGTCGGATCGCCGATGGCCGCCACAACCCCAAGGTTCGGCGTTGGCGCGTTCGGCTGCTGGCCCAGGTTGTAGGCCATGAAGGCGGTGGTCGTGGCCGACTGTGAGACCGCCGGCACCACGCTGAACGCCGCCGCGTTGGGGCCGAATCTGCTGATCCGCGGGTTTGCCTGAAGCGACTCGATCTGGCTTCGGCTCATGACGAGGATTTCGGCGCCATCGAAGGTCGTGCCGTTGTACAGGTCGCAGGCCACCACCAGCTTGTCATCGCTCATCCCGAGCTTCGGCTGATCGCAGAGGTCGGTGGACGATGTATAGATCGTGTGCTTGAACCAGGTGACGGCACCAGGATCGGTGCCGGTTGCCGTGGCGATGTACGTTTCGTAGCCGCCCGGCGCGGCGGTCTTGAACGCCGTCGCCGTCGCGATCCAGGTCGAGATCGAGGCATCAAACAGGACCCGGGGATCGGTGATCGAGAAGCCGGTGGGAACGGCGAAGGGAAACGAATTGAGGTCGAAGGCGGTGCCCACCACCGCGCCGGTCGCCTTGTCCCAGACCGATCCCGTCTCGTTGACCATCTCCAGCAAGTTGACGGTCCCCGCCGCGACCTGGGTGTCGGGCGGTTCTAGAGCCTGGCTGGGGAAGGCCGCCTTCTCGGCATCGCGTGACATCAGCGGAAACCCACTCGTCAACGGTTGCGCCTGTTGCGGCCGTGGGCCGGCGGCCGGCACAGTCGTCCCCAGGGTGCGGATGGCGCGGGCCCCCGAGGCCGTGGGCTGGTACGCGGCCCGGTTCTTGACGTGGCGCGGCGGCGAGGCATGAGCGAGGCTCGACGCGGGTTGACTTCTCGTGACCAGCTGTGGCGCACCCAACACGGCGCCGCGGCCCGGGTGCCAGGCGCTGACGGCCTGCACCGGTAGCGCCGGCAGCGAGGCCGCGACCTCGAGCGACCCAAGCAGAACGACGATCGCCAGCCACGATCCGCGCCTGCCGCCCAGGAACCTCATGCCCCGGTGCATATTAGCGCGACGCCCACCGCAAAAGGCGGGCTTACCGCACTAACAGGTTGACCGCGCGGTCCGACCCGGGCCAGTAGGCGACACTCGAGAGGCTCGGCGCGCCGCCGAACGGGTGGGTGCCGCCGTAGCCGTCGAGCACCCAGCCCTGGAGATTGCTCGGCGTGCTGCTGGGCGAGAGCGCCACCGCCCGGGCGATGTTCCAGTTTTGCCAGTAAGCGGTGATGACCGGCGCCGCGGCCGGCGCCAGCGATCCACCCGCGAAGGGATGGACGCCACCGTAGCCGTCCAGCGTGACACCGGACACGGCCGCCGCCGTGCTGCCGGGCGTGAGGGCGAAGTCGCCGACGATGCTCCATCCGGACCAGTAGCCGCCCAGCGTCACCGCCGGCGGCATGGCGTTGCTGCCGATGGCGAAGGCATGCAGGCCACCGAAGCCGTCGAGCACGTAACCACCGGTGCCGTCACTCAGGATCGCGAGCCGCTTGGCGATATCCCAGTTGGCCCAGTAGCCGGAGATCTGCACCGCCGGCGCGCTGCCGAAGGGATGCAAGCCGCCGAAGGCGTCGAGGACATACCCCCTGGCCGTCGTCGCCGTCGACCCGGGGAGGACGGCGACGTCACGCGCGATGTTCCACTTGTTCCAGTAGCCGCTGATGGTCACGGCCGCCGCCGACCCGAAGGGATGGAGACCGCCGAAGCCGTCGAGCAGATAGCCGCCCGATCCGTCGGGCAGGAGGGCCGCGGACTGCGCGATGCGCCAACCTGGCCATTGCGTCGGCAGCCCTTGCACGAGGCTGCTGCCATCGGGATGCACGCCGCCGAAAGCGTCAACGGTGACCATCGCTGTGAACGGGTCGGCAACCGGCGCCGGCGCGTTGAGGAATTCCTCGGCGACGTAGCCGTAGCCGTTGGATGCGACGGTCCAGGCGGTCGCGACCAGGTTGTAGGTGCCGAGAATGTTGGCGCGATGCGGCGCGCTGTTCATGAACATGGTATTGACCTGCGGGTCGTCGATGCCGGCCGAGGTGTAGGCGATGTTCTCGCCGGCCGAGGTCGCCCCGGGAATGCACGTCAGATCCAGGTTCGGACCATTCGTGTGCGAGAGGTAACCCTGTGCCGCGATGCGATCGGCGTTCTGTTGCGCGATGTTCGCGATGCAGTTATTCCAGGCAAGCGCGGGCAGCGAGCCGTTCGCCGCCCGGTCCTGGTTGATCAGCGTCTGCTGGGCCGAAAAGTTGTACGGATCAGCCGCCGATGCGATGGCGGGCTGACCGCCGACGATGGCCAGCGTGATGGAGCTGGCAACGGTCAGTGAACAGGCGGTGAATCTCCCCATGAAAGGAACAACCCGGCATCGGCCGCCACGCCTTCGCCTCCCGAGAGTCCCGCTGCAGAATCTGTACCGGCCCTTGTCGTGCCGTCACAGCCTTGTGTCCTATTGGAGGGCGGCTTACCCCAGGATCATCTGCGTCGCGATGTCCCAGCCCCAGTAGCTGTCAGCCGGCAGGGTGGGCGCACCGCCAAAGGCGTGCAGCCCACCATAGCCGTCCAACACCCAACCTTTCGGGCTGGCCCCGCTGCTGTCGGTCGCGTAGCGCACGGCGCGGGCGATATCCCAATTCGGCCAGGAGGCGGTGGCACCGGTGATGGCGCCCGAGGTGCCAAATGGGTGCAGTCCACCCCAACCGTCGAGGGTCACGCCGGACACGTTGCTCGCGGTGCTTCCGGGAGCGAGCGCGACATCGCGCGCGATGTTCCAGCCATTCCAGTACGCGGCATTGGTGATGGCCGGCGGCATCGCATTCGTTCCGGTGGCGAAGGGATGGAGGCCACCGTAGCCGTCGAGCACGTAGCCCCCGCTACCATCGCTCAACAACACCAGGCGCTTCGCGATATCGAAGTTGTGCCAGTACGGCCCACCCAGCACCGAGGGCGCGCCGCCGAAGGGATGGATACCACCCCAACCGTCGAGCGTGTAGCCACGCGGGCTGGCAGCGGTGGCCGTCGGCAGGAAGGCGATATCGCGCGCAATGTCCCAGCCGAAGTACGAGGTCGCGACCGTCGTCGCGCTGCCAAAGGTGTGGGCGCCACCATAACCGTCAAGAACGAGCCCACCGCTGCCATCCGGCAACAGGGCGCCGGCGCGCGCGATCTTCCACCCGGGCCAGTAGGCGCTGTCCGTCATGGCGGCCGATCCGCCCGCAGCATGCAAGCCACCCCAGCCATCGAGGATGTACGCACCCGTGAAGGCGAAGGAGGACCCGGTCAAGCCAAGTTGGTGCGGGCTGCCGCTCGCGTTGTCGGTCACATCGACCGTACCGGTTCGCGTCCCGGCGGCCGTTGGCGTGAACGTGACGCTGAGGGTGCAGCCAAGCCCAGGATTGAAGGTCGCCGGCAGCGTGCCACAGGTATTGGTTTGGGCGAAATCACCGCTCGTCGAAATCGCATTGATCGTCAAGGGCGCCGTCCCATTGTTGATGATCGAGTCGCTTTGCGCCGGGCTCGTCGTCGCCTGCGGCCGGTTGCCGAAGGTCAGGCTCGCCGGGCTGAAGCGCAGGCTGGGGCTCGGGGTCAGCGAGTAGGCCCGAATCACCTGTCCCGCCGGCACGAAGAGCCGGCCGGCCGCGGCGGCCGGCGTCGCGAAATGATTCGCGGACGTGATGCCGATGGTGTAGCGGGTGGCCCCGCTCGTTGGGTCCAGCCCGTAGAGGGTGCCGGCGGGATCGATGGTCCAGACCACGCCGCCCGCCAGGATCGGCGGTCCGGAGTAGGAGACCGCGGGGCCCTGCCAGGCAACCGTGAAGGTCGGCCCCGAGGTGTTGACGTTGAGCGCCACCAGCTTGGTGCGGCAGGGGACGTAGAGATAAGGTGCGGCCCAGGCGGTGCCACCGAAGGCCGCGTCCGAGGTAAGCCCCGGACACGCCGTTGCCGAGAAGGTGGCGTTGCTGATGTGCCCCATCGCGCCGGCGTTGATGAGGTAGCCAATCCCCGCCTTTCCAACCTGAAACAGAAGGTTGTTCGGCAGCAGCGCCGGCCCGACCGATCCGACGTCGACGTCTGACGCATTCAGCGATGCATAGTTGGTCGGCGCCCAGAAGTCCAAAAGGCCCAGCGTCGGCGAGAGCTTGAGCACCGTCTCGCCGTAGTCGAAGGGATTACAGTTCGCGCCGCAACTCGTGTTGCCGGTGGTAACGAAGACATTGCCTGAGCCGTCGACGGCTGAGCCGCTCGGCGCCCAAATTCCGCCCATATGGCCGTAGGGCAACGAATAGCTAACCAGCGTACCCCCACCGCCGTTGGGCGCGCCGATCACCCAGCCGGCGTACGTGCCGCAGTCCCCGGAACGGCCGCCAAACGGGATGTAGACGCGGCCGTTGGCGAGCGCCAGCGCACCGCGCTGACCCTGGTAGGCAAAGTTGAAGTTTGGCGGCGCGAGCGTCTCGTGCCAGGTGATCGACCCGTCGCTGATGTTGATGGCATAGAGCTCGTAATGGTTGGTCGGCTGGGCCAGCGTGGCCACCACGTACATCAGCCCGGCTGCGACATCGACCGCAGGAGTCCCGGTGATGCCAACGACCGGACTGATGTTCCCGCACGGAAGGCTGGACTGAGAGACAGGAGCGCCGAGCGAGGTATTGGACCAGAGCACGGCGCCGCTGGCCACGTCCAGGCCATAGACGTTGTTCTGCTCGGTCGCGATCAACACGGTATTGCCGACGATCAGCGGTTCCGCGTACACCTGACCGACGAGCGTCGTGTTCCAGGCGCTCGTCACCGTGGTGGCGGCCGGCTCGGCGGTGTCGTTCCCGGTACGCGTGTTGTTCAGGTGGTAGGTCGTCCAGTCGGCCAGTCCCCCGATCGGGAGCAGGGCGAGCAATGCCGTGGTCGCAAGGACCACCCGGCGGAGGGAGGCCCTCACCAGCGCTTCACCCGCATGAGCGCAGATTCTACTGGTCGATCAGCCGGATGCCCAGGTTGGTGCCAATCCAGTAGCCGCCGCTCGGTACCGGCACCGCCCCGCCAAAGGCATGCAGGCCGCCCCAGGCGTCGAGCACCCAGCCCTGTGGTTGTGCCAACGAACTGTTGGGGGCGAGCCGGATGCCTCGCGCGATATCCCAGTTGGGCCACACCGCTCCGGCGGCGACGGCGACCGCCGAACCGAAGGGATGAAGGCCGCCCCAGCCGTCGAGCGTATAGCCCGCCACGTTGGCGGCCGTGCTCCCGGGCACGAGCACGACGTCCCGCGCAATCGCCCAGTTCGCCCAGTACGCCTCATTGGTGATCACGGGCGGCGGTGCGTTGCTGCCCACGGCGAAGGCATGCAGACCGCCGTACAGGTCCATCACATAGCCACCGGTGCCGTCGCTCAGCAGTACGACCCGCCTGGCGACGTCCATATTCGGCCAGTAGGGTGTCCGCGACGCCGCCGGCGCGCCGCCGAACGGATGCAGACCGCCCCAGGCATCGAGGGTGTAGCCGGCCGCCTGGCTGCGGGTGGAGCTGGGCAGCAACGCCAGGTCGCGCGCCAGGTCGGTCCCGGGCCACGAGGCCACCGGACCCGGCGCCGATGCCGCGCCAAAGGGATGCAGGGCGCCGTTTTGCTCCAGCACATACCCGCCCGATCCATCCGGTAGTAACGCCGCCGAGCGGGCGCGCGCCTGGCCGGCCCAGTAGGCGGTGGTCGACAGGGCGGCCGACGCCGCATCCGGATGAAGGCCACCGAACGCGTCCAGCGTGTAGATCGCACGCAGCGGATAGGGCACGATCGCGTTGGAGACGTTCGACGGCAGGCTGCTGCCATTCGCATTGGCGGCGGTCACCGTGAACGTATACGAGCCGGACGCAAGGTTCGGAATCGTCGCCGACCGCGCGTTGCCGCCGGTACTGACGGTCGCGCCACCAGGCGCCGTGATGACGGTATAACCGGTCACCGGGCTACCGCCGTCGAAGCTCGGCGCGGACCAGGACACCGTTGCACCCTGGTTGGCCGGACTGGCGCTCACGGCGAGCGGTTGTCTCGGCACCGAGGTGGGGACGATGGCGTTTGACGCCGATGACCAGTAGCCATTCGCGAAGCTGTTCGCAGGTAGGACAGCGAACGTATAGGACGTGCCGTTCGTCAAGCCGTTGACCGTCGCCGTGGTCAGCCCACCGTTGACAACCGCGGTCGCGCCGCCGGGCGTGGCCATCACGGTATAGCTGGTGATCGGCAACCCACCATCGAAGACCGGCGGTTGCCAGGTCACGGCCGCCGACCCGTTTCCGGCGATGGCGGTGACATTTTGCGGCGAAAAGGGTATCGGGTCCTGCGGATTGCCGGTCAACCAGAGGTTGCCGATGTCCGACGGCCAGGGGTCCGCTCCCGGTGCGCCGGTCCATCCGAAGGGATCGATCGCGGTCCAGGTGTTCGTGAGGTAGACGCCGAAGTGCAGGTGGGCGCCGGTGCTGCAGCCCGTGTTTCCGCTCTGGGCAATCAGTGTCGCGCGGTCGACGACCTGCCCGACGCTGACGTAGATCTGTTGTAGATGCGCATACCGCGTGCTGAGCCCGTTGGGATGATTGATGATGATGGTGTTGCCGAAACACGGGTTCACCGAATCGGTCCCCGCCAGCGCGACCGTCCCACCGGCGGCCGCGCGCACATTCTCGTAGTAGAGTGGCAGGTCCCAGCCGTTGTGGCCATCGTAGTAGACGTAGGTCCCGCTGCCGGGGCTCTGCGCATAGCCCTTGGAGAACGATGGATCGACCCCGTACGACGATAGCGCGACCGTCCCGTCGGAGGCACAGATCTTTCCGTCGATGCTGTAGTCAGGGTTGCAATGGTCGAAGAGCGAGGTCGCGAGATGCAAGCCCAGGTAGGGGCGCGTGAGAAAGGCGTTCGACACGGCGGTGGCGGCCACGATGCGTGGACCGGTTCGTGCGGCACCGCTTACCACCGTGATGGTCGGCATCTGGTTGCTGACCGTGCGCACCACGGGCTTGCCCGTGAACGGCTGCAGATGCTCGTTCTTCACATAGGCGGGCTGCGGCGCCGAGGCGACAGCCACAGTCCCGGCGCTGATCGGGGCGGCGAGTGCCGCCCGTACGGGCGTTGCCGGTGCCGCCGCGCTGGCCTGCTGGATGGACAGCACCATGACCGCAATCGGGACGATCGCTAGTCGTTGGACGTGCATAGAAGGAACCTCCCGCATTTCGATTCGACGTAACGAACCGGCAAAATCTTTCGCCGGTTCGGCTTCCGGTTCCTTTCCCTGCTTAGTCGACGAGTAGCTGGACCGCGATATCCTGGCCGGGCCAGTAGGAGTAGGAGTAAATGCGCGGGACGCCGCCGAAGGGATGCATGCCGCCCCACCCGTCCATCACCCAGCCCTGGGGTTGACCCGGGGTACTGCTCGGCGACAGGCGGACGGCGCGAGCGATGTCCCAACCGCGCCAGACCGCGGTGGCTGAGGCGCTCCCGGCGGCGCCGAATGGATGGACGCCACCCCAGCCGTCAAGGGTTACTCCCGACACCCCGGCCGCGGTCGAACCCGGGGTGAGCGCCAGGTCGCGCGCGATATTCCAACCTTTCCAGTAGGAAGCGTTGGTGATCGCCGGTGGGAGCGGGTTGGTGCCGGTGGCGAAGGGGTGCAACCCGCCGTAGCCATCGAGCACGTAGCCGCCGGTGCCATCGCTCAGCAGCGCGAGACGCTTGGCAATGTCGAAGTTCGCCCAGTAGGGGGCGCCGCGAACGCCCGGCGCGCCGCCAAACGGATGGATGCCTCCCCAGCCGTCCAGCGTGTATCCCTGCGGCTGACTGGTCGTGGAGGCCGGCAGCAGCACGACGTCGCGTGCGATGTCCCATCCGAAGTAGGCACTGCTGGACACCTGCGTGGCGCCGCCGAACTGATGAAGGCCGCCATAGCCATCGAGCACATACCCCCCGCTGGCATCGCTCAGGATCGCGGCCGAACGCGCGATCTTCCATCCCCGCCAGTAGGCGCTGCTGCCGAGGGGCGCAGACCCGGCATCGGGCCCGACCCCACCGTAGGCGTCGAGCGTATGCATGGCCTTGAAGGGGTAGGTCACGGTGAACTTGGTGGCGATCTCGTTCCACAGGTCCTGCGAGGAGCCGTCGAAGCCAAGCGCCCACATCCCGGTGCCACGCAGATTGTTTCCGTTGACCAGGTCGTACTTCTGGGCGAGCGACGTCGCGTTGTCGTAGTACAGTTCGCGCCAGCTGTTGTAGTTGCCGCCACAGGGGTCCGCGGTCGCGGGACTCCACCACGACGCCCACGGCGATTGCGCGGTGCCATCCCATCCCTGGCTGAGCTGTTGCGCGCCGCAGGAGAGATCGCTCTGCGTGCCCGCGTAGGTATCGGCGAGCGCTCCCGATCCGGGGACGATCGATCCATAAGGCTGATTGCTCGTGGTCGACCACTTGTATCCGTAGTACGGCACCCCGAGGATGATCTTCGAGGCAGGTGCCTTGGTCAGGTACTGGGCCACCGACGTCGTGTCGTTGTAGGTCCAGCCGTTGAGCGGGGCGTTTGGCCCGGCGTGCCCCGACATGTTCCCGAAGGCCATGTCGTAGGCCATGATGAAAAAGGCATCGACGTTCGGCGCCAGCGCACCGATGTTCATGAAACCGCCATCCCAGCTCGCCGACCCCGAGTAGGTGGCCACGCTGACAAAGGCGCCTGGCCAGCGCTGGTGCACCTGCGATGAGAGCTGGCCGACGAAGTTAGTGAACTGCGCCTGCAGGTTGGGATAGCTCGGGTTGGAGCTGCCTTCGAAGTCCACGTTGACGCCGTCCAGCCCGCGGCTGGCGATGGCATTGATGACGTTATTGATCGCGGTCTGCTGACCGCTCGAGGTGAAGAGCTGGGTCAGGGTGGCATCGTTGGATTGCTTGATGACGAGGACATCCCGAGTGCCCGCCTGGTGTCCGCGACTGAACGTGTCGACCAACGCCTGGCTGTTCCAGCCGGTCCAGCCGGCGTCTGGGGTGCCATCCCCGTTCACCGTGTTGAAGTTGCCGTCACCGTTGATGTTGAGGCCGAAATAGGCGACCGTGGTCAGCAATGAGTAGTTCCAGCTGGCGTTCTGGCTCAACTCCCAGTAGGGGGCGTATCCAAAGACCTCGCGGGTGAGCTGCGTATTGGCGCTGGCCGCCGCGGGAACCGTGACGGTCCTCGCCGCCACTCTGGGCTGACGGGGCACGACCGACGTTCGTGCTGGCGTCAGTTGTAGCGACATCTGCGCACGCTGCGCATCCTGGCGGGCGTGAGGCCCGATCGCTGGGTCACGCTGCGTGGCGGTCGTCGCATGCGCCGGCATCGTCTGAAGCACGAACCCACCGATCAAGGTGACGATCGCGCCCCCAATACACGCGTTACGGAGTCTTCTGGCCATCGCTTCCACGGGTCCGGATGCTAGCCGCCGGCTCGCCCTCGAACGAGCGCAGCGACTGTAACCTTATTGTTCTATCAAGCTCGGGCGCGAGCGGGTTTCTTGAGCTCCTCCCGAGCCATGGCGTCCCACCATTCGACCGTGTTACGAAGTCCGGTCAGGAAATCGGTCGAGGCCGAGAAGCCAAAGGCCGCCTTCGCCCGGCTCACGTCGAGTGACCGGCGTGGCTGTCCGTTCGGCTTCGACGTATCCCAGTTCACCGTGCCCTCGTAGCCAATCAAGCGGCTCAGGACCGTGACCAGTTCTTTGACCGTGATCTCCATTCCCGAGCCGATGTTGACCGGCTCGGCGCCGTCATAGCGTTGCGCCGCGAGCACGATGCCTTCCGCGGCGTCGTCGACGTAGAGAAACTCGCGGCTGGCGGATCCGTCGCCCCACACCTCGACCGACTCGTCACCCGCCTCCTTCGCCGACCAGATCTTCCGGATGAGCGCCGGGATCACATGCGAGGATCGGGGATCGAAGTTGTCGCCCGGGCCGTACAGATTGACCGGCAGGAGGAAGATGGCGTTGAAGCCGTACTGCTGCCGGTAGGCTTGCGCCTGCACCAGGAGCATCTTCTTGGCCAGCCCGTAGGGTGCGTTGGTCTCTTCCGGGTAGCCGTTCCAGAGATCCTCCTCACGAAACGGAACCGGTGTGAACTTCGGATAGGCACACACCGTGCCCAGTGCGACGAATTTCGGGACGCCGTTGAGCCGCGCCTGCTCCATCAACTGCGCGCCCATGATCAGGTTCTCGTAGAAGAGTGTCGCCGGGTTGTCGCGATTGAAGCCGATGCCGCCGACCTTGGCGGCCATGTGGATGACGAGGTCGGCGCCCTCCACCGCGCGCCGGCAGTTCTGCGGATCGCGCAGATCCATCGTCGCCGATCGTGGGACCATCACGTCCTTGACGCCGAGCGCCCGAAGTTGGGCCACCACCCGCGAACCGAGAAAACCGGCGCCGCCGGTGACCACGATGCGCTGCTCGGCAAACGCCTTCGGATTGGCGCCGTTCTTCGATTTCACTATTCTCACCCTGATCCGATGATACCGTGAGCAAACCACTCCGCGTCCTTTGCGACGCATCGCTGGCCGTGAACCCGGCCGGCACCGGAACCTATGTGCGCGGCGTGCTGCGCGCGCTCAAAGCACGCGCCGACCTCGAGGTGATCGAAACCACCTTCCACTCGACCTCCTCGGCGACCATCGACCTCGCCCGCAAGTCTCCGGTGGTCCGGCTTCGCAACGGCCTCAACCATCTCTCCTACTACCTGCGGACGCTGCCGCGCCAGGCGGAGGCCTCGCGTTGCGACGTGATCTTCTGTCCCAGCCTGCTGGTACCAGTACGGGCCCGAGTCCCATTTGTGATGACCGTCTATGACCTGACCGCGCTGCGTTACGCGAGCACCCAGGATCGGCTCAGCCGCACCTATCAAGCGGGCATGATGCGCTGGGGCGTTCCCCGCGCCCGGGCAATCTGCGCCATCTCGCGCGCGGTTGGCGACGAGGTCGTCGACCGGTTTCGCGTCCCTCCGCAACAAGTCGTGGTCAGTTACCCCGGCCCCAACCCCGAGTTGTTGGGGGCCGAGCCCATCGCGGTCCCGATTCCGGCGCGCCCGTTCGTGCTGATGGTGGGGACGGTGGAACCGCGCAAGAACCATCTGACGGTGGTGCGCGCGCTTGCCCAGCACCATCAGCATCGTCCAGACTCCGAGATGCAACTGGTCATTGCCGGGTCGGCCGGCTGGCACTATCAATCGGTGCTTCAGGCGATCGACGCGCTGGGCCTGCGCGACCGCGTCCTACGGCTGGGGCATGTCGAGCCGACAGGGCTCAAGTGGCTCTATCAGCAGGCCCGGGCCCTCCTCTTCCCCTCGCTCTACGAGGGCTTTGGCCTGCCCGTGCTGGAAAGCCTTTACCTGCGCTGTCCGGTGATCGCCGCCCGCCTCCCCTCGGTCGTCGAGATCACCGGCGACAGCGCCCAACTGCTCGAGCCGACCAACGTCAGCGCCTGGGCGGCGGCGCTCGATGCACTGGTCGACCGGCCTCGAGATCCAGCCGACCTCGCCACCGGCGTCGAGCGCGCCGGCCGCTTTACCTGGGAGGCCTGTGCGGCATCCGCCGCCGAGGCGATCACGCAGGCGGCAGGGGCTCGCCCGTGATGGCGCCGCGATCCGACGTGCGAGTGGTCGGCTTTCGCTACCACCCCGCGATCGGTGGCGCCGAGCACCTGGCCCGGCGGCTGATCCGCGAAATCGGCGACCGGATGCGGGTGGACATCACCACCGTCGTCACCGACAACCGCAGCGATTGGCTGCGTTTGCTCGTCGATGGGGTCCGGGACGTCGAAGAGCACTACGAGGTCGATGGGCGCGAGGTCCGCGCCCTCGCCCGCTGGGCGCCCGAGCTTCGGCAGCGGTTGCGACGACTGGTCCCTCTCTATCACCTGCCCCGAAGTTTCGCGCCCACGCGGATGGGCACGCTGCTGGCCGAGCCACTCGAGTCTGTTCCGGCCAGCGCCGCGCTGGTCCACAACATCTTTATGGGTCGCGAAGCCTTTTCGCTCGGGCTGATGATCGCGACTCAGAGAGCGGGCCGACCCTTCGTCTTCACGCCGCTTCGCCATGAGCGGCCGTTTGGCTGGAGTTCACCGGCTTTTCAACAACTGTATTTAGAGTCGGATGCGGTGATCGCGCTGACACGGACGGAGGCCGACTGGCTGATCGCCCATGGCGCTCGTCGGGAGCGCGTCTCTGTCATCGGCGCCGGACCCTTGAGCGACGCCAACGCCAGTGCGGAGGCCGCGCGCCGGCTGCTGGGCGAGGGCGCGATTGTCCTCTTCCTTGGCCAGCTCCACTCCTACAAAGGCTTCGAGACCGTCCTGCGGGCGGCGGAGGCGATGCGCGATCGGCGCGGCGTGCGGTTCGTCTTCGCCGGCCCGGACATTCGACGTCACGCCCGGCAATTTGCGAAGGCGCCCACAAACGTGACCTACCTCGGGGCGGTCGACGACGCCATGCGCGATTCGTTGCTCCAGGCGTGCACGGTGCTCTGCGTGCCCTCGTCGCGGGAGAGCTTCGGGCTCGTGATCGTCGAGGGGTGGAATGCCGGCAAGCCGGTGATCGGCGGTCCCGCGGCGGCGACGCGCGAGCTCATCGAGGACGGCATCGACGGATGGTCGCTCCCCCAGCAGCCCGGCGCCCTGGTCGAGCGCCTGACGCAGCTGCTCGACGATCCGACGCTGGCTCGGCGTATGGGGGCCGCGGGAAAGAAGAAGGTGGAGCAGCGATTCTCGTGGCCGGCGATCGCCGACGCCCACCTGGCCGTCTACTCTAGACTCGTTAGAGAGAGCGGCAGGCGTTGAACCAGCGGACCAACGTGCTCGGCGTGGGCGTGAGCGCGATCAACATGGATATCGCCCTCGAACGCTTGAGCCACTGGATCGCGGATCGGGACCGGCAGTACGTGAGCGTCTGCAACGTCCACAGTGTCATGGAGTGTCGCCGTGATGAGAAGCTGCGACGCATCGTCAATGCGGCCGGGATGACGACGCCGGACGGCATGCCACTGGTGTGGTTGTCGCGAATGGCCGGCCTGCGTTATGTCTCGCGCGTCTATGGGCCTGACCTGATGCTGGCGGAGATGGCGGCCTCCGTGCCGCTCGGCCATTCCCACTTTTTCTTCGGCGGTCGCGACGGGGTCGCCGACCGGCTGGCCGGCAACATGCGGCAGCGGTTTCCCGGTGTTCGAATCGCAGGAACCATCACCCCGGCCATGGGAAGCGCCGAGGAGCTCTGCAATCCGGAGACCGCGGCGCGCATCAACGCCGCCAGGCCGGACGTCGTGTGGGTCGGCGTCAGCTCACCCAAGCAGGAGTACTGGATGGCGTGCATGCGTCCGCTGCTCGAGGCGCCGGTGTTGATCGGCGTCGGGGCGGCGTTCGACTTTCACGCCGGCAGCGTCCGCCAGGCGCCGCCCTGGATGCAGCGGGCGGGCCTCGAGTGGCTCTATCGCCTCATCCAGGAACCTCGCCGGCTGTGGCGCCGCTACCTGATCGATAATCCCTGGTTTCTCTTCGAGCTCAGCCGGCAGAAGCTCGGCCTCAAACGGTACGACCTCTCATGACCCACCTGATTGGGATTGCGCTGGCGCTTGCGATCCTGGCCGCCTGGGTCGTGGCGGCCCTGGTCATTACCCGGCATCCGTTTCGCGCGCTGGGCATTCTCGTCGCCGGTATGGCCTTTCACAACTTCGGGCTCATGGTGCTGCTGGCGCTCGGCACACCGACCCCGCTCGTTCGCGTGGTGCAGGCATGGAAAGAGGGCCTCATTCTTGTCCTGCTGGTGATCGTCGCCCGACTCGCCCTCGCCCGATGGCGGTCGAGGACGCTGCCGCGGCTTCATGTCATCGACTGGCTGGTCCTGATCTTCGCGGCCGTCGCCATCCTCTACGCCGTCGTGCCGCACTATCTGCTGCACAGCAGCCTCTCCCTGTCGCAGGCGGTCATCGGCCTGCGCACCATGCTGCTGATTCCCGTGCTCTACCTGTTTGGCCGCGTCTTTACGCCGGAGGATCGGCGGGACCTGGCCTGGGGCGCAGGACTGGTCGTCGGCTCCGCCGGCGTGGTCGGGCTCTTCGGCCTGGTCGAGCTGTGGCTCGTACCGACGGCCACCTGGCTCAGCTGGGGCGTCAACCAGTTTTCCGCCTGGCTGGGCTACACCTACCACGGCCCGAAGGGCTTGCCCGAGAACTTCTTTCAGTCGACCGCTGAGGGCTTCTTGCTTCGGCGGATGGTGTCGACCTATATCAGTCCGCTCGGCATCGCCTATACCGGCCTGCTTGTGCTCCCGGTCGCCGTCGCCGTGCTCGCCAGCCGATGGAGCCCGTCCCGGCTATGGGCGGCCGCGCGTTGGGCCGCATTCGCGCTCCTGATCAGCTCGATCGTCTTCAGCCTTACACGGTTGGCGATCGGGCTGGCGCTCTTCGAGCTGGTTGCGCTCTTCATCCTGCTTCGGCGCCGCTTCCTCGCCGTGGCCACCGTGGCGGCCGCCGCCCTGGCGCTCTTTATCGTGCTCGCCTACCCAGACGTTGGTCCGCTGCTCACCGGCAATCTGCAGGCGGTGCGCACCGGACATCACCACCTTACCGGCGTCGCCGACCCGTCATTGTCGGAGCACAGCAGTGCGCTGCGGACCGACTTCGAGTACGTCCTCGCGCACCCGCTCGGCACCGGCGTTGGCAGCTCGGTCCATCGCTTCGGGCCCAACACCGGGACGGGCGAAAGCGCGATTTTCGACATGTTCGGCGACATCGGAATTGTCGGCGGGGCTGTCTACCTCGTGATCTATCTCGGGCTCATTCTGGCGGCCGCCCGCGCGCAACTCTCGCACCGGGCGGACCAGCTCTGGGCCGCGCTCCCCCTCGTAGCGTTTATCGGCGGTCTGGCTCTCCTCCCGATCACGCTCACCAGCTCGATCTGGAGTGATTTCGCGGTGACCTTTCTCTTCTGGTGGGCGGCCGGTGCGAGCCTCACGCTGGCGACGACCAACCGGGCTCAGTCCAAACCGGGCGGCCCCATGGTGCCGGCGCCGCTGGACCGGCGCAAGCCCCTCACGCGTTGAAATACGGCTTTCCCAAAGTCGTGCTGGATCGGGTAGACGGCGACGGCAACGCCGAGTAGCGCGAGCGCTCGCCCGAACCGGTGGTCGGAGAGCGCCTGGTGCGCCGACGTGGCGACATCCGACCGGACGTAGCCCCGGACGGTGTGATTGAGCAAGCAAAACCGCGTCAGGAATCGTGCCCTGAGGTTCACTTTTTCCAACCGGCTGAGGGGCGCCAGGGAAATGCTATGCGCCATCTCCATCGCCAGGTTGCTCCAGCTGACGCCCAGGTTGGCCGGCGTTCCGGGACGGGTCAGTCCAACCGCCAGGTCGACCTGGGTCTTGTCGGCGAAGATCCGGTAGGCGAACAAGGCTTCGGGCACGACGGCCACCTGACCTCGGAGACAGAGCTCGAGGAGCATCAACAAATCGAATCCCCAGATTGGCTGCGCGAGCCTGGTCGTCGCCAGCGTCTCCCGACGGATCAGGCCGTAGAAGTCGACCCAAAAGTTGGCCCCGGCCAGCGCCCGCACCCGGGCGGCGGGACTCTCGCCGACCGGATGGGCGAGGCGCATCCGCGGGTCGGGCGGCCTGCTGCGGCCGGTCTCATCGATCAGGCGGACGTCGGTGCAACAGAGGACCGCGCTCGGCTGCGCCTCGAGCAGCTCGACGCAGCGACGCACATA
Organism: Chloroflexota bacterium; assembly: GCA_034666565.1. Lineage (GTDB taxonomy): Bacteria > Chloroflexota > Dormibacteria > CF-121 > CF-121 > CF-13. Next base: position 43,126 of record JAXDLN010000069.1, read on the forward strand.
GCTGGGCGCGCGCAGATCGTCGAAGGCGGCCCACATGAAATACCGCCCTCGCGCCAGACCATAGACGCGGTTGAAATTCCAGACCGCGCCCTGGTTTTGTTCGACGCGCTCATAGCGGATGCGCGCATCCCGCGCGGCGTACTCGCGGCAGATGGCCGGGGTCTCATCGGTCGAGGCGTTGTCCGAGATGATCAGCTCGATGGCCGGGTAGTCCTGCGCGATCAGGCTGTCGAGCGCCTCTTTGAGGTAGCGCTGGGCGTTGTAGACCGGGATGCCGATGCTGACCAGCGGCGTCATCGGGCCGCGGCCTGCGACTCGTAGACCTCGAGCATGGTCCGCAACGGCTGGGCGCTGGCTTGCGGCTGCCATTCGAGCGAACCGCGGAGGCGGCGGGTGGCGCGGCGCACGAGAGCCCGCATGGCCGCCCGTGGCCGTCGTCCCCCCATTCGAAGCGTCATCGCCAGTCCGCCGACCATACCGTTGAACAGGAGGCGCTCGTGCCAGGCGAGCCGGGCGCGGAGCTGCTGGACGTCGCCGCGGCTGCGCTCGGGCATGCGATATGAGGCGCGCAGCACGGTGAGCGCCTGTAAGAGCCGATAGCGTCGGTGGTTGACCCGCAGGGTCATCTCGCCGCCGAGCCGGCTGGCCACGGCTTCCATCGCAAGCAGCCACGAGGTGTTCATATTGGTGCCGGGCAAGAGGATGCGACCGATCCGCTCGGGCACGGCGCCGGCGTCGAGGCTGTTCAAGAACTCGACTCCCTCCGACTCCCGATCGTTGAACAGGTAAAAGCCGTACGACTTTGGCGTGATCCCGATGGCCACCAGCGGGCGTGGATCGACGACGATCTGCCGTGCCTTCAAGAACATGACGATGGTGGCGTAGTAGTCGGGGAACGGCGACTGGAAGAATGGGCCCAGCGGCCGCAGGCGATCGATCAGCGACCGGCTGACCAGTGAGTACTGCATGTTGAAACCGAACCTCATTTTGAAGTTCATGGCATCGAGGGCGGCGCGCCGCGCAGTCTGGGGCTCGAGCCGGAAGGCGCGCTCCGCGTCGCCGAAAAACGCGGCATTGCGATAGTGATTGAGCAGCCCGTTCGGATGAGCAGGGTGCACGCCGGGGTAGGCGAACAGGTAGCCACTCGTATAGATCAGCTCGGGGCGGTCGAAGTCCGCGACGAGTTGCGCCATCGCCCGAAAGTAGCCGGGCATCAGGCCATCGTCGTCGCCCAGCATGATCACGTAATCACCGCCGCTCTGCGCCAGGGCGGCGTTCCAGTTCTCCGTCACCGGAAGGAAGCGGTTGCTGCGCCGGTAGCGGATCCGGGCGTCGGCGCAGCTCGCGACGTAACCGGCGATGTCGTCCTCCGAGTCGTTGTCGGCGACGATGATCTCCCAATCGTCGTAGTCCTGGCGGCGCACCGTCTCGACGGCAAACCGCAGGAATTGCAGCCGGTTGCGGGTGGGAAGCAAGACCGAAAACTTCATGCCACGACCTTCACGCTGCCGCGCGTTGAAGCACGAGCGTGTAGGTCGCGCCCCGGAAGCCTGGGCCGCGCTCGATCGGGCGCATCAGGCGGCTGAAGGCCCGCCCCAGCAGCGTCGGCCTCCGCCGGCGCCCGGTTGCTCGCGCCCACAGGTTGGCCAGTGATTCCTGCCAGCCGAAGAGGTTCCAACCGAGCCCCCCAGGATCGTTGGTCGTCTGCAGCGCAACCTGGAGTCCAGCCGCCTGCGCCCAACCGATCAAGCGCTCGACCCGAAGCAATTCGAGGTGGCGCGGTGCGTCGAGGTGCGCCCAGTAGCGACCGAAGATCCGAAACTGAAACGAGGCTGGGTTGGGCGTGGCGATCACCAGGACGCCACCGGGGCGAAGGTGTTGCGCCGCCGCGTCCAGCGTCTCCCACGGATCCGGCACGTGCTCGATCACATGCCACAGGGCGATCGCGTCGTAGCCATCGAGCGTGTCCAGCACCTGCGCGGCGTGATCGCTGCGAATGGCCCGGACGCCGACCGCCTGCTCGAGGAACACACAACAGGCGGCGTCCATCTCGATCGCCTCGACCTGGAAGCCCGCCTGCTTGGCGAGATAGGCGAAGGCCCCGGTCGCCGGGCCGATCTCGAGCAGCCGGCCGCTCGACTTGAAGCGGCGAACCAGGTCGATCTTGTATCGCTCGGCCTCCGCTACGGCGGCCAGCTCGGTCAGCGACGCCGGCATCGGGTAGTACGCCGGCGGATAGTAGCGTCCGAGGTCTTCCGGGATCGGCTCGAGAAACGTCATGGTGCAGTTGGGACAGCGATAGTACGTGAACGTCTGCGGCGACAGCCCACGGTTCCAATCCCGTGTCGTGTATCGCACCGACGCGTCGGCGCCGCAAAAGCGGCAGCGGGTCCCGCTCATGACGCTGATGCTACGGTCTCGCCCGCAAGTCCCTGATCAGTCCCGGATCGACCGCGCGCAGCGCCACAATGCCCGCGCCGTAGATGGCGACTCCGGCCACCACCAGGAGGGCCAGGTTGAATTGCCGGAACGGGTAGAGAACGCCGAGCATGACCGCGCCGGCCACCACCGCCTTCAGCGGCGTGATGAAGCTGAGCGAGTAACGGTAGGTGCGAACCGCCAGGGCGTATGTCAGGAGCAAGTTGACCAGCTCGCTGACCACCGAGACGGTCGCCGCCGCGATGTACGAGCCCCGCGGGATGAAGACCAGGTTGAGGCCGATGTTCAGGGCCACACCGATCACCAGGATGCCGAGGATCAACCGCTGGCGGTTGGCGATGATGAGCGCGTGCGGAAAGGCGAAATCCAGATAGCTGAGGAGCACGACGAATGAGAGGATCTGCAGGGGTACGACGGAGGCGGTGAACTGCTCGCCGCCAAGGATCCGCACCAGGTGGGGTGCCGTCAAGAAGGTGCCGAACGCGAGCGGCACCCCGCCGAGCGCCAGCGCATCGAGCGCTTTCTGCCAGATCCGTCGGAAGCCGGCCGGATCGGCGGCGTGGGCGCTGAGCAGCGGAAATACCGAGGCCATGAAGAGACCGGGAACGGCGAGCAGCAGGTCGAGGAAGCGATAGGAGAGGTTGTAGATGCCGACGTCGTGGGCGGTGCGCAACACCGAGAGCAGGACGGTGTCGGCGCGGTAGAGGATCAGGCTGGTGACGGTGACCGCCCCCAGGGGCAACGCCTGCCGAAGCAGCCGCCAGGCGATCTCGCCTCGGAAGCCGGCTCGCAACAGGGCGCGCGTGCGGACCAGCAGCGCGGCCACCAGGAAGGACACCAGGCTGCCAAGCACTAAAACCCAGAAGATGTTCAGCAGCGCCCCTGCCTGGGTCATGTCGAGCCGAACGGCAAGAACGACGATGGCGAAGGTCAGTCCGGTGGACACCAGGCGGCCGACCACCTCGGCAAACGACAGCAAGTACAGCTTGAGGGTTGACTGCAGGATCACGGCGAAGCCGGTCTGCAGCGCGTTGACCAGGGTGGTGATCGCCATGATCGCGAAGCCGAGCTTCACCGGCTGCGGGTAGCCGGTAATGAAAAGGATCCCCACCGAAATCCCGGCGAGCACGATGGTGCCGAGCGTCCGGAGGATCACCGCCTGGCTCGCCAGCACCCCCATCTGCTCGGGGGCCTGGGCGGCGTCGCGCGTCGCGATCGTCTGGATCCCGAGGTCGGTGACGCTGAGCAGGAGCGCGTTCAGCGTGATCACGAGCGCGTACTCCCCGAACAGCGCCGGACCCAGGTACCGGGTGAGGACGGGGATCACGGCCAGCGAGGCGAGCACCGATACCGCGCGAGCGAGCACCTGGGCGAGCGTGTTCTGGGCGACGGCGGCGGTGCGCGAGGTTATGTTCGTTGCCGCGACGCCCACCAATCCAGCGTCTGGCGCAAGCCGGCGTCGAGCTCGTAGGCCGGCGCCCAGCCGGTGGCTCGCAATCGGCTCGAGTCGCCACAGATGAACGGCGGTTCCCAGTCGCGGTCGGGCAGCTCGCCGAATCTGATGACGTCGGGCTGACCGGCGAGACGACCGAGCGTCGCCATCAGGTCGCGCACCTGCACCGGATCACCCGAGCAGACATTGAACGTGCCGCCGGCGCCGGTCGTGGCCAGCCGGCCGAGGGCCGAGGCCACGTCGTCGACGTGCAGGTAGTCGCGAACCTGGCGGCCGCTGGTGGCCTTGAACGGTTTGCGCTCGAGCAGGGCCCGGATCAGCGACGGAACCATGCGCCGCCCATCTTCCTGCGGGCCGTAGAGGTAGAAGAGGCGCGCCCACGACAGCGTGATCCCAAGCTGCACGGCGCGGATCGCGGCCATGGTGCCCAGCGACAGCTTGGTCGCCGCGTAGAGCGTCGCCGGCCTGGTCGGCCCCGACTCGCGCAGGTACCCGAGGTCCGTGTCGTACTCGGCGCAGGTCCCGGTCATCACAATATGGCGGCAGCCGGACCGGGCCAGGACCTCGAGGAGCCCGAGGCTCATCTCGAGGCAGTCCAAATTCTCGCGCGCATCCAGGTACTTGCCCGGGACCGCATACCATGCGAGATGAATGCAGGCGTCGGGCTTCCACGCGGCCAGCGCCCGGCCCACCGCGTCCTGATCGGCGAGGTCGCACTCGATCGGGGTGATCGGCTCGACCCCCTCCAAGCGCGCGCGCTGTCCGCCCGGACGGAGCAGCGCCCCCACGTCGTGCCCCTCCCCCACCAGCCGCCGGACGGTGCGCGCCCCGACGAAACCCGCAGCGCCGGTGACCAGGATGCGCATCGAGCTACCGATTCTTCAACGCCCAGTCATAGGGAATATGGTTCTCGAATGGATCGAGGCGTTTGGAGTCGGCCTGCTCGTGCGGGATATCGATGCAGTCGGCGATGATGGCGCGCTCGTGCCCCATACCTTTGAAGCCGTTCCAGAGCCCCGGGGGAATCACCACCAGGACGTAGTTGTCCGGTCCGAGGAAGAGTTCCATCAGCTGACCTTTGGTGGACGAGCCGTCTCGCTCGTCGTAGATGACGAGCTTGACGCGGCCATGGATGCAGGCGTACTGCAGCGTCATGTTGTGATGGAGGTGCCAGCCCTTCACCACGCCGGGATAGATGCTGGAGAAGTAGATCTCGCCGAACTTGGTGAAATGGGGGTCGGTGCTCTTCAGCATGTGGTAGATCGTCCCTCGCTCGTCGGGAATGCGGCGCAGCGGTACGACCTTCACCCCATCGATCACGGCTCAGACCACCTTCACGTCGGGGATGGGAATGATGAACCGGCCGCCCTGCTGCCGGTAGGCGGCCTGCTGGGCGAGGATCTCGTCGGCGAAGTTCCAGGACAGCAACAGCACGTAATCCGGCCGGCTTTCCAGCAACGCCTCCGTCGGCAGGATCGGCAGATGGGTGCCCGGCGTGTAGAAGCCCTGCTTGACGGTCGAGCGGTCGACCACGAAGTCGAGCGTGTCGCCGCCAATTTCAAAATAGTTCAGTAGCGTCGAGCCCTTGGCCGATGCGCCGTAGGCGGCCAGCCGCTTCCCCTCCCCCTTCAGCGAGGCCAGTTCGCTTCGGAGCCGCTCGCGAAGCCCGGCGACTTTCTGGCCGAAGTCCCGATAAAAGCCGAATCTCGCCACGCCGGCCGCCTCCTCCTCCGCCAGCAGTTGCGTAACGGCCGCGGATGGGGCGCCGGTCCGCGAGGCGTAGAAGCGCAGCGATCCCCCATGGATGGGGAGCCGCTCGACGTCGACGATGGTCAGGCCGTGACGCTGGAACAGTGGCTTGAGGGCCGTGAGCGAGTAGTAGCAGAGGTGCTCGTGGTAGATGGTGTCGAACTCGAGGTGCTCCACCAGCGCCTTCACGTGCGGGACCTCGATCACCGCCACGCCGGCGTCCTTCAGGAGCAGGGCGATCCCGGCAACGAAGCCATTGAGATCGGCGACGTGCGCCAGGACGTTGTTCGCGTGGATGACGTCGGCGGTCTTCCCCTGGTCGCGCAGCTCCCGGCCGACCTCCTCACCAAAGAAGCGCACCAGGGTCGGGATGCCACGCTCCTCGGCGACTTTGGCCACGTTGGCGGCGGGCTCGATGCCGAGGACCGGCACCTGGCGGCGCTGGTAATACTGCAGCAAGTAGCCGTCGTTGCTGGCCAGCTCGACGACCAGCGACGCCGGACCGAGCCCGCGCCGATCGGTGAGGCGGTTGGCCACCTCCTCGGCCGATTGCAACATCGTGTCCGAAAACGACGACAGGTAGAGGTAGTGGCTGAAGAGTTGCTCGGGCGGGACGGTCTCGGTGATCTGGACCAGGGCGCACTCCGGACAGTAGACGAGGTCCAGCGGAAAGCGCGGCTCGGGCTGCGACCGCTGCTCGGCGGTGAGCAGCGCGTTCGCCAGCGGCGTCTCCCCGAGCGACAGGATTAGCTCCAGGTTGGCGCCGCCGCAGGAGCGGCAACGGGCCGGCACCGCGGTCATCCCGCGGCGCTCAGCAGGTCCCGATACCAGCCGATGGTCTTGCGTAGGCCGTCCTCCAGGGGAAAGAGGGGTTTCCAGCCAAGCTCACGCGCCTTCTGCGCGCTCAGGTACTGGCGGCGGATCTCGTGCGTGGCTTCGTTGCGAATGTCCGGCTCCGCATCGGACTGCATCAGGCGCAGGATGAGATTGGTCAGGTCGAGCACATTAGTAGGTTGTTCCGTCGAGAAGTTGAAGGCGGCGCCGGCGAGCGTCCGATCCTGGGCCAGCCGTTCGGCCAGAAACATGTAGGCGGCCGCCCCATCTTCGACATAGAAATAGTCACGGACGTATTTGCCGTCCGATCGGATGACGGGTCGCTGCTTGCGCAAGACCGATCGGATGGTGCCCGGGACGATCCGGCTCCAGTTGAGATCCCCGCCGCCGTAGAAGTTGCCGCAGCGCGTGATCGCCACCGGCACCTCGAAGGTGGTCGCGTAGGACTGGGCGATCAGGTCGCCGGCGGACTTACTCACGTCGTAGGGGTGCTGGCCCTGCAGCGGCATGGTTTCGTCGTAGGGCAGGTTGGGCTGGTCGCCATACGCCTTATCCGAGGAGGCCAGGACGACCTGCTTGACGGCCGGGCTCCGCCGGACCGCCTCGAGCAGCGCCCAGGTGCCAGCGACATTCGTCTCGAAGGTGGACACGGGATTTCGATTGGCGATGCCAACGATGGTTTGCGCCGCCAGGTGGAGCACCGTGTCGATCTCGTATTCGCCCATCGCCCGCTCGACGAGGCTCTGTTCGCGAACGTCGCCGCGCACGACCTTCACTCGGTCGAGCAATCCGGCGCGGCTCAGCTCGCTCTGCGGCACCCAGTCGCGAATGATGCAGACGACGTCGGCCTCCGCCTCCAGCAGCCGGCGGACCAGCCAGCCACCAACAAGGCCGGTCGCCCCGGTGACCAGCGTCGGCCGGTCCCGCCAGAAGCTGCGGTTCACTCCCATGTCTTCCATGGGGCTCGGTCCTTGCTCCAGAGCTCCTCGAGCAACCGCAGGTCCCGAAGGGTGTCCATGCACTGCCAGAAGCGGTCGTGCCGGAGGGCCACCAGCTGGCCGTCGGCGGCAAGCCGCTCCAACGCGTCGGCCTCGAGGCTGGCGTTATCCCCCTCGAGATAGGAAAAAATGTCGGGTTCGAGCACCATGAAGCCGCCGTTGATCCAGCCCTCGCCGATTTGCGGCTTTTCGGTGAATTCTTTGACGTGGTCGCCGTCGAAGATCAGCCCGCCGAAGCGCGCCGGCGGCCGGACGGCGGTGATGGTGGCCAGCTTGCCGTGCGACCGGTGGAAGCGCAGCAGCTCCTGGAGGTCGATGTCGCACACGCCGTCGCCGTAGGTCAGCATGAAGGTCTTGTCGAGCCAGGGTTGGAGCCGTTTCACCCGGCCACCGGTCTGGGTGTTCAGCCCGGTGTCGATCATGTGCACCGTCCAGTCATCGCAATCGGTGTCGTGGAATTGCGCTCCGCCGGTCCCGAGATTGACGGTCAGGCTGCCGCTCACCTCGCGGTAGTCCAGGAAATACCGCTTGATCGACTGGCCCTTGTAGCCAAGGGCCAGCAAGAACTCCCGGAAACCGCTCTGCGCGTAGTGCTTCATGATGTGCCACAGGATCGGATGGCCGCCGATCTCCACCATCGGTTTTGGCTTCAGCTCGGTCTCCTCGGACAGGCGCGTGCCGAGGCCCCCGGCGAGGATCACGACCTTCAGCGCATCACCTGAAGGTGGTTTGCGCGCGGTTGGCACGTGCAGAGTATCTCAGGACGATGGCGGCGGGGCGGACGGCCGTGACGGCTGGGCGGTCGTGGACAGGGTCGGCGCGCCTTCGCTTGGTTCCGGGATCTGGAAGGGCGTTTCGCTGCGGATCCGCACCTTCTTGATGCGGCTGCCCTGGACCGCCTCCACCCGAAGCTCGGCGGTGCCCAGCTTGAGGGTGGCGCCAACTTTCGGGGTGGCGCCGAGCTGGTTGAGGACGAAGCCGCCGATCGAGTCGTAGTTATCGGCGGCAAGGCTCAGTTTCAAGAGCTCGTTGACATCATCGACACTGACCCGCCCGTCGAGCACGACCTCGTTGGGATTGATGAACTGGATCTCGTCTTCCTCGCCGATGTCGTACTCGTCCTGGATGGGACCGACGATCTCCTCCAGGATGTCTTCGATCGTGACCGCACCCGCCGTGCCACCGTACTCATCGACGACGATCGCCATATGGACACGGTTCTTGCGCAAGTCGCGCAACACGTCCTGAACCTTGTTCGATTCCGGCGTGAAGTACGGTTTGCGGGCGATCTCGCGGAGCGTTTTCTTCTCGCCGCGCACCACAGCCCGCAGCAGATCCTTGGCGTAGAGCACCCCGACGATGTGATCCAGGTTGCCCTCATAGACCGGGATTCGGGTGTGGCCGTGTTTGGTCACCAGGTCGACGGCCTTCTCGACGGGCTCCATGGCCTCGATGGCAACCAGGTCGGTGCGCGGGACCATGAGTTCGCGAACGCTCATGTCTCCCATCTCGAAGATGCCGTGGATCATCTCGCGCTCCTCTTCTTCGATCACGCCTTCTTCCTCGCCGACCGTGACCAGCATCTTGAGCTCTTCTTCGGTGACGAACGGGCCACGCACCTCCGCCTTGCCGCCCAATATGCGGAGGATCAGGCGAGTCACGGCTGTCAGGACGTACACGACCGGCCGCATCACGATGGTTGCGCCGGCGACCAGCGGCGCCAGGCGCAGTGCGACCCGCTCGGCCCGCTGCAGCGCGAGCGTCTTGGGGGTGATCTCGCAGGCGATCAGCACCACCAGCGACAGGAGCAGGCTGACCAGCCACTCGGCCACCCTCTCGTGATAGAGATGCAACGCGAGCAAGGTGGCGGCCGACGACGCCACGATGATCGCCACCGTGTTAACGATCAAGACGGTCGAGAGATAGGCGTTGGGGTCCCGGTGCAGGCGCTCGATCAGGATCGCCCGGCGGACCTTCTGCTCGACGAGCTGCCGCAGCCGCACCCGGGAGATCGAGGTCAACGACGTCTCCGCCGAGGCGGCCGTCGCCGCCAGGATCAGCGCGATGACGATGATGACGATCTCGATCCAGGCCGTCGTGTCCACGCCGCGCCTACTTGAAGAGCTCGCTGACGGAGCGGTCTTCGTGCACCCGACGGATGGCTTCCGCGAGCAGCGGCGCCACCGACAGGATCTTGATTTTTGGGTGCTGCTTTTCGGGTGGCAAAGGAATGGAGTCCGTGATCACGAGTTCCTCGATGGGCGAGTTGACCAGCTTCTCGACGGCATCGCCCGCCAGCACGCCATGGGTCGCCAGCACCCGGACGCTGGTGGCGCCCTCGGCGCGCAGCGCGTGCGAGACGCCGACCAGGGTGCCGCCGGTCGAGATCAGATCGTCTACGACGACCGCGTCCATGCCGCTGACGTCACCGACCACGCGCTGCTCGCTGACGACGTCGTCCTTCGGACGCCGCTTGTAGACAAAGGCGATCGGCAAATCGAGCAGGCGGGCGACGTCACCAACGCGCTTGGCGCCGCCGACGTCGGGCGAGACGATCACGGCATTGGGAAGGTGCAGCTTGCGGATGTACTCGACGATCAGCTTCTCGGCGGTGAGGTGATCGACCGGGATATCGAAGAAGCCCTGGATGGCGTCGGCGTGCAGGTCGAGCGCAATCACGCGGTTCGCGCCGGCCAGGGTGATGATGTCGGCCATGAGCTTGGCCGAGATCGGATCGCGGGCCTGGGTCTTCTTTTCCTTGCGGGCGTAGCCGTAGTAGGGAATGACGGCGGTGATCCGGCCGGCCGAGGCGCGCCGCAGGGCATCGAGAATGATGAAGAGCTGCATGTAGTTTTCTGAGACGGGCTGGCAGGTCGGCTGAATGAGGAAGACATCGGCACCACGGACGCTATGCCCGATCTTGACGTCGATCTCGCCGTCGGCAAAGCGCGTGATCCGCATGTCTTCCAGGGGCTCGTGCAGCGCGTCGGCGATCTTCTTCGACAGCTCGGGGTTGGCGTCGCCCGACAGGAGCTTCAGCGCCCCCGGCTCCCGGGGCGCACCCTCGGGCGACTGCGGCCGCGTATCGACCCGCTCGCCGCGCGTGCTGGGCGGTGCTCTTTCTTGGCCACCGCCTCGTGGCGGGCGCGCCGCCGCGCCGGGTACCCCTCGACGAACCTCATCTCGGGGCGGCCGATCGCCAGGCTCCCAGGAGGGACATCTTTCGTCACTACCGTATCAGCGGCGGTGGCGGCGTCGCTACCTACCCGGACCGGTGCGACGAAGATCGTGTCGCACGAGATGTAGGCGCGGTCGTCGATCTCGGTGACGTTCTTCTGGAACCCGTCCCAGTTGGCGGTGATGCTCCCGGCGCCGATATTCACGTTGGCGCCCACCTCGGCATCGCCGAGGTAGCTGAAGTGCGGCACGGCGCTGCCGGTGCCGATCCGGGAGTTCTTGATCTCGGTGTGGGTACCGATGTGAACCTCGTCGGCGAGCTCGGTCCCCGGGCGAAGCCGGCTGAACGGCCCCACCGTAACCTTGGAGCCGACCTTCGTTTTCTCGAGGTGCGACCGCTCGATCCTCGAGCCATCCCCAATGGTCGAATCGCGAACCTGCGTCATGGGACCGATGACGCAATCTTCGCCAATCACACTGGCCCCGGTAATGGTCGTGAAGGGGTGGACCACCGTGTCCTGGCCGATCGCGACGTCGGCATCGATAAAGGTTGTCGCCGGGTCCGTGATCGTGACGCCGCTGACCATGAGGGCATCCAGGACGCGTTGACGCATCACGCGCTCCGCCTGCGCCAGCTGGCGGCGATCGTTGATGCCGAGGATCTCGTCGGCGTCATGCACAGCAACGGTCGCTATCTTGCCTTTGATCAGCCGCACCACGTCCGTCAGGTAGTACTCGCCGGTGCGGTTCTTGTTTTCGAGCTTGAGCAGCGCCGGCCAGAGCTCGCGCCCGCTGAAGACATAGACGCCGGAGTTGACCTCGGAGATGGCGCGCTGCTCATCGGTGGCGTCTTTCTCCTCGACGATGTCCCGGAAGACACCGTTGCGCCCGCGTACGATGCGGCCGTAGCCATGCGGATCGTCGAGATTCGCGGTCAGGATTGTAAGGGCCGCGCCGGACTTCTTGTGCCCGGCGAGGAGCGCTTTCAGCGTCTCGCCTCGAAGCAGCGGCGTATCGCCGTAGAGCACGACGACAGGACCTGATGTCCGGTGGGCCGCCGTGACCTGGGACAGGGCGTGCCCGGTGCCGAGTTGCCTTGCCTGTGGGACCGCCTGGCCCTGGCCATTGAGCACCGCCTGGACACCCTCCTGGGCCGGGTTGGTGACCACCAGAGTCCGCTCCGGATCGAGCGCGTGCGCCGCCGCTATCGCCCAGAGCAGCATCGGCCGACCGGCCACCGGGTGGAGGACCTTCGGAATCCTCGAGTTCATCCGTACTCCCCGACCGGCGGCGAGCACCACCACCGTCACGCTCCCGCGCGGCTCCGGCGAGATGGGCCGTTTGGACCCCGCGGATGCGTTGGCGCGCATGGGAGGAATTGCCGCCGATTATACCTTGCGAAATGTCGACGCGATGCCGCGCACGTCACCGTCTTCGTCAGAGAGCACCTTGACGTTCCCGTAGCCGAGTCGCTCGAGGTCGTCGCGCAACGCATCGCTCTGCTGACCGCCGAGCTCGAGCAGGAGCGTGCCGCCCGGCCGTAGGAATCGGGGGCTTTCGCGAAGGACACGTCGGAGGATGTCGGTACCGTCGGGGCCGCCGTCATACGCAAGCGGCGACTCGAACGCGAACGTGTCGCGCTGCAGCAGCGGCAACGCGGGCGTCGGAACGTACGGCACGACGCCGACGACAACGTCGACGCGTCCCTGCAACCCGCCTGGCAGAGGGGCGAAGAGGTCGCCGCGGTAGACCTCCACACCGTTCGCGGCTGCACACGCAACGGCCCGCTGGTCGACGTCGGACGCCACCACGCGGGCGTCGGGCCGATTCGCCATCAAGGTGCGGGCGATGGCACCGGACCCGGTGCAGAGATCGATCGCCACCCCGGTCGGCAGCAGCCGCTCAACGGCGCGGCACGCCAGCGGTTCGCTCTGCCAGCGCGGGACATAGACGCCGGGATCGACGCGAATCTCTACGCCGCAGAACGAGACCTTCCCGATGATCCAGGCGAGGGGCTCGCCGGTCAGACGGCGCGCGACCAGCGAGTCGAGGAGGTCGCTATCACCGGCGGCGCGAGCGAGGAGCTCGTTCGCCTCGTCTTCCGCGGCGATGAACCCGGCACGCGAGAGTCGACCCGTGAGGTCAGCAAGGTCGGTCGATGTCGGCACGTCTCCAATTGGACCACGCGAGCGTAGGCCGGCTCAGGCGGCCCAGTCGTCGACGTCGAGCGCTCGATCAGGCTGCGCCATTTCGGGTGCGAACCGTCCGCGAAGCTGCGGGCTCATCCGATCCAGGCGCCGGCCGAGCCGGTAGGCATAGCGCTGCACGACGTCCTCCAGCGCCAGGTAGGGCAGCTCGCCCCAGGCGAAACCCTTCAGCAGATACCAGGCGGCGCGTTTGACGAAGTGCCGCGAATCGGGCCAGAGCGTGCCGCCGCCGTCTCCATAGTGCTGGTCGGTGTATCCGGTGAGCACGGCATTGCGGTATGCCGCCTTCAGGCTCGCGACGACGTCTCTGACAACCACGGCATCCGGCGCATACGCGATCGTATAGCTGGCCAGCACCACCTGGCGCGCCCAGAACCGATCGGCCCCGACCGGCAGATGCTCGTTGAAGTGGATGCCCCGCCAGACGGAGCGGCGCACCGCCGCGTTGTCGATGAAGAACGGCAGTGACTTGTACGAGACCGGGTCTCCGACCCGGATTCGCCGCCAGTGCGGCTGGGCGCAAAACCGCTGAGCCAGCCGGAATCCAAAGACCGGGTCACCGCCCATGACGACTTCCTGCCGGCCGTACACCCCGCCAACCGAGGCATCCTCCAAGGGGGCTGTGAGATGGCTCAGCCAGTCACCGTTTCCAGGCAGCGCGTCCTGGGCGAGGAAGACGACGATATCGCCCCGGCACTCCTCCATCGCACGGTTCCAGCTGCGTGGCCCGGCGGGCTCGGCCGCCTCAACAAAGCGAGCCGTCGGAAACTGGCTGACGATATGGCGGGTCCCGTCGGTCGACCCCAGGTCGGCGCACACGATCTCCATCGGGACCCGCCCCTGGCCCATGATCCGGTGCAGGACGGTGCCAAATGCCCGCCCGGGGTTGAAGGTTGGGATGACAATCGAAGTCGAAAGGCCGGAGTCCCCCATCACACCCTGTAACGAGCGTCCGGGGCCTTTCCGGCCCCGATGCCTAAGCGAACTTGATGGTGATGAAGTAGTAATTGGTGGGCGTCGTCCCATCACGCGGGCTGACGCCGAAGACCTTGAGCTGGCCCTTTTGGCCCGAAACGCCGCCGGAGAAGTTGACCGTCACGTCGTAGTGTCCAAAATCCGGCTTGGAGGCCGAAGCGATCGTCGTTCCTCGGCCCAGCTCATTGCCCCCGGCATCCAGCACAACGGCCACCACCGTCCCTTTATCGACACTCGCCGCACCCGACACCTGTACCGGTGAGTTGATGGCGGTGCTGGCATCCGGGCTATCGATGATGATCTTCAAGCCACCGGCAATCGGCGTCGCGGCCGTGTTCGGAAGCGAGGAGCTCGCGGGCGAGGCGTTGGCGCCGGCGCTGGCCGTGGGCGAGGCCGTCGGGGACGCGGCGCCGGCGGTCGGCGACCCGCTGTCCAGGACGAAGGTGGTCGTGTTGTCCCCACCGCATCCGGACAGGGTGACGGCTACGAGCCCTACGAATAGGACGAGTCCAAACCCCTTCAACACCCTCTCCTAGGCCGAGCGCATTATAGTTCGCGGTCGTGATCTCCGGCAGCCCGCGACTGACGACTCGATACGAACCCTACGTCGTCGCCGGCCTGGTGCTGGCCTACTTTGTCCTGTACAGCATCCTCTCGGTTCTGCGCCACGTGACCTTTCACTCCTTCGGGCCCGACCTGGGGCTGTTCGATCAGATCTTCTGGAACACGACCCATGGCCGGCCGTGGGAGTCGACGATGAGCCTTGCCCAGCCAACGCCGCATTCGTATTTCAGCGACCACTTTTCACCGGTCTACCTGCTGATGGTGCCCTTCTATGCCGTCTTCCCTCATCCCCAGACGCTGCTGGTGATTCAGACACTGGTGCTGGCTCTCGGCGCGGTGCCGATCTACCTCCTGGCCCGCGACAAGTTTGCGCCTGGCTTTGTACGGGTCGCCTGGGTCGCCGCGTATTTCCTTTTCCTTCCGCTCGCCTTCATCAACCTCTTCGACTTCCATGAGCTGGCTCTTGCCGTCGTCCCGCTCGGCTTCGCCCTCTACTTCCTCGAGCGGCGCCAGGTCGGGTGGTTCCTGGTCAGCCTGCTGGCCGCATTCCTGGTAAAGGAGGAAATTCCCCTGATCGGTCTCGGGTTCGGCGCGTACATCCTCCTGGATAAACGCGATCTCAAGCTGGGGCTTGGCGTCCTGCTTGGGAGCGCGCTCGCGTTCTTCGCCATCGTGCGGCTGGTCATCCCCGCGTTTGGCGGCGGCGGCTATGTCTACTTCACCGCCCGCTACTCCCAGCTCGGTGATAGCCCGCAGCAGATCCTCCTCACCGTGCTGACGAATCCGCGCAAGCTGGCGGCCACGCTGTTTCAGGCGCAGAAGCTCAAGTTTCTGGTCGGGATCTTTGGTCCGGTGCTCGGCCTGAGCTTGCTGTCCGGATTCGGCATCCTCCTCCTTCTGCCGACCCTGGCCACCCTGCTGCTGTCGAACTACGCGCCACAGGCCGCGTTCACCAGCCACTACTCGGCGCCGCTGATCGCCCTGGTTCTCGGGACGGCCATCCTTGGCCTCGCGCACGTCAAACCGTCACTCCACGCTCCCTTGACGGCAGCTGTCCTTGTGAGCTCGCTCGCCTTCTCGTTCCTCGTCGGCGATCTCCCGTTCTCACGGCACTTCAATCCGCAGATGTTCGAGCCCGAACCGCGCTACGCCGCGTTTGTGCGCAATCTGGACCGCATCCCGCCCGAGGCGAGCGTGGCCTCCGAGAACAATCTGACCCCCCACCTGTCGCATCGGCGGTATATCTACAACCTCGAATTCGAGGGAGCCCAACACGCCCAGTACCTTGCCCTCGACGACGCTTCGCTCGCCCGCAACGCCGCTGCGCTGCAGCAGCAGATCGCGGCATTCGAAGCCCTGGGGTATCGGACGATCGCGACCGGCGATGGGTTGGCGCTGATGCAGCGATAGAGGCAGGGTCGTCTAAACTCTCCCCATCAAAGTTCTGGCGTATCAGCACGGTATCTATCCCCGATCGGAGCAGGTGGTGGCCGCGACTCGCGGCATCGACCGCGGTCGGGTCGGGGCGGATGCGGTCGACCAGGCCTTCTCCGACGATCAGGCCGCCTTCGTTGGCGTGCAAAAGAAAGCCGGCATGGACTTCTTTTCCGACGGCCTCCTCAAATGGCAGGACATCTTCCGGCCGTTGATGGGTGCACTCGGCATCAAACCCCATACGCTGATCCGCTGGTTCGACACCAACACCTTCTTCAGGGAGCCCGAACTCATGGGTAAGGTCCCGACGGTGAAGAACCCCGAAGGTGTCGTTGCCGCTGCCTCGGTGCCGCGTCCGCGGGTGACGACCCTCCCCTCTCCTTACATGTTCTCCCGGGCCGCCCACGCCGACCAGGACCGCAACCGGCTCATGGTCGAGCTAGCCCAGCGTGTCCTCCGTCCGGCGATCGATGCCGCGGTGGCCGGGGGCGCCGAACTGATCCACCTCGAAGATCCCTGGCTCGGGTATTTCGGCATCAAGCAAGAGGATTGGGCCCCCCTTGCCGAAGCCCTGCAGACCCTGCACCACAATCTGAAGGCGACGCTGGCCTTCCATGTGTACTTCGGTGACGCCGGGCCTCACATTGCTCAGCTGCTGCGTCTGCCCGTAGACGCCATCGGCGTCGACCTGATCGAGACCGACGTCGCCGAGCTGGGATCGGGTTGGGAGAAGGGATTGGTCGCGGGCATCATCAACGGGCGGAGCTCGATCCTCGAATCCCTCGACAACACGGTCGAGGTGGCCCGCCATCTGGCGGACACCGTTCGGCCCCGCAACCTTTATCTGACGTCGAATTGTGAGCTTGGCTACCTTCCAACCGTCGTCGCCGAACAGAAGGTGCTGCGGCTCGGCGAGGCGGCCCACAAGGCGAAGGAGCTGGTTTCGGTATGACGGCGGAGCTCGATCACAAGCCGCTGCTGACCCACGAGGTCGGCTCGCTCGACAAGCCCGGCTGGCGGGTCAAGGCCTATGCTGGCAAGCCGCTCGACGACAAAGACCTCGAGGAAGCACGAAGCTGGGGCGAACGGCTGACGGTACCGGACTACGAGAAGCTCCTCGACCTGCTGCGGCATGCCCCGTTTAGCAAAGAGCAGAAAACCGAGATCCAGCGCTGGTCGAGCCTCTACGCCCTGCGACTCGAGGAGAGTGCCGGCCTGGATGTCGTCTATGACGGCGAGCAGCAGCGTACGGAGATGTACGACTGGGCCGTGAACCACACCAACGGCTTCGAGCGCCGTGGCAGCGTGCGCGCCTTCGACAACAAGTACTACAGCAAGGCCGCCGTGATCGGACCAATCTCGCTGCGCGAGCCGTTCCACAATGCCGAATTTTCCTACCTGGTTTCGGTCGCCGACGCCGAACTCAAGGTTCCGGTGACCGGCGCCTACACCATCGCCGACTGGTCGTTCGACGAGCGCTACGACGTCGACACCGACCTCCGCGAACCGGCGGTCGATCGTCGTCGCGCGCGCCATGCGGCGCGCCGGGACTTCGTCCTGGAGGTCTCGCGCAACCTGATCCGCCCCAACCTGCAAGCGCTGATCGGGGTGGGCGCCAGGTGGATCCAGGTCGACGAGCCGGGAGCGTCCACCGAAGCCGACGAGCTCGACCTGTTCGTCGACAGCTTCAACGCCAGCGTCGAGGGGCTCGACGCGACTTTCTCGACCCACCTCTGTTTCTCGGACTACAACCTCTTCTTTCCGGCGATCGAGCGGATGTCGCAATGCCGCCAGTACGCGGTTGGCTTTGCCAACTACGACTCCCGCGAATTGGGCACCTCCGACGAGAAGCGTCCCGGCTACCAGGTGATCAAGAAATTTCGCGACCTTTCCTTCAAGCCGGCACTCGGGTTGGGCGTGCTCGACATCCACAGCGATTTCATCGAGTCACCCGAGCTGGTCCGCGATCGGGTCCTCTACGCGGTCAAGGTCTTCGGCGATCCGAAGCGGATCCATGTGACGCCGGATTGTGGCCTGCGCACCCGATCCTGGACGGTCGCCTACGAAAAACTCAAGAACATGACCGCCGGCGTCGAGCTGGCTCGCAAAGAGCTCGGCGTCTAAGCTCAAATTTTCCCTCCCCCGCTTGCGCTGCGCGCCCACCGTCGCCTGGTGATCGGAGCGGTGGCGGCCGGTATTGGCTGGACGGTGGTGCTCCTGGCGCAGTTCTACTACATCATCGTGAACGATGTTGGTCCCAGCTGGCACGACTTTCTCGTGGGCCAGTTGCAGGCCCTCCTGTATGTCCCGCACTTGTTTGTTCAGGGCACCGTGATCCGCGACCTGGCCGGCGGCCGCATCATCAGCGGCCTCGCCGCGGCCGTCGCGCTTACGGCACTTCTGCTGGCGGTTGCGATGGTCAGCCGCCTACTATGGGCCACCTTCAGTCGGTGGCGCCCAACCACGCCGGCGACGCTGGCTTCAACGGAATAGCCGGACACGGTCGCCGACTGGTCGTTCGATGGGTCGGCAGCGACTACTTGATTAGCGATTGTGTCTCTGCACCAAAATAGGTGACCAGACCCGCCATTGCCGCCGCTATCCCCTGTACACCGGGAACCCTCCCGGTAATCGTCCATGTGATCACAGGCGGCAGACCTATAGCCAAGAGCAGGATGACGCCCAGGGTCTGTCCGGTGATGACCACGACAATGATGGTCGTCAAGGCCAATGCGATCGCGACTGTCCAGACACGAGACCCTTGCCGCGCGGTGGCTGCAGCCCTGATGTCGTCTGCGGGCCGTACCACTTCTCGAACCATGAACGCCGCGGATCCCAGTAGGAATGCAGCAAACAGAAAGCCGAGGGTTCGAGCGATAACCATGCTCGTCACGTGCCTCGAAAACCAATCGGCCACATGGAATGCCCAACGATCCTCTGAGGAGCTCACGTGAAGAAACCAGAGCGATATCGGCTCAACAAAGACCGAGACGAGGGTTCCGACAAACGTCGCCGCAATCGCAAGAACGACATAGCGCTTCGAGCTGGCGGCCATCGCAGCACTCACCAATACAAAGGGAAGGCACCAAATGGCAAATTGCGGCACAGTAAGAGCACTCAAGCTCGCGACAGCCGCAAGCACGGCTCCCGCTGCCAGGATCGCGCGCCGTTGACCGTATGCCAATTTGATCAGGAGCACCGCAACCAGTAAGCAAACACCCGCAATGATGCAAATTGATAGGCGTTCAAGGATCGAGAAAAATTGAGCCAATGGACCGGGCAGCAGTTGCTTTGGCAAGGCGTACAGCGACCAGATGCTGGCCTGAGACGCGCTACCGGAGGCCGCGAAGAATGGCAGCCGGTTCAGCACTAGACCCCAGAAGCGAGGCCAGGAACTGATGGCGGCGAGAGTCGGACCCCAGTAAGCCGCAAAGGCAACCGCGGCTGCACCCACCGCGCTTGCCAACCAGACTCCGGCAGCTTTCTTCCCCCGAGAGCGCCAGACTACGATCAGGAGTATTGGGCCCACGACCGCGGGCCAGTATTTGCCGGCAAAGGCAAGACCAAAAACGACACCTGACAGAAGCGGCCGCTCTTCCAGCAACAGGGCAAGAGATAGAACAACCAGCCCAACCAGCAGGCCCTCGGGTTGCCATAGGGTCATGAGTAGCACCGTTGGGTTAAGAAGGATCGTTAACCACACCAACTTGGCGGAGGCTGGTGAAATCGCTGGCTTAACAGCAACAACCAGTCGGCTTGTGGCGGCCAGGAGGAAGACCCATCCGACAAGGAACGGCAAGCGTAATGCCAAGTTAAGGCCGAATTCGCTATGAACCCCGAAAAAGTGAGAAATGAGAATGTAAGGCAGCGCCGGTAGGATGAAGATAGCGTCCACGAGCGGCCCGTAGCCCGAGAGAGTCAGGGCAGGTATTGGCCCATCAAGCCAGTACCTCTCGTCAAGTCCCTTGAAGAGCTGCAGGTCGAAGTTGGTCGTTATCGCTGAAGCGATCACCAGTGCAACCAGAACACCGCCGAATATGATCTTTGAGCGGGGAAAAAGCAGGTGACGCTTGATGCCTACCAGACTCCAACCGAGCATCACGCCGAGGAGCAGCAGATATGCCGCTCCAACAGCACCGACTCCCATCAGGTGACGGCGCCACCACTCGTATGGCGTTACGCCGGGCAGAGCGACGTCGGACGGCATCAAGCGTATCCCGGCGAGGTTCGAATCGGGCCCGTTGTCGCGGACCAGACGGGCAGCGAATTCGCGCTTTACTTCAGAAGAAGACCAGGTCGAGTTTCCAAACCTGACGGCCGCGAGCTCTCCCGAATAGCCTGGATTGACCGATTGCGGGTTGCTCTCGCTGGTGCCAAGGGTTATCGGGAGACCAGTCGCCTTGACGGGCCTTGGGATGTGAACACTCGTCTGCTGGTCGCCGTCAAGGTATAGAGTCGCGACATCTCGACTGAGCGACACCACGACGTAAGACCAGACGGCGAGTGGAACGGTTCGATTGCTAAACACCTCGCTGGTGGTTCGCCCGTCGGTTGAGACGAGAACGATCAGTCTTCCAGATACGTCCATCGTGACGCGCATGCTTCGGTTACTCCCGATGTGATCGCCGCTTGTAACCAAGTCGCTCTGCGCGTACGCAAGCGGCCGCATCCAAAAGGCGAGGGTCGCTTGGGTCGGTGGCCAAGCATTGGCCAACTTGATTTGGGCCGACTGGCCCGGCTCGAAGGAGACGACTTTGTCGCCTGGACTGCAGGGACGACCCAGGAGCAGGTTGCTGGTTTCAGAGATAACGCAATCGGTCACCCGCGCGGCGTTCTGAAGTAGAACGGGCGTCGAGGTGCCATCCTCCTCAACCAGCGTGTCCGTGGGTGGTGTGGTTGGGAACTCGTATGCGTAGGTTTGGTTCCAGTGCACAACGAGTTGCGGAATAGTTTCGACCCTATTCCCCAGTCGAAACTGGGTCCTGAGCCCTATGGCGTCAGAAGGGATAACGGACGAATGCGTCGCTCCAGCCTCACGCCATGTGAGAGTCCAAACTGCGCCCG
Organism: Chloroflexota bacterium; assembly: GCA_034666565.1. Taxonomy (GTDB): domain Bacteria; phylum Chloroflexota; class Dormibacteria; order CF-121; family CF-121; genus CF-13. The sequence goes on from JAXDLN010000069.1 coordinate 64,020, forward strand.
ATCGCCAGGCTTGAGGAAGCAGCGACCAAAAGGACGTCTCGGCAGCGTACAGTTGCGCGTTGCCCCCCACCGACCCGGCGTGAACCAGAGGAACCAGATAGTCGGAATTTATTGGATCGACTGCAATGCCGGGACCCGTTGGTTGATCACTCAGATGACGCGTCGTTAGGGAAACGAGGGTAACCAAGACGAGTAACCCGAACCCGAGGACCGCGCCTTGCAGTGTGTGCAGCGTCCCGGCTTTAAGCTTCCGCCTCATCGCCTCGGAAGGCATTCTTCAGCCTAACTTCGAGATGTCACGCTGCCCGTAAAGTCTTCCAAATGTAGCCGAGCCCAATCCCCATCCGCAGGTTTCTTGGGACGTCGATAAATGGTAGCGATGTTTGCCGACGTCCCCTGATCAGTTGCGGCAATTCTCTTAGCCCGTCAGCAACACCGAGTAGTATCAGCCGCGCCACCGCAAACCTCCCTCGAAGCGCCTGCAAAATGGCGACCGCCGACCAGATTACAACCTGCCCGGATAAGTCGATGACGATGCGGCGTGGCACCGTGTTCTTTGCCACCATCCGGATATAGTTTCGCGGGCCACCCCGGTAGAGAAGCTCGGCAGCCTTGCCCGGGAGCAGTCGGCCAGTTCCCCCTGCGTTGTGAAAGACGATGCTCCGCGGAGCGAGCACGACGGAGCCCCCATTTCGTATTACGCGCCAGCACAAGTCGGTCTCTTCCCCGTACATAAAGAATGCTGGATCAAAGGCCCCCGCTTGTACAAATGCGCGGCGACTAATCACCATCCCTGCCGATTTCACCCCGAACAACCGTCGGGGCTGATCGAAATCCAGTCGGTCCCGGGCCCCGGTCCGAACCAAATGTCTCGGGAAACCAAACGGACCGATCAGATAGCCCAGACTGTCAAGTCGCGTTCGGTCGCTTGCGAGCACGAGCTTGCACTGAATGCAGTCCGCCCGGAGACTACTCATGATGCGGAGCGCCTCGCCCAGCCAATCAGACTGCGCCGTGGTGTCGTTATCCAAGAAGGCCAGGACGTCACCTATTGCGCGCTCGGCTCCGATGTTCCTGGCCTCGGCCGGACCGCGGTTGGTGGCCAGCTCGATGACCCCAACCGGGATTTCAGTGATTCGTAGCCCTTGGATCAATGCCGCTGATCCGTCGGTTGACCCATTGTCGACAACGATGATCTCCGACGGCGCTGGATTTGAGGCCACCAATGAGCGAACGCAGTTAGCGGTCTCGGCCCCCCCATTGCAATTGACGACGATCACGCTAACTGTCAGGCGGACATCTTGATCCACCTCATCCGGGATCCGTTTTATCGGTCCATCGCTCATCCGGCCTGTCCCATGCGATCTTTCGAGGATTCCTCAAGCCCGCTCGTCGCCGGCGTGGTCGAGGTATTGGGGCGGAAGAGCGCGCTCGCCGCGCGCCGGATCAGGTTGCGGCCCCGCGGATCCATCAGAAACTGCGCCAGCACGTAATCGGTGCCGATCGTCTCCATGAACGCCTCGTACAACATGGCGGGGTCCCGAAACGCTATCGCTCTTCTAGTCGCTCGCACGATTCCGGGAATTACCAGGTTTACGTAAATAACCCATAGCAGCAAGCGCCTGAGGTCCTTTCGGCTCGACCATTCGACGTACGACGCCCTTCGGTTACCCAACGTGCCGAGGTACGACCAACGAATATCCCTGCGACGCTTCTGCAAGTAGACTTGCGGGCTCATGTACCCGCGATGAAAGACGCCCGCCGACGGCACATACGCAAAAGGCATAAGTCCGCGCTCGGCACATACGTGCGCAAAGTCGACATCGCACCATTCCCAGTCGGGGCCCCATTCCGTCAACATTGCCCGCAGGAAGTCAGTCCTGTACAAGACCATTCCCAGAACCGGAGCTCTGCCGGGCTTAAAGGAGCAGAGGGAGTAGGCGTCACCAGGTACATCGATGGTGTCCTCTATTTGAGTCGACAGGAATCGGAAGATCGGATCTTGTTGAAGTGGGTGACGGGACAAACAGCGGTTAAATGCCGGGTCTCCCGGATCCACGACATATCGCGGGAAAGATCCAACCAGTCCTGGAACCGCCAGGAATGGTTCGACCAAGTTTGTCAGGCAGGACGGGTGCGACCACTCCATGTCGGCATCCATGTAAATATGGAGCTCTCCCCGAGCCGCTTCGCAGCCGATCCGACGACCGCTCGATCCGTCGCGTCGGGGGTTGTGAAGAATCGTGCAAGAGAAGTCCCGACAAACCTCTAGCGACCGATCCGTGGAACCTCCATCGACGACGATAGTTTCAACTAGCTCGCGGGGATAGTCTTGAGCCGCAACACTTCGGAGCGCCCTCGCGATTCGCGCTTCTTCGTTATAGATGGCGATGTTGATCGTGACGGTCGGCTTATTCAAGCTACCTTCGTCATGCCAGTAAAGTTGGATGTTCAAAATCGATTGTGCGATTTTGGTAGAGATACTGGCGGCGGCAAGAAGAACAGATAAGCGACCCGTTGCCACGACCGAGATCGCCTTTGCATTCCGGACAACAAAAAACTGAGATCAACTCCTCCTCTGAAACCGAGCTTGGACGGACGAACCGCCCGACGGCTCCAGAGATCAGCTTCGCGAGCGCGTCCGCCAGCCCTCGACGAGCGTAGGCCCGCGCGAAATCCGGGACGTGGTCCGGCTCGCCAGTGACCGAGTACGCGCAGCGTTCCACCCAAACCGTGCGAACGGTCCAAAACGCCCGGTTCCGGAATAGGTGGCGAACCGCGGGTCTCCGACCGAGTTCCGGAAGAAAGACATCTTCCAGGTAGCGATCTCGGTTATTAAGCTTCGGCGCGAATACAAGACGGCCCTCTTCCAAGGCCACGTACCACAGATGGGGGTCATAAGGGAAAAGCGTTTCGGACCAGCGAGCTGGGCATTCGATGTAGCCGGCGTGGCCGACGCGAACTAACTCGTCGAGTGCCCGGCCAGGATGCGGTAGATGCTCAAGCAAATGCGACGCGATCGTGAAAGCAACACCTTTGTCTTTGATTGGCAGCTTCTCGACATCGGCCCACACCAGCAGGCTCTGTCTGTGCCGCCGAACGATTGGCTTGCCTATCCGATGTGAACCATCATTCGGGAACTTGTCGATCAGGATGTGGGCTCGGAAGTGAGGTGAATGTCCGGCGCCGACGTCCACCACGATCCCTTGGATTGCCTTGGGCAGGTATGTCTTGTCTCGAACGAACCATTTCAGCTCCGCAAGGTGGTCGCCGAAGAGTCCCAGAGCAGCCGGCACAGTTTGCACCATACCCTTGGCGCTCGACTTTGCTAGGCGCGAGCCGGAAGGCCGCTGCGGCACTTTAGAGGAGACCGGCATAAAGATACCTCTGCGCGTAGGGCTCGAAGCCAAGCTTGTCGAACACTCGAAGAGATGCCTCGTTGTCCGTTGCTACCGCTGCCTCTACGCTAGAGATATTCGAGGGCAGCAGCGCTAGCGCGCCCCGGAGGACCGTCGTGGCAAGTCCTTTTGACCGAAAATCGAAGTGGGTAACGATTGGATCAACGAGCCCGATTTCCTGGTCGAGTAACCGAACTGCCGCGACTGCAATTATTCGATTACCGTCCATAGCACCGCGGATTAGCAACGAGCGTTGGGGCAATCCGACCCCCCAGTCCCGATACGCCTGCCGAACCAGTCCCGACTCAAAGGCAGGCTCTCTCGACCAGCGGTGCGCGAAGTGGTCGGCAAGCAGTTCGCCCAGCTCGGCGGCATGCCTTTGCCGCAGCGTAACCGTCGAACCTGGAGATGGATCGACCGGAGGAGCGCCTATCCGTCGCAGCAGAGCCATTCGGTCCACCAACGGCAAGACATGTTCGCGAAGTGGGATCGACGAACGAGCAGTTAAATAACTGCCCGCCGGTAGACGGTGTCGAGCCATCGAGAGCTCTTCGTCCGAGCTAACGTTGACCTCATAGCACTCCAAATGGGTCCTCGCCGAGAGCCAATGGTCGTTCGCGGGATCCGCTGAATCCGTGGGCTCCTGCGCCGCTTGACGCAGATGTTGAACTTGAGTCATTGATTAGGTTTCGTCGCGACACTGCTCTCAATTGACGGATAAGGGGCAGCATCTGCCGGCGCCGCGGAATTTGTTGAGCTGTTGTGTCCTGGTGCGTACGACGGCACTACTTCCATCAGCATCCGGATCGTCAGCGCCGAATCACCAGCATAAGCAGCATCTTCCAGCAAACTGAGCCTTCTCATTACGGTCTCCGATTCTTCGCCTTGCCGAGGGGCGACCCGTCGGATGCCTGGGCGACCTGCAGATTGAAGGATTTCACCAGGCTCGGAAAGTTCCTCGATTATTTTTTCCCCCGGACGAAGTCCTGTGAAAGCTATCTGGACGTCTCGGTCCGGCCGAGCGCCGTTGAGACGTATGAAATCGCGGGCAACGTCGAGAATGCCAACCTGTTCGCCCATTTCAAGAACGAATACCTCGCCGCCCTTAGCCAGTGTCGCAGCGTGGAGGACAAGTTGGACAGCCTCCGAAATCAGCATGAAATAACGGCGAGCCTCGGCGTGCGTGACGGTGAGAGGCCCACCGTCGCTTATCTGTTGAGCAAAGATCGGCATGACGCTGCCGTTGCTTCCCAAGACATTACCGAACCGCACCACCGCGAAAACGGTGTCACCGTACAACGAGAGACGTTGAACGATCGATTCGGCGGCTCGCTTGGTGGCACCCATTACACTCGACGGATTGACGGCCTTGTCGGTGCTGATCAGAATGAAGTGCTGGCAGCGGTGGCGCCTTGCAGCTTCAGCTACGATTCGGGTTCCTCGTACGTTGTTCTTAACCGCTTCGCACGGATTTCCCTCCATCAGTGGAACATGCTTATGCGCAGCGGCATGAAAAACGATCGATGGTTCCTGCTCGGCGAAGATGTCCTCGATGCGCCGCTCGTCGGTGATGTCGCCGACGACCACCGACAGCGCGAGTGGCTCGCCGGCTGACTCGGCCTCACGCTGCACGGCAAATAGGCCGTTTTCGTAGCGGTCCAGAGCAATGAGCCTGGCTGGCTTTAGCCGGGCAAGTTGGCGGATCAATTCCGAGCCAATGGAGCCCCCAGCTCCCGTAACCAACACCCGCTTCCCAGCGACGAATTCCCGAACAATCCCCTCGTCGAGAGAAACGCGGGGTCGTTCGAGGAGGTCCTCGGGCGAGACGTGCCGAACCGCCCCGAGAGACGCTCCTAGAGAGGCCGCCAGACCAGGCAGCGTTCTTACGGTCGCGCTGTATGGTTCAAGTGCCATAACGACGCGACGTAGGTTCTTTGGGGCGACACTGGGCATCGCGATTATCACTTCGTCCGGATTGGTCCTGAGCATGATTTCTTCGAGCTGCTCACGACCGCCCAAAACCCTGAGACCGTGAACATACAATCCACGCTTGTCGGGGTTGTCGTCTAGAAAAGCAATTGGACGGCCGACATAATCTGGCTTACTCTTCATCTCGACCGCGAGCATCGCTCCAGCGTCTCCGGCGCCATAGATAAGCACTCGCCGCGTTCGTTGGCCGTTCACGCGTCCGTGTCGACCGCGCTGAAGCAACCGCAAGCCTCCCAGAATCGTGAGCAGACTGAACGTATCAATCACGATTGTTCTTGGATCGTAGGAGCGCAACGTCACTAGGGCCACGACGCAGAATAGAGAGGAGCTAATTACCGTGGCAATGGCGATGTTGCGCAGATCCCACATGTCGGTGTAGATCCAGACGCCCTCGAAGATATGGAGGTACTCAAACACGAATACTCGAATGGCCAAGAGGATGGGCAAGCCGATTAGCCAGTTCCGGTACTGCTCCTGGGGGATCGAACCCCCGAACCTCAGCCAATAGGCAAGGTAGCTGAGCAAGCCGAATAGCGCCAGGTGACCAGCGACGTTAGCGAGCCGGCGGTACCCGACCGTTAGTCGCAAGCGCCCACCCATCATTTGGCGTTTGCCTTGACAACGCGAGTGACCGCCTCGATTACATCGTCGACATCGCCATCGGTCATTCGCGAGTAAATCGGCAAAGAGACAACGCGCTCGTATTCCCGGTTGGCCGTTGGGAAATCATTGACCGCAGACCCAAGGAAATCGGCATAGTAGGGGTGGCGATGAAGCGGGATGAAATGCACGCTCGCGGCGATGTTCTCCGAATGCAAAGCTTCGATAAACGCGCCGCGGTCGCAACGAAGAGATTCTAGGTTTAGACGCAAGACGTAGAGGTGCCAGCTCGAACTGCGGTCGGCCTTAATTCTTGGCACCTCAAGTTCGAAAATGGTTTCAAACGCCGCCGTGTACCTTCCAGCGATAGCGGCGCGTCGGGCAGTCATTGTTTCCAATCGCCGAAGCTGGACAAGGCCGAGTGCCGCGGCGATATCCGTCATGTTGTATTTGTATCCGGGCGCCATCACCTGGTAGAACCATGAGCCATTGACGGTGTATCGATTCCATGCGTTCTTGCTTATACCGTGCAGACTCATGATTTCGATGCGGTCTGCCCAGTCGTTCCGCTCGGTAACGAGCATGCCGCCTTCGCCCGTAGTTAGCGTTTTGGTCGCGTAGAAGCTAAACGCTGTTAAGTCGGCCCACCGGCCGATAGGCCGTCCCTGAAGCCGGCTCGGAAGAGCATGGGCGGCATCGTCGATCAGAACTACCCGGCCATCGTTAGTAAGAGCTCGCAGCCGAGCCCAATCGCACGGCTGGCCGGCGAAGTCGACACCGATGATCGCTCGCGTCTTTGAAGTAATGGCTCTTTCAACCGATGCGGTATCGACGTTGAGGTCCGCCGGATCAACGTCGACAAGAACCGGCCGGGCTCCAAAATAGCGGACGACCTCTGCACTGGCGGTGAAAGTGAAAGTCGGTACGATCACCTCCTGCTCAGCAGTTAGGCCGATTGCTTCCAAGGCCAGGTGGAGCGCGGCAGTCCCCGAGTTCAGCGCCATCGCGTGCGAAACACCGAGATAGTGAGCGAAAGCTTCCTCAAACGCCTTTACCCGAGGACCTGTGGTAAGCCAGCCGGATCGAAGCGTTTCAACGACGGCATCGATTTCATCATCGGTTATGTCGGGAAGGGCAAACGGCAGGCACGTCGCTCGCGGCTGTCGCACCATCTCAGGCAGAAGTAACCAAAGGTATCGTCTTGCCGGCAAGGGAAGCTGCGATGCTGTGTCCGAGCCGATCGGCACCCTCATCTAAGGAGAACTCTCGTATCCGGCGCGTCGCCTCGGATGAACATCGCTCGAGGAGCGCTGAATCGGTCCACAGCCGCCGCATGCCAGCCGCGAGGTGGTCGGGTGATGGCTTGACCAACAGCCCGGTGCGTTCGTGAAGAATGGAGTCCCGAAGTCCCGGCACGTCGTACGCGATCGCCGGAGTACCACAGGCACCGGCCTCGGCGACGACGAGGCCCCAACCTTCTCTTACTGAAGCCATGAGGAGTATGTGCGCGCGCGCCATGACTAGATGTTTTTGACTGGCCGAGAGCCTACCCCAAAACCGAATATGCTCCGCCACACCAAGGCGGACTGCGAGCCGTTCGAGGCGAGCGGAGTACTGGCCCGATCCTGCACCTACCACCCAGAGCTCACCGGCAGTCATTTGCCGCCGGAATTTGGCAAACGCGGAAATGATATCGTCGACGCGCTTTGACGGAGCCAGACGCCCCACGTAAATGAAAGTCGGCTGCGGCTCTTTTGCAATGGCCGGCGGCTGGACAGGCTCAATGCCTATCGCAATGAGCTCGATTGGGCCATTGAGGCCGATGCCTCGTAAGTCGGACTTAGTTGACTCAGAGATCGTGAAAACAGGAATGTTTCGATAGCATTTGAGGTAGAACGGTTCGGCCGCGTAGCCGATGGCACTCCAAGGCAACTTAGCCTCATACCACCAGACGTCGCGGGCGAGTTGGAAAATAAGTAGGAACGCCGGCACATCGGCCCAGAGCGGAGTGAAAAACGGAAGCGTATTGACCTCATCGATGACGGCGTCAAAGTTTCCGCGGAGATTTCCGCGATAACGTCGAAAGGCCCGGAATTGAACGGTCGGCTGTCGTCCCTCCCGGATAACGGTGATACCGTCGATATTCTCTTTTGAACTCGACCCAGGGTAGGCAGCCGCGAACCACTCAACCTGATTTCCCTGCTTAACCAAACGGCGTGCCCACTGGTGAGTCAGAAATTCGGCGCCCCCCGCTTGAGGGTTTTTTGGACACCGCCAGCTGAGAATCAGGATCCTCAATGCGAGCCTTCATTTTCAGTCTCGTCACTTGCCGTTGCTTCCACCGCGGAGACGCGATCGTAGTAGCGCAATATGTGTAAGCGATAGAAGATCGCGGCCGTATCCCATAAGGCACGCCAAGCCGCCTTCAGGTTAACGGTGCTTTCGAATTTGTAGCCGAGTTCGACGGGCGCCTCCATAACCTTACGGTAGCCGAGGCGTCGGGCAACAACCAAAAGCTCCAGATCGAAAGCGAAGCGCTTGATTGCCAAGAGCGGAACGACTTCCTCCAGCACGCGGCGCTTGAAAAGTTTGAGCCCCGTTTGGGTATCGCGAACCTTCAGGTGGAAAAGGAGGCGGATTAGCAGTTGATAGATCGAGCTCTGGAACCGCCGAAACACAGGGTAGTGAACACGTGAAAGCGGGTGGCGCTTGGACCCGATTACGGCATCACACTCGAAGGCATCCATGACGACAAGAAAGGGCTTTATGAAGCGTGGGTCGAGCTCCATGTCGGCATCGATAAAGGTGATCAGTTCGCCGCTCGACCGACTCACGCCGCAGCGCAGAGCGTAGCCCTTGCCCATGTTGACGTTGTATTGGACGACCTTTATGTTCGTCGAAATGACACTCTCGGCTTCGAGGGCAGTGTCATCAGTGTTGCCATCCGAGACCACGATGACCTCGTAAACGATTCCAAGGGCGTCTAATTCAGCGAGAAGTCTTCGCAAGTTGTCGGCAATGTGCTTCGCTTCTCGATACGCAGGCACAATCACGGACAGCCGCGTGCCAGGGTTCGTAACCTGCGCGCTGGACGGCACCGTAAGGCGTTGGGGAGGACGGTCCATGATCTCGATGCTCATGGAACCGCTTCCAACGGCGCAGCGGTTAACTCGAGTTCGGGTTGCCGATTTACAACCTCGATCGTCGATCGACCTCGCTGGCTGAGGAACAGGCCGACAAACGCCAGCAGCAATGCACCGATACAGACATCCACAACCTGCACGACTTGAAGCAGGCTCTGATGGTACGCCAGGATAGCCGCCGGTTCGAGTAAGGCCATAGGCACAAGAACAGCCAGGAAACCTCGCCGGCCACGCGATTGCTGCGTCGCGGTGAGTATGGCTACCGCTCCGAGGAACGTCATCCCGACTGCATACCAGGGCAAGTAGGAGGCACCTCCGCCGTAGGCCGCGCCAGCGAAGACCGTCAGGAGGAAGTGTGACCCGACCGTTAGGACCGCCAGTCCGGCTATGCCACCGCCGATGACCAGGCTCAGCGACAGCCAAACCAGCCGTGCCCCGCCGAACCCTTTTGACTCGCGGAAGACCATCTTGGGGAAGAGAACGACGGCTACTCCGGCCGCGCCGTAGTAGACCGCCCGGCTGAGCGCGGCCACAGCCGCATACTCGCCGGCTGGACGCTGCGGAAAGAAGTGCTTGACCAACAGGACGTCCGCACTGAGGAGCACAGCCAGCGCCAGCGTGCTCGGGACGAGGACGCCTAGATATTTGATAGCAGGTCGGTGCCATGGGGCTCGTGCCTTAATCGCGAGCTTTCGCCGAAGGAGCCCGTGAGCCAGCAGGTAACTCAGGACGACGGCGACCGAGATGCCGAGCACGATCCCGACCGGTCCGAAGACCAGGCCAAAGACAACCGCGCCTACGAGTTTTAGGATGGCCTGGCTCGCGGCCATCCCGGAGTATGCGATAAACCGCTCCTCCCCCTGCAACGCGCCGATCAAAAAGGGAAACGCCAGAACAAACGGGAGCCCTATGGCAGCGGCGAGCAAGAGGTCGAGTGGGATGTTGAGGAAGCGGCCCAGCAGCGGGGCTGCGAGAACCGTCAGAAGGGCAAGAAGCACGCCGAGTAATAGCAGCAGTCGATTGCCGTCGTGCAGCATCGCCGAACTCGCTGCGTGGTGACCCGTAGCACGGTCGCGGCTCGCCTCTCGGGCCATCAACAGCGTCAGCGCGTTGGCGGGCAAACCAACGAGTGTGAGCAATGTCAGCACCGCAAAGATCGCGCCGTACTCGGCTGGCGCGACGCGGTGGCTGACGACAACTTGAAAGGCGAAGCCAAGCAGACCAGCGGATAACGTACCCGCGGACACTACGATGTTATGAGTGACGATGCGTTCACCGCGGCCCGGTGAAACGGGCGCTGCCCCCAAGAGCCAGGTCCTCCTACCCGAACTCGACGTAGAAAACAACGCAACAATAGACAGGTCCGTGCTTCGAGTCAACTCTAGGCGGTTCTACATGACGCGTGCGGCCCCGTATCTGTGGGCGAGCGCAATCACCGCCATCGTTGCCGCTCCCTGGCTGACACCGGGATTTATCTTCGGGACGGATTGGCCGGGGCCACGATTCTTCCGTTGGCCGGCCGAACTTTCAGGGTCGGCACCCATCGAAGCGCTGCTTTCTCTTGTCTCGTCGCTCGTCTCGGCGGAGCTTACCGGCAAGCTGCTAATTCTGGCTTGTCTCTTCGTCGCGGCATCGACCGCATACTTTGCCGTCCCCTTTGGGGACTTTGTACCACGCGCCGCCGCTTCACTGATCTACGTGCTCAATCCGTTCGTCTATGGGCGGCTTCATTATGGCCAGTTCTTCCTGCTCGCCGCCTACGCGGTCCTGCCGTTGGTTGCCTTGCGGACCTATCGCCTCCTGGCGGCACCCACCTTCTTGCGGGCCATCTGGCTTGCGGCGACGGTGACCGTGGTCGGCAGCCTGGCGGTTCACCTGCTGCTTCCGGTCGGCCTCCTTTTGAGCTCCGCCGTCGTCGCAGCGCTGATTAGTCAGCGAGTCAGCCCACGATACGTCGTCAGACTTGGGTCACGTCTCGCGGTCGCAAGTGTCGCCATGCTGGCGGCCGGCTCCTACTGGCTGATTCCGTACCTCGCCGGGAAGAGCTATGAAAGCCAGATAATCGCCGGCGCCGGACCGGCTGACCTTGCCGCCTACCGGGCGGTGGGAGATCCGACATTTGGCTTGGTCCCAAACCTTCTCGGACTCTATGGGTTCTGGGCCGAAGGCGTGCACCGCTTTCCCCCGATGAAGGGCTTTGTTCCGGGTTGGTTTGCCGTTCTCCTCGCCTTGCTTGCGCTCGCGGCGATCGGGACCACGATCCTCTTGGTAACGCGAAACGAAGTCGTTCGCGGTTTTCGTTGGTGGATCGCTGCACTGGTTGTCACGGCAATCATTGGCCTCTTTCTGGAAGTGGCCGCGGTGGTCCCCCAGCTCGCACCAGTCGTAGGGTGGCTCGATTCGGTCTTTCCGCCATACCGCGGAATGCGAGATTCCGGCAAGTGGGCCGCGATCCTAGCGATGGTCTATGCGCAGCTGATCCCGTTGGGGGTGGTTGGCATCCGGTCGTGGCTGAGTCGAGTCGCGACTCGGAAAAAGCTGAGCGAAACCGGCGGAGCGCTCGTCGCCGCCATAGCGCTCGGGCTGCCGATTTACTATGGCAACGGCTTACTTTACGGAATGCATGGCCAAATCCAACCGTCGAATTATCCGCAAGGTTGGTATGCAGCGGACCGACTGATGGTGGCGGATTCACTACATGATCGGGCCCTCTTCCTGCCCTGGCATCTGTATCTTCGGCTCTCCTTCGTCCGCAATGTGAACTCAGTGATTGCCACGCCGGCGCCGACATTCTTTGCGATTCCAATTGTTGCGAGCGGAGACCCGGAGGTTCCCGGGATCGCCCCGCCGAACGACCCTGATCAACGCATGATTGCGACACTGGTGACCACAGGAGGCAGCGCTGACTGGGCCAGAGTCCTTGCGGCACGCAACATCAAATACGTTTTGGTGGCCAACGAGATCGACTCGGAGCAGTTCGCTTATCTCGCGCACCAGCCGGGGTTTGTGAGGATCTTAGGCGATGACAATATCGTGCTATATCGGAACGAGCTTTTGCCTTAGAGTCCCCTAACAGATCACGGACTGTGGCCGAGCCTACGTTTGCTTGACACTCCCATCGGGCGATGCTATCTTCGCAACGGTCTGCGCATATTCTGCGCGTGCGCACGATCGAGAGTGGTTCCGTGAATCAGTGATCGCCCACCAGGAAAGGAGGGGGTATGCGACTTCACCCGAGTGGCCTCAGCGTTCGCTTTGGACTTCCTGCCGCGCTCGTCGGCGCCGTCCTCGTCTTCAGCATTATGCAGACGAATCACTTTGTGCTATTCGGATCGCCGGTCGGCTATGGCTACGGCACGGGCTCCAGCCAACCGTTCATAAGCAGTATCAGTCCAACAAATGGGGCGCCGGCCGGAGGTCAGACAGTGACCATCACCGGCGGCAACTTCACCATACCGGTCACGGTGAAGTTCGGGAACACCGCCGGCGTTGTGACCAACACGACGCCCACTAGCGCAACGGTCACAACTCCGGCACACGCGGAGGGAATCGTCGACGTGATCGTCACCAACACGGGCGGCAGTTTCTGGCAGAAGACCAACGCCTACGCGTACATGAACGGCGCCTACACGCTGGATGCGTTCGGTGGCGTGCATGCGGATGGCGCCTCGCCGGCTAAAAACTCCGGACCGTACTTCGCCTCTAAGCTGGCGCGCGCGATGGTCCTGCTGCCCGGTGGTGGCGGCGGGTTCGTGCTCGATGGCTGGGGCGGCATCCATCCTTGGGGAACTGGGAGCATCTCGCCAGTGCAACCGGGGGGGTCTGCCTACTTCCAGGGCTTCGATATCGCCAGAGACATCGTCTTGACGTCGACCTCAACCGCCGCTGCGTCGTCGGGCTACACGCTTGATGGCTGGGGCGGGATCCACCCGTTTGGTGGGGCTCCGGCGATCGCCGCAGGCGCACCGTACTTCCAGGGTTTTGACATCGCTAAGAAAATCGTCCTGTTCCCCGACGGAAAGGGCGGCTATCTCCTGGACGGATGGGGTGGCATCCACCCGTTCGCTACGGGTAGCAATGCCAAACCCGCCGCGATGGTCGGCTTCGGTTACTTCCAGGGCTTCAACATCGCCCGCGACTTCCAGCTGATCCCCGGCAGCACCGAATCCAGCGCCCAAGGATTCACGCTGGACGGCTATGGCGGACTGCACCCGACTAGCACCGCTGGGACCGTAAAGCCAATCACTCCGACTGACCGCCCGTACTTCCCTGGCTTCGACATCGCTCGCGCCGTCCGATTCGCTCCAGGCTCAACCACCGCAGCATTTCAGCAGGGCTACATCCTGGACGGTTGGGGTGGCGTCCACGAAGTCAATGACGCGCCGCCGCCCGCACCTTTCGCATACTTCGCCGGTCAGGACATCGCCAGGGCGCTCGATCTCAATTAGCTAGCGTCTACAAGGAGGCGGTCAGCCCAATGGCTGATCGCCTTTTTTTATGCTGCCGGTCGCCACCAGGCCGCCGCCCAGCGGCGCGGACCGTCTTGAATGGCTACCGGGCGGCGATGATCGCCTGGCAGAGGGCGACGTCGCGGACCGCCTCTTCGGCGGTTGTGCGCGGCGCTCGATTCTTCGTCACGCAGTCGTAGAACTCGAGCAGCTCGCGCTTGAACGCCGACTCGTACGAGACCCGCTCGGCCGTGCGCCACGCCCTCGACGTCTCCATGCTGCCGCCCTCCAGCACGAGCTCGGTTGGCATGTTGCGCAGAAACGGTGAGGGAAAGACGAGGGCCGCCCGCTGCTGCGGACTGAAGAACGAGAACTCTTGCCGGTACTGCGCGACACCATCCATCAGGTTGACCCATTGCATCGACGCCGACGTTTGTGGAAAGTCGAGGAAGATGCTGACCGCAGCCTGCCCGACGCGGGCGTAGCGCAGGCGCGCCGGCTCGCCCAGCAAGCCGCGCATCAAATTGATGTCGTGGATCATGCTGTCGAGCAGTGAGTGCCGGTAGGCGTAGCGCAACGTCGGGTCATCGATCCCGATCGCCGCGGTGATTCGAGCCTCATCGTCCGCCGCGAGGGCGCCCAGCGTCTTGGCGTCGATGTCATTGGCGCGGATCATGGGGTAATGGGCCACGTACCACTTCAGCGGATATTCCGAGGTGGTCGAGCTGGCAAAGCGCAGCGCCGTGACCGCCTTGAGCTCTTCGGCCATCCGCTCGACCGCCGGGTCGTAGCGCTTCATGTAGCCGACCATCATCCGAACCCCGGCCTTCTTGCCGGCGGCGATGATCCGCTGCCCCTCCGCTTCGGAGAGCGCGATCGGTTTCTCGATGAAGACGTGCCGGCCGGCCTGCGCGGCGGCGACCGCGATCGGCTCGTGACTGCCGCTGGTCAGCACCATAACGGCGTCGAGTGGCTCGTCGAGCAGCTGGGTCCAATCGGTAAAGCGCCGGTCGACGCCGTAGGCCTCCCCGACTCCATCGACGACCGTGCGCGACAGGTCGCAGAGAGCGGCAACCTGGAAGCGATCATGGAGCTCCCGCAAATGAGGAAGGTGCATGACCTGTGCGATCAGGCCGCAGCCGACGATGCCAACGCGCAATCGAGTCTGAGCCAAGCTGCGCGCGACTATACTCCGACCACCGATGTCCGGTCAATCCGTCGCCCATTTGCGAGGCCCACAGATCTGACCGGATCGATCGCCATCGCCGGCGCACCGGTCTCGTTCGGCGCCTTCGAAGTGACGGTCGGGATCGACCCCCACGTGCCCGATGCCATCACCGTTCTCAATGCCGTGCAGCACGACGGCTACGAAGGCATCGACCTGGGACCCGTCGGTTACCTCGGGTCGAAGAACGACTTACGTAGGCGACTGGAGACGCGCGGACTCCATCTATCCGGCGGCTACGTGGCCATGCCATTTTCCGATCCCGCCGGCATGGACGCGGCCATCGCCGAGCTTCGGACGATGCTCGACCTGTTCGACACGGTGCAAGCGCCCGACCACGTTCCGGCGCCCAAACCGACGCTCGCCGACGCGGGCTCGGGCGCTCGTCGCAGCGCGCCCGGGCGAGCGAACGACGACCGAGGTCTCGGTCTTCAGCCCGAGGGCTGGGATCGCCTGGCCGCGAACCTGCAGGTTGCCGTGGCACTCTGCCGGGAGCGGGGTTACGAGCCGACCTTTCATCATCATGCGGGGACCTTTGTCGAAGCGCCATGGGAGGTCGAGGAGCTGCTGGCGCGCAGCGACATCGGCCTCTGCCTGGATACCGGCCACCTCGCCCTGGGTGGCGGCGACCCGGTTCGCGCCGTCAAGGACTGGGGCCCCCGGATCAATCACGTCCACCTGAAGGACGTCCGTCGGTCGGTGATCGATGCCGTGGTCCGCGAGGGGGCCAGCATGATGGAGGTCTGGCGTCGCGGCGCCTTCTGCCCGCTGGGCAGCGGCGACCTTGACATCGATGCGATCCTGAGAGGAGTGCGCGCCCTTGATTACCACGGCTGGCTGGTCGTGGAGCAGGACATGATCCCGGGCCCCGACACCCCAACAGACGTGGCCGCGCTCGACCAGGGTCGCAACCGCGCCTACCTTCGGGCCCGCGGCCTATGAGCCGGGGGTTCGCCTCCCCCTCTGGGGGAGGGCAGGGTGGGGGCCTTGTTCGCAATGCAACCGAAGGCATCGTACCGGCGACGGCCGGCTGGACCTACCTCTCGTTCCGTACGGTGCGACGCGGTCCGGGCGAAGAGCTCGCCGGGCAAACCGGCAACGAGGAAACCGCGCTGATCTGGTTAGGCGGCAGCGCGGAGGTTGATGGATTTGGCCAGGTCGGCCAGCGCGAGGACGTGTTCACCGGCAAACCATGGGCGTTGCTGCTGCCGCCCGGCACTAGTTACCGCCTGCGCGCCCGGACGCCGGTGCACCTCGCCATCGTCTCCGCGCCGGCCGAAGCGACGGTGCCCGCGCGACTGATCCGGCCCGATGAAGTCCGCGTCGAAGTCCGCGGCAAGGGCGTCACCGAGCGGCGCATCCACTGGATCCTCTCGGACCGGGATCCGGCCGCCCGGTTGCTGCTGGTCGAAGTCCTCACGCCGGCGGGACACTGGTCGACGTATCCGCCGCACAAACACGACGAGGACAAGGCGGGGGTCGAGCGGGCGCTCGAAGAGCTGTATTACTACCGATTCAACCCGGAGCAGGGCTTCGCGTTCCAGGGGATTTACACGAAGACGGACCTCAATGTCTCCATCCGCGCGCGCCATGAGGATCTCGTCCTGGTTCCCCGCGGATATCACGTCGTCTCCGCCGCGCCCGGATATGACTGCTATTACCTGAACGCCATGGCCGGCGCCGTGCGCGAGTGGTTGTTCACGACTGATCCGGATCACGAGTGGCTGATGGACTGGAAGAAGACGTGAGCACGACCGATGTGGTCGTGATGGGCCGCCTCAGCGCCGACATCTATCCGACGGAACTGCGGACGTCGTTGCGCCATCAACGAAGCTTCATCCGATACGTCGGCGGCTTTGCCGGCAACGTCGGCACCGGACTGGCGCGGTTGGAGGTCGGCACGGCGATCGTCAGCAAGGTGGGCGACGATGGCCATGGCGAGTTCATTCACGACTTCCTGTCGCATGAGGGCGTTGACGTCGACTGGCTGGGCGTCGATCACACGCTCAACACCCCGGTCGTCTTCTGCGAGATCTGGCCACCCGATCGTTTCCCGCTGCTCTTCTACCGGACGCCGACCTGCCCCGATTGGGAACTGACGACCGATGACTTCGATGTCGACGCCGTTGCGGACACCCCAATCCTCCTCGTGTCAGGCACCGGTCTGGCTCGAGAGAAGAGCCGCAACGCGCATATGGTTGCGCTCGACCGGCACCGTCACACGGCCATCTTCGACCTCGACTACCGCCCAATGTTTTGGAGCAGCCCTACGGCCTACGCGGCCGCCGTCGCGGAGGTGCTGCCGCATGCCGACATCGTCCTCGGCAACGAAGACGAGGTCCGGGCGGCCACCGGGCTCGAGGATGCACGAAAGGGAATCGCCTCCCTCCGCGGCGCGGGTCCCTCCATCTTGATCCTCAAACGCGGCGGCGACGGCGCGGTCTTGTTCGATGGCGACCGGGTGCTCGAGGTGCCGCCCGTCAGGATGGAGGTTGTCAATGGACTCGGCGCGGGGGACGCCTTTCTGGCGTCGATCACCCACGGCGTCCTCCGTGGTATCGAGCTTGAAACGGCGGTGCGACGCGCCAACTGGTCCGGCGCGTATGTGGCAAGCCAGGTACCGTGTTCGGAGGCGATGCCCTATCTCAAGGATGTCGACGCCGCCGTTGCCATGACCTCGTAAACATTACGGTCTGGCGTACGCCGAACAGGCCACGCTGCGTTATCTCTTTGGGGAACTTTTTCACAAGGAGGCTCAATGCATATGCATCGAGCGATCAAGCCAATCGCATTGGCAGCGTCGGCAGTACTCGGCCTCGGCCTCGCCACCGCGGCCGC
>JAXDLN010000070.1:0-2711 GCA_034666565.1 Chloroflexota bacterium
AGCTTGAAAGCCTCGTCCGATTTGTCGAGCGGGAACTTGTGAATTCGCGGTGCCTTCAGCTTGCCGTCGGCGGCCAGCTTCGCCAGCGCTTCCAGGCGTTCGGTATTGGTCTCGGTCTGGATGTTGACTCCTTTCAGTCCTCGCTTTGCCAGCTCATCCGGCGCCGCAGCCCCCTTCATCGAGATGACCGTTCCGCCTTTGCGGACCGCCTCACTCAAAGCAGCCAGCGATGCTGCATCGCTGGCCGTGTCGATGATCGCCGCAACCCCGTCGCTGTGCTTGGACTTGAGCGCCTCCACGACGTCGCCGGCGGTGCGGTCGACCACCTCGTCGGCCCCGAGGCCTTTCACGTACTCGATGTTGGCCGTGTGGGTCACGCCGATCACGTGCGCGCCCCGTGCCTTCGCCACCTGGACGGCGTAGCCGCCGATGCCGCCTGACGCTCCCACGACCACGACGACGTCCTTGGGCTTCGGCGCAGCTGCGTCGACGCACATCAGGGCCGACACTCCCGCCAGTGGCAGGGCCGCGGCCTCGATGTCGCTGATCGACTGAGGACGCCGGGCGATCGTTGCCGCCGAAGCGGTCGTCTTCTCAGCCAGCGTGCCCTCGCCGAAGTACATCTTGCCGGTGACGCCAAACACCGTGTCTCCTACCGAGTAACCCCCGACTCCCGACCCGAGTGCGTCAACGGTGCCTGAAAAGTCGCCGGCTGGAATCAGCGGAAAGCGATGCTCCATCTTGTCTTTGAGGTAGCCCTGGAGGACGACATTGTCGAAGGGATTCAGCGATGCGGCGGCGATGCGCACGCGCACCTGGCCCTCGGCCGGCTCTGGTTCAGGAAGTTCGTGGATCGAGCCGGGCTGGCCGAAGGAGTCGAGGGCGAAAGCGCGCATGGTCAATTACTCCTTGATATGGATAGTTGTGTACTCACGCATCCAACCACCGTACGACCATCAGATATTTCGCGATGGGGGAATTGCTCCTGCGCAATACTGAAGTCAGTGGCTGACGTCGATCAGTCGGTGGTCGAGGAGCTGGTGGGAAACGCTCACGGCAACATTGCGCGGGTGCGCGAGCTGCTGGACGCCAACCCTGCAGCCCTGAACCAACGTGCGCCGTGGAATGAGACAGCGGTCGAAGCGGCGACCCAGATGGGGGACAAGGCGATCATCGAGCTCCTCATCGGGCGCGGCGCCCCTGTTGACCTCTTCACTGCCAGCGTGCTTGGCCGGATGGATGTCGTGACGGGCGAGCTCGATGCCAATCCATCTCGCGTTCATGCCAGGGGAGTGCACGACCTGCCGGCGCTCTATTTCGCGGCCATCGGAGGCGATCTCGACGTGGCGAAGCGTTTCCTCGACGCCGGCGCCGACGTCAACGCCGCGGCCGAGTCGGCTGCGCCCATTCACGGTGCTGTTATGGGCGGCAGCGCAGCGATGGTGCGCCTGCTCCTGAAGCACGGTGCGGATCCATCGCTGCCCGATTTCAAAGGCCGCGGCGCCCGCCAACTTGCCGAAGACATGGGCCGCCGCGACCTCGCTGAATTGTTCGACTAGTGGTTAGGCAGCCTCTGCCGCACTCTCCGCCAGCTCTCGGCGCGTGACCGGTGCGTCCTGCCGCATGCCGTGCGGACGAAGGACCACCAGCACCACGAGCAAGCCCACCGCGACGCATGCCGCCGCGATGCCAAAGGAAAGCTGGTAGCCGCCCGTCAGAGCACCTGACAGCGAGTAGCCCTGCGCAGTCAGAGCCCTTGAGTGGTCTGTCGAAATCGTGCCGAGCGCCGCCAGCCCGATGGCAGCGGAAACCTGCATCGTCACGTTGGCGATCCCTGAAGCCAGGCCTGCGTCCCGAGCCGGGACCTCGGACATCGCGATGGTGATCAGGGGCATGAACGATGTGCCGGCGCCGATCCCAAACAGCAGGTATGCGCCGAAGAGCTCGGGGAAGTAGCTCGCGTCTGCACCGGCCCTGGCCATCAAAGTCAGGGCGGCGACAATGGCGACCATGCCCGGAATCAGGACCCGACGCGGGCCGAATCGGCGCATCAGGTTTGCCGTGATTCCCAGCGAAAGGATGCCGAGCGCGACGCTCCAGGGCATGAATGCGAGGCCGGTGCCGAAGGCGCTGTAGCCGCGGACCTGCTGCAGGTATAGGGTGCCGAGGAAAAACGTGGCGAACATCCCCGTGGCGAGCATCGCACGCGCGACGCTGGCGCCGATCAGGCTTCGAATCCGGAGTATCCGCAAGGGCATGATCGGATTCGCTAGCCGTCCCTCGAGGACAAGAAAGGACGCGAGCAGAACGAGTGCCGTGCCGCCGAAGCCGAGAGTGTGGGCCGACGCCCAACCGTATTCGGCGGCGGTCACTATCGAATAGACACCGAGGACCATCGATGCCGTGACGAGGATGGAGCCGGCGATGTCGACGCCCTGACGAAGGCCGATGCCCTCGGTCTCGTCGATCAGGACAGCTCCCAATATGAAGGTGGCGATACCGATGGGGAGGTTGATGAAGAAGATCCAGTGCCAGTTCATCCACTCCGTGAGCACGCCTCCGGCCAACAGGCCGACAGAGCCGCCACCGGCGACCACGAAGGTGAAGACGCTCATCGCCTGGGCGCGCTCGATGGGCTTCGGAAAGCCCGTGACGATAAGGGCGAGGATCACGCCGGTGGAAAGCGCTCCGCCCGCGCCCTGCAGGAAGCG
>JAXDLN010000071.1:0-3620 GCA_034666565.1 Chloroflexota bacterium
GATGATGGCGTCTCCTCGCGGACCAGGAACATCGCCACCTGGCGCGGGAACACTATGTGCTTGTCGCGCCGTTTGCCCTTCATATCATCGAGCGTGACGTTGTAGTAATCGGCGACCAGCGCCTGGATGCGCTCCACGTTGATCGGCTTTCGCGTGCCGGCAGGAATGATGTCGGCCAGAAGACGGGCAGCCTCGTCTTCGTCCACCTGCCTTTGGTGGACGGCGGCGAAAGCCTGTACGCGCGTCAACGCACCTTCGAGCTCGCGGATGTTTCGCTGCACCTTGTGCGCAATGAAGCTCAGAACCTCTTCCGGGACCAGCCCGCCGTTGTCGCCAAGCTTGGAGTGAAGGATAGCCAGGCGGGTCTCGAAGTCAGGCGATTGGATGTCGGCGATCAGGCCCCACTCGAAGCGCGATCTGAGACGGTCCTCCAGGGTTGGGATCTCCTTGGGGGGCCGGTCAGACGAGATGACAATCTGCTTGTTGATCTCGTGGAGGGCGTTGAATGTGTGGAAGAACTCCTCTTTGGTGCGGTCCTTGCCGGCAAGAAACTGCACGTCGTCGATGAGCAGGACGTCGACGGTGCGGTATTTGTGGCGGAACTCGCCCATACGCGCCGTGGCGATCGAGCTGATCACCTCGTTGGTAAATTGCTCCGAGGTGAGGTAGACGACTCGTTTGCGCGGAAACCTGTCGTGCACCTCGTGCCCGATGGCGTGCATCAAGTGGGTCTTTCCGAGGCCGACGCCTCCGTACAGGAACAGTGGGTTGTAGCTGTCGCCAGGTGCCTCAGCCACAGCTTTCGCTGCAGCGTGTGCGAACTGAGAGTTGTGACCGACGACGAATGACGAGAATTTGAATCGAACGTTGAGCTCGGAGGGTGGGATCGGCGGCGCATCGTCATACGGCTCCGGGCCGTTATCTCGGCTGTTGTTGTCGGACGAGCCCAGCGTGTCGACGTCGACGGTGGCGATCGCCGGACGGTGCCCACTGGGGGAGATGACGAAGTCGATGTCGACCTCGGTCCCGGTGACCGCCTGGAGGGTCTCCTGGATGAGTCCGGAGAAGCGGTCGGCGAGCCAATCCTTGGCCAGCTTGCTGGGCACGCCGATGCGATATGTGTTGTTGTCGGCGGAGAGCACGGAGGTGTTCTTCAGCCACATGTCGTAGGTCCGCTTGGCCAGCTGGAACCGGAGCTCCTCTTGCACCTGGGACCAGACTTGGTCCTGATTCAACTCATCTCTCCTTCCATCTCAGGCCTGTGGACGAGCGCCACTGGACCTGGGGAAGGAGACCTGCTGGGCTCTGCAAATGCTGTGGATAACTTGGGGCCAACACCTTTTCATCCTTTTCCCGCTTCCTCGCCCGCACGCCATCCCGGCATCCCATCAAAGGCGACCGCAGGTACAACCGAAGCTCAACGACCCATGAGCCCCGCCTAACTCTGTCCTGTGGAAAAGAGCGGACCGGATTTCCACAGGCTGGCGGCGCCTACCTGTCCGAAATCCAACATCCGATCGATCCCGAAATATGGAAGCGGTGTTGTATGCTTAATCAGCAATCAGGTGTTGCGTTTAGTGGGACCGACTAGAGCGACTTGTACTGGACTGGAGCTGCTACCCCTACTCCGTCTGCTTCCGGGGCGGGATTGTAGCAAAGGCACATCGTCTTCGCAAGTCTGCACGGCACCTGATGAAGTGATAGTGGCGGTGTGGCAATCGTGGAGACCAGGTTTCGATACACTACGGCAGTTCACAGTCGCCATCGCGCATAGGAGATCCCGCCATCAAGCGAACCTTTCAACCGAAGAAGCGGTACCGCCGCCGGGTGCACGGCTTTCTTCGCCGCATGAGCACAAAGGGTGGGGTCCGAGTCGTATCGAGCCGTCGTCGCAAGGGCCGCCTACGGCTTAGCGCCTAGCCAGCCTCTCCCGTTGAAGAGGCGTTACCGGCTCCGCCGGCAAGCGGAGTTCCAGTCCGCATTTGCGGGCAAGCGGGTCTACAGCGGCCGAGCCCTTGTGGCTTTTGCCGTTCCCAGCTCAGGTGACGCCAACCGCGTCGGGGTGACGGTGAGCCGAGCTCTCAAGAGCTCGGTCGAGCGCAATCGGGCGAGGCGCCGCGTGCGCGAGCTGGCCAGGACAAAGTTGCTCGGCCCTGATTCGCCGTTGACAAGCCTGGGAATACGATATGACGTGGTCCTGATCGCTCGTCCGGCGGCGCTCGTAATGTCGTTTGCAGAGCTGAGCGCGGAGGCTTCTCAGGCGGCGCTCAGGCTCTCAAAGCTCAACCCATGACCAAGATTTTTCTACTTCTGATTCGCGGCTACCAGATGACGTTCTCCAAGATCCTCCCGCCGTCGTGTCGCTACTACCCGTCGTGCTCGCATTACACGTACGAGGCGGTGGAGAAGTACGGGTGGCTGCGGGGTGGTTGGATGGGGGCGGCGCGGATCGCGCGTTGCCACCCGTTTGCCAAGGGCGGCTACGATCCTGTTCCCTGATTTCGCCCCTCTGACCATTTCACTGGAGAACCGACATCTTCCTCGCTAGCTCGCCGTTCGACGTCTTCATACCCGTCAACCACCTATGGAAGGCGGTGATCGAAGACAACCTCGCCGCCGTTTTGAACTTTATATACGTCCATTTCGAGAGCGTGCCGGCGCTGGCCAGCATCGGCGCGTACGGCCTGGCGATCGTCGTGCTCACCATCGGCCTCCGGTTGATCCTTTCACCGCTCCAGCAATTTCAGCTCGTAACGCAGCGGAAATCGATGTTGGAGCAGCGAAAGCTGGCTCCCGAGGTCGCCGCTCTAAAAAAGAAGTTCAAAGGCCAACAGCTCCAGCTCGAGACGCAAAAGCTCTACTCGGAGCACGGCATCAACCCGCTTGCCGGCATGGTGGGCTGCCTGCCCCTCCTCGTGCAGGCGCCAATCCTGATGGCCCTTTATTACGTGTTCACGAGTTTCGCCCACGGCGCAAAGGTCGCGGCGCACTTCCTCTTCATCCCCAACCTGAACGACAACCCCAACCACCACCTGCTGGCGTCGCTCCCGCTGTTCGGAACGACGGTGGGAATTCCGTTGCCGGCGTACCTGCTGTTCCCGCTGCTCGCCGCAGCGACCACCTTCGTCCAGACCAAGATGCTGCAGATGCCGCCATCTCCCAACCTGACGGAGCAGGAAGCCCAGGCGCAGCAGATGCAAAAAATGATGGTGTGGATGTCGCCGCTGATGATCGGCTGGTTCGCGCTGAACGTCCCCGCCGGGCTCGGCCTCTACTGGTTCATCGGCAACTGCGTAGGTATCATTCAGCAGTATTTCGTCGTTGGCTGGGGCAATTTGCTGCCCAGGCGAAACGATCCAGGGACCGCCGCAGTTGTTGTCAAACCGAGCGGCGGGCCGAAACCTGTACCCGGCAGCTCCCCGAAGCCGGTGCCCGGCGGTTCGCCGAAGCCCGTGCCGGCGAACGGACCGCGTAACGGCGGCAGAAATGGATCGCGCAACGGGGGCAATCGCAGCAAGCGGAGAAGATGAGGTCAGCACAATGAGATCAGCAGAGGGGCGCGGGCGGACGCTTGACGAGGCAGTCGATGCTGCGCTGATCGAGCTTGGCGAGAGCCGCCG
>JAXDLN010000072.1:0-3478 GCA_034666565.1 Chloroflexota bacterium
GCCGGAGGGTTGGGCTCGGTCACATACAGCCAGGCTGCGTTGGCGGGGGGCGTCGCGCTGGTGACGGGGCCCTGGGGGCACGGCTCGGTCACCGGGGCGCCGATGAGCTGGCGGGTGACCGCGTTGAGGACATCGGCGTTCGTGGGCAGCGGGGTTTGGGCCTGCACCGCCACCCGAGCGCCTTCGCGCGCGGCGTGGTTGAGAGTGTCGTAGTAGAAGACCGCGCGCCCGATGTCGACGATGCCGAAGAGCAGCAGCAGAAGCACGGGCGAGATGAGCGCGAACTCGATGAGAGCCTGCGAGCTCTGACCACGGCGCGAGCCTGATCGCATCACGGGCCCTGGACCGTCATGTGCTGGTTGAGGGCAAGGCGGAAGATCCCGAATTGCGCGGTGACGATCGGGGTCAGCGCACCGTACGAGTAGAGGACGATGACGTTGACATCCTGCAGGTGCTGGCCGGAGGCGGGAGGCGAGGCAAAGTCGACCCCCGCGGTGTTGTCATAGCAGATGTACAGCCAGGGCTGGTTGGTAGCCGCCGGGTACGCCGCGTTCGCGAATGGGGGGTTGTGGTACGCGTTGCCGTCGGTCGGCGCCGGGCAGGTCGTGCCAGGGTTCTTCAGCACCGACGCCGGCAATCCGCTGCCTGTCAGCGCAGCGTCGACGCTCGATTTGATCTGAGCATCGGACAGATAGGGATGCGACTGCTTGGCGGCGTCGAACCACACAGCGTGCCTGGCCCCTTCCCGAGTCGCGCTGGAGAGGGTCTCGGAGACATATAGAGCGCGGCCGATGTCGACCAGGCCTCCAACGAGAAGGAGGAGGACCACCGAGGAGAGCGCGAACTCGACCATCGACTGCCCCGACTTCGATCGGGGCCGAAAAGTTCGGCGTGAGTTAGGGGGGCGCGACACCGGACTATCTTGCCTATGATGGGTCGGACTTGCGCACCATTACGTCCAGACGCCCCTTCACAATCCTCGGAATCGTCCTCGCTCTCCTCGTCATCGCCGCCTTCGTCCTCGTTGCCATCAACGCGTCGACCGGCAACAGCGGTCCCAGCCAGAACGTCGTGGTGGCCACGCAGGACCTGGCCCCCCGAATTCCGATCCCAGCCGGCTCGCTGGAGCTCATGAGCCTCCCCAGCGGCGGCCTGCCTTCCACCGTGTTCACCAAGATCAGCGACGCCGTGGGCATGATTCCGCTGGTCACGATCGTCAAAGGCCAGGCGGTCGCATCGAACCTGGTGGCCAAGCCGGGTCAAGCGTTGGGAGCTCAGTCCGAGTTCCTGCCGATCCCGTCCGGCTACGTCGCACTCACGATTCCCACCAGCGAGCAGCAGGGCGTGGGCGGGTACGTGCAGCCTGGCGACTACATATCGGTCATTGCGACCGTGACGTCTGGCGCCAAGGTGGCGAGCAAGACTGTGTTCACGAACATCCACGTGATCCGCGTCGGCCAGGACACCGCTGGCGGCGGTACCGCCGCGACGGCAACGAGCCTAACGATCGTGGTCACCGAGTGCCAGGCCGAGTACATAACGTGGTTCTTGGCGTACGCCGCACTCAAATATGTGCTCGAGTCCTACCAGGACTACGGGACCCCGAATACCGCGAAAGACCCGAACTGTCAGAGCGTCACCGACGCGAAGGGCGTGACGCTGAAATTGGTACAGCAGGCCTTCCCTTCACTCTTCTAAACCCATGAACCTGCCGCCTCCCGTCCTGACATTGGTAATTGCAGTGCCGATGGCGGCTGCGATCGCCGTCTTTTTCTGGAGCCTGGACAGGATCCGCAAGGAGCGCAAGGCACCGATCGAGGGCGCGACCGAGCCGCGGGCGACGCCGCGCGAGCTGGTCGAGCGGCTGCTGCGCCCGGCCGCCGACAACCTGAGCCAGCGTAGAAGCGTCAGGGGGCGGCCGACGTTGACCGAAGACCTGGCCCGCGCCGGCCTGAACATCACCCCTTCCGAATATCTCCTGGTCCGGATCGGGGCGGTAGCACTTGGCGCGCTGATCGGCCTGTTTCGTTTCGGCTTTTCTGCGGGCCCGCTGATCCTGGGCGCGGTCGGGTTTGTGCTCCCGCCGTTGGTGGTCGCTTACCTGCAACGCCGTCGCCAGAACCTTTTCAACGAGCAGCTGGCTGCGATGCTGCAGCTGCTCTCGAACTCCTTGAAGACCGGTTACGCGATCGACCGCGCGCTGGAGACGGTGGCGACGAAGTCACGGCCGCCGGTGTCGACCGAGTTCGAGCGCGTGACGACTGAGGTGACGCTGGGCACATCGGTCGAAGATGCGCTGAGCGCGCTGCTGCTGCGGATCAACAGCCCGGACCTGGAGTTCATCGTCACGGCGATCCTTCTCCACATCCGAGTCGGTGGCAACCTGGCGGAGGTTCTGGACACGATCTCGGACACGCTTCGCGATCGCCTTCAGACCAAACGCGACATGAGCGTCCTCACCGCGCAGTCGCGCGCATCCGCCACGATCATCACCGGGCTGCCGATCCTCCTCGCACTCGGTCTTTACGTTTTCGTGCCCGGCTACTTCGCCCCGATGACCTCGACCTTGGTCGGCTACATCCTGCTCGGCATCGCCGGGTTGCTCATCCTGGTCGGCAACATCCTCATCAACCGAATGACCTCGCTGCAGGCTTAGCCGATGCTGCTCATCGCGGTGACGGCGGGCAGCATCTGCGGCGTCATCGTCGCCGCATTTTTCATCGCGCTAGACCGCACAGTTGCCGCGCAGGCGAGCACCAATGGCGTGTGGACGGCGCCGCCGGTCGACACACCTCTGTTGAAGCGTCTCGAAGCCTTGGCGCGACCGCTGGCCAACCGGCTGCCGGCCCTGGCGGCGGGCGAGCTGCGCTCGAAGCTGAGCCGGGCAGGCGACCCCGGCAACCTGACGCCTGCAGGGTTTCAGGCGGTCCGCTATGGCCTGTCGGCGCTCATGGCCATCGCAGGACTCGCCTTGGGGCTCCTGGTCCACACGAGCTTCCCTCCGCTGCTGACAGCTGTGGGAAGCGGGGTTTTGGCGGCGTTCCTCGGCTACTTCTTGCCTTTGCTCTGGCTGAACCAGAGGATCGCCGCGCGGCGCACTCAGATTCAGCGGTCGCTGGCCGAGGCGACGGACCTGCTGACGCTGGTGGTCGAGTCAGGCATGAGCCTCGACGAGGGTCTGCTGAGCATCACCGAGCGGTTCCACAACGCGCTGGGCGACGAAATCGGCAAGGTGCTGCGCGAGATCCGGCTGGGCCGGCCCCGCATGGCGGCGTTGGAACATATGGCGGACACGTGCGGGGTGGCGGACCTTCACCACCTGGTCGAGTCGATAGTGCAGTCCGACCAGATGGGCGTGCCCATCGCAAGGCTCCTGAGGGTGCAGGCGACGGAGATGAGGAGGCGGCAGCGGCAGACGGCGCAGGAGCGAGCCGCGCAGGCCTCATCCAGGATGGTGTTCCCGATGGTGGGGTGCATC
>JAXDLN010000073.1:0-3040 GCA_034666565.1 Chloroflexota bacterium
CTTGCCGAGGGGGCGTTGGACGTCGACCCGGCCAAGGCGATCGGCGAGCTCGAGCGGGCGCATGACACGCTCGGCAGCTCGATGCAGCGGGACATCGCAGGGGGGCGCGCCCCCGAGCTCGACGCGATCCCCGGATCGGTCCTGCGTGCTGCCGCGCGCCATGGGCTCGAGTGCCCGACGATCGAGCGGCTCGTGGCGATGATCGCCGCCCGCGCCGGTATCGAATCGCCGCTCCTTGCCCGCTGAGGGGCGCAGGCCGGCGGATCGCCGCTCCTGGGCCGCTGAGGGGCGAAGGCCGGCCTCCCGTCGTCTACTGCTCGAACGGCGGCGGGCTGGTGCCCGGAGGAGCGTCGGGGAGCGAGCGGGTCGCGATCGCCTCGACCGCCTGCTCCTCGGCCTCGCTCGCCGCCTCGTCGTGCTCTCCGTCGCAGAGCACGCGGAAGTTTCCGGTCACGCCGCTGTCGCCGTGGATCGTTATGCCTGGCATGACCTCCTCACCCTCGTCGAACCCGAGGCGCTCCAGGTCGAAATGCGCGAGGCCGATCCCCCATGCCGTATGGGTGGGGTTCTCGCGTTCGTGCGCCGCCACCGCCTGCGCGAAGCGCTCGAGGTTCTTGGCGATCTTGCCGGTGTCCGCCATCGCTCACCGGCAGGGTACCGCGGGGCATGGCGGCCGTCGCGCCTGGCCGCGGCCGAGCTGTCCGCGTATCAGCGGTCGAGACGGCCCACGTCAGCCCACGGGCTTCTCAATCAGCTCTATCCGATAGCCGTCGGGGTCTTTTACGAAGCACAGCCGCGAGCCGCCCTCGCGCACCGAGTACGGCGGCTTCTCGGGCTCAATGCCCTGGTCGGCCAGGCGGGCGAGAGTCGCGTCGAGGTCGTCGCTTGTGATCGCGATGTGGCCGTAGCCGCTTCCGATCTCGTAGGAGTCGACACCGAAGTTGTAGGTCAGCTCCAAGCGCGGCATGTCGCCGTCGCCGGGTTGGTTCATGAAAACGTTGACCGCCTCGTCTTTGATCGGCAGACGGCCCACCTCCTGGAACCCGAGCGCCTCGTAGAAGGCGACCGAGCGATCGACGTCCGTGATGCGGTAGCAGGTGTGGATCAGGGCCATCGCCGGAGTCTACGCGGAGGTCCCGGCGGCGACCGCTGCGCGCCGGCAAGACTCCAGCTCTCACACGTTTCTTCCGCGCGCACTCGGTGCAAAGCCCGCAAACTGCGGCAGTTTCAATAAAACCGGGTTGACATTGACAGGCCGGTGGCGTTAGGAAGGTCAGGCCGGGGGCGAGGGAGCCCTGGTCGCCACGGCGGCCGGCGGGCGGATCCGGCATCTAATCCACGAACTGAGGGGTCCTGGAGATGTCGGGAGTTGCCGTCGTACTGAGGCGCGGCCGTGTCGGCTGCGCGCTCTTGTCTGTGATGCTGCTCGCGACGCTTTCGTTGGCCGGTACGGCCGGCGCGACGGTGGCGAAGGTCGGGCCGCCGAAATCGATCGACGCCCTGGGTGACTCGATCACGCGGGGATACGACTCTCAGGGCACCGGTTGCGGCAGCTTTGCCGACTGCCCCGCGAACTCGTGGGCCACAGGCACGAACTCCGGCGTCAACAGCTATTACACCCGGGTGAAAGCGCTGAACCCCTCCGTCCTGCTGGCCAGGCCGGTGACCAGCTCGACGGCCGGCGGAAACGATGCCGTGACCGGGGCGAAAATGGGCGACCTCCCGTCACAGGCAGGCAATGCCGTGGCGGCGCCCAACAAACCGGATCAGGTGCTGATCCTGTTGGGCGCCAATGATGTGTGCACCTCATCGGAAGCCGCCATGACCTCGGTCGCGAGCTTCCGCTCGAGCCTCACCACGGGCATCAACACGCTCAGCGGCGGACTTCCCGATGCGCGGATCGATGTCTCCTCGATCCCAAACATCTACAACCTGTGGAAAGTCCTGCACACGAACCTTGCCGCGGTGTTGACCTGGGGCGTGGCGAAAATCTGCCAGTCGATGCTCGCAAACCCGTCTTCGACCTCGTCAACCGACGAAAACCGGCGCCTCAAAGTCCAAAAACGCAACGAAGAATTCAACGCGACGCTGAAAGAAGTGTGCGCCCAGTACATCCACTGCCACTACGACGGCGGCGCGGCCTATGCCATCCAGTTCGCGTCGAGCGACGTGAGCACCCTCGATTACTTTCACCCCAACACCAATGGCCAGGCCAAAGCGGCCGCAACCGTATTCACGAGCGGGCCAAGCTTCACCGATCTCACCGCACCCGTCACGACCATCACGCGGGATCGCGTCGCCGAAGGCGTCGATGACTGGTATCGCGAAAATGTGACAGTGACACTGAGCGCTACGGACGGCAACGACCCTGTTGCCGGCTCGGAGTACTACTACAAACTGGAAGGCGCGGCCGACACGCCGTGGATCAAGTACACCGGTCCGATCGTGGTCAGCAGCGAAGGGCAGACCACGATCAACGCCCGCTCGGTCGACTCCAACGGCAACATCGCGGAATCCAAGAGCGACGTGATCAAGATCGACAAGGCGAAACCGTCCTTCACGCTGACCTGCCCGACCGGCCCGGTGCCGCTCAACAGCGAAGCCTCCTACACGATCTCCGGGGCCGCCGACACGAAGTCCGGCTTCGCCAGTGATCCGAATGGCACGTTCGCGATAGCCACCTCCAAAGCGGGGTCATTCGCCAACAGCGTGCAGATCGAGGACAAGGCCGGCAACACCACCACGCAGCAGTGCAACATCAGTGTCGTCTACCCCGTTCCGGGTGTGCCGGCCCTCTCCTCGGGCGTGAGCCCGAACACCGGCGTCTTCGGCCTGGCGTGGACGGCGTCGGCCGATCCGCTGCTCTACAGCTCTCTGCAGTACACACTGCAGCACCGCGACGCCGCCGATAGCGAATGGTCGGACGTCAGCAACGCCCTCTCATCCCCGTCGTTCGCCTTCGGCGCCGGCCAGCCCGAGGGCGAGGGCACCAGGCGCTACCGCGTGCTGGCCCAAGAAGGCCTGCTGAGCCCCGCCTTCT
>JAXDLN010000074.1:0-3654 GCA_034666565.1 Chloroflexota bacterium
ACCCATCCGGCGGGCGCATGAGAGCGCGCCTGCTCTCCAACTTCTTCAAGCGAAAGGTCCTCGTCGGCCTTGTCCTGGTCGTCGCGTTGCTCGGAGCAACTGCCGTCTACGCCCAGGCTGGGCGGCCGACCACCACCTATCGCACCGCCCTCGTCACCTACGGAACGATCACCCAGACCGTCGGCCTCGCGGGCAACCTGGCGCCTGTGACCGAAGCGGACCTCAACTTCCCCTCCTCAGGCACCGTCGCGCTGGTCGAGGTGTCCGTCGGCGAGACGGTGACCAAGGGCGAGCTCATGGCCACGCTCGACCCGACGGTCCTGGCGGCTCAGCTGTCGCAGGCCAAAGCCACCCTCTCGGCGGCGCGATCGAAGTTGGCGCAGGACCAGGCCGGGCCGACCGCCCAAAACCTGGCATCCGCTCAAAACCCCGTCTCCGCCGCCACTGTCGGCGTCAACAACGCCAAGGTCAGCTACGCCGACACCAAGGCGATAAACGCCCAACAGGTGGCCGCCGCGCAGAGCGTGGTCGACGCGAGCTGCCCGGCCGGTCCCACCTGCGCGCAGGACCAGCAGTCGCTCGCCATGGCGAAGGTGAAGGCCCAGCAGAGCAACGACCAGTCAGCCGCCCAGCTCTCCTCGGCCCAGCAGCAGCTGACTGCCGCCAAAAGCTCGCTCGCGGCCTTTCTTGCCTCCAGCATCTCGCCGCAGACGGTTCAGATCGACCAGGCGCAGATCCAGATCGACCAGGTGGACGTGAACACCCTTCAGCACGAGCTCAACGGCGCACGAATGACCTCACCCATCGCCGGCGTGGTCTCCCAGGTGAACATCAAGGAAGGGCAGTCGGTCAGCACCGGGGGAACCACCTACTCGATCGTCGTCTACACCCCAGGCGCCTACGCGGTGACCGGAACCGTGAGCGACTCGCAGGTCAACCTCATCGCGATCGGACAGACCGCGCAGATCACTCCGGCCGGTTCCACCCAGGCGTTGCTGGGCAAGGTGACTGCCATCTCGCCGGCAGCCACCATCGCGTCGGGCGTTGCCACCTTCGCTGTGACGGCGCAGCTGAATGACACGAGCAACTCGATCAAGCCTGGCGTGTCGGCGACGGCGAGCATCGTCGTCAACCAGGTGGTCCACGTGCTCACGGTGCCGACCAGCGCGGTTCACACGACCGCCGCCGGCAACACCGTGCAGATTCTCGAGAACGGCACGCCGCGATCCGTCTCAGTCGAGGTCGGAGCGTCGGACCCAACCCGGACCGAGATCCTTTCCGGCCTCCAGCTGAACCAGGTGGTGGTCATCGCGGTGGTCACGAGCTCGGTTCCCAGCAGCGGCGCGGGCACCGTCCTCGGGGGCGGCGGCACTAGAGGCGGCGCCGGCGGTGGTGCGGTGCGTGGCGGCGGATGATCAACCTTGAGACGGACGACCTGATCCGTCTCGACTCGATCACCAAGGTCTATGGGTCTGGCGATGCTGCGGTAGTGGCGCTGAACGACTTCTCACTTGGAGTCGCGGCGGGCGAGATGCTCGCCGTGATGGGCCCATCCGGATCGGGCAAGTCGACGCTGATGAACATTCTGGGCTGCCTCGACACCCCCACCTCCGGACGCTATTGGTTTGGGGGCGAGGATGTCAGCAGGTTGAACGAGACACAGCTTGCGCACGTCCGCAATCGCAGGATCGGCTTTGTCTTCCAGCAGTTTCAGCTGCTCCCGAAGCTCTCGGCGTGGCGCAACGTCGAGCTCCCTCTTCTCTATCGAGCCGCGGACAACCGGCGCGAGCTTGCGATGCAGGCGCTCGACCAGGTCGGCCTCAGCAACCGGGTCGACCATCGACCGACGCAGCTGTCGGGCGGCCAGCAGCAGAGGGTCGCGATCGCCCGCGCGCTGGTGACCGACCCGGACCTCATCCTCGCCGACGAGCCGACAGGCAACCTGGACAGCGCCTCTAGCCGCGACGTCCTGGCGGTCCTCAGCGACCTGAACCGGCAGGGCAGGACGATCATCATCATCACCCACGATCCCGAGGTGGCCCCCGTGGCGCAGCGCACTGTGGTCATGCGAGACGGCAGGCTCCTCCAGGGGGCGGCGGCTTGAGCCTTCTTCACACCATCGAGACCGGGCTGCGCAGCCTGCTCGGCCACCGATTGCGGTCGGTCCTGACGACGCTTGGCATCCTCTTCGGAGTTGCGGCCGTCATCTCCACCGTCGGCATTGGGCAAGCCTCGTCCGACAGCGTCACCGCCCGCATCTCGTCCCTCGGAACCAACCTCCTGACGATCTCGCCCGGAAGCACGGTCTCGGGTGGCGTTTTCGGTGGCGGCGGAAGTGCCAACACGCTGACGATGTCGGATGTCTCCGGGCTGCTCGACAAGCAGAATGCTCCCGACATCGCCGCAGTCGCGCCGGTCTCGCAGGGACGCGTTTCGCTGGTGAGCGCATCCAGCAACTGGAGCACCACGGTTTCCGGGAGCACGGCTGACTGGCTGGCTGCCAACTCGCGCACCGTCGGCAGCGGCTCGTTCATCACCGCCGCGGACGTGAGCAGCGAAGCGCAGGTGATCGTCCTCGGTTCGACCACCGCCGCCAACCTCGGGGCATCGGTCGGCGATCTCATCACCGTCAAACAGATTCCGTTCCAGGTCATAGGAATCCTCGCCTCTGCCGGCAGCCAGGGCTTCGGCAACCAGGACGACCTCGCTGTCGTGCCCCTCACCACCGCCCAGAGCGAGCTCGTAGGCGGCGTCGGCTCCGTGCAGCGAATCCTGCTCAGCTCGACCAGCCAGGCGACCTTGGGGTCGGCCTACCTGGAGGCCAACCAGGTCCTGCTGCAGACCCATCACATCACCAACCCGTCGCAGGCTGACTACTCCATCACCAGCTCGACGCAGGTGTTGAGCACAGCGCAGGCGGTCACGCAGACGCTCACGATCCTGCTTGCCAGCGTCGCCGCGATCTCCCTGCTGGTGGGCGGAATCGGCGTGATGAACATCATGCTGGTCTCGGTCACAGAGCGGACCGGCGAGATCGGCCTGCGCAAGGCCCTCGGCGCCACCCCCGGCGATCTCTTCCGTCAGTTCGTGATCGAGGCGGGAGCGCTCACCGCGGTCGGCGGGCTGCTGGGCGTGGCGACTGGGCTGGCTGCCGGCTACATCGTTCCGCGCGCCGCGAACATCGCGGTCACCATCACGCCGCTGCCCGTGCTTGTCGCGGTTGCCGTCGCAGTCGCGGTCGGCCTTGTCTTCGGAGTCTACCCGGCGCTGAGGGCGGCACGGCTCGCTCCGATCGAAGCGCTGCGAGCCCAATAACCAAGGAAAGGACAGACCATGAACCGCTTGATCCCAGCCGTCGCCGCCGCCGCCTTCGTGCTTGCCGCATGCGGCGCATCAGCGAACACCGGCTCGACCTCCCCAAGCCCAGGAGCCGGCAACGCCGCCCGCAACGGCGCCTCGGGGCAGCTCGTGCAGATCAACGGCCAGACCCTGATCCTGACCGGGGCCAACGGGGACACGACAGTGACCTACACGGCCGACACCACGTTCACCAAGACTTCGATCGCCAGCCTTGGCGACATCATCCGCGGCACCTGCATCCTGGCGACCGGCGTCAAAGACGCCGCGGGCACGGTAACCGCGACCACCGTGAGC
>JAXDLN010000075.1:0-3347 GCA_034666565.1 Chloroflexota bacterium
CGACATGTGGGGGAGGACGACCACGTCGTCCATGGGGAGGACTGGTAGCAGCTCGGACTTTGGAGTTTCCATGATTAGGACAATCCTTACCCGCTCGGGGTGATTCCCTAACACCTACCCCCCGCACGCCGCAGCCGGCCGCGGGCCTGCCCTGACGCGGCCGGCGCCCGGATGCAGCCAAAAGGGCACGAACGGCCGGGTCAAACCGCCGCGGACCCAGCCAAAAGGGCACTAATGGCCGCCTCCGCGCCAGCTTTCGCCGCGCGGCTTATACGCCCGCTCGCTGCCTGCCTTGCCGCGCCACCGCGTCGATTTTCACCGCGGCCAGGAGGACGCCGCCCGTGACCATGAACTTCACGTCCGAGGCCGCGCTCAGCAGCGCGAGCCCGTTGTTGATCGACCCGATGACCAGCGCCCCAGTGAACGCCGACCACACGGTGCCGCGCCCGCCGAACAGGCTCGTGCCCCCGATCACCGCCCCCGCGATGGCGTTCAGCAGCGTGTCCCCCGTGCCCGACGAGTAGCTCACCTCGAGCACGCGCGAAGCCCCCATGATGCCGCCCGCCGCCGCCATCGTCCCGCACAACGTGAACACCGCGATCCGGATGCCGTTGACCGAAATACCGGCGCGCCGGGCCGCCTCCGCGTTGCCTCCGACCGCGAATATGTGGCGGCCGAACTTCGTGCGGGTGAGGATGATGTCGAACCCCGAAACAAATCCGAGGAGGATCAATAGAGGGAGCGGCACGCCGTGGTACGACAGCAACACCGCCACGCCCCCGAACAGCACCGCCACGATCGCCACGAACTTGACGACGTCGCCGATCAGGCCGGCCTGGGGAAGACCCGCTGCCGCGCGCCGTCCTCTTCTGATGAAAAGGTCGACCCCGAGGATCACGGACACGATGACCGCGATCCCCCAGCCGACAGTCGGCCCAAAGGAATAGTTGGCCAGGTTGACCAGGCTCGGGTCGTTGATGTTGATGGTGCCCGCCTCGCCCATGACATGCAGCTGCGCGCCGAACCACGTCAGCAACCCGGCCAGGGTGACCACGAACGAAGGGATCTTGAAGCGCGTGAAGAAGAAGCCCTGGAAGGTCCCGATCGCCGCTCCGGCGAGCAGCCCTGCGGCGATTGCCGGGAACGCGCCCCATCCCTTCTGGTAGCTGAGCAGCGCGGTGATCGCGGAGCACAGACCGTAAACCGACCCCACCGACAGGTCGATCTCGCCAAGGAGCAAGACCAGGACGATGCCGACGGAGACGATCCCGATGTCGGCGACCTGCGTTGCCAGGTTGGTGAGGTTGCCGGGGCTCAGGAAGAGCGGGTTGAGGATGTCGAAGACGATCCAGATGAGGACCAGGCCGGCGATGACCGGCAGGGAGCCGATGTCCCCCTGGCTGACCCGCCGCCAGAAAGCCGAAAGGCCGCTGGTGACTGGAGCGCCCGCCGGAGGGCTGGAAGCGGCTGGCGTCGTGCTCACGCTTCGGCTTGAGGCTGGAACTTGCCGAACTCGGCGCCCGTGATCGCGGCCACGATGGCTTCTTCAGACGAGGCTTTCCTTTCGAATGTCCCGACCCGCCGGCCCAGCCGCAGGACGACGATCCGGTCCGCGACCTCGAACACGTTGGCGAGGTTGTGGCTGATGACGACCACGCCCAACCCCTGGCTGCGCAAACGCATGATCAGCTCCAGCACCTGCCTGGTCTGCTGGACTCCAAGCGCCGCGGTGGGCTCATCCAGCAACACCACTTTGGCTTTCCACATCACCGACCGCGCGACCGCCACCGACTGACGCTGTCCTCCCGAGAGGGCGGCGACGGGGTTGCGAGGATTCGGGATCTTGACATCCAGCGTCTTCAGCACCTCGCGCGCCCGCTGCTCCATCCGCTCTTCGCTGAGCAGGAGGATCGGGGCCGGCTGCAGCTCTTCGCGTCCGAGGTAGAGGTTGGCGACGACGTCCAGGTTGTCGCACAGGGCGAGGTCCTGGTAGACGGTCGAGATGCCGAGCGCGACCGGGTCGCGCGGCCCATGGACCGCGACTGGGTGCCCTTCGAAGATGAACTCGCCGGAGTCTGGAATGTTGATGCCGGCGATGGTCTTGACAAGGGTCGACTTGCCGGCTCCGTTGTCGCCGACGAGCGCTACGACCTCAGCGGGGTAGACGTCGAAGTCCACATCCGAGAGTGCCTGCACCGCGCCGAATTGCTTGCTGATGTGTCGCAGTTGCAGGATGGGCTGGCGCTCCGTCGCGGCGGAAGGAGGAGGGCCGTTGGATGGGGTAGTCGAAGGCGGGTGGCCGCCGGGCCACCCGCCAGTTTCTGTCACCGAACGATTGTAGTTACGAAATTCCTGCCGTAGCGCATGCCGATGCATACGCCGAGGTGCAGATGTCGGCAGCGGTCCAGAAGCCATCCTTGACCACGGTGGCCTCGATGTTGGCCTTGGTGACCGCGACTGGGGTCAAAAGCACTGACGGGACGTCAGTCCCTACCGAACCGTCTCCCTTGTTGTTGACGGTCTTGCCATTGGTCATGTCGGCGGGCACGGCCACGCCGTATGCCAGGTCGTAGGCGAGGGTGGCTGCGGCTTCGGCCTCAGCCTTGATCGCCTTGTAGACGGTCATGTACTGGTCGCCCGTGAGGATGCGCTGGATCGCGGCGAGCTCAGCGTCCTGTCCGGTTACCGGCGGCCATGGGGTGACCTTCGCGGTCTTCATGGCTGCGATCGCCCCGCCGGCGGTGCCGTCGTTGGCTGCGAGCACGCCGTCGACTTTATTGCCGAGGGCGGTCAAAGCACCGGCCATCTCGGTCTGCGCCTTGGCAGCAGTCCAGCCTGGGGTGTCGTATTCCTTGAGGATCTGGACCTTGCCGTCGAGGACGCTGTGCGCGCCCTGCTTGAAGAGCTTGGCGTTGTTGTCGGCCGGGTCGCCGTTGATCTCGACGACTCGTGCGTTGGCCTTCCCGTTCAGAGC
Source organism: Chloroflexota bacterium (assembly GCA_034666565.1). GTDB lineage: Bacteria > Chloroflexota > Dormibacteria > CF-121 > CF-121 > CF-13. The sequence continues at coordinate 2,975 of JAXDLN010000075.1, forward strand.
GGTGAGAAGAGCGTTGCCCTGAAGCGCGCCGACCGCTGCGTTGTCGAACGACAGGTAGTAGTTGAGGTCGGTCGTGCCGAGGATCAGACGGTCATAGGAGATGACCGGGATGTTCGCGGCCTTCGCCTTGGCGACGATTGCCGCTGCCGCCTTGCCGTCGACAGGGTCGAGGACGAGGACGCTTGCGCCCTGCGTGATCGCGGCCTGTGCCTGGGTCAGCTGCGTGCCTGAATCCTGCTTCGCGTTGAGGTAGATCATGCTGTCGGCGCACGTGCCGCACAGCGACTGCAGCTTCGCCTTGAAGTACGGCATGTCTTTTGTGTCATACCGCGCTGTCGTCGATTCCGGCAGCAACAGGGCGATTTTCTTCGCC
>JAXDLN010000076.1:0-36555 GCA_034666565.1 Chloroflexota bacterium
GCGGGCGCGCTCGCCCTCTCGGCGCTGGAAGATGCGGCCCGCGACATCAAGGGCAAGACGGTGGTCTGCGTCCTCAGCGGGGGCAACAACGACATCCTCCGCTACCCCGAGATCATGGAGCGCAGCCTCGTCTACCAGGGCCGCAAACACTACTTCATCATCGAGTTCGCGCAGAAGCCCGGCCAGCTGCGCCAGTTCGTCGACGATGCGTTGGGGCCGACCGACGACATCGTGCGCTTCGAGTACATCAAGAAGACCAACAAGGAACGCGGGGCGGCGCTGGTCGGCATCGAGCTGAAGGACAAACGGGACCTGGCGCCGCTGCTGCAACGGATGGAGCAGATCCAGCTGAACTTCCGCCCGCTGGGAAGTGAAGAGCTCCTCTACGACTACCTGGTCTAGCTGATCCAGCGAGTGTAGCGGTCGGCCGATCGCTGGATCGCCGCGGGGCCATCGCGATCGACCACCCGATCCCACCAGCCACCATAGATGCGGTCAAAGCGATAGGGGGCGACCGCGGCGACGATCTGCCGAACCATCGCCGCCGGTAGCGGAATGTCGTTCGGGTAGCTTCGCATGAAGCTCACGAAGCGGCGGTCGGAGACCACGGTGATGGTGTCGCCGGTCATCAACGCGCCCCGCCCATCCGCACCCGCGGCCCAGTAGAGCACGGCGCTCCCCTCGAAATGACCGCCACACTGGATCAGCGTGATGCCTCGCAGCGGCTCGATCGTGTTTTCCCAGTTGCGAATGGCGGGGTCGGGTCGCATCACCCACTGGCGATCCGCCGTTGGGATGTAAATCGGAACGCCGCCGAATGCGTGACTCCACTCGACGCAAACGCCGTAGAAGTGCGGGTGCGACATTGCGATCCCGTGCAATCCACCGCGAGCCTGCACCGCCGCGATGCCTGAGTCATCGATGAAACCGAGGCAGTCCCAGAGGAAGTTGCCGGACGGCGTCTGGACCAGCAGCGCCCGCTGACCGATCCCGATCTGCGGATCCGCGCCGATTCCCGTCAGGCCCGGCTCGAGCTCGCGCACCTCGATCCGACGGCCCTCGGCGCGCAGCTCGGCCAGGGTGGCCCACTGTTGTCCTGCCGGCGGTAGATACTGCCGCTCGTCGTCGCAGATCGCGCAGGCTGCCGGAGGCCCTTCGCTTGGCGCCTGCTGCACCCCGCAGGTCCGGCAGATGTAGGCCTCCATTTTCTGTCCGCCGACGATATCATCAAGCGGGCAATGGGCGGTCTGATCCGGCTTTTAAGGAGCTACCTGCGCCCCTACATGGGCGAGGTGGTCGTGGTCGTGATCCTCCTCCTGATCCAATCGATCGCGAACCTCTACCTGCCGAACCTCACCGCCGACATCATCAACAACGGCGTCGCCAAAGGCGACATCGGCTACATCTGGCGGATCGGCCCTGTGATGCTCGCCTTGACCGTCGTCGTCGGCATCCTTGCGATCATCGGCGTCTACTACGCGTCCCGGGTCTCGATGGGGCTTGGCCGCGACGTGCGGCGCGCCGTCTTCGAACGTGTGCAGCAGTTCTCTGCCCGCGAGATGAACCGGTTCGGGACGCCCTCCCTGATCACCCGAAATACAAACGATGTCCAGCAGGTGCAAATCTTTGTGCAGCTAGCCCTCACCCTGATGGTGATCGCACCGATCATGGGCATTGGGGGCGTGATCCTCGCCCTGCGCACGAACGCGAGGCTGTCCGCGATCCTGATCGTGGCCGTGCCCCTCATGGTGGGGGTGATCGTCACGCTCACGATCTTCGCCGTGCCGCTGTTTCAGTCGCTGCAGGTCAAGATCGATCGCATCAACCAGGTGATGCGGGAGCAGATCACCGGCGTGCGCGTCATCCGGGCCTTCAATCGCACCGAGCATGAGCAAGACCGGTTTCAAACGGCCAACGCGGATCTGACCGGGACCGCGTTGCGGGTGAACCGGATGTTCGCGTTGGCATTGCCTGCGCTGCTCGCGATCATGAACATGTCGAGCGTTGCCGTCGTCTGGTTCGGCGGTCACCTGATCGACAGTGGCCAGATGCCGGTCGGCAACCTGATTGCCTTCCTCGCGTACATCATGCAGATCTTCTTCTCCATCATGCTGGCCACGTTCATGGTGATCTTCGTGCCCCGCGCGGCGGCCAGCGCGACCCGTCTCGAGGAGGTCATCAACACCCAGCCCTCCATCGTCGAACCGGCGAGCCCGATCGAGCCGGCCAACGTCACGGGCGCCGTTGAGTTCCGCAGGGTCACGTTCGGATATCCGGGAGGGGAGAAGCCCGTTCTGAACGAGCTCTCGTTTCAGCTGCACCGAGGCGCAACGACCGCCATCATCGGCGGCACGGGTTCTGGGAAGACGACGCTCCTCAACCTGGTTCCGCGCTTCTACGACGCGACCGGCGGTGCCGTGCTCGTGAACGAGGTCGACGTGCGTGCCCAGAAACTCGACACGCTCTGGCAGTCCATCGGGCTCGTTCCCCAACAGGCATACCTGTTTCGCGGCACGATCGCGGACAACCTGCGGTTCGGGAAGGAGAACGCGACCGAGTCGGAGCTGTGGCACGCCCTGGAGGTCGCCCAGGCGCGCGACTTCGTTGCCGCGATGGCGGACCAGCTGGAGGCGCAGATCGACCAGGGTGGAACCAACCTCTCGGGCGGTCAACGCCAGCGGCTCGCCATCGCGAGGGCGGTGGTGCGGCGACCACCCTTGTACCTGTTCGATGATTGCTTCTCGGCGCTCGACGCCGGCACGGACGCGCGGCTGCGCGCGGCACTCAAGGTAGAAGCCAGAGCGGCCACGGTGGTCATCGTCGCGCAGCGGGTCAGCACCATCCTGCATGCCGACCGGATCATCGTCCTTGACGCGGGGCGGATCGTCGGGATCGGCACCCACCAAGAATTGATGTCGACCAGCGAGCCGTACCGCGAGATCGTGGCATCCCAACTCGGCGAGGAGGCAGTCGCGTAATGGCCCAGCGCGGCGCGCCGGCGCGGCCTGGCGGGAGAGGCTTTGGCGGGCCCGGCATGTTCGGCATGGGACCGCCACCGGCGAAGACCAAGGACGTCGGCAAGACGCTCCGCCAACTTGTGGCCCGGCTGCGCCCGGAACGCATGGCCATCGTGGTCTCGGCGGTGCTGGCCCTGGGGAGCGTCGCCTTTTCGGTGATCGGGCCGAAGATCATCGGCAATGCGATCAACGTCATCTTCGACGGCGTGCTGGGCAAGGGCCTGCCGGCTGGTCTGACCAAGGCACAGGCGGTGGCACAGCTCCGCGCCCACGGGCAGGGCCAGATCGCCGACCTCATCGCCGGCGCCAACGTCGTGCCAGGGCACGGCATCGACTTCACGGTGCTGGGCCAGATCCTCGTACTGGCGGCGCTCGTTTACCTCTTGAGCGCGGCGCTCCAATGGTTACTGGCCTACATCATGGCCGGTGTCGCGCAGCGGACGGTCTTCCATCTTCGTGGGGATGTCGAGGCGAAGATGGCGCGGCTGCCGTTGAAATACTTCGACAGCCATCCGCACGGCGACCTGCTCAGCCGGGTCACCAATGACATCGACAACATCTCGACCACCCTGCAGCAGGGGATGACCCAGATCCTGACGTCGACGCTGACGATTGTGGGCGTGCTCGCCGTGATGGTCTGGATCAGTCCGCTGCTGGCGGTGGTCGCCCTGATTACTGTCCCGCTCTCGATTCTTGTGACGGTGCTGGTCGCGCGGCGATCCCAAAAGCAATTCGCCGCCCAATGGGCGCGCACCGGTACCCTCAACGGCCACGTCGAACAGATGCACACCGGGCACGCCCTGGTGCAGGTTTTCGGACGTCGGCAGAAGGCAATCGACGAATTCAACCAGCAGAACCAAGCCCTCTACGAGGCGAGCTTCCGGGCGCAATTCCTGTCCGGCATCATCCAGCCAGCCATCGCATTCCTCGGCAACGTGAACTATGTCGTGATCGCCGCCCTCGGCGGCTACCTCGTCACGTCCGGGGCGATCACGCTTGGCGATGTCCAGGCGTTCATCCAGTACTCCCGCCAGTTCACGATGCCAATCACCCAGCTCGCCGGCCAGCTCAACCTCCTGCAGTCGGGCCTGGCATCGGCCGAGCGGGTCTTCGAGTTCCTCGATGCGGAGGAGGAGGTCCGGGACCGCGTCGTGAGCTCACTTCCCGCGGAGCCACAGGGACAGGTGGCGCTGGAGCACGTTGCGTTCCGCTACGAGCCCGAGAAACCGCTGATCACGGACTTCAGCCTCGAGGCGAAGCCCGGCTCGACGATCGCGATCGTCGGCCCGACCGGAGCCGGAAAGACGACGATCGTCAACCTGCTGATGCGCTTCTACGAAATCGATGGCGGGCGGATCTCCGTGGATGGCGTCGATACGCGCGACGTCAGCCGCGATGACGTGCGTCGCGTGTTCGGCATGGTGCTGCAGGACGCCTGGCTCTTCACCGGCACCATCCGCGACAACATCGCGTACGGCAAGCTGGGCTCGACGACAGACGAGATCGTGGCGGCCGCGCAGGCGGCGCACGCCGACCACTTCATCCGGACGCTTCCGGAGGGCTACGACACCGTCCTCAATGACGACGCCTCGAACATTTCCGCCGGACAGAAGCAGCTGTTGACGATCGCTCGCGCCTTTCTGGCGGATCGGACGGTCCTGATCCTGGACGAAGCCACCAGCAGCGTCGACACCCGGACCGAAGTGCTGATTCAGCAAGCGATGGCGCGGTTGCGGCAAGGGCGAACGAGCTTCGTGATCGCGCACCGGCTCTCGACGATCCGCAACGCCGACACCATCGTAGTTGTGGATCAGGGCCGCATCGTCGAGCAGGGCAGCCATACCGAGCTGCTCGCGCGACACGGCTTCTACGACACGCTCTACCAGAGCCAGTTCACCGACCCCCTCGCCGAAGCCAGCTGATGTTCACGACGCGTCCCGAGCTGCGCGGCACGTTCGGAATGGTCAGCTCGACGCACTGGCTTGCCTCACAGACCGGCATGGCCATCCTCGAGCGGGGCGGCAATGCGTTCGACGCCGCCGTTGCCGCCGGTTTCGTGCTTCAGGTCGTCGAGCCACACCTCAACGGCCCGGGTGGTGACCTGCCGATCATCCTGTGGGACGCCCGTCGCGCGAAGGTCGAGGTCATCTGTGGCCAGGGGCCCGCGCCGAACGCCGCCAGCATTCGCCACTTTCAGGAACTCGGGCTGGATGACATTCCGGGAACCGGCCTGCTGCCCGCCTGCGTGCCGGGAGCCGTCGGTGCCTGGCTCATGTTGCTCGCCGAGCACGGCACGATGCGCCTGCGCGACGTGCTCCAATACGCGATCGAATACGCAATGTCCGGATACCCGGTGGTCGCGGCCATCACCCAGGCGATCGCCCACGTGGCGCCGCTCTTTCGAAGCGAGTGGCCGGAGTCGGCGCGCCTCTACCTTACTAATGATGTCCCGCAGCCGGGCACGACGTTTCGCAATCCGGATCTCGGTCGCACCTACCAGCGACTCCTTGAGGAAGCTGAAGGCGCCGAAACGGATCGAGACCGCCAGATCGAGGCCGCCCGCCGGATCTTCTACGAGGGCTTCGTGGCCGAAGCCATCGACTCCGCCTGTCGGGTTCCCGCGTTCGACAGCTCGGGAGAGCGGCATGCCGGACTGCTGACGGCGGCCGATCTTGCCGGTTGGCGGGCGCGCTACGAGCCCTCCACCCATTTCACCTACCAGGAGGCCACCGTGCACAAGACCGCACCCTGGGGCCAGGGTCCGGTGTTCTTGCAGCAATTGGCCCTCCTCGAGTCGGTCGACCTGAAGGCCATGGGCTTTCTCAGTGCCGACCATATCCATACCGTGATCGAATCGGCAAAGCTCGCCTTCGCCGATCGCGAGGCCTGGTACGGGGACCCCGACTTCGGCGACGTCCCGATGGCGGCGCTGCTCGATACGGGCTACGCGTCGCAACGGCGCCGGCTCATCAGCGACCGCGCCTCACTCGAACTTCGACCGGGGTCTGTCGGCGGGCGGCAACCGGCCCTTCCGCGATTCGCCCATCGCCCGAGCCGTAATCGCGACCGAACCCAATCGCTGGGGGACCCGACGCTGCTCGCCAACCCACTCGGTGATACCTGCCATGTCGCGGTCATCGATCGCGCCGGGAACCTGGTGGCCGCCACGCCCAGCGGGGGCTGGCTGCAGAGCTCGCCTGCGATCAAAGGTCTGGGCTTCGGCCTGGGCACGCGCGCCCAGATGTTCAACCTCGACGAAGGGCATCCAAACGCGCTGCAGGGTGGAAAACGGCCCCGGACGACCCTGAGTCCGAGCCTCGTCACACGCGGGGGCGAGCCATGGCTGGCGTTCGGCACGCCCGGCGGCGATCAGCAGGATCAGTGGTCGTTCAACTTCTTCCTGGCCCACACCGTCTTTGGCCTCAACCTGCAGGAGGCGATCGACGCTCCGATGTTCCACAGCAGCCATTTCCCAAGCTCGTTCTACCCACACGAGTCCCATCCCGGCCGGCTGGTGGCCGAAAACCGACTCGAACTGGAAACGGTCCTGCACCTGCGTGACCGTGGTCACGATCTCGTCCTCGATGGGGCGTGGTCGCTCGGCCGGATCAGCGTCGCCGGCAAGGATCCAAAAACCGGGCAACTCATGGCGGCGGCGAACCCGCGAGGGATGCAGGGCTACGCGGTCGGCCGCTAAATGGGACAATGTCTGGCACCGTCGAGGCGGGAGCATGGCGCAGGTCAATCTCGATAACGCGCTGGAAGCTGGGCGCGAAGCCGTCGGCCGCCATGCCTGGCGGGATGCCTTCGAGTTCCTGACGGCAGCCGATCAAGCCGGCGGCCTGACGGCCGCGGATCTGGAAGGCCTCGCCGAAGCTGCCTGGTGGACCGGCCGGGTGGAGCTCTGCATCAGCGCACGCGAGCGGGCATTTGCGCTCCGTCTCGAGGCGGGGGAACCTCGTCGAGCCGCTCTCGTTGCGCTGGATTTGGCGAAGGATCACTCGGGCCGGAAGGCCGCGGCCGTCGGGGCCGCCTGGTTCAGCCAGGCACAGCGGCTGCTCAAGGATGAACCGGTCGGCATGGAACACGGATACCTGAGCCGCCGCGAGTGGGTGCAGGCGCATAACTCGGGCAATTTCGAGCGGGCCCTCGAGCTCGCCCAGCAAACGCTCGAGATCGGCACCCGGTTTGGCAACAAGGACCTGATGGCACTTGGCCTCCAGGACCAGGGCCTTACCCTTGTCGCCCAGGGTCAGTTCGGCGAAGGGATGGCCCTGCTCGACCAGGCGGCCGTGGCCGCGCTGTCCGGCGAGCTGCGACCGCTCACGACCGGCGCCATCTATTGCAACACGATCAGCACCTGCGAGGAGATCGCCGACTACAAGCGAGCCAGCGACTGGACCGATGCGGCGCGGCGCTGGTGCGAGCGCCAGACCATCGCAGGGTTCCCTGGGATGTGCCGCGTCCACCGAGCGGCAGTCATCCGTCTCACCGGGGCCTGGCAGGAGGCTGAACAAGAGGCTCGCAATGCCTACGACGAGGTTCTTGACTTTCGGGACGACTACGCGGCCGAGGCGCTCTATCAGATTGGCGAAATCCGGCTCAATCGGGGTGACCTCGTTGAGGCTGGGGATGCCTTCCGCCAGGCGCACGATCTCGGGCGCGAGCCAAATCCTGGTCTGGCCCTCCTTCGTCTGGCGGAGGGCGACATTGGAGCGGCGGCGGCGGCCATCAAGCGGGGCCTGGCCGCCGAGCCCCAACCGATTGCTCGCTCGCGAATGCTGCCCGCGCAGGTTTCGATCGCGCTGGCGGCAGGCGATCGAGCCACGGCATCGGCCGCCGCCGAAGAACTCGGGTCGATCAGCGCCATCTATACGACCCCGGCGCTGAGGGCACACACCCATTACGCGCGTGCCGCCGTCGCGCTGGCCGAAGGAAATCCTGACAGTGCTGTGCGAGATTTATGTACGGCGCTGGCATTGTGGCGAGAAGTTGGCGCACCTTACGAGGAGGCCACCACGCGCGCCGCCCTGGGTGCCGCCTATCAGGCGGGTGGCGACCCCGAGGGAGCCGTCCTCGAGCTTCGTTCGGCCCACGCGACCTTTGCCCGGCTCGGCGCCGTCCTCGACGAGCGTCGCATCGCCCAAATGCTTGCGCAGTCCGGCCAGCTCCCGGCGCAACCGGTGGCCGGTGATCCGGCGACACGCACCTTCATGTTCACCGACATCGTGAAGTCCACCGAACTGGTCGAGGCCATGGGCGACGAGGCCTGGAACGAGGTCCTGCGCTGGCACGACCAGACGCTTCGCGGCTTGATCGGCCGGCATGGCGGTGAGGAGATCAACCACATCGGCGATGGCGTCTTCGCGAGTTTCGACCAGCCCGAACGCGCCATCGATTGTGCCGTTGAGATCCAGCGGACGCTGGCGAACCATCGTCGCAGTCACGGCTACGCGCCACCGGTTCGGATCGGTGTCCATCAGGCGGCCGCGACACGGGTCGGGCTCGATTACCGCGGCAAGGGTGTCCACGAGGCGGCTCGCATCGCAGCCGTGGCGAATGGTGGCGAGGTGCTCGCCAGCTGGCACACGGCGCAACCCTGCAAGTTCGCGCTGTCGGAGCCTAAAGAGGTGAGCCTGAAAGGCATCGCCCAGCCGGTCCAGGTCGTCAGCGTCAGCTGGCGGTGAGCGTCTTCGGGGCCGGAACGTAGCGCGTCGATACCACGCGATCGCCATCGAGCTCTACCTCGAGGCGCCCCGCTCGGCCAACCTGTTTGCGCGACATCTCGGACTCTTTGTGTGGCCGGCCATCGAGCAGGATCCAGGCTGCCTGGAGCGGGTCGGCATGACTGATACACAGCGAGACCTCGCCGGGGTGTTCGCGAGCGAGCCGATGCACGACGTCGAGCACACGCCCTCCAAGGGTCTGGATGCTCTCGTCGCCCGTAAGCGCGCCGCGCTGCAGCTTGTGCATCACCCATTTCGGTCGCCGGATCGGGATCTGCCAGAAGGGGACGCCCTGCAGGTAGCGGCTGAATTCCGCCTCCCAGAGCGCCGGCTCCACCTCGAGCGGCACCGGGGCGGGGAGCTGGGCGTTGACGATCTCGGCGGTTTCGCGCGCGCGCTCCAGCGGGCTGTGCACGATTCGCTTGATGCCCCGATCGCGCAACGATTGTCCAACCGCGGCGGCCTGCGCCCGACCAAGCGCACTCAGGTAAAAGCCCGGCAGGTGGCCATAGAGGATCCGGTTGGGATTCTCCACATCTGCGTGCCGCATCAGCAGCACCTGCGTCGTCGCACTCACCGGGTCAGCTTATCGATCCGATGTCATTAACATGGGCCGGAACCATCGGCGGAAGGAGGACGCACGCGAATGATGGCGGACCCAGAAGACCTTGCGGGCTTCCCCGGCGCACTCGTGGCGCTGCGAGACGATACAGCGGTCGTCGAGTCATACTCCGGTCTCGCCGACCATCAGATGGGTGAGCCCTGCGGGCCTGGAACGCGGTTCCAGCTCGCGTCGGTTAGCAAGCAGTTCACGGCTGCCGCCACCATGCTGCTGGTGGAACAAGGCGTGCTGGCGGTGACCGATCCGATCGCCCGCTGGATCAATCCCACCCGGCCGTCGTGGAATACCATCACGGTTCACCAGCTGCTGACGCACACATCCGGGCTCGGTCACTGGCCGGAATATCCGGATGTAAATCTCTACGGCGGCGTCGATCCAGATCAAGAGATCGCGGCGTTTCAGTCGGGTGACCTGTTGTTTCCGCCGGGAAGCCGCTGGCGATACAGCAGTCCGGGTTACGTTCTCCTGGCCCGCATCATCGAACGGGCGAGCGGCGAATCCTACGCGACGTTCTTGACGGAACGCATCCTGCGGCGCGCCCACCTGGCGGAGACGTTTGTCGGCAACGCCCACGGCCGCGCTCGAGTGGCCCGAGGCTACTCCGACGGGCAGCCGGTTGACTCATTCGACCTCGATGTTGTGGGCATCGGGGCTGGTGACGTCAGTTCGACGGGCGCCGACCTGGCCCGCTGGGTCCGGGCGCTCGGTTCTCGGCAAGTTCTCAACGAGGCCTCCCGCCAGATCATGCTCACCGGCCAGGTCTTGGTGGGCGCCGAGCGGACGTCCAGCTTTGTCTCCGATATCCACTATGGATACGGGCTGCTTACCGGACGGAGTGAGCGCCGGCCAATCGTGTTCCACACCGGCGATAATTCAGGCTTCAAAGCCTTGAGCGTGTGGCTCCCCGAGAACGACCTGGCGGTAGCCATCTTGAGCAACGAGGAGTCGTCGGACCTCGAGCCAGTGGCATCGCGGACCCTGGCGATGCTCCTTCGCTAATCCGCCAAACGCGGGGAAAATAGGGCTAGCCGAGAGCCCTGTTGTCGCCCTCCGAGCGCCCCATGTCCTGTGCTACGCTCGGTATCACACCTGAGTCACTCCCTGTAGGGCGAAAACAAGGAGGTCGGTATGCCCCGTTCGCAGTACCCTCTGGCCCTCGTGTCCACCGCAATCCTGGTTGCCGCCGCATCGGCTACCACCGTACCGGCACTGGCGGCGCCGGGCATCGCGTTCGGCGTCCCGGTGGTCGTCGACCCCATCCATACCAACGGCGAGCCCGACATCGCGATCGACCCGCAGGGCCGGGTCTTCGTGAGCGGCCCGACCGGAACCGGGACGCAGCGCAGCACCTGGTTCGGATCGGTCGACCAGGGTCACACCTTTCGCGTGATCTCGCCCGGACCGCCGCCCAGCGCGATCGCCGGGCTGACCGATCCCCCGGGAGGGGGCGACACCGACATCAACTTCGATCGGACCGGCAAGCAGTACTTCGCCGACCTGTACGCGCTCGCCTGCCTGCGCACCGCCACGACGGTGGATGGCGGGGCGACCGTCAACCAGAGCATCTACCCCGCCGGCTGCGCGGGGATCCCGGGCGCCGACCGGCAGTGGCTCGCCGTCTATGACCCAGCATCCGGCATCGCGAACCAATCGGCCTACACCGGCCCTCGACCGCTGATCTACCAGGAGTTCAACAACGTCAGCACCGGCGCGCAGTGGGTCAAGAGCAACGCCCTCGTCGATCCCCAGCCCGGCGGCCCCGGGCTCAATTTCGTCAACGCCCAAACCGCTGGCGTCAGCGCCGTCACCGGCTATTCGCCGTTCGGCGCCGACGGTTATCCGCAGATCGATCAAACCACGGGCAAAGTCTTCCAGGCGGCCGGCGCCCAGAACGCCGACGGATCGTTCAGCTTGCTGCTCAACATCGGAACGCCGAACGCGGCCGGCGACCTGACCTTCCTGGACAACCCGACGGCGTCCAATCCCAACGGTGATCCCAGCAAGCTCATCCATATTGCCGATCACCTCGCGTACTCGCCGGACACGCTGTTCTCCGTGCTCTCGATCGACAGCGCTCGCAATCTCTTTGCCGCCTGGACCGTCGGTGGCAGCGGCTCCGGCGTGACGCCAGGCTCGCGTCAAACCTATGTCAGCAGTGCGAGCGCGGCCAGCGGATGGTCCACCTGGAGCCCCGCGGTGCGTGTCAGCGATGCGTCGACCTCGACCGGCGATGCCGTCAACGTCTTCCCCTGGATCAAGGCCGGTGGCCCGGGCCGCGCCGATGCCGTCTGGTATGGGCAGAATCTGAACGCCGATCCAAGCGGCCAGTTCAACCAGAGCTGGAACGTTTTCATGGCGCAGGTCGTGTATCCGACCACGTCCAGCGGCGCCGTGACCGGCCAGCCACCATCGGTCCGGCTGGTCAAGGCCAGCCCGCACCCCAGCCACTACAACGACGTCTGCCTGCTCGGCACCGGGTGCATCACCACCCAGGGCAATCGCAACCTGGCCGACTTCTTCGCGGTCACGATCAACGCCAGCGGCGCGGCACAGATCGTCTATGACGACACCTCGAACGGCCTGGCCCAGCCCGGCTTCACCCCGGCGAACACACAGCTGGTCGACCATGCCGGCGCCGGCGTGATCACGATCGCGCAGCAATCGGCCGGACCGGGGCTCTTCGGCAGCAATATCTCGGGCGCGTCGAATTCACCATCCACCGGGCTCAGCGATCCAAGCGGCGATGCGCGCTATCCCGTCATCGGCGGCACCAACGTGCCCGGCATGGACCTCCTCTCCAGCCAGCTGACCCTGTCGAGCAGGACGCTGACGGTGACGGCGAAGGTCGCCGACCTGACCAACCCGGCGGCGACCGTCGCCCGGGTTCCAGGCGCGGCCTATCTCCAATACGTCACCCGCTGGCAGATGGGCAACACCATCTACTACGCCGCGATGGAAAACACGGCGCTGAACCAGCCGGTGTTCTTTGCGGGAAAGGCGCAGAGCGTCGATCTCTGTTCCGTGTCGGCCTGCTTCCCGCATGTCGTCACCTACCCCGAACCGGGTCTGGGTGGTTCGGCAGAGACCGGCAGCATCAGCTGTCCGGCCACGCCGTCGGCGGCAAATCCGTGCACGCTGACGATCACCGTCAAGGTGGCGGACGTCGGCGGCCCGACCGGGTCCAACCCGCTCGAGGAAGTGGGCGGCTACGCCTTCGGGTCCGCGCACCAGCAGGGTGCGCTCACCAACGCCCAGGCCGAGGCTGATGACGTTCCGCTCGAAATCGACGGCGTCTGCTGCTACAACTTCGTCGGCAAATAGGAGGGAACGATGCAAATCCGCGTCCATCGACGACTCAGCGGCATTGTGCTGGCGGCCGCGCTTGGCGTGCTGCCATTCGCGTTCTCGGGTCCCGCGCTGGCGGCAAAACCCGCCGGCCCGAGCTTCAATCCCAACTTACTGCTGCAGGGCAGCACCAATGCCGGCGAGCCCAGCATCCGGACCGACCGTTTCGGGCACGCCTTCGTCATCGGCCCAACTGGCGTGCCGGCCGGTTGCAAGGCATTTCGGGTCGCGCATAACGGCTCCACGGCCGCCTACATCGGCCAGCCGGACCACACCGCGGGCGGCGGCGACTGTGACTGGGCGATCGGGCCGCAGGAAACCTCCGCGACCATCTCGCCCTCGCCGACCGATGACGTCCTGGCCTACTCGAGCCTGTCGCTGGCCAACATCACCACCGGTAAGTCCGATGATGGCGGCAACAGCTTCGGCCCGCCGAATGTCTACTCGCAGCAGGTCGGCGGCGACGACCGGATGTGGATGGCGGCCGATCCCAGGCTGAACAGCCTAGGCCTCGCCGACATCTTCATGACCTACCACGACGTGTCCGTGCTTGATATCGAGATGGGCGTCTCCATCGACGGCGGCTTCAGCTACGTGCAGAACGCGCCCATCATCAACAACAACGACGTGCCGGTGGCCCAGTGGCAGGGCGGCGGCGCGAACGCCACCGGCGCCGGCAACGAACTCGGCAATATCGTGACTCGCCGCACCGCCGCCGGGCTCACGCTCTACTCGATCTTCCAGACGCCCGACAGCGCCACGGACAACCTCAATCAGGGTGTCGCGGCGACCGCTAACTTCAATCGGGTGTACGAGGCGATCGGCACCGTGACCCGCGATACGGCGCCACCAGTCATCTCCTGGCGCAACTACGAGATCTACCACGGCCCGGTGGGTGCGCGCTACAACCGGATCTTCCCGGTGACAGCGGTTGACGCGGTCGGCCGCGTCTACGCCTTCTGGTCCGACGGCAATCACATCGATTACAAGGCCGATACCAACGGGACTGGCTGGAAGCCGGGCCAAGCTCCTGGCCAGATCGCCAACCCGGGCACCGTGAACACGGCCATTATGCCCTGGGCACAGGCAGGCGCCGACGGCATCGTCGACGTCGTCTTCTATGGCGCGTCCGGGGGAGCCGGGGCGCAACCCCGCCCGCAGGATGACGTCAACAACGTCTGGAACGCCTACTTCGCGCAAAGCACCAACCGCGGGTCGAGTTTCACGGTGACCACGGCCAGTGATCACGCGATCCACAAAGGCCCGATCTGCATCGATGGGCTCGGCTGCAACCTGAGCACACCGGCACGTGATCGGACGCTGCTCGACTTCTTCCAGGTCTCGATCGACCCGACCAACGGCGCCGCCGACATCGCCTATGCCGATGATCACGCGGCCCCGGGCACGGCCGTCCTGTATTTCACGCGCCAGTGCACCGGCACCAGCGCGACGACGGGCGCTGGCCTGGTCAACGACTGTGTCGTGCCGCCGCCACCCACACCGCTGCCCCAGGGATCGACCTGCCCTGGACCGCAGGTCGCCGACTACGTCGGTGATGCCCCCAACAACTATCCCGGCGGTGATGGCAGCAATGTCGACAACCTCGACATCGCGAACGCCTTCTTCGGCACGCCAAGCGCCACCACCATCCAGGTCACGCTGACGATCAAGAACCTGGCGCCACCGCCGCCGCCGGCCAACCTGGTGTCCGCCTTCTGGACCGTCTACTGGAGCTTCGGCGGCACCACCTACTACGCGCAGGCCACGTCGAACGGCCCGGTGATCAGCTACACCGACGGCACCTACAACGGCTCGTTCAACACGACGAGTGCAATCTCGGGCTCGTTCAACCAGGGGCCCAATGGCACGATCGTGTTCACCGTCCCCAGAGCCGACGTGGGCAATCCAGCCAACGGTGCGACCCTCGGCAACCCGTTTGCCGACACCCACGGATCCTTCACGGTGATGGGTGGCGGTGTCTATTACACGTCCGCCGCGGACCGCGCTCCCAACTCGGGCTACGGTTCCAACTACGTCGTCGGCCAGGTCTGCTAGATACCACGGAGCTCGCCCTGGGACTGACCCTCCCCCCACGGTGGGGGAGGGTCGGGGTGGGGCTACCTCGATAGCGCCGGCATGACCTCCCGAGCGAAGCTACGCATTGCGGGCACGAAGTCCTCCGGACGTTTGCCGAAGTAGGCGCAGACGTGCTCGGCTCCGGCGGCCTCGAATTCCTTGATCCTCGCGAGGATCGCATCGGGATCGCCGACCAGGATCGTACGAGCCCCGACCTCGACGTGACGCGTCCCGGCGTGGGCGCGAATCCATGCGGCCTTCGGCTTGAATTCCTCCGGGCCGAGGCTGGTCGACTGCCAGACGTCGCCTAGGGTCGCCGCGCGTTTCAAGGCACGCTCGGAGTGACCACCGATCAGGATCGGCAGTTGCGCGCCCTGTGGAGGCGGTGGCCCGAACCATCCCTCGTCGTACGAATAGAAGCGGCCGCGAAAGGGCTCGTGCACGCCCGACCACAAATGCCGGAAGAGCTGGATCGCCTCGTCCAGCCGCTGACCCCTGGTGGGCCAGACATCAGCTGCGCCGACGTTGCGGAATTCCGGCTCCGAGTAACCGGCGCCAAGGCCGAGCGTGAAGCGGCCGGAGCAAAGCAGGTCGAGCGTCGCGGCTTGCTTGGCGACGACGAATGGGTTGCGCATGCCGAGCACGATGATCGAGGTCCCCAGCCGGATCTTCTTGGTGCGCCCCGCCAGGTACCCGAGAAGCGTCATCGGTTCGACGACCCAGGGATAGCGGTCTTTCAGGTCCGGACCGACCAGAACATGATCGAGGGGCCAGACCCCGGCGAAGCCAAGCTCCTCCGCGGCCACCGTGATCTCCAGGAGTTCCTCGATGGTGACTCCGGCATGCCCATTCGGCAGCGCGATGTGGACGTCCATGTGTCTCTAGGCTAACCGTTGCATCACGGGCTGCGACCTCGGTTCGCCGCTTAGCCGGCGGGCAGCGTGAAGCGAACCGTCGTTCCCGATCCGATGGTGCTCTCCGCGTTGATCGTTCCACCGTGTGCGGTGACGAGATCCCGTGCGATCGCTAGGCCGAGACCTGACCCGCTCGATCCCACCGTCTTTACAAAGCGGTCGAAGATACGCGGCAAGAGGTCCACTGGAATGCCCTCGCCGGTATCGGTCACAGAGACCGCGACGCCGCCGTCCGCCTGCGATGCGCTGACGCGAACGGAACCGCCGGTCGGCGTGTGGGCGATCGCGTTGGCGAGCAGGTTGGCGATCACGCCGCGGATCCGGACGGCATCGGCCGAGACGGTTGGGAGGTCGCCGGCGATGTCGGCCGCAAGGGTCACGCCCTTCGTCTGCGCCTGGGACTCGAAGGAGGCGATCGTGTCATTGATCAGGGTCGCCCACATCGACCGGTTCTCGCTGCAGCTGGAGGTGACCGGTCTCGGCCAGCGCCAGCGTCCGCAGGTCATCGATGAGTCGCGCCAGCGTCTGCGTCGCCTCGACGATCGGTGCCAGGTGGGCGGCATCGGCGGGGTAGAGGCCGTCGGCAATGCCTTCCGCCTGTCCGCGGATAATCGACAGCGGCGTGCGGAGCTCGTGGGTCACGTCGGCAAGAAACGAGCGCCGCTGTTTCTCGCTCGCCTCCAGTTGCGCCGTCATCGCATTGAAGGCCTGCGCCACTGAACGGAGCTCGGGTGCGCCATCCTCGCGGACCCGGACACTGTAGTCGCCGCCGCGGATGCGGCCGGCGGCCTCGACCAGGTTCTCGACCGGCGCCGCCATGCGCCGCACGCGGCGACCCGCAGCCAGCACGAGGAGGATCACCAGCAGGATGACGAACACCCAGCCGAAGAAGAAGCCCCGAGTCGGGGGACCTTGCCAGCTGCCCACATGCGCGAACTGGAAGATCACGATGTTGAGCAGGACGATGAAGCCCACGAACCCGAGGAAGAGGAACAGGAGCCGTCGAGCGAAACGGCCCCGGTAGCGCATCCACGGGGGACGCGTCGGCGGCCAGGGCTCGCCTTCCGGCCACCACGGCGGTCGCGGACTTCCCGGCCGCATCCACGGCGGCGGTCCGCCACCCGACCAGCGGCCGCCGTCCTGGCCGGGGCTCATCGCGGCGCCTCCGCGAAGCGATATCCGACGCCATACGCCGTAAGCAGGTATCGCGGCGCGCGCGGGTCGGGCTCGATCTTCCGCCGGATGTTCTTGACGTGGGCATCGATCGCCCGCTCGTAGGATTCGAAGGCGACCCCGCGGATCGCGCTCAGCAGCTGCGCGCGGGTGAAGATGCGACCCGGTTGGCGCGCCATCGTCACGAGCAGCTCGAACTCGGTGCGGGTGAGGTCGATGCGGCGGCCGCCGATGGTGGCCTCCATCTTGGGGACGTCGAGCTCGACATCGGTGCCCACCCGAACGATATCGCTCTGCCGCTCCATGCCCTGCGCGCGGCGCAGGACGGCCCGTACCCGCGCCACCAGTTCCTTTGGACTGAAGGGCTTGGTGACGTAGTCGTCGGCGCCAAGCTCGAGGCCAACCAGCTTGTCGGACTCATCCGTGCGGGCGGTCAGCATGATGATCGGCACCGCCGCCTCGCGGCGAAGCGAACGCGCGACGTCGAGGCCGTCGACGACCGGGAGCCCCAGGTCGAGGACGATCAGGTCGGGGTGGCCGGTGCGGGCGCTGCGGATCGCTGCCGCCCCATCCGACGCCGTGATCACCGCGAAGCCCGCGTTCTCGAGATAGTCCCGAACCAGCTGCACGATCTTCGGCTCGTCGTCAACCACCAGCACGGTCGCCACGTGGGGAATCGTATCCTCGCCGGGCTGTAGAGAAATGCCGGGGGCGGCCCGAGTGGGCCGCCCCTGGCTGGACGGGGGAGGAGGGAGGTCAGGCGCTTTTGGGCTGCTCAGGCTCCCCACCTGCGGGTGGCGTGGTCGGCGCGCCTGGCGCCGTCGGGCCGCCGTGCTCGTGCGAGTGCTGATGCCAGCCGCCGCCGTAAGGTCCGCCGCCCCAGTAACCGCGCTTCCAGCCCATGCCGCGACGGAACACCGCGAAGAGCAGGAACACGATCAGCAGGAACCACAGAAAGCCGAAGAAGGGAAAGAAGCCGAAGCCAAAGTGGCCGTAGTAGTAGCCGTTATTCACGGCTGTCCCAACCTCGGGGTTGGTCGTCACGACTTGCGTAGCGTGGCCCGCGATGAAGGCGAACACGCCCACGATCGACGCGATAACCAGGGTCGCGAGTCCCCAGATCCATCCGAAACCGAACGGTCGATTCATATTGAGACCTCCTTGTTGTCTTGCCCTGATCTTGGGCTCGACTTGTGAAGGCCCTGTGAACGGGCCGCGAATCAGTTCGGGAGGGTGGCGAGCGGGAACCGTTGCGCACCTTGGGGTGTAGATAAGGGGAATGCCTGATCAGGGCTGGCGGTCACACCGCGCCGCGCCTGTCGTGGCGGTCGCCGCGGTCGTGATTGCCGTGTCCGCGCTATTCATCGTCCTCGGGATCCGCAATCAAGCAGCCTCGGAGCCCGCGATCCTACCGCCGATCATGCCCACGGCCAATGCGCCCTATGCGTCCTCCGAGCCGAAGTTCCAGATTCCGGCCGCCTTCACCGCCGCCGACGACGCGAGAGCCAGGATCCCGCTGAGCCAACCCGAGGTTCACTGGGTGTTCGCCGATGGACCGAACTTCCCGCCGCTGGTCAGCCCCTGCGGTGGCTACCTGCCCAGCGACGCCGCGCGGGTCGGCGCTCACCAGCTCGCGCTGGTGTCACCGATGACCGTGAAACTCAGGCGAGTGGTCGTGTACCGGGACGTGGACTCGGCCCGTCGAGCGATGAGCGAACGCCGCAGCGCGCTGCAGCAGTGCGCCCGTCGCGACGACGGCAACGGGATCGCGACCGTTTGGATCTGGCAGTCGCTGCAAATCGGCGACGAGGCGATGGCTGTCGGTAGTCAGCGCTATCGCGGATCCAACAGCTTGCCTGGCCACCAGCGCGGGGTGGTGATGCGGCAGGGCCGAACGTTGGTCACCTACTTCGACTCCGGGCAAAGCCCTACTCCGCCGACCATCGCCGAAATCGGACCCTATGCTACGGTCGCCAAGCCTGTGGCGACCGAACTGGCCGCAGCACCCTGGAACCAATAGGCGACTAGGGGCCCGGGAACCACTCCTTGAAGGCGGCGGCGAGCGCGGGATCGCCGTGCAACTCGACACCATGCTCTTCGGGCTTGCCGCGCCCCATCAGGACCCAATACAATCCTTCGCCCGGCCCGCGCAAGGCGACGTCCGCCTTCCCGTGGCCGGTCTCCGACCCTGCTTCACCAGCCGCTGCCCGCAGGATCCATTCACCGTCGCCGTCGGTGCGGTGGATGTGGAAACTCGCGGACTCGCCCTTGCGCGGCGACCGCTGGTGCAGGCGCGACATCAGGGTCATGGTTTCGCTCAGAGCCCGGTCGATGAACCAGTCCGGGATCGGGATGGGCCGCCCGACCGCGGGCATCAGATCATGCCCGTGAATGATGTACTCATTGAGCCGCAACGCACGAACGACCGGGATTGGCACGGTTCCGAAGGGCACCGTGACGAGCGCCTCCGGCGTCTTTTCAACCGCTTCCGCGACGGCCGCGACCATCTGCGTCGACTCCTTATGGGCGGCCTCCTTCAGCGGTGCCGCCTCCCAGCCCGATAACGCCTGAAACCGCCGCTGGCGATCGGCGAAGTCGACCGGCAGATCCTGTCCGGCGCGGTCTTTTCCGAGGGCATCGAACAGGACGGCGCGGAACAGCTGGTCGCCGGTCGCGACGTGCGCGACCACGTTGCTGACGTTCCAGGCCTCGCAGAGCGTCGGTTTCGTCCAGCTATCGGCGGGCACGGCATCAACGACTTGCAGGTACCAGCTTCCCGCCTGGGCGAGCCGCGTTGGCTGTGCGTCCATCGGCTTACCTTACTTCCTTGCGACTGACGCCCTTGCGACGGCCGGAGCGGTCAGGCTTCTCTGATACCTGAACCCGTGGCAGCGGCCGCTGCGAACGCTCCATCGACTTCCAGGGATCGTCACGGCCCTTGAGCCACGCGGCGACGTGTCGAATGCCAACGCCATCGGGACGGAGCCTTGGGCTCTCGACCTCAGACCAATCGACCGGAAGCGCCACGGGTGCGCCGGCCCTGGCTCGCACGGCGTACGGTGCGACCGCGGTCTGCGCGTACGCGTTGCGGTTAACGTCGAGAAAGAGCCGTCCCTCGCGCTTCTGTTTTGTGAACTCCGTGGTCAGATGATCGGGGTCAGAGGCGGCAAGGCGCTGCGCCACGGCATCGGCAAAGAGGTGGACCTCCTCGAACGTCGGGCCGACCGTGATCGGTGCGATCACGTGCAGACCGCGCGAGCCCGTTACTTTGACGAACGGCACCAGCTTCAGGTCTCCGAGCATTGTCTTCAGCGCCAGCGCCGTCTTGCGGACGAGACTGAAGTCCTCATCCGCCGGATCGAGATCGAACATCACCATGTCGGGCTGGGTGATCGCCTGGATGCGCGACAGCCAGACGTGGACCGTAACCACGTTGTACTGCACGAGATAAACGAGGGTCGCGGTGTTGTTGATCAGCGCATGGGTGATCGTGCCGCCCTTCATGTCGACCGTCGCCCGCTCGATCCAGGCGGGAAACGAGTCGGGCACGCGCTTCTGTTGAATCGGATTCCACTGGATACCGCCCGGGTATCGGTTCATGTGGAGCGGCCGATCCCGGACATGCGGAATCATCCGCGCCGCAATCGACTCGTAATACTCGGCGAGCTCGCCCTTGGTAATCCCGTCGGCAGGGAAGAGGACCTTGTCGGGATGGGTAATGGTGATCTGGTGCCCGTCAACGAGCGGAATAGTTGATCTCTCCCTCAACACCCTCCCCCGCTTGCGGGGAAGGGTCTGGGTGGGGGCTTGCAACCCCGGCGCCCTCGAGGACAGCCGCGACGAAGTCGGGCTCGGGGAGCGCGCCGACGAACGCCGCCCGCCGATTGATCACCGTGTGCGGGACGCCACGGACACGGAACTGGTTCGAGAGGTTCGGGAACTCGTTCGCTTCGACGCAGATCGCCTTGATTTGGGGCGAGGCCAGCGCCATCCGGTTAGCCAGGCTCACGGCCCGGGGACAGTAGGGTCAAGTCGGTGTCGCAAAGACCATGACCTCGGTCGGCTCGGTGAGCTGCGCCAGCGCCGCCACACTTTCCTCGCTCAGGCCGTGCTCCCCCCGCGAGACCCGCTCGACGGCGTCGATCAGCGCCGGGAACTCGGTGCCGGTCGGGAGGCCCTGAAAGCGGATGCGGCCGGTCTCGGCGTTCGAGCCGATTGCGATCGTCGGCACATCAGTGATCTCGTCGATCTCCACCCGCGCCGCGTCGCGGGAAACGTCGACCACCTCCAGCGTGATCTTCTCCGGGGCGGCGTCGCGCAACAACTCCGCCATCTGGCGCGCGTCCTCGCAGGTAGGGCAGCCGAGCCCGGCCGGGAGGATCAGGCGCGACGAGCCCGGGCGAGTGTAAAGGGTGAGTTTGACCGGGCCGGTGAGCACCGTCTCGAACCGCTCTTTGAGCTGCTGACGAACCGGCTCGGGAATGAGGGCCATATAGAAGGTAATACCAGACACCGACGCCAGATTCCCGCGGGCATCGGGAATGTAAGGTGCCCCGCAAGCTTTCGCCGGCCGCAACGCCCGACGTAAGAGGGCTAGCAGATCATCGGAGCAGTGGGCGCAATGCGTCTTTCTCTGCGTGCAAAAATCGTCGCCCCGTTCGTCCTGATCGTGGCGCTCGTCGGCATCATCGGGACGGCGGCCGTTACGGCCCAGGTGACCAGCGAGGCGGTCGCGGAATTCAATGGGAGCCTGCTCCGCGCCAGCTTGCTCGCGAACGATCATCTGTCACTGGTCGAGGCGGCTCGACTGACAACGTTGCGGGCCGCGGCAGCCACCACCGGCGTTCCAGAGGCGACCACGTCTCATGACACCTCGGCGTTGCAACGGCTGCTGACCCCCGTGGTCGCCAACGCCGCCGTGCCAAGTCTCCTGCTATACATTCTCGATCGGCAGGGCAGCGAAGTGATCGTCATCGGACCCGATGGCCCGACGGCCGCTCCGTCGCCGAGCAGCGATTTCGTATCCGAGCCGGCGGTCGCCGCGGTGCTGGCTGGGCGGAGCGACGCGCAGGGCGACAAATACGTATTCATCAGAAGCAATTCGGCGGGAACGACCATCTACTGGACAGGGCCGATCCACAGCCTGACCGGACAGGTCGTGGGTGTGGCCCTTGTGGGCGAGCCGCTCTCGGCCATCGCGGGCGCCATTCGCTCTTCTGGCACCGACCAGGTGAGCTTCTACGGACCTACGGGCGCCGTCCTCCAATCCTCACTCGCATCAACGAGCACGCTTCCGGCCGCGACCCGGAGCTTGGTCCAGCCAGATCGGCCCGTGCGCTTCAGCCAATCCTCCGGCGGCCAGGCCTACATGAACCTGCTGAGCGACTGGACCATGCGCAAGGTGGCGCTTGGCTACGTCGCCGTCGCCCTCAACACCGCCCAGCTGCAGGCCGGACTCGACCAGCTGCGGATCTACCTTCTGATCCTCTTCGCGGCGGCGGCCCTGGTGACGCTGGTGATAGGCCTGATGCTGGCGGCTGCCATCACGCGGCCGGTTCAACGGCTCGTCGGCGCGATGCGCGCGGTTGCCGCTGGAGACCTGGCCCACCGCGCTCCAGCCGGCCCCTCGGATGAAATCGGCTATCTAGGTCAGGTCTTCAACCAGATGACCGTCGGCCTCGAGGAAAAGACCCAGGCGCTCGAAGACACCTACTTTGCCGCCATCGAGGCGCTCGCCCGCGCGATCGATGCCCGCGACCCCTACACCTACGGACACTCCGCCCGCGTCGCTGCCTTCAGCCTGGAGATCGCCGACGAGCTCGGCTATCCGAAAGAGAAGCGCGAGGGATTGCGCCGGTCGGCGCTGCTCCACGACATCGGAAAGATCGGGATCGAGGACCACATTCTGCGGAAGGCGGGCGCCCTCAACTACGTCGAGGAACAACAAATGCGCGAGCACCCGGTCATCGGCCATCAGATGCTGAAAGACGTTCCCTTCCTGCATTCGACCTTGAGCGGGATCCGGCACCACCACGAGCGCTGGGACGGCAGCGGTTACCCCGACACGCTAGGCGGTGAGACGATTCCAATGCAGGTTCGCATCCTCAGCGTGGCCGACGTCTTTGATGCGCTGACATCAGACCGCCCGTATCGGCAGGCCATGTCAGCTGCGGAGGCAACCGAGCTGATCACGCACGAGTCCGGCCGCCAGTTCGACCCGGCCGTGGTGAAGGCCTTCAGAGCCAGGTCCGACGGCATCGTCGCCATTCTCAAGCAGCAGCGCGCCGACCAGGTTCTGGAGAAGGCCTCATGAAACGATGGGGCTCGGTCACACAACGCTGGGGTGCAGCGGTGCTCCTTCTTCTGCTGTTTTGGACCGCGAGCCAGATCGCATCAGGCGTACCACGGGTGGTTGCGCTCGGAACCAGCGTCCACACCCTGGGCCTGGGTGACTACAGCGCCGACCCGTTCACGACACTCGCACCCCTGTCTCCGGAAATCCTCGCTGAGGTGAGGGCGGACGCGGGAACCCCATCCGCGGGAACCCCATCAGCATCGACTGCCCCGGCTGCCACCCCGATCACCACGCTGAGGCCGACCCCGACGTCGACCGCCGGGTCAACCCCGACTCCAACGCCGGTCCCTACGGCCACCCCCACGTTGTTGCCGATTCCCACGCCGACGTTATTGCCGACCCCCACGCCGACGTTATTGCCGACCCCCACGCCGACGCTATTGCCAACGCCGACGCCGACCCCCGCGCCCACGCCAACGCCGGCGCCGACTCCGACGCCGACGCCGACACCCACGCCGACCCCGACACCCACGCCGACGCCGACGCCCACAGCAACGCCCACGCCCACGCCGACCCCGAACCCAACACCGACCCCAACGCCCGCACCTGCGGTGATTAGCGGGACGGTCGTGTCCAACTTGACCGGCGCTCCGATTTCGGGTGCGACCGTCTCGTTGAGTCCCGGCGGTCTAACCACCACCACGAATGGGACCGGTGGCTTCACCTTCCCGAATGTGACCCCCGGTACCTACACGCTCGCCGTCAGCGCTGCGCTCTACGCAACAAGCACCCAATCGGTCACCGTGGTGGCAGGGCAGACGTGGTCCACCACCGTCCGCCTGCGCCTTCTCGGTCTTCTGTAGAGGCAGCCCAAATGAAATTACCCTCCCCCGCTTGCGGGGGGGAGGGCAGGGTCGGGGTGTTGTTCGACTACGCCGCCGCGATGCCCTCCTGGCTTCCGCCATCGGGGATGGTCCATGAGCCGACTGGCGACAGCGACCCGTTGCTGCTAACCGCGAAGGCTTTCACCGAGCCGCTCCCGCCGCTCTGCGCGTAGAGGAAGTGCCCATCGCTCGACGCCGCCATGTCAACCGCGCCCGGGATGCCGGTGGCGGCCGGCGAGCTGCCCAGCACCACGGTACCGCTAGCGGTAATGGAGTACTCGCTTAGCGTGCCGCTGCCAGCGTTGGCCGCGAAGTAGTTGCCATTCGCGGCTGTGACCCAGCACGCCGCGATTTGCCCGTCGGAGGCGCCCGCGCTGACGAGGGTCAGGCTGCCGTTGCCGTTGACGGTGAAGGTCGACAGGTTGCCGAACGCTGCATTGACGATCACCAGCCGACCCGCCGGATCGAAGACGAAGGCGAAGGCATTCCCGCCGACGACCGTGACCGCCGGTGTATTGCCAAGCCGGCCATCAGGCGAAACACCGTAGACATATACCGAGCCGCCGCCGTTGCCTTTCATCGTAATGACGAGCTTGCTGCCATCCGGCGTGAAGCCGACCTGGGCCGGCGACTGCAGGAAGGCGGGCGGATTGCCGTTGCCGAGTCCGAGCGAGCGCAGCGACCCGGTGATCGGGTGGAGCGTACCGCCCGCGATGCGATAGCCCTGGACGTAGCCGGCGAAGCCGCCATCCAGAACGTAGGCGAGATCGCCGTGCACGCCAATGCTGGCCGGGAATGGCCCGCCCGACGCCACAACCTGGTTCAGGTGCAGCGTGTCGCCGCTGACGCTGAACACCGAGACCGTGCTGCTGCCGGCGTTCGGTGCCAGGAGCAATCCGTGCTCGCGGTCGATGACGAGCGAGCTCTGCGAGGCAAGCGGATCGACGGCGGCACCCGCGGCCCGCGCGCCGTTTCCACCGGTTGCATAGGTGGCGCCGTAGGTCAGGGTCCCGTCATCGTGACGGGCGTAGGCGACGATCGAGTTACCGGCCGGGTCGTTGGTCTGAACGAAGACGGCGTGGTCGGGGCCGGCGCCGGGTGCCGCCGCTTGAGCCAGCACCGATGAAGCGCCCAGCATGGCGGTGGCCATCGCGGCCGCGACGATCGACAGTCGGATCAGATTTCGCATTGTTCCTCCTCCGGAGAATGGTTTCGACATGTCCGGGAAGGCTAGGGAGGGCGGATGACCGGCGGATGACAGGCCGTCATCCAATCGACACAAACCCTCCTAGATGAAGCGCAGGTCGGTCGTCATGGCGATGCAGTCGCCAATGCTCTTGTGAACCGGGCACCTCGACGCGTGGTGTGCGTGCGCCCGCTCCGCGGCATCGCGCTTGTCGGGCGGGCAGCCCGCCAGCGTGTAATGCACTCGGATGCGCCGGATGACGAGGACCCCGTTTTCGACTTCAATATCGCCCTCGGCCGTTGAAACCAGGTTGCCTCCGCTCGCATCGATTCCGCGCGCCTCCAGCGCGCCACCCAGGGTGCCGGTCAGTCAACCAGCGGCGGCTGCGACCACGTAGTCAAGGGTGGTCGCGTGTGGCTCGTACCCGGGTGGCGCCTTGTAATGCTCCGCTACCTCGTCGTGCACGCCGAAAAGAACTGGATCAGACTCGGCCGGCACAAACGCCTTCCGCAGCGAGCCCTTGATCCGTTCGATGCGCACCTTTGAGACGTATGCCACGTCGCTCATCTCCTCAGCTTATTGGATCTTTCCCTCCCCCTCTGGGAGAAGGGAGGGTGGGGGCTTCACGCAGGCAGGCTGAACCAGAACCGCGTCACGCCCGCCTGCGATTCGGCGCCGACCCGCCCGCCGGTGGCCTCGACCAGCTGCTTGACGATCGCCAGTCCGATGCCGGCGCCGCCGTGGGCGCGGTCGCGCGACTTCTCGACCCGGTAGAAGCGCTCGAAGATATGCGGGAGATCGAGGTCCGGAATCCCGTCGCCTGTGTTGGTCACGCTCACCAGCACATCGCTCCGTCGAGCCTCGGCCGAGACAGTGACCATCCCTCCGTCGGGTGTGTATCGCGATGCGTTCTGTAGCAAGTTGGCGAGCACCTGGGAGAGTTGATCGGGCACGGCCCGTGCGGGCAGGCGCTCCGGGAGATGGAGCTGAACCCGAATGCCCTTCCCGTCAAAGGTCGGGCGTGCGAGCTCTACGGCCGCGCGCACCGCTGGCACGAGGTCGATCGTCTCGAGCGCACTCCCGCCGCTGGGGCTGCGGTCCTGCGCCAGCGTATTGAGCGATTGCGACAGACGCACCAGGCGGTCGACCTCTTCATGAAGCGACTGGAATTGTTCGGTGCTGGGGGCGATCACGCCATCGCGGAGCGCCTCGAGGTAACCCTGCAGGTTGGTCAACGGAGTGCTCAGCTCGTGGGCGGCGTTGACGATGAAGTCGCGCCGCATGCGCTCCTGCTGCTCCAGGCTCTCCGCCATCTGGTTGAAGGAGTCGGCCAATGACGTGACTTCGTCCGGGCCTTTCCGATGCACGCGTGCCTGATATTCGCCGCGTGCGACGCGTCGCGCCGCTCGGGCGATGTCATCCAGGGGGCCTGCGAGCCAGATCGCGAGCAGCGACGCCAGCAGCAGACTGACAGCGCCCGCGATTGCCGCGGCCACGATAAACACAGGGAGGACACTGTGGTCGAACATCGCGCGCGCCGTTGCGGCCGACTGTCCCGCTTGAAGCATCAGCCGATTGAAACTGGCCTGCGCCACGCCCAGGACGCCGATCGCGATTATGGCTACCGCCACGGCCGTGACCAACAGGGATAGCAATGCAATTCGCATCGCAATACCCTGGGGACGCCACCAGGACGATCGACTCATTCTGCCCTCCCGTCCACCGCCCGATATCCGGCGCCGCGAACGGTTGCGATATAGCGCGGGCGGTCGGCGGGATCGCCGAGCTTGTCGCGGAGCCGCCCCACGTGGACATCGATGGTGCGGTCGAGCGCGTCGCCCTGCACCGGGCCATAGAGGGCGTCGAGCAATGCCTGCCTCGTCAGCACCCGGCCTTCCGCCTGTACGAGGGCGGTCAGCAGGCGGAACTCGGCAGCCGTGAGCGCAATCGACGTTGCTCCGCGACGGACTTCAAAGCGATCGAGATCGATGGACAGATCCGCATGGCTGATGGTGCCGCGCGCCGTGGCGGCACGCTTGCCGCCTTCGGTTCGTCGCAGCACTGCCTTCACGCGCACAACGAGCTCGGCCGGAGAGAAGGGCTTGACCAGGTAGTCGTCGGCGCCTTCGTGGATGCCGTACACGCGGTCGGCTGTCGATCCCCTGGCGGAGAGCAACACGATAGGAATCTCCGACCGCTCGCGCAGGATTCGCATCAGAGCCAATCCATCCAGCTCGGGCAACATGATGTCGAGCACGATCAGCCTCGGTGACGACGCCGCGACAGCCGCCAGTGCCGACTTGCCGTCGCCCGCCGCGATCACCGGAAAACCCTCACGCTCGAGGTAGGTGCGAACCAGCGTGACGATCTTCGGGTCGTCGTCGACCACCAGGATGGGGGCGTTGCTCATTTGGGGCGTGACCGTCGAACAAGCCTAGGCAACGAATGTGACGCTGGGATGAAGGACCTAGCCGTCAACGAGGGCGTACGCCCGCACCGGAAACGTGGCGCCGCCGACCCAGGCAATCGGGACCGCATGAAGTCGTGCGCCACTCGCTGGGAGCGCCTGCAGATTCGTCATGTGCTCGCAGATTGGGATGCCGGCCTTAAGCAGCCGGGTATGGGCCGGTCGGGATGGATCGCCGACGTCGTCGATATTGAGCGAGTCGATGCCAACGAACGCGATGCCCTTCGAGACGAGAAGTTCGGATGCCTCCGCCGTCACGAACGGGTTGTCGGTGAAATAAGCCTCGGTGCCCCAGCGTTTCGAGAAATCGGTCCTGAACAGAATCGCGGTGCCGGCCAGGTCGAGTTCGCGGAAGCTGTCGCTGCCGATGGCGCGTCCGACCTGCGTCGCGTCGACGATCACTGTGGGCAGATTCGCGAGCCGACCAAGTGGAAGGCCGGCCAGGTCCAGGCCATCGCGATACCGGTGCCGCGGAGAATCGACATAGGTTCCAGTGTTGCCACACAGATGAAGGCTGGCGATGTAGAACTCGGCCTGGTTCTGATAACGCTGGCGCGAGGCTTCGTAATCGACCACCACGTCGACGGTGGGCTCCGGCAGACCGGGATACGTCTTCATGCCGGGCACGATTGGATGGCTCAATTCGACAAAGCGCGGCATCCTCAGAACCTTCCTACCATAACGCGGGTTTATCCCTCCCCCGCGAGCGGGGGAGGGCAGGGTGGGGGCTTTGACTAGCGCGGCGGGAACTGCGAGTTGGGTGCGGGCGTCACGAGATTGGCGGTCGGTGCGTCTGCGGTGAATCCGATCACGGCGCAGTTGATGTCGATGCCGACGGTGCCGTACGAGGCGCCACCGGGGCCCGTCAGCAGGTCGGGGCGAGTCGCCGCCAGGTTGAACACGACGTTCTCATCGATCTGCCGCTTGTCGAGACCGGCGTCGATCGCCTTCTGGGTCCACTGGCCAAGCTGCGCATCCCACAACGGGCTGTAGGCGTCCGCATGCCGCGGATCCTTCAGGGTCGGGAAGTCGCCGAAGACATTCAGCAGGTCGCCGCCATTGCGCAA
Organism: Chloroflexota bacterium; assembly: GCA_034666565.1. Lineage (GTDB taxonomy): Bacteria > Chloroflexota > Dormibacteria > CF-121 > CF-121 > CF-13. The sequence continues at coordinate 28,773 of JAXDLN010000076.1, forward strand.
GGCGTTGATCAACGCCGTGTTGTTTGCGGATGCGTCCTCTGCGGCATGGCCATCCTTGACGATGTTCACGAAGCCCTGGGCGTTGCGGTTGTTGGCTCCGGTCTGCCCGTTGATGAAGCCGAAGAGGCGTTCGCGGGCTGACCCGAGGAAGTCGTCGCCACCGGTGTACGACGCCCTGGCGAGCGCTGGCACGTAGACGGAGCGCTCCAGGACGGCGGCCAACGGGTCATCCGCCTCGGTGCTGAGATAGAGGATTGGCTGGCCGGCATCGAAGCCTTTGACCAGCAGCAAGTCCACCCACGAATCAAAGTACTGGCCGGATGGTGCCGCGGGAGCAATGTGGATGCCGAGTACCCGATCGGCGGTGTTCGTGTGATGCACGACGTCGAACGGGCCGTCACCGGTCGCGACGATCGGCGCGTTGTACACGACAGAGGTCCCGTCGATCCGAATGAATGGGCTGTACCCCTTGCCAGCGACAGCACCTGGAGAAAACGATGCTGGTGGGAATCCGTTGGGTCCGGGCACCAGGGTGCGCGTCGGACTGAAATCCGGCTCTCCCTTGAAATTGATCACTGATTGCCCGAACTTGTTCTGGTCAGCGGTGGGCTGATCCTGGGTAACTGTCTGCACGCAGTCTGGACAACCGTTCGCGATGTTGGCCAGCTTGGGCGCGTAGTTGAGCCCGCTGTTCTTCGCCAGCCCGAGGTCCGACGACTCGGTCAGGATGAACCAGACGGTATGCCCATCCGCTGTCCCCTTGTAGAGGGGAAGGCGAACCGTCTCGTGCGTCAGATCAACCTGGAGGGCACTCTCGAGCACCAGGTTCTGTTGCGGCAGCAGTCCATTCAGCTGCCCGAGGCCAGTAGCGGCACCGCTGCCGCCGTCACTTGCGGCTGCCGCCGGACCCATCCCGCGGAGGACGAGGCCTAGCAGTAGAGCCGCAAGCGCCACCAGCCCGGCGAACAACCCAAGCCGATAGCCGCGTAAATAATGCAGTACTCCTTCTTTCATTCACACACTCCTTTCTGTTCTCGACCCGCATGACGCGCGGTCGGATGGAGGTGTAGTCCCGCCGGACGACCAGGCGTTACAGCCCGGTCGAGGAAGCCTTCATGCGACGAAAGGCGCGCAGCAATTCGTCGCGAGCGCCTGTCGAAATCGACTCAGGTGTCAAGCGGCCGGTCAGCTGAAGCGTGCTCCGCATCTCTGCGACATACTCACGGCAGGGCGGGCATGTCAGGATGTGCGCATCGAAGCGCGTGCGGTCGCGCTCGGGAAGCGTTCCCTCCAGGTAGTCGGTGATGATTTCCACCAACTCCTTGCAGGCGAGGTCGGTCGTGATGTCGTCCGTCATTGGCCTTCCTGCTTAGTATCGGAAATGGACTGGGCGTTACACATGATCGGGCTCTCTCAGATCGGCGTCAGCGAAGTAGCGTTCGAGCACGGCGCGCAACCGGCTGCGGCCTCGGTGCAGCAAGACTCGTTGGTTCGCTTCGGTGAGATCGAGCACGGCGCACACATCCGCCGCCGGCCATCCGTGGACGTCGCGCAGCGCCACCACCACTCGCTGCGCTCGGGGCAGATCCTCAAGCCCGCGTCGCAGAACTCCCAGCGTCTCGCGATCGAGTGCGGTGCCTTCGGGTCCCATCGACCATGGTTGCGGTGCCGTCGCCCAGTGGCCCGGCCATTGTGGATGGCTCGCCGGCAAGAACCGACTCGGGTCGACCGCCGGCTCGTCACCGTTGCTCGAATCGAATTCAGAGAATGGAATCGTCCGGCGTTCACTCAGCGCGCGCGTTTTCGCTTTGTTCGTCAGGATCTTGAAGAGCCATGTCTTCACCGAGGAACGGCCCTCGAACCGACCGATGCCGGTGACGACCGCCATCCAGGTTTCCTGGACGACCTCTTCGGCTACCGAGGGGCTCTGGACGAACGTGACCGCCAGTCGCAGCAGTGGCGCGCTGTAGGCGTCGATCAGCCGGGCGAAGGTCGCCTCATCCCCGTGGCGCAGCCGCTCGACTAATTCCGTGTCCGAATCGCGGACCAGGGTTCGGCTGTCCATCGCACTCATTGCCATTGTCCAAGACTGCTGTCTTCCATGACGCCCCAGCGTTACACCTCCACGATGTTTCTGCTGATCGCGATCCTCGTCGGATTGGTCGCCGGCTTGATCTTCGGCGGCCGCCCCGATCATCTTGCCCGGTTGCGCCTCCGTTGGCCCGGCCTGATCTTCGTCGCGCTCGCCATGCAGGTCGTGATCTTCACCAGCTGGTTGCCGGTCCCTCGGTCGCTGCTGCCTTTCCTCTACGTGCTCTCCAACGTCATCGCGCTTGCCTGGCTCGGCCGAAATATCCGCGTCATGGGCATCCCATGCGTCGCGATCGGCGCGGCCAGCAACCTGGCGGCGATCCTCGCCAACGGCGGGCGGATGCCCGTTGATGGCACACTGCTCGCCCGAGCGCGCGGAGCCGCCGCCGAGGCGGCGATCGCGTCAGGCCAGTCGCCGTCGAATAGCGTCCTTACGACCGGCCAGACGCACCTGCTCTGGCTCACCGACCGGTTCCTGCTGCCGTCTCCCTTCCCATTCCCGACCGTCTTCAGCGTCGGCGATCTGCTGATCGGCCTCGGCGTCGCGTGGCTGATCGCCGCCGGAATGAGGCCGCCCGCTCGAGTGGCCGCTGCGCCACCGAATACAGGCGTGGCCGCGTAACGATCGTTAGGTTTTCCGTAACGAGTTTGTAATGTCTCCCTGCTTTACTGGGTGAACCGCCGACTCAAATCTCAGGAGGTGACCCCCACAAATGCGCTGGCTGATTCTTCTCGGGTCGCTGATCAGCGCCCTCCTCACGCTCGGAGCCGGCACCCGCTGGTAATCACTCCATAGCGAATCGGGCTGGCCATGGGCCGGCCCGATTTGTCTTGTATTCGGCGCAATCTCGCCCCTGACGGTTCGTTGCACCCGCGAGCGAGGCTTCGAATGACCTACCGAGACCTGAACCACCGCACCCGTTGGGTGCTGGGCGCCATCTGGGCAACCGGCTTCGCGTGCCTGCTCCTGAGCGCGCTCCGCCCGCACGCCGCCGGTAGTCTGTGGCGATTCGCCGTTCCGCTGGCCGTCTTCATCATCTTGACGACGGTCGCCGAGCTCTTCCCCGTTTCCTTCGAGCTGGGCCGGTACGAGATCACGGTCTCAACCGTGTTCCTGGTCGGCTCGATCCTGGTCTTCCGCGACGTTCCGCAGCTGGCGGTTGTGACGGCCCTGGTCGCCGCCTTGACGGCCAACGTCTTGGTGCGCAAGCCATGGTTCAAGGTCTGCACCAACGTGGCGCTCGCGGTCACCGCCGTGAGCTTGAGCTCGATCGCGTTCGGACTGATCGGCGCCAGCAATCTGCCGCACCTGGTCGCTGCGACGACTGCCCTGGTGGTGGTCTATTTCGTCATGGATACGGTTCCGATGACCTGGCTGCTGTCGGCGATCGAAAACCGCCCATTCCGGGTGACCTATGTCAACAACTACCAGGGTGTCGTGCTCGAGCATTTCGGGATCGAGGTGTTCGGCGTGCTGCTCGCCGTGATCTGGAATGTCTCCCCCTGGCTCACGCCGCTCCTGGTGCTGCCGATCGTGATCATGCATCAGGCGTATTTCCAGGCTGAGCGGCTGCGCACCGAGAGCATCACAGCCCTGGAAGCGATGGCCGACCTGATCGAGAACCGGGACGTCTACACCCACGACCACACCGAGTCCGTGTCGACCTGGTCGCGCCGGCTCGCCGAGCGGATGGGGCTCGACGCAAGAGAGGTATGGAAGGTGGCGGTTGCCGGTCGCCTCCACGACCTTGGCAAGGTCGCGGTCAGCGATTCCATTCTGTTGAAACCCGGGAAGTTGACGGCTGACGAAATGCGCCAGATGCACGAGCACTGCCGAGTGGGCTACGACGTCCTCACCAGGTTCTCCAACCTGCAGGGCGTGGCGCGCTTGATTCGGGCCCACCATGAGCGTTATGACGGCGCCGGCTACCCCGACAGGCTGGTCGCCAATGACATTCCACTCGGCGCCGCCATCATCGCCATCGCCGATGCCTTCGATGCCATGACGACCGACCGGCCGTACCGCAAAGGGATGCCGGTGCAAGCGGCGCTGGACATCGTGCGCCAGGGACTTGGTCGGCAATGGCACCCCATCGCAGGGGCCACCTTCATGGAGCTCGTGCTGGAGGATGAGGCGAAGAAGCAGGCGCCTCCTCAAAACCAGCAGGCCTTGGCGAGTTAGCCAGGATGGTAATCACGGGACGGCTCAGCGGACTCCTGCGACATCCTGACTTCCTCAAGCTCTGGACCGGCCAATCGGTGTCCCTCTTCGGGTCGCAGGTCACCCGTCTGGCCCTGCCCTTCACCGCCATCCTGACCTTGCACGCCACGCCCGCGCAGATGGGAATTCTCGGCGCCGTCCAGCTCGCACCTTTCCTGCTGCTCGGGTTATTCGTCGGCGTTTGGGTTGACCGCGTTCATCGTCGGCCGATCCTGATCGGCGCCGATATCGGGCGCGCGCTGCTGCTGTCGGCCATTCCGTTGATGGCCCTGACGCACACCCTGCGCATCGAATACATGTTTGTCGTCGGGTTCCTGCTCGGCACGCTCGAGCTCTTCTTCGACGTGGCGTACATGTCGTTCCTTCCGTCGCTGATCGAACGGGAGCAGCTGGTCGATGGCAACAGCATGTTGCAGATGAGCGACTCGGTGGCCCAGGTCGCCGGCCCTGGCCTCGGCGGTGCGCTGGTCCAGCTGTTGACCGCGCCGCTCGCCATCCTTGTGGACGCGCTGACGTTTCTGGTGTCGGCGATCTCGATCGTCGCCATCGGCGCCCGCGAAGAGGCGATCCAGACGGAGGAGCGGCGCAACGTGTGGAGCGAACTGCGAGAGGGTCTGAAGCTGGTGATCGGCAACCCGCTGCTGCGAGCGATCGGCGGCTGCACCGCCACCTTGAACCTTTCTGCGAACGCGCTCTTCACCGTCTACATGCTGTACTGCACCGGCCCGCTCGGTCTGAAGCCGGCCGTCATTGGCGCCATCTTCGCGATCGGCGGCCTGAGCACGGTCGCCGGCACGCTGCTCGCCGGCCGGGCAGCGGCGCGATTCGGCGTCGGGCCGATGCTGATTGCGTCGCCCTTCGTGATCGGCCTGGCCAGTTTCCTGATCCCGCTCGCTGGAGGACCGCCGCTGGCCGCGGTCTTGCTCCTCATCTGTGCCCAGGTGTTGTTCGGCATCGGGCGACCGATCTTTGACATCAACCAGTTGAGCCTGCGCCAGGCGATCACGCCCGCGCGTCTTCAGGGGCGCGTCAACGCCAGCATGCTCTTCATCATGTGGGGCGTCATTCCGATCGGGTCGCTGCTCGGCGGATTGCTGGGGACGACCATCGGTCTCCGGCCCACCCTCGCCGTGGGCGCCGTCGGCATGTCGCTGGCCTTTATCTGGGTGCTGTTCTCGCCCATCCGGGGGCTTCGGCGACAACCCCCCGGCGTCGCCCACGAAGCTGCTTAGCCGAACGCATAATGGCACCAGGAACAGATGACAGCCATTCGCGAGGTGATGACCGAGAAGCTGATCACGGTGGAGCCCTCAACCTCTGTTGCAGCGGCGGTGACCGTCATGGGCATGCAGGGAGTGGGCGCGGTGCTGGTGATGGAGAAGGGCAGAGTGGAAGGCATCTTCACTGAGCGGGATCTCGTCCGAGCCATGTCCCACGACATTGGCGCATCCAGCCAGCCGGTTGCGCAGTGGATGACCCGAAACCCGGTCACCGTGGGTCCCGAAGTACCTGTTGAGGAAGCCCTGGAAATCATGCTGAACGGGCACTTCCGGCACCTCCCTGTGATGAAAGGCGAGCGTTTGGTCGGAGTTGTGTCTATCCGTGACCTCTCGCGTGCCGCCTTGCACGAATAACGCACGGAGGCGCCAGGAGGCGCATACTGCAGTGAGAAACCGGCGGCCCAGGGGCCTCCTGGTAAACCAGGGCCCTACATGGGATGGATGTTCCTGAACCGTCGGTTTCCACACAGCCAGCCTTGCGAGCCGCGGAATGCCGCTCGGGCAGGCTCGGCGAGGTCCATCCCGCAATCTGGCGGAAAGTCAGCCCGTCACGTGATCCGAACTGGTTGTCATGTTCGGACGTCTGTGGAGGTGCTATTGATGTACGCACGATTCACCGAAGGGACGATCGACCCGAAGAAACGAGAGCAGACCGAGATGATCGCCGCGTCGATCTTCACCGCTGCGAGAAAGCAGCAGGGCTTTAGAGGCTTGAGCTTCTGCCTTGACCCCAGGGGGGAGGCCGTCTTCCTGAGCTTGTGGGAGTCGAAGGAGGCCTTGCTTGCGAATGAGACCAGCGGCTACTACCAGGAGCAGGTAGCCAAGCTGAAGGACGTCCTCACCAAGCCGACGACTCGGCATGTGGCCGAGGTGAAGGCGCAGGAGGAGACGCACAAGACTCCGAAGGCGGCTCGCCTGACCATCTCGGGGATCCGCAAGGACGCCGAGGCACAGAGCACCCGGTTGGCTCAAGACGTGGCGCGCGCTGCCCGCGACGAGCCTGGGTTCGTTGCCTGGTACGGTGCCCTTACCGACGACAACAAGATGGCGGCCATCAGCTTCTGGGACTCAGAGCCCGCGATGAAAAGGAGCGAGAGCCACTACCTCAAGGACGCGCTCGGCAAGCTGAAGGAGCTCTCGACGGGCGAGGCGCAGCCGAAGCCATACGAGGTCGTGGAGCACGACATCCCGGCGGTCGCCGGCGTTCGATAGTTCGTTCGTCAGCGAAGCGAGGCCGGCCCCGAGGGCCGGCCTGCCGCAGCATAATCGGCTGATGGAGCAATTCGCCATCGCATTCGATGACAAGGCACGGCGCTGGCTCGACGTGCACCCCAACCGGGATGCCCTCGTCATCGCCTATAGCGACGCTCGCTGTTGAGGCGGAGGTCACATTCGTGACCTGCGGCTCCGTCGGGGCCGCCGAGGGGTAGCCGATTCCGATCTGGTCGACATCGGCGAGGTGACCGGCCGCCGGATCCTTCTCGACCCGAAAATCATGCCTCGCATGCCTCGCAGCATCCCGATCACCGTTCGTGGCCTCGGACCGTTGCGGGCCTTACACCTCGACTTCTCCGGCGATGAGTGGGCCCGACTGCTCTACGACTGATGAGGCCGAACCCCGCCGTCGGTTAGGTCAGCTGGCGGGCTCGACGCATGAGGTCCTCGATGGGTCGTAGATCGAACGGCTCGCCGCAGCCAACGATCACGTGTTGGACACCAGCCTCCAGGAAATCATCCAGGCGTTCGGCCTCCTCGGGCACGTCAAGGAGGACCGTTCGCTCGATCGCGCGTGGATCCCGGCCAACCTTTGTGCACCATTCGTCGAGCGCCTGATTCTGCTTGGCATACTCCTCGGGCGGGCCGAATGAGTTCCACATGTCGGCGTACTGGGCCACCAGTCGAAGCGTTACCCTGGTGCCGCTCCCGCCCACCAGCAGCGGAAGGCTGCCGATCGATCCCGGTTCGAGCCGACCGAGCCGGCGCTTGATGCGGCCGATCCCCGCTTCGAGGGCCTTGAGGCGCTCGCCCGTACTGGCAAACTCGAATCCGTACTCACGAAAGTCCCGTTCGATGTTGCCCGCGCCCAGGCCGAGGATGAGGCGGCCGCCGCTGAGATGGTCCACGGTGCGCGCCATGTCCGCGAGCAAGTCCGGGTTGCGAAAGTAGATGTTGCTGATCAGGACCCCGATCT
>JAXDLN010000077.1:0-3271 GCA_034666565.1 Chloroflexota bacterium
GGGTCCGGGGATCCGATGAGCGGGAACCACTCCTCGAGATCGTCGGACTCTCCAGCGAAAGGAATATGACCCAGGATCGTCCGGTAGTGCTCTTCCATATCCGAGAAGTCGAACGGCCATCTTTTGAACGTGGCGGCGCTGAAGGGCATGATCTGGGCCCCCCAGACATTGCTGAACCCCCCGTAGGCGCTTGAGATGACAGCTGAGTTGACTCTACCCTCGGAGTGGACACCGTCGAGCTGGCCCTTGTTGACAAACGGGAAATCGGATCCGTAGCTTCTCTTTTCAGGCAGCGAATCGGACTGGATCCGCTTGGGTTGCAGGCTGACCCGGCGGACGTCCCCCTCATCCCAGTCGTCGACACGCAGCTTGGACAGCCTGGAGATTACCTCCTGCGTCTCCGCGTCCAGCACGGTGCCCGGATCGAACACGGTTATCTTCTCGTCCGGCTTCTCGGACAGCGCCAGCACGGCGGCGACTGCAGCCGGACCCGAACCAATGATTATGGAAGACGGCATCTACTTCGCTCGCCCACCGGCTTGCGCGCCGGTGTCCAGTATCTGCTTGGTTGCCTGTCGGCGCTGCCGGCGCAATCGCCGCGCCAGCTCGATCCGGCCGGCGACGTGGCCTGCCGCGGCCAACCCCACGCCAGCGATTATCGCCGCGGACCGGGCCAGCCCGTGGGCGTCACCCTTGGCCGCTTGCAACATCCCCCGCAGTACGCCCCTGGTCAGCGCGTACCAGACGAAGCGGGCGTCTGCACCCAGCGTGGCGGCGTCGCCCATCTGGGCAAAGGCCTCGACCTTCCCCCTGTTGACGAAGAAGCAGCGGCGCCAGAAGTACTTCCACGTCGACCGTGAGGCGGGTACAAAATGGCGGACGGTCGCCGCCGGTTCGTAGATGACCGCGCCACTGCCCTTGATGTGCGCCACACGGTGGCACATGTCCATGTCGTCGTGATTGTCGGAATGGAACCCTCGCACCTGCTCGAGGAGGGTCCGCCGCACCGACATGTTGGCTCCAATGAGGCGAGCCAAAGGGCCTCGGCTGGTCGGAAGGCCGTCATAAGCGCATCCGAACACCCAGTCGAACTGCACAGGGAACCAGGCCGGGCGGCCAGCCTCGAAAACCGGTATGGGACGCCCGCCGGCGGCGCCGATGCGCTCATGCTGATACGGGTCGGTGAGAATCTCGAGCCAGTCCTTGTCGGCCGCTGCATCGTCATCCAAGAACGCTAGAATCGCTCCGGCAGCTGTCTCGGCTGCCGTGTTTCGGGCCGACCCCAGATGCCCGTCGTACTTGTTCTGGATCACCCGTATCGGAGGGGTGGATGCGGCGAAGTCAGCCCAGTACGCGGCACAACGGTGGAACAGGGTTTCATTATGGTCGATGCATACGATGATCTCGCAGGGTTGCAAGGTCTGCTCCTGAACCGAGGCCACCGATTGAAGCATCAGCTCCCATCTGTCCTCGGTGTAGGCACAGATAATCACTGAAATCGTGGGGGGTGACGGGACCTGCCGGTGTTCGCGGCTGATGCCATCCTCGGTCTGCTCGGTTTTTGATCCAGGCTGAACGGTTGTGGCAACGGCAACATCATGACCGCGGCGAGCGATACCGGTACTTAGGTTCGGGACCTGGCCCTCTTGGCCACCGCCAACCGGCGGATAGGATTGCGCAAGCATCAGGATACGCCTCTACGAATTCTTCCGACTTGAGCTGCCAACAATGTCTGCCCAAACTCTCCGATAAACGATCCGGCACCCGTCGTGCGAGCGTCGCACGTCTACCCACGTTGGTATTAGGTGTGACGACGACACTCTCGATCTCGCGCCGAACGCGCTCCAAGAGCGCCTCATTGTTGTCGACGACGAGGATGAATGTCGCGGGCGGGGCGCGTCTGATTGCGCACCGAGGCGATGGCCGCCTTCAAATCGTCCCAGCCATCGAGTGTGTAGGCGCAGATCACGACGGAGGCTTCGGTCATGGGGTCTGCCGGATGGTTTCTGAGGCCCGGTTCGTTTGCCGGGTCTGCGTCGCCCGGGCCGTGGCGGCTTTGAAGATGTTCCAGATCGCGCTTCCGTCATTGCGGATGTCGAATTGGCTAAGGCGGTGTTCGTCGACGGGGTAGCGTCCGCTGTCCTGCCGTGACACCAGCCGCCAAACCATCCAGCCGGCGCAGTTGCGATCGCGCGTCAGCGTGTCGAGCCACATGGCGTAAGCGTCGGCCGAGTCCCGATTGGAGCGCGCATAGCCAAACTCCTCCAGAAGGACCGGCTTCTTGGCGCGGGCCGCCAACTGGCAGAACTCGGTGATCACGTCATTGAACTGCTTGACCGTAAGCTTGTAGTAGAGCGGGTAGCCATGCCAGGTCCCAAAATCGAGACTAGGGATCGACAGATCGGATAGCTTTTCGAGAATGTTGGCGTGCCCTGAGGTGACAAGGTGATTGGGATCGAGGGACTTCACGTAGGCCGACATTTCTGCGGTCCAGGTCAACCGCAAGGTCTCCGGGCGCGCGTTGCCTTCGTTCATCAGCTCCCAGGCCATGATGGTCGGGTCGTCCCTGTAGGCAAGCCCGGTAAGCGTGTTGACGCGCTGCACGACGTGGCTGACCCAGCTCCTGTAGTCCTGCTTCGTGCGCGGGTCGTAGAAGAAAAACCCGTACTTGTCCCGGCTTCCATACCAAGCCTGCATCTGCTGGGCGCCGCCCGTGAAGTCCCAGAAATCCAGGACCGCGATGATGAGCCTCAGGCGTCGCTTGCCGGCCTCGGCGATGAGGAAATCAACCTTCTGCATGCCGTTCGCGCCGTCATTGACCGCCATCCTGTTTTCGCTCGGATCCCAGTAGAGCAGGTACGTGCCGTTGACTGCGAGATCGCTGGCATCGGCTTTAAGCCGCCAATTCCAGATCGTAGCAATGCTTCCGTCGAGCGACCCGATCACCGGCTGGAGGAAGGTGCGGACCACATTGGCGCCCAGCGCCACCGCGTCATCGAGAACGCGGGTGACCTCATCCTGCGACCCGTAGGGCAGATAGTGGTTGTTCACGCCGGTCACGAAGAACGGCCTGCCGTCCACCGTGAAGTTCGTTCCGGAAGTTTTGATGAAGGAGGTTGCCGACGGCTCGTCCGCGGCGCTCAGGGCTGCCGGAACGAATAGCAACGCGAACACCAGCATCCGCAGCCCGGCGTCACGCAGCCTATTTTTCACTCGTTGCCAGCCGACAATCATGCCCCCACGTGACCCTCGCAGAAGGCGCAGTGCAACA
>JAXDLN010000078.1:0-7644 GCA_034666565.1 Chloroflexota bacterium
TATGATACTCAGTATCAAATGACGCGGGTTATCAAAGCGCTGCTGATCAGCACTCTCCTATCCAGCCTGCTCGCCGCCTGCGGAGCGCCCGCCGCAGGCCCCGGATCGGGCCAACCGTTACAGGTGATCGCAGGGCAGAACTTCTGGGGCAGCATCGCCGCCCAATTGGGGGGCGCGCACGTCACGGTGACCAGCATCGTCAGCAACCCGAATACCGACCCCCACGAGTACGAGAGCAGCGCGGCCGATGCGCGAGCCTTCGCGACCGCCGATTACGTCATCCTCAACGGCGCCGGCTATGACGACTGGGGTCAAAAGCTGCTCTTGGCCAACCCCAGCTCGAGCCGGAAGGTGTTGACCCTCGCCGACCTGCTCAATAAGAAAGCGGGCGACAACCCACACTTTTGGTACAACCCCGCATGGGTCGACAAGGTCGCCGACCGGATCACCGCCGACTACCAGGCGCTCGACTCGGCCGACTCAGCCTATTTCAGCCACCAGCGCGAGGCGTTCCGAAACGCCCTGCAGCCGTACCATGACGCGCTCGCGCACATCCGATCCAGCTTCAGCGGCGTCGCGGTTGGCTCGACCGAAAGCATCTTCGTCTACATGGCGCAGGCGTTGGGCCTCCACCTGATCTCGCCGCCAGAATTCATGGCGGCAATCTCCGAAGGCACGGACCCCCCCGCCCAAACGGTGGCCGAGTTCCAGAATCAGGTGTCAAACCACCTGATCAAGGTGCTGATCTACAACACGCAAACGTCGACGCCCATCACCGAGAACCTCAAGCAACTCGCCGCGAAGAACGGCATTCCGGTGGTCGGGATCTCAGAAACGATCCAGCCGTCCAACGCCTCCTTCCAGGATTGGCAGACCAGGCAGCTGACCTCGCTGCAGGCCGCGCTAAGCCGACAATAACCGGCAGCATGGCCCCTTCGACCTCTCCCGCCATCGTTGCCGACGGCTTGGCCGCGGCCTACAGAGACCGGCTCATCTGGCGAGACGCGAGCTTCACCGTGAACACTGGAGAATTCGTCGCCGTGCTGGGCCCGAATGGGAGTGGGAAGTCCACCCTGCTGCGATTGCTGCTCGGGCTTCTACCGCCGGCAGCGGGTAGCCTCCAGGTTCTTGGCAAGCGTCCGCATCGGGGCAATGCCGACGTCGGCTACGTCCCCCAGCGCCGCAACATCGACCGCGACCTACCGATTCGAGGTCGGGACTTTGTCCACCTCGGCATCGACGGCGACCGGTGGGGGGTCGCGGTGGGCAATGGCGCCGGTAACCACCGGCTGGTCGACCAGGCGATCGTATCGGTGGAGGCGCAAGCCTACGCGGATCGCCCGATCGGGCGGCTTTCGGGCGGGGAGCAACAGCGTTTGCTGCTCGCCCAGGCGCTCGCCGGCAAGCCACAGATGCTGCTCCTCGACGAGCCGCTGGCCAGCCTCGATCTCCGCAACCAGATCGTCATCGCCGAGCTGGTCGCCGAACTCGCGCGAGCGAACAGCCTGACGGTGCTGCTAATTGCCCACGACATCAACCCATTGCTGCCCGTCGTCGACCGCGTGCTCTACGTCGCGCATGGCGGCGTGGCAATCGGCAAGCCGGCCGAGGTCATCACTACCGAACAGCTGAGCCGGCTCTACGACGCACCGATCGAGGTGCTCCACGACAGTCACGGCCACATGTTTGTGGTTGGCCTGGAGGCTGAAAGCGCGCATCACGATGCTTGAGCTTTCGCTGGCCGCGGCCCCGTACTTCGGCTGGGACCTGCTGCGAGTCGTGCAGGAGCTCTTTCGCTACGCCTTCATGCAGCATGCCTTCGAGGCGGGAACGATCGTCGCACTCTCGGCCGGCGTGATCGGCTATTTCGTGGTCCTGCGCGGCCTCTCCTTTGCCGCGCACGCGCTCTCCCACATCGGCTTCGCTGGTGCAACCGGCGCGGTCCTGATCGGCACCGCGCCGATCGTCGGATTGCTGGTCTTCACCATGTCGGCCGGCGCGGTCATGGGCGCGCTCGGCCAGCGGCTTCGCGGCCGCGATGTAACGATCGGCCTGGTAATGGCGTGGTCGCTCGGCCTTGGTCTGCTCTTCACCCGCCTCTACAAGGGGTCGGCCAACCTGGCGATCGGCATCCTGTTCGGTCAGATCTTCGGCATCACCAGCCAGGACGTCGCCGTGACCTTTGTCGCCGGACTCGTCACCGTGCTGTTGGTGGTTGCCGTCTACCGCCCGCTCTTGTTTGCCACGCTCGACGAAGAGGTCGCCGAGGCGAAGGGCGTGCCGGTTCGCGGTCTCTCGATCGCGTTCATGGTCGTCCTGGCAGTCGCCGTGTCCGAGGCCGTGCAGGTGGTCGGCGTGCTCTTGATCTTCGCGCTGATCGTGGCGCCGGCCGCCGTTGCCGAGCGCTTCACGACCCGGCCGAGCCGCGGGGTGCTGCTGGCGGCGATCCTGGCCGTGCTCTTCACCTGGGCAGGCCTGACGATCGCCTACTACCTTCCCTACCCAGTCGGATTCTTCATCACGACGATCGCGTTCTGGACTTATCTCGTCGCGCGGGTGCTGAGCGACGTGATCGCCCGGCGGGCGACCGGCCGGGTCCGTCCGTGGCGGGAGGAACAGGTCCGGCACTCGCCATAGAAATCGAGGGTCGCGTGGTCGACTCGAAATCCGCGCTGGCGAGCGATGGTCTCAGCGAGCGGGGCCACTGCATCTTCCCCCAGGTCTTCGACCGTCCGGCAGGTGGTGCAGATCAGGTGGTGGTGATGCCCGGGCTCACACCAGACGTAGGCGGACACGTGGCCCGGTCGTTCCAACCGTTGGGCCAGGCCAGCGGTGACCAGCGTGTCGAGCGAGCGAAAGACGGTGGCGCGCCCGATGTAGGCGTGCTTCTTGCGGACGCGCTCGTACAGTTCCTGCGCCGAGGTCTCTTTTCCGGTCTGCGACAGCACCGCGGCAATCGCGAGCCGCTGCGGGGTTAGGCGGACACCCGTCTGCTGCAGGGCGGCCTGGGCCTCTGTCTCAACCACAACCAAATGATACTGCTCTATCGCCCTGACGGATTCGATGTCAGGGGAGGTGGGGGGTTTTGCCTGTCTCACCGTTATTCGGGCATGGCATCCGTCGCCGTCGTGCCGCACGCCTGGACCCGTACGGCCTTCCCCGCGGCGGCCATCGCCGCGCTCTTCTTCCCTGCAGGGATCTTCGCCTGGCTGCTGGCCCACCCGGCGGTCGACCCCCTGCTGGTCGTGCCGAATCAGCACTTTGTCATCGTGACGCTGGTCTCGCTGCTGGCTTTGGGCCTGGCGGTGCTCCTGGCGATCGCCGCCGTCCAAATCGCGCAGTATCGCGTGCTCTTCTTCTGCCTCGGGTTTATGGCCATGGGCGGCATCTTCGCTGTCCACGGGATTGACACGCCCGGCATCCTCATCACCGGCCCAAACGCAAAGTACGCCGGCGCCGTGCTTGGTGTTTCCGCCTATCTCAGCCTATTCGTCCCGGCGCTCTTCTTCGCCGCCTCGTATACGCCGCTGACGGCCGCCTTCGAGCGGCGTCTTCCGTTCTCTCCGGCGGGCTGGCTAATCGTCCTCTTAGGGACGGCGCTCGCCATTTACGCCGCGCTCGCAGTCGCCGGTACCGAGCTGATCGCCGAACTCCCCTTTGGCGTCCGGCCGTACTCGACGGCAATGGGACTGACCACTCTGGCCTTGCTGCTCTTTTCCGCCTGGCGCCAGGCCGCCTCGTACCTCGTGGCGCGCCTCCCTCTGCAGGGCATCCTGGTGATCGCCTTCATTCTGCTGGCGGAAGCCCAGGTGATCATGATGTTGGGTCAGGTCTGGCGGTTGTCCTGGTGGGAGTATCACGTCCTGATGCTCGTGGCGGTTGGTCTCGCCGTGTGGTCATTGGCGGCGCAGCGGGCCAAGGGCCTCTCACTGCGCGCCGTGATGGAAGCCACCCTGGAGCTCGAAGTCAAGGTCGGGGCCGAGCTCATCCACGCCGAATCGATCGCGGCACTGGCGGCGGCGGTCGAAGCCAAGGATGAGAACACCCGCGGACACAACACGAGAGTGGCGGAGCTGGCGGTCCGCATCGGGCGCGCCATGGAGCTGCCGACCGATACGCTGCGCACCCTGGCGCGCGCTGGCCTTCTCCATGATGTGGGCAAGATCGGCATCCCCGACGCGATCCTCAACAAGCCGGGCCCGCTCGACGCGGACGAGTGGACCGTGATCAAGCGCCACCCAGCGCTCGGGCACGAGATCCTGGCGCGAGTGCCCAGCCTGCACCGCGAGGCCGAGATCGTCATCGCGCATCACGAGCGTGTCGACGGCAGCGGCTATCCCCACGCGCTGCGCGGCGAGCAGATTCCGCTCGAGGCGCGCATCCTGGCGGTGGCCGATACCTACGACGTCCTGATCTCCAACCGGCCGTATCGCAACGCCTTCGACCAGGCGCGGGCGGTACGCATCCTAAGCGAGGAGTCCGGCACCCATCTCTGGGAGCCGGCCGTGCGCGCGCTCCTGCGCAGCCTCGGCGAGCGTGAAGACGGCCGGGCCGCGGCCTGACTAATCCGTAAAGACCGCCGAGATGTACATCTTTCCGCCGTCGATGGCGGTGCCGATCCCGACCTGGCGGAAGTGTGGACCGAGGATGTTGTCGCGGTGTTCCGGCGAGTTCATCCACCAGGTATCGGCCGATGTCAGCGCATCGTCGAAGGGCGGGCCGCCGGACCAAAAGATGTTCTCGCCATCCCAGGTGTAGCTCACGCCGTTTTGCCGCAGCAATTGGGTCACGGCCATCACGGTGCCGCCCGGACGCACATGGGTAAGCCCGTCCACTGTCATCTGCTGTGCGCGCGTGGCGGCGATGGCGTCGAGCAGCTTCGAATCGCTCAGCAGGGGTAAGCCGGCGGCCGCCCGATCGCGGTTGAAAAGCGCCAGGCCGAGATGCGGCGTGGCGGCCGGGCCATGCTCCAGGGCGACGACAGCCGGATCGATCCCGTTGTGCACCCGGTCCGGCCTCGGGCCGAAACGGAGGATCGGGGCCGAGATCCTCGGTTGGTCGGCGGTGATCATGCCGGCAATCGCGGGGGTGCCAGCGCCAGCCTGCGGCTCACCGAGCAAGGCGGCGATCGCCGCCAGGCTGCCAACGGCGAGCAGCAGCGGACCCCGTGCTGCGCCCCGAGCCGCGAAGTGCGAATAGTGGATCACGCGCCACCGCTTCGCATAATCTGATATCGATTATATCAGCTTTAGCCTCCCGAGGGCGACGCCTGCGCGCGGGCGGCCTGGAGCTGCTTCGAGAGCGATGTCGCCTGCTGCGCCTGGCCGAGCCGCGCCACGCCCAGCTGCTCGCTGACGGTCGCCGAGAGCGAGTAATGATCGAGCGGCGTGGTGATCTGCCCGTGCAAAGACCGGGCGACGACCAGCAGCGCGACCCGGCTGTCTCCGCTGCTCGACTCATCCCAGGTGATGAAGAGAACGCCGTCCTTCTGCCAGGCGGGCGAGCTCGTGATTTGCGGGACCACCTGCGACAGCCAGCGGTCCGCGGCCCGGATGCCGCAGTCATGGCCGTCATTGCAGAGGCCGGGGGTTATCCAGGAGAGCTGCGGCGTGCCGGTTTTCAGGTCGGCAGCGAGGTCGGTCATCGGTACTACGTTCGACGGGCAGGCACCGCCGTAGTAGGCGAAGGGATTGTGCTTGAGCGCGTACGGATACGGGCTGTCGAAGCAGTCACCCGTGAACCCCTCCATATACGCCTTCCAGGAGATACCGGCGCTGGTGAGCTGACTCCCGATGTCACCGGCGGGCAACTGATGGTAGTTGTCGTCTCGAATGCCCCAGGTAGAACCGGACGTCATCGCCAGGTAGTTGGGCAGGCTCGGAAGTCCTACCGCGCTGTAGTTCGTCGCCAGCGCGTACTGACGCGACAGGCTGGCGATGTAGGGCTGACGGAGCGCGAGCTGGTAGGAGGTGTTCTCGAGCACGATGACAAAGACGTGCTCGGCCGGCTTGGGGCTTGGCGAAGTCGAGGCCGATGTGACCGCCCGAGCTCCAGGCTGACAGGCGGTCGCCAGCAGGACCGCCGCCAGCATCGTCCCAATCAGCCGCACACGGCCAGTGTTGGCGATGTTGAAGACCATGACAGACCGATCTAAACCGGCGCTGAATCGGGCTTAAGGATGCGTTAAGAGATTCGAGGTTGGGTGGCCGCCGCGCAGCAGCCCGATCGCGGTGATCCCGGTCTCCATCCACTGTGGCGAATCGAGCCAGTCCTCGACGCCCCAGAGCAGGTAGGCGCTGACGCCATGGCCCCGGTACGCGAGCGCGCTCGAGAGCAAGTCGTCGAGCGTGAAGCCGGTCGTGCCAATCCAGGGCGAGGCCTGCATCTCCGTGACCCACAGGCCCCGACCATGAGCCTGCGCCTGCCCTTGCCAGTAGTCGAGCGCTTCCTCTTTCCAGGCGATCCGGGTGCTGGGTGTCACGACGTCGAGCGGCGTGGACTCGGTGACGACATAGAGGTCCAGGCCGAGCGTGTCTCCCATGGTCATGGCCTGCGCCGGGTGGCCCGCGGGCCTGGCTCCCGGCAGGTGGGTGTAGAGCCAGGCCAGCGGGCTCGCTCCCCTGGCGTCCAGCGAGACGTGGGATGAGTTGAAGGTCGTCACGATCACTTGGTGCACCAGATCGATCGATCGCAGCAGGTCGATCTCCGACCGCATCGTCGAGGCGGGGATCGCCCCGTTGGTCAGGTCGTTGAGGCTCGCGTTGTCGAGCGGCTCGTTCTCAACCTGCCACGCCCGGAGCAACGGCAGCGAGGCGTAACGGCGATAGGTCGTGTCCAGGTAGGTTCGATAGCTGGCCGTCTTCAGCAGTTTGTCGAGCGTGTGGACGTCCCGGGTGTCCAGCCAATCCGGCAGGTGGACCTCCGGAGTCACGAGGTTGCGGGCACCGACGACCAGCACCACCTGGGTGTGGCGGGAACCCTTCGTGCTGTTGTGCGCCTCGACGATCGCGATCAGCCGGTCCACGTCGGTGTAGTCGAGCGAGGTCGGCGTCGGTGCCACGGTGCTCCAGTAGATCGGCAGTCGAACCAGGTCCGGCTGAAGCGTGGCGAGCAGCGCGGCCAGCGCCTGCTCCGGATCAACGCCGGACGGGACGGCGGCTGGGCTGAAAGAGAAGCCGACCAGCGGCGGATTCAACGGCGGCGGGGCGGGGTCGACGGTCACGATTGGGAACGCGGCCGCTGGCACGATCACCGATGCCAGGGCCGTCGCGATCACCGTCGCAAGCCGCTTCAGCACGAAGGCCAGCATCGCGCAATTTCATGAGAGGACACTGAGGACGAGATCAGCTTTCGGCTTAGCCGCCGGTGACGTCGCGCCGTTGGAAGACCAGCAGGCTCGCAACCGTGAAGACGGCCAGGTAGATCAGCAACGTGACCACGCCGCGGCCGGCACTGACAGGCTCTACCGCGACGCTCGCATCCCGGACGGAGACAGGGAACGCGGAGTTGATGGCGCCACTGTTGACGCCGGGCAGGAACTTGAGGATCTCCTTCACGACCGGCGTATTACGGAACAAACCACCGAGCAGGACCTCGACGACGAAGAGATAGACCAGGCCGCCGCCGATCGCCGCGGCCGCGCTC
>JAXDLN010000079.1:0-14853 GCA_034666565.1 Chloroflexota bacterium
TCGCCAGAGCCCGATGCCCTCGGCGACAA
This sequence comes from Chloroflexota bacterium, assembly GCA_034666565.1. Classification (GTDB taxonomy): domain Bacteria; phylum Chloroflexota; class Dormibacteria; order CF-121; family CF-121; genus CF-13. Next base: position 30 of record JAXDLN010000079.1, read on the forward strand.
GCATCAACAGCGGCATTCCCACACCGAGCACGGCGAAGACGATGTGGAACCCGAGCGAGGTGCCCATGATCGCGCGGGAGAGGACGACGTTGTCCATACGGCTAGTTTGATTCTCCCTCCCGGGCATGTGGGGGCGGGTAGGGTGGGGGCCTTATTTAGTGAGCTGGATGCTGGAGCAGCATCAGGGCGAGGGGCGAGGCAAGCGCTAGCACGGTGACCGTCATGAGCCACAGGCTCGACGGCGAGTCGTTGCGGCGCCATGACCGGCGGGCGATCCACGTGAAAATGGCACCAGCAAGGACCAGACCTGCGAGCCAGACCAGGAGAACGACCTGCCGCTCAACCAGGAAGCCGGCGCCGGCGCTGACCGACCTGGCAAGGGTGGCCAGGGCGATCAGCACGAACGCAAGCGCAATCAGCGCGACCAACGGTTGAAGGGCGCGAGGCAGTTTCACGCGCCGGACCCCGCCGATCTCAGGGCAGCGTCGAAGAACGCGGTCACTCGCGCCACGTAGACCGGACCGGTGTTCTTGAACGCCTGGGCGTGGCGGGTCTTTGGCACGAGCCAGGTGGTGACCCGCGACGTGGCCGGCGACGTCGCGGCGGCAGCCAGCTGCTGGAAGTTGTTGACGGGGACGTAGTCGTCGGCTGCGCCGTGGATGAGAAGCAGAGGCCTCGGCGCGATCCTGGCGATCGACCCGACTGGCCGGGCGTCAAAGAGGTCCACGCCGTAAAGGACGCGCGCCATCGTGAGTGCCGACGGCGCGAAGGCCCCGGGAATTCGGCCGACGATGGGAACTGCGCGCTTGGGGATTTCTCGCTCGAGCAGCGGCGCGGCATCAGCGTAAGCAGAATCGGATACGACCGCTTGGATGGCGGGCTCCCGTGCCGCGGCGAGCAGCAAGGTCGCCGCACCCATCGAGATGCCCAGCCCGCCGATGAATCGTGGCCGGCCCAGCTCGGGGAACGGTAGCGTGCCCATGCGGAGAAAGTCGACCGCACCGAGGACGTCGCGCTGTTCGAGGTTTCCCATTGAAAGAGGGGCCGGCGGCGATTCACCCATGCCTCGCATGTCGAAGCTCAGCACACCGAGGCCGTGGCGTGCGAGCTCCCCCGTTAGCTGCAGCAGGTGGTCGCCCGGGCTCTCGCGATTGGTCCGTGTGCCGTGAACGACGATGATCATTCGGTCGGTCGTCAGCTGGCCATCCGGGAGGATGCCAGGAATGAACCAGCCTTTCAGGCTGATGTGGTCGTCTCGACTGGGAACGATAACGCTGGCGAAGTGAAGGCCGAGGTTGGCGGGAGTGCTGACGATCGGCTTCGGGGCTTCATAGACGAGTTGTTCGGCGATGTAGCTCGAGATCGAAACGTAACCAAGCGTGAGAAGACCGACCACGACCAGGAGAGCGGCGACGGCGCGTCTCACCAACATGCCAATGGAACGCTATCAGCGCACATTCGGTCACGCTGCCCACCCTCCCTCCCTGCATGCGGGGAGGGATTACGACGCTTTGGGCAGTGCGGCGGCTCGCCCGATGATCGGCAAGCGCGCTCCGTATCGGAGCACCACTGGAGCGAGTTGGCTGGTCGCGAGCGCCGGGCGGAGGGTTCGCTCGTAGTAATTGATCACCTGCGCGTACTGGCCGAGTTGCGCCAGTCCAATCGGGTGGGTGCCTGCGACCGTGGCGAGCTGACCAAGCTCACCCGACGGGACGAAACCGGCGACCTGCGGGTTCTCGGCGAGCAGCATCTGGATCGCGGCCACCTGGGTCGGCTGAACCGAGCTCACCTTGGTGAGCGGGTCGAGCACGTTGCCGGCACCGACCAGCCCGAGCATCACGACATAGACGATGACAAAGGCAAGACCGCCGTTGGCGACCGCGCCCAGGACCTTGTCGAGGCCACGCGTCAGTGGTAGTCGGAAGAGCGACATGAAGACCGTGCGCCCGACGAATCCGACCACCAGGCCGAGCGCGATCGGGAGGATGAGCACGGCGAGGGGGCGCGGAACGCTCGAGGGGATGAGTACGGCAAGACCCGGATGGGTCGAGATGATCCAGTAGCTGACAAGGAACGTTCCTTCGGCGAGCAGGGGCCCGATCAGCCCGTTGCGCCAGCCGATCAGAATACCCAGCCCGATCACCACGACAATCGCCACGTCAACCAGGTTCATGAGGCGACGCCATTGTCGCCTATGACGGGCGGGAACTCAACTATCGCCTACCGGCGAAGCTGCGGCGCACTGGGCGGCGAGGTCGCGACGGCGGTAATTCGCACGGCGCGCTTCCCCGCCTCCGCGGCAGCGAAGGCCAGCAGCCGCTCGCCTTCCTCGGCGACCGCGGTCCGTTCGGTCGCCGTCAAACGTCGCAGGGGCTCGATCGTCAGCGTGGCCACGTCCGCCTGCCGTTTGACCGTCCAGGTGCCCTGGACGAACCCATCGACCAGGAGCGTGCCAATAAAGATCACGTAGCGATAGGCGTGGTCGATGACGCGGGTGCGGTCGTGGTGGCCGATCAGCAGGTTGTCGTACTCGGGGAGAAAGCGTGGTGGCGCTGCGGTCCGCGGATCGGGCAGCGGGCCATCCGGCACATCGAACAGCTCGCGGCCGCGCTCGTCCTGAAAGGTTCGAAGCTGGGGGCGAAGTCGCTCCACCACGCTTCGCAGCCCGGTCAGTCCGGACCAGCTGGACATGTCGGCGACGGCCGCGGGCCCGAAGGCGGCGAGGTAGCGCAGGATCAAAGCGTCGATCGAGGGCTTGCGCGCAAGAGGCTCACCGAGCCAGAAGTCGGCCGGCGCCCAGGTCGCCTGTGCGGACTTTCCCCAGACCCCACGTGGCGGTACCTGCACGAGTGCGACGAGATACCGGATGGCGTAGGCGAGTGAGGTGGCATCGCGATCCGGCCAACGCTCGTGCAGGTGGGCCCCCAGCTCGGCCAGCGTGCGAGGCTTCTCCTTCATGAGCTTCGTGGCATAGCGGATCAGAGGTTGCATCTCCATGCCGACGAGGTTCCGACCGAAGTGTGAGGCCTGCAACCCGCGGCCGAGGATGGGCGAGAACAAGGCCCGTAACGCGATACAGTCGCGTGCCGTCACCAGGTGGATGGTGTTGCGCATGATGCCGAGCCGCACCGCACGCCGCTCAGTGATCAGATCCGCCAGTTGAGCCGGCTTGAATCCGTCGAGGCGAGTCCACAGACCGACATACGGAGAATTCGGCACCTGCGCCTGCATCCCCACCAGGTGCTCGATCTCATCGGCGGCGGGCGCCGTGCGGCGCGCAAGTAAATGTTGCCGCGCGAGCAAGGCGCGGTTAAGGGCTCGCTGGCTGAGAAGTTCCGGAGGCAAACTCTTTAACGAATGGAGCCGGCGCGCGTTTCGGCAACATTCCCGGCTATCAGGATCACCACCAGCACCGCCAACTGGACCACCGGCGTCGTGCGCAGCCCGATGAACGTCGTGATGATGGCAAGGAAGCCCATCAGAATCGTCACGGCGACGGCCTGGGTGTGGATCAGCCACCGGAAGAGCGCCAGCCCGGCCAGGTAGATGGCGACGCCCGCCGCTAGGAAAACCGCGGCCGATACGGTCGACGGCTCGTTGTAGCGGACCACGGCCAGCTTGAGGCCGGCGGCAACCAGGACGATGCCGCCGAGGATTGGGACGAAGGCATAGCCGAAGGCGTTGAGTGCCAACCAGGGCTTGCGGTCACCTTGGGCCCTATCGAGCGCCGCTTCGGCTCGTTCCTCATCTCCGCTGAAGTAGAGCCACCAGAGTGCGGCGGTCAAGGCAAGGCCTAGCAGGGCGGCCACGATTCGACCAAGAGGTAGTTCGATCTTGCCGAGTCCGATCCCGACCGCGACCACGGATTCACCGAGTGCGATCAGCAGGATGAGGCCGTGCCGTTCGACGAAGTGGCCGGCCCGAATCCTGAACGATGATTGGGGAATCAAAAAGGGTGTGATCCAGTGCAGGACGAAGCCCAGGGCAAAGAGCGTCACCCGTATCCCACCCGGGGTGAAGCCGGCTACGAGCAAGAGTGCCGCGGTGATGAGATTGAAGGGGCCAAGGCGGCTCACCGCCGACACGATGCTCTGCCGTGACGACTGCAAGAAGAGTCCGGTGTGCACCAGCGTGACGACGAGATAACCAATGCCGAAGGCAATGCCGCCGTTGCCGAAGGCGGTGGGAATCGCGAGCGCGATCAAGAGAAAGCCGCCCATGCCCACGAGCAGCAGGAGGCGAACGGCAACCGCGCGAGGTGGGACCGCGTTGGTGAGCCAGGCGTAGCCGCCGTACATCCACCAGACGTTGCCGAAGAGCAGGAACATCTGGAGCAGACCGCCGAGCGTGGGGTCGCTGAGCAGCAGGCTGGTCAGCTGGGTGATGGTGAACACGAAGACCAGATCGAAGAACAGCTCGAGCGAGCTGACACGCGGCTCGCTCGTGGCGACGGCCGTACTCATTGACGCCGAGCTTACCTTCCGCCACCGGCCCCTTTAAGCTTCACCTGAGATGAAAGACGTCCTGCACCTGCTCGAGTCACAACGGGATGCCGAACGGCGATTCGTCGCCGAGGCCGCGAGCGAGCGCGATTTCCCCCACGGATGGCCGGCGGGGCTGCTGATGGCGCATATCGCCAGCTGGCGGGAGAAGCTTCGCGCTTCTCTGATTGAGGCCAGCCGCGGTCAGCCGGCTTCCCCGCCGCCCATCGACATCAATGCCTTCAACGCGGCCGAGCTGGCCAGGAATGCGGGCGTCGCGCTTGGCGAGGCAGCGGCTCGGGCCGATGCGCTGCTGGTTGACCTGATCGACCTGTGGGCCACATTAGGCGACCGGCCATTCTCCTGGCTTACGGCTAAGACCAGCGGCGAGGCGCTCGTTCGCAACAGCTACATTCATCCCCGGGTCCATCTCGCCGAGCACTATCTGGAGCGCGGCGATCGCATGCGCGGGCAGGAAATCTTCGAGGAAACTGCCGGGGAGCTCCGCCGTGCAGAGACGCCGGCGCATATTCTGGCGCCGGCGATCTATAAGCTCGCGGGCGCTCGCGTGGCCCAGGGCCGGCAGGACGAAGCGCTCGAGCTGCTGGCTGAGGCCTTCGTGATGCGCGACGAACTACGGTCGGAGGCCGCTAAGGACCCCGACCTGGCGCTGCTGAAAACGCATCCCCGTTTTCAGGCCCTGATCATCGGCTGAACGCAGGCGAGGGCCCGGCTCGCGTCGGGCCCTCTTTGGTCAGCGTGAAAAGGTGAAACACTCCATGAGGTTGCCGATCTCGGGTCGTCCGTCCCTGGGCGGCGCCGGTGGCCCGGCGGAGGCTCCGGGTCCGGCTGCCTGGTAATTCCCGCCAACCGGCGTCGCGACGTCGAACTGATGGTTGACGGAGGCGAGCGTAGGCAAGCCAAAGTTGGTCTCGATGAACTTGAGGATCGAGCTGTGCTCGTACAGCGTGCCTTCGAGGTGGCCCGGCTTGGCCCAGGGCGAGATCACCCAGGTCGGCACGCGGATGCCGAGGCCGAAGGCATCCAGCTGTTGCGGGGCGACGTGGTCGAAGTATCCGCCGGCCTCGTCATAGGTCAGGATGTACGCCGAGCTTGACCACGCCGACGATTGCTGCAGCGCGGTGATCAGCTCCTGCTGAATCCCCATCCCGACGGAGACATCAGCCGGAGGATGCTCGTCCCAGCCGCGGGCATAGCTGGGAATGATGAACGAGACCTGCGGCAGCCGGCCGAGGGCCAGGTCATTGAGATAGCCACCCTTGCTGCCACGCGTCCGTTGATCCTTCGCCCATCGCTTCCAGAAAACGAAGACGTTGTCGGTGTTGCCGTAGGGCACGCTGTCCATGCCGATGTTGTAGACCATCCAGGTCACGCCCGCGGCCTCGAGCAGGTCGAGGATCATCGGGTAGTCGAAGACGCCGAATCCCCAGATGCCGTTGGTGGTGATACCGCCGGAGGTACCGGACGCGAGATAGAACCGATTTGGCCAGGTCGGTCCAAGCTGAGAACAGAAGTAGTTGGCGCAGAGGGTGGAGGTCTCAAACAGGCTGTAGTAGAAGGGAAGGTCGGCTGCCGTGTAGTAGCCGAGGCAATTGATGCCGTCGGTGGTGTAGAAGCCGTCCATCTTGTCCGAGTCCCACTCGCCATGCGTCGCGTTCCAGGAGTGGCCGATATCAGGCGTCGAGAGGCTGGTGAAATGGTAGGGGCTGACCGAGCCACCCTTACCATCCGGCTGCGAGTAGCGGCCCGGTACGCCGTAACCTCCGGCGAATGGGGCGAAGCCGTAGTAGTGGTCGAAGGAGCGGTTCTCCTGCATATCGACGATGACGTGCTTGATCGGCGTCCCAGTGGGTTTCGTTGACGCCAGGGCGTCCAGCGCCGCAGCCCATGGCGTCGTGAGCCCGGCGAGGCCGAGTGCACCCGCCCCCTTGAGCAGTGTCCGGCGGCCGATCGGCTGATCGAGTCTGAACTCGTCCATATACCCTCCTTGCTGGTCAGGTTGCCGTCCCCTTAAGCTCGAGGCCACTAGCTTATGGCTCAGGAGGAGCGCCGTTACCGTCTGCGATGGGTTGACGTCTTTACCGAGCGCGCGCTCGCCGGGAACCCCCTGGCCGTTGTCCTGGAGGCTGACGGCCTGTCATCAACGCAGATGCAGGCGATTGCGAGGGAGACGAATCTCTCGGAAACGACGTTCGTCCTGCCGCCTGAGAAGCGCGAGCACGCCGCGAAGGTCAGGATCTTCACGCCTCACGTCGAGCTGCCATTCGCCGGCCATCCCACGGTCGGCACGGGATGGGTGCTACTCGACGAGGGATTGGTAAGTCCGGATGCGGCCGGGTTCACGCTCGAGGAAGGGGTCGGTCCGATTCCGGTGAAGGTCGACCGAAGTGGGGGAGCCGTGGTGCTCTGGATGACCCACCCCGTCGTCAAGTTCGGTGCGACGATCGAGCCGCGCGATGAGCTGGCCGCGGCCCTCGGCTTGACCACCGCTGACCTGCAGCCGGATGTTCCGATTCAGATCCTCACGACCGGCGTGCCGTTCATTTACGTGGCGCTCAAGGATGGCGCGGCGGTCGATCGCGCCGTGTCCAGCGGCGAGGCATTGACCAGATTTCTGGAGCCCCATGGCCTACTCCCGGTCTTTCTCTTTGCGGCAACCGGCGGCAAGCGCCTCTACAGCCGCATGTTCGGGCCGCACAGCACAACCCAAATCGTCGAGGACCCGGCGACCGGCTCGGCGAGCGGACCGTTGGGCGCGTTCGCGGTGCGCTATGGCCTGGTCCCTCGAGCGCCGCAGGTCTTGATCGTCAGCGAGCAGGGAACCAAAATGGGACGCCAGAGCTTCATCCAGATCAAGCTCGCGTATTCGGCTGGTGCCGACATTCCAGAACGAATCGAAGTCGGCGGTTCGGTGGTCCCGGTTATGAGCGCCGAGCTTTCCGTGCGCGCTTGACCGTGGGCGCACGGAGATGAGCCCCAGACTCAACGACAGCGACCGCTCGGTCGGCCAGTTCCACGAGGCTATGGCGGCCGTTGCTTCGCATCCACTCCTTGCTGGCCTCCAGGATCGCAGCCATCACGACCCGCGCGGCGACGCGTAACTCGAAGTCATCGGGGCGCCGGCCGGTCCGTTCCGCTAAGAGGTCCAGGATCAGTAACTGCGTCCGTTCGGCTTCATCCCATAGGCGAGCCCGCAGCTCCGGCACCTCCAGGAACAGCCGGCCTCGGGCCAGGATCATCCGCTCGTCACGCTCAAACACGCCTACCAGGTTCTTGAGGACTTCACGCAGGCCAACATTCAAGGGCTCGTCCTTGGGCCGTTCGAGGAACATGCGGATGGCCACCGGATCGTAGGCATCGAAGAGGACCACGTCTTCCTTGGTCGGGAAGTAATTGAAGAACGTGCTCGGTGAAATCTCTGCGGCGGCGGCGATCTGCTCGATCGTCGTCTGCTCGTAGCCATGCTTCTCGAAGAGACGCAGCGCCGTCCGCTGGATCGACTCCCGCGTCTTCTGTTTCTTCCGCTCTCGCAGCCCACCCTTCTTCGCCCCTCCCCCTTTGGGGGAGGGCAGGGTGGGGGCCGCCCTGGCTAAACCCATCCCTACACGCCACCGATTTCCATCGGGGTGATGCGAGATGGCAGGAAGACCGCGATGGCGATGGCGGTCGCGAGCACCAGGCCGGCGCTCACCAACATCACCTCGCTCATGCCGTGGGCATAGGCCTGGTTGGCGGCGCCCACGACCGGGATGCCGATGGACGGTGGCAGATGCGCAGCTACCGCGTGAGCGCCGGCGAGACTGCCCAGCGCCGCATCGCGCGCAGCGGACGGCAAGGCCGCCAGGTGCGAAGCGATCTGTCCCTGGTAGGCACTGTTCAGGATGCTGCCCAGGATGGCCACGCCGAACGTGGCGGCGATCTGTTGCAGGGCCCGGGTCAGCGCCGAGCCGGCCCCGGTCTGCGTCGGCGGGATGGTGCCAAGGATGACGTCGAGGCTGGTCGGGAGGGCCATCCCGATGCCGACGCCGAGCACCACCATGGCGGCTGCGACCAGGGCATACCCGCCGTCGGCGGTGATCCGCGAGAAACCGACCAACGCGGCGGCAGCCACGGCCAATCCAGCCGATACGCCGACCTTAGCGCCCAACCTGGCCGCCACGACGTTGCCGATGACCGCACCGCCGACCACGCCGCCGATGAGGGGCAGCAATTTGATCCCGGTACCCTGCGCGTCGTTACCGAGGACGATCTGGATGTAGGGCGTCAGGATGAACATCACGCCGAAGAGGGCGAAGCCCGTGACGACGAAGGCCATCGTCGCCCAGGTGAAGCCGCGGCTACGGAAGTTTCGCAGGTCGACGAACGGCGAGGGATTGCGGACGTCCCACACGACGAAGGCTGCGAGGATCAATGCCCCGCCGATGATGCCGGCCAGCACGCGTGGGTCGCTCCAACCGTGGATCGGCTGTTCGATGACGCCGTAGACGAGGGCGGTGACGCCAGCCACCGCGAGCAACCCGCCGACCCAGTCGAAGGGTCGAGGCGACGGGTCCTTGCTCTCGGGGACGAGAAACCACACGCCGATCAGCGCAATGACGACGACGGGCGCATTGATCAGGAAGACGGATCCCCAGGCGTAATGCGTCAGCAGCCAGCCGGCGACGAGCGGGCCGAGCGGGAGGCCGAGGAAGGCACCAGCCGCGGTGACGCTGATGGCACGAGGACGCTCCTCTGCCGTGAACAGGGTTGGCAGGATCGAGAGGGAGAGTGGCACGATGAACGCCGCTCCGACGCCCATCAGGGCGCGCATCGCGATCAGGGTGGTGGCGGTTGTCGCCTGGCTCGCGATCACCGACGTGATGCCGAAGAGGACGAGCCCGACGAGCAGCAGACGCTTTCGTCCGTAACGGTCGCCCAGGACACCGGCGGGAAGCAAGAGACCGCCGAGCGTCAGGGTATAGGCGGCGGAGATCCATTGCAAATCGCTGGTGGTCGCGCCCAGTTTCGCGGAAAGGGTGGGGAGCGCGGTGATCAGGATGGTGGTGTCCAGGCCGATAACGAGGCCGCTGATGACCAGGGCCGCGAGGGCCCACCAGCGGCCGGCTCTGTTCATAGAGCCATTAAAGTTGGAGTAACTCCAAAAATCAAGTTACCGTACAAAGTCGTTACGTCGTAGGATGGCGGCGTGAGCCCGATGTCGATGCCGAAACCGAGCGAACAGGCTAAGGCCGCTTTTCACAAGCTCGTGCCAGGGGATCCCGCCGTCTCGACCCGCCCGATGTTCGGCAATCTGGCCGCCTTCGTCAACGGCAACCTGTTCTGCGGGCTGTTCGGGGAGGATCTCTTCGTCCGCGTATCCGACGCGGACCAGGCGAAAATCCGCAAGCAGGGTGGCAGGGCGTTCGAGCCGATGCCGGGACGGGCGATGACGGGCTACGTGATGGTGGCGCCTGGCTGGCAGAAGAAACCGGACGCGAGCCGCGCACTGGTGGTCACCGCGCTGGCCTGGTCACGGGCGCTGCCAGCGAAGGAAAAGAAGAAGCCGGCGCCGGCGCGACGCGCGCGCTAGTCGGGCGTCTTCCAGCTATAGTCGCGGATCGTCGTGGAAACCTGGACCCAGTACGACGCGTAAAAGGCTTCGCGTGCTCGTCGCTGGGTAAGCAGATGCTCGGGGTGTGAGCGCCAGCGTTTCACCGCCTCATCGGACTCGAAGCGAGCGATGCTGATCTCCTCGCCATCCTCGCCGACGAACCCCTTGATCGAAATAAATCCCGGTGTCTCCTGTACGAGCTCACGCATCCGTCGCTGGTGACGGCTGTACTCCTCGAGGTCCGCATCCTGCCGCATCTTGGTCCCGAAGACGACGAGGACCATGACCTATGCCGTCAGGAAACTGGGCGAAGCCAGCCGAGCGGGATCACGCGGGATGTCTTCTTGGGGTAGTTTGCATATCCTTTCCCGCTGGTAACCACGTTGTTCCAGATGCGCTCCCGATCCGCCGGATTGGTGATCTCTTGCATCCGGGCTTTGATCACCCGGTCGTTCACCTGGAGGGTGACGTTCGGATTGGCCACCATGTTGAGCCACCACTTGGGATCGACGTCGGCGCCGCCGTTGGACCCGATCACGATCCAGCCGTCGCCCTCAGGAACCGCGCCCAGCGCAACGGTATGCGGCTGTCCGCTCTTGCGGCCGGTGGTGGTCAACAGGACCTGCTGCATGGCGCCCATCTTGCGGGCAAGGCCTCGGCGATAGAGGAATCCGTGAACCGCCGCGCCAGCGCGAACCATTGAGCCCATAGCGGGCACATTAGCACGGAGAATGGATACGTGAACCCGATCAACTGGGTTCAGGCATTGCAGGGCCCCGCGCTCGTCGCCGTCATCTGCGGCTTGATGTTCGTCGAAGAGACGGGGGTGCCCTTGCCCTTCGCGCCCGGTGACGTGATCCTCGCCATCGGTGGGATCGCCGTGGCCGGCGGTCGCGTCAATCCGGTCATGCTGGTGGCGGCCGTTGCCGTCACGATCACGCTGGGCGCCATCGTCGGCCGTGAGGCGGCGGCACTCCTCGGCTGGGAGCGGTTGATGCGGATTGCCGAGCCGCTCCGTGCCCGCGGAGCATTGGAGCGCGCCGCCGGACTACTACAACGAGGAGGTTGGCGCGCCGTCTTTACGGCGCGACTCATCCCAGGATTGCGCATCTATACGACCCAGGTGGCGGGGGTCAGCCGCGTGCCCTTGAGGACATTCGTCGGCGGGCTCGTCCCGGCCAACGCGGTCTACATCGCGGCCTTCGTAGGATTGGGCGCAGCCGTCGGCCGCCCCATCCTGGCGCTGATCCGGCTGGCGGAGCGTCAGCTCCTGATCGCGCTCCTGGTTCTCGTCGCGCTCGTCGCCCTGTTCTTCCTGACCCGAACACCGATCCGCCGAACGCTGACGTCGCTCCAGGCGGCGGGCTGGACCGGCCCGCTGACATTCCGGCTCGACTCGGTGAGCGTTGTCCTCATCCTTTCCTCCCTGGGCCTCAACTTTGCCGGGCGCGCGATCGCGGTCACCTTTGGGCTCCCACTCTTCCTCGACTCGATTGGAACCGTGCTGGCCGGCGTCATCGGCGGTCCATGGCTCGGAGGAAGCGTGGGATTCATCAGCAACCTGGTGAACTCGAACACCGTCGATCCGATTGCGGCGCCCTACGCGCTCGTCTCCTTCGCGGTCGGCTTCGCGGCGGGGCTCGCACGCTACCTGAACTGGCAGAAGCGGGCGAGCGGCTGGGTGGCGCTCTGGTTGACGACCGTCGCGATCGCCTCGCTGGTCTCGACTCCGCTCAATTTCCTGATGGGTGGGGGCAAGCCTGGGGTCTGGCTGGGCGACTCGATCTATGGCGCGCTCAACGGGGCCCACCTGCCCCGGATCGTCGCGGCGTTCGTGGGCGAGGCTGCGGTCGACCTGCCGGACAAGCTGCTCACCACCATCGTGGCGCTGCTGATCGCCCAGGGCCTGCCGCAACGGCGGATCGTGCCACGCTCGGTGGACCTGGACCTGGGCCAAGCCTTTACCTTCGTCATCCGATCCGACCGATGGGTCCGCAAGCTGCTGGCCGGCGCCGCCTGTTTACTGCTCTTCTGGCTGATCGTTCCCGTCTTCATCCTGCTCGGGTACGTTGTGCACATCGCCCGTCGCGTGCGCGCCGGCGCCCGCGAGCTTCCGTCGTGGAATCATCCGTGGCAGAACACCAGGGATGGCTTCAAACTCCTCGCGGCCCTCCTGATCTGGACCATTCCGAGTGTCCTGCTCAGCATCCCGGCAGCCGTCGTCAGTGCCGTCCCGGAGGGCACGCCGGGGACGTTGGGCACGCTTAGCGAGCTGGCCGGGATCGTCGGTGCAGGTGGCAGCGTCTGGGGATTGATGGTGCTGTTGGCGGAGCCGGCCATCATCAGCCAGTACCTTGATCGTGGATTTCGGGGCGCCCTGAACGTCCGCGCCGTTACCCGCCGCGTGCGCGTCAACCTGGCGCTGAGCATCGTGGTCGGCGCTCTGGTGGTGGTGCTGACGACCATCGGCTTGATCGGCCTCGGCGCGATCGTGATTGGCGTGCTGGTGACGCTCCCCTACGCGAGCTTTACCGGGGGCTACCTGGTCGGACAGTACGCGCGCCTGACCGAGCAGCCGGAGCTAGGGGCCGAAGCGGTAAATCGCGGAGGTGTCAGATAAGTAAAGGGCGTGGTCTAGCCCTTCTTTGACGTCGAGCTGGCAGCGTGGGCCGTCGAACAGGATTCGGCTGCCATCCGCGGGCATCGCCTTGAGCCGAGCCTGCGAATAGCTGCAAAAGACGAACAGGCTCTGATATCCGCTGGGTCCTTGTGCGCTAACGAAGGTGGCGCCGGTGGGGACGACCGTTTGGGATCCGCTCTGCCAGGTTGGCAGCGTGCCGACGCACGACGAGCGGCTCAGGTGGATGCCGTTGCCGTAGCAGGTCGGCCACTGGTAGTTCCCGCCGCGCACCACGCGGTTGACCTCGTCCCAGCCGCTGCCCGGAGTGCCCGCGTCTCCGGACGGCCCATTGTCGGTCACGAGCAGCGTGCCATCGGCCGAAAAGGCCAGCCCGAAGGGATTGCGCAGCCCAATGGCCCAGACGGGATTGCTCGCGCCGAACGGATTGTCGGTGGGAACGGTGCCGTCCGAGTTGTAGCGGAGGATCTTGCCGCGCAGGTCGGAGGCGTTCTGCGCCTCGGATGCGACGTGATTCTCCCCCAGCGTCACATAGAGCTTGCCGTCGCGCCCGAACGCGAGCCGCCCGCCTTTGTGGCAGCAGTCCGATCCGGCCGGAAGATTGTCGACGATGGTGGTCAGGCTTGCGCCGGTCCCACCCTGATCGCGCCAGCGCACCACTCGTTGCCGGGTCGTGTCGTCGGCGCGGCTGTAAAACGCGTAGACGAAGTGATCGTCGCGAAACGTCGGGCTCAGTGCGAGGCCGAGGAGTCCGCGCTCACCGTCGGTTGAGGCCGAAACCGTCGCAAAGACCCGACGGTTGGTGCCGTCGAACGTCCGAATCGTTCCGGAGCGCTCGGCATAGAACAGCCGTCCGTCCGGGGCCCAGGCAAGCGCCGTGGCAAAGTCGGCGGATGCATAGGTCGTCAGCTTCGGCGACCCCTGCGGCGAAGCCGACGCGCTGGTGCTCCCGGAGGTTGGAGGGGGTGCCGTCGAGGAGCTACAGGCCGCGATCGTCACGACCGCGAGCACTACGGCGATCCGCGCCAACATGACGTCTATTGTTAGGCAAGCTCGGCCCGCCACGGTGGGTCGGCGCCCGCCCGGGTACAGGTGATCGATGCGACCAGGCAGGCAAACTCGAGAGCGGCGCGGAGTTCGTCGCGCTGCAGTCGTAGATCTCGGGTGAGCCGGCGGTGGTCGTGCAGCCAGGCCAGCAGCGCCGCCCCGAAGGCATCGCCCGCTCCGATGGTGTCGACGACCTTCACCGCCGGCGCCATAACCCGGACCTCGGCGTCCGCGCACACGCCGAGGGCGCCCTCGACCCCCAGGGTCACGACCACCAGCCTCGGCCCCCGAGCGAGCAAGGCACGTGCGGCCGCCAACCGGTCGAGCTCCGGAAACAGCGAGGCGATGTCGGCATCGCTGGCTTTGACGATGGTGCTCTGGGCGATGATCCGATCCAACCGTGCTCGGTAGGCGGCCGCGCCGTTGACAACGGTCGGACGGATATTCGGGTCGACCATGATGAGCCGGTTGGTGTGCTCGCGGTCCACGAGGGCGGCGATCGTGGTTGCCATCGGTTCGAACACCAGGCCGAGCGTGCCCACGTGCAGGGCATTGACATCGGGGCCGAACGAGGCCGGCACCATCTGCGACGTGAGGTTTGGCGCGGAGGTGCCATCGCTGACGAAGCGGTAGGCGGCATGTCCCTCAGCGTTGACCTCAGCGATCGCCAGCGTGGTGGGCTCGGGGCCAAAGCTGGTCATTCCGAGGTCGGCGCCGTCGGCTGCCAGCAGATCGCGGAGCTGCTCCCCGTACACATCGCGCGATAAGTGGCCAAGGAACTGCGCCGGAACCCCAAGTCGCGCGAGCGCTCGCGCCGTGGTGAAGGGTCCGCCGCCGGGCGTCCCGCGCTGTTGACCCGGCGCCGATGGCACGAGGTCGATCAACGCCTCGCCGCAGACGACGATCATGGCGGGATCTCACCAGAGCCTCGAGCGATCAGACGGGTTGGGATGATTCGGTGCGCGGTGGGGGACCGGTCGCCGTCGAGGCGGCTGAAGAGCAGCTCGGCCGCGGCCGTTCCCATCGCCGCCGGGTCCTGGGCGATGA
>JAXDLN010000080.1:0-257273 GCA_034666565.1 Chloroflexota bacterium
GTTTAACTGGGGCGGTTGCCTCCTAAAATGTAACGGAGGCGCCCAAAGGTTCCCTCAGCCTGGTTGGCAATCAGGTGTTGAGTGCAAGTGCACAAGGGAGCTTGACTGTGAGACTGACAGGTCGAGCAGGGACGAAAGTCGGGACTAGTGATCCGGCACTGGCTTGTGGAAGCGGTGTCGCTCAACGGATAAAAGGTACCCCGGGGATAACAGGCTGATCTTGCCCAAGAGTCCATATCGACGGCAAGGTTTGGCACCTCGAGGTCGGCTCGTCGCATCCTGGGGCTGGAGTAGGTCCCAAGGGTTGGGCTGTTCGCCCATTAAAGCGGTACGCGAGCTGGGTTTAGAACGTCGTGAGACAGTTCGGTCCCTATCCGTTGTGGGCGCAGGAGACTTGAGAGGAGTTACCCTCAGTACGAGAGGACCGGGGTGAACGGACCTCTGGTGTCCCGGTTGTCATGCCAATGGCAGTGCCGGGTAGCTATGTTCGGATGGGATAAGTGCTGAAAGCATCTAAGTACGAAGCCCACCTCAAGACAAGGTCTCCCACTGGGTTAACCAGGTAAGACCCCAGCGAGACTAGCTGGTTGATAGGCCGCAGGTGTAAGACGGGCAACCGTTTCAGCTGAGCGGTACTAATAGGTCGAGGGCTTGACCATCTATCTCCACTCCTCAGCGCTTTTCAGCGCCAGGGAGTTGATCGCGTGAACTGCGCGATCCCTAAATACTTCTTCGCAACACGATCGAAGAGAAAGACTTCGGTGACCATAGCGACGGGGAAACACCTGTTCCCATCCCGAACACAGCAGTTAAGCCCGTCTGCGCCGATGGTACTGGGCTGGCAACGGTCTGGGAGAGTAGGTCATCGCCGAGGTCTTTTTCTTTTGCCCAAAAATTGGGGCGGCCCCGTGACGCATTGCTCGGATCAAAAACGGGGCGGGCCCGTGACGCTTGCCGGGATAATGGAGCGCGATGGCCAGTTGGGCGTGGTTGCTGCGGCCCTCGATCAACTGGCTGCTCGTCTTCATCCCGGTATCGCTCATCGCGGAATTGACGCATCAGCCGCTGCTGACCTTCATCACCGCGGCGCTGGCCATCGTGCCGCTCGCCGGTTTGATCGGGCGGGCCACCGACCAGCTTGCCGTGCGCGTCGGGCCGCAGCTCGGCGGTTTGCTGAACGCGACCTTCGGCAACCTCACCGAGCTGATCGTCGCCGTCTTGCTCATCGCCGCCGGGAATTTTGAAGTCGTAAAGGCGTCCTTGATCGGTTCGATCGTCGGGAACCTGCTTCTGGTCCTCGGCCTGTCGCTCTTTGTCGGAGGGATGCGCTGCGGCGAGCAGGCCTTCAGCGCACGCGCGGCGGGCGTCCATACCGGGTCGCTCGTGTTGGCAGTGGCCGGCCTCGGGGTGCCGGCGCTCCTCGTGGCGACGTCGCCGGCTTTATCGGCCGGCAACCGCCGGATCGTATCCGCCGGGGTGGCGGCCACGCTGATCGTGCTCTACGCGGCCGCGCTGGTGTTCATGCAGTTCACCAGCGCGCATCTCTTTCGCACCCCGGAGTCCAACGAGCAACCGGAATGGTCCCAGGCGCTGGCGCTGGGGGTGCTGCTGGGAGCGGCGCTACTGGTCGGCTTGGAGTCCGAACTGCTGGTGTCGGCCCTCAACCCGGCGCTCCAGACACTCAAGATCTCGCCAATCTTCGTCGGCCTCATCGTCATCCCCGTCATCGGCAACGCCGCCGAGCACGCGTCGGCCGTCTTCTTCGCGATCAGGAACAAGGTCGATGTCACCCTCGAGATCGCGGTCGGGTCGTCCACCCAGGTCGCCTTGTTCGTGGCACCGGTCATGGTCTTCGTCAGCCTTTTATTGGGTCACCCGATGGACTTCGTCTTCACCGGCTTCGAGATCGGGGCTGTCTTTATCGCCACCCTGATCGTCGCCGTCATCTCACGCGACGGCCACAGCAACTGGCTGGAAGGCTTGCAGCTGATGGGCGTTTACGTGATCATCGCGCTGGCCGCGTTCTTCCTTTAGCCGGCGATCATCTCGCGCCGGACGGTCAGTCGCTCGACCAGGTCGACCTTGACTCGGACGCCCAGGCCCCATCGGGTCGGAACCGAGATCGTGCCGCCGCGCTGGAGGATGAAGGGCGGCTCGACGATGTCCTCGGCCCAGTAGCGGTCGCTGGCGGAAATATCACCGGGCAGCCGGAAGTTCGGCAGCGTCGCCAGGGCGACGTTGCAGGCGCGCCCGATGCCGGTTTCCAGCATGCCGCCGCACCACACTGGCACGTTCGCCTTGCTCGCCAGGTCGTGGATCCGGCGGGACTCGGCAAAGCCACCGACCCGGCCGGGTTTGATGTTGATGACGCGACACGACCCGAGCTGGAGGGCCTGCCGGGCCTCGCGGGCCGATTCGATGCTCTCATCCAGGCAGATGGGCGTGCGGAGCTGTCGCTGCAAGGCGGCGTGATCCACGAGGTCGCCGGCGGTGAGCGGCTGCTCCAGCATCAACAACCCGAACTGGTCGAGCTGGGCAAGGTGGGCGGTGTCGTCGAGCGTGTAGGCGGAGTTCGCATCCGCCATGAGCGTGATTTCCGGGTACCGCTGGCGGATCGCCGCGATCGTCATCACGTCCCAGCCCGGCTCGATCTTGACCTTGATCCGACGGTAGCCTTGCGCCAGGTGGGTCCCGATGCTGTCAAGCAACTCGTCGATGTTCGCCTGGATTCCGATGCTGACGCCCGTTTCCACGCGATCGCGAACGCCGCCGAGGAAGGTCGCGAGCGGCTTGCGCGCGTGCTCGGCGAGCGCACTGGTGAAGGCCATCTCGACACAGGCCTTGGCCATGTGATGGCCCCGCACCGGCGCGAAGAGGGTCTCGAGCGCATCGACGTCAGCCAAGTCGCGCCCGATGACCGCTGGGACCAGGTATCCCTTGAGGATCTGCCAGGCGGTCTCGACCGTCTCGTAGGAGTACCATGGCCCTTCGCCGGCGACGCACTCGCCCCATTGCGAGCGGCCGTCGATCTCCAGGCGGACCAGCAAGGGGTAGCGGTCCTGCTGTACGCCGAAGCTGGTGCGAAATGGCCGCAGCAGCCGCATCTTCAGCACCCGCAACTCGACGGCCTCGATCTTCACGACGGACGCGCCATCACGTAGGCGCCCTCCCGACGGAAATCGACGGCGATCATGCCGGCGCTCAGCGCGGCTTCGAGCGCGGCGCGGCTCGCGAGCCGCCAGCGCTGGGCAAGCTCGAGACTCTGCTTTTTGATGGCCTGAAAATCCTCCGGCACCGCGATCAGGACGGCCGGCACCGCCGCGAGGTCGACCGGCTCACGGCCGGGCTCGCCATCGCCGGCCACCCGCAATACCACGGCCGGCTGACCGGCCGGAGCCGTCGGCTTTGGCCGATCCAGCCACCATTCGGCCTCGAACCGGTCCGAGGGCAGGCCACGGTTGAGCTCGTCTTCCATTGCCCCATAGTGGTTCCGATCGTACAGGCGCGCGATGCATCCCAGCCGATGGAGATTGATGTACGCGTTGCGTGCCTCCAGTGGATCGAAGGTCCAGGACACCAGCGGATAGCCAAGCCGCCGCGCGTCGTTACGCTGCGCCTGCTTGAGCTCGATACCAATCCCGGCACCGCGCAGCTCCCGGACGACCCCCAGCTGATGGGAGCACAGCCGGAGCTTCCCATCGCGCACGCCCGCAAAGGCAAAGCAGAAGCCGACCAGCCGGCCGTCGGGAAGGAAGGCGCCGTGCACCAGGCCACCGTTGAGTTGCATCGTGAGCAGCAGCTCGCGCGGCACGACGTTCCGCTCCGAGGCGCCCCAGATGTCTCGGCTTAGCGCCTCGCAGGCAGCGAACTCAGCATGGGAGCGGGCCAGCCGCACCTCGACCGGCGGGCGAGCCAGCGACCCAGACAACGACTGCGGCACGCGCCACATCGTAGCGGGCAGCAGCCCGACTCGGCGACGTCCTACTTACAGGTCCAGGCGCTCTGTCGACCGGCGTTGTAAAAGACGAGCGCGCCCCGGGCCTGCGCGTAGGGATCCCAGATGTTCTGGCCGGGGAAGTTCGCATTCCAGGTTGACGGCATGAACTGGAACAGGCCGCTGGCGCCGCTGGACCGGTTGACGGCCAGCGGATTGTAATGACTCTCGCAGTTCGCCACTCGCAGTGCCCAGCTAAGGCCGGGGCTGCTGCCGAACACCGCGTAGATGGCGGCCAGTCCATCTCCGCCCGAGCCAGGCGGCGGCGGAACGAAGGCGGGTGGGGCCGGCCTGGGCGCGGGCGCGGGTGGTGCCGCCGGTACGATGACCGCCGGGGCCGGGCGCTCCTCCAGCGCGGATGCCTTGAGGACCTCTCGGATCGGGACAGTCCGAGGTCGCGCCGGCGTTGTCCACAGAACGTAGCCCGCATATTGCGCCGCAACCGTCCGCGTTATTGCAGGCCGGACGGTCACCACCGGAACCACCAGGACGAAGCCGAGGCCGAGGACCAGCGCATGGCCCACCAGCGTGATGGAGAAATGCCGCCGGCGAAGTCGAAGCCGCTCGAGGACCTGCCGACCCCGGCGCTGGAGGCGCCAGTAACGAAGGACCGCTCGGGCGGCCAGGTCAGAAACCACAAGATGGCGGAACCGCGCGCTGGTCAACCGCAAGATATAGGCGTGAGCCTTCAAGACAATAGCAATAACAACCCCTGTAACGTTGATGGAGCCTTCCCTCCGTCACTCGGCCGTCACTCGGCGAACGTCAACCCTTCTGGTCCACGGCGGAAACGAGAGGAAGGCGGTTGGCTACGACGAGGCGTAACGGACCGTCGTCCACCCTAACACAGGCGGTGGGCGGCGCGTCAAGTCGCTAGAGCGCCTCGATCAAGCGCGTCAGGAGCTCGGTCCGATCGAGCCAGGTCCCGATGAGCAGGTGCTCCGAGTCGGCATGCGCGCCGCCGCCGTCGGGGCCAAGCCCATCGAGCGTGGCGACACCGAGCGCGGCGGTAAAATTGCCGTCGCTGCCGCCCCCGGTACTGGTCTCGGCGAGCTGGACGCCGCGATCGCCGGCGAGCCGCTGCGCGAGCTGCGCCAGACGAATGGTTCCGGCGCCGCGCTCCATGGGCGGCCGATCGACGCCGCCGCTAACCCGGAGGCGGGCTCCCGCGAGCCTCGGTTGCAGGTCGTTAATGGCGCGAACCACCCGCTCCGCTTCCGAGGCCCGCGCAAAACGAACGTCGATCTCGGCACGGGCGTGCGCCGCGACGACGTTGGGCCGGGTGCCTCCGGCAACCACCCCGACGTTGATCGTGGTCCCGGCGACCGGGTCGCTCAGCCCCTTGAGGGCGAGCACCTGGTGCGCCAGTTCCTCGATCGCACTGATCCCTTTCTCAGGCTCGACCCCGGCGTGGGCGGCGCGGCCGTCGACCTCGAGGATGAAATCCGCGATGCCCTTGCGGGCGGTCTTGATCGCCCCGCCGCTGGCGGCCGGTTCGAGAACCAGCACCGCCACCGCGCGCCGCGCGGTCTCTTCAATCAGCGCGCGCGAGCTGGTGCTGCCGATCTCCTCATCGGACGTCGAGAGCACGACCACCGGCCGTTTTGGTTTGGCGGCTTCAAGCGCAAAGGCTGCCTCGACGATGCCTGCCTTCATGTCATAGCTCCCCGGGCCCGTGACGCGCTCACCGTCGACCCGGAACGGCAGGCGCGCCAGCGTGCCTTCGGGCCAGACCGTGTCGTGGTGGCAGAGAACCATGATTGGCGCGGCACCATCCCCAATCCGGATCTCCAGGTGGTCACCCCGGTCTTGCCGTCGATGCCGCAAGGCGGAGACGCCGGTCCGCTGCCGGAAGAGGTCGGCGACCTGATCGGCGCACGCGTCGCAGCGGGCCTTGTCGAGCGAGGGCGACTCGGCGAGCACGAGGCGCTCGAGGGCGGCGAGCATGGCGGTCCGGTCGGGCCTTTGCACCAGGGTCCCGTTAATGCTAAAACAGGCGGAACAGCGCCACGCTGGCGATTCGGACCACAGGAGGGAGAAAGCTATGAGCGTTCGCGCGCCAGAAGTCGCCAACCGGATCGTGCTCGACGAAAAAGAGATGCCGACGCGCTGGTACAACATCCAGGCGGATCTCCCGTTTCCGGGGAGTCCACCGCTTCACCCTGGCACCCGTCAACCGATCGGCCCGCAGGATCTGGCGCCCTTGTTCCCGATGGAGCTGATCAAACAGGAGGTTTCCCAGGAGCGCTACATCGACATCCCGCTACCGGTCCAGGAGGCGCTGCGATTGTGGCGCCCCACGCCGCTGATGCGGGCGACCCGTCTGGAGCGCGAGCTCAAGACCACGGCGAAGATCTACTACAAGTACGAGGGGGTTAGCCCGCCCGGTTCGCACAAGCCGAACACGGCGGTCGCCCAGGCCTTCTACAACAAAGCCGAGGGGACCAAGCGGTTGTCGACCGAAACCGGCGCCGGCCAGTGGGGGAGCGCCCTCGCCTTTGCCGCCAAACTCTTCGACCTCGAGTGCATGGTGTACATGGTGCGCATCAGCTACGAGCAAAAACCCTACCGCAAGAGCATGATGCACGTCTGGGGCGCCACCGTCGTTCCCAGCCCGTCCGAGCTAACCAATGCCGGGCGCAAGATCCGCGCCGAGTATCCGGATTCGACAGGTAGTCTCGGCATCGCCATCTCCGAGGCTGTCGAGGATGCCGCGACGCGAGACGACACCAAGTACGCGCTGGGAAGCGTGCTCAACCATGTCCTGATGCACCAGACGATCATCGGCGAAGAGGCGCTGGTGCAGATGGAGCGAGCCGGTGCGATGCCGGACCTGGTGGTGGGTTGTGTTGGCGGTGGCAGCAATTTCTCGGGGCTCGCGTTCCCGTTCCTGCGCGATCGGTTGCAGGGAAGGACCAAGACACGCTTCCTGGCGGTGGAGCCGGACGCCTGTCCGTCGATCACCCGTGGCAAGTACACCTACGATTTCGGCGATACCGGTGAAATGACGCCGCTGGTCAAGATGCACACGCTCGGCCACAGCTTCATCCCGGACGGGATTCATGCTGGTGGGTTGCGTTACCACGGCATGGCGCCGCTGGTCTCCGCCCTGGTGGACCACGGCCTCATCGACGCGGTTGCCTATCCGCAGCGGACGGTCTTCGATGCCGCCGTGCAGTTCGCACGAACCGAGGGCACCATTCCGGCGCCGGAGTCGGCGCATGCGATCCGGGCGGTGATCGACGAGGCGATCAAGGCGCGTGAGCGGGGTGAGTCGCCGGTCATCCTCTTCAACCTGAGTGGGCACGGCCTGCTCGACCTGGCCGCCTATGATGCCTACTTCGCCGGTACCCTCTCGGACGTCGCGCTCCCGGAGGCGCGCATCAAGGAACTCGTCGGCGCCCTCTAGTCGCACATGGGGAGGAGACCAGGCCGGTTTCCTCCCTTTCGATCAGCGGCGGCCGCCCTCACGTCCGATGGTGGCCATCCGATTGCGATCCTGGCTGGAGGCTTCGCCGCCCTTGCGGCCGGCGGCTCGCGCCTCCTCGGAGGAAAACTCGTGCGCCGATCCTTTTTCGTGGGCGGCCTTGCCCCCCTTGCTGCCCGCCGAGCGCGCTTCTTCCGGACTGAACTCGTGAGCTGACCCTTTTTGGTGGGCCGCCTGGCCGCCCTTGCTGGCGATCTCCCGCTGCTTTGCCTCATCCATGGAACCGAAGCCCCGCTTGCCGGTGACTGGCATTGTTTCGCCTCCTTTCAACTGGACGACGGCACGCCGGGACATCAAATCGGCCCGCGAGCCACTGATGGTAGGAACGGTATCAATTTAGCTGACACGACCGGCTGGCTGTCAAGCGTCAGATTGCAAACCGCGGCGCAAAACAGGCCTCGCTCGCCGCGAGACCTGTTGCTGCTAACTGGCGATCCCAGCGGTGGAGCTAGTAGCCCGCGGGCTCCTGGCCGCTGAAGAATGCTCGCACCCTCTCCCCGAAGGTTGCCCGGGGGCGATAGGGCGCGGCGCGGCGTGGACGGTCCGGGGCATTGGCGGCGCCCACCGGCTCGCGGTCTGTCGTCGCGGTGCCAAGCTCGCTGCGCACGCGGGCATTCTCCTCGCGCAACCGCTGGTTCTCGCGACGCAACTCGGTGATCGCCGACTCGCGGGTCGTCACCCGACGCCGCATCGAGCCCACTCGGACGCCATGAACCAGGCCCGAGTAAAGCATGTAGAGCAAGAACAAGCCGCCGAACACGGCGGCCGTCAGCACCACCGGGACCCAATCCGGGACCGCGGACCAGTGCCATTGCCAGAAGGTCACGTCATGCGTGCCAAGGTTGCCACTCACCGCGTAGACGGCAACGATGCCAACGGCGGCGATCAGGAGCAGCAGGAATAGGATCATGGGCAATCCCTCCAGGAGGTTGGGTTGGCGTTTAACAATGCAGATATCACGTTACCTGACAGCCGTTCCGCGGGTCAAGGCGGCGAATTGGCGGAGCTCGTAATTCGGCGCCTGGCGGCTGCCGATTGGGTAGCGTTTCGCGCCGTCCGCCTGGCGGCGTTGCGGGACGCCCCCGAGGCCTTCGGATCGACCGCCAGCGATGCCGAGAAGCTCGACGAAGCGGAGTGGCGGCGCCGGCTCGAGCAACGAGCAGTCTTTCGGGCCGAGGTCGCAACCCAGGGCGTCGGTCTGGCGGCCGGCATCGAGGGCGATCGGCCGCATCAGGCCGAACTCATCTCGATGTGGGTGGCACCCGCCTGGCGCGGACATCGTGTCGGCGATCGCCTGGTCGACGCTGTGCTCGTGTGGGCTGCGAGTGAACAATTCAGGACGATGTGCCTCTGGGTCGCCACCGGCAACGCGCCAGCGGAGCGCCTCTATGCCCGGCACGGGTTCGCACCAACCGGCCGGGTGCAGTCCATGGGCGGCAAGACGGTCGACGTTCTCGAATTCGAAATGCGTCGAGGAGTCGGCTAGCGTAGGTCGCGGAGGGCGGCGGTCCCGAGGAAGCCCGTGGCCAGGGCCACGGTCGCCAGCCGCATCGAATCGACGAGCCAGCCGCCGGCGGCGGTGAGGCTCAGCGTGAGCGCGGCGCAGACGGAGCCGCACAACCCGGCGATCAGCCAGAGCGGCCAACGCCGGCGTCCAGGCCAGGCCAGCAGGACGCACAATAGAAAGGCGACCAGGATGAAACCCCCCACCATCCTGGTCGCCATCGGCGTGCCCCCCAGGTCGATTGGCACCCCCACTGGTCACAGGCTACGGTGAGTTGGTCGGCGCCGGTATCCCCCAGAGTAATGAAAGATCGGCGCAGGCGGTTCCAACCGGGGGAGGGAGAACGGGGGAGAGGGAACTTCCGCTAGATCAGATTCTGCCGGGAGGCGGCGGCCACGGCCTCGGCGCGGTTTCGGGCATTGAGGCGGCTCAGCAGGTTCTCGACATAGGTCTTGACGGTGTTCTCGCTCAAGTGCAGGCGACTCGCGATCATGGCGTTGGAGTAGCCTTCCGCGACCAGCTCGAGGACCTCCTGTTCGCGGGGTGAGAGCCGGACGGCCGGAACGCTGGCGCCGGTGACGGGCGTGACCACCGCGCTGACGATCACCGGCGGCGTGGGAAGGGTCGATCCGTCATGGCCGAGCGCGGTTCCCTGGGGTAGTACACCACCGATGACGATCCGATCGTACGCCGCCAGGATCGCGCCCGCGACCACCATGATCAGGCTCCAGAGCAGCACATCCCGGCCGTCGAATTCCAGGCCGAGAAACGCCTTGAGCGCCGCGTGGAGCGCGATCATCCCGACGACGAAGATGCCGACCGAGAGCATCGCGCCCTCGGCCCCGTCGTAGGCCACCATCCACACGATCAGGAGGATGTAAGCGGCATAGATGCTGGTGCTCGCCCCGACACCGCCGAAGACGAAGAGCACCAGGAAGTAGCTGACCGTATCCAGCAAGGTGAGGGCGCGGCCGATCCGCAGGATCGAGTCGTCGTCGGCCCTGGAGATCGCGATCATCCCCCAGGCGTTGTAACTGGCGACCCAGATGAGGACCAGCGCCAGCCCGATCGGCGAAATCGGCTTCACCGCCAGGGAAAGGATGGCTGCGAACAGCAACCCCGGCCAGCGGACCACGGTCCCGAGCCGGGCCAGCCGGCGGAGCGATGCCGCGTTCAGACGCGGGCGCTCGGCGGCGTCGAGTCCGAGCAACGACAGCGTCCGCATTTCCCCGACCTCCGCCCTGCCCCCGTCAGGGTGGCCCCATTCTATCGGCGACTTGCGAGGCCGTAAAGACGGGGGGTGGGCGTCAGTCGCCGATGACCGTCCGAACCGTCGCGCTGGTCCAATCCGCGACCCCGCGCCTGAGCCAGCTGGTGACGGCGCGGCACCCCGTTGAGCCAGTCGAGCCCATCCGGGAAGTCCGTTGCGCCAACGGTGCCCTCGTCGAAGTGAACGGCCATCCTGGTCAATGGTGCCGGCGCAATCCTAGTCGATTTCCTACGAACGTTATAATCTGCCTAACACTATGTCTGTTAGTGGGTGGTGGCAATCGCGCCGGGCCACGCTGAGGTGGCCTGCTGGCCCGCCCTCACGGCAAGCGGTGCTCGGTGCCATCCTGTTGGCCGGGCTGGCGCTGAGCAGCCGGGGTGCGAGTGCGATTGCCCTGAATGGCCAGCTGAGCCGCGCTGCGAGCGTGGCGGGGGAGAGCAGGGCGGCCGCGATGGAGAACGCTGCCATCCAGGCGGACGCGGCCCGGCGGACCGCCGCGGTCCAGGCGGATCCGTCCGCGGTGCGGGCGTCGACCCAGCTCGCGCTTGCGGCAGCGCGAAACGATGCCACGGTCGCTGCCTTTCTCAAGCTCCGGTGGGCTCCCCGATTGAGTGCCGCGCTGGAGCGCTACGGCGCCATGCTGGGCTTCACAGACGGGCAACACCTGGCGCTGGCGGCCGCCGGCGTGCAGCAGTACGCGGCTCAGCTCCACAATGGCCTACTGCACGATGGGCCGAGCCGCGTGATCGTGGTCTCGGTGCAGAGACAGCGGCTGATCGCCTACGAGGACGGCCGGGTGGTGGTCGATACCCCGGTCACGACCGGCCGGCCGGCGCTCGCGACCGATATCGGGGCGATGCAGGTCCTGCGTAAGGACGCGCCCTGGACGATGCAGTCACCCTGGCCGAAAGGATCGCCCGAGTGGTACCCGGACACGGTCGTTCAGATGGTGGTCTGGTTCACCAAGAACGGTGAGGGCCTGCATGACGCCAGCTGGCAACCTGCAGCGACGCTGGGACCAGGATCGCAGTTCGGCCCCTTCGCGAGCCACGGTTGCATCCACCTCCCGCTGGCCGCCATCCAGATGCTTTTCGATTGGGCACCCATCGGGACGCCGGTCGTGGTCTACCCCGGCGACGGCTCGCCGGTTGCAAGCCAGACGCTCCAGCAATCGGTCGATGCCATGGGCAACCCGGTAAGCGGCATCCGGGGCGCGTAGCCGACTCGGAACTTTTCAGGACGCCGTGCGTCGTAATTATCGACACCGATGAAACGCATCCTGGCGTCGATCATCGTCGTTCTGGCAATGGCCGCTTGCGGCACACCGGCCGGTACACCGACGCCGCCCGGAACCGGCATCCAGGGCGTGGTGCAGTCGGGTCCCGCGTGCCCGGTCGAACGAATCAACTCACCTTGTCCCCCGCGCCCTCTCGCGGCCACCGTCGTCGTGCGCGACGCAGCCGGTCATGAAGTGGCGCGGACACGTTCCGGTGCGGATGGACATTTTAGAGTCGATGTCGCACCGGGAACCTATACCGTGGTCGGCCTGAACATCAATTCGAGCATGCTTCCCCGTCCGATTCCGACAACGGTGACGGTGACGGCGGGCAGCTATGCCACCGTCAACGTCGAGTACGACAGCGGGATTCGCTAGTTGCCGATGTGCGCTGCGGGAATGCTCCCCATCCGGCCGCGACGGAAGTCGTCGAAGGCCTGGGCCAATTCCTCGTGCGTGTTCATGACGAATGGGCCGTACCACGCGACCGGCTCACCAATCGGCTCACCGCCGAGGACGAGCACCTCGAGGTTCGGTGACCGGCTCTCCTGCGTGAGGTCGGCGGTCATACTGATCACGTCGCCCTCACCGAAGGCCGCCAGCTGTCCGGTCCCGATGGGTGCGCGCTTGGTGCCCACCGTTCCGCGGCCGGCGAGCACGTAGACCAGCCCGTTGAACTCGCGCCGCCAGGGAAGACGGATCTCGGCTCCCGGACTGATGGTTGCGTGCAGCAGGCTGATCGGGGTGTGCGTGATGCCCGGCCCGTGGTGACCGGCAATTTCGCCGGCGATTACCCGCACCAGCGTGCCGCCATCGTGTGAGGCGAGCAGCGTGACTCTCGTGGCGCCGATGTCCTGATACCGCGGCGGCGTCCACTTCTTATCGGCGGGAAGGTTGACCCAGAGCTGGATGCCGTGGAAGAGGCCACCACTCGCGATCAACGCCTCCGGCGGCCGCTCGATGTGGAGGATGCCGGCCCCGGCGGTCATCCACTGGGTGGCGCCATCGGTGATCAGGCCGCCGCCGCCGGTGGAGTCCTGGTGCTGAAAGGTGCCGTCGATCATATAGGTCACGGTCTCGAAGCCGCGATGCGGATGCCAGGCCGTGCCCTTCGGCTCGCCCGGGCCGTACTCGACTTCGCCCATCTGATCCATGTGAATGAAGGGATCGAGAAAGCGCGGGTCGAGCCCGTAAAAGGCGCGACGCACGGGGAAGCCCTCACCCTCGACACCCCTGGGCGCCGTCGTGATCGCGAGCACGGGTCGGTCAATGTTGGTCGCAGCATCGAGCTCCGGAAGACGGGGCAGCGTCAGGATGTTCTCGACCGTAACCGCAGGCATCGTAACCGTTATAACCCTGGCACCGGGGTGGCTATTCCGGAGCGATAGAGCAGCGCCACGTAGACCGACATGGCCAGCGCGGAGCCCACCGCCATCAGCATCGAGCTGAAGTCCTGATGATAGTTCAAAAAGCTGCCACCGTTGAAGCCGGCACCGAGCACGCCGACGAAACCGAGCGCCGCCAGCGTGATCCGGCCGCTACCGCGCAATCGCGTCGCCTGAATCAGCGCGCCGAGCGCAAAGGCGAGCGTCCTGCGGAATCTCGCATCTTTCAATGATTCTTCCATGCGGCCCCGAGGTTAGCAGCCGGCGTGCTCTGTGGTTTGGGTTAACGTCATGGCCATGCGGATCGGCGTGATGATCGAAGGGCAGGAAGGGTTGACCTGGGATCATTGGTTTCGCATCGGGGACCGGGTGGAGGCGCTCGGCCTCGATTCGCTCTGGCGCTCGGATCATTTTTTCAGCCTGATGGGCCACCCGGAGCGGCCCGCACTGGAATGCTGGACCTCGCTGACGGCGCTGGCACAGCGGACCCAGCGAATTGGGTTCGGACCGCTGGTCAGCCCGATGACCTTTCGTCACCCGGCCCTGCTGGCGCGCATGGCCGCGGCTGTCGATGGGCTCTCCGCGGGCCGGCTGGTCCTCGGCGTCGGCGCCGGATGGAACGAAGCCGAGCATGACGCGTATGGAATCCCGCTGCCACCACTCAAGGAGCGGTTCGACCGTCTCGAAGAAGGCATCGCCGTGATCAAGGCGCTCTGGACCGGTGGCCCGGTCGACTTCGAGGGTCATTACTATCGGCTCAAAGGCGCGGCGGCGTACCCGCGACCGGTGCAGCGACCCGCTCCGCCGCTACTGATCGGAGGCGACGGCGAAGTCCGCCTGCTCCGGATCGTGGCACGCGAGGCCGACGAGTGGAACAGCCACGCACCCGGGCCCGAGGCCTATCGACAGAAGCGCGCCCGGCTGGAGGAGCATTGCCGGGCCGTCGGTCGCAACCCGGATGCGATCCGGCGCTCATGGATGGGCGGCGCGCTCATCGGCCGTGACGCCGCCGAGGTTCGCGAAAAGGGACGATGGCACCAGTCGTTTCTCGCGGCGCTGGCGAACGTCGCGCCCGAGGCCGCACCGGATGAGCTTCGCCGGCGGAGCTGGATCGTCGGGACACCCGATGAGGTTGGAGCCCAGCTGGACGAATTCGCCGCACTCGGTGTCGAGCGCATCATGTTCCAGTGGTACAACCTCGACGACCTCGACGGCTTCAAGCTGCTCGCACAGGTGAACCAAAGCGTGCGCCGCTCTGGCAGAGCTCGCTGAGGTCCGCGACGGGCTCAGCCGGAGCCGTAGTTGATCATGACGTTCTTGATCTGGGTGTAGCTGGCTAGCGCTTCGACGCCCTGCTCCCGGCCGAAACCGCTGCGCTTGTAGCCGCCGAACGGCAGGCCGATGCTTCCTTCCACGCTGTAGCCATTGACCCGCACCTGGCCTGACTTGACGGCGGTGGCCACGGTCATCGCTTTGTTCAGGTCTTTGGTCCAGACTCCTGTGACCAGTCCGTACGGCGTGCCGTTGGCGATGGCGATCGCCTCGTCGAGCGAGTCGAAGGTGGTGACGGTGAGGACCGGGCCGAAAATCTCTTCCTGCTCGAGCACCGACCCCCGCTCAACGCCGTCGAGCAGAGTTGGCTCGATGAAGTAGCCGGCCGCGAGCTCGCCGCCCTGCGCGCGGGCGCCGCCGGTGACCGCCGTCGCGCCGTCACGGGAACCCGCCGTGATGTAGCCGAGGACGCGATGCATCTGGCGCTCGCTGACCACCGGCCCCATGTCGGGGTTGTCGAGACCGCGCCCCAACCGGATGGCGCCGATGCGCTTGGCCAGCAGGTCGACGAAGCGGTCATGGGCCGAGCGCTCGAGCAGGAGTCTCGTTGGCGCGGTGCAGGTTTGCGCCGCGTTCTGCATCAGGATGCTCGCCGAGGAGGCGGCGGCGCGGTCCAGGTCGGCGTCGTCGAAGACCACGTTGGGAGACTTGCCGCCGAGCTCGAGGGTGAGCGGCACGACGTTATCCGCGGCCGCCTTCATGATCGCGATGCCGGTTGGAACCGAGCCGGTGAAGGTGATGTGGTTGATGCCAGGGTGCGAGGCGAGCGCGGCTCCCGTTTCCCGTCCACCGGTCACGACGTTGAACACACCGGCCGGAATGCCCGCCTCGACGGCCAGTTCGGCCAAGCGAACGATGCTCAATCCCGCCTCGGCCGCGGGTTTCGCCACGACCGTATTGCCGGCCGCGAGCGCGGGCGCAATCCCGCGCGAGGCGAGGCGGAGCGGGTAGTTCCAGGGCACGATCTGGGCCGAAATGCCGAGCGGTTCTCGAAGCGTGAAGTCGACGAAGCCCTGGCCGAGCGGAATGCTCGAGCCGAACACCTTGTCGGCAACCCCGGCGAAGAACTCGAAATAGCCGGCCGCCGCGGCCACGTCATCCTCGGCCTGCCGGAGCGGCTTGCCCACGTCCAGGCTCTCCAGCTCGGCCAGCTCCCGGGTGCGCTCCCGCAGCAGTCCGGCCAGGCGGTTCAGCATGCGAACCCGCCGAACCGGCGGCAGCCCCGCCCAGCCCTGCTCGATCGCATGGCGACCCGCGGCCACGGCGCCATCGATGTCGGATCTGTCGCCGAGGGCTACGGTCGCGAAAACCTGCCCGTCTGCCGGGTCGATGGCCTCGAAGGTCGCGCCCGATCGCGACCAGGTCCGCTGCCCGTCGATGAACATTCGGCCGTCGAGGGAG
The DNA here is from genome assembly GCA_034666565.1 of Chloroflexota bacterium. Taxonomy (GTDB): domain Bacteria; phylum Chloroflexota; class Dormibacteria; order CF-121; family CF-121; genus CF-13. Next base: position 15,650 of record JAXDLN010000080.1, read on the forward strand.
GCCCTCGCCGCCGTACTCGCATCCGTCACCTCGCTAGCGTACTGGTGTCAGGGCGGCGTCATCTGGGTACATCTAGTACGTATCTGAGGTCGGACAGCGGAGGAGCTCATCGAATGCGCACCATCGCCACCTACCTGACCGGTCGGCGGAACCTCGCCGGATCGGGCCTCGCCCTGGTGGCCGCCGCGCTGGTCGTCATCGATCCCGTCGGCCCGCAGGGGATCTTGCTCGTGATCGGCTTCTACCTGGCCGGGGTACTCGCTGTGCGCGGGACCCCAAAAGTTCATCGACTGGGATTCGACCCGATGCAGGTCCAGCGGTCCCTGTCGGCCGAGATCGCCGCGGTCGCTGGGCGGGTCCCGCCGGACATCTGGATCCGGGTCCAGCGCATCGAATTGACCATCCGGGCCGAAATCCTGCCCCGTCTCGATTGCCTGCCGCTGGGCGCGCCCGAGCTCTACCTGGTCGAGCGCACCGCACGCGACTTCTTGCCCACGGCGGTCGAAACGTACCTGCAGCTGCCGGGCGGGTACGCGTCGGCCCGGGGGACGACGGCCTACCAGGTCCTGGTTGACGAGCTCGACCTGCTCGAGGCGCAGATGCGGCGGGTCGCCGAGGCGGTCCACCGAGCCGATATGGACCGCTTGCTCGCGCACCACCGATTCCTCGAGGACCGGTTCAGACCCCTCGACCTATCAGGATGACGCCGGGCGGCGAAGGGCAGGCCGTATCGAAACCGGCAGCAAGCGCCAGACGCCGAAGGCGAGCAGCAGCAGCAGGACGAAGGGCAGCACGAATCCGATCGCGACCAGCATCCCGCCGACGACGCCAACGAATGCCTGCCCCGCGGTTGCAAACGACTGACCGAGCCCGCTGCGATCCCACAGGCTGGGCTGCACCGCGGCCGCCGCGACTGTGAACAGGTGAACCGTGATCGTCGAGTAGGTGGTCCGCTGGTCGAGGAAGCGGATGCGTCCCTCGATCTGCTCGATTTGACCGGTCACGGTGGACAGCTGGTTCTGGACCGCGATGCTGTCCGGAATGCTCTGGGCGCGCCGCATCAGGTCGAGCAGGATGGCCTGCTGCGCCTGCTGATTCTTCAGCCTGGACTGGAGGTCGACGTACTCGCCACTGACATCCTGGCTGGTCACCTGGAGCTGGGTCGGCTTGCCGAGCTGGCGCAGCGCCGCGAGCGCGTCGCTGTAACTGTCGGCGGGGACGGCGACGACGACGGTACCGGCGTCGGTCTGCTGTCCGGTCGGATCCCCAACCTGCGAGCTGACGAGATGACCGTTGAACCGTCCGGCGATCACCACGGCCTGGTTGTAGCTGTCCCAGAAAGCGCCGGACTTGATCTGGATCCCGAGCGTCGCATCGAGGATGACCTTCTGGTCGCCCTGTGCCGTCAGGATCGCATTGGGCTGCGGGACGGTTGGTGCGCCGGCGCCGACGGTGCTCTTGTCGGCGCTCGCGTAGTTCATCGAGCTGCCACCCTGGCCCAACCCGCCGCTAACGGAGCGGGCAGCGGGAGCGGCGCCGTTGGTGGAGGCGGTTCCGCAGGCCGCCAGCAACCCGCCAACACCGAATATTCCGACGAGGAGCGCCAGTCGGACGGGCGGCAGCGTTTTCATGTCAACCCTAGGACGCGGGCCGGCCGCAAAAGTTCCCGGCGGTCGAAGTAAGCTTGAACGGTGAGCCGGCCCGTCGACCTTTCGCCGCTACAGCGCGAGCTCGATAACCTTCGCCTCGTGCTGTGCCACTGCGACAACGCCGGAACCTGCCTGGGGTGCCAGGGGGTCGAGATGCTCCGCCAGCAGGCCCAGATGGTCGTCTCGGCGGCCACCCAGCCGGTCCTCCTGCAGGTCGCCCAGGAGAGCCAGGCGAAAGAGCTCGTCAAGCAGGTGCAGGAGATGCAGGAACGACTGCTTCGTGACCCGGAAGCCGCCAAGGCCCTCGAAGAGTTACTGAAGTACTTTCAGGGGCCGACCGAAGAGACAAACCACTAACGGGGCGCCGGCGGTCACGCGGCCGCTGGCACCGCCGTCACGACCACCCGCTTGCTGTCGACCCAGTTGGGCCAGCAAGTGAAGACCGTCAACCGGACGTCGTTGGTCGGGTTCAGGATCTGGACCGCGGTGGGGGCGACGATCGCTCGCGCCGTGACGTGGTAAACGGCCGCGTCGCCACCGGCCATCGTGACGTCCAACTCATCACCGATCGCCAGTTCCTGGAGTCGCCCGAAGATGCTGCCCTCGATGTCGTCGTGACCGTAGAGCACCGCGTTGCCGCTGCCGATGGGGGAGGAGTTGGCGTAGTGGGTCACCGCGTAGCCCTTGGCGATCAGCATGTTGCCGGTACCGTCGACGCCCCGGTCGAAGATCTGGGCGTTCTTGATGCCCAGTTTGGGAATCGAGAGATAGGCGACCACCTGGCTCGGCCCCGCGCCGGTGCTGCCAGTCCCGGGGAGGAATTTCGCGTGCTGATGGGGAGGGGACAGCGGTTCGCCCAGGCCTGGGATCGGCTGGATGGCGACGTCAGACGAGCCCAGGCGGACCAGGCCGAGCGCCGGCAGGGAGGTCCCCATCAGGACAAGACCGCCGGCAATCAGCAGTCCGGCTATCAGATTTCGTCTCATCGCTCCCATCATAGTCAGGCCAATTTGGAAGCCTGTCAAGCTACGAGCGTTTGAGACGAATCGGGGCGCCGGCTTCGAAGCCCGGCGCCCCGTGGTCGAAGAGGTGCTTACGCGGCCTTGCGAGTAGCGGTGCGGATGTAGGCCTCGCGAACGGCCTTCGGGAACGACCAGCGCGGCTTCTTGGAAGCGGGCCGGGCCTTCAGCATGATCGACTCGCCGGTGAAGGGATTGGTGCCTTTCCCTGCCTTGCGGGCCTTGACGTCACGCGACGCGAGTGCGCCGATCTCGGGGAAACGGACGCGCATACCGCGCGCGCCGGCGGCAACAGCCGCCTCAAAGGCGTCCTTGACGGCCCAGTTCAGGTCCGACTTCTTGACCTTGTGGCCCTTCTCGGTGAGGTTATCGTGCACCAGGCTGACGAACGTCGACGCGGTCCATTTTTGCGTTTTCGGCATCGTGTCCTCCGTGTTGTAATCCGATGGGCCGAGGGCCCTGTCGTGGGATGCAAACGGGGGCACGGTCCAAAACGTGCGTATTTCCGGCGAAATTGCCAGAAAATAAGCCAGCATGCCAGAGCTGCGCTTTGAAGGCCACCTCGAGTCCGACCAGGGCGCGTGCTACATTCGCGTGCCGCCGGAGGTGCTGACCACGCTCGGCCAGCGCAAGCGCGCCCCGGTCAAGGTGACGATCAACGCCACCACCTACCGGACCACGATCGCGGTGTACGGCGGCAAGTCCTACATCGGGGTGCGGCGCGAGGTCCGGGAGGCCTCCGGCGTGATGGCTGGTGAGCGGCTCATGGTGGGCCTGGAATATGACGCCGAGCTGCGCACGGTGGACCTCCCCGAGCCACTGCGCGCACGGCTCGAGGCGGACCGCGAGGCCGCCGCGGCGTTCGAGAAGCTTTCCCACACGCGCAAGAAGGAGTTCGTCGAGTGGCTCAACGGCGCCAAGCTGCCGGAGACGCGGCGACGGCGCATGGCGCAGCTGATGGTGATGCTCCGTGGATCGGGGCGGCGCTAACGCGTCAGGCGGCCTTACGCTGCCGAAGGGAGAAGGCGATCCGATTGTCGAGCTGCCACTCTTCCTCGAGCGCCAGGATACTCAGGAGCAGCTCTTCGTGGATGTCCTCGAGCTCGCGACGCCGCTCGATTCCCTCCGCATCGAGCGGCTTTGGGACGAGCGCCTCGAACTTCTCGGAGGCATCCATTGCTGAGTCACATCCTTCTAGCCTCCGTTCTAGCCCGAGAGTATTAAGGCCGCATTAGCGATCGACGCTGCTGGCGAAGTGGGCGCAGCACTGTGCCGCGCCCGTCACCGTTTTGTCTTACTCAGATGGGTGGGCCGCCGCCGGCGCCTTGAGCGCCTGTTCGCGGATCACCTTCTTATCGAATTTCCCCACACTGGTCTTGGGGATTTCATCGACAAACCGAACCTCGTCCGGCAGCCACCACTTGGCCACCAGCGGCGTCAGGTATTCGATGATCTCCGCCTGACTGACAGCGCCTTTGAATTCCGGCTTGGCGACGACGTACGCGACCGGCCGTTCCTGCCACTTCGGATGGGGTACCCCGATAACGGCCGCCTCCAGAACTTTCGGATGACCCATGATGGCTGACTCGAGCTCGACGGACGAGATCCATTCGCCGCCAGATTTGACCAGGTCCTTGGTCCGGTCGACGATCTGGATATAGCCCTCCGCATCGACGTTGGCGACGTCGCCAGTGCGCAGCCACGAGTCGGCGGTAAAGCGTTCGGCGTCGACGCCGCGGTAGTAGCTCGAAGTCACCCAGGGGCCGCGCACCTGGATCTCGCCGACACTCTTCCCGTCCCAGGGGACGGGCTTGCCGGTGTCGACGTTGGCGAGGCGCAGCTCGACGCCGGCGATCGGGAATCCGGCCTTGAGCCGGATCTGCTTGCGATCGCCCTCCGGGGTGTAGCTCTTCATGGTGGCGACGGCCGCGACGGGCGAGGTCTCCGTCATGCCCCATCCCTGGTTGGTATCGATGCCGTGCTTGGTCAGCCCGTCGTAGAGTCCGGCCGATAACGCCGAGCCGCCAACGAACATCCGCAGCCCATCCAGGTTGGTGGCGGTTTTGTCCAGGTGCTGCAACAGGGCGATCCAGACACTGGGGACGCCGGCGGTGAAGGTGACGCGTTCCTCTCGAAAGAGGTCGATCAGGCTGACCGGGTCCAAAAAGCGGTCCGGAAAGACGAGCTTGGAGCCGAGCATGGTCGCCCCATAAGCGAGACCCCACGCATTCGCATGGAACATGGGCACGACGGGGAGGATGCTGTCCGACTCCGCCAGGCCGATGCCCCCGCCGATCGCGATGCCGTAGGAGTGCAGGACCGAGGAGCGGTGACTGTAGACGATCCCCTTCGGCTTGCCGGTGGTGCCCGAGGTGTAGCACATGGCCGCCGCGTCCCGCTCATCCAGGTCCGGCCATGGATAGATGGTTGGGCGATTGGCGATCAGCTCCTCGTAGGAGGCCAGCGGCTTGAGCTCGCCGTTGGGGGAGGGGCCATCGGTCATGACGACGAAGTGCTTGACGCCTTTGAGGCTCGACGCGACGCGTTGGAGCGCCGGCACCAGCGAGGCGTCGACGAAGATGACCTTGTCCTCGGCGTCGTTGATCACGAACTCGAGGTGTTCGGGGAAGAGGCGGGGATTCAAGGTGTGCAACACCGCTCCCGCGCAGGGCACCGCGAAGTAGAGCTCCAGGTGGCGGTAGTTGTTCCAGGCGAGCGTCCCCACCCGGTCGCCGGGGCCGACGCCGAGCTCCTTCAGCGCGTGAGCCAGCTGGGCCACCCGCCGGCCGAAATCGGCATAGGTGTAGCGGTGGCGGCCGGCCTCTCGCCGGGTCACGATCTCCTTGGTGGGGAAGAGGGTGGTCGAACGCCAGAGGAAGTGCTGCAGTGTCAGTGGGAAATCGGGCATTGTGCTCCGCATCGGGATCCGCGCCTCCTTCAGCCGGCTACCCGGCCGCCGTTTTTGGCCGTCGCAATATCACCCATGATATGCTTGATCTCGGGTGTTGTCAGCCCGGTCATGGCACGCCCAGGCAACGCAAGCGGACCGGGGATAACTTTGCGAAGGAGCTAGCGACAGACGTGGCGCAGAACGGAACGATCAAGCGATTGGTGATGGACCGCGGTTTTGGATTCTTGAGCGGCGAGGACGGCAAGGAGTACTTTTTCCACCGGTCGTCCGTCGAGGGCTCTTTCGAGGGGTTGCAAGAGGGGCAAAAGGTCAGCTTCGATGTCGAAGCATCTGCTCCCAAGGGGCCGCGGGCCTCGCGGGTGCGCGTCGCCTAAGAGTCGCTAAACCCAGAATCCGAAAGGCCCGAGCTGTGCGCCGGGCCTTTTTGTTTGTCATCAGCGCTTCGCCGCGCGGATGAAAGCACTGGCGATCTTTCCTGATCCTTCCGGCAGGCCGGCTTCGCCGGGACCGTAGGTGTTGGTGATCTCGATCTCGACGTCAGCGAATCCCGCTTCGAGCACCGTGGCGCGGTACTCGTCGACCGGGATGGTGCCGGCCACACAGCCGGCCCAGGCGTCCATGGCCGACTTGACCTGCGCCGGCAGTGCCTCCAGCTCGACCATGTCGGAGACGGCGAAGCGTCCGCCTGGCCGCAGAACCCGGAACGCCTCTTTCAGTACCGCCGTCTTGTCGGCGGCGAGGTTGATGACACAGTTGGAGATCACGACATCGACCGCGGCATCGTCGAGCGGAATCGCCTCGATGGTCCCCTTGAGGAAAGTCGCGTTCTCGACGCCCGCGCGCGCCTTGTTCTCGTTGGCGAGCATCAGCATCTCGTCCGTCATGTCCACGCCGTACGCGTGGCCTCCCGGGGCAACGCGTCGCGCCGAGAGCAGCACGTCGAGGCCCGCGCCGCTGCCGAGATCCAGCACGACCTCACCGGCATGCAATTGTGCCAGCGCCGTTGGATTGCCGCAGCCCAGGCTGGCGCCGAGGGACAGCCCGAGCTCGGCGACTTCCGTTTTCGAGTACTCCTCGTCCCCGATGGGACCGCTGATGGCATCCGATCCGCCGCAACCGTTCGGGTCGCAGCAGCTTCCGCCATCGCGTAACTTGATCGCGGTTTCCGCGTACTTGGCTCTGACCGATTCGCGAATGGTGTCCATGAAAAAGCCCTTCGTGGAGAGATCGACGATTATCGATGGGATGTTAGCAGACCCATAGACACATGTCAATGGAACTGATAACATGCGCTTCATGAAGAGCCCCGCCCCGGACCGCGTCAAAGGCGTATGCTCGCCGCCCGCGATGCCGATGGCGCTCGCTAAAGTGGATCAATCGGTGGAGGTTCTGAAGGCGTTGGCGGATCCGACCCGTCTGCAAATGATCGGGATCCTCAAGCGCTCGGTGGAGCCGGTCTGCATCTGCGACTTCACGGCCGCGTTCGATCTGAGTCAGCCGACCATCTCGCATCACATGGCGAGGCTGCGGGAGGCCGGGCTGGTCGACGTCAGCAAGTCCGGGATCTGGGCGTACTACCGGTTGGCCAGCCGCCTGGAGGCGAAGACCCGGGCGCTGCTCGACGTCCTGGTCTGAGAGGGGGATGTCGAAAGTCCTCTTCGTCTGCAAGCAGAATGCCGGCCGGTCGCAGATGAGCGACGCGCTGTTCGCGCGCGCGGCCAACGGCCGCCACGAGTCTCGCTCGGCGGGCACCCGTCCAGCGGAACAGGTTCACCCGGTGGTCGCCGAGGCGATGCGCGAAATCGGCATCGATATCTCGGGCAACCACCCGCAGAAGCTCACGGACGACCTGGGCCAATGGGCCGATGTCGTGGTCACCATGGGGTGCGGGGATGAGTGCCCCTACATCCCGGGCAAGCGCTACATCGACTGGGATCTCGCCGATCCTGCGGAGAAACCGCTGGCTGACGTTCGCGCCATCCGCGACGAGATCAAGACCCGGGTCAGCGACCTGGTGCAAGAACTTGATGCGCGTCCCGCGCCCAAGAAAGCTCTATCTGCTAACTAGGGAAGCCAGATCTCAGACGCGGACTGGACGTCGGTGATCCACCAGCGCCCGTCGATGTCGACCAGCGTGTAATGGTAATACCCGAGGAAGCGGTGGGTTGTCCGCCGTCCCAGGCCGACGCCCTTTTCCGCATCCGGAACCAGCCGGTAGATCCACTCTTCCTTGGTCGTCACGTTGACGTTCTGCGGGCTCGCCTCCAGGCCGTAGGCGGAGAGCTCGACCTTGCCGATTTGCAGGTAGGCCGTATAGGAGACGTCGAGCACCTCGCAGGTGATGTCGAGCCGGGCGGCGGGAAAGGACTCGAAGTCGCCGGAGAGGTCGTGCGCGACCTGGGAGAGCATCGGCTCCAGGTAGACCTCACGCAATACATCGGCGTCACGGTTGTTGTACGCCTGCTGATTGAGCTTGATCGATCGAAGGACCGTGTCCTTGATCGCCGAGACGTTGAACGCGGTCTCCCGCTGCACGCCTAGAGGGTATCAAAGGCCAGAACGGCATCCGATTCAGACGAACGGGTGACGGTTGGGTAAAGCCTTGTGAAACCGCCCGCCACCGGGACCCGGGGCGACATCGTAGTGCGAAGCAATGCCCTCGATCCGCGTCAAATCAATGCGCCACTAGCCGCCTCCGGCCTGGAAAAGGCGGCGGTCAGTGTGGCGAAAGAGGCTTCGTGACGAAACAGCACTCGACTTCCGGCTTCCGCACCCGCTTCAACTGGCGTCTTTGGGTTGTGCTGGGGGCCCTGACCGAACTCTTCCTCATTTATGTCGCGCGCTGGTGGGCGCCCTCGCCGGTCACCTATTTCCTGGCCGTGCTGTTCTTGCCGGTGATGGTGCTGACCGGCTTCTGGTCTTCCAAGTACTTCAAGCTGGTCCAGCTCAACCTCGAGCTCTCCCGGCGGGCCGACCAGAACCTCCAGGAGTTGAGCCACTTCTTCGAGACGGCGACCGCGGTCTCCAACCTGACCAAGCTCGGCGAAGACCTGGGCACGCTCACCCTGAAGCTGGCGGAGCTGCTCGATGTCGAGATGTGCGGCTTCTTCCTCTACCAGGACGGCCTCGAGGCGTTGATCGCGCCGGCCGCGCCCTCCGGGATGCGCGAGAGCCGGCTCTTCAACCAGATGCGCCTCAACCAGCTGCGCTTCAGCGCCAACGCCTCGACGCTGATCGGCCGCGTCTTTGTCACCCAGCAGCCGGTCATCATCGCCGACTGCCTGCACGACATCGAGGCCGGCCAGCTGCTGCCGCAGACGTTCGGCTACCACGACCTGCTTCTGGTGCCGCTCGGCTCCGGTGGCCGCCCGCGCGGCGTGCTGATGCTGGCCAACAAGCGCAATGGGCAGTTCAGCGGCAACTATGACGTCAAGCTCGCCGCCTCACTCGGCGCCGAGGTTGCCGTTTCGCTCGAGAACACCTTGCTCTTCGAGCAAACTCGCCAGCAGGCGTTGCGGCTGGACGCCTCGATGGAGATGCTGCGCCAGGTCTCGCAGGCGCTGACGGCGACCACGGTGGGACCGACGGCGCTGCTCCAGGGCGTCGCGCGCGCGGTGATCGGCGTCTCGGGCGCGGCCTCCTGCCTCATCACCTTGACCCAGTCCGGCAACCCCGCGCAGCAGGCGGTCGAGGTGGGGGAGGGCGCGGACCCACGCCTCCAGGCCAGAGCCGCGGCGCCGGCGGTCCCCGGGCTCGTCACCCAGGTCGTGATCGAGCAGCGGCCGGTTTTCTCGGAGGACGTCCAGCTCGACGGTCGCTTCCCGCTCGATCCGCTCGCCCAGCAGTCCGGCTGGCGGGCCGCCCTCGGGCTCCCCATGTTCCTCGAGCGCGAGTTCGTCGGCACGGTGTCGGTGTACTTCCACGACGTCCGCGCCTTCGACCCCACCCTGATGCAGGTGCTCCAGATCCTCGCCAACCAGGCGGCGGTCGCTCTCGACAACGCCCGCCGCTTCCAGCGGGAGCGCCAAACCATCCAGATGTTGCAGCGCGCCAACCTCGAACTGCAGGAAGCCGACCGGATGAAGTCCGAGTTCCTGACCAACATGTCGCACGAGCTGCGCACGCCGCTGAATGCGATCATTGGATTCTCGGAGATCATCCGCACCACCCCCGAGCTTTCCGAAGGCGAGCGCGAGGAGTTCGCGGGGACGATCCACAGCAGCGGCCGCCGGTTGCTGAAGTTGATCAACGACATCCTGCAACTGACTCACATTCAGGCGGGCCGGCTCGAGCTGCATCCCGCGCCCTGCGTGCTGGCCGAAGCCGTTGACGCTGCGCTTTCGGAAAATGCCGCCGCGGCCAACCAGAAGGAGCTCACCGTCAGTTCGCAGGTCGACCGCGGCATGCAGGTCGTCTTTGATCCCCAGAGCCTGCGCCACATCGTCCACAACCTGGTCAACAACGCGATCAAATTCACGCCCCACCATGGCAGCGTGATCATCAGCGCCTCCGAGGGCGCGCCCGGCACCATCGTCGAGGTCCGCGACACCGGGATCGGCATCAAGCCGGAAGATCAGCAGCGCCTCTTCGAAGAATTCCGCCAGGTCGACGGCTCGACCTCGCGCGGCTACGAAGGCGTCGGTCTCGGCCTGGCGCTGTCGAAGCGATTGGTGGAGTTGCAGGGCGGTCAGATCTGGGTCGAAAGCGCGCCAGGGCGAGGCAGCGTCTTTCGCTTCCTGATTCCGCGGCTTCCCATGCTGGCGGCCCCACCGGCGACGATCTCGCCCCTTCCGAGGGTGGCGTGAGCGAGCAGGGCACGCCTCGCCGGATTCTGATCGCAGATGACGATCCCGACCGTCTGCGAACCAGCGTCGAGCGGCTGCAGCAGGAGGGCTTTACCGTACTCTCCGCGCAGGACGGCCTGGAAGCGCTCGACCGTGCGCGCGAGGAGCTGCCGGACGCAATCATCCTCAACCTGCTGCTGCGCCGTATCGACGGACTACGCGTTTGCGAAATCCTGAAGAGCAACCCGGCGACGACGAACATCCCTGTGCTGCTCACGGCGGGCGTCCACGTCGATGCCGACGAGGGCCAGCGAGCGCTCGCCGCCGGCGCTGACCGATTTCTCAGCGACCTCAGCCCGCTGTCGACCGGCACCGGCCGCGAGCTGGGAAGCCAGGACCTGGTCCAGGCGGTGCGCACCATGCTCGGCGCCGAGCCCGAGCTCGAAGAGCGTCCCATCCTGGTCGCCATCGACGACGACCCCGATAACCGCGCCTTTCTCACCAAGGCGGTCGCCAAGCAGGGCTTCGAGGTGGTAACGGCGCCCAACGCCACCCAGGCGCGCCGGCAGCTCGACGGGCGCCGGCCCGCGTTGATCTTCCTCGACGTCCAGATGCCGGAGGAGAGTGGGCTGGCCCTGTTGCCGCAGATGCTCCGCGACTACCCGGAATCCGTGGTCGTGATGATGACCGCGTACGGTTCGGAACAGGTGGCCGCCGAGGCCCTGCGCGGGGGCGCCGACGACTACATCGCCAAACCGATCGACCTGCAGCGCCTGCGCGCGCTGCTGGAGCGCAACCTCGACAAGCAGCGGCTGCGCGCCGAGCGGCAGAGCCTGGTGGCGCGGCTCAAGGATTCGAACCGGTACCTGATGCGGCAACACGCCGCCCTGCGGCGCGCCGACGAAGAAATCCTGCAAATCAACCGGCAGCTGGAGCAGTCGAACCGCTATAAATCGGAATTCCTCGCCAACATGTCGCACGAGCTGCGCACCCCGCTGAACGCCGTCCTCGGCTTTAGCGAAATCCTGCTCGACGCGACCATGAACCTCACGAGCGGCGAGCGCACCGAGTTCTTACGCAATATTCACAGCAGCGGCCAGCATCTGCTGGGGCTGATCAACGACATCCTCGACCTGGCCAAGATCGAGGCCGGCAAGATGGAGCTGCACGCCGAAGAGATGCCGGTGGCGGAAGCGCTCCAGGAAGTCACGTCGATCCTGGAACCGATGGCCCGCCAGCAAGGGCTGCAGCTGATCATGGCCGGACTGGCCGACGTCGGTGTCATCAAGGCAGACCGTAGTAAGTTCAAGCAAGTCCTCTACAACCTGCTGTCCAACGCCGTGAAGTTCACACCGCCTCCCGGCCAGATCACGGTCACGGTCAAGGACTCCCCCGAGCAGCTCACCGTGTCGGTGCACGACACCGGCATCGGGATGAAGGAAGAAGACCTGCCCAAGCTCTTCCGCGAGTTCGAGCAGATCGACGGCTCCTACACGCGCCGCTACCAGGGCACAGGCCTCGGACTGGCGCTGTGCCGCCGCTTCGTGGAGATGCATGGCGGCCGGATCTGGGCGGAGAGCCATTTTGGCAAGGGCTCGACCTTTACCTTCACGATCCCGAGGGACCCCCGGTTGGCGACCGCGACGGATCCCTCGGCGGACGAGGCGCAGACGGTCGAATCCATGGAGCTGCCCCTGGTGCTGGTCGTCGAGGACGACCCGGCCAGCAGTCAGCGCTTGACGGCCGAGATCCAGGGGGTGGGCTTCCGGGTGGCGCACGCCGTCGACGGCAACGAGGCGGTGCGCAAGGCGATGGAGATCCTCCCCGACCTGATCGTGATCGAGACGGTGCTGCCGGTCAAAGACGGCTGGCAGGTGCTCACGGAGCTGCGGGCCCGCGCCGCCACGGCCGACGTCCCGGTGCTGGTGTGCTCGGTAACCAAGAACCAGCAGCTGATGACCGAGTTCGGGGTGGTGGGCTACGTCGCCAAACCCTGGGCGACCAAAACCATGCAGGACGAGCTTCGTCGCATCGGGCTGGGGATCAAGCGGCGACGCGACCGGGTGCGCGTGTTGCTCGTCCATCGAGAGCGGCGGGCGCTGGCGCCATTGGCAGCCGCCCTGGTGGAGGAAGGTTTTGAGGTCTTCCGGGCACCTGGGCTGCAGGAGGCCCTGGAAAAGGCGCGGGCGGCAGCTCCCGACGTGGTCGTGCTGGCGCCCCCAGAGCCGGAATGGGTCCTCGGCCTGCGCGGGCTGCCCGGGCAACCCGCCCTGCTGGCCCTGGGTGAAGTTTCACCGAGGGTGCCAGCGACGGCGTGGAGCGCCGTTATACCTACCGGCCTCTCCGAGCCCGATGCCGTATTGCACGCCATCAAGGGCCTGGACATCGTTCAGAGGCGAAGGAGGACAGGGCGTGACCGGCGGCAAGGTCTTGATCGTCGAAGATAATCCGGTCAATCTCAGATTGGCCCAGTTTCTCCTGGAAAAAAAGGGTTTTACCGTCCGCAAGGCCGGCAGCGGCGCCGAGTGCCTGGCGGAGATGGCCCGCGAGCTTCCCGACATCGTCCTGATGGACATCCAGCTTCCCAGCGAGGATGGGCTGGCGGTCACCCGCAAGATCCGCTCGGACCCGCGGCTGGCGGGCGTGATCGTGGTCGCTCTGACGGCGCACGCCATGGCCGGCGACCGCGAGCGAATCCTGGCGGCCGGCTGTGACGGCTACATCCCCAAGCCGGTTGACCCCCAGGGGCTGCCGGGCGAGATCGCGCGGTATCTGGAGCAAGGACGGTTGAAGTCGGCCTGATGCCAGAGCAGCCAGCGAAACCCACCCGCTCCTATCCCGAGATCCTTCAGCTCAACCAGGAGCTGGTGCGCAGCCTTCAAGGGCTGAGCGACGAGGACGACGCCCGTAAGAAGGAGCTCGAGCAGCTGAAGTTCGCCCACGACCAGGCGAAAGCCGAGATCACCCGTCTGCAAGAGGAACTGCGGCGCTCGACCGAACGCGAGGCGGCCCGCCAGGAGGAGCTTCGCCAGCTGGAGCAGGAACGTATCGACCAGTTGGGCGCCATCGATGCGCACCTCAACGCGATGCACTCGGCGGTGGAGCGCTACCTGCAGCAGGGTCGGAAGGCGGCCTGATGAGTCCGGAGCCCTCCAAGGCGAAATCCTTCGCCGACATCCTCCAGCAGAACCAGGAGTTCATCGCGCACCTCCAGGCGTTGCAAGAAGACATCGGCACCCAATTGGAAGAGAAGGAAAAGGAACTGGCGCTGGTGAAACGCCAGCTGGCCGCCAAGCAGCAAGAGACCGACGAGCTGCAGAATTCCCAGCTCCAGTGGGCCATTGACCGGCAGGGCCTTCTCGATCAGCACGAAGCCCTCAAGCAGGGACACCAGGACTTGCAGCAGAGCCACGACCGCGGCCAGGTCGAGCTCGGCCGACTCAAGGATGACGTGGCGCGCGCCAAGGCGCGCGATGAGGAGCGCCGCAGCCAGCTCCGACAGCTGGAGCAGGAGCGCATGCAGATCACCCAGAAGTTCGAGGCCGATCAGAAGAAAATCCGGGCCGACCTGAAGTCCGCCCAGGACGACCTCGACAGCCTGCAGTCGGCGCAGCTGCAGTGGGCCATGGATCGGGAAACCCTGCTGAAGGACCGCGACGCCGCGGTGGCGAAGCAGGCGCAGCTGGAGCAGGATTGGCAGAAGGCCCGCGCCGAGCTCACCCAGGACAAGGTCCGTTTGACGGAACTCACGACGCAACAGCAACAGCAGTTGAAGGCCGTCCAGGCCGAACTCGAGCCGATGAAAGCGGCCCGCGACAAGTGGCAGGCGGAGCGGCAGCGGCTGATCGCCGACGTAGCGCGGCTGGAGCAGGGCGGCCAGGAAGCCGAGGCCCAGTTCAGGGCCGACCGCAAGCTGCTGCAGGGCCAGCTCGAGGAAGCCCGCAAGAAGGGTGCCGACCTCGACAAGGCCGAGGCCGAGTTCCAGCGGGTCAGCGACGAGCGTTCGGCGCTGCTGAGCAAGCTCAAGGCGCTGGAAAAGGACTGGCAGAGTCGCGAGGCCTCCGTCGCCGAGGAGAAGGCGGCGCTCAAGAAGCAGGTCAGCGACGCGACCGCCAAGCTCGCGGCCGTGCTGCAGGACGCCGACAAGCTCAAGTCGCTCCACGCCGACCTGGCCGGCGAGACCAGCCGCAAAGCCGAGGAGTGGACGGCGCGAGAGCAGCGACTCACCTCGGAAAAGAACCAACTCAAGGTCGACCTGGAGCGGGTGCAAGCGCAACTTTCGGACATGATGTCGCAGACAAACGAGCTGCACAGCCAGCGGGCGGCGGAAGCCAAGGAGCTGGACGAAGCCTGGAAGCGGGAGAAGGCGTCGCTCAAAGCGCAGCTCGAGGATGCCCGCAAGGTGGCCGGCAGCGGACCGCCAACGAGCCAGGTCCTCGCCCGCTACGAAGCCGAGAAGCGGGCGATGCAGGCGCAGCTGGACAGCCTCCGCAACGACCTGGCCGCGAGCGGCAAACACAAGGACACGGCGCCGGCGCTGTCCCAGGCGAAGCGCGACTTCGAGGCCAAGTTCCGCGTCATCTACGACCAGAGCCACGACCTCAACTCGCCGCTCAACGCGATCCTAGGTTTCAGCGAGATCCTGCTCGATGAGAAGGCCAACAAGACGACGCCCGAAGAGCGTCGCGAATTCGTCGCCCACATCAACGAGAGCGGTAAACGGCTCGTCGAACACATCCGCGAACTGATCGAGTTCGCCAAGCAGGAAGCGGGCATCCAGGAGCGACCGGTGCAGATGGTGCCGCCGGTGGGCGCCGGGACCAAGCCGCCGGTTATCCTGGTCGCCGATAACGATCCGGCGGTCAAAGAGCGAATTGAGCCGTTCCTCAGCCACGCCGGCTATGAGGTCGTGATCGCCGCCAGCGCCCAGGAGGCCCTCCGCAAGGCGGTGCAATTGCAGCCGCTCGCGGTCCTGATCGATACCCAGTTGCCGCCCAACGGCGGAAGCGGCCTCGTCTATGACCTGCGGCGCGAGTCGAAAACCAAGGACATCCCGATCGTGTTGACCTCCAAAGTCAACAAGGAATCCCTCGCCTTCGACATCGGGCAGGCCGACTTCCTGACCAAGCCGATCGACCGTCAGCAGCTGCTGCAGATGATGGTGAAGTTCGACCTGCTCGCCGACGGCAAGCGTGGCAAGAAGACCCCGTCATCCATCCTGATCGTGGACGATGACCCGCAGAACATCCGCCTGATCAAGGCGATGCTGAAGCCATTCAACATCGAGGTCATGGTTGCCGACGGCGGCAAGGCGGGCGTCGAAATGGCGTTAAAGAAGAAGCCGGATCTGATCATCCTCGACCTGATGATGCCGGACGTCGATGGCTTCGAGGTCGTCTCGAAACTCAAAGAGGACCCAGCCGCGAGCCAGATCCCCATCCTTATCTATACGGCCAAAAACATCACCAGCGAGGATCGGGAGCGCCTCCAGGGGAACATCCAGTCGATCATCCAGAAAGGGGACTTTGGCAAAGACCGCTTCCTCGAGATGATCAACAACCTCCAGATCAGCCAGGCCGCCTAGGACCCGAGGGCCGTATGACTGCCCTCGACCGCCAGCTCGTCCGACTCCGCTTCGCGGCGCTCGTGATTCCATTCGGGCTCCTTCTCTGGCTGCCGTCGGCGTCGGTGGCGATCACGATCGTCCTCGCCGGACTGATGGCCGCCTACAACGGCGTCGCCTTACTCGCGATCCGCCGGCGGGCGGCCCTGCGTTTCGCCCGTCCCATGGCGGTCCTCCTGCTCGCTCTGGACCACGCCGTCATCAGCGCCTGGATCCTGCTCTTCGCCGGCCCATCGTCGAGCCTTCCCTACCTGCTCTATGCGCTCGTGGCCGCCGAAGCGGTCTTTCGCTTCGAGCTCTGGGGCGGTATCGGCACCAGCCTCTTTTTCACCAGCGGCGTCATCCTCTTCCAGACCAGCGACCTGGGTCTTGCCATCTCGGTGCGCGACGCCGTGCTGCGTGCCGTCCCGACGGTGGTCGTCATTACCGGCCTGGGGGCCGCGGTGCGCGCGATGAACACCGAGATTCGTGGCACCCGGCGCCGGCTCGACCAGACGGAACAATTGCGCAACGTGCTGGGCGAGCTGGTCGGTCAGCTCGACGTGTCGCGGATGCTCAACACCGTGATCCGCTGCGGCATGGAGCTGCTGCAGATGGATTCCGGCGCCATCGTCTTGCTTGACGAGGAGCGCGGCGTCTTCACCTTGCGCGCTGCGGTCCGTTTGCCGGGCGCCGTAGAGGGCGTTGCCATCTCGGCCGCTGACGGCATCGTTGGCCGAGTGGTGCGCGAGAAGCGCTTCGTCATGCTGGTCGACCCGCCACTTTTCGACCTCGCTGCCCTCAACGCCGCCGGCTACGCGCGCGCCTTCGGCTCCCCCGTGGTGCTGGAAGGCAAGGTCTTTGGCGTGCTGCACCTGCAGACCCACGATGACCAGCGGCGCCTGACGCGATGGGAGGAGGAGGCCCTCGAGGTCCTGTCGCAGCAGCTGGCGGTGGCCCTTCGCAATGTCCGCCTCTTCGAGGAAAGCGAGAAGCGCGCCCGGCGGCTCGAGCTCCTCAACCAATCGATCGACCAGATGAACCAGAAGCTCTTCGAGCCTGAGCTGCTGGACGTCGTGGCCACCGCGCTCACCGGCAACCTGGGGTTCGCCGCGGCCCAGGTCTGGCTGCTCGAGCCCAGCGACGGCGCGCTCTGGCGGCGCGCCAGCCATCACACCACGGGCGAGCCGCCGCCGGTCCCCGGACGGGTCGAGCGCGGCATGAGCGAGGTCGGCCAGGTGGCCGAACTGCGAGTGCCGATCGTGACCAATGACCCGGCCAACCACCGCCAGGTGGGGCTCAGTCCGTGGATGACGCAAGAAGGCATCCAGGCCTTCGCGGGTTTCCCGCTGGTCGTCGGCGAGCAATTGCTCGGCGTGCTCGCCGTCTACCACCGGCGCCCGCTCGACCGCAACACCATCGAGCTGCTCACCCTGTTTGCGCAGCACGCCGCCACCGCGATCCAGGAAGCGCACCTCTTTCACCTCGCGACCGAGCAGACGGCGCGCCTCACCGCGCTCAACGTCGAGCTGCAGCGCGCCAATCAGCACAAGGCCGAGTTCCTCGCCAACATGAGTCACGAGTTACGGACGCCGCTCAACTCGATCCTGGGGTTCTCACAGCTGCTGCTCGAAGGTGATGGCGGCGTGCTGACCGGAGACCAGCGGCAGGACGTCGACATCATTGCCCAGAATGGACAGCACCTGCTGGCGCTGATCAACGACCTGCTCGACATCTCGAAGCTGGAGGCGGGCAAGGCGCAGCTGCACCGCGGCGAGGTCGAGGTCGAGCCGTTGATTTCGGAATGCGTCGAAAGCGTCAGGTCGCTGGCCAAGACCAAGAAGCTCGACTTGAGTGCGAGTGTCTCGGCTGATGTCGGCCGGGTCTTCGCCGACGGCCCCAAGCTCAAGCAGGTCTTGCTGAACCTGCTCGGCAATGCCATCAAGTTCACCGAGACTGGCAGCGTTCGCATCACCGCCGAGCGCCAGGGCGCGGAGCTGCGCGTCAGTG
Source organism: Chloroflexota bacterium (assembly GCA_034666565.1). Lineage (GTDB taxonomy): Bacteria > Chloroflexota > Dormibacteria > CF-121 > CF-121 > CF-13. The sequence goes on from JAXDLN010000080.1 coordinate 33,625, forward strand.
TGCGGGACACCGGCATCGGCGTCCCGGTCGAGGATACGGAGCGGATCTTCGAGAGCTTTCAGCAGGGAAAGAGCGGCATCAGCGGCAAGTACCAGGGCACCGGCCTGGGCCTGGCGATCTGCCGCCAGCTGGTGGAAATGCACGGTGGCCGCATCTGGGTGAAGAGCACGACGGGCCAGGGCAGCACCTTCACCTTCACCATTCCGCAGCGGGCCGTCCCCGACGCGATCGATCTGTCGAGCGCGGCCTGACCGGCCCCCACCCTGCCCTCCCCCGCAAGCAGAGGAGGGAAACGATCGTCAGCCGAGGAGTCCCGTGATCAGCGCGATCGCGACCAGCACCATGACGCCGGCCGCGGCAAACTGGAGCGGGCGCTCCGGGATCCACGCGCCCAGCCGGTTCCCGAGGGCCACGGCGATCGCGGATACCGTCCACAAGGCGAGCGTCGCTGCCGTGAAGACAATCACCGCTTCGCGATAGCGCGCCTGCAGGGCCGCGGTCGCCAGCTGCGTGAGGTCGCCCCACTCCGCGATAAAGACCACCGTGAATGCCGTCAGAAATGGACGCCGGTGGCGGCCCTCCTCGCGTTCAACCTCGGCGGCTTCCTCGGCCTCGACCTTCTTCAGGTTTTGACGGATCAGCAGCGCCGCCATGGCCAGGAAGAGGATGCCCGCGCCGATGCGCACCGGCTCACGAGGCAGCAAGGCGAAGATCGAGCCGGCGATCACCGCCACCAGGCTCTGGATCAGGAACGCGGCCGCCGCGCCAAGGAACACCGGGATTGGGCGATGACGGGTGGCGAGCAACAGCGCCGCCAGCGCCGTCTTGTCTGGCAGCTCGAGCAGGAAGATGACGACGAAGACACTGAAGCCCAGACCCAGCGCGTGAGTCACGGGACGAGTGTAGCGACGCTACCAGCGCGAGGGTATTAGTGGAGCCAGAGCGGGAAGGAGAGGACGAAGACGAGCAGGCCGAGACCCAGGGTACGCATGCTCATCCCGCCATCGCCAGCGGTTCCTGCCCGGCGGGGTAGTTGACTTTGGCGCTGAAGCGATAGCCGACGCCACGCTTGGTCTGGATATAGACGGGTTTGCTGGGGTTGGGTTCGATCTTGCTGCGCAGGCGCGAGATGTGCACCCGCAGGCCCTCTTCGTAGGCTTCCTCGTCGCCCGCCCATGCCTTGGCCAGCAGGGTCTCGTTGGTAACGACGCGGCCCGCGTTGCGGACGAGGAGGAAGAGCAGCTTGGACTCGGTCGGCGTCAGGGTAACCTGCTGGCCCTTGACGCGAGCCCAGTGCTGCACGAAGTTGATTTGCAGATCCTGGTCGATGACGACTTCCGGCTGCTCGACGCCGGCGGACTCGCCGTAGCGGCGCAGCACGCGCTGCACCCTGGCGACCAGCTCTTCTTTCTCAAAGGGCTTGACGATGTAATCCTCGGCGTACATCTGAAGGCCTTCGACCTTGCTCTCGACGGCCGCGACGGCGCTCAGGATGACGATCGGGACATCGAGGTGGCTTTTGATGCGGCGGCACAGTTCGAAGCCGTCCATCTCCGGCATCATCAGGTCGACGACGACCAGGTGCGGGATTCCCTCGTGGAGTTTGCGCAGCGCCTCGGGACCACTGCCGGCGGTCATGACCTCGTAGCCGGCGTGCTCCAGGATCCGCTTGAGGATCTCGCGCGCCATCGCATCGTCGTCGACGATCAGAATCCGGTACCGGTTGACGATGTTAAACCCCTCTCTTCCGGCGGCCAGTGCGCGTCGCGCTGCCGACCGGCCCCCATGGATTTGGACCTGCGGCTGCTGGCTCAGGTCCGACTGGAGAGCCGGCAAAGGTATATGGCCCTCGTCATGCATTTCCTTACGATTCCTCTTTACGATGTGATGACTCTTGTCGCGTCAGGGTCACATCAGAAGCGGGCTGGCCCGGACTCGATCTCACCTTAGAGAGGCTGGCTTACGGCGCTTGTTACAGGCTCGTGCTGGTCGCGCCGGAACGAAAAAAAGGGCGCGAGCGGTGCCTCTCGCGCCCCCGTGGGGCAAGCCTATGGCCCCGCAGGCTGGGCGTGAATCGGTCGCTCGGCCCATCCACGCGGTCTGAGCGGCTAAAATCCTTCTCGCCTCGCCCGGGTGGTGAAACTGGTAGACACGCAGCTTTGAGGGGGCTGTGAGCGCAAGCTTGTAAGGGTTCAAATCCCTTCCCGGGCAGAGCCCTTACCCACGTGAGCCTGAGCACCATCTACCTGCGGCTGCGCTACCGGCGTCACCGCTTCGGTCCGGGCTTTGAGGGGCCGTGGCGGCTTCGGATACGCGGCCCGGGCCGGGTTACCTTTGGCCGCGACGTGCAGGTGCGCAACGCGTCGGGTCGCACGGCGCTGTTGACCTTCGGCTCGGATGCTCGGATCGAGATCGGCGATCGGGTGGAAATCGACGGCGCCGGGCTGATGGCCGCCAGCGTCATCGAAGTGGGCGACGAGGCGATCATCGGGCCGTGCCTGTTGGTGGACACCGATTTTCACGCGGTCGGCCCCGCGCGTCGACAGGAGGGCGCGTCGGTCACCCGGCGGCCGATCCGCATCGGACTGTCCGCCTGGATCCAGGGCAAAGCGACGATCCTCAAAGGGGTATCGGTGGGGGAGGGGGCGGTGGTTCGTTGGGGTGCCCTGGTCGCCGCTGACGTCGCGCCGGGCGCGATCGTGATGGGAAATCCAGCAGTGGACGTGTCTGGGCGCTAGCGAGTGAGGCTCAGGCGCCGACGACGGCGCCCTGGATGTTGCAGTAGGTGTTGCGCACCTGGTTGCCGAGGACGATCAGGGTGACGAGGATCACGATGACCACCAGGCACATGATGAGCGAGTACTCGACCAGCGCCTGGCCGCGTTCGCTCTCCCAGCCCATCAGGGCCCGGATTTTTGACGCGAGGATGGTGATCATGGTTTGCGCTTACTCGTCGTGGCAATCGCCGCGTTTCGAGTATGAGCGTTATAACGAGGGACCGGCCAGCGAACAGACGGGTCGTTCCGCGATCGTGGCGGGATTGTGACCGACCCTGGCCACCAGCTCGAAATCGGCTAGCGGGCGCCCGAACGCTGGACGAGGTACGTGACGACCGCCAGGTATTCTTCGGAATCGGCGGAGCCTACCCAGCGCGTGTCCTCGGTGGTGCGGCCGAAGAGGGCGAAGAGTTCGCTCAAGGTCAGCTTTTCAGACATTTTGATATCTAACCAGTAGCTAATGTAACACACATACTATCATAAGGACTCGGCGGCTGCCGTCGTCAGCGGGCGTTGTTCCGCTGAACCAGATAAAGGACAACGGCCAGGTATTCTTGCGAATCCGCCGACGCGACCCAGCGGGTGTCCTCGGAATGGCGGCCGAAAAGCGTGAAAACATCCGACATCGTAAGTCGCTGTGGTTCGTCCAGCATGTTCTCTGGGGCACCTGGCCCCGATGAGGGTGAAACGACCCACTTCGCGAGATCCTTTCACGCAGCGTGAAAATATGGGTACGGCCGCGCAGCGGTTCATCGACGAAGCTGCGGGATTGGGGGTCCCGCTGCTGGGTAGAATTCCGGCAGATACACAATGGTCTTTTTCGATTGGCGCTACTTCGTCTTCGTGGCCCTACCGATCATGGCGCTTAGTTTCCTGGCCAGCAACTGGGTCAAGCGCACCTACCAGCGGTACTCGCAGGTCCGAAGTTCGAGCGGCTTGACCGGGGTCGACATCGCGCGGCGCATCCTCACGGGCGCCGGACTCAGCGACGTCACCATCCAGGTGATCGACGGGGAACTCAGCGATAACTACGATCCACGAACCAAAACGCTGAACCTCTCAAAACAAGTCGCGATGGGGAACTCCGTCGCCGCTGAGGCGGTGGTCGCTCACGAGATCGGCCACGCCCAGCAGGACCGCCAGGGCTTCTTCGCCATGCGACTTCGCTCCGGCCTGGTGCCTGCCGCGAACCTTGGTTCGCAGGCCGGGCTGTTGATCGTCATCGCCGGCCTGGTCCTGTCGGCGTTTACCGGCAGCGGGATCGGTTTCTACATCGCCACCGTGGGGCTGGCACTGTTCGCGGCCGTCGTACTCTTCCAGCTGGTCACGACGCCGGTCGAGCTCGACGCCAGCCGCCGCGCCCTTCGCTTGCTGTCGGAGAACGGCGTCATCGTCCCCGAGGAACAGGCTGGCGCGCGCCGGATGCTGCGTGCCGCAGCCTTCACGTACTGGGTGGCCCTGTTCGGCGCGCTGCTCACCTTGCTGTACTACGCCTCACTCGTTTTCGGAAATCGCCGTAGCGACTGAGCGCACGCCGTTCGCCACCGCCGCTCCGGCGGAGATTCGCGATCGGCTCGCCGGGGAAGCGCCGTACCGCGTTGACCAGGCTCAGCAGTGGTTCTGGCAGCGGCTGGTCCCGTCGTTCAGTGCCATGCGCACCTTGACAGCGTCGGCGCGCCGGCAGCTGGAGGATTCGTTTGCGTTCAGCACGGTGACGCCCCATCTCAAACGGCAAGCCGATCACGGCCAGACCGTGAAGTACCTGTTCAAGTTGGGTGGTGGCCGAACCATCGAAACCGTCGTCATGCACTACGACGCGACGGCTCGCTCGCGGGCGCGGACGACCATCTGCGTCAGCTCCCAGGTGGGCTGTCCCATCGGGTGCAGTTTTTGCGCCACCGGCCAGTCGGGCTTCGATCGAAACCTCAGCGAGGCCGAGATCGTCGACCAGTTCCTCGCGGCCAGCCGCGACCTCGGTGACACGCAGCGCGCGCTCACGAATGTCGTCTTTATGGGAATGGGCGAGCCGATGAACAACTACGCCGCCGTCGTGGGAGCGATCCGACGCTGGGCTCGTGAGGACACGCTCAATTTCAGCCCGCGCCGCGTCACGGTCTCGACCATCGGGCTGGTGCCCTTCATCGAGCGCCTCAGCGCCGAGGGGCTCCCGGTCAACCTGGCGGTCTCGCTGCATGCGCCGGACGACGAGCTGCGCAGCAGCATGATTCCTGTGAACCGCAAGTACCCGATCGCCGCCATCGTCGCGGCGGCGCGAGCCCATGCGGAGCGAACCGGCCGGCGCACCAGCTACGAGTACGTCTTGCTCCAGGGTGTCAACGACAGTGTCGAACAGGCTCGGCGGCTGACCGCCGTGATCGGTCACCGTCTCACCCATGTCAACCTGATTCCGATGAACCGGATCGACGGCAGCCCGCTCGCGCCACCTTCGAAGGCGCGCGCGCAGGCGTTCCAGTCCGTCTTGCAGGCAGCGGGTATCTCGACCACCATCCGCGCCACACGAGGTCTGGATATCGATGCCGCGTGTGGCCAACTGCGCGCCCGGCAGCTGCAGCCGACCGCGGCCTCGCCCGCCTGATGCGCAAGCCGCTCGCCGGCGTCTTTTTCGACGCGGGCAACACGCTCCTGGTCGAGGAGCCGGGCAAGCACTTGTGGGAGATGGCGATGACGCCGATTCCGGATGTGCTCGAGGTGTTGACGGCGCTCAGGCCGCGTTACCGTCTCGGCGTCATCTCCAACACGGTCGGATCGGGTGACGCCGAGCTGGCCGACGCCCTCGAAAAGGCAGGGATTCTCGGGTTGATCGACGCCATGGTCACCTCTCGGGATTTCGGAAAGGCAAAGCCCGATCCCGCGATCTACGTCGAAGGCGCCCGGCGGCTGGGCGTACCGCTGGATGAGACCATGATGGTCGGCGATCGGCTGGATACCGACGTCGCGGGCGCGCTGAACGCCGGCATTCCAGGGGTTTGGCTCCGCCATCCCGGGGCGATCCCGATTCCGGGGATCGAGCCAACCCACGTCATCGACGGCCTGGCCGAGTTGCCGGACTGGCTTGACGCGACCTACGTCCCCGATCGCCGATGAAGGAACGGCGTCCGGGCGCCGATATACTCAGGGCATCCCGATGAAACGAGTTCTCGCCGCCCTGTTAACGATGCTGGCGCTGGCCGCCTGCGCCTCGCCGCTGGCCAAGGCGGAAACCCCACAGCAAGCACTCGACGCCGCTGCCCAGCGCGCCGGCCAACTCAAATCGGCCAAGTTCGACCTGGCGGGCAACGTCAAGATGACATTCCCCGCCCAGCTGGGTGCGCAACTCGGGCAGAGCGGCGCCGCGGCAGGGTCGATCGCGCTCGACATGAGCGGCACAGGTGAGGCGCAGTTCCCCGATCGCTACCACGCCGTGATCAACGCCAAGATGTCCGGGTTGTCGCTCGCGACCGAAGTGGTCGTTGCCAACGGCAAGGCCTACGTGAAGAATCCGCTGAGCGGCAAGTGGCAGGTCTCCGACGCGAGTGGCCTCACCAGCCAGTTCAGTCAACCCGACCCGCTTTCGTACGAGCAGCTCCTCAAGAACGTCAAGTCCATCAAAGACCTGGGCGACACCACCCTTGATGGCACCGCGGTCCATCACTACCAGCTGGTGCCTGACAAGGACAAACTGCTCGCCGCCTTGGACAAGGCTGCGGTCAAGAACCCGCAGGCGCTGGCGGCCATCAAGCAGGTACTCGACAGCGGCACTATGACGGTCGAGGTCTGGTTCGGCAAGGACGATCACCTCGTCCGCCGCGTCAGCACTGATGCGGACTACAGCATCGACCTCAGCCAGTTGCTGGGCTCGCTGGGGGCGCCGGCGGCAACGGGCAGCAAGCTCCCCGCAGGCTCCACCATCCACGCGACCGCCCACGTGGTCCTCGACTATCACGACTTCGACGCGCCAGTGACGATCAGCATCCCAACTGTTTCCTAGTGCTGATCGCGCCCTCGCTCCTATCGGCCGACTTCAGCCGGTTGGGAGAGGAAGTGGCCGCTCTCGAGCAGGCCGGTGCCGACTGGGTGCATTTCGATGTGATGGACGGCCACTTCGTGCCCCCAATCACGATCGGGGCGCGCATGGTCGAGCACTGCCGGCGCTACGCGAAGCTGCCCTTTGACGTTCATCTCATGATCGAGAACCCGGAGCGCAGCATCGACGTCTTTCGCGACGCGGGCGCCAACACGGTTTCGGTCCACGTCGAAGCGACTCGGCACATCCACCGGGTCCTGGAGAGCATTCGTCGCGCCGGAATGCGACCGGGCGTCTGCCTCAACCCCGGTAGCCCTTTGGTGCTCGTCGAACCGGTGCTCAAAGACGCCGACCTGCTCGTCATGATGTGCGTCAATCCCGGGTGGGGCGGCCAGAAGTTCATCGACGGCAGCCCGGAGCGGATCAAAGCGGCGCGGACGCTACGCGACCGGCTCAACCCCAAGCTGGATATCGAGGTCGACGGTGGCGTCAATGCGCAGACCGGCAAGCTGTCGAGCCAGAGTGGAGCCACGGTGCTGGTGGCCGGAAGCTTCGTCTTCGGTCATCCCCAGGGCGCCAGGGCCGCGATCCAAGAACTGCGCTAGGGCTACTCGGTGGTTGGCATGTGCAGGTACATCGACTGGATGCCGACGCGCCCGGGACCGGTGAAACGGTTCCAGATCATGTTGCCGCCGCCGCCGAAGATACCGGTCTTCAGCCCGAACATCTGCACATCCATGCGCACGCTTTCATCCCGGTAGACCCAGCCACCCGGCTCGATATCGATCTGCTCGTTCTGGGCCAGCTCTTTCTCGAAGACGTTGCCGTAACCATGCAGCCAGAGCACGCCCTCCTGGTGTGCGGCGCTGAAGCGGTCCACGAAGAACCCGGTCGAGCCCAGCAGCATGTTGCTGACGCCCTTAACCCGGTTGAAGGTGTAGTCGAGGTTGCCGGTCGCCGCCAGGAACTGGTGCTCGCGGACCAGCACCGCCTTGCCAGGCATCAGGTGGAGGGGGAAGAGGTGACCAGCGCCGTCCCGTGAAAAGGCGACCTCCCCGGGGCCCTGAGCTTCGGTGAGGAAGATCGGCATCCCCGCCACCATCCGCTTGAAGGCGCCCTTCATCGCCCGGATGCCGATGTTGAGCTGCGGGTCCTTCCAGAGCACCACGTGGTGCTCGAAGTAGATCGGCACGGTCCCATCGAGCCAGGTGTGGAGGACCGGCACCAGCTCGCCGTCGATCCGATAGCGGATTCCCGGGGCCTGGCCTTCCTCGAGCTCGGTCGGAAGGAGCTGGGGTGGCTTTTGCATGGCGTTCTCCTCTCTTCGGCGGTGTCGTAAATTGACCGGCCTGCCAGTTGCACGATTGTGACGGCTGCGGTGCGCCGGTCCCTGCGGATCAACCGTCGGATGCTGCCCGACGACGTCCGTTTTGGCCGGGTGGTGCTCACATTGGTGATGAGTATTGCGCTCTTCCTGCTGGCCTTGCACGTTCCGGCCTTCATGACGTCAGGGGCAGACATGAGTGATAGTTCGCAGCGGGACTATGCCGCCAACATCTGGCAGGAGACGCAGACGAGCCTGGCGATGGTCGCCGTCGTCTTACCCTGGCTGGTCTACGCACTCCTCTGGCAGGGTGCCCCCTGGGGTCGGCGCGTCCTGCTGGCGATCGCCACCGTCGGCGTGATCGTCACCACCTGGTTTGCTGTGCTGAGTGCCCAGAGCTATGCCGCCTTACCCCAGCAGGTCACGGGCGTGGTCGACGGGGTCCAGGGCCGCGTCATCGCTTTGCGCGGCGGTGCCAGGTATTACCTGGTGGTGTCAGACGAGGAGCTCAACGCCGACCGCTCCTGGCTCCGTGCCGGCGCCAGCGTCGAGCTGTGGGTATCGCCCCGTGGCCATGCTGGTGCCGTCAGCGCCGTGACCGAGGTGGGCGGAAACTAGGCCGACTTGGCCTGGGTGCGCAGGCACCTGGTGCAAACCAATGCCGTTTGCGACCGGCCGTCGATCATGACCCGCGCCTTGTGGAGATTGGGCATGAAGCGACGCTTCGTGTGCACCTTCGAGTGGCTCACGTGATGCCCATACTGGGGCCCTTTTCCGCAGATTGCGCAGCGTTGTGCCATGGTTTTGTTTGGTTGGGCGCCTCACGGATCATCGCGTATGATTGAAGCGAAATCAGCGTCACATAGTAGCACACGATGGACTCAAAGACGAAGGCCAAACCCCAACGGACCGGGAAGCCGCCGAGGACGCTGATCCAGGCCAGGGACCTCGGGCGGATCGAGGTGTCGCGCCATGTGGTCGCCACCATCGCCGGTCATGCCGCGGCCGGCTGCTATGGCGTGGTCGCCATGGCCGCCCGCGGCCTGCGAGACGGCCTGGCGGAGCGGCTCCACCGCGACAAGGTCCACCGCGGCGTCGAGGTCGAGGTCCGCGAGGATGGGATCGCCGTTTCGCTCTACGTGATCGTCGAGTATGGCACGAGGGTGTCGGAAGTTGCGCACAACCTCGGCAACGCGGTTCGCTACTCGGTCGAACGCACCCTCGGGCTCCCCGTGGTGGAAGTCAACGTTAACGTCCAGGGGATCCACGTCAGCGGGAGTGGCGGCAGCTGAGATCCAAAGCCTGACCGGCGCCGCGACCGTGCCGATCCTCGAATGCGATGGCCGTCTCTTCAAAGAGGCGCTGCTTGGCTCACTGGCCTGGCTTACGATCAACCGCGACGAGGTCGATGCGCTCAACGTCTTCCCGGTTCCGGACGGCGACACTGGTACCAACATGCTGCTTACCTTGCAATCGGCGATCGACGACATCCGTGACCTCGACGACGCCGACCTGTCGCAGATGGCTAAGCGCGCGAGTCACGGAGCGCTGATGGGAGCCCGCGGCAACTCGGGCGTGATCCTCTCGCAGATCTTCCGCGGCTTCTCTGTCGGTATCGCTTCGAGCCACGCCGTCGACGCGCGCGGGTTGGCGCACGCATTTACGGTCGGCGCTGATGTGGCATACCGGGCGGTGATCAAGCCGACAGAGGGCACCATGCTCTCGGTGGCGCGCGAGGCGGCCCGGGGCGCGGAGGCGAAGGCCGCAACCAGCACCGATCTGACCGAGGTGGTGCGCGCGGCCTGCGAGGCGGCTGCGGCCGCGGTCGAACGCACGCCCGACCAGCTGCCCATCCTCAAGCAGGCGGGCGTGATCGACGCCGGCGGCTTCGGCTTGCAGCTCATCCTCGAAGGCTTCCTCAGGCGGATGACCGGCGAGGCGCTCACGACCTTCGAGCGACCCGCGACCCAGCATGCCCGGCCAAAGGCGATCGAAGCGCCGACCGCCGGCTGGGGCTACTGCACCGAATTCATCATCAACGGCGCCAACCTGGCGGTGGACGAGGTACGTACCGAGATCCTCCGGCATGGGGAGTCGGCGCTGGTCGTCGGTGACGACGCCGCCATCAAGGTCCACGTCCATACCCAACAACCTGCCGTGGTCATCGGCTACGCCAGCAGTGTGGGGCGACTCAGCCGGTTGAAGGTCGACGACATGTCCGCCCAACATCATCGGCTGCAGGGCGAGATTATCCGCCGTCCGGCCAGCACCAAGCATCTGGCCCTGGTGGCGGTGGCCAGCGGAGACGGTTTCCGGCGCATCCTCGAAGGCCTCGGAGTCGATTCGGTGGTCGGCGGTGGGCAGACCATGAACCCGTCGGCAGAGGACATCCTGGCCGCGGTCGAGTCGGTGCCCTCCAGCGACGTTTTGCTGCTGCCCAACAATGCCAACGTGATCATGACCGCGCAGCAGGTTGCGGAACTGACCAAGAAACACGTGCGCGTGGTTCCGTCGCGCAGCCTGCCGCAGGGCATCGCCGCACTGTTTGCCTTCGATTTCAGCGCCGACCTGGAGGCCAACGCCACCGCCATGTCGCGCGCGCTGGGCGGCGTGAAAACCATCGAGGTGACGCGCGCGGTGCGGGCGAGCGAGGTCGACGGATTGAAGATTGCGGAAAACGACGTGATCGGCTTGCTCGACGATAAGATCGTGGAAGCGGGCTCATCCGCTGAGAAGGTTGTGCAGGCGGTTCTCAAGCGCATCGATTCCAGCAAGGTTGGAACGGTGACGATTTACGCCGGCGTGGATGCGTCGGACAAGCAACGGGACGCCCTTCGCAACATGATCGTCAAACAGTTCCCGGACGCGTCGGTTGAGCTGCAGTCTGGCGAGCAGGCGCTTTATCCTTACGTGCTGGCGGTCGAGTAAGCGGAGCTCATAGCAGCTGCACGATATTGGCGATGACGCCGAGCGCCGTGATCCAGGCGGCGACATGGTACGCGTGCCAGACCAGCGGCTTCCGCCGGTACATCAACATCAGGATGGCGAGGAGCACGGCGACCGCCGTGCCCTTGACGGCGTAGGCTGCCAGCTCTCCCTGGGTCGCCATCAGCGGCGCCATGATGCGGTTCAGCTCCTGGCGTTGCAGGGCCAGACCAAGGTGGGTGGTGAGGGAATCGAGCACCTGAAAACCGATGAACGCCGTGAGGATCATGGCCTGATTGAGGCGCGAGTTGAGGCCGGTGTTCAGGTGTGCGTCGACAGCGACATGTCCTGGGAGCGACATCGCTCTATAGGTTTATCAATCTTTGCGACGCCCAACCTAACGAAACGCCCCCGTTGCCCGGCTGTGATTGGCTCGAACCGCTGGCTATACTCCACTCGTGGTGCGGATCGTTACGGATTCCACCGCGGACCTGACCCCAGAGCAACAACGGGCCGCCGGTATCACCGTTGTCCCGCTCAACGTTCACTTCGGCGACGAGGTCTTCCGTGACCACGTGGACCTTTCGACGGACGAGTTCTTCCGTCGATTGAAGGCGTCGCCGCAGCTGCCCCGTACCTCACAGCCCTCGGTGGGCGCCTTCGAGGAGGCCTATCGAAGCCTGCGTCGGGGCGGCGACGAGGTCGTCTCGGTGCACCTCTCCAGCAAGGTCTCGGGGACCTATAACTCCGCGCTGATGGCGGCGCAGTCGGTGGGCGAGGGGAAGATCGATGTCGTCGATTCTCTCAGCACCTCCATGGCGCTCGGCTTCATGGCGCTGGAGGGCGCGAAGCTCGCGAAGGCCGGCCGCGATCGCACGGCAGTCGCGGAGTGCCTGCAGTCGCTGGTGCCCAAGGCCCACGTCATCTGCGTCGTGGACACGCTGACCTATCTCGAGCGCGGTGGCCGCATCGGGAAGGCGCGGGCCCTGCTCGGGTCCTTGTTGAACGTCAAGCCGATCCTGCAGCTGAAGGACGGCGAGGTGGTCCCACTCGGGCGGGCGCGTGGACGGCCGCAGGCACTCAGCCGGCTGGTCGAGCTGCTCGAGCGGGACGGCAAGGTGAGCCAGCTCGCCATCATGCACGGCGCCGCCCAGGCGGACGCCGAGCAACTGCGCGAGCGGGTGGCCCCAAGCTATCCGGGGGTCGACATCCAGCTGACCGAGATCGGAGCCGTTCTCGGGACGCACACCGGACCCGGCGTGATCGGCTTTACCTATCTCGTCGCCTGATCATGCCGCGCTTGCACGTGGTGCGGGACCCGTCCCTGGACGATCCCGTCGCGACCCTGGCAGGCGTCAGCGATAGGACCGAGGCCAGGCTGGCCCGGCTCGGCATCGCGACCATCCGCGATCTCTTGCTGTTCTTCCCGCGCCGCTACGAAGACTTTTCCACCATCACGCCGATCGCCTTCGTACGTCCGGGCGTGAAGACAACGGTTCGCGGACGGATCTATGACATCGGTGCCCGGCAAACGAAGTACAAGCGGATGGCGCTGACCGAGGCGGTTCTGGGCGACGATTCCGGGACCACGCTGCGGGTCGTCTGGTTCAACCAGCCGTGGCTGGTGAAGAGCCTGCAGAAGGGCGACGAGATCTTTGTCGCCGGTGAGGCCGACCTCAACGGCGGACTGGTGATGAAGAACCCGGACCACGAAAAGGTGTCGCTGCGCCCCCAGCACGCGGCCCGGTTGGTTCCGATTTATCGCGAGACCGAAGGCCTGACATCGAAATGGTTGCGACCCAAGATCCAGTCGGTGCTGCCGATGGCCGACCAGCTCGACGAATTCCTGCCGCATGACGTTCTGACCCGTCGCGAATTGATGGGACGGGCCGAGGCGGTGCGGCAGGTCCACTTCCCATCATCGACCGCCCGGCTGGACCGCGCCAAGGATCGCCTCGCCTTCGAGGAGATGTTTGTCCTGCAGGTCGCCGCCCAGATGGCCAAGCGCGCCCGCCAGGCACGGTCCGCGCCAGTGGTGCCGTTCGACGAGCCGACCGCGCGTGGGTTCGTCAGGGCGCTGCCCTTCAAGCTCACGAACGCGCAGCGCGTCGCCGCCTGGCAGATCCTCCAGGATCTCGCCCGCCCGCAGCCGATGAACCGGTTGCTCGAAGGCGATGTGGGATCGGGAAAGACGGTAGTGGCGGCGATGGCCATGCATCACGCCGCCCACGCCGGTTTCCAGTCGGTCATGCTGGCGCCGACCGAGATCCTCGCCCGTCAGCACGCGGACGTCATCCAATCAATCCTGGGTCCGTTTCAGATCGACGTCGGGCTGCTGGTCGGCAGCACGCCGGCCGCGGCACGCAAACCGATGCTGGCCTCGCTTCTCGAGGGACAGCTACCGGTGCTGGTTGGGACCCACGCGCTGATCGAGGAAGGGGTGCAATTCAAAGATCTGGCGCTGACCGTGGTCGACGAGCAGCATCGCTTCGGGGTCGGGCAGCGGCTCGCCGTCCGCCAGAAAAGCGAGCGCACACCGCACTTCTTATCGATGACCGCCACCCCGATTCCGCGCACCCTTGGGCTGACACTCTTCGGCGACCTGGACATCTCGATCCTCGCCGAGATGCCGCCCGGGCGGCGGCCAGTCAAGACCGGCCTCGTTCCGCCCGAAAAACGGGCTGATGCCTACAACTTCATCCGCAAGCAGGTAGAGGCCGGCCGGCAGGTGTTCGTCATTTGCCCGCTCATCCAGGAGTCGGACAAGCTCGGGGTCCGGTCGGCCACCCAGGAGCTCGAGAAACTGCAGCGCGAGGTTTTTCCCGAGCTCGCCTCGCGCATCGCTTTGCTCCACGGCCGCCTCAAATCCGCCGAGAAGGAGGCCGTCATGTCAGCCTTCAAGCGGGGCGAGGTCGCGATCCTGGTCTCGACCTCGGTGGTCGAGGTCGGCATCGACATTCCCAACGCCACCGTCATGATGATCGAGGGCGCCGACCGGTTTGGATTGGCACAGTTGCATCAATTCCGCGGCCGCGTGGGACGGGGATCCGATGAGTCGTGGTGCTTCCTATTTACCGATGCCGAAGATCCACAGTCGCTCAAGCGCCTGCAGGCCGTCGTCACGAACAAAAGCGGTTTCGACCTGGCGGAGATCGACCTCGACCTACGCGGCTGGGGTGACCTCGCCGGCTACCGGCAGCACGGGAAGGACTTCAAGATGGCGAGCCTGCTGGACGCCGCGTTGATCAGCGACGCCCAGAGCGAGGCCGTCCGCTTTTTGGAGCGCGACCCGGCGTTGGCCGGCGAGCCGGGGCTCCGCCGCCAGCTTTCGGCGTATCGTCAGGTGTTCGCTCTGGACTGACCTTGGGTGGTGGGGCGGCGGGCGGCGGCGGTCGCAGCCGGCTCAGCAGCCGGCCGACGCCCATACCGGCGGCGATCGGCAGGACGAGCACAAGGATGATGCCAACCACGGCGTCGACGACGACTATGCTGCAGCTCCTTCCCTGGCGGCGGCCTTCAGACCGATCCGCCTGTTTTACTCATCGCATGACGGGGCCGGCCACGCGCGTCACCGCTGGGATCAGTCGTGGACGCTTGCTCAAGACGCCGCCGGGCCGAGCCACGCGACCGACGACGGCCCTGGTGCGAGAGGCCTTGTTCAACATCATCGGCGACAGCATACGCGGTGCGCGCGTCCTCGATCTCTTCGCCGGCGCCGGGACGCTCGGTGTCGAGGCGTTGTCGCGTGGGGCCGCGTCGGCGACATTTGTAGAACGCGACCGAGCCTGTGCTACCATCGTCGCGGAGAATTTGGCCGCAACCGGCTTCGCCCAGCAGGGCGACGTGGCAAATGCAGACGCCATCGACTGGTTGAGGGCGCACGATGGCGACCTCGGCGCCTACAACCTTCTTCTTCTCGACCCCCCGTACCAGGACAGCGCGACGTTGACGGCCGCCCTGCAGGCGCTCGACCGGGCTCCGCTGCGCAACGAGGCGCTGCTCGTGGTCGAGCACCATCGCCGTCAAGCGTTGCCCGCGCTGCAGCGGCTCGCCTTCGTGCGCGATCGCGACTACGGAGCCACCCGGCTCACGTTTTTCAGGTACCAATGATCACCGCGCTCTACCCGGGCAGCTTCGACCCGCTGACCCACGGTCACCTCGACATCGTCGATCGGGCCGCAGGGATCTTCGACCGCGTCGTGATCGCGGTCCTCGAGAACCCCAGCAAGCAACCCCTGTTCACCACGGGAGAGCGGGTCGCCATGATCCGCGAGAGTCTTGGTGACCGCACAGGCGTGGAGGTCAGCACCTTCAGCGGCCTCACCATCGACTTCGCGCGACAGGTGGGCGCCCGGGTGATCGTTCGTGGGCTGCGCGCCGTGTCAGACTTCGAGAGTGAGTTCCAGATGGCGCTGATGAACCGCCGCCTGGAGCCCGACGTGACCACCGTCTTCATCCCGACCAGCCTGCGCCACCTGTTTCTCAGCTCCAGCTTGATCAAGGAACTCGCCGAGTTCGGTGGAGACATTTCGGAATTCGTCCCAGCCAACGTCGTCGCACCGCTCAAACAACGTCTCAGTGCGGGAACCCCGCGACACTGAAGGAGCACACCCAATGAACATCCATGAAGCGATCGATCGCCTCGAGTACCTGATCGGCCACAGCCGCCAGATCCCGCTGACGCGGACCGTCGTCATCGACCAGGAAGAGGCACTGGCCTGCATCGACGATCTCCGGCTGAGCCTGCCCGACGAGATCAAGCAAGCACGCTGGACCCTCCAGGAGCAGCAGCGGCTGCTCTCCGAGGCGCAAGCCGAGGCCGCGCGGACCGTGGGCAAGGCGGGCGAGCGGGCCCAAACCATGATCGGCCAGCACGAACTGGTCAAACGGGCCGAAAAGCAGGCCGACGCCATGCTCAAGGAGGCCACCCTCAAGGCCGAGGAGACGCGCCGGGCGGCCGACCGCTACGCCTGGGAGGTCATGCAGAACCTGGAGACCCAGCTGCTGCGGACGGTCGCCACCGTCAAGAAGGGCGTCGAGGCGCTGCGGACGCCACCGGCCAAGCCTCTCAAGGAAGTGGAGGTCATCAGCAGCCACTAGCTGACCTTATAATGGGCTGCTCATGGCTCTCCCAAAGACCAGATACGCCCACGCCCGCCAGGGCGACCGTCGCGCCCACCTGGCGATAAAGCGTACCGCCCTCGTCGAATGCTCGCAGTGCCACCAGCCGAAGCGGCCGCACACGATCTGTCGTAACTGTGGCTATTACGACGGCCGCGAAGTCATCAAGACCGACTAGGTCCTAAGCCGATCACCGTCGCCTTCCTGTTTCCAGGCCAGGGCGCCCAATTCGTTGGAATGGCCCGCGACCTGCTGGAAGGGGATGCCGCTACGGCTGACTTCCTCCGCCAGGCCGAGGACCGGCTCGCGATGCCGCTGGGCCGGATGATGCTGGACGGGCCGGAGCCTGAGCTGCAGGCGACCCGCAACGCTCAGCCGGCGATTCTGTTTCACAGCCTGGCCCTGCTTCGCCTGATGTCGGCGAGAGGGTTCAGCCCCGCGCTGGTGGCCGGCCACAGCATGGGCGAGTTCGCCGGACTGGTGGCGGCGGACGCGCTCGACCCGCTCGACGCGCTGGCGGCCGTGCGGGCCCGCGGCGCGGCGATGTCGGACGCAGCACCTAAAGCCAGCGGCATGATCGCGGTGCTCGGCCTGGCCGACACGGCCGTCGAACAGGCATGCGCTAGCAGCGGGGGAGAGGTCGTGGTCGCCAACTACAACGCGCCCGGCCAGGTGGTGATCTCGGGGAGCGAGGCCGGACTGAAGGACGTCGGCCCCAAGCTGGAATCAGCGGGCGCCAAGCGCCTGGTGCGGCTGCCCGTGAGTGGGGCCTTCCATTCGCCGCTGATGGCCCATGCGGCACAGGTCTTTGCCACTGCCTGGGAGAAGATCCCGCTCGCCGCGCTGCGCCGCCCCCAGGTCTTCAATGCCGATGCGCAGGTCCACCAGGATCCGATCGAGGTCCGACGGCTCATGGTCGGCCAGTTGACCGGCCCGGTGCGCTGGACCCAGTCGATCCAGCAGTTGCAGCAGCTCGGCGCCGACACCTACATTGAGGTTGGGCCGCGGCGGACCCTGACCGGGCTGGTCAAGAAGATTCTCCCCGGTGCGGTGGTCCACAATATCGAGGATCTGGCCAGCATGAACACCACGCTGAAGACGCTCCATGGCTGACGGCTTTTCGGAACAGGTTGTCCTCGTCACCGGCGGAAGCCGCGGCATCGGTCGCGCCACCGCGGTCCTGTTCGGACAGGCAGGCGCCAAGGTTGCCATCACCTACAAGAGCCGCCAGGCGGAGGCCGACGCGCTGGTCGAGCAGCTGTCGCACGACGGCCACCAGGCGATGGCGCTGCAGGCGGACTTCGGCGACAGCGCGGCGCCGGGTACCGCCGTCGAGGCCGTGGTGAAACAGTGGGGCCGGCTGGACGTCCTGATCAACAACGCAGGGCTTACCCGGGACACTCTCCTCATGCGCATGAGCGAGGCTGACTGGGACATCGTGATCCAGACCAACCTGAAGGCGGCCTTTCTGGCCAGCAAGGCTGCGCTTCGGCCGATGCTCAAGCAAAAATACGGCCGCATCGTGAACGTCTCGTCGCTCGCCGGGGTCGCCGGCAATGCCGGTCAGGCCAACTACAGCGCCTCGAAGGCGGGACTGATCGGGCTGACCAAGTCGCTCGCCAAGGAGGTCGGCTCGCGAAACATCACGGTCAATGCCGTCGCTCCCGGGTTCATCACGACTGAGCTCACCAGCGGCCTGCCGGTTGAGCTGCTGGAGCGTGCCCGCCAGGCGGCGGCGATCCCTCGGATCGGGACGCCGGACGATGTCGCGCCGGCCATCGTGTTTCTCGCGTCGCCGGCGGCCGGCTACATCACGGGCCAGGTTTTGGGCATTGACGGCGGTCTCCCAATCTAGGAAGATGGGCCCCGCTTGGTCTAGAATTTGACCGCACTCGCACTAGCTACAAGGGGAGTCGGATGGACGGGAACAGTTACGAGAAGTTCAAGGGCATCATCGCCGAGCAGCTCGGCGTCGATACCGAGCAAGTCACACCCGACGCCTCTTTCGTCGACGACCTGAACGCGGATTCCCTCGACCTGGTCGAATTGATCATGGCGTTCGAGGAAGAATACGGAATGGAGATACCTGACGAGGACGCTGAAAAGATCCAGACCGTCGGTGCCGCGTGGGACTACGTTCAAGAAAAGCTCGGAATCACCACCTGAACTAGAGCCCACGCCGACCGACGACCCCCTACAAAAGCTTCAGCGCACGCTCCGCGTGCGCTTCCACGATGCTGCCCTGCTCCGGCAGGCGCTGACGCATCGCTCCTATAACAACGAGCACCCAGAACGGGGCAGCGCGGACAACGAGCGCCTCGAGTACCTGGGCGATGCCGTGCTCGAGCTGATCGCCGCCGAGCATCTCTACAACACGTACGCGACCTCGGATGAAGGCGAGCTGACCCGCCTGCGCGCCTCGGTCGTGAATACGAAGAGCCTGGCGCGACTGGCCTCGCGCCTCAGCCTCGGCGACTATCTGTTGCTGGGCAAGGGCGCCCACAAAACCGGGGCGCGCTCGCTGCAGTCGATCCTCGCCAACACCTTCGAGGCGGTCATCGGCGCGATCTTCCTGGACCAGGGGTACCGGGCGGCCTATCGGCTCTTCAGTCGAAGCCTGATCGATGTGCAGGCCTGGCCCGACGACAACTACAAGGGTCGCCTGCAGGAGGTCACCCAGGAGCGGTTCCTGACCACGCCGCAGTACGAAATCGTCAGTGCCTCAGGTCCTGGCCATCGGCGCGAATACACCGCCGAGGTCAGTTTTGGGGACGGCAACCGCGGCACAGGACAGGGGCGCACCAAACGGGCGGCCGAGCAGATGGCGGCGCGTGAGGCGCTGGCGGCGCTTGGGGCGCTCGACCATCCACCGGCCCAGGACGAAGTGCTGGAGGCCGTCGCGGCGCACGAGGCCAAGCGCTCGCCGAACTAGCTCTCGCCCAAAGCCGCAGCGATAGCGCAGCCTGGCCGATGACCACGGCCCTGCGGGGGTTTCGAACCGGCGCACTCCGGGCAGGCCCCGTTGGATTTGGCCGGGACCAGTCCGCTCCACTGGTGCTTCGCCAGTAGGCGCTGCAACTCGGAACACTCGGAGGGGACGTCGCGGACTTCACCGCTCATTTCAGGAAGGATTCTAGCGGGCCTCGACGTCATCGGCAATTTGAGGTATTTTGCATAGAAACCGTGCAAATGCTAGAGTTTTTTAGTCCTTCAATGGCTTCTTACAAGATCGGCGACGTCGCGGAGCTCCTCGGCATCAGTGTCGACAGCGTTCGCCGCCTGACCGATAGCGGTCGGCTGGCAACCGTCAGGACTGCCGGCGGGCAACGTGTCGTCGATGGGCGGCAACTCGCGCGCTTCATGGCCAAGGCGCCCACAGACGTCAAGCCAGAAACGACGGTCGGCCGATCGGCACGCAACCATTTCCAGGGCATCGTCACGCGCGTAGTCAAGGACAAGGTCATGGCCCAGGTTGAGCTGCAGGCGGGCCCGTATCGACTCGTATCCCTCATTTCCCGCGAGGCGGCGGACGAACTGGGACTGGCGCCAGGGGTGCGCGCGGTGGCCGTGGTCAAGGCCACCAATGTGATGGTCGAGCTGCCGGAGGCCTGAGACGCAGGTGCGCTGGCGGGCCGCCGTCGCACTGGTCGCCACTGCACTGTGTGGTGCGTGTGGCAACAGCGCCCCCGCCGCGTCGAGTCCGTCCGATCTCAGCGGCACCATCACCGTTTTCGCTGCCTCCTCGTTGACGGCGGTCTATACGGCAATCGGCAAGGACTTCCAAAAGGCTCACCCCAAAAGCATGGTCAAGCTGAGCTTTGGGGGATCGTCGACGCTGGTGGCGCAGATCCAGCAAGGCGCTATCGGCGACGTCTTCGCGTCCGCGGATCAGCCCAACATGCAGAAGGCCGTTGACGCCGGGCTCGTCGCCGGCTCGCCGTCGATCTTCGCCCACAATCGTCTCGAGATCGTGGTCGGGGCCGGGAACCCGAAGCACATCGCGGGGCTTTCGGACCTCGCCCGTTCGGAACTGGTTGTCGTGCTGTGCGCCCCGGCGGTTCCGTGCGGGCGCTATGCGACGCAGGCCCTGCAGAACGCCGGCGTGACGGTAAAGCCCGCCAGTCAGGAGACCGATGTCAAAGCCGTTGTCAGCAAGGTCGCGCTTGGCGAAGCCGACGCCGGCATCGTCTATGTCACCGACGTCAAGGCGGCGGGCGCCGCGGTGCAGGGGGTGGAAATTCCACCGGCCCTCAATGTGGTCGCCGACTATCCGGTCGCGATTCTCAAGGATTCGCAGAACGCGCCCCTGGCGAAGGCCTTCGTCTCGTATCTCCTTGGCGCCGGTCAGCCGACCCTGGCTCGGTATGGCTTTACCGGCCCGTAAGGCGACGAGGGTTCGGCCGGCCGCGCCTGTCGCACTCCTGGTGCTGGCCGCGGTTGGAGCCGCCTTCTTCGTCATCCCGCTGATCGGCCTCGTGCTGCGCACCCCCTGGGGCGCTACCTGGGACCAACTGCGGTCATCCGAGGTCCTGACGGCGTTGCGCCTTTCCCTGCTTGCCTCATTCTCGGCGACCGCAATCGCCCTCGTGTTCGGCGTGCCGCTGGCATGGACCTTCGCGCGGCTCACCTTTCCCGGGCGCGCGGTGCTGCGTGCCGTGACCGTGCTGCCGATGGTCTTGCCGCCGGTAGTCGGCGGAGTCGCCCTGCTCCTGGCCTTCGGCCGGCGCGGATTGCTGGGCAGCTGGCTTGCGACCACTTTCGGCATTCATCTGCCCTTCACGACGGCCGGCGCGATTCTCGCGGAGACTTTCGTCGCGATGCCCTTTCTCGTCATCACGGTCGAAGCGGGCCTCCGCTCGATGGATACACGCTTCGAGGACGCGGCGCGAACCCTGGGGGCCAGTCGCTGGACCGTGCTCTGGCGGGTCACGCTCCCGCTGGTCCGGCCTTCTCTGGTGGCGGGCGCGGTCCTCTGCTGGGCGCGCGCGCTGGGAGAGTTTGGCGCCACCATCACCTTTGCCGGCAACTTTCCGGGGCGCACGCAAACCATGCCGCTGGCGGTCTATCTTGCGCTCGAAACCAACCCGGATGCCGCCATCGTGCTGAGCCTGGTGCTGCTGGCGGTCT
Source organism: Chloroflexota bacterium (assembly GCA_034666565.1). Taxonomy (GTDB): domain Bacteria; phylum Chloroflexota; class Dormibacteria; order CF-121; family CF-121; genus CF-13. Next base: position 54,923 of record JAXDLN010000080.1, read on the forward strand.
CGCTGGCGGTGCTGATCGGGCTGCGCGACCGCTGGCTGGGTTCGTCGTGAGCCTCGACGCGTGCATGCGGCTGGGCATCGGTACCTTCGAGCTGGATGTCGACCTGAAGGTCGAACCCGGGGAAGTGGTCGCCGTCCTCGGCCCCAACGGTGCCGGCAAGACGTCGCTGCTTCGCGGCCTGGCGGGACTCCTGCCGCTCGATGCCGGTCGCGTGACCCTCGACGGTGTGGTGCTCGAGGAACCCGCCCGCGCCGTCCGCGTGCCATCCGAGCGACGACCCATCGGCATGGTCTTCCAGGATTACCTGCTATTCCCGCACCTCTCCGTCGTCGAGAATGTCGCCTTTGGCTTACGCTCGCGTGGCACGCCGAAGCTCGCCGCCATCGCAACCGCCCGCCAATGGCTCGACCGGGTCGGCTTGGCGGCAGAGGCGGAGCGGAGGCCCTCGTCGCTGTCGGGTGGCCAGGCCCAGCGGGTCGCACTGGCACGCGCGTTGGCGACCAACCCAGTGCTGCTCTTGCTCGACGAGCCGATGGCGGCACTGGACGCGAGCACCCGCGTCGAGCTTCGCCGCGACCTGCGTCGGCACCTCGAATCATTTCGAGGGGTGCGCCTGCTCGTGACCCACGACCCGGTGGAAGCGATGGCGATGGCCGATCGGCTCGTGGTCCTCGAACACGGTCGCGTCCTGCAATCGGGCACGCCGGCCGAGGTGACGCAGCGACCGCGCTCGCGCTACGTGGCCGACCTCGTCGGCGTCAACCTTTTCCGTGGGCGGGCCAGCAACAACGTCATCACGATCGCCGACGGGGGTTCGCTGATGGCGACGGGCGCCACCGACGGCGAGGTCTTCGCGGTGGTGCATCCCCGCACCGTCGCCCTCTACCGGACGCGGCCCGACGGCACTCCGCGGAATGTATGGGAGGGCCGAGCCGTGGACCTGGATTTCGAGGGCGATCGGGTGCGCGTGCGTCTCGAGGGGACCCCGACGATCGTTGCCGAGGTCACGCCCGCGGCGGTTCGAGAGCTGAGCCTCGACCGTGGCGATCCGGTGTGGGTCGCGGTCAAAGCGACCGAAGTCAACGTATACCCGGCATAAGCACCGTTGCCATCGGCAACCGCGACATGCTCTAATACTCGGCGTGACCCGCGCCGTGGTCCATGCTTACGTCACTGATGGGCGCGATCGCTCAGCCATGCTTTTGACTACCTAGCCCGTGCATTTGAAGTCACTGCGGCTGCAAGGGTTCAAGACCTTTGCCCGCCGCACTGAATTGCCATTCAGCCGGGGCATCACCGCCATCGTCGGCCCCAATGGCAGCGGCAAGTCCAACCTGGTCGACGCGATCCGCTGGGCGCTGGGCGAGCGCAATGCCCGTGGGTTGCGTGGCCAGAAGATGGAGGATGTCATCTACTCGGGCGGTCCCGGCAAATCCGCCGTCGGGATGGCCGAGTGCACACTCACAATCGACAATGCCGACCAGCGGCTCAACGTCGAGTTCAACGAGATCGAAGTCGCGCGCCGCCTCTTCCGCTCGGGTGAGAGCGAGTATCTGATCAACGGGTCGCGCGCGCGATTGAAAGACATCGACGCGCTGCTGGCCAGCACCGGCTTGCGTCAGGACGGCTACGCGGTGACGGCGCAGAACGATATCGACTTCGTCATCCAGGCGGCCCCCGCACTTCGCCGCGAGCTGATCGAAGAAGCGGCCGGGGTCCGCCGACTTCGCGACCAGCGGCAGGAAGCCATCAATCGGCTGGCGGAGGCGGATCGCGACATGCGTCGCGCGCGCGACATTCTCAATGAGTTGAGTCCCCGGGCCGAGGAGTTGCGCCTGCAGGCCGCGTCCGCCGAGGAGTACAGGAAAGTCGCCGACGCGCTCAAGGTCTTGCAGGGCAGCCTCGCCCGCGATGCCTGGCGCAAGGCGATGGTCCAGCTCCGGAAAGCCATGGCTCGCCTGCAAACGGCGGACCACAAGCGCGCCACGGCCAACGCGGCCGTTGCCGAGTTCGAACCGCTTTACGCCGAGCATCGCTCAGGATTGCTCGCGGCACGCGAAGCCCGCTGGCGTCACCAGGAGGCCGTGGCCGAGGTGCGACTGCGGCTGGCCGAGAGCGAGCACCAGGCGCGGATCGCCCAGGAACGCAACCTCGCCGCCATTCAGGCCCTGGAAGCGCTGCAACGAGAGCTGGAACGGTTGGACGCCTCGGAACAAGCGGGGACCCGTGTCGTGGATGAGCTCGCTCGCGCGGTCGAGGGCGCGGGCATTGAGCTCGCGGCGGCAACCAGCGCCCTCCAGGCCGCGGTGGCCAGCGAACGGACCGCGCGCGACACGCAGGCAGCGCTCGAGGCGGACCGGATCGCGCGCCACAAAAGGCGCCACGATGCCCAGCGAGAGGTAGCGTCCATCGACGCGGAACTTCGCCAGCTGGAAGGCCGTCGGCAATTTCTGAGCGAACAGCAGCAGCAGGCGCGGGCCCAACTCGAGGCCTGGTCGGTTCGACACGCGACCCTGGCGGAGGAATTCGACCGGCGGAGCGGCACCGCCGAGACCGCGGGCGGCGAACTCCAGTCTGTCAGTGAAGCGGCGGACACGCTGGAGCAACGTCTGGCGGAGGCCGATCGTTCGCTCGAATTGGCACGCAAGGGGATCGTTGAGCACGAGGCGGCGCTCCGCGCCCTTGAGGCAGAACTGGGCGCGCTGAGGACGCTGCTGGACGGAGCCCAGCGTCGTGGGCCCCTGCGGATTGACCGCAATTGGGAACGCCTCCTCGAACTGATCGAAGTCGAGCCGATCCATCGGGCCGCCGTCGAGGCCGCGCTCGAGGGGTGGCTGCATGGTTGGGTCGCGCCGAGTCAGGATAGTGTCGCCAGTGCCGCAGCAGCTGTGGCTGCCGCCGAGGATGCGCGCGAAACGTTGCTTTATGCGCCAGGCAACACGTCGTCGTCGCCATCGCCCGAGGGGCTGCTTCCCGTAATCGACCTGGTCCAGGCCCCCGCTCAAGTCCGCGGACTCGTGGCCCACCTCCTTCGCGGCGTGGTGTTGGTGGCGGATCGGATGGACGGGGCGCGCGTCGTGGAGCACCATCGGGATTTCCGGGCGGTTACCCCGGCCGGTGAGATCATCACCGCCGTTTCCTACCGAGGTGGAAAGGCCGCAGATCCGGTGCTCGAAGTGCAGGCGAGAATCCGGGATGCCGAACAGGCCCTGGACCGCGAGCGTCAGGCTGCGCTCACGGCGGCCGAGGCGGCGGAGCGTATCTCCATCGCGCGCGCAAATCTCACCACCGAACGTCAGGCCATTCTCACCCGGTTTGACCAGGCGCGGACAGCCGCGGCCCAGGCCGCGGGGGCGTTGGCGGCGGCGACCGAAGCGCTCCAGCGTGAGGGCCAGCAGGAAGGGCAGCTGCGCCAGCAACTGATTCGGATCGGCGGACTTCTCCAGCAGGCCGAGCAGACCCAGGTCGAGACGCTCACCCGGCAGCGTGACCAGGGCGAGGCGGAGGCGACCGCGGACGAGGAGCTGGCCGCACTCGAGCGGCAGATCCTCGAGGTCGCCGCCAGCCTCCGCGAGCTAACCGACCAACGCCAGGAGACGGACCTCCGGGCGGCGCTGGCCCGCCAGCGGTCCGATGATCTGGTCCGCCAACTCGAGCGTGCGCAGCAAACCCTTCGATCCCATGGCGATGACCTCGCCCAGCGTCGCGCCGCGGAAGGGGAGCTGGCGATCCAGCCGGCCGTGATCAACGAGGAACGCTTGCGGTGGCTCGAGACCTCGCAGGCGTTACGCGCCGAGCTCGAGACGCTCGAGTCGGCGCAGCTCCCGGATGTGGACACACTCACGGCACTCGAGGTGCAGCTGCGGGACGACGAACAACGTAACGTCATGCTGCAGGTCGAGCTGGCTCATGCCGACGATGCGTGGACGGCATCGGTCGCCGACCGCGAAGCCGCGCAGGTCGAAGTCGACCGCTGCGCGCTCGCGCTCCGTGAGGGTGGCCAGGAAATCGAGGACGACACGGAGGCGATCGAGGACGTCGACTGGCAGAAGACGGAACGTGAGGTGTCGCGCCTGCAGCGACGCCTCGATGCGATGGGCGCGGTCAACCTCCTCGCCCCCGAGGAATATGCGCAGGTGCGCGACCGCTGCGACAGCCTGACCGCGCAGCTGGGCGACCTCGAGGCCGCGACTGCGCAGCTCAACGAGTTGCGGCAGCGGCTCGAAGAAGAGATCGACAGCCGGTTCCGCACCGTCTTCCAATCCGTGGCGGTCAACTTCCAGGAATTCTTTGCCGAGCTGTTCGAGGGCGGGCGCGCCACCCTGCGCCTCGAGGGGGAGCCCGAGGGTAACCCACTGGATGAGGGCGTCGAGATCCTGGCCCAGACCCCCGGTAAGCGCTTGCAGCCGCTCACCCTGCTGTCCGGCGGCGAGCGTGCACTGACCGCGTTAGCCTTCCTGTTCGCCTTGCAGGCCGTCAACCCCAGCCCGTTCTATGTGCTGGACGAGGTCGACGCGGCGCTCGACGACGCCAATGTCGTCCGATTCAATCGGGTTTTGAAGCGGCTCTCCAGCGACCAGCAGTTCCTCATCGTGACCCACAACCACTCGACCATGGCGCAGGCCGAGGTGCTCTACGGCGTCACCCTGGCCGAGCATGGGATCTCGCGCATCGTCTCCGTCCGCTTGCATCAGGACGCCCTGATTCCGGTCGGTGAACGCTCCGCCTGATCCGCAGGACAGGGCGCCGGCCGAGCGCCAGGGATTCTGGAAGCGCTTCTCGAAGGGCCTCGATGCGAGTCGCCAGGCCTACGTCGCCGACCTCAAAGAGGTCTTCGGCCGCGCGGCCCTCGACGCCGCGTTCTGGGACGATCTCGAAGCGACCCTGATCGCGGCCGACGTCGGCGTGCCCACCACCGAGCGGGTGGTCGGCGACCTACGCCGGCAGGCGGCCGGCGCCCACCTGCGCACACCTGCTGATGCACTGCGCTTCCTCAAGGACGACCTGGCGACCCAGATGGGCGGACGATCACGCGACCTGAGCCTCGACGGCGCGCCCGCGGTCGTGCTGGTGGTCGGCGTCAATGGATCGGGCAAGACGACGACCATTGGAAAGTTGGCACACCTGCTGCGACTTGAAGGCCGCCGCCCACTGCTGGCGGCCGCCGACACCTATCGCGCCGCGGCGATCGAACAGCTGCGCCTTTGGGGACAGCGGGCGCAGGTCGATGTCATTGCGCATCAGCCTGGATCCGACCCCGGGGCCGTCGCGTTTGATGCCGTGGAAGCGGCGCGCGCGCGCGGCATGAGTCCCGTGATCGTGGATACCGCCGGCCGGCTGCACACGCGCACCGACCTGATGGAGGAATTGCGGAAGGTCCGCCGCGTGCTGCAGCGGCTCGATCCGCAGTCGCCGCAAGAGGTGCTTGCTGTCCTCGACGCGCACGTCGGACAGAATTCGGCGCAGCAAGTCAAGGTCTTCCAGGAGGCGATCGGTCTGACCGGGCTCGCGCTGACGAAAATGGACGGCAGCGCCCGGGCGGGCATTGTGCTTAGTATCGAGGCTGAGCTTTCAGTGCCGGTCAAGCTCGTCGGCATCGGCGAAGGCGTGGATGACCTCAATCGATTCGATCCCGGACAATACCTTGATGCGCTGTTGCGGATGGAGGAGGGGAGATGAGCCCATCTGATAAATCGGATACCTTCGTCCAGCTCGTGACTGCCACCAGCCTGGTTGAGGCGGATCTCTGGAAGGCGGTCCTCGAGGCGTCCGGGATCCCGGTTTACTTCCGGCACGAAGCGATCGGCGCGGTCCTGGGAAATACCGTGGGGGAGTTGGCCGCCGTCGACCTCTGGGTGCCGCGAGAGCAAGCGGCGGAGGCGCTCCGGATCCTCCAGGACCAACGGGTCGAGCCCGCCGACGAGGACGAACCGGTCTGACGTCCCTGATTCTTGCCGTGGTTGTCGGCGCGATGGGGCTCCTTGCCCTGGGCGCCGCGGTTGTCGGGATTCTCTGGTTACTGCAGTTCGTGCTGCGCAACGAGGAGAAGCGGAGCTAACCGTATACTGTCAAGGCTAAATGCTTGACAGTGCCCGCCGCCGCCACCGCCAGCTGCGGCTGCTCGATCTCTATGGCGCGCTGCTGACCGAGCACCAGCGCCGGATCCTCCACCTCGCCTGGGAGCTCGATTGGTCCTATGGCGAGATCGCCAAACGGGAAGGGGTGACGCGCACGGCGGTCTACGACGTGGTGCGACGAACCACGGTGAACCTCGACGGCTACGAACGCAAGCTCGGACTGGAGCGAACCCAGCGTGTTTGAGTCCCTGACCGAGCGGCTCGACCAGGCGCTCAAGAAGTTGACCGGTCGAGGCAAGCTGAGCGAGGCCGATGTCGATGCCGGGCTGCGGGAGGTCCGGCTCGCCCTGCTCGAGGCCGACGTCAATTACAAGGTGGTCAAGGACTTCGTCGCCAGCATCCGGGCGCGGGCGGTGGGTGCCGAGGTGATGGACAGTCTGAACCCGGGTCAGCAGATCGTGAAGATCGTCGACGAGGAGATGGTCCGCCTGCTTGGCGAGCGTGCACCGATGACGTATGCGCCGTCGCCACCGACGGTCATGGTGCTCGCCGGTCTGCAAGGATCCGGCAAGACGACGACGGCCGGCAAGCTGGCCCTGTTCGTGCGGCGCGAAGGTCACCGTCCGCTGCTGGTCTCGACCGACGTGCGCCGGCCGGCAGCGATGGAGCAACTCGAGGTGCTGGCCAAGAGCATCAACGCCCCGGCGTATGCGCCGCGTGGGACGGACCCGGTTAAGATCGCCCACGACTCGCTCACGGAGGCCCGCCGTGTGAATGCTGACGTCGTCATCGTCGATACCGCGGGCCGGCTCCAGGTCGACGAAGACTTGCTCGTGGAGTTGAAGCGAATCACCGCCGCCGTTCCATCGCAGCACCGGCTCCTCGTGCTCGATGCGATGACCGGTCAGCAGGCGGTCAACGTCACCAGCGCTTTCCAGCAGACGATCGCCCTGACTGGCGCGATCCTCACCAAGATGGACGGCGATGCGCGTGGTGGCGCGGCTCTGTCATTGCGTGCGGTCACCCAAACTCCGATCCAATTCGTCGGCGTCGGTGAAAAGCTCACGGACTTCGAGATCTTCTACCCGGACCGGATGGCATCGCGGATCCTCGGCATGGGCGACGTGCTGACGCTGATCGAGAAAGCGCAGGATCAGGTCGACGCGTCGCAGGCGCAGGCGATGGAAAAGAAGCTCCGCGCCGGACGGCTCACGCTCACCGACTTCATGGAACAGCTGAAGCAGGTGAAGAAGATGGGCCCGCTGGAGGGAATCATTGGCATGTTGCCGGGTGCGGGAAAGATCAAGAACCTCGCCGGCGCCCTGCCCGATGACGCCCAACTGAAGCAGATGGAGGCGATCATCCTGTCGATGACGCCGACGGAGCGCGAGCGACCCGAGACGATCGACGGCAGCCGCCGTCGCCGCATTGCGCGCGGCGCCGGCACCGATATCGCGGCCGTGAACCGGCTGATCAAGGGCTTTCAGCAGATGCAGCAGATGATGAAACAAATGGGGAAGGGAAGAGGCATCAAGGGATTACCCTTCGATCCCGCTCAACTTTTGAAAGGTTAGGAGGTCAATTTGTCGGTAAAGATTCGACTGCGGCGCATCGGCGCAAAGAAGCATCCGTTCTATCGCCTTGTGGTGGCGGACAGCCGCTCGCCACGAGACGGCAAGTTCATCGAGATTCTCGGCACCTACGATCCGATGACGGAGCCGGTGAAGCTCAACTTGGACCTGGACAAGATCAAGGTCTGGCTGCAGAAGGGAGCGCGGCCATCGGATACCGCCCGCGCGTTCCTGATCGACCAGGGACTGCTTCCCAAAGAGTCAGCCAGGAAACGGCCCACCAAGCCGCCGAAGCCCGCCGCCGCGCCTGCAGCCGCGGCACCGGCCGAGCAGAGCGCACCTCAGCCGGCGGTAGCCGCCGCGACCGAGGAGGCCTGAGGATGCACGACTACACCGATCTGGTCGGCTACATCATCAAGGCGATGGTGTCCAAGCCCGATGACGTGAAGGTCGCGATGGTCGAAGGGGAGCGCACCAACCGCGTCGAGGTGACACTGGCCAACGAAGATGTCGGGAAAGTCATCGGCCGTGGCGGACGAAACATCGATGCCATTCGCGCCGTGGTGCGGGCCGCAGCACTCAAGAACCACGATCGGGTGATGGTCGAGATCGTTTGACGACGCAACCAGAAACCGATCTTCGGATTGGTCTGGTCCGGAGCGCCCACGGCCTGAAGGGCGCGCTGCGGGTCGAGCTCCTGACCGACTTCCCCGATCGGTTCGCGCCGGGCCGCGAGGTCGAGGTCGCCGGTCGGCGCCTGCGGGTTGCTCGATCCGCGGAACAGCCCGATGGATTGCTCGTCACCTTCGAGGGTATCGATGATCGCAACGCGGCCGAGCTGCTCATCGGCGCCTACTGCACGGTGCCGCTCGAGGACGCACGGGCGCTTCCGGCCGATCAGTACTACCACTTCCAGCTGGTTGGCTTGCGTGTGTTCGACGTCCATGGCGATCGCGAGCTGGGCGAGGTGGCCGAGGTGCTGACCTACCCGGCGAATGACGTGTTACGTGTCACCGACGGAAGCCGCGAGGTCTTGATCCCGATGGTCCGCAGCGTCGTCCGCGCCATTGCGCCGTCTGAAGGCCGGATCACCGTCGACTTGCCCGAAGAGACGCACGCATGAACATCGAGGTCCTGACCCTTTTTCCCGAGCTCTTCCCGGGTCCATTGAGTTCGGGTGTCACGGGCCGCGGCCTGGCCGCGGGACTCGTCACCTTGCAGCTTCACAACCTGCGCGATTACACCCACGACCGCCACCGCCAGGTCGACGACATCCCCTACGGCGGTGGCGCCGGGATGGTACTCAAACCGGAGCCGATCTTCGAAGCGGTGCGGGCACGCGCCGGCACCGGGCCGGTCATCCTGCTGAGCCCGCAGGGGGAGCGTCTCAACCAGGAACTCGTGCGCGAGCTGGCCACCTACCCCGATTTCTACCTGATTTGCGGCCGCTATGAGGGGGTCGACGAGCGGGTCAGCACCCACCTCGTCGACCGCGAGGTCTCGATCGGCGACTACATCCTTACGGGCGGTGAGCTCCCGGCAATGGTGCTGATCGACGCCGTGAGCCGGCTCGTTAGCGGCGTCCTGGGCTCGGAGGAGTCGCCCAAAGACGAGTCGTTTGCCGAGGAACTGCTGGAGTACCCGCATTACACCCGGCCTGCGGATTTCGAGGGTCACCAGGTTCCGGAGGTGCTGCTGTCGGGCCATCACGCCGAGATCGAGCGCTGGCGCCGTGCCCAGGCCGCCGAGCGGACGCGCCGTCGCCGTCCCGATTTGCTCGACCATCCGCCCACGCCTTAGCTGGGTGTTATCCTTGTACGCCGTGTCTAACGTTATCGACCTGCTCGACGCTGAGTCTCAGCGCAAGAACCTTCCCACTTTGATCCCCGGCGATTCGGTCAAGGTGCACGCGAAGGTCGTTGAGGGCACCCGCGAGCGGATCCAGATCTTCGAAGGCATTGTGATCGGTTGCCGCGGCAGCGGCACGAAGCAAATCTTTACCGTTCGCCGCATCGCTCACGGCGTCGGGGTCGAGCGCAGTTTCCTGCTGCACTCACCGCGGATCGAAAAGATCGACGTGGTTCGGCATGGCAAAGTGCGCCGGGCCAAGCTGTATTACCTGCGAGGAAGAGTCGGGAAGAGCGCCCGCATTCGGGAGAAACGCCAAGCCGTTGCCACCACAGCCGTCCCCGCCGACAACGAAGCCGAAGCCGGCACCGAAACGCCAGAAACCGCGGAAAGCTGACCGGGACCTCTGGGTCTTCGAGCGCCAGGCCTTCGGGCTTGGTTACGCGACGGTTGCTGGCGTCGATGAGGCGGGCCGCGGGCCGTGGGCCGGTCCGGTGGTTGCCGGGGCTGCGATCATGCGGCCCTATTTCCACTCCGAAGGGATCGACGACTCCAAACTCCTAACCGCCGATGAACGTGACCACTTCTACGACTGCATCCTTGAGGGCGCCGAGGCCTGGGGCGTTGGCATCGTTGAGGTCGACGAGATTGATCGGGTCGGCGTGTCGCGCGCCAACCGCTGGGCGATGGGCATTGCGCTCCAACAGCTCGGCCGACCGATCGACTACCTGCTGGTCGATGGGTTCTTATTGCCCGAGGCGCTGACCCCACAGCTCCCGATCGTCAAGGGCGACCGCCGCTCGATCTCGATCATGTGCGGCGGCATTCTCGCCAAAGTGACCCGCGACCGCCTGATGATGCGGATGGCCGACAAGTTTCCCGGATACGGCTTCGAGGCCCACAAGGGCTATCCCACGCCCGACCACCTGGCGGCCATGGACCGTCACGGTCTGAGCCCGTTGCACCGCCGCTCGTTCATTTCGATCCGGACCCGCGCCGAGCTGGAAGCGGCCGCCTTTGCCAGTCAATCCGCTCGGAGTTAGCGGCGAGGCGCTCGCCGAGGACCACCTCCGTGGCCTCGGGTACCAGATCGTTGAGCGGGATGTCCGGACGCCACTCGGTCAGTTGGACCTGGTCGCGATGGACGGGAAGACGCTGGTATTTGTCGAGGTGAAGACCCGCGCCGGCCACGGGTTTGGCCTGCCGCAGGAGGCGGTGGACGCCAAGAAGATCCGGAAGCTGAGGCAGCTTGGCCTGTACTACTTAAAGATACGGCCACATCGCGGGTCGGTCCGCTTCGACGTAGTCGGCCTGACCGTCAGCGATGGCCGCTTGGTCCGAGTCGATCACATCAAGAACGCCATCGACTAACGCACCAAGACCACGAAGCTGAGCTCCATTCCTTTTAGGTGACCGGTGATCGCCCAGCACCCCGCCTCCGGGATGTCGACTCCCACCAGGATTGATGAGCCGATGTCGTCGGCGAAGGCGTTGGTTGCGATGGAGCCGCCAAGGGGCGGGGCGGATGCGTCGATGCGCCTGCCGGTAAGTGTCAGTTGGCTCGGCCAATCGTAGCCATCGCTCCACCAGAAGACCTTCTGGGTGTACGCGCCGTTCTGATAAGGAAGCCCGCTCCAGGTCCCGTCCGACCGGAGCGAGGTCCACAGCGCGGGGGTCCCGTACCAGAATTCGCCGCCGCGTACCGATGGCGAGGTCGGCGCGGGAGGGGCGGGAGGCACGAATGGACGATTCGGATGTGTGGTGATCGGGCAGCCGTCCGGAACGGCCGCCCTGGCCGATGCGGTAGCGGCAGGTGGCACGGCCGCCGGATCAGCCGCTCGGCCACACGATGCCAGCACTAGGACCACCACCAGGGCGAGCCATTGCCAGCCCCGGGCGACCGCGGGTCTTTGCGAAGCGCCCATCCTATTGGTAGTACAGCGCCTGTCGGAAGTCGGTTCCATTCCAACGGAAAGCTTGAGATGGCCCGGTCGTCAGTGGCTAGCCCCGTCGGCGCCGCGCGAAAGGCAGCCTACAAGGTGAACTTCGTTTGCGCGGCAGCGTATCGCCCTTCCTTTCGGAAACTGTCCGCGTCGACGCCGAGCTGACGGGACACCTCCAACGCCAGGCACTGAAGTGGAGTGACGTTGACGATCGGAGCAAGCAGCTCGTCGATCGCCGGCGTCTTCAGCTGAGCCGTAGCTGTGGTCAAGTGGGTGGCGGAGGGACCGACCGCCAGGGTTGGCGTGCCGATCTCATGGAGCGCCGCCGAGAGCTCCGCCGTCCGTCCGAGCGTCGCGCCGGGTTGCGCCATCACCACGACCGCGTCCTCGGCGTTGATGCTGATCAGCGGCCCATGCAGGATGCTTTCCAGCTCGTGACCTTCGGTACTCACGTAGGCGGCCTCCCGCAGCTTGAGCGCCCCCTCGACCGCAGTGGCGTAGGCGGGGCCGCCACCGACGAAGTGGACAACCTGGCCGAGATGGAGCCCGGCCATCGCTTGGAAGACCTGCGGGCGAAGGGCGAGCGCGGCCCGCATGGCGCCGGGCAACCGGGCAAGCTCAGCCTTCCAGGTGGGCGACCCGAGGGCAATCGCCAACTGGGCCAGCCGGACCATCGCGCCGGTGTGGCTGGCCGTGTGTACCGGCGACCGCTCCTGCCCCACGGTCGTGATGACGCCCGGCCCACGTAGCGGCGTACCCTCGCCCGTAATCGCCACCCAGTGATCCTGATTGTCGAAGGCGTCGAGCGCCACCTGGCTGAAGCGTTTGGTTCCTCGATGGCTCAGGAGCACCAGGCCGTCGTCACCGCGCAGAGTCGGCGGATAGTTGGCGAACTCGAATGCCTGGACCGCCCAGGCGTCGACGCCGGCACTTCGCAGCAAATACTGACCGACGAGCGCCCCGTGGTAGCTCGTCCCGGTGCCGACCAGAAAGATGCGCGAGCGTCCTGATAGCCGTGACAGTGCGGAGGCGGGTGGCGGGTCCCGCAGCAGTCTCTCCGCCGCCTCCGGCTGCGATTGAAGGGTCTCCTCGAGAAACGCGCCGAGCGGCTTCAGGCGGCTTCTTCCCAGGCTTTGAGAAATTGGTAGACGATCCGTCCGGTTGCCCCCCAGATGACGTCGTCACCAATCGTGTAGTAATGGATGCGGTAGAGCTGTTCGCCAACGCTGCGGGTTTCGGTGGTGTGGACATCGGCGTCGAGCAGACGGTTGACGGGCACCATCAGCAGGCTCTTCACCTCGTCGGGTGCCAGTCGCAAATCATCGATGCCGCCATCGACCAGGCCGACGACGGGCGTGATCACGAAGCTGCTGACTGCGGTGAAGACGTCGTCGAGCTCGCCGAGCACCATCACGCGAGAGGGCTCGAGGCCGATCTCCTCGTAGCTCTCGCGCAGTGCGGTCTCGACCGTTTCCGCGTCGGAGTCTTCTCGCTGACCGCCCGGAAACGAGATCTGGCCCTTATGTGTCAGGACGGTGTCGGTGCGGCGGGTGAAGAGCATCTCGAGGGTGTTGCCCCGCGTCACCAGGGGGATCAGCACGCCGGCTCGGATCAATGGCGGGGCGGTGTCGATACTGCGCCGGACACGCTGCTCGAGCACGTACCGTAATCGCTCGAGGCGCGTGGCCGCGGCCGTCGTCAGGTCCACGCCTCGAACGAAACCGGCACCTGGTGGCCGCAATGGGTGCAGACCCAGACCTGCCCCCGCCGGACCACCGAGCGTCCGTCTTCGAGCGTTACGGATTGGTCGGGGCCACTGATGTGTTCCCACCGCGGCAGGTGCTTGCACTGATCGCACATGGCTGGCGGCGGATTGAGCTTCACTGCCCTCGATTATCCCCGCTGACGGATAAATCAAGCCGGCGAAGCACCCGGGCCGGGTTCCCGCCGACGATGACACCGGGTGGGACATCGTCGAAAAGCACCGAGTGGATGCCCACGACCGAGTCGCGACCGATCCGCACGCCAGGGAGCACCGAGACCTGTCCGCCGATCCAGACGTTCTCCTCGATGATGATGGGCTTCGCCTCGCCCGGGCGTCGGCGATCCGTCGGCGATTCGGAGTAGGGGAGATGGTCGCGAACCTCACAGGAACCGAGGACGCAATCCGCGCCCACCTCAACCCGTTCGGCGGCGACGATGGTGCAGCCGTTCAACCGGGCGTGGCGACCAATGTGGATGACCGCCTCGGGGCGGGTGGTGATGAGGCGGTTGACCTCGGCGTGCGACCATGCGTTGACGTCTGCCTCCAATACCACGCGTCCCGGCCCCTGGATGCGCAGGCGGCCATTCCCGAGCAACCCTGGCCCGATGTCAATCCGAGGGGTGAGGCGGAAGGGCAGTGTGGTGAGCCATCCGAGACTGCGCGCCGCCGTCTGTTTCAACTGCATGCGTTGCCGATTACAGGGCAGCGTACGACGTTGCGCCGGAATAATGACTAAGCTGACGCATATATACAAAACCGTGTAATATCGGCCTCGGTGCTGGCCAGGGCCCTGTCAGGAACGGTCTTCGGCCTCGACGGCGTCCGGGTCGAGGTCGAGGCGGATATCGCCGATGGGCTCCCCGGGTTTCACATCGTGGGACTCGGCGACCGGGCGCTGCAGGAAGCTCGCGAGCGCGTCAAGATTGCCATCAACAACAGCGGCTTCGAGTTTCCCGGCCGCAAGGTGACCATCAACCTCGCGCCCGCCCAGCTCCCCAAAGAGGGGAGTGGCTTCGACCTCGCGATGGCGGCCGCCATCGTCAACGCCGCCCAGGACCGCGGCCTGCCGGCCGACGCAGCCTGGCTTGGCGAGCTGGCCCTGGACGGCGCGGTCCGCCCGATCAGGGGCACCCTGCCGATCATCGCCCACCTCGACCGCCTGGGAATCCGGCGCTTCTATGTCCCGGCAGGCAATGTGGCGGAAGCGAGGATCGCAACCACCGCTCCGGTGATCGGCGTGACCCATTTTCGACAGCTCAAGGTTCACTGGGACGAGGGCGCCACGATTGACGAGTCGCCGACGGTCGAGCCGATGCAGGCTGTGCCGCCGACGCATCACGTCGACCTGGCGGAGATCTTTGGTCAGCCCCATGCCAAGCGTGCCCTAGAGGTCGCCGCGGCCGGCGCGCATCATCTCTTATTGGTAGGTCCGCCGGGGGCGGGGAAGACCCTCCTGGCGCGAGCGCTCCCCGGCATCCTGCCCCCGCTCAACCAGCGGGAAGCGGTTGAGGTGACCTCGATCGCGTCGTGTGTCGGCATGCTGCCAGCGGGCGCGGGTCTGCTCGACGTTGCGCCCTTTCGGGCTCCCCATCACACCGTCTCCGCCGCGGCGTTAGTCGGCGGCGGTCTCGCCTCACCCCGCCCAGGCGAAATCACCCGCGCCCACCGTGGCGTGCTCTTCATGGACGAGATCACCGAGTTCCGTCGCGACGCCCTCGAGTCGTTGCGGCAGCCCCTGGAGGAGGGACGGCTGGCCGTGGCTCGGACACGTGGGCACGCGGTCCTGCCCGGCCGTTTCATCCTGGTGGCGGCGGCCAACCCGTGCCCCTGCGGCTTCGCCGGCGACCCCCGCCGGATTTGCCAATGCACCCCGCTCGATCGCCAGCGGTATCGCGCCCGGCTGTCCGGACCGATCCGGGACCGGATCGATCTGCAGGTCCTGGTGCCACGGCAGCCGGCCGGCGAGTTGCTCCGAAGCACACCGCTGGCGGAATCCAGTGCCGTGGTCCGCGAGCGTGTGTTGCGGGCGCGCGAGCGCCAAGGAGAGCGGCGGCCCCAGGGTCCACTCAATGGCGCGCTGACCGGTCCGCAGTTGCGGCGGGAGCCGCTGGCTGCCGCGGGCCAGACGTTGCTCGAAGCGGCTGCTGAGCGGCTGCAGCTCAGTGGTCGGGCGATCCATCGCGTCCTGCGCGTGGCCCGAACCATCGCCGATCTGGACGAATCCTCGGGGATCGAAGAGACCCACGTTGCGGAGGCTCTGCAGTACCGCGAGAGTGGGTAGCGTCGTTTCGCTCGGCGATCCGGATTATCCCGCGCTGCTGAAACAGATCCACGATCCGCCGCCGCGCCTGTATGTCAACGGCCGTCTACCGGCGGAGCCCATGATCGCCATCGTCGGCTCGCGCCGTGCGACGCCATACGGCCAGCGTGCCGCGCATCGCCTGGCTCGCGATCTTTCGGAGGTCGGCGTGGTGGTCGTCAGCGGGCTGGCGCGCGGCATCGACGCGGCCGCGCATCATGGTGCGCTCGAGGGCGGCAGTCCGACGGTGGCCGTGATGGCGACCGGTCTCGACCGCATCTACCCACCCGAGCATGCCGAGCTGGCGCAGGCGATCGCGCAATCGGGGGCGGTCATCACCGAGGCCGAGCCTGGCACACCGCCCCTGCCAGGTCGCTTTCCGGTGCGCAATCGAATCATCAGCGGGCTCAGCCTTGGCGTGGTCGTGGTCGAGGCCGCGCAGCGAAGCGGCGCGCTGATCACGGCGCGCATGGCGGCAGAACAGGGCCGCGATGTCCTATGCGTTCCCGGCAGTATCGAGAATCCCCTGGCGACCGGGGTTCACCAGCTCATCAAAGATGGGGCCAAGCTGGTGCAAACGGTTGACGACGTGCTCGATGAGTTTTCCGAGCTCTCACGCGCACGCGCGCGTGCGCAGGCGCGCATACACGCGCGCACGCGTACGCGTACGCGCGCGGATTCAGGCCCGCAAGATCCGGAGCTTCGCGCCGTTTGGGAGTTGCTTGATTGGGTAGAACCGCGGCATCATGATGACCTGGCGGCCATGATGAACCTTGACATCAAGGAAGTGAACCGGCGCTTGACGATGTTGGAACTAAGCGGCTATATAATCGGCGACTGCGGCGCGGTGACTCGCGCTTCCCGAGACTGACATGGCAAACCCACTGATCATCGTTGAATCCCCAGCGAAGGCCAAGACGCTTGGCCGGTTTCTTGGTGGCAAGTACGAGATCCGCGCCTCGATGGGGCACGTCCGGGACTTGCCGAAAAGCACGCTCGGGATCGACGTCGAGCATTCCTTCAAGCCGGAATACGTAACGATCCCCGGTAAGGAAGCCACGATCAAGGATTTGAAGGCGGCCGCCAAGGGAGCCTCCGAGATCCTGCTGGCCTCGGACCCCGATCGCGAAGGGGAGGCGATCGCCTGGCACCTGGCGCACGTCCTCAACCTGAAGGATCCGCAGCGCATCGAGTTGCACGAGATCACGCCCAGCGCCGTTGAAAAGGCGCTCAACGCGCTGCGGCCGATCAACCAGGATCTCGTGGATGCGCAGCAGGCGCGCCGCGTGATCGACCGCCTCGTCGGTTACAAGCTAAGCCCGTTGCTGTGGAAGAAGATCCGCAAGGGCTTGAGCGCCGGCCGCGTGCAGTCGGTCGCGGTCCGGCTGGTGGTCGAGCGCGAAGAGGAGATCCAGAAGTTCGTTCCGGTCGAGTCCTGGACGCTCGACGCGATGGTTTCGAAAGTCGATCAAGCGCGAATCTTTCCTGCTCGCCTGTACAGCAAGCAGGGCGCCGAGGAAAAGCTCGAGCTGAAGGAAGAGAGCCAGGTCAACGAGATCATGGCGCAGCTCGAAGGCGCCAACTACAAAGTGCTCTCGATTGAAACCAAGGACAGCATGCGGAATTCGCCGCCGCCGTACAAGACGAGCACGCTGCAACAGGATGCATCCAACCGGCTGCGTATGAAGCCGAACCGGACCATGAGCCTGGCGCAACAGCTGTATGAGGGTGTTGAGCTGGGGGCGCTGGGGCCGACGGGCCTGATCACCTACATGCGTACCGACTCCTTCCGTATCTCGGACGAGGCGTCGACCGCCGCACGCCGATTCATCACCGAGCAATACGGGCCGACCTATGCCCGGCGCGACAAAGCCGAGTACAAGGCCAAGGGCTCGGTGCAGGATGCGCACGAGGCAATCCGCCCCACCGATGTGACCCGGACCCCGGATGACGTCCGTGCGTTTCTGACACCGGACCTGCTCAGGCTCTATCGCCTGATCTGGCAGCGTTTCACGGCCAGCCAGATGACCCCGGCGCGCTTCGCGCAGACGCGTGTTGATATCGGCGCCGCCGACTACCTGTTCCGAGCGAATGGCTCGGTGCTCGTCTTCGACGGCTTCTATCGGGTCTGGGAGCGGGATAGCGACAACGACGAGGAGAAGGAACTGCCCGCGCTATCGGTTGACGATCCGCTCAGCTTGCAGGAGCTGAAGCCCGAGCAGCACTTTACGCAACCGCCGCCGCGATACACAGAAGCATCCTTGATCAAGGCGCTGGAGGAGTTGGGCGTCGGCCGTCCGAGCACCTTCGCGCCCACCGTCGAAGTCATTCAAACGCGCCACTACGTCAAGCAGGAGGAGCGGCGGCTGTCCCCAACCGACCTGGGGAAGACCGTCAACGACTGGCTGGTGGAGCACTTTCCAGACATCGTCGACACCACCTTCACGGCGAGCATGGAGGAAGAGCTCGATGACGTCGAAGAGGGACGTCGGAAGTGGGTCCCGATCGTTCGGGAGTTCTACGCCCCCTTCGCCAAGACACTGACCAAGGCGGAAGCCACCGCCCGGGTGAAAGTCCCAATGCGCGAGACGGGTGAAGACTGCCCCAAGTGCAAGGAGGAGGGACGAAACGGCCGGCTGGTTCATCGGATGAGCCGGCTGGGAGAGTTCGTCGGCTGCTCCCTGTACCCGGCGTGTGACTACATCCAGGGCCGGGAGGGGCAGGAGAAGGCGCCGCCCGCGCAGCCGACCGGCGAGATGTGCCCCACGTGCGGCAAGCCGTTGGTCACGCGCAACGGAAAGCGCGGACCCTTCGTCGCCTGTTCCGGTTATCCGAAGTGCCGCTACGTCAAGCGGGAGATCGACCCGGCTGACATCATCCAGGACCGGGTGTGCCCCACCTGCGGCAAGCCATTGCTGAATCGCAAGGGTCGGTTCGGCAGCTTCGTCGGCTGCTCCGGCTATCCGGACTGCCGCTACATCGAGGGCGGGAAGCGGGTGGTGGCGCCGCCCGCGCCCAGCGAGCTCCTCATGGACGATCCGTGCCCGCGCTGCGGCAAGCCCCAGGTGCTCCGCCAGGGGCGCTACGGGGAGTTCAAGAGCTGCTCCGATTACCCGGCGTGCAAACCCGAGCGGGCGGTGCGTACCCGAGCGCCGCGCACTCCGCGCACCCCGCGGGCGAAGAAGCCGACCGCCCCCGCAGCGTAGCCGAGTTTCAAATTCACGATGAGCGGCTATACTTTGGCGAGCAAATAAGCACGTCTCCTGACGGCGTCGGGTTGCCTGCACCAGGTCCGGCGACCGGAAGACGGAGGCGGAAGAACAAACAGGAGGTTCGTTTTTCGTATGCCACTCGTCACCCTCAAGCAACTACTCGAGGCTGGTGTTCATTTCGGCCATCAGACCAGCCGGTGGAACCCGAAGATGAAGCGGTACATCTTCACCGCGCGCAATGGGATCCACATCATCGATCTGCAGCAGACCGTCAAGCTGCTCGATGACGCGTCCACCTGGGTAAAAGATGTCGTCGGCGGCGGCCGGTTGGTGCTCTTCGTCGGCACCAAGAAGCAGGCCCAGGAATCGATCGAACTGGAAGCCCGCCGCTCGGGCATGCCCTACGTCAATCACCGCTGGATGGGCGGCATGCTGACCAACTTCACCGTTATGCGCCGGCAAATCGATCGCCTGAATAGCCTGCGGGCCATCCGCAACAACGGCGGCTTCACCGGCAGCAAAAAGGCGATCACCCAGCTGGAAGAGGAGTACCAGCGGCTCGAGCGCTTTTTCGGTGGGATGGCGGAGATGAAGCGCCTGCCCGGCGCCATTTACGTCGTCGACCCACGCAAGGAGCACATCGCCATCACCGAAGCCCGCAAGCTCGGGATTCCGATCGTAGCGATTACCGACTCCAACTGCGACCCGGACGAGATCGATCACGTCATTCCGGGGAACGACGACGCGATCCGTGCCGTCAAGTTGATCACGTCGAAGATCGCGGACGCGGCGCTCGAGGCACGCCAACTGATCAGCCCCGAGGAGCTCACCGCGGCGCCCGAGGCGCCGGTCACCGAGTTCGAGTTCGGTGCGGAGGAAGAGGAAGAAGAGGACAAGGGATTCGCCGGAATGCCAAAAATCGATGAGGCCGAGTTCTACGAGGACGAGGCACTGGACGATGAGAAATAGCCATGGCCATATCAGCTGATCAAGTCAAAGCACTACGCGACGCCACCGGGGCGGGCATGATGGATTCCAAGCGTGCCCTCGAGGCAACCAATGGCGACATCGAGAAAGCGAAGGATTGGCTGCGTCTGAAGGGGATCGCGAAGGCGGGCGCCAAATCCACCCGCACCGCCAGGGAAGGCATCATCGCGACCTACGTCCATCACAACCACCAGTTGGGCGTGCTGCTCGAGCTCAATAGCGAGAGCGACTTCGTGGCGCGCAACGATGAGTTCCGGCACCTGGCGCACGAGATCGCCGTCCACATCGCGGCGGCGGAGCCGCGTTACCTGCGCCGCGAGGACGTCCCGCAGGACGTGCTCGACCGCGAGCGCGCCATCTTCGAAGCCCAGGCCAGCGAGCAAAAGAAGCCGCCCCAGGTCGTCGAGAAGATCGTCCAGGGGAAGCTCAACGACTTCTACAAGCGCGAGGTGCTGCTCGACCAGCCCTTCGCCAAGGACGACAAGCGGACCGTGGACCAGATGCTCAAAGAGGCGATCGCGAAGCTCGGCGAGAACATAACCATTTCCCGCTTTGCCCGTTTCAGAGTCGGAGAAGCCAGCTAGTCCAACCGCTGCATGCTGTGATCAAACCGACGGCCCAGCCGCGCTACAAACGGGTGCTCCTCAAGTTGGGGGGCGAGGGCCTCGCTGGAAAAGCTGCCTTTGGGATCGATCCCGACGTCATCAATGAAATCGCCAAGAACATCATCGCGGTGAAAAACGCCCACAACACCCAATTCGCGATCGTCGTCGGCGGTGGCAATATCATCCGCGGGGACGCTGCGAGCAAGCGGGGGATGGACCGGGTCACGGCGGATTACATGGGCATGCTCGGCACCGTCATCAACGCACTGGCACTGCAGGACGCGCTGGAGAACCGGGGGCAGCCGACCCGGGTGCAGACCGCGATCAGCATGCACCAGATCGCGGAGCCCTACATCCGGCGGCGCGCGGTCCGGCACCTGGAGAAGGGACGAGTCGTCATCCTTGCTGCCGGCAGTGGCAATCCCTACTTCAGCACCGATACGACGGCCGCGCTGCGGGCGGTTGAGATCGAAGCCGAGGTGGTGCTCAAGGCAACCAAGGTCGACGGGGTCTATGATGCGGACCCGGTGACGAATCCGAAGGCGAAGCGCTTTGCCCGGCTCGACTACCTTGACCTGATCAACAAGGATCTACGAGTGATGGATCATACGGCGGTGACCCTCTGCCGTGAGAACAACATCCCCATCATCGTGTTCGACCTCTCCCACAACGGAAACCTGGAGGGAGTCATCGCCGGCAAGCAGATCGGCACCCTGGTTGGAGCGCCCGCATGATCGAAGCCAACGTCAAAGACGCTGAAACGAAGATGCAGAAGAGCCTGGAGTCTCTCGGCAAAGAGATCCTGACGATCCGCACCGGACGAGCCAGTCCGTCGCTGGTGGACAAGATTCCGGTCGAGTATTACGGAAATCCCACGCCCTTGAACCAACTGGCGACCATCACGGTACCCGAGGCCCGCATGATCCTCATCCAACCGTGGGACCGAACCATCATCAGCGCCGTCGAGAAAGCGATTCAGAAATCGGAGCTGGGGCTGAACCCTGGGAACGACGGCCAGCTGATCCGGGTTCCGATCCCTCCCTTGAACGAAGAGCGCCGGCGGGAATATGCGCGACTCGTCAAGCGCTACGCGGAGGGAGCGCACGTGGCGGTTCGCAACATCCGTCGAGAGCAGGTGGACCGCGTCAAGGCCCTCGAGAAGGAGAAGAAGATTTCGGCCGACGAGGCGCACCGCGGCGGCGAGCAGTTGCAGAAGCTCGCCGATCGCTACATTGCGCTGGTCGACCAGATGGCGGCGCGCAAAGAAGCCGAAATCATGGAGGTCTAACGCCCAAGAACCCCAGGTGAGCCAGTTGCCCCCGCCCGAGCACGTCGCGATCATCATGGATGGCAACAGCCGCTGGGCCCGTGAGCGCTTGCTGCCTCGCGTCATGGGCCACAAGGCCGGGATCGAGGCGATCCGTCGCGTCGCCGAGGCCGCCGACAAGCGAGGCATCCGCGTCCTGACCCTTTATGCGTTTTCGACCGAGAACTGGTCGCGACCGCGGGAGGAAGTGGACGCGTTGATGAACCTGTTCTCCGAGACCATCCGCCGCGAGGTCGACGAGTTGGCGGAGCGCGGGATCGAGCTTCGATTCTCTGGTCGGCTGCAGGATCTCACTGCCGCCCTCCAGGAGCAGATGCGCCAGGCGAACGAGCGAACCCGAGTCAGCGGGAGAGCGATCCTCAACATCGCCATCAACTACGGCGGTCGTCAGGAGATCATCGATGCGATCCACGAACTGGCGCGCGACGGCACCGACCTGACGAAGCTCGACGAAGCGAGCCTGTCCAGTCACCTCTACACGCGAGGGCTCCCCGATCCGGACCTGGTCATCCGCACCGCGGGCGAGATGCGGCTCAGCAACTTCCTGCTCTGGCAGGCAGCCTATTCAGAGTTCTACAGCACCCAGACGCTCTGGCCAGACTTCGGCGGCGCGGACTTCGACGAGGCGCTCGCCTCCTACCAGCGGCGCGTGCGCCGATTCGGGGCTCGGCCGGAGGAGGTCTCCAATCGAGGTCGCTGACGCGAAGGCCGACCAGCCCGTCGTCGTAACCCGCCGCTCCAACATGCCGGTCCGCATCGTGACCGCGGCGGTGCTGATCGCGCTGGTGCTGGCTGCCCTGATCGCGGGATCGATCTGGGTGTACGCCGCGGTCGCCGTCGTCCTGGGGGCGGGGTTGATCGAGTACTGGCAGCTCACCCGCGCCATGGGCACGCCCGCGCCACTCTGGCTGCTCTTCCCGCTGGCCTATGCGCTCCTCCTGCGCGATCGGTTGCCCTCCTGGGCCAGCGTCACCTTCGTGCTGGCGGCGGGGACGGTGCTCGGTTTGGGCGCCATGGTGTTCGTCCGCGACTGGCGCGCCAGCCTCGGTCGCTGGGCGCTGGCCGTGGGCGGCAGCCTGTATCTCGGTTTCCTGCTGAGCTTTTACCTCGCGCTGTATTTCCTGCACCAGCCCGATCCGAATCACCTCGGGTTCGGGTATGTGATTGGGGTTTTCGGTGCCATCTGGGTCGGCGACACGGCGGCGATGGTAGTCGGCACCCGGTTCGGGCGCCATCAATTCTTCTCGCGCATCAGTCCCAAGAAGACCGTCGAGGGGGCGGTGGCGGAGTTGATTGCCAGCATGATCTTCTTTGGGGTTGCGGGCTTGTTCCTCAACATCGGCTTTCCCCACAACCTGATCCTGGGACTCGTGATCGGGGCGGTGGCGGAGGTCGGCGACCTGGTCGAGTCGCAGATCAAGCGGGCCGCCGGCGTCAAAGACACCGGTCAGCTGCTTCCCGGCCACGGCGGAGCGCTCGACCGTATTGATTCGCTGCTTCTTGTCGGAGTCGTCGTGTACTATTACCTCACTTTCCTGCACCTGGCCTGAGCCGCCGGTGCAATGACCCGCGTTGAGACCGCGTTTCAGCCCACAGAGATGAGATCTTCCCGTCCCGCACCCCGGCGCCTCGCCCTACTGGGCGCGACCGGGTCTATCGGCCGCCAGGTCTGTGACCTCGTGGAGCGGCATCCTGATCGGTTCACGTTGCATGCCCTGATCGCGGGGAGTGACGCCGCCGCGCTGGAGGGCGTGGCCCGCCGTCACCCCGAGGCGCACGTGCTGCTGGCGCACGCGGCGGGAGCCGACCCGGTCCTCGCCGGCCGTGCCATCGATGAAGCCGTCAGCGATCCCGAGGTCGACCTCGTGGTCGTGGCGTCAGCCGGAAGCGCCGCGCTGGCGCCCACGCTCGCCGCGCTCGACGCGGGCAAGGACATCGCGCTGGCGACCAAGGAAGTGCTTGTCATGGCGGGGGAACTCGTGCGCGAGCGGATGCGTCGCCACGGATCACAGATTTTCCCCATCGACAGCGAGCACAGCGCGATCTGGCAGTGCTTATGGGGCGAGAATCGCCGCGCCGTAGCGCGTCTCATCTTGACCGGCTCGGGCGGTCCGTTTCTACGCCGCCCACTCGAGACGTTGGAGACGGTCACGATCGCGGAGGCGCTGACCCACCCGCGCTGGAAGATGGGGCCCAAGATCACCGTCGACTCGGCCACCATGATGAACAAAGGCCTCGAAGTGATCGAAGCGCATTTTCTTTTCGATGTGCCCTATCGGGCCATCGATGTGGTCGTCCATCCGCAGAGCGTTGTCCATTCGATGGTGGAGTTCGTGGACGGCAGTATCAAGGCGCAGCTTGGTGTCCCCGACATGCACCTCCCAATCGCGGTGGCGCTCAGCTTTCCCGAGCGCCTCGAGGGCGTGACGTCCGCGCCCGATCTGGCCGCACTCGGCCAGCTCTCCTTCGAAGCTCTCGACGGGGTTCGCTATCCGGCGGTGGCGCTGGCGCGTGAGGCCGGTGAGCGAGGCGGCACGGCACCCGCGGTGCTGAACGCGGCCAATGAGGAAGCGGTGGCGCTGTTCCTGAAGGGCCAGCGCCGTTTCGTCGACATTATTCCGTCGGTCCGCGCCGCCCTCGAGGCTGCGGAATCAACCGACGAACTCACGCTCGACGCCGCGATCGCCGCCGACCGCCGGGCGCGCGCCCACGTCCGGGCGTCGGCGGGAGGCACCAGCCGGGTTCGGAGCAAGTTACCGGCATGAGCCCCATCATCCTGGTCCCGCTCGTCATCCTCATCTTCAGCTTGCTGGTGATCGTGCACGAGTCGGGTCACTTCTTCAGCGCGAAGCTTGCCGGGATCAAAGTGGAGCAGTTCAGCGTCGGTTTCGGGCCGCAGCTGCTGGGCTGGCAGCGCGGTGAAACGCTGTACGCCGTCCGTGCCATCCCGTTAGGCGGCTTTGTCAAGCTCGCCGGCATGGACGGGAGCATGGACGCGGGCCCGCGCAGCTTCAATGCGCATCCGCTCTGGCAGCGGTTCATGGTCATCGTCGCCGGATCCGCCTTCAACCTCGCCTTGCCGGTGTTGATCTTTTTCGGGGTCTACACCACGGTCGGGGCAGCCGAAGTCAAAACCCCGATCGAAGTCAGTGCGGTCGATGCCGGGACGCCCGCATACAACGCGGGCCTGGAGTCCGGCGACGTCATCCGTTCAGTCAACGGTCATCCGATCAACCAATTTCAAGACCTTCCCAATGCGCTCGATGCCTCAAAGGGCACCCCGGTGATGGTGGTCGTCGACCGAGGCTCGAGGCTCGTGACCCTGACCATTACGCCCAAGCTGGATACGAACACGGGCGGCTACATTCTTGGGTTTCACCCGGCGGCGCGGACCTGGCATCCAGGGCCGATCGAGGCAGGGGGGCTCGCGGTCCGACAGACGGGAGATTCGATCGCCGGCATTGCCACGGGCATCTACCAGCTCGCGACCGACAAGACCCTCGGCGGTCTCCTCGGTCCCCGGGGTCTGGAGGGGCCGGTCGGCATCGTCAAAACCACCGCCCGCGCCGCCCAGACGGGGATCCTCTCGGTGGTTGGCGTCGTGGCGCTGTTAAGCCTGAGCTTGGGCCTGGCGAACATCCTGCCGTTCCCGGCGCTGGACGGCGGCCGAGCCGCCTTCCTGGTACTGGAACTGATTCGGGGGAGGCCGGTTGACCCCGCCCGGGAGCAGGTCGTCCACTACGTCGGCCTCGCTCTTTTGTTTGCTTTGATCGGGCTCGTGACATATAACGATGTGCTGAGATGAGGCCATGAGAGCGCGCCGCAAGTCGGTTCCGGTCCGTGTCGGTGACGTGGTGATCGGGGGCGCCGCCGAGATCGTGGTTCAGTCGATGACCAAGGCGGACACTCGGGATGTCAAGGCGACGCTCAACGAGATCGCGCGCCTCAAAGACGCGAACTGCCGCATCGTTCGGGTCGCGGTTCCGACGAGAGAAGCGGCGCAGGCGATGATCGAGATCAAGAAAGGCTCGCCGCTGCCGATCATCGCCGACATTCACTACGACGCCCCGCTTGCCCTGCTCGCGCTGGAGGCGGGGGTCGACGGGCTGCGGTTGAATCCAGGCAACATCAAGGACCCGGAAAAGGTCAAAGAGATCACCCGGCGTGCGAAGGAGCGGGAGATCCCGATCCGCATCGGCGTCAACGCCGGCTCGCTGCCCGGGCGTGCCAAAGAGGGCGCGGGCGTCCGGCCGCCGACCGACGAGGTGGTGGCGGCCATGGTCAACGCCGCACTCGGCCATATCCATATCCTCGAATCGCTCGATTTCAACTTGATCAAGGTGTCGATGAAAGCCTCCGATCCGCCCACCATGATTGCCGCCAACCGGGCGATCGCCGACAAGATCTCCTATCCGCTGCATCTGGGCGTCACCGAGGCGGGCCCGCCCCGCACCGGCGCGGTCAAGAGCGCGGTTGGCATTGGCGTCTTGCTCGAGGAGGGCATCGGGGACACCATCCGTGTCTCGCTGGCCGGCGACTCGGTCGAGGAGGTCGAGGTTGGCTACGGCATCGTCAACGCCCTGGCCGAAAAGCTGACCGGGCCGAACCTGATCGCCTGTCCGATGTGCGGCCGGCTCGAGATCGACATGCTGCCGATGGTGGCGGAGGTCGAGAAGGCGCTCAAGAAGATCAAGCGGCCGATCAACGTCTCCGTGATGGGCTGCGTGGTCAATGGCCCCGGTGAGGGCCAGCATGCCGACATCGGCATCGCCGGCGGCAAGAACAAAGGCATCCTCTTCAAGCACGGCAAGATCGTCGGTACCTTCCCGGAAAAAGAATTGGTCCCTGCTCTCCTGCGAGAGCTCGATATCATCGCACGGGAAGACGCCGAAAAGCTCGCGTCCTGAACCGAGCGCGTCGAGGCTGAATCTATACTCAACGGCTAATGCCTGACGACGACAAGCCCGAATCCGGCTTCGTCAAGGAGATTCGCAAGCCGTCCGTGGACTTTCCGGGCTGGTACAACGACGTCGTTCGCAAAGCGCAGCTCGCGGACAACTCCCCAGTCGCCGGGACCATGATCATTCGCCCGTACGGCTACGCGCTCTGGGAAAACATTCGAGATCCCCTCGACGGACTCATCAAGGAAACCGGGCACGAGAACTGGTACTTTCCGGCGCTGATTCCCCTCAGTTTCCTGCAGAAAGAGAAGGACCATGTGGCTGGCTTCGAACCAGAATTTCAGCTCGTCACCAAAGGTGGCGGCAAGGACCTCGAAGAGCCGCTTGTCCTCCGTCCGACCTCGGAGACGATGATCGCGACCGTGCTCCGGGACTACATCCAGTCCTACCGCGACCTGCCGGTGCTGACGAATCAATGGAACAACGTCTTTCGTTGGGAGTTGCGCACGCGGTTCTTCCTGCGGACCCGCGAGTTCCTCTGGCAAGAGGGCCACACCTTCCACGAAACCGCGGCGGAGGCCGAGGCAGAAGTCGCGAAGATGCTCGACTGCTATCGCCGGATCGCCGAGGAGTGGTGCGCCATTCCAGTCCTGGCCGGCCGCAAGTCGGATAGCGAGAAGTTTGCCGGCGCACAGTACTCGATGGCGATCGAGGGCATGATGATGGACGGCAAGGCCCTGCAAATGGGGACCTCGCACTACTTCGGGGAGAACTTCACCCGCGCCTACGAGATGACCTACACGGGGCGCAGCAATGAGCAGCAGTACCCACATTCGACGAGCTGGGGCATGTCCACCCGCATGGTGGGCGCGGTGGTGATGGCGCACGGCGACGACTCCGGTTTGCAGCTCCCGCCTCGCATCGCGCCGGTGCAGGTCATCGTCGTCCCGATCTTCCGCAGCGACACCGAACGCAGCCAGATCGAAACCGCGCTCCAGCAGGTGCTGACCGACCTCGAGGACATCCGGGTAAAGGTGGACTGGCGTGACGAGCGACCAGGCTTCAAGTTCAACGAGTGGGAGCTGAAGGGCGTCCCGTTACGGCTCGAGGTCGGGCCGCGTGACCTGGCCAAGGGCGAGGCGACCGTCGTCCGCCGGCTCAACCGAGCCAAGCAGACCGTGCCCCTGGGCGACCTCGGTGTCAGCATCCCGGCCATGCTCGAGGAGATCCAGGAGGCGCTTTTCAAGCGGGCTCGCGACTTCCGCGACGCCCACACGGTCAGGCTCGATTCGCTCGAGGCGCTGGTGAAATTCTTCGAGACCGCGATCGGGTTTGCCGTCACCCCCTGGTGTGGCCGTGCCGAGGACGAACGCACCGTTAGCGACCGGACGAAGGCGACCACCCGGGTAATCCTGGGACCATCCGGCGGGGGGGCACAGCCCTGTGCCATCTGCGGCCGGCCGGCCACGGTCGAGGTCGCCTGGGGAAAGGCCTACTAGACCTGCTCTGATTGGGCTTTCGGAAGTTCGGGGATAATTTCGCCATCAACGCGCGAGGAACCTGGTCATGCAGTTTGCCGATCTTCTGAGCAGGGTCAACTACCTGCCGCCGAAGGACATCGAGGTGCTGTCGCGCGCCTACGACGCCGCGGCCAGCGCGCACCATGACCAGAACCGCCTCTCCGGCGAGAAATTCATCGAACACCCGCTGAGCGTGGCCGTCATCCTGGCGGATCTCCAGCTCGATCGCGACACCCTGGCGGCCGCCATCCTGCACGACACCGTTGAGGACACGCACCTGACCATCGCCGACCTGGAGCAGAGCTTCGGCCACGACGTCGGGAAGCTGGTCGCGGGCGTCACCAAGCTGGAGAAGATCTCCTTCCGCAGCCAGGAGCAAGCTCAAGCCGAAAACGTCCGCAAGATGCTGGTCGCCATGGCGGAGGACGTTCGGGTCGTGCTGATGAAGCTCGCCGACCGGCTTCACAACATGCGCACCGCCAATTTTCTGCCGGAGGCCCGCCGCCGTGCGATGGCCCAGGAGACGCTCGACATCTATGCGCCGCTGGCACACCGGCTCGGAATCTGGAACATCAAATGGGAGCTCGAAGACCTCTCCTTTGCGCAGTTGCATCCGGAGGAGTACCAGGAGATCGTCAAGAAGATCGCGCGCAAGCGCAAAGAGCGGGAAACCTACGTCAACGACGTCAAGGAAATCCTGGAGCGCGAGCTGACGACCGTCGGGATCAAGGCCGATACCACAGGCCGGCCGAAGCACGTCTACAGCATCGCCGCCAAGCTTGCCATGGGCAAAGACTTCGACGAGATCTACGACCTTTCCGCGATTCGCGTGTTGACCGACTCGATCAAGGACTGCTACGGAGCGCTGGGGGTGATCCACTCGCTTTGGAAGCCGATCCCCGGCCGCTTCAAGGACTACATCGCGATGCCGAAGTCCAACGGCTACCAGTCGCTGCACACCACCGTGGTCAGCCATAGCGGCGAGCCGATGGAAATTCAGATCCGCACCCAGGAGATGCACCGTATCGCCGAGTGGGGGGTGGCCGCGCACTGGACGTACAAAGAGGGTGGCAAAGAAGACCGCAAGATGGACCAGCGGTTCGCCTGGCTCCGTCAGCTCATGGACTGGCAGAAAGAAGTGCTCGATGCCGAGAAGTTCGTCGACGCCGTCAAGATCGACGTCTTCCGCGATGAGGTCTTCGTCTTCACCCCCAAGGGGGACGTGCTCGCCCTTCCCAGTGGCGCGACCGCTGTCGACTTTGCCTACCGGATTCACACCGAAGTCGGCCATCGCTGCATTGGCGCCAAGTCGAACGGGCGCATGGTGCCGCTCGATTACCCGCTGCAGAACGGCGACATCGTCGAGGTCTTGACCTCGAAGGGACCGCATGGACCCAGCCGTGACTGGCTGAGTTTCGTTAAAACCGCGGGCGCCGCTCAGAAGATCCGGGTCTGGTTCAAGAAAGAGCGACGCGAGGAGAATGTAACCAAGGGGAAGGAACTGCTCGACAAGGAGTTCCGTCGCATGCAACAGCGCGCGCTGGCCTCGATCGGGGAGGAGCGGGTGCTCGAGCTCGCCAAGGAGTTCCGCTTCACGGATCTCAACGACTTCTACGCGGCCATCGGCTATGGCGACGTCAGTCCCCACTCGGTGCTGCTGAAGTACATGGTGGCGGGGCAGCCCGACGTCGACGGCAATGGTGAATTCCCGCTGATCCCGCTCGTTCCGCAGTTCAAGCCTACCGGCGAGATCCGCGTCAAGGGCGAGCGCGGCGTCCTCACCCAGATCGCGCAATGCTGTAAGCCGGTGCCGGGTGATCCCATCAGCGGCTACATCACGCGAGGCAAGGGCATCACCGTGCACCGGAGCACTTGCAAGAACGTCGTCAACGTCAGCAATCAGGACCGGGTGGTGGAGGTCGACTGGGACACCGGCGGCCGGCAACTGTATCCGGTGGGCATCAAGATCGAGGCCTGGGATCGAACCGGCCTGCTGCGGGATATCGCCACCGTCATTGCTGAGAGCAAGATCAACCTCACCGGTGCCGAAGTCCAGGTCTACGACGACAAGACGGCCGTGATTTCAACCACGGTCGAGATCAGTAGCCTGACCCAGCTGAGCCGGCTGATGGAGCGGCTGGAGACGGTCAAGGACGTGCACACCGTGGCCCGAGAAGGCAACCTAGCCCGCAACTAGGCCTCCGCGATCGTTACCGCTTCGTCACGCTGACGCTCCGAGTCGACGGGGAAAGGGTTGCCGTAATCCGGCCTGTTTAGCATCGAATTCCGATGGGTGCCCCGTCGACTGGCTGGCGCACGCTTGTGGCTTTCTTTGGCATCGCCTTTGGCGTCGCCGTGCTGTTCGCACTGGTGGCGCTGGTGGCGCTTCAGCCACGGGACGGCCTGGCCTGGGTCCAGGTTCCCGATCTTGCCGCGGACTTGCGGGTCGACAGCGGCCTCCAGACGAGTCCGCTCAAGAACAGTGTCGTTGCCGCCGTGCTCCGCGACCAGGGCCTTGACGGCACCACCGCCAGCGGCCTCGCCGTCCCGCCCGCGCTGGCGAACGCGCCGCAGCCGGCCACGGTCGCGCTCAATCTGTCGCCGACCGCGCGGCCGGTGGCCACACCCGATCCAAATGCGACGCCCGCCGCGACGCCGGACCCCGGAACCGCGCCGACCCCAACGCCGGCGCCGAGCGCCACGCCGGGACCGACCCCTACCCCCGCGCCCGCCCCAACCCCGACGCCCACCCCAACCCCGACGCCGACGCCCGCGCCCACCCCCACGCCGACGCCCGCGCCCACCCCCACGCCGACGCCACGGCCCACGCCGACGCCGACGCCGACGCCGACGCCGACGCCGACGCCGACGCCGACGCCAAGGCCTACGCTCACGCCCACACCCTCACCGACGCCCGCACCCAGGTTTGCGATCACCTGGGCGAACGAGCTAGTGACCAAATCGAAGACCGGTAATGGGAACAATGAGGGCCACTGCAACCAGGTGACGATCCAGGCAAGCGGTAGCTTCACCACCAACGGAGTCGGCGGGTCCGTCTCCTACCAGTGGGTACGCGTCGACACCCAGGGCAACCGGACCATCGGTGCCTCGGGGACCATCCAGATCGCCGCCGGTGATAGGAGCTTGCATACCGTCGCCAGCGACACCTTTACGCCAGCGCACAGCGGCTCCGATCAGCTGGTCTTCCTCAGCCCCGCCTACTCTGTCCCGGCCCAGAGTTGGAACTGTGTTGGCTAGGCCGCGCGTTCGCACCCAGTTGACGATGCCTACGCTCAAAATCCGTACCCAGATCATCCTGCCGTTCCTGCTGCTGATGCTGATCCTGGGCGTCATCGGCAGCTACCTGACGACCAGCCTGGTCGCCACCTCCCTGGAGAACCGGATCGCGGATCAACTGGTCCACTCGGAGGACGCCGCGCTGGACGCGGCGGTCAAGCTCCAGGGGCGCCAGGTGGCGGCCATCCGGCTGATCGCCAACACCGAGGGGATCGACCAGGCGGTTCGGGCCGGCGATGCCGCGGCCCTCCGACGATTGATCGTGCCCCTCGAAGTCAACAACCGCCTGGGGACCGTCATGGTCTTCGACCCCCGCGGAAAAACCATTCTGGAGATCAGCCAGCCGGATGCGACCAATCCCGGCGGGCTCGTGTTCGGGAGCGGCACCGACCTGTCGAGCGAGCCAGTGGTGCAGCCGGTCCTGCGCGGTGACTACGACTCGCTGGGCGACAAATACATCGGCTACGTAGGGACGCCGCCGACCGCGCTGGCGGCGGCGGGTCCGGTCCTACTGGGCGACCGCGTCGTTGGTGGCGTGCTCGTGCAAACCCCGCTGGCGGGCGTGCTCAATGAGATGCAGACCAAGGCCCAGGCGGAGGTCGCGCTGCTCGATGCCGGCGGGAAGCTGGTCGGCAGTACCCTCCCGGGCATCAAGGGGGACATCATCGACCCGACGCTCCGCTCCTACCTGGCGCTCGCCTCGCCCGGTCGGGCAGCCACGCGGAGCCTGTCGGTGAGTGGCCAGGACTATGAATTTCAGTTCACCAACTTCTACTTGCGGCAAGAGTCCGCTGGCTACCTCGCGGTCGCGGTGTCGCGCAAGAGCGTGATCCAGGCCGGGCTGCAGTCGGCGATCCAGATGACGACGCTCTTCGCCGGCGTGGTGCTGATCCTGTTGTTGATCGGCTACCTACTGGCGCTGCGCCTGACTCGGCCGATCGAGGCCCTGGTGGCAGGGACGCAGGCGATTGCGCGTGGCGACCTGACCAAACGACTGGACACCAGACGCCGTGACGAGCTGGGCGAACTGGCGAGCGCCTTCAACATCATGACGCAGGACCTGCAGGAGCGAACCCGATCCCTGAACGAGCAGATGCGCCGCCTCGCCGCGCTCTCGCAGACGAGCCAGGGTCTGGGCAAGGACAGCGAACCGGGGGCGATGGCGGAAGCGATCCTCGGGGTCAGCCTCAAAGCCCTGGGGCTCGAAACCGCCCTCCTACTCGCCCGCAACGACGCCAACGGACTCGAAATCCGCGCCATGGTCGGCGGCGTCGGCAAAGCTGCCGGACAGCTCGCCCGGCTCAGTCCGCTCAAGCTGGCGGAAGGATTTTCGAGCGCGTCGGCGGCCGGCGTCGAAATCGCAGAGACCCTGTCCACCGATCCTCGACGCGGTCTGCGGCTGTTCGCCGAGCTCGCCGGCGTCCAGCGAGCCCTGGTCGTCCCGCTGATTCGCGGCGAGCGGAACGCGGGCTACCTCGTCACCGGCCTGGCCGCAGGGTACACGCTGCCCAAACAGGACGTTGAACTGCTGCAAACCATCGCCACCGAGATGGCCCTGATGATCGAGAACGCCGACCTGCGCAAGAAGACCGAGCTTCAATCCCACCGGCTCGACCAGGCCATCATCGCCCTGGAAAAGATCTCGCAAGCCCTGACCGCGGTCACGGTGGGAACCGACAACCTGCTGCGGGCGGTGGCCCATGCCACCTCCGAGATCCTCGATGTCCCCTACGCTTCGCTGCACCTGCGCAAGCCGGCCTGGCGTCAGCAGTTCTCCGATGTCATCGTCGGCGCCACCACCCGCCGCGAGCTGGCGGCTGTGCGTCATGGAGGAGAGGTCGCCGCCCAGCGCGTGGTGCGACCCGAACAGGTGCTGGAGCTCGACCTCGTCGACGAGCGCGGCGACCCGCTGCCGGTGGTTCGACGGATCGGACTGCAGCGGACGGTCGCGGTCCCGATGTGCCTGGCGGGGGAAATCGTCGGCGTGCTCGCGGTCCACATGAAAGATCCGCGACCCCTGGAGCGCAGCGAAATCCGAGTCCTGCAGACCCTGGCGAACCAGGCCGTGATTGCGATTGAGAATGCCGCTGCTTACGAGCGCACCAAGCAGCTGGCGACGACCGATGCTATGACCGGGGTCGCCAACCACCGCGAGCTGGAGGCCTACCTCGACAGGGAACTGGCACGGGTGAAGAAGACGAGGGAGCCACTCGCCATCATCATGGCCGACGTCGACCACTTCAAAGCGATCAACGACACGGTCGGCCACCCCGCGGGCGACAAGGTGCTCCAGCACCTCACACGACAGATCCTGCTTCCGTCGGTGCGTCCGAAGGACCTCGTAGCACGCTACGGAGGCGACGAGTTCGTTCTGGTGCTGCGCGGCACGGACGGCCGCGCCGCGGTGGTGGTGGCCGAGCGGATTCGGCGAACCGTCAGCAGTCAGGCGGTGCTGCTGGACGGCAAGGCGGTCTCCAACCTCTCGCTCAGCCTCGGTATTGCCGTCTTCCCTCGGGACGGCGAAACGCGCGAGGCCCTGATCCAGGCGGCCGACCAGGCGCTCTACGTGGCCAAGCGCACCGGACGCAACCGCGTCGTCCGCAGCGATGCCGGCTCCGCCGACGCGCAACTCGCGAGCTAGCACCGCGTCGGGATTCGCGCGCCAAGCCATTCGCTAAGCTTCGACACCATGGCTCCCATCGCGCAGCGCGCGCGCGGCACCCAGGATCTCTTGCCCGCGGACCAGCCCTACTGGGAAGCGATGGAGGCGACGGCGAAAGACCAAGCGGGGCGGTTCGGGTACCAGCGCATCGAGACGCCGACGTTTGAGGCGACCGAGCTCTTCCGGCGCGGCGCCGGCGAGAGCAGCGACATCGTCGCCAAAGAGATGTACACCTTCACCGATCGCGGCAATCGCTCGTTGACCCTGCGGCCCGAAGGGACCGCTCCTATCGTGCGGGCCTACTTCGACGCCGGCCTCGACCAGGAACCGCAGCCGGTTCGGCTCTTCTACATGGGTCCGTTTTTCCGCTACGACCGGCCCCAAGCAGGGCGCTTTCGCGAATTCCGTCAGTTCGGCATCGAGGCCATCGGTGACGGCAGCCCGGTGATCGACGTGGAGACTATCGTGCTCGGTTGGAACTGGTTTGCGGCGCTGGACGTCGGTGGCGTGAGCCTGCACCTGAACAGCATTGGCGATGAGGTCTGCCGCCCCGCGTACCGTGAGCTGCTGCGCGAGTACTATCGACCGCATCTGTCCAAGCTGAGCGACGAGAGCCGGGCGCGCTTCGAGAAGAACCCGCTCCGCCTCTTCGACTCCAAGGACCCGCAGGACGAGCCGCTGAAACGTGACGCGCCGCATATTGTTGATCACCTCTGCGCCCCGTGCGCCGAGGCGTTCCGCGTGGTCAAGGAAGGCCTGGCGTCAGAAGAGATCCCGTTCGAACTCAATCGCGAGCTGGTCCGCGGTCTCGACTACTACACGCGGACCGTCTTCGAGTACCAGCATGCGAGCCTCGGCGGCGCGCAGAACGCGCTGGGCGGTGGCGGTCGCTACGATGGGTTGGCGGCGGCGCTGGGCTATCGGTCGACGCCGGGAGTGGGCTTTGCCATGGGGATGGACCGCACCGCGATCGCCCTGAAGGAGCGCAAACCGTCGACGCCGGCGGTACCGGACGTCTATGCGGTCGCGCTGGAGGCGACCGATGAGCTCTACGTGCTTCATCTGGCCTCGTCCGTGCGCGCCCGCGGCTATCGCGTCATATTCGACCCAGGCCCGGCACGCCTGGATGCCAAGCTGCGCAAGGCGGCGAGACGCGGCGCCCGGCTGGCGCTGATCGTGGGCCCGGAGGAGCGTGAGAAGAAGCAGATCGTCATCCGCGACATGCGCGCCAAGACGCAGACGAGCGTGGCGGAGCGGGAGCTGCTGTCGACCGTGGTTCAGATGTTGGGCCCCGGGTGAGCCTGACTGCGCGCACCCTCGCCGGCGCGGCACGATCTGACCAGGTCGGGCGCGAGGTGGACCTCTACGGCTGGGTGCATCGCCGGCGCGATCTGGGCGGCCTCATCTTCATCGATCTCCGGGACCGCAGCGGGATCATCCAGGTCAAGTTCGATCCGGTGAACGCGCAGGCTCACGCGACCGGCGGCGAGCTGCGACCCGAGTCCGTGATCCATGTCCGTGGTCCCGTACAGCGCCGCCCCCCCGGGACCGAAAACAAGGAACTGGCTACCGGCGAGGTGGAGGTGGAGGCGCGCACGGTCACCATCCTCAACCGCGCCCAGCCACCCCCGTTCGCGGTTAACGAGGACAACCCGGTCGATGAACAGCTACGGCTCCGCTACCGCTACCTCGACTTGCGCCGGGGCCGGATGGCGCGCAATCTTCAGCTGCGCCACCGGATCGCGAAGGCCATCCGCGATTTCCTTGACGACGAGGACTTTCTCGAGATCGAGACGCCGGTGCTGATCCGAAGCACGCCCGAGGGTGCCCGTGATTACCTGGTGCCCAGCCGGCTGAAGCCCGGCTACATGTACGCGCTGGCCCAGTCGCCCCAGCTCTACAAGCAGCTGCTGATGGTGGCCGGCATCGACCGATACTTCCAGATCGTCCGCTGCTACCGTGACGAAGACCTGCGCGCGGATCGCCAGCCGGAGTTCACCCAGCTCGATCTCGAGATGTCATTCGTGGGGGAGGACGATGTGCTGGATGTTGTCGAACGCTGTTTCTCCTACGTCTGGCAAAAGGTTCTTGGCACGCCCATCACGATGCCAATCCGGCGCATCACGCATGCCGAATCGATGCTCCGCTACGGCGTCGACAAGCCCGACCTGCGTTACGCCCTGGAGATTCAGGAGCTCTCACCAATCTTTAGCAAGACCGAGTTCAAAATCTTCCGCCAGGCGCTCGATACCGGCGGGGTCGTCCGGGGACTGCGCATCCCGCGGACGGTCGGCGCGAAAGAGATCGAGGCGCTCACCGAGGTCGCGCGCGGGGAAGGCGCCAAAGGGTTGGCCTTCTGGCACCGCGAGGCCGATGGCTGGCGCTCGCCGATCGCCAAGTTCTTCAGCGAGCGCGAGTTGACCGACCTGCAGCAGGCAGCGACGGCCGAACCCGGCGACCTGGTGGTCGCCGTTGCCGACCGCGTCGAGGTGGCGGCGCCGGCGCTGGGCGCGGTCCGCAAGGCCGCGGCGCGGATGCTCGGTCTGGTCACGCCAGGTGTCTTCGAATTCGTCTGGGTCACCGACTTTCCGCTCTTCGAGCGCAGCAAGGAGACCGGGGAGATCACCGCCGCCCATCATCCCTTCACGTCCCCGCGGCCGGAGGATATCGGGCTGCTGGACGATCAGCCGCTCAAGGTCCGGGCGCGGGCGTACGACCTGGTGCTCAATGGCACAGAACTGGGCTCGGGAAGCATCCGGATCCACGATCCGGAGCTGCAGCAACGCGTCTTTCAGGGCCTGGGTATTCCGCGCGAGGACGCCGAGCGTCGCTTTGGGTTTCTTCTCACCGCGTTTCGTTACGGCGCCCCGCCGCACGGCGGCTTCGCCTATGGTCTCGATCGCGTCGTCATGCTGGCCGCGGGCGAGGAGACGGTCCGCGAGGTCATCGCGTTCCCCAAGAATCAGCAGGCAGAGGAGCCGATGACCGACGCGCCCGCACCCGCCGATCCCAAGCAGTTGCGGGAGCTCGGTCTGCAACTGTTACGGCCCCCGACGCCACCAACGCCGTAACGATCATTCGGTCCCGTCACGGGCGCTGCAGCGCCCCGTTACGAATCGCATAACATCGCGCCACGAGCCACGTAAGGTACGCAATTTACCGTAGTCGTATGGACGCCAGAACCCTCGCCAAATCTGCGAAAGCCCTTATCCTCGCCGGCGGTTTGATCATCGCAACGACCGTCATCGGCGCGGCTCAGGATGCCCCGATACCGTTGGGCACCACGGCGACGGTTGCGCTCAATAGCTGGTACGTCACACCACCGTCCGGCCAGGCGCTCCTGGGTGGACACACCTTCGATCTCACGAGTGGAAACCTGATCCTGCTCGCCAACGGCCAGAGCGTCAGCTTTACGGGCTCGTATGCGGGCGTGAAAGGGGCCTACCTGCTGCTTAACTCCTCGAATACGTACTCGTACTACACCGATAGCGTTGTGGGCCAGGTGGTCCTGACCTTTAGCGACGGCACCACCCAGGCCACCGACCTGATCGTCGGCACCAACCTCCGCGAGTGGCGGATTGGCGCCGGCGCGACCGTCAGCACCGTTGTGCCAGGCGCTGGATCCACCCAGGTCTGGACCGGAACCGCCCAGCCGGGCATGGGCGGCGGAACGGCTGTCATCGACATGCTCGGCATCCCGGTCACGACTGCCGGGAAGACCCTCAGCTCCGTGACGCTAAATGACACCAACACCTTTGGGGCGCTGCACCTCCAGCTGGCCGGCCTGACGGTCGACTGGACCGCGCCGACTCCTACCCCGACGCCGACCCCGACCCCGACGTGCACCATGAACGACCACGCCGGGAAACCTTCGGCAGACACGGCCAAGAACGTGCCGCACTGCATCGCCAAGGGCAAAGACGCCCAGAAGACCGACACCAAGACGGCCGACGCCGAGAAGGCCGTGGTTGCCGAGAAGGCCGACGCGGAAAAGACCGACACCACGGCAACACAGGGTAGCAACGACTGACGCCGACTGATTCGGACTGCTGGCAAAGGCCCGGGTTTTCCGGGCCTTTTGCTTGTTATGCGCCCGGTAAGGGTTCCAATCGAAACCCGTCACGTGAGTTTTTCGGTCCCGTTACGAACTGCAATTCGGCGCCACCCAACGCGTAAGGTACGCAACTTAGAGTATGCGACATGAACTCGTCCATCTTCGTCAAGTCCGCCAAAGGTCTCATTCTCGCGTCCGGTTTGATCGCTGCCTCGAGCGTCGTGGGCTATGCCCAGGACACGACGGTGGCCCTCGGTGCGCAGGCCACTACTCCGCTTAGCTCGCTCTACGCGTTGGCGCCCACCGGCTCCGCGAGCCTCGGTGGACACACGTTCGATTTCAGTGGCGGCAACCTGGTCTCGCTCGGCAACGGCCAGTCGGCCACCTACGCCGGCTCATGGAACAACGCGCAGAGCGTCTACCTGCTCCTGAACACCATGAACACCTACCTCTGGTACGACCAGACTGTGGTCGGCAACGTCACGCTGACCTTCAGCGATGGCACCACCCAGAGCACCGACCTGATGGTTGGCGGCAACATCCGCGAGTGGCGGACCGGTGCCGGCAACACCGTCAACTGGACCAGCGACCCGGCGACCTCGTACGTCTGGAGCGGTAACGCCACCGATGGCTCGAGCGCGACGATCGACATGCTGACCATCTCCGTGTCGCCCGCCAAGACGATCACCGCCGTGACCGTCAACAACACCAACGGCTGGGGCTCGCTGCGCATCGACCTCGCCGGCCTGACGATTGACCCCGTCGTCGTAGCGCAGACGCCGGTCTGCAGCCGTCCGGGCAACTCCTGCAACACCGCGGCCGCCGTCAACAGCCAGGCGTGGAAGTGGCAGCCAGTCCTGCCGGGCGCGACCAACGTCAACCCGCACGCCAACACCGCCGACAAGACCAACAACGGCCACAAGGCGCACTAGACAACTCGACTTCAGGAGAGGCTCGGCCAACCGGCCGGGCCTCTCTTCGTTTTCGGGCTCAGGACCGCCGCCGGCATGCGCTAGACTCGCGGCGTTGCCTGTGCCCGTCCCGCCGGTCTTCGTGCTGGCCATGCTCGTCATCCTGCTGGGCACACAGTTCGCCTACCTGGTCGCCCCCAGGGCTCCCCACTACCTGATCCGCCTCGGGCTCAGCACGCTCGCCGTGCTGCTCGGTGAGGGACTGGGAATGGCGGGCGTGGGGGCCCGGCTGGCGGTCGGCGAGCTGCACCCGATCAACGACCTGGCCGTGCTCGTTCTACTCCAATGGGCCGCCACCCGGTGGATCAGCCGTGAGCAGCCGGTTTAAGCCGGGGCCCGGCGCGGTAGAACTTGGTCAATACCCCGTGACCGACAAGGTCTGGAGGATTGGGTGATGGTCTGGCAAGTTGGAGTCCTGCTCGTGGGCGTCGGGTTCCTTGTGCTCAGTCTGTTCGCCTCCTTCACCCTCCTCAACATGACGCGAAGCCTGCGGACCATCGAGTCCATCCTGTCCCTGACCCTCGATGAAGCCCGGTTGGCACTCCCGGAACTCCGCCACAGTTTGCAGCAGATCGACGACATGGTCAGCGGCGTCAACGATAAGTTCACCGCCGCCGACCGAGCGATGAATGCCACCAGCGCCGCCATCGGCGGTTGGCGCGATCGCGTGCGCGACGCCTTTGGCGGAATCGGCCGCCGCAAATCATCGGCCGGCCAACACCGGGAGGAAGCATGACGGAAAGCCGAGCTCGCCACCAGCCCGCCACCGCCGGCCACCAGGCGCCTGCCGCAAGCGCTTATGTCACGGAGCTGAAGCTCCCGGCCGTCGGCGATTACATCGTCGTCGCCAAGCGGGCAGCAGCATCGCTCGGCCTGGTCGTCGGGTTCTCGGTTCAGGAAATCGACGACCTGAACATCGCCATCAGCCAGGCCTGCGAGAATGCCTGCGCGGCCGCCGCCGAGCAGTGGGGGACGGGCAACGGCCAGCTGAAGTTGATCTTCAAGAGCCAGCCTCGGCGGCTGGAGGTCGAGGTCCGAAGCGTGCCGCCACGAGCGGTCGAGCAGCATGCACGCCGCGCCCGGCGCGAGGCGGAGCTCGACTATGAAACGATTGGTCTGAACATGATCCGGCTGTTCGTCGACGAACTCCGCTACCAGGTGGACAGCCAGACGGGCAGCATGCGGATGAGGATGGTCAAATACCTGATCGAGTAGACAGCCCAGCGCCAGTCCGGACGACCGTTCGACCGAATCGTGACCTCGTTCGCCGTCTCTTTCTCAACTATCAGAAAACCAAGGATCCCCAGGTCCGGCAGCAACTCGTGGAGTTGTTCAACAACCTGGTGATCTTCCTAGCCAAGAAATTCAGCAATCGCGGCGAGCCGCTCGAGGACATCGTGCAGGTCGGCTATATCGGCCTGCTCCAGGCGATCGAGCGCTTCGAGCCACAACGCGGGCTGGAGTTCTCGACCTTCGCGACGCCCACCATCGTCGGCGAGATCAAACGCTACTTCCGGGACAAGAGCTGGGCCGTCAAGGTGCCGCGCCGGCTGCAGGAGACGATGCAGCGCGCCGACGTGGCCCAGCAGCGTCTGCAGGGCAAGCTCGGCCGCCAGCCCTCGGTCAACGAGATCGCGGCGGAGCTCGGGCTGCAGCCGGAGGAGGTCCTGGAAGCAATGGAGGCGAGCCCGGCACAGCGCACCATTCCCTTCGAGTCGACGGGTCCCGCACCTCGGGACGATGACGGTCTGCAACTGACGGAGCGTCTGGGCCGCGAAGACGAGAACCTCGACAAGGTAGAGCTCCAGGATCTGCTCGACCAGGCGATGCGCCATCTCACACCGCGCGAGCGCCGGATCATGTATCTGCGCTTCGTCGACGAGCTACCCCAGGCGGAAGTCGCGAAGCGGCTGGGCATCTCGCAGATGCATGTCTCCCGCCTGCAGCGGGCCGCGGTCGAACACCTGAAGAAGGAACTGCCGGTCACGACCTAAGATCCGGCCGCGGTTCGGTCGCCACCCGCTCCCGCCGGAGTCGCCCGACGAGGACAGCCATAAGGACGGCAAGGACCGTCCCCATCGCGACCCCTTCGGAAAGCCGGATCGCCACGCGGCTCGCATCCATCTCATATTCGGTGAGCATCGTGCCGATCGTTGCGATGACCGGCACCGCGGCTCCCATGAGCCGGCGCCCCAGGGCCAGGGGATCGACCTGTCCGAGCCACCACACGGCTCCGAAGACGTAGGTGTCGAGAAAGTAGTAGGGCCAGACGCTCTTCGCCAACAAGGGCAGCGTCAGAGCCGTCAACGCCAGGAGTCCATAGAGATCGCGCGATGAAAGTTCAAGGTCTTTGCGGGCGACAATCACGATCAGACTTAGCATCACCGCGAACCCGAGCACGAACAGGATGTCCCAGTGCTGCGGGATCCACTGGTACGGCGTGCCCACGAGGAGCTGCCAGATCGATCCGCCACCCACCGGAAGGCTCGCGCGATGCGTGAGGAGTGAGTAGGTCGTGTCGGTTGGGTCAGCAAGCAGGAACGGCAACAGTCCCAGCGTGACGATGGAAGCGGCGCTCCCGGCCAGCCAGGCCGCGGCCCGCCACCGGCCCCTTGCCAGCAGCAGGAGTCCCAGTGGAATCAGCGGCACCGCCGCGAGGCTTCGCGTCAGCAGCGCCAGACCGAACCAGATACCAGCTGCCCTGGGCCGGTCGCTGGCAAGACGGCGCACGGCGAGAAGAACCAGCCATAGCATGATCGGCTGCTCCACGTGTCCATAACCAAGGACGCTGATCAATAGGGTCGGGGACGCGGCAAAGACGCCGTAAGCCAGGACCCGTGAGAACCCCGCGAGGCTGGCACCTCGCAATCGATCGATGGCGGCAACCGCTTCCCGGGACATCAATAGCGTAAAGATCGAAAACACTGCCAGGACAAGCGCGTGTAGCAGTCTCGTGTCGTCGCGTCCAAGCCAGGACGCGATGGCGGCGACGGCCGTGAGGGGCACCAGGGCGAGTGGTCCGTTGTCATTCGCAATGATCGACTGGAAACGCACGGTGTAGACGAGCAACGGATGGCCGCTGAGCGCGATCCGAACCGCCGGCAAAAAGAAGAAGTCGAGGTCAGTCAGCGGCCCCCTCGACAGCCATCCGACAATGCCCCAGGCCAAGGCGTAGCCAAAACCGGCAACCCACGTCGCGACCCGCGTCACGCGCTGATTCTCTGGTAAATCCGAGCGCTCGTTACCTTTGGCCACGCTCGGATGTTATGGCGGCAAGAAGCTCCAAAGACAAATAGCTGGGGGTTGAAAATGGTCGAGCGATTGCGACGCGCGCTTGGTTACGGCCCGGCGCCGTGGCTCAACACGCGACGGGTTCAGGCAGCCCTCGGCCTTCTCAGCCTGTGGGCCGTTGGAACCATGACCTACGGTCTCTGGAGTGCGGCTACCGTCCATCAGCCGAGTCCGGACCAGATCGATTCTTTTCTCGCGAGTCTTTTGATGCCGGGCCTCGTTTTGCCTGCGATCCTCTTGGCCTGGCTAGGTTCCCGCCTTGCCTGGGCACTGATCGTTGCCTTCGAGGGACTCGACGTCGTGAATAATCTGGATAGCGTTGATGGGCTTGTCTTCCATCTCGCACTGGCCGTCTTGGTGATCCTAGCTACGATCGTGGTCTGGAGGTTCCGAAGGGCGGGACTGCCTGTGGCGCCGCCACGAGTTGCGGCGTGGAAGCGCATCAACCTGTTCACCGTCGTCGCTGCCGCGCTGCTGGCATTTGCGGCCTTCTCGGCCACGGCCGGCTATGCGGCCCACCACGGGAACTTGCCGCAGCTGACACCTGCCGTATCGATGTTGGTTGCAGCGATCGCCTGGACAGGCAGCGTCCTACTGGCCGTCTCCCTCTGGAAGCGGCTGCCCTTCCTCCTGTGGGCCTTCGGACCAGCCGTCTTCATCATTGGTTTCGCGTTCATGAGCGCTGCTTGCCCCGGTTGCACCTGGGCCTCGCACTAGCACCCGGGCAGCC
Organism: Chloroflexota bacterium; assembly: GCA_034666565.1. Taxonomy (GTDB): domain Bacteria; phylum Chloroflexota; class Dormibacteria; order CF-121; family CF-121; genus CF-13. The sequence continues at coordinate 97,983 of JAXDLN010000080.1, forward strand.
CCCGTTGTCGACGCGTGCAGCGGGTCGGTGCTACGGTCCTTGGGCAGGGACTCGAGTCGCTGTGAACGAACCGGACCGGTAGAAGCTGCCTGCCACCGAGCCGACGAAGGTCCCACTCATGGAGTCGCCATCGACCTTTGCCGCCGCCACCACGTTGACCGTGCGGACGAGCACGCCCATCGAAAACTGGTATTCAATGCGCTGGAAAACGATGCCATCTTCCGAGTGCTTCCAGGTCCCAAGGGACGGCGCGTTGTCGCGGCCGTCCACGCGCGTGACGACGCCGCCTCCGGCAAATCCAAACATGGCCGGAAAGGTCGTGGCCTTGTCTGGTGGCTGCTCCACGTGGATCACGGCCTGCCATGATCCCTCGACTCCTCCTTCGGAGCCATTCGCCAGCACCGGAGTTATCCCGGCTCCCAACGCGGCTACAGCACCAAGCGTGCCGGCCCCCATTCCCGCCAGCAATTGACGCCGGCCGATCGCCTGCTCGCCCATTTCCCTCTCCTCTGCCCGACTGGGCATCCACCCTGGCCGCTGCAAAAGCCTTGACGTGTTGGTCCACAATAGCCTGCTCAAGCGTACTTGGCAATGGGTGAAGAGCTCGGCCCCGCGATTGGTCTACGCTATCCGCGGCCGCACCACTGGCCATCGCAAAGAGGGAGGTTTGATTGCCGACGCCAGGCTCAATCCAACGAACGTACCTCGTGCTGCTTCTGGGCAACACGCTGGCAGCCTCATTGATCTGGGGGATCAACACGATCTTCCTGCTCGATGCGGGACTCTCCAACCTGGAAGCCTTTGCGGCCAATGCCTTCTTCACCGCCGGCATGGTGCTCTTCGAGGTGCCGACCGGGGTTGTTGCCGACACTGCGGGTCGTCGCGTCTCGTATCTGCTGGGGACGGTGACGCTGGCTGCGTCGACCCTGCTGTACGTACTATTGTGGCGAATTCGCGCGCCGTTCTGGCAGTGGGCAGGCGTGTCGATTCTGATCGGTCTGGGGTTCACGTTCTTCTCCGGTGCGGTCGAGGCCTGGCTGGTCGACGCGCTCAAGGCGACGGGCTTCACCGGCGAGCTGGAAGCGGTGTTCGGACGCGGCCAGGTGGTCACCGGAGCGGCGACGCTTGGCGGCTCCGTCGCTGGAGGGTTGATCGCGCAACAGACCAATCTGGGGATTCCGTTCGTGCTTCGCGGTGTGATCCTGGTCGGCATGTTCGTAGTGGCTTTCAGGCTGATGCACGATGTCGGGTTCGCTCCCGAGAAGGGCGGGCGGGTGCTGACCGAGGTACAAAAGATCACTTCCGCCTCGATCGAGTATGGCTTGCGCGTCCCAGCGGTCCGGTGGCTGATGATCCAGTCCCTGTTTACCGGCGGCGTGGGGATCTACGCCTTCTATGCGCTTCAGCCGTACCTGCTCCAGCTGTACGGTGACCGACGCGCTTACGTGATCGCCGGACTGGCCGCGGCCATCGTCGCGGGCGCACAAATCATCGGTGGGGTCGCGGCCCCCCGGATTCGTCGGCGCTTTCGCCGGCGCACGTCGGCACTGATCGCCGCGGCGACCCTTGGCGTGGTCGTCCTCGGCCTAATGGGAATCCTGCAGAACTTCTGGGTGGTGATCGGGCTCGTCGCCATCTGGTCGCTCATCTTCGCTGCCTCGTCGCCGATCCGTCAGAGCTACATGAACGGCATGATCCCGTCGCGGCAGCGGGCCACGATTCTCTCGTTCGATTCCCTGATGGGCTCGGCGGGTGGGGTCTGGGCTCAGCCGGTACTCGGTCGTGTCGCCGACGTGTGGGGATACGGGCCTTCATACGTAGTCGGAGCAGCGATCTCGGCCATCGCCCTGCCGGCCCTCGCGCTCTCGCGACGTCAGAACGCGCCGGCGGACACGGTTCAGGTGGTCGACGCTACGAGCCACCCGGGCGCTGCGGAGTCCCGATAGGCCGACAAGAGGAATTCGGGACACGACCCACTCAGGAGGAAGCGGAGCGCCGCCTCCCCCGAAATCGCACTAGCTCATGTTGGAAGTAGCGCGCCGTTAGGGGCAGCCAAACGTGCCCGGCTTCGAGGTCGCGGTGGTTGCGATGTCGCCGGAGTCGCCACCGCGGTTGCAGCTGGCATTTTTCCATTCATTAACGGCCAGTTGTTGACCAGTCGCGGCGACATAGTGGAAGAAGAATGCGTTGTCGATGCGACCATTGAGGCCGAACGCTGACGCGAACCTGCCTGATCCTTTTGTGGCTCTAGGTGCAGCGGCCGCGGTCACATCTCGCATCAAGCGGCAGGTCATGCGCGAAAAGGTGCTAGCGATGAAGCTGCTTTGGACCCGAGAAGAGGCGGAGTTCCATGGGTCGTTCGTCGATGTCGCGCCAATCCACACCGGACTCAAACCGCTCCAGCGGCCGTATCTACCGATCCGTGTCGTCAGCAATGGACCGCGGGGACGTGCCCGAGCCGTGGAGTACGGGGACGAATGGTTCCCAGTCGTGTCACAGCAACTCGACCTCGCACCGCACTCGAGGAGCTCCGTCAGTCCTGTCAAGCCGCCGGTCGGGGCCCCACTCAAGTAACCGGGTTCCTATGGGAGCTGGATGAGCCGCTGCTCGAACGCTGTGCGGAACTCGGGGTGGGCCGCTGCGTCGTCTACCATTACCCGGCTCGGCGGGAGCTCGTCGAGGACTTTCTGGAGCGCTGCTCGAAACTGTCCCGCCGATTTGCCGCCTGACTGGGTCAACTGGTCGGTCGGCGCGACCGACAGATAGGAATGAGAGAGGCCCGAGGGGGCTGAAAGGGAAGGTGGACGGATGGGCAGCTACGTGCTGGGTTTCCAGGAGATCGACCAGACGCAGGTCGCAATCGTTGGCGGCAAGGGCGCGAACCTAGGCGAGCTTTCGCGGATCGAAGGCATTCGCGTGCCGGCTGGCTTCTGTGTGACGACAGACGCCTTCCGGCGCATCATGGCGGAAGCGCCGTCGATCGACGATCGGCTTGATCGGTTGTCGCGCCTGCACGCGGATGACCGGGAGGCGATCCGCACACTTAGCGCGGAGATCCGCCGGACCCTCGAAGTGATCGCCATCCCTGACGACCTGGAGGAGGCGATCACCATCTCGCTGGCCCGGCTCGGCGAGCGAGCCGCCTACGCGGTCCGATCGAGTGCGACGGCAGAGGACCTGCCGACGGCCTCCTTCGCTGGCCAGCAGGACACGTACCTGAACGTCGTGGGCCCGGCGGCGATCCTCGAGCACATCAGCCGGTGCTGGGCCTCGCTCTTCACCGAGCGGGCCGTGACCTACCGGCTGCGGAACGGATTCGACCACCGGAAGGTCCACATGGCCGTGGTGGTGCAGCAAATGGTCTTCCCGGAAGCGGCCGGCGTCCTGTTCACCGCCGACCCTGTCACGTCAAACCGGAAGGTCGCCTCCGTTGAGGCCACCTTCGGCCTCGGCGAGGCCCTGGTCTCAGGACGGGTGAACGCGGACGTCTTCAAGGTGCGGGACGGCGGCGTGGTCGCCAGGGCGATCGCCACCAAGCGGCTTGCCATCCACGCCCTGCCGGCCGGCGGGACGCAGGAACAGACGATCGACCCAGAGCGGCAGGACCAGCCAGCGCTGACGGATGCGCAGGTCGTGCGGCTCGCCCAGCTGGGACGGCGGATCGAAGCGCACTTCGGCCGCCCCCAGGACATCGAATGGTGCCTGGTAGACGATGAATTTCAGATCGTCCAGAGCCGGCCGATCACCACGCTGTTCCCCATCCCCGAGAGGGGCGACCAGGAGAATCACGTCTATATCTCAGTCGGTCACCAGCAGATGATGACCGACCCGATGAAACCCCTCGGTCTCTCTTTCTGGCAGATGACGACGCCGCGGCCGATGTACGTGGCCGGCGGGAGGCTGTTCGTCGACGTCGTCCGGGACCTGGGCTCGCCGACGAGCCGCACCCGCCTTCTGGAGATGGCGGGGAAATCCGATCCGCTGATCGGGGACGCGCTGCAAAGCATCCTCGAACGCGGCGACTTCATTCCATCGCTGCCTGACGCGAGTCCCGCTGGCGCGCCGGCAGGTGGCGCGCCAGCCCCGATCGAGACCGATCCGACCATCGTCACCGATCTGATCACACGGAACCAGGAATCCATCGCCGCCTTGAAACGCGACATCCGGGCGAAGTCCGGATCGGCGCTGTTCGACTTCATCCTGACGGACATCCAGGAGCTCCGGCGGATCCTGTTCGATCCGCAGAGCCATGCGGTGTTCATGTCGGCGATGGAGGCGACGTGGTGGCTCAACGAGCGACTGGAGGCGTGGCTGGGCGAGAAGAACGCGGCCGACACGCTCACGCAGTCCGTCCCCCACAACGTCACGTCGGAGATGGGGCTGGCGCTCCTGGACGTCGCCGACGTGATCCGCCCGCATCCGGAGGTGGTGGCTTTTCTGCAACACGTCGAGGACGACGGCTTCCTGGACGAGCTGCCCAACTTGGCGGGTGGACGGGAAGCGGGCGACGCTATCCGAGGCTTTCTCGATATGTACGGCATGCGCTGCGTCGGCGAGATCGATATCACCAGGCCGCGTTGGAGCGAACGCCCCAGCACGCTCGTGCCGGTGATCCTCGGCAACATCAAGAACTTTGAGCCGGGCGCCGGCAAGCGGCGCTTCGAGCAAGGGCGGCAGGAGGCGTGGACGAAGGAACAGGAGTTGCTGGAGCGCTTGCGGACCCTGCCGGAGGGAGAGCAGAAAGCCGAAGAGGTCAAGCGGAAGATCGACCGCGTCCGGACCTTCATCGGATACCGCGAGTATCCAAAGTACGGCATGGTCAGCCGCTACTTCGTTTACAAGCGGGCATTGCTGGAAGAGGCGGGGCGCCTCGTGCAGACCCATGTGCTTCGTGAGAAGGAGGACATCTTCTACCTCACGTTCCAGGAGCTCCACGACGTCGCTCGCACGAACCATGTGGATGATCAGCTCATCTCCCATCGCAAGGACGCGTTCAGGTCATATCAAGCGCTGACGCCGCCCCGGATGCTCACGTCGGATGGCGAGGTCGTCGCCGGGGCGTACCGACGCGACGACGTGCCGACCGGCTCGCTGGTCGGCCTGCCGGTTTCCGCCGGGACCATCGAGGGGCGGGCTCGTGTCATCCTGGACATGGCGGAGGCCGATCTCGAACCGGGCGACATCCTGGTCACGGCCTACACGGACCCCAGCTGGACGCCCCTGTTCGTCGCGATCGCGGGCCTGGTGACGGAGGTGGGGGGCCTGATGACCCATGGCGCGGTGATCGCGCGGGAGTACGGCTTGCCGGCCGTCGTGGGCGTGGAGCAAGCCACCCGGCTGATCCGAAATGGGCAGCGGATCCGCGTGCATGGAACGGAGGGGTACGTCGAGATCCTGCCCTAGAGGGCTCCTTCGGTCGGCGAAGCTGCGCCGTGTCTGTTAAAGGGTCAATCGAACCTGCTCCTGCGCGTTTGAGCAACCGGCAGGAAAGGCTCCCCGGTTGCTACTGCTGCCCTACCCGTGGTAGCATCATAGTATGAAAGTCAGCGTTAGCTTGCCTGAGGAGGATGTTGACTTCCTCGATCAGTACGCCAAAAAGGAGGGCTACGAATCGCGGTCGGCGGTCGTCCAAAAGGCGGTGAGATTATTGCGCGCGTCGGGCTTGGGCGGGGCCTATGAAGAAGCCTGGCGTGAATGGGCGGCCAGCGGCGAGGAGAAGTTATGGGAGTCCACCTCCGCTGATGGCCTTCCTTCCTAATGCGACGAGGGGAGATCCGAGTCGTCGAATTGGATCCTGCCCGCGGCTCGGAAGCGAGTAAGCGTCGTCCGGCGATCATCGTAAGCAACGATGGCGCTAACGCCGTTGCGGCCCGCCTTGGACGCGGCGTAATCACGGTCCTTCCAATCACATCGAATGTGCGCCGGATCTACCCGTTTCAGGTTCGTTTGCCGGCCGCGGCTACGGGCCTGCGTCAGGACTCGAAGGCCCAAGCAGAGCAAATCAGGTCAGTCTCCGTGGAACGGCTAGGTGAGCGCATAGGCTTAGTTCCGGCCGCGATCCTGCTCCAGATCGACGAAGCGCTGCGACTGCACCTCGCCTTGTAAGCCATTCGATCCGCGACCAGTCGTTCCGTTCGGATCCCGAGCTCGTTGAAGGCGATGGCTGGGTCGGTAGGATTCGAACTCAGTACAATGACGAAGCGCGCAGGCCAGATATGACGAGCGCGGAAGTCCGCCAGCGTTTTCTCAACTTCTTCAAAGAGCGGGACCACAAGGTGTTAGCGAGCGCCCCCTTGATCCCGTTCGGCGATCCTACGTTGCTGTTCACCAGCGCGGGGATGGTCCCGTTCAAGCCGTACTTTCTCGGCCAGACCAAGCCGCCCTTCCCGCGCGCGACCACGTGTCAGAAGGTGTTTCGTGCCGTCGACATCGACATCGTCGGCCAGGACGGTCACCATTTGACCTTCTTCGAGATGCTGGGCAACTTCTCCTTCGGCGATTACTTCAAGGAGAAGGCGATTCCTTACGCCTACGAGTTCTTGACCAAGGAGCTACACCTCGACCAGGAACGGCTGTGGGCCGGGATTCATAACGACGACGACGAGAGTTTCGAAATCTGGAAGAAGACGGGGATTCCCGAAGAGCGCATCCGGCGGTTTGGAGACGACTATAACTTCTGGGCGGCCGGCCCGACCGGACCGTGCGGTCCGGACTCCGAGGTCCACTACGACTGGGGTGAGGAGTACAGCTGTGGCCGGCCCGACTGCGGGCCCAACTGCGAGTACTGCGACCGCTTCCTGGAGATCTGGAACCTGGTCTTCATGCAGTGGAATCGCGACGAGTCGGGCAAGCGAACCCCATTGGAGCGCAAGGGCATCGATACCGGGATGGGCCTCGAGCGCATCACCGCCGTCGTCAACAGCTACCGAAAGGGCGTTTTCGAGACGGATCTCTTCCAACCGCTCATTCGCCACTCGGCGGAGGAAGCCGGCAAACCGTACGGCTCGAACCCGGATATCGACGCCTCGCTTCGCGTGCTGGCCGATCACGCCAGGGGGAGCGCGATGCTGCTGGGCGACGGCGTCGCTCCGGCAAACGATGGACGCGGGTACGTCCTGCGCCGCCTGATCCGGCGGGGCATGGTCCACGCCCGCCGGCTGGGCCCGGCCGTCCACCTCTCGTCAGGGGTGCCGATCGTGGCCCGGCTGCTGGGTGAGGTCTACCCGGAGGTCAAAACGCAGGTGGATCGAATTGCCGAGGTGGTGCGGTCGGAAGAGGAACGCTTCGGAGTCGCCCTGCGACAGGGCATGGAGCGGCTACAACCTTTACTCGAACGCGGAACCCTTAGCCCGCAAGAGGTGTTCTACCTCCATGACACGCTCGGCTTTCCGATCGAACTCACGGCGGAGCTCGCCAGGGAGAAAGGGGTGAGGGTCGACCTGGAGGCCGTGGCCGCCCTGATGCAGGTCCAGCGTGATCGCAGCCGGGGCTCGACAGGCGCGTTCACCGCCCCGCTGGCGGGCAGCGCCAGCCGGTTCGTCGGATACGACCGCCTGGAAAGCGACGCCACCGTCACGGATGTTTTTCCGGTGGCCGGGCAGCCAGACCACGCCGACGTTTTCCTCGACGAGACGCCCTTTTACGCCGAGCGCGGCGGGCAGACAGCCGACACCGGGTCGTTGAGCTGGAAGGGCGCCACGGCTCGCGTCATCGACGTGCAGCCGCAGGGTGAGGCCATCCGCCACCGGGTCGAGATGTCGGCCGACCGGCTGAAGGCGGGTGATCGGGTCCGTGCAACCGTCGATGCTCCCCGACGCCAGGCGGTGGCGCGACATCACTCGGCCACCCACCTGCTGCACAGGGGACTGCGCGATGTCCTGGGCGAGGAGGCCGTCCAGGCTGGTTCCTCGGTGCAACCCGACTACGCCACCTTCGATTTCCGCTTTCCCAGAGCCTTGACTGCGGACGAGGTCGATCGCGTGTCGCGCCTGCTCAACGAGAAGATCAGGGCTGACCTGGTGCGCCGGGTTGAGGAGCTCCCGCTCGACCAAGCGATCAAAACCGGCGCGGTCGCGCTCTTCGACGAGAAGTACGGCGACCTGGTGCGGGTCGTTTCCTTCGGCGACTGGGCGCGTGAACTCTGCGGAGGGACGCACGTCGAGCGGAGCGGCGAGATCGGCCTGGCCCTGATCTCCAACGACCGCAGTATCGGCGCTGGCGTTCGACGCATCGAGATGCGGGCCGGCGCGGCGGCGGAGCAGCAAGTGCGCGATAACGAACGCGTGCTGCGCGAACTCGGCGACGCCCTACGAACCGCGCCAGCGGAGCTGCCCTCGCGGGTTGCCGCATTGCAAGCCGAGGTCAAGCGTCTCGAGAAAGAAGCTGCGAGCCTTCGCCAGAAGCTGGCGGCCGGCGGCGGGGCCCAGCTCGAAGAGGCCGAGGTCGGCAGTGTCCGGTTGATGCTGCAACGAGTCGACGACGGCGAAAAAGATCTGCTGCTCTTTGCCGATCAGGCGCTCAACCGGGCCAACGGCAACGGCGTCGCGATTGTCGTCGCCGGTCGCAATTTCGCGGTGAAAGTCGCGAGCCCCCTGTCCGATCGACTGCCTGCGAGCGACCTGGTCCAGGCGTTCCGCCAGGTGGTGGGAGGGAAGGGCGGAGGCAAGGGCCAGGTGGGCCAGGGGGGCGGCATCGATCCCGCGAGGGTCGGCGAGGCCTTCACGTCGCTGCAAGACTATGTGCGCCAGCATTTGAAAGAAAACCCATGATCAAGATCAAGGACCGCATCAAGCGCCTGCGCCGCGGCGCCGATTACGAGAATTACTACACCGCCCTCGATATCGGCACCGAATACATCAAGGCGCTGGTGGTCAAGCGCGAGGGCCGCAACGGCGTGGTGCTGGGCGCCTCGCGCCAACGGCAGGAGATCACCGACATGCAGGGCGGCGTGCCCTCCAACATCCAGGGGATCATCGACAGCTGCGACCGCGCCATGTCGCAGGCCGAGGACATGTGCGACACGATCCCCGGCCAGGCCGTCATCGGCATCGCCGGCGAGCAGGTCAAGGGCCTGAGCACGACGGTGACGATTCCGAGAGCAGATCCCAACCTCAAAATCAACGAGGTCGAACTGCTCCAGACGCTCCAGCTCGTCCAGAAACGGGCGTTGCGTGAGGCGCAGCACGCGATGAGCCTCGAGCTCGGGGTCCCGGACGTAAACGTCAAGGTGATCAACTCGGCGATCACCGGCGTCCGCATCGACGGATACGTCGTGAATGACCCTTCGGGTTTCCAGGGTCGCACGATGGTGATCACGGTGTTCAACACCTTTGCGCCGCTGACGCACGTCGGCGCCCTGCAGACGATCGCGTCGGAGCTCGACCTGGAGCTGATCGCCACTGTCGCCGAGCCATATGCCATGGCCCGCTGTGCGGCGACTGACGAGGTCTACGACTTCGGCGGCATCTTCATCGACATCGGCGGCGGCACCACCGACATCGCCCTGATCCGCAACGGCGGCATCGAAGGCACCCGCATGTTCCCGATCGGCGGGCGGGTCTTCACCAAGAAGCTGGCGTCGCGCTTTGGCATCTCTTTCGCCGATGCGGAGGCGGTCAAGCTCCGTCACTCGAAAGGGGAGCTGCCGGTCGAGCACGCCGAGAAAGTCAGCGCCGTGCTGGCCCGGGATGCGGAGGTCCTGGTCGAGGGGATCGCGATCACCCTTCAGGAGATGTCGAAGGGGGACCGGCTTCCGACCGCCATCTACCTGGCGGGGGGTGGCAGTGCCCTTCCGGAGGTCAAAAACCAGCTGCAGGTCTTTCGCTGGGAGGACAAACTTCCGTTCGCTCGGACACCCACAGTGACCGTGCTCCGCCCGATGGATATCCGAGGGATCTATGATTCCACCGGGCTTTTGCTCGACCAGCAGGACATCACGCCGATGGGGCTCGCCTACCACGCGATCCAGCAGCAAGCCGAGGAGCAGGCGCCCTTGTTCGGGCTGATGCGCAAAGTCCTCAAGGCGATGAAAGTCTGACCGGCGACCGAGAAAACCTGACACCGTAACAACTCGACAATCGGTGACGTTTCCGGTATGAAAGACGGCGACGTGTTAAAACTGTGAAAACTCTGGCCAAACTGCTCTACGTCGAAGCCGACGAGGAGATCACCGACCTGGTCGATCGACTCCGTGATCTCAGCCTCGAGGATGAGGTCACCTTCGTCGTCCCGGAACGGGCCAAGGCCCTGCAGAGCGCCATGAGCTTCCGGCTGCTGAAGCGCTACGCCGACAGCTACGGCAAGAAAGTGAACCTGGTCAGCGGCGACGCCCGGCTTCAGGCGATGGCCCTGGAGGCCGGGTTTACCGCGTATCCAACGCTCGCCGCTTACGACAGCGGCAGCGAAGTCCACCAGCCCGGGGCCGAGTCGCAGCCCGGGCCCGCCGCAATACTCGCGCCCGAGGCGCCTGCGGCCAGCGTCCAGGCAGGCTCGCCGGTCATGGGCGGACCACGAGGAGTAGCAACGCTGGACCGGCCCCGCGAGGCTGCGGTCGTCTCCGGACCGTCCCGGAGAACGCCGCCGCCGGCATCGCGTCCAGCGGCATCTGGCCCGCCACTCCGGGTCTACCGGCCATACCTGATCGCGGCCGGCGTGTTGGTCGTCCTCGGGCTGATCGCTGGCATCGTGTATGTGCCGACGGCGAATGCCACCTTGTTCGTGTCAGGCACCGCCATCAAGCAAGATGTCACGCTGCTTGGCGTTCCTGGCACCGCATCGAGCTCCGGGAACCAGTTCGCCACGCAGGCGCTTCACGCTGAGCAGTCACAAAGCCTACCGGGCACGCCGACTGGTCAGAAGCAGGTCCCTGCACAACCATCCGTAGGCTCGGTCACCTTCAGCTATAGCTGCACCTTTTTCTGCGACAACCAGCCAAAATCGATCGCTGCAGGAACAATGGTTAGCACGAGCGATGCGAAGCACTACACGACGCAGAAAGCCATAAGCGTCGCCTCGCCGCACGGATCGGCGTCGGTACAGATTCAGGCCATGGTCGCAGGCCCGAGTGGCAACACCGATGCCCATACGATCAACGTGATTGACAATAGCCGGGACTTCAATCTCACCGTTGACAACACCGCCGCGACGGCGGGCGGCGCAGATCCGCGAATGGCGACCATCATTCAGCAGTCCGACCTCGACGGCCCGCGTGATGCCTACTCCAAAGATGCAATACCGCAGGTCACGGACCAGCTGAACAGCAAAGCCCAGGGGTTGAAGGTAGTCATGGTCGGAAAGGGCGTCCAGGCGACCGTGACGTCAGATCACAAGGTCGGCGAGGAAGTCACAGGCTTCACGGTCACAGTCAAAGTGGCCGGGGATGGCGTCGCCTTCGACGAAAAAGTCGTCAAGCAAATGCTGAAGGCTGCGCTCGAACGGAAGATCTCGCAGGGATCCCAGTTGACGCCGAACGTGAGCACCACCTACGAGGCGATCGATGCCACAGTCGACGGCCACATCACCCTGAACGGGCATGCCTCCGGTTTCTACACACCGGTCTTCATACAGAGCAACATCCGAGGCCACCTCAAGGGGATGAGCCCAGCCAAGGCCCACGCGTTTCTGCAGTCGCTGCCTAACGTGGTCGACGCTCGAGTGACCCAATCGCCATACGGTTTGCCGTGGCTGCCACTGTTCAGCTCCCGCATCACGCTCAAGATCCAGGAGGTCTCCAGCAACTCGACGACGCCTTGAGGATCCTGGCGATCGACCCGGGCACGGTCCGGCTCGGTCTCGCCCTCAGTGATCCATCGGGGACGATTGCCCAGCCGCTCAGCGTGCTGGTGCGCCGATCGGAGCCCGAGGACCTCAAGGCATTGGCAGATCTGGTCGAGCGCCACGAGGTCGGCATGATCGTGATCGGCCTGCCGCGCTTGATGAACGGCCGCCTCGACGCCGCGGCGCAGCAGGCGCAAGCGTTTGGCGCCCAGGTCGCGCGCGCCACCGGGCGGCCGGTAGCATACTGGGACGAACGGCTGACGAGCGTGGCCGCCGAACGCTACCTGATCGAACAGGGCAAACGGCGGAACAAGCGGCGGCAAGAGATCGACCGGATGGCTGCCACGTTATTGTTGCAGGGGTACCTGGACTACCGGGCTGGTCGGGGACCAGGAGGCTAAATGCCAGAGATTCCGGAAGCAAACGGTGAAGTTCAAACCATCGAGCTGGTCAACGAAAAGACCGGCGAAGAGGAAACCTATCTCGTCCACGACGTGGTGGAGATCGAAGGCGAGACCTACTACGTGCTCCAGGCCGAGGTCGACGAGGATCGCGTGCTCATCCTGCGGCGCGAGGGTGAGTCGCTGGTCACGCTGGATGAGGAAGAACACGACCGCGTGGTCGAGCAGCTCGAGGAATTCGAAGAGGACGAGGAAGTCGATGAAAACGGCGGCCCTGAGCGCTGACTGATCCGAAGCGTTCGCCGATGAGTCCTCCCACGCCCCGGCGGCGCAGCCGTGCGCTCGGCTGCGTGCAATGGTTTGTCGTGCTCCTGTTCCTGCTGCCGGCCGCGCTGGGCATCCCTGCCGTGATCGGATACAACTGGGTCGACCATCAGCTGCACCAGCCCGCCAACCCCGGGAACTCCAAGGTGCGCTTCGTCGTCTCGCCGGGGGCCACCTTCCACGAAGTGGCCGACACCTTGCATCGCACCGGTCTGATCGACTCGGTGACAGTCTTCGACCTTTACGCCCGCTACAAGCACCTCGACCGCAACGTCCAGGCGGGCGCCTACGAGCTGAGCCGCAACCTCAACATGATCCAGATCCTGACCGCCCTGCAGACCGCGATTCCCGAGGAGATTTTCGTCACCATTCCCGAGGGCTACACGATCCAGAAGACGGCGGCGTTACTCGATAAAGGCGGCCTGATCAAGGGCAGCGATTACACGGCGCTGGCCGTGCAGGGAAAGTTCAACTATGACTTTCTCAAGGACCTCCCGTCAGGGGCATCGCTCGAGGGCTTTCTCTTCCCGGATACCTACCTGATCCCCCGGGCCGGCACCGCCAGGGACCTGATCACCCAGCAGCTCGAGGCCTTCAAACTGAAGTGGAATCAGGCGCGCCAGGGGCAGGCCGCCAACCGGAAGCTCAACGCCCTGCAGGTCGTCACGATCGCTTCGCTGATCGAGCGGGAAGCCCGGTTCCAGGAGGACCGGCCGCTGGTCGCCAGCGTCATCTACAACCGGCTGGCCGCCGGCTGGGCGCTTCAAATCGATGCCACGGTCCTGTATGCGAAGGGCGTCTGGCAGTCGACCGTCACCCTCGACGACCGCAAGATCAACTCGCCGTATAACACCTATTTACATACCGGACTTCCCCCTGGACCTATTGCGAACCCTGGCATCAAAGCCATCGATGCCGCGCTCCAACCGGCGGACACCGGCTACTTCTTCTACCTCTCCGACCCCCAGGGTCACAACCACTACGCCAAGACCAACGAAGAGTTCGGCCGCCTCCTCAAGCAATACGGTCTCCAGTAAGGCCGGCTCCCGGCTCCTCCTCCTGGGCGGGGAGGACGATGCCGAGCTGGCCGTCAGCCTTTACAGCGCCGCGTTCACGGCGGCCGGGATCAACGCCAGCTGCGAGGCCCAAACGGTGGCACCGGGCGATCTCCCGGCTGCGATTGCCAGGATGCGGGCCGATTCGACCGTGGTGGGGGCCTCGGTGACGATGCCGCACACGGTCGCCGTGGCCAGGCTGCTCGACGGCCTGGGCCCGGAAGCCAAGGTAGTCAAAGCCGTCAACACCATCAGCCATCGGGCCGGGGCGCTGGTCGGGTGGAACACCGATCGCCCGGCCTTCAGCCTGGCGCTCGAGGACGCCGGTTTCCAGGTCAAGGGAAAGGACGCCCTCGTGCTGGGCGCCGGCGGCGCAGCCAGGGCCTCGGTCGATGCCCTGCGGGCCGAGGCCACGAAAATCTGGGTCTCGAGCCGCGACCTCGAGGAGGCGCGCGCCGTCTGCCGCGATCTGGAAGTCAGCAGCGGCGGTCCCGCCCCGCTCGGCTCGCTGTCCCTGCTGGTTCGCAAGGTCGACCTGGTCGTCAATGCCACCCCGGTCGGCAGCGACGGCGAGGCGGTGCCCTTTCCCGTCGAATGGATCACACCGTCGCAGTTCATCTTCGACCTGATCTACCGCCCGCTGGTGACGCGCCTGGTGCAGGGGGCTCGGGACCAGGGAGCCCGGGCGATCAATGGGCTGACCATGCTGCTCTTCCAGGGACTGGCCGCCTTCGAGATCTGGACCGACCAGCCGGCCCCCGAGGAAGCCATGCGAGCCGCGCTCGAGCGCGCGGTGGTCGGGCGCCTCAGCTCGTGAGCCACCTGTGGTTCGCGCTGGGCTGGGCGGTCGTGGGCGGGGCGCTGGGCGTCGGTCTCAACTACCTGTCCCGGTGGCTCGCCCGGATCGAGGAAATCGAGTTCGATCAGTCCCAAATCGACCGGCTCTTGATGCCAGCCTTGTCCGCGGTGCTCTTCTGCCTCTTCGCCTTCCAGCTCGGCGTGCAGCGGCTGCTCTTCATCGATTCCGTCTACGTCGTCATCCTGGTGCAGGTGCTGGCGTTCGACCTGAAAACCCGCTACATCCTCGACTTCGTCATGTTTCCGAGCTGGGTGATCGCCTTTGCGCTCGCCTTCGTCACCCCCTGGACCGCGGCCTTCACCTGGCCGTGGCCCGACTGGCGCACCGCACCGGTGGCCGCCGCCATCGCCGGTGGGGTGTTCTTGCTGCTCTACTTTGGCGGCCAGCTGGTCTTCGGGGCCGAGGCGTTCGGCTTTGGTGACGTCAAGCTCGCGGTCTTCATCGGGATGGCGACCGGGCTCTCGAACTTGCGAGTAGCCCACGCGCTGCTCTACGGCGTATTCCTGGGTGGGTTTGTCGCGATAATTCTGCTCATCACCCGGATCCGCGGAATGAAAGAGGCCGTGCCCTATGGACCGTTCCTTACCCTTGGGACGCTGCTCGTCCTCTACAGTCAGGCGCCATGAACGCCCGCGACCTGCTTCCCGGCGAGCGCGTCCTGGTCAGCTCCAGCCGCCACTGGGTAGTACTGCTACGCCCGATCGCCACCACCATCCTCGCCGCGATCGTTTTGCTGGTGATCCTGACCGTGCTGCCGCTCGCCGGCGACCTGCGCCTGTTCCTGATGCTGGGCGTGGCGCTGGGCGGCATCCTCGTCATCAACCTTTATTACTGGGGCTGGCGCGCGCACGAGTACGTCCTGACCGACCAGCGCGTCATCCTCAACGAAGGCATCATCTCCAAGTTCTCGCGCTCGATCGCGATCGACCGGATCCAGGACCTGACGACCTTTCAAGGCCTCTGGGGCCGGACCTGGGGATTCGGCGATATCGAACTGGAGTCTGCGGGCCGGGAGGGCGGGGAGATGCTGAGCACGGTGCCGCATCCCCAGCAGCTTCGGAATGCGATCTTCGCCCAAATCGAAGCGCGGCGGCGGCCGGGCGGGTTGGGGACCCCGTAGGGTTCGCCGCCCGAATTACGGGTAAAATCCACCGGGCATGGTCAACCCCAGTGATTTCAAGAACGGCATGACGATCGAGTGGGAGGGGGAGCTCTGGGTCGTGGTCGAGTTCCAGCAGGGGCAGAATGCGCGCGGCGATACGTTCTTTCGCACCAAGCTCCGGAATGTCCGCAGCGGGTCGATCATCGACCAGAAATTCCGCGACAAAGATCGCTTCGCCCGCGCCCGGATCGAGAAGGTTCCCATGCAGTACCTTTACAGCGACGGTGACCGGCACTTTTTCATGGACCTCGAAAGCTACGATCAGCTGCCACTCGGAGACGATCAGCTGGGCGACACGTTGAAGTACCTGAAAGAGAGCTCGTCACTCGATGTGCTCATGTACGACGGCCGCGCCCTCGGCGTTGAGCTGCCCACCACGGTGGAGCTGAAGGTGACGCAAACCTCGCCCGGATTCAAGGGCGATACCGCGGCTGGGGGTGGCAAGCCGGCGACGGTGGAGACCGGGCTCACACTCAACGTGCCGTTCTTCGTCAATGAAGGCGATGTGATCCGGGTCGATACCCGCACTGGCGCCTACGTGGAGCGGGTCTGAGCCAGCATGCCTGACCGCCCACTCGGCTCGGTAAAAGTGGCCAACGAGGTCATCGCCCATATCGCCTCGCTGACGGCCTGCCAGGTGCAGGGCATCGTCGGCATGTATCCGGCCAAGGCGCGCGACGGCCACCGGTTGCTGCCGGCCGGCAGCTCGTACAAGGGCGTACGGGTCGACCTGGGCAATGAAGCGCTGAACCTGGAGCTGTTCGTGATCGTCGATCACTCCGCCCACGTCCCGGCGGTGGCGGCGGAGGTGCAGCGACAGGTGGCGGACGCCATCGATAAGATGCTCGGTCTCGAAGTGCGCGAGGTCAACGTATTCGTCGGGGACGTGAGGTTCCCGGAGGACTCCTAACGATGGGACGGCGTCACCTGGCCCGCGAGCTCGCGCTCAAAGTCTTGTTCGAGCTCGAGACCGACGGCGCTGACGCGGAGCGATCCCTGAAGTATCACGTCGCCGAGTCGCGCGCCGATGCCCAGGTGGCGGAGTTTGCCCGGGTGCTGGTCGAGGGGGTGCGGGACCATCAACCCGAGATCGATGCGCAGTTGGCGGAGGCGTCGAGCAATTGGAACCTCGACCAGATGGCGAAGGTCGAACGGACGCTGCTGCGGATCGCGACCTTCGAGATCCGTTACCTGCCCAGCGTCCCGCTGAAGGCCGCCATCAACGAATCGATCGAGCTGGCCAAGACCTTTGGTGGTCCGGACTCCGGCAAGTTCGTCAACGGCATCCTGGGGCGGATTGCCGCCGATGCCGAGATCCGGCGGCCGTCCGCCGACCAGGCCGCGACCAAGGAGGCCTCATGAGTCCCCACCCTACGGACGACGTCGCGGGGATGGACTACGAGACCGCGGCCGCCGAGCTCGAACGGACGGTTGCCTTGTTGGGCAAGGAGCAGGAGGATCTCGCAGAGTCGGTGCGCACCTTCGAGCGCGGCCTGGCGCTGGCGCGGCGATGCGCCCGACTGCTCGACGACGCCGAGCGGCGACTGAGTGAACTGGCGCCGGCCGTCGAGCGCACGGCCGGCCCGTGACGCTGCTTCAGAACCCGTATTTCATCGTGCCTCTCATCGCCTGGGCGATTGCCCAGGCGAGCAAGGTGATCATCGACTCCGTCGTGCTGCACCGGCTCAGCGTCCGTCGGCTGGCGACCGCCGGCGGCATGCCCAGCTCGCACAGCGCCCTGGTGGTCTCGCTGACAACGATCATCGGCCGGCTGCAGGGGGTCCAGTCACCGCTGTTCGCCGTGTGCCTGATCTTCGCTACGGTCGTGATGTACGACGCCACCGGCGTCCGGCGCGCCGCCGGGCAGCAGGCGATCATCATCAACCGGCTGCTCGACGACCTCTTCATTGCCCACCGTGGAATTCACCAGGAACGGCTGCGGGAGCTTCTCGGCCACACCCCGATCGAAGTGATCGCCGGCGCGCTGCTCGGGATCGTGATCGGGCTGGGGATCTGGCGATGATGGTGGCACAACGCCGCCGCCTCGACCAGGCGCTCGTGGAGCGGGGCCTGGTGGCGTCACGCGAACGCGCCCAGGCGATGGTTCGTGCCGGCCTGGTTCGAGTGGCGGGAGTCACGATGGGGGAACCCGACCAGATGGTGACGGCCGAACAGGCGATCGAAGTGACCGGGACCTCGACCTACGTTAGTCGCGGTGGCGAAAAGCTGGCAGCGGCGCTCGACACCTTTGCGATCGATCCCCACGGCCGAACCGCCCTCGATGTTGGCGCCTCGACAGGCGGCTTCACCGACGTCCTGCTCCAGCGTGGGGCGGCGCGGGTGATTGCGGTCGACGTCGGCTACGGTCAGCTGGCGTGGAGCCTGCGCCAGGATCCGCGGGTGACCGTGATGGAGCGGATCAACATCCGATACCTGGATCGGTTGCCGGTGCCGGCCGACCTGGCGGTGATCGACGTCTCGTTCATTTCCTTGCGGCTGGTGTTGCCACGGGTGCGGGAGCTCTTGAGCCCGCCGGGCGACGTGGTGGCGCTGGTCAAGCCGCAGTTCGAAGTCGGTAAGGGCGCGGTGGGGAAGGGGGGTGTCGTGCGCGACCCGGAGCAGCATCGCGAGGTGGTCCGGGTTCTCGGCGGGTTCGCCGGCGAGATCGGGTACTCGGTTGCGGGCGAAATCCCCTCACCGATCGTGGGCGCCAAGGGGAATCGGGAGTTTCTGCTTTATTTGAAGCCTCATGCCTGACGCCGTCGGCATCGTCTGCCACCCGCGGATCGACATCGGTGGCCCACCGGTCATGGAGGCGCGCCGGCGGCTGGAAGCGCGTGGCTTTCGCGTCTGGACCTACTGCGCGACGGCGGAAGAACGTCCCGGCGCGCTGGCCGGCGACCTCAACGGCACGCGCTTGATCGTGAGTGTCGGTGGCGACGGCACCTTGCTGTGGACGGCGCAACAGGCGGCGGCCGCCCACATCCCGGTGCTCGGGGTCAACGCCGGGCGTCTCGGCTTCCTCACCCAGGTCCAACTGGGCGACGAAGGCAAGGCGCTCGACCGCTGGGCGGCGGGCGACTTCAGGCTGCAGCGCCGGGCCCTGCTCGAGGCGCGGGTTGGCGAGCGGGTCTTCCACGCGCTCAACGACGTCGTCGTGCACAAAGGGAGCGAGATCAACCTGATCCGCATCGAGAGCCTGGTGGATGACCAGCCCGCGGGCCAGTTCGACGCCGACGGCGTCATCGTGTCGACACCGACCGGCTCGACGGGATACGCCCTGTCCCTGGGCGGCCCGATCGTCCATCCCGACCTGCGGGCGATCGTGTTCATGCCGTTGAACCCGCACAGCCTCTTCAATCGGCCGATCATCCTGCCCGAGCAGGCCCGCATCACCCTCCGCTTGCCCAACGCGTCGGCCATCCTGACGTGCGACGGGCAGCAGAATGCCGACCTCGATCCGGGCGCGGAAGTCCAGATCTTAGCGCCGGGGCTGGCGGTTGAGCTGGTGCGGTTCGACGGTGGTCCCAACTTCTTCGAGCTGCTCCGGCGGAAACTGCGATGGGGCCTTCCCCTTGTCGATGGGGACGAATGACCGGGTCCGCCCGGCATCGTGTTGGCCAGTTCTGGCGCCATGCCTCGGCGCGGGTCAGCGAGCAAGAGCGGGTCGCCGTTGAGCGCTTGTTGGGCCCGTCGCTCTGGCCGCTGTTTGCGCAATTGCCGGTCAACGACCAGCGACACGGACTCGACGTACTCGAGACGGTGAGGCGGCTCGAGGGCCAGACCGATCGGCTGCTGCAACAGGCGGCGTTGCTGCATGACGCCGGCAAGGCCGGCGCCCGATTCTCGGTGGTGGAGCGCAGCCTGACGGTCTTCCTGCAGGCCGCCTCGCCGCGGCTCCTCCAGGTCGTGCTCCGGGCCAGACCCGGGTTCGCGAGGCGGCACGACATCTATATCGATCACGCGCGCATCGGGGCGGAGCGGCTGCGCGCCGCCGGTGCGCCCGAGCTCGCCGCGGTCGTCGCGGAACACCACGCGTCCGACCCAGCGTCGGATGTCACGCGACGCTTGCAGCGAGCGGACGGACGGAATTGAGCCGAGACGTTGCGGCCGAGCTCGAACGTGACCCTATCTACCTGGTGCGCACGCCCGCGTTCGACGGACCAATCGAGCTGCTGCTGACGCTGGCCCAGCGTGCCGAAGTCGACCTGGGAGCCATTTCACTGGCCAGCCTGACGGATGACTACCTCCGTGCGATCGAGCTTGACCGCCCACCGCTCGACCGGCTGGCGGCCTTCCTCGTGATCGGCGCCCGGTTGGTCCAGCTCAAGGCCGCCGCCTTGATGCCGCAGGCGCAGGTGGGGGAGGAGGAAGACCTGCAGGCATGGGAAGACGCCATCAAGGGGCGGCTGGAGGAGTACAAGCGGTTCAAGGAGCTCGCCGAATCCTTGATGCGCCGCCACGCCAGTGGGCGGTTCACCTTCGCCGGCTTGCTCGAGCCGGATGTGATCCCGCAGGCCCGGGTGCAGGTAAGCCTCGATGCGCTGGCCAGCGCCTTCCAGCAAGTCCTCGACCGATTGCCGCCGCCCGGGCCGGTCACGGTGGAGATGGAACAGGTGTCGCTCGCCGACAAGCTCGAGGAGCTTCGTCGAATGCTGATCCACCAGCCGCAGCTCAACTTCACCGCCGTGTTCCGCCACGCGCGCACTCGGCTGGAGGCGGTCGTGACGTTTCTCGCGCTCCTCGAGCTGATTAGAATCGGTGAGGCCCGTGTGGCGCAGGCTTCCGCCTTCGGCGAAATCAGCGTGCACAGACAGGAGAGGAAAGAGGAAGGATGAGCTCAATGGTTGAGAGCGCGACCCAGGTGCGTGACACGGCAGGACTCATGGCCGCGCTCGAGGCGGTGCTCTTCACCTTGAACCGCCCTGTCACCGTTCTCGAGCTGCAAGACATCCTCCAGTCGACGCTGCCGGACATCGAGGCCGCGGCGGTGAGCCTCGGCCAGGCGCTCGCGGGTCGCGGACTGTTTCTCCAGCGACACCAGGATCAGCTTCAGCTGGTCACCGATCCGGCCCAGGCCGACGTCGTTCGTCGCGTCTTGCGTCCGGAATACCCGTCGCGACTCTCGCCGGCGGCCTACGAGACGCTCGCCATCATCGCCTACCGCCAGCCGCTCACCCGGGCCCGGATCGAAGAGATTCGTGGCGTCAACTGCGAGGCGGTCCTGGAGAGCCTCGAAGAGAAGGGGCTGATCGAGGAGACCGGCCGACTCGAGGCGCCGGGCACGCCACGCCTCTTCGGCAGCACGATGAAATTTCTCCAGATCCTCGGTCTGCGCAGCCTGGACGAGCTGCCTCCGCCACCGCAATCCGCCTCAACCAGTTCCTAGCACGCGCCGGCGTGGCGGCCCGGCGAAAGGCCGACCGTTTGATCGCCGCTGGAACGGTTTCGGTGAACGGCATCCCGGCGATCGCCGGCCAACAGGTCACCCCGGGCGTGGATACGGTCGTGGTCGACGGGCGACCGGTCGAGCCCGCCCTTACATGGACCTACTTGATGATGAACAAGCCGGTCGGCGTCCTGACCAGCGTGGGTGACGATCGTGGGCGCGAGACCGTGACCGATCGCCTGCCGGAGCGGGCTCCGCGCGTCTTCCCGGTGGGACGCCTCGATCTCGACAGCCGCGGCCTGGTGTTGCTGACCGATGATGGCGAGCTTGCGGGCCGGCTGATGCACCCGCGCTACCATGTCGAAAAGGAATACCGCGTCGTGATCGCGGGCCGGCCGGGCGAGGATGCGTTGCGGCGGCTTTCCGAGGGGATGGTTGTGAGAGGGGAACGGTTCCAACCGGCCGAAGCTCGGGTGCTCGAGAGCCACACGGGCGAGACGCAGTTGTCGATGGTGCTGCGCGAAGGTCGCAAGCGCGAGGTGCGCCGGCTCTGGCAGGAGCTCGGCCACAAGGTCCTCGATCTGCAGCGGGTCCGCATCGACGGACTCGAATTGGGCGACCTCGATGAGGGTGGCGTGCGGCCGCTCCGGGCGGATGAGGTGGCGCGGCTGAGAGCGGCGGCGGGACTTCAGTGATCGTCGCGATCGATGGTCCGGCCGGATCCGGGAAGACCACCATCGGGCGGTTGGTTGCGGAGGCGCTGCGGTTTGCGCTGGTCGACACCGGGCTGTTCTATCGCGCGGTCACGGTGGAGGCGAGGCGCCGGGCCATCGCTACGGACGACATCGCCGGCCTCACCCGCATGCTCGAGGCAATGCATATCGAGGTCAACACCTCGCCATCGAGCGATCGTCCCGGTCCGCTGCTGGCGATCGATGGACGGGATGTCAGTCTCGAGGCGCAAGATCCTACGATCGCCACGGACCTCTCGCGTATTTCCCAGATTCCCGAGATCCGCCGCGCGCTGATCGATCCGCAGCGCCGCGCCGCGCGCGGCGACGCCGTGGTGCTGGGGCGCGACATCGGGACCGTGATCTTTCCGAAGGCGGACGTGAAATTCTTCTTCACGGCGCCTACGGCCGAGCGGGTGGCGCGGCGGCGCCGCGAGTTGGATCGGGCGCGCGGCAGCGCCACGCCGGATGCGGTGCTCGAGCAGGAAATCGACGCCCGCGACCGGGCTGACCAGGAGCGACAAATCGCGCCGTTACGGCCGGCAACCGATGCTATAATCGTCGCGACTGAGGGTAAGTCGGTCGGTCAGGTCTTCGATGAGGTGATGGCCCGGCTTCCTGAGCACTGATCTTGAGCTATTCCTTCCTAACTGGTCTTGCACGGCTCCTCACCCGCCTGCTTCTGGGCTCAAAGTTCCACCTCGGCGGCACCTCGAACGTGCCCCGCTCCGGTCCGCTCTTGATCGTGTCGAACCATGTGGGGGCCGTCGATCCCGCCCTGATTGGGGGCTGGACCCCGCGGCCGGTGTGGTTCATGGCCAAGGCGGAGCTCTTCCAGGGTGCGTGGGCCTGGCTGATGCGCGGCTATCACGCCTTTCCGGTGGTCCGCCATTCGCCAGATCGGACCGCGTTGCGCCGGGCGTTCGATTTATTGAAGCATGGTTCGGCGGTCGTGTTGTTCCCGGAGGGGCACCGGTCGGAGAACGCGCGGCTGCTGCGCGCCGAGCCAGGCGCCGGGTTCATCGCCCGCCGCTCGGGCGCGCCTCTGGTGCCGATCGCCATCACGGGGACGCAGCACGTACTGGGCCGGTACCAGAAGCTTCCTCGGCCCGCGGACGTTTCGATGACCTTCGGCGAGCCATTCCAGTTGCCCGAGCGAAACCAGGACGGCAGCCCGATGGATCATCAGCAGAGCGCCGACTACCTGATGGCAAAGATCGCCGCGCTGCTGCCGTTGGAGTACCAGGGGGAATACACGAGCGCGCCGATGCCAAAACAGGCGCAAGCATGAGGCAGGGAATTTGAAGAAGATTTACGTCCTCGACACCAACGTTCTCTTGCACGATCCCAACGCGATCTTCTCCTTCGAGGACAACGAGATCGTGATCCCGCTCACCGTGATCGAGGAGATCGACGGCCAGAAGCGGCGGCAGGATGAGGTCGGCCGGCACGCCCGCCTGATCGCCCACCATTTCGATGACCTGCGCGCCACAGGCAAGCTCTCCGAGGGCGTCGCGCTCAAATATGGTGGCTCCCTGCGTGTCGAGTTGACCCACGAGAGCACGGCCCACCTCCCCGAGGACCTCGATCCGAAGAAGGCCGATAACCAGGTGATCGCGCTTACGCTTCAGCTCAAGGCCGAGAGCAACGGCACACCGGTCATCCTCGTCAGCAAGGACATCAACGTTCGAGTCAAAGCCGACGCGCTCAACCTGCAGGCGCAGGACTATGAGACCGACAAGATGGTGCTCAACGAGGAGGACCTGTACGACGGCATGACAACGCTCACCGTGTCGCCGGAAGACATCGATAGCTTCACCAAGACCGACACCTACCAGCCGGCGAACGGCCAGCTCTATTTCAACCAGTTCGTCCATTTCAAGTCCCAGAACGGGACCAAGTCGAGCGCCCTGGGCCGCTACGACGCGACCGCCGGCCAGGTGGTGGCGCTGGGACCGATCAAGAAAGAGATTTGGGGCATCCAGCCGAAAAATCTGGGCCAGCGGTTCGCCTTCGACATCCTGCTCGATGACCGGATTCCGTTTGTCACCTTAACCGGGCAGGCCGGCACCGGCAAGACCCTGCTGGCACTGGCCGCAGGACTGAGCAAAGTCCTGGATCAGCATCGCTATCGCCGCTTGCTCGTGACGCGGCCCGTCATCCCGATGGGCAAGGACGTGGGCTACCTGCCGGGTGACAAAGACGAGAAGCTGCGCCCCTGGATGCAGCCGATCTACGACAACCTCGAATACCTGATGGGCTGCATCTACAAGGAACAGATGGCGGCCGACATGATCCGCCACATCCAGGACAAGGGCCTCTTCGAAGCCGAGGCCCTCACCTACATCCGGGGACGGAGCATCCCACAGCAATTCATCATCGTCGACGAAGCCCAGAACCTCACCCCACACGAGGTCAAGACCATCGTGTCTCGTGCCGGCGAGGGCACCAAGATCGTGCTGACGGGCGACCCGAACCAGATCGACCATCCTTATCTCGATTTCCGCAGCAACGGGCTGTGCTACGCGATCGAGAAGTTCAAGAACAATCCGTTGGCGGGGCACGTCACCTTGACCAAGGGGCAACGGTCCGAGCTCGCCGAACTCGCCGCGAAGCTCCTGTAGGCGGCGCTGCGGCGCGAGAGCCGCTTAAGCCTGAGGTAAGTTAAGGCCAGTGGATCGGACCCTCGTCGCCCTTGACCTCGAGACCACGGGCCTGACGCCGAGACTGGACCGGATCATCGAGGTCGGCGCCGTGCGCTTTCGTGGTGATGAGGTCCTGGCGACGTTCCAATCCCTGGTCCGGCCTGAAGTCGCGATTCCGCGGGCGGTCCAGGAGCTCACCGGGATCCGAGACGCCGACGTGGAGGCCGCGCCACCCCCGGAGGAAATCCTCGCCCAGCTGATCGACTTCGTCGGCGACAGCGGCGTGGTCGCGCATAGCGGCAACTTCGACTTGTCCTTCCTGGTCGACCCGGAGGGCGACGCGGGCTATGAGCTTTTCGACACGCTCGACCTCGCGCGGATCATGCTGCCGATGGCGCCCAGTCACAGCCTGCCGCACCTTTCGCGCCAGCTCGGCCTGAGCCATCCCCATCCGCATCGCGCGCTGTCAGACGCCGATGCCGCGCGACAGCTCTTTCGCTACCTGTGGCACCATTCCCGCGGTTTTCCCGCGGACCTCCTCGGGCGGATGCTCGAGCTGGCCGAGGGCTGGCCCCACCCGTTGCACCATTTCCTCGCAGACGCCCACGCCGGAGGGGCGAGCGGCGTGGAGAGTCTCCCTCGCCGGCCGGCACTGCCGGCCAGGACGACAAACGGGAAAGCCTCGGCCACGGATCCGCAGGCGATTTCTGCCCTGCTTGGTCCCGATGGTCCGATGGCCGGGTTGCTCGAGGACTACGAGCTGCGTGAATCCCAGCTGCAGATGTCGCTTGCCGTGGCGCAGCTGTACGCGCGCGGCGGCCGGCTGCTCGTGGAGGCTGGTCCGGGCACCGGAAAGTCACTCGCCTATCTGGTGCCGGCGGTCCATCACGCGGTCGCGAGCGGTGAGCGGGTCGTGATTGCCACCAACACGATCACGTTGCAGGAGCAGCTGTTCTCCAAGGACATCCCCTTCATGCGCAGCTGGTTGCCATTCGACTTCAAAGCTTCGCTGCTCAAGGGACGCGCCAACTACGTGAGTTTGCGGCGCTGGAACCGGTACCTCAACGCCCCCAGCCGGCGCGCCGACGGCAGTTGGTTCGACGAGGAGCTGACCTTCAAGTTGCGCATGCTCGTCTGGCTGGCACAGACCCACAACGGCGACCGCGCCGAGATCAAGCTCAACGGGTTCGAGGAACTGTTCTGGTTGCGGGCCGCCTCCACGCCGGACGATTGCCTCGCGGCCCACTGCGAGAACTACAAGGCCCAGCGGTGCTTCTACTGGAACAGCCGCCGCGCCGCGCAGGACGCCGATGTGATCGTGACCAACCACGCGCTGCTGCTGGCGGACGCGCTGGCGGGCGGCTCCGTGTTGCCGCCGCACGAGCACCTGGTCGTGGATGAGGCGCACCAGCTCGAGGAAACCGCGGTCGAGGCGCTGACGCAGCGGGTGGGCGAGGAAGAATTGCTGGAGAGCATCGACGGCACCCTCACCTGGTTTCGGGCCGCGGTTGGCCCGCCCGACGAGGCGGTGCGAACGGCGGCCGCGGACTGCCGCCAGACGGCGACCGACTTCTTCCGCGAGGCCCGGGCGATCATCCGAGTGCGGCAGCCAGAGGTCCCCTTGCGGCCGTCGCGCGACGAGCCGGTCATCCTGGACGCGATCAGCCGAAGCCTTCCAGATGTTTCGCAGCTGGCTGCCCTTGCCGGCGGGCTTGCCCAACTGGCAACCGCCCTGCGCGTCGCGCTCGATGACGCCGGCGCGCGCTTGCCGCTGGATGCCAGCCCCTATGCGGAGCGCGAGCTGGATCTGTTCAAAGCGCAGCTGCATAGTCGCGCCGACCTCGTTATGCAGGCGTTGCTGCAGCCTCGACCGGAGCGGCTCTACTGGCTCGGGACGGAGCGGCGCTCCGGGCGGCCCGTGCTGCACGCGGCCCCAACCGCTGCCGGCCGAGAGCTGCAGGCGCGAGCGTTCCAGGGCAAGGAGACGGTGGTCTTCACCTCGGCGACGCTCGCGGTAGCCGATTCGTTTGCCTACTTCAAGCGTGGCGTCGGCCTCGAGGCACTCGCGACGCACGAGATGGTGCTGGCCTCGCCCTTCGACTATCTCTCACAGGCGCTGCTCTGCCTGCCGACCGACTTACGGGATCTCACCGATCCGGCCTTCCTCGACCAGGTCACCGACGTCGTCGGTGAAATCGCCGAGGCAATCGGCGGCCGGACCCTGGTGCTCTTTACCTCGCATCAGCAGCTCCGCGACGTGGCCGATCGGTTGCGGACGCGGACCGTGCGCACCGGCCTGACGGTGTTGGCGCAGAACCTCGATGGCACACGTCGGCAGCTGCTGGCGCAGTTCCAGGAGCGTCCGCGCAGCATTCTGCTCGGCAGCAGCAGCTTCTGGGAGGGAATCGACGTGCCCGGCGATGCGCTGTCGTGCGTGGTGATCGTCCGCCTGCCATTTCGGGTTCCCAGCGATCCGATGCAGCTGGCGCGAAGCGCGACGCTTGCGGATCCCTTCGGTCAGCTGGCGCTGCCCGAGGCGGTGCTGCGCCTGAAGCAGGGCTTTGGCCGGTTGATCCGCCGCCAGACCGATCGTGGCGCCGTCGTCCTGCTCGACCATCGGATCGCGAATCGGACCTATGGGGCGGCCTTCCTCGATGCGCTGCCGCGGGCCGCTGTGCACCTCGGGTCGTCCACCGAAATGGCCCCGGCCATCGTCCAGTGGCTGGCGCGGGGCGGTGGCGTCCGCCTGCCGACGCCGGTTCCGGCATGACGAATAACGGACGCCTTTCGGTCGCGCTGGCCCAAATCGATCCGGCGCTGGGGGACCGTGGTCGCAACCTGGAGCGGCACCGCGAGTGGGTCAAGCGGGCCGCCGAAACGGGCGCGAGCTTGCTGGTCTTTCCCGAGCTCAGCCTGACCGGGTACTTCCTCAAGGACCTGGTGCCGGACAGCGCAATCCAGCTCGACGGCAAAGAGATGCGCGATCTGGCGGCGCTATCGACCGAGCTCGACGTGGTTCTGGGCGCCGTGATCGAGTCGCCCGACCACCGCTACTTCAACGCCAGCCTGTACTTTTCCCGGGGCGAGCTCCTGCACGTGCACCGCAAGGTCTACTTGCCGACCTACGGCATGTTCGACGAGCAACGGTACTTCGCCCCCGGTGATCGCTTTCGGAGTTTCGCCACCCCCTTCGGGCGCGCCGGGATGCTGGTCTGCGAGGACATCTGGCACCTCAGCAGCGCGTACATCCTGAGCCTGGAAGGCGTGGACATGATCATCTGCCCCTCGTCCAGCCCCGGTCGTGGTATCACGACCGACGAGCGCTTGGGAACGGCGGAGTCGTACGCGCTCGTATGCCGAACCTACGCCCAATTCCTGACGACGTTCTTCCTGTACTGCAATCGCGTCGGTTTCGAGGACGGGGCCAACTTCTGGGGCGGTTCGATGGTGATCGGGCCCAACGGCGACATCATCGCGCAGCATCAGGACGCCGACGAGGCGCTGGTGCTCGCCACCCTCGACCTCGCCGATGTTCGCCGCGAGCGGCTGGCCAATCCGCTGCTGCGTGACGAGCGGATCGAGCTCACCATCAACGAGCTGCGCAGGGTCTGGCATGAGCGCACCCGCAAGCCTTACTGAACCGATCTTCCCACCGCTCCAGATCAACCCGGAGTTGGTCCGAGGGATCTTGGTCGGTTTCATCCAGAACGAGGTGCGGAAGGTCGGCTTCGAACGCGTCGTGTTGAACCTGAGCGGCGGCGTCGACTCCAGCCTTGTCGCCTTCCTTGCGACCGAGGCTTTCGGCACGGACAATGTAATGGCGCTGATCCTCCCATACAAAGACAGCGATCCGAAAAGCCGGTCGGATGCGCTGGAGGTGGTTGCCCAGCTCGGAATCCATCATCTCGAGATCGACATCACCCCGCAGATCGATGCGTACTTCGCGCGCTTTCCCGAGGCCCCCCAGGTGCGACGCGGCAACAAAATGGCCCGCGAGCGGATGACGATCGCATACGACCAGTCCGTGGCGTGGCGGGCGCTCGTCATTGGGACCAGCAACAAGACGGAGCTGCTGCTCGGCTATGGCACGATCTACGGGGACATGGCGAGCGCGATCAACCCGATCGGCGACCTGTACAAGACGCAGGTCTGGCAGCTGGCCGACGCGGTCGGGGTCCCGACCGCCATCGTGCAGAAGGCCCCATCCGCGGATCTCTGGGCCGGGCAGTCAGACGAGACGGAACTCGGCTTTCAGTACCGGATGATCGATCAGCTGCTCTACTACCTGGTCGACCGTCGCTACTCGGTCGAGGAGCTGAAGCGGCAGGGGTTCGATCAGGCGTTCATCACCGAGATCGTCCGCCGGGTCCGCGAGAACCAGTACAAGCGACGCCTTCCAGTGATCGCCAAGCTGTCCTCGCGCACCATCGATCGCGATTTCCGCTATCCCCGCGATTGGGGACGCTAAGGCGTAGCGCGGCCGACGTTGGGAACGCTCTACCTGGTTGCCACGCCGATCGGTAACCTCGACGACATCACGCTGCGCGCCCTTCACGTGCTGGAGTCGGTTCCGCTGATCGCGGCCGAAGACACCCGCCACACGGTGAAGTTGCTGACGCACTTTGGCTTGCGCAAGCCGATGGTCAGCCTGCACGCGAAGAACGAGGCGCGCCAGCTGCAATCGATTCTCGGCCGCCTGGCGCAGCACGACCTGGCGCTGGTGTCCGATGCCGGGACCCCAGCCCTCTCCGACCCGGGGGTGCGCCTGGTGAGCGCCGCCGTCGCCGCCGGCTACCCGGTGGTGCCGATCCCGGGACCCTCGGCCGTGCTCGCGGCGCTGATCAGTTCCGGCCTCCCCACCAACCAGTTCACCTTTCTCGGCTTTTTGCCCCGCAAGCGCGGCGAGCTGGAACGGACGCTCCGCGACGCGGCCGAGGCGAAACGGACCTTCGTCTTCTTCGAATCACCCCATCGGATCCTCAAGACATTGGATATAATGGCGACCGCCCTCGGCCCACGCTCGCTGGTCGTGGCGCGGGAGATCACCAAGCTCCACGAAGAATTCCTACGTGGGACAGCGGCATCGATCCTCGAGCACTTCTCAAAGGTCCCGCCCCGCGGCGAGCTGACGGTCGTTGTTGCCGGCAGCGATTGGAAACCGCGAAATGAGTAAGTTCTACGTCACCAGCGCCATCGTGTATCCCAATGCGGCGCCGCACCTCGGCTTCATCTACGAACTGGTGGGCACCGACGTCCTGGCGCGCCACCATCGGATGATCGGGGATGACACCTTCTTCCTGACCGGCACCGACGAGCATTCGCAAAACGTCCGGCGGCGGGCGGAGGAAGAGGGCGTATCGACCGAGGAATTCACCGCCCGGATGGCCCAGCTCTATCGCGACATCGAGGCGCGCTTCAGCATCGCCTACGACCGCTTCATCCGGACCGAAGACGAGGACCACGTGCGCGGTGTCCAGGCCTTCATCGCGAAGATGCAGGAGAAAGGGGATATCTACAAGGGCCACTACGAAGGGTGGTACTGCATCTCCTGCGAGTCCTTCAAGTCAGAGGCCGACCTCAAGGATGGATTCTGCCTGATCCATCCGACGCTCAAGGCGCAGTGGTTGAAGGAAGAGAACTACTTCTTCAAGCTGTCGAGCTACCAGGACCGACTGCAGCAGCACATCGACAAGCACCCCGAGTTCATCCAACCGGAGACCCGCCGCAACGAAGTGCTGGGGTGGCTGCGCGCCGGCCTGCAGGATTTCAGCATCTCGCGCTCGACCATCAAGTGGGGCATCCCATTTCCCGGTGACCCCAAACACGTTGTGTATGTCTGGGGCGACGCGCTGGTGAACTACGTCACCGGCGTCGGCTACGGCACCGACGAGGCGATGTTCAAACGCTGGTGGCCCGCCGACCTGCACGTGATCGGCAAGGACATCACACGCTTCCATTGCCTCTACTGGCCGGCGATGCTGATGTCGGCGGGCGTGGCCGTGCCCAAGCGGGTGTACGCGCATGGGTTCCTGACGGTACGGGGCGAAAAGATGAGCAAGAGTGTGGGCAACATCATCGATCCCCGCGAGGCGGCCGACCGTTTTGGTGCCGATGCCGTTCGTTACCTGCTATTGCGCGAGCTTCCCTTCGATCGGGACGGCGATATCAGCTGGGAGACGATGGTCGATCGCTTCAATGCGGACCTGGCCAACGACCTGGGTAACTTCGTCTACCGCACCCTCTCCATGCTGCAGCGCTATTTCGACGGCAAGGTGCCGGCGCCCGACGGCGACGAGGCGCCGCTGGACAAGCAACTGCGCACGGCGCTCGAGCGCGCCGTTAAAGGTCAGGAGAAGCATTTGAAGGCCCTGGACTTCTCGGGCGCCCTCGAGCTGACCTGGGAGGCGATCAACCGTGGCAATAAATACATCGAGGAGACCGCGCCCTGGGTGCTCGCCAAGCAGTCGGATCAGCGCAAGCGATTGCAAACCGTCATGTACAACCTGGTCGAGGCGATCCGGCTGACCAGCTACCTGATCGCGCCCTTCCTGCCCGAGACGGCGGGCAAGGTCGCCGCCCAGATCAAGGCAGACCCGAAGGCGCCCTGGGCCAGCGCCCGAGAGTGGGGGAGACTGGCGCCCCGAACCCAGACCTCGCTGGGCGGCGTGCTCTTTCCTCGGATCGAGAAGCCGGAGCCGGTCGCCTGATCGATTCGCACGCCCACCTTCTCTATCTGCGCGATTCGCTGACCCCCGAGCAGGCCCTCGAAGAGGCGCGGGCAGCGGGGGTCGACGCCGTGATCAACATCGGTGACGACGCCTCCGACAACCGACGGGGTCTGGAGTTAGCCGAACGCCTTCCCGGACTGAAGACGACCATCGGCCGGCATCCGCACTCCGCCGGCGCGGCGATCACGGCCGCGGAGCGGCGCGAGCTGCGAGAGATGGCCAGCCACCCGAGCGTGGTCGCGGTGGGCGAGATCGGTCTCGATTACCACTTCACCGATTACCACAAAGTCCCGAAACGCGAACAGCAAGAGCTCTTCCGGCAGATGCTCGGCCTGGCGCAGGAGCTTGAGAAGCCGGTGGTGCTGCATACCCGCGACGCCTTCCCCGACCTGCTCGCGATCCTCGACGACTTCCCGGGCACGAGCGGCGTCTTCCATTGCTTCAGTGGAAACTCCGCCTTCGCGGCGGAGGCGCTGGCCCGTGGTTTCTACATCTCGTTTGCCGCGACCGTCACCTATCCCACCGCCCACGGCGTCATCGGGGCGGCCAGTATCATCCCGCTGGACCACATGCTGGTCGAGACCGATTCGCCATTCCTCCCGCCGCAGAGCCGTCGCGGCCAGGCGAATGCGCCGCGCTACATCGTCGAGACGGTGGAGCGGATCGCGGCCTTGCGCGGCACCAGCGCCGTCGAGGTTGGCCGGGCAACGGGGGAAAACGCCACCGCCCTGTTTCGGTTGAACCACGCCGGCTAAGAAACGTCCGCTCGACCTGGCGGATCCATCCGTCATTCGCGGCGTGGCACGCCGCTTCGGTGTCCGCTACTTGCGGCGCTGGGGACAAAACTTCCTGGCGGATCGCGCGCAGCTCGAGCGCCTGGTCGAGGCCCTGCAGGTCTCAGCGGAGGATCGGATCGTCGAGGTGGGGCCGGGACTGGGGGCGTTGACGGTCGAGCTCGCGGAGCGCGGACGGGCTCTCGTGGGGGTGGAGATCGATCCGGCTGCCGTCAAGGCGCTCGCGCTCAGCCTGCGGAATCGGTCGAACGTCCGGATCGTCGAGGGGAACATCTTGCGGACTTCGGTTGGCGAGCTGTTACCCGCACCCTACCGGGTCATCGGCAATATTCCCTACAACCTGACGGGTGCGCTCTTTGTCCACCTGCTCGAACAGCCAACGCCGCCCGCCCGCATCGACCTGCTGGTGCAACTAGAGGTCGCGGAGCGGCTGGTGGCGCCAGCTGGCGGCTGGAGCATGGCGACGCTGGGCGTTCGGGTCTACGGCACGCCGGAGCTGGTGCTCCGCGTCCCGCGAACCGCATTTCTGCCCCAGCCCAAGGTCGACTCGGCGCTGGTTCGCATCATCCCGGATGCGGAACCGGCGCTGCCGCGCTCGGACTTACCGTCCTTCTTCGACTTCGTCACACCCTTCTTCCAGGCCCGTCGCAAACAGCTGCCATTCGTGCTGGCGCGAAAACTAGGCATCAGTGGGGCGGAGGCTCGCACGCGCCTTCGCGTTATAGGCATCGACCCGGCGCGTCGGGCCGAGACCTTGACGCTCGAGGAATGGAGGCGACTTTTCGAGAATGTGCGCGCCAATTGACAACTAGCTACGATTTAGGCGCCTTGAAGGGACCAGACGAGGTCGGCGTGGACCCGCGCGAGATCATCCTTCCTCGTCCCGGGTTTCGGACGGTGCTCGCCAACCGCGATTTCCGGCTGATCTGGTCGGCACAGGTTGCCTCGCAGCTCGCCGACAAGTTCTTGATGTTCGCGTTGCTGATCCTGACCTACAGCATCAGCCACGCCAGCACCCACGGCGCGGCGCTGTTCCTGGCCTATACCTTTCCGTCGGTCTTCCTCAGCCCACTCGCCGGGGTGTACGCCGACCGGCACGACAAGAAACGATTGATGTTCTTCACCAACGCAATCCGCGGCGGCTTGATCTTGCTCATCCCATTGAGCCAAGTCACCCCCTACTTCGAGCATGTCACCTGGCACCTCTTCGTCATCATCTTTCTCTTTGCCGCCGTCGGCCAGATCTTCGCACCGGCCGAGGCGGCGTCCATTCCCTTCATCGTCGGATCGGAAGAGTTGATGACCGCCACCTCGATGTTCACGAGCACCGTGATCGTCACGCTGCTGGTCGCCGTGCCGCTCTCGACGCTCGCCGTCCGATTCCTTGGCACGGACTCGCCGTACTGGATCGCCGCCGCGCTCTTTCTGGCTGCGGCCTGGCTGATCTACCTGGTCAAGACGAACCTGCACGCCCGCACCCATGAGACGGTCGCCAAGCAGACCGACATCCTCTATGAATTGCGCGAAGGCATTGCCTACATTGCGGCCCGGCCGCTGGTGCGCTTCGCGGTGCTGCAGTTGAGCCTGACGATCGCGGTGATCTTCTCGGTCTTCGTGCTGGCGCCCAGTTATATGAGCACGGTGCTGCGCCTGCAGATCACCGACGTCTATCTCTTCCTCGCGCCGGCCGTGATCGGGATGCTGGGCGCGGCCTTTTATCTTGGCCAGTACGGTCAGCACTACCGTCGTAGCCGGTTGTTGATCGGCGGCCTGCTCTCGGCAGGGCTCACCCTGATGCTGCTCGCGGTGGTGCCCTACCTGCTCGAACAGGTGGGCGCGACGACGTTGCTGGTCTGGTTCCCGGTGGTCTTCGGGTTCATCGGTGGGCTGGAATTCGGCATGCTCTTCATCCCCGCCTTCACCGTCCTTCAGGAAAAGACCGAGGCCGAACTGCGAGGCCGCATCTTCGGCGCCATGTTCACCGTGGTCAATGCGGCGGTTGCCATTCCGATCCTGCTGGCGGGCGGGCTCGCCGACCTGTTCGGCGTCACCCGCGTCATCTTCGGGATGGGCTGCTTGCTGATGGCCAGCGGCCTGATCTCCGCCCTGGCCGGACGTCGCAGCCCACTGGTGCCGCCGACACTCTCGACCAACGGCAAAGCGCCGGTATAGTCGCTTAGCGACGATATAATCCCTGCTTACGCGGGCGCATAGCTCAGTTGGTGCGAGCGCTTCCATGACAAGGACGGGCGAGTCCCGTTCAGCCGCCCACCGGAGTACGAAATTCGCCGCCATGACGTGCCCTGACGTGACCGGATGGGACACAGAGAATGCACACGAGAATGCATAAAGTCCCGTCACGGCGCGT
Organism: Chloroflexota bacterium; assembly: GCA_034666565.1. Taxonomy (GTDB): domain Bacteria; phylum Chloroflexota; class Dormibacteria; order CF-121; family CF-121; genus CF-13. Next base: position 132,214 of record JAXDLN010000080.1, read on the forward strand.
CATTTCCTGGCCCGGTTGCCCTCCAGTCTGGCGGGGCCCTCTCTGGGCTCCAGCAGGCTCCCTATGGTCGTTACGGAGCCCTTGAGATTGTTAAGCCGCACTGGCAGTTGTTCGGTTGGCTCGCTTAGGAGGGGAGCCCGGTTAGGAACCGTGGGTAGGATGACTTCAAGGAGACCAAAACCAGAGTGCCTTACAAAATCGAATACGGTGGGCCTTGAGACTAGCCTTCGGTGGATGGTTTAGAGCTTGACCCATCCGGCTACTAGGGTAACGACTATGACCACCAAGACGATGATCAGCAAGCAACCGTAAGCGGTTCCAGCGCCTTGCCCGAATCGCTTAAAGATCATTTCCCGTCTACAACCCGGCGCGCAACCCAAGCCTTGCTAAGTTAAGGCGCGAACCGTGCCAGTGTGCAGGCGTTTAAGTGAGGGCTCGCTTCGGGGGTCTCTTGTCCTTCGATCCTTTGGGACGACCGGGCTTGGACCAATCCGTGCATCGCAGGCAAGTCCCGCCTTGGTGCGTTCGCTCCGTCGCCGTGATTCCTGCTCGGCCACCCATCCGGTCACCGACGGCAGCAGGGGCAGCACTGCGGCCGGAACTTCCGTCCAAGGCTCTGCTGCACGCGGAATGCATAAAGGAATGCACACATACAGATGTAGCGGGGGAAGAGGGGTCAAAATGCCTGAGATCGAAACGTATACGCTAAACTGCCGCGCAGGGCGCATAGCTCAGTTGGTACGAGCGCTTCCATGACAAGGAAGAGGTCACAGGTTCGACTCCTGTTGCGCCCACCAAAACCCGAGGGCGATGACTGAGTGGCTGCGCCTGTCGGGCGGAAGCGCGCCTGACCCCGCAAGCGCCGAAGCGGCCTTTGTATTAGAGGGGCGAATGCTCCTTGACCGACTTCGTCCAACCCGGGCCAACAACACCTGGGTGGCTCCGCCCTCTTGTAGTCTAACTTTGGTCGTCCCGCTCGATCGGTCACGCGACTCGTCCGCGAAGCGGCGCGGCGAACTGCATACGGCGATTCAGTTGCTAATGCGCGATTGGAAGAATGGGCCCGAGATCGTCGGTGACTGGCAAGATGCCCATTAAGCTTGGGACTACGAGCCGAAGCACATTGCATTCACCGTGGCCGGTCACGGACCTGATTCGCGATCGCAGGCGCTGGCGTGGCTGAGGATCCAGCTCGAGCGTCCTATCGTGAGAGACGAGTGGACGGCCCTCGGCCTCACTTTGGCTGCTGCTTGGCGACACGCAGATGGCGGCCCGAATTTCATCAACGAGATTCGGGGATTGTTCCCAATTGCCCTACTCCTCCGGACTCACCCGACACGCACTGTACCGGCAGGCTTCTTGGATTCTTGGTGAGGCGCCACCTCCGGTGGGCGGCCGCGTTATAGAGGTATGGCTTCCCGTGCGACCCGTTTTCGGCGCTGGCTGGCGCAGCTGCTCGACTACGTCCTCTTGCACGGTCCTCGGCTGCCCTAAACTCGCTACCGTCTAAAGATGGCCGTCGAAACCGGCGCCCTATCCCTGGCGGACGTACGAGCCGCGGCCGATCGGATTTCACCCTACGTCCTGAAGACGCCGACCCTCTCGGGTGAGGCGGTCGCGGGGCCGGGGGTCTGGTTGAAGGCCGAGAACCTGCAGCGGACCGGCTCCTTCAAAGTCCGGGGCGCCATCAATGCCGTCCTGCAACTGACCCCCGAGCAGCGCCGCCGGGGCGTGATCACGCTCTCCGCCGGCAATCACGGGCAGGCGCTCGCCTATGCCGCGCAGGCCTTTCAGATTCCCTGCGTGGTCGTCATTCGGGAGGACGCGCCGCTGACCAAGCTGCAGGCGATCCGTCGCTACGGCGCCGAGATCGTGCTGGTGCCGTTGGCCGAGTGGCAGCACCGCCTCGAGCTGGAACAACAGCGACGCAATCTCCATGTCGTGCATCCCTTCGATGATCCCGCGGTCGCCGCGGGGCAAGGCACGGTCGGCCTCGAAATCCTGGACGCAATGCCGGACCTGCGAACCGTGATCGTTCCGGTCGGCGGCGGCGGTCTGATCGCCGGCATCGCAGTGGCGATCAAATCGCAGAGGCCGAATCTCCGGATCATCGGGGTGGAACCCGAGGGGGCTCCGGTGGTAAGCGAGAGCCTGGCGGCCGGGCATCCGGTCGCGCCGTCTCGCCTGGACTCGATCGCGGACGGGCTGGGGGCGCCCTACACGCGTCCGTTCAATCTCAGCCTGATCCAGCGCTACGTGGATCAGATGCGCACCGTCAATGATGACGCGATCATCGAGGCGCTCAAGACCATCGCCCAGCAGGCGAAGCTGGTCGTCGAGCCGGCCGGGGCTGCCGCCGTCGCCGCCTTACTGGCCGGTTCGGAGATAGAGCGCCCCGTGGCCGCAGTTCTGAGTGGCGGCAACGTCGACTTGGATCGGCTGGGGTCGTGGCTGACGAAATAAATGAGAAATCCCCGGGGGGCGGCCCGGGGACTTGAGCGAAGGGCTATCTAATGAGTTAACGCGCGGGTGCCGTTCTGCTTACGGCCTTCGGCGCATGCCATAATTTCGCTCGACCATGGCCATCGCTCGGGATAGCGACTCCGCTGACGCCGTCGTCATCTTTGAGAACGATCCGCGTCAGGCGATCGCCTACCAGGAGCTGTTCACCGGCGCTGCCTTCGATGCCCAGACCGCACTCCCGAATCAGGACGTGCAGCAACTTTGCGAGCGCCTCAAACCCCAGGTAGTCCTGTTCGACATGGCGATCTGGGAAGCCGACACCGCGTACGTCTTCGGCGTGCTCAACGGCGCGCTCGGCTTCGAACGACCCCTGATCATTGCGCTGGCCACGTTGCCGCATCAGGTACGCCGGGCAAAGCGATTCGGTGCCGACAGCGTCTGGATCCGCGGCGTCGATGACGCCGCCGGCCTTCCGCAACTCGCCGGTGATCTCCTTCAGCAGCGTCGTGAGGGGAAACTCAAGCCGCGCGTGCCGTCCACGCCGCTCTAGCGCAAGCCGTTGATCGCCAAAATATTTTTTCCCCCGGTTATCCTCTCGCCGGCCGAACAATGTGGATAAGCACGGCCGATACTTGACACGCTGCAAGCGGCGCGCATAATCAATTACGCGTCAGGGGAGAACGGTCTCGGCAGGGACCGCGGTAGTTTGGAGGACAGATTGGGGATCGCTCACGGTTTCAAGCAAATCGCTCCGGTCAAGATCTGCGCTCGCCCAGGGTGCGAGGCCGCGGTCAAGAAGACAACAGCCAAGTACTGCAGCATTCGCTGCTGCGCCATCGACCCGGTCCGGCAAGAGCGTCTGCGACGCCAGGCCCGGCGCGCGCCGATCGTTCCCCTGGCGCACCAGCTGTCGATCATGTTCCAGGTGCATCCCGACATGGAGGCGTCGCTGGACGAGCGAACGTTGGGCCGGGACGATATCCCGGCCGGTCTCCAACGACTGCGCGCCGTTTAAGCGCACATCAAGTCCCTTCGTATAATCGGCTGACCATTTTGCGCGGACAGCCATGAGCGACGACCTCGAGACTCTGCGCCATTCGACGGCGCACGTCATGGCGGCCGCGGTCCTCGACCTCTTTCCCGGCACCGTGATCGGCATCGGTCCGGCCACCGACGAGGGGTTCTACTACGACTTCGGGTTCCAGGATCGCCTGCTGCCCGAGGCGCTGCCCAAGATCGAGGCACGCATGCATGAGATCGTCAAAGCCGGGACACCGTTCGTCAAAGACGAGGTGCCTCGGGCCGAAGCCGTCGCCCTGTTCGAGCGGTTGCACCAGCCACTCAAGGTCGAGCTGATCGAAGAGAAGGTCACGGAGCCGAACGCCCGTCTCTACCGTACCGGCGACTTCGTCGACCTCTGCCTGGGGCCGCACGTGCCGAACGCGGGCAAACTGGGCGCCTTCCGGCTGCTCTCGATTGCCGGCGCCTACTGGAAGGGCAGCGAGAAGAACCAGCAGCTCACTCGCATCTACGGCACGGCGTTTCCGACCCAGGCGGAGCTCGACGCCCACCTCACGATGCTCGAGGAGGCCGCCAAGCGCGATCATCGCAAGCTGGGAAAGGAGCTCGACCTTTTTCTGATCGACGAGATGGTGGGCCGTGGCCTGCCGCTGCTGACGCCAAAGGGTGCGGCCATCCGCCACCAGATGGAGGAGTTCATCCTTCGGCTCGAGCGCCGCCAGGGGTACGAACACGTCAAGACCCCCGACATCGCCCGCCTCGAGCTCTATAAGGTCAGTGGCCACCTCGAGCGGTACCGCGACTCGATGTACGCGCCCTCCGAGATGGAGGACGAGGAATGGCAGTTGCGGCCGATGAACTGCCCGCACCACATCCGGCTCTTTCAGCGCAAGCCGTCCAGCTTTCGCGATTTGCCGGTGCGCATCGCCGAGTTGGGGACCGTGTATCGCTACGAGAAGTCGGGCGAGGTCTCCGGCTTGATCCGAGTTCGCGCGTTCACCATCAACGACGCCCATATCTTCTGCCGGCCGGACCAGTTGAACGCCGAGTTCGAGCGCGTCATCCAGCTCATCCTGCAGGTCTACCGCGCGTTCGGCATCACGGATTTCTATTTCCGCCTGTCCCTGCGTGACGAGGTCAGCAACAAATGGATGGGCGACCCGGCGATCTGGCAGCGCGCCCAGGATGCGGCCCGCGAGGCCCTCCGCGCGTCCGGGCATCCGTTTGTCGAGGCGCCGGGCGAGGCCGCCTTCTACGGACCGAAGCTCGATGTGCAGATTAAGGACGCCATCGGCCGCGAGTTCAGTCTCTCGACCAACCAGATCGACTTTCTGCTGCCGGAACGCTTCGGGCTCGAGTACGTGACGTCCGAGCAGACGATGGAGCGGCCGGTGATGCTGCACCGGGCGCCGATCGGATCGATGGAGCGCTTCATGGCCTACCTGATCGAGCACTATGGCGGCGCCTTCCCCGTCTGGCTGGCCCCGGTGCAGGTGGTCTTCATCCCGATCGCGGACCGTCACCTGGAGGCGGTCACCAAGCTCGCCGAGCGCTTCCGCGATCGCGATCTGCGGGTCGAAGTCGACGGCAGGGCGGAGCGCATGCAGGCGAAGATCCGCAACGCCCAACTCCAGAAGGTCCCCTACATGGCCGTGGTGGGCGACAAGGAGCTGGAGGGCGGGACGCTCAACATCCGCCGTCGTGAAGGCGGCGACCAGGTGTCCCTCCAGACGGACCGGTTCCTGGCGCAACTCGAGGACGAATCGCGCTTACCACTGTAAGGTGGGGTTGTGGTGGGAGTGACATGGTATACTCCCGCGTGCCAAGAGAGGCTGTCCGACTCTCACCTCCCGGCCGCGCCAAAGAGGTAAAGGGGACGAAGATAGCCCTGAGGCTATCTTTTTTTATGTTCGAAGGAGGCTTGATCCACGGCATTTAGGGAACTTCGCATCAACGACCAGATCCGCGCCGCTGAAGTCCGCGTCATCGACGATCGCAATGAGCAGTTGGGTGTCCTGCCCATCGACCGCGCCAAAGCGCTGGCGGTCGAGCGGGAGATGGACCTGGTGGAAGTCGCGCCCCAGGCGCAGCCCCCGGTGGCTCGGATCATGGACTACGGCAAATTCAAATTCGAAAGCATCAAGAAAGAGAAAGATGGGCGCCGCAAGCACAACGTCATCAAGGTCAAAGAAATGAAACTCCGTCCCAAGATCGGCGAGCATGACTTCCAGACGAAGTTCCACGCCGTCAAGTCGTTCCTCGAAGAGGGCGACAAGGTCAAGCTGACGATCATGTTCCGTGGCCGCGAGATGGTGCACCAGGACATTGGCAAGAGGTTGCTGGAGCGGATGGCGCTCGAGCTGAAGGCCATCAGCACGGTGGAGCGGATGCCGCTGCTCGAGGGCCGCAACATGATCATGATCCTGGCCCCGGCGGGCGCGGCGGCTCCACCGCCTCCGGCCACGACGCCGACGCCGGCACCGGCGCCGGCCCAACCCCCGGCGCGAGTCCAGGCACCCAAGAGTTAAAGGAGCGATCGATGCCTAAACTACGTACCCATCGCGCGTCGGCCAAACGGTTCCGGATGACCAAAACCGGAAAGATCGTGCGCCCGCACGCGCAAAAGAGTCACCTGCTGGGGCACAAGACTCCTCGGCGGAAGCGGCAGTACAGCAAGCTGCTGGTGCTGACGGGGAAGGACGCCCGCCGACTGCGGCGGGCGGCGCCCTACATGAAGGAAAAGGACTGAGATGCCACGCGTAAAGCGCAGCGTCCCGGCCCGCAAGCGCCACAAGAAGATCCTCAACCTGGCCAAAGGCTTCCGCATGACGCACCGGACGCTGTTCCGCCCGGCGAACGAGGCGGTGATGCACGCGCTCGAGTACGCCTACCGCGACCGTCGGGCGCGCAAGCGCGACATGCGCAAGCTCTGGATCGCCAGGATCAACGCCGCCTCGCGCAGCCAGGGTATGCCCTACAACCAGTTCATGCACGGGCTCAAGGTGGCGGGCGTCAACATCAATCGCAAGATGCTCGCCGACCTGGCGGTTCGTGACGCCCAGTCCTTCAGTGAGTTGATCGCGGTCGCCAAGGGCGGCCCCAAGTCCTGAACTAGCACCGGGCAGTTGAACGCCTCTAGCGCTCGGATTGGCGCTTGGAGGTAAAACCGCAATGAAGCAGGGTGTTGTCGGCGAACTCGAGCAGCTCAGGGCGAGCGCGCGCGAACGCGTGGAGGCCGCGACCGACCACAAGGCACTCGAAGACCTGCGCGTCGGCCTGCTCGGGAAGAAAGGCGAGCTCACCGGCATCCTGCGGCAGCTCGGGAGCCTGCCGGCCGCCGAACGGGCCGCGGCTGGGGCGGAGGCAAATCGGCTCAAGGACGACATTTTCGGTTGGATCTCGGAGCGCCAGGCTGCGCTGGAAGCGAAACGCCACACCGCGCTTGGCGACACCGAGTGGGTTGACGTGACCTTCGTGCCCAACCCGGTCCGCCGCGGCCACCTGCATCCGCTGACGTTGATCCTGCGCGAGGTCAAGGCCATCTTCTCGCGGCTGGGCTACGAGGTCGCGCTCGGCCCCCAGGTGGAGGACGAATTCCACAACTTCGAGGCGCTCAATATCCCCGCGGAACATCCCGCGCGGGACACGATGGACAGCTTCTACGTCGACGCCGACCAGCTGCTGCTGCGCACCCACACCTCACCGGTGCAGATCCGGTTCATGCAGAGCCACAAGCCGCCGATCCGGATCATCGCTCCGGGCGCCGTTTACCGGCGCGATGCGACCGACCCCTCGCACGGGTCGCAGTTCTATCAAGTCGAGGGCCTAGTCGTCGACCACGATATCCGGCTCTCGGACTTGAAGGGGACGATCGAGTATTTCGCGCGCTCGCTCTTCGGTCCGGAGCGGCGGATTCGGATCGCCGGGGATCATTTCCCATTCACCGAACCGAGCATTGGCGCGGCGGTCTCCTGCGGCCTCTGCGACGGCGCCGGCTGCCGCAGCTGCAAGGGCGGCTGGTTGGAGATCCTGGGCGCCGGCATGGTCCATCCGCAGGTGTTGCGCAACGGCGGCATCGACCCCGAACACTATTCCGGCTTCGCGTTCGGTGCCGGGCTCGACCGGTTGGCGATGCTCAAATACAACGTCAGCGACCTCCGCCTGTTTCTCGACAACGACGTACGGTTTCTCAGGCAGTTCTAGGCCAGCATGCTGATTTCGCTGAACTGGCTCAAGGAGTACGTCGACATCCCGGTTGAGGTCAAGACCCTGGCCGAGCGGCTGACGGTGGCCGGCAACGAGGTCGAACGCGTTGTGGAGCAGGACGTCGACTTCGAGAACGTGGTGGTCGCTGAAGTCCAGGGCCTGAGGCCACTCCCGGGATCGACGAAGAACCAGCTCGCCACCGTCACCACGGGGCACGCCGTCACCGAGGTCGTCACCGGCGCCTGGAATCTCAAGGTCGGCGACCGCGTGCCCTACGCGCTTCCCGGTTCGCGACTGAAGGACCGGCGGATCGACACCAAGACATTCCTCGGCGTCCAATCCGCGGGCATGCTGTGTTCCGCCATCGAGCTCGGTCTTGGCGAGGATGCGGCCGGCATCATGATCCTCGACCCGTCGGTGCCGTTGGGATCGGATCTTCGAACCCTGTATCCGCGCGACACGATCCTCGAACTCGAAATCAAGTCCAACCGCCCCGATCTCCTCTGTCACCTGGGCGTCGCGAGAGAGGTGGGCGCGATCTTCACGCTGCCGCTGCGCTTGCCGCGCGTGCCCAACGTGAAGACAGGTAATGGCTCTGAGCTGGTTCGCATCGACGCCCCGGACGGTTGCCGGAGGTTCAACGGGCAGCTGATGACGGGCGTCACCGTCGGCGCCTCGCCGGCCTGGATGCAGGCCCGGCTGCGTGCCGCCGGCGTCCGGCCGATCAGCAACATCGTCGACATCACCAACTTCGTGATGCTCGAGAGCGGACAGCCGATGCACGCCTTCGACTACCAGCGCCTCAAGGAGGGGCGCATTGTGGTCCGCCGCGCTCGTGATGGTGAGGAAATCGCGTGCCTCGACGGCAAGACGCGTCGGCTGACCTCGAATGACATGGTCGTGGCCGACACCGAGCGGGCCCAGGGGATCGCCGGCATCATCGGCGGCGCCGAGAGCGCCGTTCAGTCGGGGACGACCGACATTTTCCTGGAGGCCGCGACCTGGGAACCGCGCTCGATCCGGCGGACCGCCCGCCTGCTCGGCCTGCGGACGGAGGCCTCCTCACGATTCGAAAAGGGATTGAGTCCCGAGCTCAGCCTGCCGGCGATCGAGCGGGCCACGGCGCTGGTCGCGGAGCTGGCGGGGGGCACGGCCACCAAATCAACGGACGTGTATCCCGGTGCGCTCAAGCCGATCACGATCGAGGTGGACGCCGATCGGATCGATGGGGTGCTCGGGGTCAAGGTCGAGCTCGGCGAGGCGGCCAGCATCCTGGAACGTCTCGGTTTCACGGTGGAGCGCAAAGATCGCGCGTTGCGCGCGCGGCCGCCGGCCTTCCGCCTCGACTGCTCGATCCCCGAAGACCTGGTCGAGGAGGTTGGCCGAATATATGGCTACGATCGGGTGCCGAGTACGCTGCCGGGAAGTCGCACCCCGGTCCGCGACCTTTTCGTACGCGCCGACGCTGATGAGACCGCCCGCGAGGTCCTGGCCGGCCACCAGCTGGATGAAGCGGTGACCAGCAGCCTCGTCAGCCGCAGCGGTACTCCCGCGATCGCGATGCCCATGGCGGCGCCGTCCCTGGTCCGGATCAAGAACCCGATGGCGGAAAACCGCGACGCGCTGCGTCGCAGCCTGTTGCCCGGCCTGCTGGAGGCGCTCGCGCTCAACGCGCGTCAGGACCAGGGCGGGGCGCGCCTTTTCGAGCTGGGCTCGATCTTTTGGAAGGCGGATGGGGACGCGGTCGAGCAGCCCCAGGTGCTGGCGGTGGCAGCCCATGTTCCGTCCGGGGGAGCCGAGGCTACGGCGGCCGAATTGCGCTCCATCCAGGCGACGCTCGCCACGGTGCGAGACCGCTTCGCCCTCCCAACGACCGATTTCAAACAAGCCGAATTCCCGACCCTTAACCCCGCCCGGTTCGCGGGTTTCCATCCCGGGCGCACCGGCGAAATCCTGGATGGGGGAGAGTCAATTGGCATCGTCGGGGAGGTGCACCCTGAGGTGGCGACCCAACTCGGGCTCCCCGGCCGAGCCGTGGTCGCCGAGGTCCTGTTCGACCGCTTTACCGCCGGTGGGCAGCGGACGCCACAGGCCCGGCCGCTGCCTCGATTTCCGGGGGTCCGGCGGGACCTTACAGTCGTAATACAGGGCAAGATCGCGGGCCAGAAGGTCGTGCAAGTTATCCGCGAGGAGGGCGGTTACACGTTGCGGGAGATCTCTATGGTGAGCGAATACCAGGGGCCACAGCTGGGGGCTGGGGCCCGCAGCCTTTCGTTCCGCCTGCAGTACCAGGCCGACGATCGCACCTTGACCAATGAAGAAGTACTGGCCGTGCAGCAACGCATCATCGAGCGCCTGAAAAAGCAGTTTGGCGCGGAGGTTCGATCCTGATGGATTTCCTGGACCTGATCATCGTCGTCATTCTGCTGACGAACGTCGCCCTCGGGTGGGCGTTTGGCCTGGTCCGGCGCATCGTCGCCTTCGCCGGCCTCTTCGCCGGGGTCGGCGCCGCCACCCTGACCAGCGCCAACACGTCGTCGTACATTGCCAACACCTTCGGCATCACCTCGGCGATCTGGGCGCACGTCCTGACCTACACGGTGATCGTCACCTTTGCCATCGTGCTGTTCGAGGTGCTCGGCGCCGTGTACCAGCGCTACCTCGACCAGCTGATCGCCCCCGCCTTCGACCGTCTGACGGGCGTCCTGACCGGCGCGGTGGTGGGCGCGCTGGAGGTCACGGTGATCCTGATCATCGGCGTCGGCGTGGTCAACGCCAAGCTGCCCAGTGGCTATGCGCCGCCGCCCGCGTTTGTGGTCGCGCAGGACTGGTTCAACTACTCACTGCTCGCGCCTCACTTTTACGGACTGGAGCCCGTGACCCGGACGATCTTCTCGCTGGTCCTGCCGAGCAGCATCAGCAGCTACTTCACCCAGCTGGTCAGCCACTAACACCCGCGCGGCGGCCATCTGCTAAGTAATCAGGCGTGGCTTTGACGTCGCCGCGGCTGAAGCGAGCCTTCTTCTCCAGGGATCCCGTCACTGTGGCGCGGGACCTCCTGGGCGGCATCCTCTTCTACCGCACGCCCGCTGGCCTGCTGGCCGGCCGCATCGTGGAGACGGAGGCGTACACGGGCGAGGCCGATCCGGCGTCGCATGCGTTTCGCGGCCGCACCGCCCGCAATGCCGTGATGTTCGGTACGGCCGGTCACGCCTATGTCTACTTCAGCTACGGGGTCCACTACTGCCTCAACGTGACCGCGGACGCCCCCGGCGTCGCCGGCGCGGTGCTGCTGCGGGCGCTCGAGCCGCTCGCCGGCACCGAGATCATGCGTCGGCGTGGCGACCACGGACCAGAGGTTCGCCAGCTCAGCGGGCCGGGCAAGATCGGGCGAGCTTTCGGGCTGACCTTGAAGGACAATGGCCGGGATTTCACCCGGGGGCCGCTCGGGCTGGCCGCCGGTGCTCCCGTTAACGATCGTGAGGTCGCCATTTCGCGCCGGATCGGTATCTCGCGTGCCGTGGACCTGCCCTATCGCTTTTTTGTAATTGGCAGCCGGTCCGTGTCGGGGAAGGGAATTAAGGGCTAGGGGAGGGTGACGGTGATCGTCTGCGCCGCCGGCGCATTGGCCGGGTTGTAGTCGTAGGCCTGGACGTTCAGCGTGTGGGTGCTGCCCGACGCGCCTTTGATCACGAAGGTGTAGGGACCCTGGGTCAGCCGCACCGGCTTGCTCGCCCCGTCGAGGAAGAAATCGACTTCCTTGATCGCCTCATCGTCGGTGGCCGTGGCGGTCACGAGCACGCTACCGTCGGCCTGCGGCGCCTGGGCGAGCGTCAGCGTGGGCGGGGTGGTCTCCGTAAACAGCGCGCAGTTCTGGGTGGGCGGCTGCGGGCTGTTCTTGGCCTTCATGTCGTCGGGGTAGCCGGGCGGGTAGACGACGAAGGTTTTCACCGTCGTCAGAGCGGCCGGAATATCCGGCGTGGCAAGCAGCCCGTCGGTGGTGCAGACCCGGATCGGGCGGTACCAGTCGTCTGGCCGGGTGGGCGCAGTGCCGGCGATGAACCAGTCGGTGATCGTCTGACCGGCGCAATTCGGCGTGGCCAGCAAGCCGCTCGCCTGACACACCGTCACTTTCTTGAGGCCATCGGGCACTGCGAAGTCGCGCACCGGCTTGCCGGCTTCATAGGCGTTGAAGATGTCGCGGAAGATCAGGCCGGCGCCCTGCACCCCCCACACGACATTGAGGTTGGAGTTCACGTTGGCGGGACAGCCGCCGGCACAGGTGTGGCCCATCCAGGCGCCGATGACGATGTCGGGGCTATAGCCGATCAGCCAGGAGTCGTGCCAGTTCTCGGTGGTGCCGGTCTTGGATGCGAAGGGGCGCTTGATATTCAGGGCGGCGCCAACCGGCCGCAGGATGTCGCTGATCATGTACGCGACCTGCGCGGGCAGGACGCGTACGCCCGGGTCCGGCTTCCATTCCTGCAGCGTCTTCCCCTGGCTGTCAACGACTTTGAGGATGACGGTGGGGTCGTGATAGATGCCGCCAGACGCGAGGACGGCGTAGGCGTTGAAATGCTGCATCGGGAGGACCTCGGTGGCGCCGATCGCCTGGGCCAGCCCGCGTTCCGGGGTGAGGTTGGCGCTGGTCAGGCCCATCATCCGCGCCGTCTGGAAGACCCGGTCGTAACCCAGCTGCTTCAGCAGCAGGATGGCGGGGATGTTGCGCGACTCCACCAGTGCACGCCGAATCGTGATGACGCCTTCGCTGCGATGGTCCCAGTCCACGAACGCGTGACCATCGATCTTGCCCTGCGTATCGTTGATCAGGTTGGAAGGCGCGTAGCCGTTCGCCAGCGCGGTGGCGTACTCATAAATCTTGAATGATGAACCCGGCTGCCGGCCTTCGCCGTCCGCAATTACGTTGTACTGGCCGCCGATCGCCTGGTCGTAATAGTTCGCGCTGCCCACCATGGCCAGCACCTGCCCGGTGCTGGGATCGATCACCTCGGCGGCCCCGTTATTGACGTTGCGCGCCCGAAGGTCGGCCCGGTTGACGTTGTTGGTCACGGCCGCTTCGGCCGCCATCTGTACCTTGTAGTCGAGGGTGGTGGTGACGCGGAGGCCACCGCCGGCGACCACCGCCTCTCCGTATTGCTTGGTGAGCTGCTGGAGCACGTAGTCGACGAACCAGGGCGCCTTGAGGCCCTTCTCGATGCTGCCATCCTGGTACGTCAGCGTCTCCTTCACGGCCTTGTCGTACTCGGCCTGACTGATGTAGTGGTCACGCAGCATGTCGCGAAGGACGAGCTCCTGCCGCGCCTTGGCGGCGGCCGCGGTGGTCGGGTTATAGGGATCCAATCCAGAAGGGGCATTCGGGATCGCCGCCAGCATGGCGGCCTCGGCGATGTCGAGATCCTTGGCGGACTTGGCAAAGTAGGTCTGCGCCGCCGCCTCGGCGCCGTACGCCGAGTGGCCGTAAAAGATCTGGTTCAGGTAGAGCGTGAGGATGTCGTTCTTGGAGAAGCGGCGCTCGATCTCCAGCGCCAGCACGATCTCGCGCACTTTCCGCTCCAATGACCGGTCGTCTCCGACGAACATCCGCTTGACCAATTGCTGGGTGATCGTGCTCGCACCTTGCTCGACACGCTGGTGAAAGACGTCCGCAATCGCGGCGGCGGCGATTCGACGGATGTCGATCCCGTTGTGGGTGTAGAACTGGCGGTCCTCGAGGGCGATGGTGGCATCGATCAGGTGTGGGGAGATCGCCGACAGCGGGATCACCGTCCGGACCACGCCGTCGGTGTGCTTCACGTAGAGCAGCACGCCGTTGCGGTCATAGATCTTGGTCGACTGCGCCAGCTCCTTGGCATTGAGCGAGCTGGGATTCGGCAGGTCGGCCGTGTAGGTCTGGTACTTGTCGACCGCCTCGGCGCCTCCGCCGAGGCTCAGGAGGCCGACCAGGGTGAGCCCGATGATGATGATCTTGTGCCCGGCGGCCCGCCGCCGCCGCGAGAGCAGGCTGATGGTGAGCACGCGGATCGCGGCGCGTCGAGCTGACCGGTGCTTGGCTTCGGACACCGCGTCTATAACGGTTGAGTTCGTCAAAAAAGCACAGAGGATCTCGCCGAGCGCCTATATACTCGCGTCTAGAAACCGTGACGGAACGATGAAGAAACAACAAAACCTTGATCACGGCGCCTGGGATGCGGTTACCACGGGCGCGGTGGAGATCATCAACCGCGAACACCTGAAGAGCCGCATCGACCGCGGCGAGCGGTTGCGCGTCAAGTTGGGATTGGATCCAACCAAGCCCGATATCCACCTGGGCCACACGGTCCAACTGCGGACGCTGCGGCGCTACCAACAGCATGGCCACCAGGCGGTCCTCATCATCGGCGACTGGACGGCGAGGATCGGTGACCCCTCCGGCCAAAACGTGACGCGGCCGCAATTGACGAAAGAGGAGGTCAATGCGGCGGCGACGACCTACCTCGACCAGGCCTGGAAGATTCTCGATGAAGGGGAGACCGAAGTCCGTTTGCAGTCCGAGTGGTTCGACAAGATGCACCTCGAGAACGTGGTGCAATTGACGAGCCGCTACACAGTGGCGCGAATGCTGGCCAGGGAAGACTTCGCCAAACGCACCAAGGAGGGCCGGCCGGTCGGCATGCACGAGCTGCTCTACCCCCTGCTCCAGGCCTACGACTCCGTTGCCGTCAAGTCGGACCTCGAATTGGGCGGCACCGATCAGACGTTCAACCTCCTCGTCGGCCGCGATATCCAGGAGGCATACGGCCAGCCGCCGCAGGATATTCAAACGATGCCGCTGCTCGAAGGTCTCGACGGCGTCCAGAAGATGAGCAAGAGCCTCGACAATTACATCGGGATCGACGAGCCGCCCGCGGTGATCTACCGCAAGGCGATGAGCGTGCCCGATCAGTTGATCACGCGCTATTTCCAGCTGGCGACCGACATAGGACCGGACGAGCTTGCCGCCGAGGAGCGCGCGCTGCGCGAGGGCCAGAATCCGCGGGACGTCAAGCAGCGGCTCGCGGAGCGACTCGTCCACCAGTTTCATCCCAACGCGACCCCAGGCGATTATCGAGGCGAGTCCGGCGGATTTAAGACGGCGGAAGCGGCAACGGTGGAGGTGGCGCGCGGTCCACGGTCGATCGCGCAGCTCTTTCTCGACGCGGGACTGGTCAGCAGCAAGGGCGAGGCGAGACGCCTCGCCGGTCAGAAAGGCCTCACCGTCAACGGCCAGCCGGTCGGCTCGGCCGAGGACAAAATCGAGCCGGCCGACGGCATGGTCTTGCAACGCGGACTGCATCGAGTCGCGCGTCTGAAGCTGGGGTAGACTTCCTGCCGGGGAGAAGATGTCAGGACATTCCAAGTGGTCGTCGATTAAGCACAAGAAGGCCCTCACCGACGCCAAGAAAGGGCAGCAGTTCACCAAGACCGCCCGGGAAATCGTCCTCGCCGCCCGGGAAGGCGGAGGCAACCCGGATAGTAACTACCGGCTCCGCCTGGCGATGGAGAAGGCCCGCGACGTCAACATGCCGCAGGACAATATCAAGCGGGCGGTGCAGCGCGGCACCGGGGAACTGGGCGGAGCGGCGCTCGAGGAGCTTCGGTTCGAGGGCTACGGTCCGCACGGCGTGGCCATCATCGTGGACACGCTGACCGACAACCGCAACCGCACCAGCGGTGAAGTTCGCAACCTCTTTAGCCGGGCCGGCGGCAACCTGGGTGCCACCGGGAGCGTCGCCTGGATGTTCACGCGGCAGGGGCAGATTGTGATCGACGCCAACGGCCGCGACCCGGATGAGATCGGGTTGGAGGCGATTGACTTGGGCGCCAGCGACGCGCGCGTCGACGGTAAGACGGTTGACATCGTCACTGAGCCGCCGAAGCTCGAGGCGGTCCAGCAGGGATTGAAGAAGAAGGGATACAAGATCGAGTCCGCCGAAGTCACGATGAACGCTTCTCAGCTCATCCCGCTGAACGAGACAACCGCACCATCCATCCTCAAGTTGCTGGATGCCCTCGAAGAGCACGATGACGTGCAGTCGGTCTACTCGAACATGGATGTTCCGGCAGATGTCCTGGAACGCATCAGCGAACGTGTCTAGCGTCACCATCAACGACGGCCTCCTGGTCCTTGGTGTCGATCCCGGGCTCGCGGATACCGGCTACGGCGCGGTTCGCCGCCAGAACGGCCGCCTGACGATGGTCACCTGTGGCACGCTCAAAACCCCGGCCAACCTCTCCGAGCCGAAGCGGCTGGCCATCCTCGCCCGGCAACTTCGCGCCCTGATCGCGGAGCTGCACCCGCAGGCCGCCGCCTTCGAGGAGCTGTTCTTCAGCAAGAACGTGCGCACCGCCATGGCGGTGGGCCAGGCTCGCGGTGTCGCGCTCCTGTGCGCCGTCGAAACCGGGGCCGAGGTCCACGAGTACACCCCCAACCAGGTGAAGCTCTCGGTGACCGGCTACGGCGCGGCCACCAAGGGCCAGATGCTCAAGATGGTCCAATCGCTGCTCGCCACCCGCGAATTGCCCCGCTCGGACGACGCCATCGACGCGCTGGCGATCGCCATCTGCCATCACCACAGCGGCCGGCTGCGCACCATCATCAGCCGGGCGCCGGCGAGCGTCCGCGCTTGATCGCGACCCTCGAGGGCGTGTTAGCTCAGCGGGGTTCCGACTCGGTGATCGTGGACGTCCATGGCGTTGGCTACCTGGTAACAGTGGGGACCCGCACCCTGGCCGAGCTGCCGCGCGCCGGCGAACGGACGCGCCTGTACACCTATACCTACGTGCGCGAGGACGCCCTTGGCCTCTTCGGTTTCCTCAGCCAGGAGGAGCTGACCTTCTTCAAGCTGCTGCTCTCGGTCAAGGGCATCGGCCCCAAGGCGGCGCTGGCGATCCTCAGCCGAGCCGAGCTCAAGGTGCTGAAGCGCGCCATTCTGCAGGAGGACGCCGCCTTGCTGGCGACCATTCCCGGCATCGGCCCCAAGACCGCCGCCCGGGTGGTGCTCGAGCTGAAGGGCAAGCTCAAGGACGAGATCTTCGGCGAGGATACGGCGGTGCCCGCGTCAGGCGGACCCGACCCCGTAGCGCAGGCCCTGGTGGTCCTCACCGGCCTGGGCTACACACCCGCCGAAGCCAAGGAGGCGGTTCGCCAGGCGACCGGCGGCAACGGCGGCAACCACTCGGTCGAACAGCTGGTGACGGTCGCGCTCAAGGGGCTCGATCGCGGTTGAGCGAACGGATCATCACCGCCGAAGAGCGCAACGAAGACAAGGAATTCGAGTGGAGTCTGCGCCCCAAACGCCTGGCCGAATTCATCGGTCAGGAAGGCGTCAAGGCCAACCTGGAAATCCTGATCAGCGCGGCGCGCGGCCGCAACGAGCCGATCGAGCACATCCTGATCGCGGGACCGCCGGGACTGGGCAAGACCACGCTCGCCAACATCATGGCCAACGAGATGGGGGTCAATATCCGCACCACCTCCGGCCCTGCGATCGAGCACCAGGGGGCGCTGGCCTCGATTCTCACCAACCTGGAGGACCGCGACATCTTCTTTGTCGATGAGATCCACCGTCTCGCCCGGCCGGTCGAGGAGTCGCTCTACCCGGCGATGGAGGACTTCAAATTCGATTTCGTCAGCGGCAAGGGCGCAGGCGCGCAGACCTTCCGGTTGCAGCTCCCGCGTTTCACGGTGATCGGTGCCACCACCCGGCAGGGGATGCTGTCGGCCCCGCTCCGCGACCGGTTCGGTGCCGTCTATCCACTCTATTTCTACGCCGCCGACGAGCTGTTTGCGATCGTCATCCGCTCGGCGCGGCTGCTGAAGGTCGCGATCGACGATGCCGGGGCCCGCATCATCGCGGGCCGCGCGCGTGGCACCCCGCGGGTCGCCAACCGCCTGCTGCGGCGGGTTCGAGACTTCGCCCAGGTGCGGGCCCAGGGCAGTATCGACGAAAAAATCGCGCTGGACGCCCTCTCGATGCTCGAAGTCGATGAGCTTGGCCTGGACGTGATCGACCGTCGCATCCTGCGCACCATCGTCGAGAAGTACGAGGGGGGACCGGTCGGCCTCGACACCATCGCCGTGTCAGTGTCGGAGGATCCCGAGACCGTCGAGGATGTCTACGAGCCGTTCCTGATGCAGCTCGGCTTCTTGGCGCGCACGCCTCGGGGCCGGGTCGCGACCAAGCTCGCCTACGACCATCTCGGCCTGGTCAAGGCGAGCAGCGGCGAGCAGCCTCGACTCTTCTGAGAACCACAGATTTCGATTACGAGCTGCCACCTGGGCTGATCGCGCAGCATCCACCGAAGCGGCGTGATGCCGCGCGCATGCTGGTGCTCGATCCGCGCTCGGGCGAGATCACCCATGCAACCATTGCGGAACTTCCGAAGTACCTCGAACCCGGCGACCTGCTGGTCCTCAATGACAGCCGCGTGTTACCGGCGCGGTTGATCGGGCGGCGGGCTGATGGGGGAGAGGCCGAGGTTCTGCTGCTTCGTCCGCTCGACGGGGAACGTCACCGTTGGGAGGCGCTGATTCGTCCGGGTCGCCGCCTCGACCCCGGGTCGCGCGTACAGTTCGACGGCTCGGCACTGGTGGTGGCCATCGAAGAGCGGAATGATGAGACGGCCACCGTCCGCCTGAACGGGGTGGCCGATCCCGTGGCCGAAGTTCGGCGGATCGGGCAGATGCCCACGCCCCCTTACATCAAGGAGCGGCTCGACGACCGCGAACGCTATCAAACCATCTACGCGCGCGACGAAGGGTCGGCGGCGGCGCCCACGGCCGGCCTGCACTTCACGCCGGAGTTGCTCACCGCCGTGCGCGAGCGTGGAGTTGGGATCGCTTTCGTCACACTGCACGTCGGCCTCGACACCTTTCGGCCGGTGCGGGTCGACGACCCGGCGCAGCACCGGATCCACCGCGAGTGGTACCGGATCGATGATGCCAGCGCCGGCGCCATCAATGAGACGCGCCGGCTGGGCAAGCGGGTCGTGGCGGTCGGGACCACCAGCGTCCGGGTTCTGGAAAGTGCGGCGAAGGACGGCGGCGTCGCGGCGGGGGAAGGATGGACCGGGTTGTTCATCCTGCCCGGCTACCGGTTCCAGGTCGTCGATGCGATGCTGACCAACTTTCATCTACCGAAGAGCACGCTGCTGATGCTGGTCAGCGCCTTCGCCGGCCGGGACCGCATCCTCGCCGCCTATGCGGAGGCGATCAAGGAGCACTACCGCTTTTACAGCTTCGGGGATTGCATGCTCATCAGGAGTAGGGGATGAGCTTTGAGCTGCTCGCGGAGGAGGATGGGGCGAGGCGCGGGCGGTTGACGACCGCGCACGGCGTGATCGACACGCCCGCCTTCATGCCGGTCGGGACGCAGGCGACGGTCAAGGCGCTGAGCCCCGATGAGGTCCGGGCGCTGGGCGCGCAGGTGCTGCTCGGCAACACCTATCACCTGGCGTTGCGGCCCGGTGGCGAACGCATCGCCCGGCTTGGCGGCCTGCACACGTTCATGGGTTGGGACGGCGCGATCCTGAGCGACAGCGGTGGCTTCCAGGTGTTCAGCCTCGACCACCTGGTCAAGGTCAGCGACGAAGGCGCCACCTTTCGATCGCACCTGGATGGCAGCGAGCAGCATTTCACGCCCGAGTCGGTGATGGCGATCCAGCGTCAGCTGGGGTCCGACATCGCCATGGCCTTCGACCAGCCGGTCTCCTGGCCGGCCACAGCGGCAGTTACGCAGGCCGCGTTGGAGCGCACGCATCGATGGGCGGCGCGCTGCCTCGAGAGTGAGCCAGCCGCCGGGCAGTTGCGCTTCGGGATCGTCCAGGGCGGATTCGATGAGCAGCTCCGCCGCGAGAGCGCGGAGGTCCTGACACGACTGCCGTTTGACGGCTTCGGCGTCGGCGGGCTGAGCCTGGGCGAACCGAAGGGAATCACCTATCAGCTTCTCTCGGTGCAAACGGCGATCCTGCCGCGCGAGCGTCCGCGCTACCTGATGGGGGTGGGCACGCCGGCGGATCTCGTAGAGGCGATCGCACGCGGCATCGACATGTTCGACTGCGTGCTCCCCACCCGGATCGCGCGCAACGGATCGATCCTGACCCGCGGCGGTCGGATCAACCTCCGCAACCGGCGATTCATCGACGATGCCGGTCCGCTCGATGAGGGTTGCGACTGTTACACGTGCGCGCGCTTCTCCCGCGCGTATCTCCGCCATCTCTTCATGGCGGGCGAAATTCTGGGCCACCGGCTGGCGTCGATCCATAACCTCCGGATGCTGGTGCGGCTTGTCGGAGAGATTCGGGAGGCAATCGGTAGCGGGCGGCTAGCTCAGCTGATGGCCACGCTGCGTGACCAATGGGCCCTCGCGCCGCTGCCCTGACAGCGCAAGGTCTTAACCGGGTCGTCGCTACACGATCATGCGTCCACGCCGATCATGGTTACTGGCCGCGGCCGGTATTGTGGTAGCCGCCGGCCTCGGTATCGGTGTCGCGCGTCTTTCCGGGCTCGCCCTCGGTCCAGCCTCGCCCACCACGGCGGTGCTCTCGTATCGCCTGGCCGGTGTGCCTTTGTCGATGACGACGCCCCAGGCACGAGAGATTGCCATCCGCGTGATCACTCGACGACTGGCCAGCCATCGGCTGGTGAATCGCGTTGACCCAGGCGCAGCGGCTGATCTGATCGATATCCGCGTCGCGCATGCGACGCCGGCGCAGGTGGCGGCGATCGTCGAGGCCAATGGCGTCAACCTCACGATCTGGAAATGGGTGCCAGGCCAGGTCGACGAGGCCACGCAGAGCCAGCTTGGGCCGCTGGCCGCGCAGTACCACCCTGGCTACCGGCCGGTGTTTACGGGGATCGATGGCACCATGCTCATCCACGCGACCGTCGGCCAGGCGACCCGGCCACCCGGGCCGGGCGTAATCGCGCCCTTCGATACCGACGGAGCCGAATTGCTCGACCTGGTCACGCGGGACCGGGCGGCCCAAACCTACGATAGCGTCGAAAACAAGCTCGCCGTCTTCATCGACAGGAGGCTCTTCGAGGATGCGGACATCTCCGGGGAGATTTCGAAGGGTGCCATGCTCCTCGTGCCGGATATTGGGACCTTCACCGTCTCCGACGCAGAACAACTGGCGGACGCGCTCAACGCCGGGACGATCCCGGGGAAACTCACGCGGCTGAGCCGCTGAGCCCGCGCTGTATTAACGCCTTAAAAGTTTCTCATCGGGGCTCACCTATACTTTCCCTCGCATGCGCGTCGATCGTCGACTCCTGGCTCTGATTGGCGTGATTGCCGTACTTGCCCTCTTCATCGACGGGTTTGCGTACGTCTATCGGGTCGCCACCAATCAGCCGCTGACCGGGCCCATCCGAGGCATCCCCACGCTCAATATCGGGTTCCTCGGATTCTCGCAGCAGATCTTCGTCCACAAGGGCCTCGACCTGCAAGGGGGGACCCATCTCGAGCTGCAAATCACCAAGGTCCGAACCGGCACATCGATTCCCGAGGCCCGCGATATCGCGGTCGCCATCATCGAGCGCCGCGTCAACAGCAGCGGCTACGCCGAGTCGGTCGTCCGTCCCGAAGGTAGCGACAGGATCATCGTCGAGCTGCCAGGCGTCAACCTGGAGCAAGCCAAACAGATCCTCGGCAAGACGTCGTACCTCACGATCTGGAAATGGGAACCGGGGACGCCGGACGCCGCGACGCTTCAGCTGCTGAACCCCACCGACGCTCAGAAGTATCCCGGCTACAAGCCAGTGCCCACCAACATCGATGGCGGCATGATCACGAATGCCAGCCGCTCTACCGACCCCAACACCAACCTCCCCGACGTCACGATCTCGTTCAACCAGCAGGGCAGTGACCTCTTCTGTGCCTTCACGCGCGACCGGGTTACCCACCCGCAGGGTGACCCGCAGAACAAGCTCGCGATCTTCATCGACAAGGACCTCGTGGAGGACGCCAACGTCATCAGCGAGATCTGCGGCGGCAGCGCGATCATCACCGGCGGCTTCACCGCGGCCAGCGCCCAGGCGCTCGCCATCCAGCTCAACTCCGGCTCACTTCCGGGAACGATCTCGATCGCATCCGCGACCGAGGTCGGCGCCACGCTGGGCGCCTCGACCGTCAAGCTGAGCCTGCTGGCCGGGGCGTTCGGACTGGCCATCGTCATCCTCTTCATGCTCCTCTACTACCGGCTGCCGGGCGTGGTCGCCAGCATCGCCCTGCTCCTCTACGCCGCGATCGCGCTCGCGATCTTCAAGCTCTTCGGCGTCACGCTGACCCTGGCGGGCCTGGCCGGCTTCATCCTCTCGATCGGTATGGCGGTCGATGCCAACGTGCTCATCTTCGAGCGCCTCAAGGAAGAGTTACGCGCCGGTCGAACGCTGGGGGCCGCCATGGAAGCCGGCGTGCATCGCGCCTGGCCGGCGATCCGCGACTCGAACATCTCGACCCTGATCACCTGTTTCGTCCTCTACTTCTTCGGCGCCCCGCTGATCAAGGGCTTCGCGATCACGCTCGCGATCGGCGTCGGCGTCAGCATGTTCTCGGCGATCGTGACCACGCAGCAATTCCTGCAGATTCTCGCCGGGCTGCGGCCGGCCCGGCGGCTGGCGTTCTACGGCGTGCAGGCGCCCAAGGCAGCCTGAGCACGCGATGAATATCGTCGGGCGCCGCAACTGGTACTTCCTGCTGTCACTGGCGATCATCCTGCCGGGGATCATCTCCATGGCCTTCTTCGGATTTCGGCTCGGCATCGACTTCGCCGGCGGCGACCAGTACAACCTCGCCTTTACCCAGCCGGTGCAGGCGACGGCCGTTCAGAAAGAGATGGACACCTTCAACGTGGAGGCCGTCGTGCAGCAGGCCGGTCCGAACGGCGTGCTGGTCACGACCAAGCCGCTGTCGTCAGCGCAGGAGACCACGATCCGCGCCGACCTCGCCAAGAAATTCCCGCTCGATCCGTCCCGGTCGAGCTACGCCCAGGTCGGGCCGACGATTGCCCGCGAGCTGGTGGTCGGAGCCGGCGGGCTGATCCTGATTGCCTCCATCCTGATCGTCATCTACCTGAGTATCCGGTTCAACTACAAGTTCGCCATCGCTGCCATCCTGGCGCTGCTGCATGACGTGTTCGTCCTCACCGGCATCTTTTCGATCCTGGGCAAGGTCTTCAACGTGCCGTTGGGAGAGATCAACACGCTCTTCGTCACCGCGGCGCTCACCGTCATCGGCTTCTCGGTCCATGACACGATCGTCATCTTCGACCGGATCCGCGAGAACCTCCGGCAGGCCAGCCGCCTCACCTTTGAGCAGAACGTCAACCTCAGCATCATCCAGTCGCTGGCCCGATCGCTGAACACGTCGATGACGGTCATCTTCGTGCTCGTCGCGCTGTTTTTGATCTCGCCGACGAATATCAAGGGCTTCACACTGGCGCTGCTGATCGGGATCGTCAGCGGAACGTACTCATCGATTTTTAATGCGAGCCCGCTGCTGGTCGTATGGAGGCGGCTCGACCCCAGGTAGACGCGACGTATACTCAGAACCAAGTGAATACGAACCTTGCAGAGGGGGGCCGTCGGCCCTTTTTCTTTTAGTGGTGACGCCGTCAACCACGAATCAGCTCGATCGGATCCGGGAACTGATCATGCCGACGGTCAGCTTCCTCGGTTACGAGCTGTATGACCTGGCGCTGTCCGGCTCGGCCGGCTATACGACTCTTCGCGTCCGCATCGATCGGCCCGAGGGTGTGACGCTCGCGGACTGCGAGCGGGTGAGCAAGTCGTTGAGCGCGTTGCTCGACCAGGCCGATCCGTTGCCCACTCGCTATGACCTCGAGGTCTCCTCACCGGGTGCCGAGCGTCCGCTGCGCAACCTGGAGGAGTACCGCCGCTTCATCGGCCGGCGCGCCAACGTCCGCTACCGCGTGGGTGACAGCGAGCAGGTTGCCGAAGGACGGCTCACCGCCGTTTCCGACGACATGATCGAGCTGCAGCTTGGCGAGGGGAAACATCGGAGAACGGTCGCGATCCCGCTGACGGACACCATCTCCGCTCGGCTGGCGATCGACCTGTCACGGCACTAATGCTCAAGTCTGATTTCCTCAAGGCGCTCGACCAGGTCCAGGAGGAGAAGGGCATCTCCAAGCAATCACTGCTGAGCCTGATGGAGACCGCCCTGGCCACAGCGTACCGGCGCGCCTTCAATCCGCCGGAAGGCATCCGGGTCCATGTCGACCCGGACACCGCCCAGATCGCCATCTTCGGCCGGCGCCGCGTGGTCGAGACGGTGGCCGATCCGGCCACCGAGATCAGCCTCGAGGAGGCGGAAAAACTTGGCCCTGCATCGGCGGGCGACCTGGTCGACGTCCCGCTCCCAACCGAAGACTTCGCGCGGCTGGCCGCCCAGATCAGCAAGCAGGTCGTCTTTCAACGTCTGCGCGACGCGGAGAAGGACCAGGTGCTGAAGGACGTTCTCGAGCACAAGGGCGAGATGCTGAGCGGGATCGTCGAGCGTATCGCCGAACGCTCGGACGGCCGCACGATCTACCTCGAGCTGGGCAAGGCCGAGGGCGTGCTGCCGCCGGAGGAGCAGATTCCGGACGAGCAAATCCGCATCGGACAGCACCTGAAGGTTCTACTGCTCGAGGAACGCAAGCGCAGCCGAGGGGCGCAGGTGCTCGTCTCGCGTGCCCACAAGGCCCTGGTCCGGCGCTTGCTCGAGTTCGAGATCCCTGAGCTTGCCTCGGGGGCGGTCGTCATCCGGGCGCTGGCGCGCGAACCCGGCGTGCGGACCAAGGTCGCCGTATCCGCCAACCAGGATGGCATCGACCCGGTGGGGGCGTGTGTTGGTCCTCGAGGCGTACGGATCCGCAGCGTCGTGGGCGAGCTCGGTTCGGAACGGGTCGACGTCATTCCCTGGGCGGACGATCCGGCGCAGCTCGTGGCGAATGCGCTCAGTCCCGCCCAGGTCTTGAGCGTGGAGATCGACCGCGATTCGCGCACGGCGACCGCCCACGTGCCTGAAAACCAGCTGTCGCTGGCCATCGGGAAGGATGGGCAGAATGCCCGGCTGGCAGCGAAGCTGACCGGCTGGCGCATCGATATCAAGCCAACGGTTGAATCGAGCGGTCCCCAGCCTGACCATTCCCCAGAGGGGGAGGGGAAAGTGTCGGCGGGGGAAGGAGAGCGTGCGAGCTGAGCCCCAGCGCACCTGCGTCGGCTGCCGCCAGGTCAAGCCGCGATCGCAGCTACACCGGTTGGCGGTGATCGATGGCAAGCTGGTCCCCGATCCACCACGGGTGACCGGTCGAAGCGCCTATCTGTGTCGGGATCCCGCCTGCTGGGCGCTGGCGGAGAAGCGGCGGGCGCTCGACCGCGCGCTCGAGCTCCACGCTTCAGCTCAAGATTGGGAGCGGCTCCGTCAGGGAATACTGATCTAGGCGCGCCCGCTGGCGGCGCGCAGCGTATTATTGCCAGTTGAATTGCGGAGGTTAAACCACAGATAGCTACTACAACTCGCGGTATCAAGGTTCAACAGCTCGCCCGTGACCTCAACGTCGAGGCCCGGCAGATCCTGGATTTCCTGCGTCCGCAGCGGCACGCACCCCGCCACGCGATGGCGGTGCTGACCCCGGAGCAGGAGGCGTCGGTGCGCACCCAGTTCGCGCCCGGCGGCCAGGCAGCCGATGCCAAGCCGAAGGTTACGGAGGGCAAGGTTGAGCTGCCGCCCACCCTGTCCGTCAAGGAGCTGGCCGAGTACCTTGACGTCAAGACCGTCGACATCATCAAAGAGCTGATGAAAAACGGCGTGATGGCGAACATCAACCAGCAGATCGACTTCGACACCGCCGCCATCGTGGCCGACAGCTTTGGCGTCCAGGCCACCCCGATGGCGATGGACTCCGCGATCGCCGAAGAGGTCGTCGGCGAGGGCGAGGGCACCCAGGTCAAGCTGATGACCCGCTCGGAGCTCTTCAGCGTCGACGGCGAATCGCCGGAGAACCTGAAGACGCGTCCGCCGGTGGTCGCCGTCATGGGTCACGTCGACCATGGCAAGACCTCGCTGCTCGACGCCATCCGGGAGACCAAGGTCGCGGTGGGCGAGGCCGGTGGCATCACCCAGAGCATCGGCGCCTACGTGGTTGAAGAGAAGGGACGTCGCATCGTCTTCCTGGACACCCCGGGCCACGAGGCGTTTACTGCGATGCGCGCCCGCGGCGCCCAGGTGACCGACGTCGCGGTGCTGGTCGTGGCTGCCGACGACGGCGTCATGCCGCAAACGATCGAGGCCATCTCGCACGTGAAAGCAGCCCAGGTGCCGATCGTGGTTGCGATCAACAAGATCGACAAGGAGGGCGCCAACCCGGACCGGGTCAAGCAAGGTCTCTCCGAGCAGGGTCTTATTCCTGAGGACTGGGGCGGCCAGACCGTCATGGTGCCCGTGTCCGCCAAGCAGAAGACGGGGATCTCGGAATTGCTCGAGATGATCCTGCTGGTCGCCGACCTCCAGGACCTCAAGGCCAACCCGGCTAAGCTCGCCGCCGGTACCGTGATCGACGCCCACCTCGAGAAGGGTCGTGGCGCGGTCGCCACGGTGCTGGTGCAGAGCGGCACGCTCCGCATTGGCGATAACCTCGTGGTCGGGCACATCTTCGGCAAGGTCCGAGCGTTACTCGATG
This sequence comes from Chloroflexota bacterium, assembly GCA_034666565.1. Lineage (GTDB taxonomy): Bacteria > Chloroflexota > Dormibacteria > CF-121 > CF-121 > CF-13. The sequence goes on from JAXDLN010000080.1 coordinate 158,629, forward strand.
ACCGCGGCCGCAAGATGAAGGACGCCGGACCCGCAACGCCGGCCGTCGTCACGGGCTTGCCCGATGTCCCGACCGCCGGCGACATCTTCCAGGTGGTCTCCAGCGAAAAAGTCGCGCGGACGATCGCCGGCCAGCGGGCCGAGCAGTATCGCGTCGCGACCCTGGCGCAGACCCGGCGTGTCACGCTGGCAGACCTGTCGGCCCAGTTCGGGAAGGGGGCCGTCAAGGACCTGAACCTCGTCATCAAGGCCGACAGCAACGGCTCGGTCGAGGCCCTGAAGGGCTCGCTCCTGAAGATTCAGGATCCCCAGGTGCAGATCAAGGTGGTCTTCGAGGGCGTCGGCCCGGTCACCGAGTCGGACATCTTGCTGGCGGCCGTGTCGAATGCGCTCGTCATTGCCTTCAACGTCAAGCCGGATGCCTTGGGCCAGAAAGCCGCCGAGCGGGAGAAGGTCGACGTCCGCAGCTACGACGTCGTCTATAACGTCACCAACGACATCGAGCGCGCTATCAAGGGTCTCTACGAGCCGACGTTCGTCCAGATCTGGGAAGGCCGCGCAGACGTCCTGACCCCGATCAAGATCCCGAAGCTCGGCATCATCGCCGGCTCGCGCGTCCAGGACGGCAAGATCACCAGCGGCTCGACCGCGAAGCTGCTGCGCGACAACAAGCCGATCCACGAGGGCCAGATCACCGGACTGAAGCGCTTCAAGGACGACGTCAAGGAAGTCGTTGCCGGGTTGGAATGCGGCATCCGGATCGAGGGCTACCAGGACTACCAGGAAGGCGACGTCATCGAGTCCTACCAGGTCAAACAGGCCTAATCCGACGCGCCCGCTGAAGGTCGGCTTCCAGCTGCCCGAGGTGGAGCGGCTCGTCCGCTGGCCGGAGATGGTCGCTATGGCCCGATTGGGCGAGCAGGTCGGTTTCGATTCGGTGTGGCTGGGCGACCACCTTCTTTATCGTGACGAGGTCAACGGCGCCCGGGGCCCGTGGGAGGCGTGGACGATGCTGGCGGGCATCGCCGCCTCGACCAGCCGCATTGCGATCGGCCCACTGGTCGCCTGCACCAGCTTTCACAATCCGGCGATGCTCGCCAAGCTGGCCGGCACGGTCGATGAGATCAGTGGCGGACGCCTGATCCTCGGACTCGGGGCGGGCTGGAACGAAACTGAATATCGCGCTTACGGCTTCCCCTTCGACCGGCGCGTGGCGCGATTCGCCGAAGCCTTCACCATCATTCGATCGCTCCTGCGGGACGGCAAAGTCGACTTCGCCGGAGAGTTCTATACCGCTCGCGATTGCGAGCTCGTGCCGCGACCGCGTCTCGGCGGACCACCATTGATGGTCGGGTCCATCGGGGAGCGGATGCTGGCGCTGACCATGCCCTACGTCGACAGCTGGAACGCCTGGTATAGCTGGACAGGGAACCGACCCGAAGGCGTCAAGGCTCTTCGAGCGAAAGTCGATGCCGCCTGCAGGGCGGCGGGACGCAAGCCGGGCGACGTCGGACGCACGGTTGCCGTCCTGGTTCGTCTACCCGGAGCCACGGGCCGCCGCGAGGCTGATCCAGCGGACCAGGTGACGCCCCTCGCCGGGAGCCCCGACGATATGGCGGAAGCCCTGCGCGCCTATGCGCGAGAGGGAATCGGGCACGTGCAGCTGGTAATCGATCCGATCACCGAAACCTCGATCGCGGCACTTGCAGCTGTGCTGGAGAAGCTCGACGGCCGAACCTGAGATCGATCCAAAGGTGATCGTTCGCGACGGCTACGACCGCATTTCGTACGAGTATCGGGACGACGCCGGTTGGGGAGCATCGGACGACAACCCTCGCGAGCGGACGCCGAGCGCAGGCTACGCGGCATGGCTGGCAGAGCTGATCCCGTTACTCGACGACGGCGATCCGGTCCTTGACCTTGGCTGCGGCTGCGGAGTCCCAGCCACCGCGATCCTGGCGGAGCGATTTGCAGTGACGGGCGTCGACATCTCGCCGGTCCAGATCGAACGGGCCAGGCGGTTGGTGCCAGCTGCCCAGTTCCTCTGTCAGGACATGTCAGAGGGCGACTTCCCGCCCCAGAGCTTCAGCGCAATCGTGTCCTTCTTCGCGATCATTCACGTCCCTGTTGATGAGCAGCTGCCAATCTTTCGCAAGTTGAGCCGATGGCTCCGGCCGGGCGGGTACCTGTTGGCCACCGTTGGGTCTCGCGCCTGGACTGGGACCGAAGAGGACTGGCATGGGGCGCCGATGTATTGGAGCCATGTCGACCGAGATACTTATCTTGCTTGGCTGAGGGATGTCGGGTTCGATGTTCTCTGGACGCGATTTATTCCCGAAGGAGACAGCGGGCATACCTTGCTTTTGGCCAAGAGTGCCCCCACCCTGTCCTCACCCGCCAGCGGGAAGGGTGATTGACGTATTCGGGGGGTCCATACAATTAACACATGGGCACCCACAGAGTTGAACGCGTCGCCGCACAGCTGCGTGAGGAGATCAGTCAAATCATCATCCGCGACCTCAAGGACCCCCGGATCGGGATGGCCACCATCACCGACGTCAAACTCAGTCCCGACCTCCGGAACGCGACCGTCAAGGTGAGCGTGGTGGGCGAGGACGACGCTCGCGAGGCCGCGATCGACGGCCTCGATCACGCCAAAGGCTTCATCCGGCGCGAACTGGGATCCCGTCTGTCGAATCTCCGGTTCGCCCCTGACCTGCGGTTCCAGCTCGATGAAGGCGTCGCCTACAGCGTCCGGGTCAGCCAGCTCCTGCGGGAAGTCGAGCAAGGGGAGACAAACGCCGGCACCTGAGCTCGCGCCACCGCGCCCCGAGGTGGCTGAGCTGGCACCCCGGATCTGGCAGGTGATCGACAACGCTCCGGTGGTCACGGCCGTAACGCATAAGGATGCGGACGGCGACACGCTCGGGTCGGCGCTCGCCCTCGCGCTGGCCCTGGAGCCGATCGGGAAATCGGTGCCCGTGCTCTCCTCGCCGCCGGTGCCGGGCGCCTGGTGGTTCCTGCCCGGCATCGAGCGCGTCAACCGGCAGGCCCCGCCGGCGGGAACCCCGGTCTTCATCTTCGACTCCAGCGATGCGTCGCGCGCCGGCAGCTACGAGCCGGTGGTGACGCAGGCGGGGGTGGTGGTCAACATCGATCACCACGTCTCGAACACGCGGTTCGGTACCCTCAACCTGGTCTCGACCGAGGCCGCCTCGACCGGCGAGCTCGTCTACGACCTCCTCAAAGCATGGAAGCTCCATATCCCGCCGGGCGCCGCCTCCTGCCTGTACGCCACCATCCTTTCTGATACAGGCGGATTCCGGCACGACAACACCTCGGCGCACGCGTTGCGCGCCGCCGCGGAGCTGGTGGAGCTGGGCGCCGACCCGGTTTCCATCGCTCGCGGCCTCTTCAAGAGCCGGCCGGCCTCGGGGCTGCGGATGCAGGGGCGAATCCTGCAAGGGCTGCACTACGAGTTCGGCGACCGTCTCGTGTGGGGCTCGATCAGCCAGGCCGGGCTGCGCGACAGCGGTGCGTCGACCGACCAGGCCGACAGCGCCATCGACCAGCTCAACACGGTCCGCGGCCAGGAGCTCGCCGTCCTCTTCAAAGAGGCAGGCCCTCGGCTGACGAAGGTGAGCATCCGCAGCCGTGACCAGGTCGATGCCGCAGAACTCGCCGCAAAGTTCGGCGGCGGCGGACACCGTCGCGCGGCCGGGATCGAGCTGGCGCTGCCCCTCAAGGATGCGGAGGCCAAGGTGCTTGCCGAAGTGCGCGCGCGCATGAACGACCTTAAGTGACATCCGGCATCCTGAATTTCAATAAACCGGTCGGGCCGTCATCCTTTGCTGTCGTGCGCACCCTTCGCCACTTGCCGGGGGTGCTCAAGGCCGGACATGGCGGGACGCTCGATCCGGCGGCTGACGGCGTGCTGCCGATTTTGATCAACGCGGCCACGCGCGTGGCCGACTTCGTGCACGAATGGCCGAAGACCTACCTGGCGACCATCACCTTCGGCTTTACGTCCGATACCGGTGACCGCGAGGGCACCATCAGCCCGGTCGGCGACCCGGCGACCATCACGCGAGCGAGCATCGAGGCGGCGCTGCCGGCCTTCACCGGCCACATCGAGCAGATCCCGCCTCTGTACTCCGCCCTGAAGCAAGGTGGCGAGGCGCTCTACCGAAAGGCACGTCGCGGCGAGCAGGCCGAGCGCCAGGCGCGACCGGTCGAGATCCATGCCATCCGCCTGCTCGACTATGACCTTGCGTCGGCGGTCGCTCGGCTCGAGGTGAGTTCGGGCCGCGGGATGTATGTCCGCAGTCTTGCGCACGATCTCGGTTCCGCTCTTGGACTTGGCGCTTACCTGTCTGGACTCACGCGCACGGCCGTCGGGCCGCTGTCGGTGGCCGACGCCGTTTCGATGGCGACGCTGACGGCGGCAGGGGAGGGGTGGACCCGTTGGCTGCTGCCGATGGATCTGCCGTTGCGCAATTGGCCCGCCGTGGCGCTCGATGCCGCGGGCGTCGTCGCGGTGCGCCGAGGTCAGGCGGTGCCGGCCCCGAACAGCACGACCGGTCGCTACCGATTGGTTGGCCCCGATGGCGATTTGCTGGCCTGGGGCGAGGCGGACGCCAGCATGCGGATCCAGCCGCGCGCCGTCTTTCCCTCATGACCCAAGTCAGCTTCGGTTTCCCGGCGGCGGGGTTCCTGGGGCCGAGCCACATGACCATGGGCACCTTCGATGGCGTCCACCGTGGCCATCAGGCGTTGCTCAAGCCCTTGATTGCCGGCGCGCGCACGGCCGGGGCCGCCAGCGTGCTGGCCACCTTCGAACCGCATCCGCGGTGTGTCCTTGACCCCGACCACTGCCCCGCGAACCTGACCACGCTGGAAGAGAAAACCTGGCTGCTCGACCAGCTCGGGCTCGACCACATGGTCGTCATTCCCTTCACGCCCCAGGTTGCCGCCATGAGCCCGGCCGCGTTCATGCAACGGCTCTTGCGCGGCATCCAGGTCCGCCACATGGTGATTGGCGAGAATCACCGGTTTGGGCACGGTCAGCGTGGCGATTCCGGATTGTTGCGCCGGCTCGGAACGAGACACGGGTTTACCGTTGCGGTCGCTCCAACCCTGACGCGCGGTCGAGAAGCAATCAGCAGCTCGCGGATCCGGCGCCTCGTGCTGCTTGGCCAGGTTCGAGCCGCCGCCCAGCTGCTCGGTCGGGACTACGTGATTCGCTCGACCGTGGAGCACGGGCTCAAGCGAGGGCGAGATCTTGGCTTCCCAACCGCCAACTTACGCATCAGTCCGAACAAGCTCCTCCCGGCCACCGGCATCTACGCCGTCCGGGTCGACGTCGAGGATCGGACCTATGCCGGCGCGCTGAGCGTCGGATTCCGCCCGACCTTCGGCAGCAACAGCCTCACCGTCGAGGTCTTCATCCTCGACTTCGACGGCGACCTCTACGACAAGCTGCTGACGGTCTGGTTCGTGCAGCGTCTGCGCGCCGAAAAGCGATTCGCCTCAGTGCCGGCCCTGCAACAGCAGATGTCGCGCGACGTCGCCGCCGCCCGGCGGATCCTCGGCACGGTCCCGGCCGGCGACCGCGCGTGATCGAGCCGAAGCCGCCACTGATCATCGTCAACCCTGCCGCGGGTGGCGGTCGCGCCGGAGGCTTCTGGCGACGCTGTGCGGAAGCTTGCAGTGGCGTGCCGTTCGAAGTCGTCGAAACGAAACAGCGAGGCGATGCCGCCAACTACGCCGCCGAGGCGGGTGATCGGCTGGTGATCGCCGTGGGCGGTGACGGCACGGCCCACGAGGTCGTGAACGGGCTGCTTCGGCGACCGAGCGCCAGCCCGCCCCGGGTCGGCTTCCTGCAACGCGGAACGGGCGCCGACCTTCGGCGCAGCCTGCCGAGCCCGCATCGGGCCGAAGAGGTCGCCGCATGGCTGTCGACCGATCGCTGGCGCCTCGTCGACGTCGGGCGTGTGGGCACATCGACTGGCCGACGCTATTTCATCAATGTGGCGGACGCCGGGATTGGCGCGGAGGTCGTGCGCCGAGCCGCCCGGGGACCCGCGGTCATGGGCGGAACGCTCAACTTTCTTGGCGGCGCCGTGATCAGCCTGCTGACGCATCGAAACACGCTGATCCAACTTCGCCTCGACGACGGGCCAGTCCTCAGCCGCCGCATCCGGACGGTGGCGGTCGCCAATGGGGCCTACCTCGGCGGTGGGATGTGGATCGCGCCCGAGGCGCAACCCGATGACGGGCGCTTCGACGTTGTCACCGTCGGTGACGTCAGCCGGACGCTCGGTATCCGCAGCCTCCCAATGCTCTACCGAGGCACCCATGGGCGGTTGGCTCAGGTGGAGTTCGCGCGGGCTCAACGGGTCGAGATCGACAGCGAGCAGCCGATCGGCGTCGAGGCGGACGGCGAGCTCGTCGGTTACACGCCGGCGGTATTCGAGATCATCCCCGGCGCGCTCAAGGTTATCGATTGGCAACCATCGGGTATACTCTCGGGTGACCGAGCGCGGGTGTCCGACTAGCCAACGGCACCTGGGCAAGTGATCTTAGGAGGTACACCGACTGGCAACAACGACCAAGGCGAGCGTCATCGACGCCAATCGCCTCAGTGAGAAGGACACCGGGTCATCCGAGGTCCAGATCGCAATCTTCAGCGAACGGATCAATCACCTCACCGACCATCTGAAGACGCACGCCCACGACCACAATTCGCGGCGCGGGCTGCTGCAGCTGGTCGGCAAGCGGCGCCGCCTGCTGAACTATCTGCAGCGGACCGACGTCGACCGGTATCGGGCGGTCATCGCCAAGCTCGGGCTGCGGAGGTGATGGCCTAGAGCCAAATCCGATTGCCCGGGCGGGACCGCCTCGCGCAGGGTTAGAGATTGGTGCGCGGAGAAAGGGTTCCTTTTCTTCGGACCCCAACCCCTAACCCGCCAACGACGATCCGCCTGGGCTGATTTGTATATCAGTATTCGGCCGCCAAGCGCGGCCCAGGAGGAAACGTGAACCAAACACAACTCGAGATCGGCGGACGGACCCTGAAGGTCGAAACCGGTCACGTCGCTCAGCAAGCATCCGGCGCGGTCACCGTCCGGATGGGCGACACCATGTTGCTCGTCACCGCAACGATGTCGGCAACGCCGCGGGAAGGGATCGACTTTTTCCCGCTCACCTGTGACTACGAAGAGAAGCTCTACGCCGCCGGCAAGATCCCAGGCGGCTTCATCCGGCGTGAAGGCCGTCCCAGCGAGCAGGCGGTTCTCAACAGCCGCCTGATCGACCGACCGATCCGGCCGCTGTTCCCCAAGGACTTCCGCAACGACGTCCAGATCGTCGCCACCGTGCTTTCTGTCGACCAGGACGCCGATCCGGCGACCATGGCCATCAACGGCGCGTCGCTGGCGCTCTCGATCTCACCGATCCCGTTCCAGGGTCCGATCGGCGCCGTGCGCATCGGCATGCTCGATGACCAGTTGGTGGTCGGTCCGCCGATCAACCGGCTGGCGGAGAGCCAGCTCGACCTCGTCGTGGCCGGCACCCGCGAGGCCATCATCATGGTCGAGGCCGGGGCCAAGGAGGTGCCCGAGGAAACGATCGTCGAGGCCCTACGCCTGGCGCATCGGGAAATTGTCCGCATCTGCGAGATGCAGGACGCCTTCGCCCGCGAAGTCGGCAAACCCAAGGTCGTCGTACCCGAAAGTCCCAAGGACCCGGACGTGGACCAGGCGGTCGACAAGTTCCTGTCCGAACGCCTCGACCAGGCGCTGTTCAACCCCAACAAGGCACTCCGCGAGTCCGCGCTCGACGATTTGAAGAAGGAGACGGTCACGGAGCTCGGCCCGCAGTTCGCGGACCGGCTGCCGTACCTGGCCAAGAGCTTCGAAGCCAAAGTCAAGCAGCGCGTCCGCAACAAGATCCTCGACGAGGGGGTGCGTCCGGACGGGCGCAAGACGACCGAGATCCGGCCGATCACGTGCGAAGTCGGCATCCTGCCGCGCACGCACGGCTCGGCCCTGTTCACCCGGGGCCAGACCCAGGCGCTCAGTATCGTCACCCTTGGATCGATCGGTGACAAGCAGAAGCTCGACGGGCTCGGCCTCGAAGAGTTCAAGCGCTTCATGCATCACTACAACTTCCCGCCCTACAGCGTCGGTGAGGCGCGGCCGCTCCGTTCGCCAGGCCGTCGCGAGATCGGCCACGGCGCGCTTGCCGAGCGGGCGCTGCTGCCGGTGGTGCCGACCGAAGAGGAGTTCCCCTACACCATCCGACTGGTCACGGAGATCCTGTCCTCCAACGGCTCGACCTCGATGGCCAGTGTCTGCGGCTCCAGCCTGGCGATGATGGATGCCGGCGTGCCGACCAAGGGTCAGGTCGCCGGAATCGCCATGGGCCTGATTACCGGCGACGGCAAGGTCGCTGTTCTGAGCGATATCCAGGGCGTCGAAGATGCGCTCGGTGACATGGACTTCAAGGTGGCAGGCACGCGAAAGGGCGTGACCGCCATGCAGATGGACATGAAGATCAAGGGCATCAGTATCGACACCATGGCCGGCGCCATCCAGCAGGCGAAGGATGGCCGCTTTTTCATCATGGACAAGATGGACGCGACCCTCGCCCAGCCGCGGGCCGCGATGTCGGAATACGCGCCGCGCATGGTCACGGTGCAGATCCATCCCGACAAGATCCGCGAAGTGATCGGCCCCGGGGGCAAGATGATCCGCAAGATCATCGAAGACTCGGGTGTCACCAGCATCGACATCGAGGATGACGGCCGCGTCATCATTGGCTCGGTCAACGGGGAATCGGCCGCCAAAGCCGAACAGCTGATCCGCGATCTGACCGGCGAAGTTGAGGTAGGGAAGAACTACCGGGGCAAGGTGGTCCGCATCATGCCCTTCGGCGCCTTCGTCCAGATCCTGCCCAACCAGGATGGCCTGGTGCACATCAGCCAGCTGGCCGAGGACCGCATCGAACGCGTCGAGGACGCGGTCAACGTCGGCGACGAGATCGACGTCAAAGTCACCGAGGTCGATCGCCAGGGCCGCGTGAATCTCTCGCGCAAAGCCGTGCTACAGGAAGCCAAAGGCATCACCAATGGCGATTGGATCGTGACCGAGCGGGATCGCGGCGGCCCGCGGCGTGAAGGCGGCGGCAGTGGCGGCGGCTATCGCCCTGGTGGCGACCGTGGTCCACGCCGTGACTTCGATCGTGCCGGTCAGCGAGGCGGCGACCGGAGGTAAGAACCAAGGCGGCGCGCGCAATGGGCTCGCGCCGCTTTTTTTGAGTCGCTCGCGTCGCATCGTCATTACGCTCGCCACGTTCCGTGGGTGATCTGCGCGATAAGCCCACGAATGCGATGGCTCTGCGTTGCATTCGAACCTCGCATGGAGTGAAAGTGCGCTCTTCCTTGACACCGGCTGCCTGAACGCCGATGCTCGAGTTGTGGTGTCGGGGTAAGTGCAGGAGTTGGTGCCAGTGCGGCGCAAGCATTTCTCGCCGCGCCAGTCGCAGATTCTCTCCTTGATGGCCGCAGGTTTCTCCGACAAGGAGATTGCTCGAAAGATCGGGATATCCTATCCGACGGTTCGCACTCATATCGACCGAATTTTTCGGGACAAGGGGTTGCGCAACCGAACCGAAGCGGTCGCCGTGTGGATGAGCACGCTGACCGTGAGTCGATGAATTCGCTGACGTCAGTTTCAATGACTTCCACATCTCATGCGCCCCTCTTACTATCAGGATCACCATCATCCCTGATAGTAGGAGGCTGATGTTTAATGTGAACGGCTTAATCACTTAGAGCGGCGAGGCAGAATTCAATTCGGGGTTCGATCCCGGCGACTCCCCACTCGGTCGATTCGTAGAGCCATCGACACGGCGCCGGAATTTTTCAAGAGGTCACAAGAATGCAACCACGCCTGTTTCGCTCCACACGACCTTCGAACGCGCGCCTGGTGTGGCCGCTGCGGCTCGCTGTCGCCACCCTTCTCGCTGTCCCGCTGGTCGCCTGGCCCGCCGTCGGTCGCGCCGACGCATCGAGCCCCATCTACAGCGGGCGAGCCTACGTTGTGCAAGCCTCCGTGCTGGGCACGCAACTGCCCCGAATCGCCGATACTGGCGATCTCCCTTCCAGCGGCGGCGCGCAGGAGGCCTCGCTCCTCACTATCCCGCCAATCTCGCTGGGAAGCGCCGGATCGTTCAATGGAGCCGAAGTGGCCCATGCAACGACGGTCGGCCAGGGTGGCGCCAGCCGGTCGGAAGCCTCGGTCGCGAGCCTCAGCTTGACGGTCGTTGGCACCACGATCACGGCCGACTTCCTGATGTCGAGGGCCGCCGCCCAGTGCAGTGGGAGTAGCCCGTCGGTCAGCGGGAGCTCCGAGCTCGCCACCCTGTCGATCAGTTCGGTCAATGGCGGCCAGCCCATCACGGTGACGGGGGCACCAAACCAGACAATTGTCCTGCCGCCCAACGCCGGCACGGTGGTGATCAACGAGCAGTCGAGCTCGGTTAGCGGGCAATCAGGCAGCATGGACGTCAACGCCCTGCACGTAACCATCACCAATCCAGCCGGCGGCCCGCCGCTGACTGACGTCATCGTTTCTCACGCGCATGCCGACATCACGTGTCCGACGTCCCCGTCGCAACCGCCGCCCTGCGACACCACGCCAACCGACTTCGTGACGGGCGGCGGGTGGATCGTCTCGCCATCTGATCCCAATGCCAAAGCGAATTTCGCCGTGGCGGGTGGCGTGAAGAACGGTTTCTGGGGACATCTGCTGTACATCGACCATGGCAACGGGATGCGCGTCAAGGGGACCGGAGTCACCGGCTACAACTTCTATCCCACCTTTGGATCGACTGGCCGACAGATCCTAGGCTCGGCCGACGTCAGTGGCACCGCCGATTCGTACGAGGCGGACGTTGCCGACAACGGGGAGCCAGGCATTGGAGTCGACCAGTTCCAGCTCAAGCTCAACGGCGCCCTCGTGGCGCCCGCCGCGCTGCTCAGTGGTGGGAACATCCAGCTCCACAAGGCCTGCCAGTAAGGTCGTCATCGACCCGATATCGGGTGGCTCGGGGCTCCGTCAATCGGGGCCCCGAGCTTATTGCTGGTATCAATGGGCGTTGATCCGTCGGCGTCTCAGGGCGTTATACTGACCTGCGACTTGCTGATGTTCTCCGACCTGCGGAGCCTGAGCAGGGACGTTCACGATTGCCGGCGTTGTCCCCTCGGCTTCAGTCGAACCCACGCCGTCCCGGGCGTGGGCCCGGGCGATGCCCGCATCATGATCGTGGGGGAGGCACCGGGCCAGAACGAGGACCTGCAGGGCGAGCCGTTCGTCGGGGCGGCGGGCAAACTGCTCGATCAATTGCTTCGCGGGATCGGTCTGTCGCGCGGCGACGTCTTCATCACCAACATTCTGAAATGCCGTCCACCCGGAAACCGGGATCCGCTTCCCGCGGAAGCGGAAGCCTGTTCACCGTATCTCGAGGAGCAACTCCGCTTGATCAAGCCGGAAGTCGTTCTCGTGCTCGGGCGGCACGCGCTCGGGCGCTTGCTTCCGGGATATGAGTCCATCTCCCGGCTGCACGGCAAGTTGGTGGTCAAGGACGGCGTGAGCTACATCCCCATCTACCATCCGGCGGCCGCCCTGTATAACAGTTTTCTGATGGGACCGCTGGAGCAGGACTTCAAGGCCGTCAAGGCCCACCTTGATCGGGTGGAGGAGCGGCGCCAAATGGTGGCCGCCGCCGCGCAACCGGTCGTCAAGCCGGAGGAGCAGCTCACCCTTTTTGGCTAAACAGCCCAGGTTGCGCGCCATTCCCCTTGGGGGTCTGGGCGAGATCGGTCGCAACATGATGGCGCTCGAGTACGACGACAACATCGTCGTCATCGACGCTGGCCTCATGTTCCCCGAGGAGGAGATGCTCGGCGTCGACCTGGTGTTGCCCGACGTCACCTACCTCCAGGAGCGCAAGGAGAAGGTGCTCGGCTTCCTCCTGACCCATGGCCACGAAGATCATGTCGGCGCGCTCCCCTACATCCTGCCCAAGGTTTCCGCGCCAATCTACGGCAGCCGGCTGACGCTCGGCTTCATCAAGAACCGGCTGAAAGAGCACAAGCTGGTCGACCAGGTCGACCTCCGCGAGATCAAGGCTGGCGATGTCGTGGAGCTTGGGCCCTTCAAGGTGGAATTCATTCACGTGGCGCACAGCATCCCGGATACCACCGCGCTCGCCATCGAGACCCCGGTCGGGATGGTGATCCACACCGCCGACTTCAAGATGGACCAGACGCCGGTCGACGGCCAGCCCACCGACATGGCACGGCTGTCGCACTTCGGGAACCGGGGCGTGATGTTGCTGATGTCCGATAGCACGAACGCAGAGCGCGACGGGTTCACCCCATCGGAGCGGACCATCGGGGAGGCCTTCCAGGAATTGTTCGGCCAGTGTCCCGGCCGGATCATCATCTCGACCTTCGCCTCCAACATCTACCGCATCCAGCAGGCGCTCAATACGGCGGCCCGCTACAAACGCAAGGTGGCGGTGATCGGCCGCTCGATGGTGAACAACCTGACGATCGCCCAGGAGCTTGGCTACATCCAGATGCCGGGCGACATCATGATCAAGATCCAGGACATCAACAAGGAGCCCGATGAGAAACTCGTCATTCTCTCCAGCGGCAGCCAGGGTGAGCCGCTCTCGGCGCTGACCCGGATTGCCGCCCAGGAGCATCCGCAGGTCAAGCTCAAGTCCGGGGACACCGTGATCCTGTCGGCCACGCCGATCCCGGGTAACGAGGAACTGGTCTCCCGCACCATCAACAACTGCTACAAGCACGGGGCGCGCGTCTTTTACTCCGCCCGCAACCGGGTGCACGCCTCGGGTCACGCCAGCCGCGAGGAGTTGAAGCTCATGTTGAACCTGGTGCGGCCCAAGTTCTTCATGCCGGTGCACGGCGAGTTTCGCCACCTGGCGCTGCATTCGGAAATCGCCCAGGAGGTCGGCATCAGTAAGGATCGCGTGATCGTGACCGATGACGGGAACACGGTCGAACTCGGTGATGGGATTCCGCACTTCGGCAACAAGGTCCCGGCCGGCTACGTCTTCGTCGATGGGCTCAGCGTGGGCGATGTCGGGTCGGTGGTCTTACGCGACCGGCGCGTGCTTTCCACGGACGGTATTTTCATCGTGATCGTGACCGTGGACAAGGACACCGGGCAGGTCGTGTCCGGTCCCGATCTGATCTCGCGAGGTTTTGTTCACCAGCAGACTTCGGATGCCCTGCTCGAGTCGGCCCGCCAGCAGGTGCTCGCCACCATCAACAAGCCGGGGCGCGGCACCCCGGAATGGCAGGTCATCAAGAACTCGATTCGCGATTCCTTGAGCAAATACCTCTACGAGCAGATGCGACGCCGCCCGATGATCATCCCGATCGTGGTCGAGGTCTAGCCACTCGGCTAAACGCGCTACCATGCCGGAAGAGGGGTCGGCCGCGAGGGGATTTCGGCAGGAGGGGCCATGAGCGTCACCGCTTCGGCGCTGACCAAGCAGGACGAGGAACAGCGCGCCGCGCTCGTCGAGCGTGTGTTTCACAGCGGGATCGCCATGCTGGAGATGTTCAGCGTCTATGTGGGCGACCGGTTGGGACTCTATCGAGCTCTCGCCCAGAGCGGCCCGTCGACCTCGACGCAGCTCGCGCACTCAGCCGCCATCGATGAGCGGTATGCACGGGAGTGGCTCGAGCAGCAGGCGGTGGCCGGCATTCTCGAGGTCGCTACGGAGAGCGCGGATGGCAGCAAGCGGGAGTACCGTTTGCCTCCCGGCCACGCCGAGGTGCTGTTGGATGGCGACAGCGTCAACTACCTGGCGCCCATCTCCTGGGCAATCCCCGGGCTAGCGAGCACGCTGCCCGCCCTCCTGACGGCCTACCGCCGCGGCGGGGGTGTGCCATACAGCGACTATGGGCCAGAATTCCGTAACTCCATTGCCTCGCTAAACCGGCCCATGTTTTTGAATCAGCTCGGCACTGATTGGCTGCCAGCCATGGTCGACGTCGATCGCCGCCTACGGGCGGATCCGCCGGCAAAGGTGGCGGACGTCGGCTGCGGGAGCGGATGGTCAAGCATCGCGATCGCCAAGGCCTATCCAAAAGTGCGCGTCGACGGCTTCGACCTCGACGAGCCATCGATCGCGAGCGCGCGCGAGAATGCGGCGAGGGCGGGAATCGATGACCGGCTGAGGTTTGAACCACGCGATGCCGCCGACGCGCCGCAGGGCGGCACCTACGACCTAGTGACCGCCTTCGAAACCATCCACGACATGTCCGACCCCGTGCGCGTGCTCAAGGCGATGCGCGGGTTGGTCGCTCCGGGCGGCGCAGTCCTGGTGGCCGACGAAAAAGTGGCCGAGGCATTCACCGCCCCGGGGGATGAGCTCGAGCGCTTCATGTACGGCTGGAGCGTCTTGCACTGCCTGCCGGTCGGCAAGGTTGACCCACCGGCGCTTGGCACGGGCACGGTCATGCGCCCAGACATCCTGCGCGCATATGCCAAGCAGGCCGGATTCTCGGGCGTCGAGATCCTGCCGATCGAGCACGATTTCTGGCGCTTCTACCGCTTGCGGCCGTGAGCGCGAAGTGGTGCGTACTAATAATATGTGAGTGCGCTATTCTCGTCGGATGAGGGGCGGTTATGTCATGAATAGCTGCGCGGGAGCCTTTTGATGCTTTCGTGGAGGTAAAGGCATGGCCAATACACAGGGCAGCGGCGGATCGAACAACACGGCGGTCGTCGCCATCTTTGCGATCGTGGTGATCGTGTTGGTGCTGGGGTTTGTGGTCCTCGTCCATCCGTTCGGTGTTTTCAGCCCGACCGGTTCCCCGGCGGCTAGCGGCTCGGCGCCCGCGAGCGCGGCGGCCTCGGTGGCGGCGTCAGCGTCGAAGTCGCCTTAGGTCTTCTCCCGGTCTACTCGAGCTCTTCGACCGGGTCGCCGGTGTAGCTGTCGATTTTCTTATCGACGGCGCCCGGGGCCTCGTCGACGATATGCATCGCCGCCTCTTCCGCGCTGGGGTAGCCGCCTTCGTCGCCCTTCTCGGACCGGAGTTCGCCGCCACCATCTTCTGACTCGTCGTCGATCAGGCGAACCTCTTCAACATCCGCGCTTAGGCGGTCAGGTACTTCCTCGCGCAGCCGCTCATCGAGCGTGTCCTGGTGGAAGTAGTCATCCGGCGCTTGCTTGTAATCGCGAGGTGGGACCTCGCCTTCCTGGGCGTCGCCGGTGATCTCCTTCTCCGGAAGCGCGCCTATCAGGTCCGGTTGCCCTTCGGAATCGAGGTCTTCGTCTTCGGCAAGCTGTGAGCTGCGGGCGCGACCCCCGGGACCGGGCGCCGCATCGAGATCGGGGATGCCTTTGGTATCGAGGTCGTCGAGAGGGTCTTGGTCCTGCTTTGCCATAGGTCAGTTATACCCCTAGCGTCCGGGCGCCGCGAGATCTTAGATTGACTTCAGTGGGCGAGGCTCGGTCCCGGCGCTTCCCTCCGGTATCCGGCCCTTACGGTTGGGCGGGGGCGGCCCTGTTCGTCGTGGCCCTTGGTTGCCAGTTGGTCGCCATCGTGGCACTCACATGGCTCGCTTTGTACAAGAATTCGAGCCCCGTGGCGCAGTGGGTCGTCGTGCTGCTCGTTAGCTTTCCTCTCGGCGCGGCCGCTGTAGTCATCTGGCGCATCGGAGGGAGGCGCGCGGGCACGCTATGGCCCAGTCGAACACCGACTGAGCGCCGCAATAAGTTGCTTCTGGCTATTGCAGTGATGTCGCTTGGATCGGCGCTCGGTGGCGGAGGGTTTCTCTTCCTGGCGTTCACGGTTGAAGGCGCTCGGCGGCTCGCTTTTGCCGTTGCCGCATTGTTCCTGGGGACGGCCATTTCGGAATTTGGAGTCATGAGAATGAACGTGATCCTGCAAAGACCGCAACCGACCTTGTTGGGGTGGTCGCCGAAGCGACCGTACCTCATCTACATGACCCTGTCGCTGGCCCTGAGCGCGCTTGCGCTTGCCACCGGCTTGCTCTGGCCCGGCCTGATCCCGACGCCATAGGCCCTTTTCGGAGCGGTGCGGGCACGCTAGAATGCGGGCATTCGTCACAGCAGACGTCGCAGCCACCCAGCCAGTGTGAGAACCCGGCGGAAGCGGATCGCGCGCCCCAAGCGCTCGGCCTCGCGGCAGCGTTTTCGGATCAAGGCGCCTCGCCTGCCCAAGCTGGAAGTGCCAAAGTCCCAGCAGCGCGAGCTTGCCGGGATCGGCTTCCTGTTGCTGGCCGGCCTGCTCGTGCTGGCTGTCGCCCTCCAGGCGAGCGGCTCGGCCATGCACGTGCTCCGCGGTGGACTGGTCGGCCTCTTCGGCTGGGGTGTCGTCTTCGTCATCCTTGCCGCGGTTGTTGCCGCCGCCGAACTCCTGATGCCGTGGATCGAAACGATGACCTGGGGACGCGGCCTGGGCATCGCCCTTCTGCTGATCAGCTCGTTGGGGCTGCTGCATCTGTCGGCCCAGCAGAGCGGTGGGTCCGTGGGCCAGATCGAGGGCGAAGCCCTCCGCAGCCTTGCGGGCACCGCCGGCAGCATCTTGATTTTGGGCGCGGTGTTTCTCGGTGGTCTGGTGCTCGCCTTCGACATCTCGATCCGCGGGACGGTCGGGGCGCTGCGTGAGCATTACCTCGAGAACCGACCGGAGCCAAAGCCGGCGGCCAAGGAGAAGAGACCCGCTGAGGCATGGACTCCGCGCAACCAGGTGGTTCGCACCGAGACGGCTGAGCCGGTACTGGTCCCGATCAGCGGCATTGCCGCGGCCACCCGGCCCTCGGTTCCGGCGACGCTGTCCCCGGAGCTCGAATCGGCGGTAGCCGCCCTCCAGGAGCCTATCGACGAGGAGCCGGCGACAGAGCCTCGCCGCAAGAAGACCACCGCGGCTGAGCCGCTGTTGACCGTAGTGCCCGGCGGTGATGCGGTGGCGTCGACCCTCATCGAAGACGAGATTCAGCGTGTCTGGATGAGGCCGGACCTGAGCTTGCTGGACACCGTCACCGTCCGCAAGGAACGGCTGCACGACGAGATCAAGGCGAACATCAAGCTGATCGAGCAGACGTTGGGAAGCTTCGATGTCGAGGCGACGGTCATCGGCGTCAACTCCGGGCCGTCGGTCACCCAGTACGAGCTGCAGCCCGGTCACGGGGTGCCGGTGCGCAAGATCACGGCGCTCCAGAACGACCTGGCGCTTGCGCTATCTGCGGCAATCCGCATCCAGGCTCCAATCCCAGGGAAGCCGGCCTTGGGGATCGAGGTGCCGAACAAGGCGACCAGCCTGGTGACGCTCCGAGAGATCATCCAGACGCCGACCTTTCAGAACGACAAGACCTTGTTGTCGCTCGCGATCGGCACCGACGTCTCCGGCAACACCGTGGTCGGCGACCTGACCCGGATGCCGCATCTCCTGATCGCCGGCGCGACCGGGTCGGGCAAGAGCGTCTGCATCAACGCGTTGATCGCCGGCATGCTGTTCCAGGCGACACCCGAGGAACTGAAGTACATCCTGATCGACCCCAAGCGGGTCGAGTTCTCGATGTTCCAGGACATGCCCCACCTGCTGGTGCCGGTGGTGACGGAATCGGACCACGCGACCTCGGCCCTGCGCTGGGCGGTGGCCGAGATGGAGACGCGCTACAAGCTGTTTGCCAGCCACACCGTCCGCAACATCGCCGACTTCAATGGAAAAGCGCCCGACATGGGATTGAATCCCCTGCCCTACATCGTGATCGTCATCGATGAGCTGGCTGACCTGATGATGGTGGCCGCCGGCGAGATCGAGGAGCTGATCTGCCGCATCGCCCAGCTGGCCCGCGCCGTCGGCATCCACCTGCTGGTCGCCACCCAGCGGCCCTCCGCCGACATCATCACCGGCCTGATCAAAGCGAACATCCCCTCCCGGATCGCGTTCGCCGTCAGCTCGAGCATCGACTCGCGCGTCATCCTCGACGAGACGGGGGCGGAAAAACTCCTCGGGCGCGGCGACATGCTCTACCTGCCGGTCGAGGCGGGCAAGGCCACCCGGCTGCAGGGCGTGTTCGTCTCCGACCGGGAGATGAAGGCGATCATCGACTTCTGGAAGGGCCAGGGAAAGCCGCAGTACCAGGAAGAGATCTTCAACGTCGAGGCGACAGTTTCCTGGGTCAAGGAAGGCATGAAGCGCGATCCGTTATTTGGCAAAGGCGCGCACGTGGTCGCGACCGAAGGCCGCGCCTCGGTGTCCCTGCTCCAGCGCAAGCTCAACGTCGGGTACACGCGGGCGGCCCGCATCGTCGACCAGCTCGCCGACAATCGGGTGATCGGCCCCTACGAGGGCAGCAAGTCTCGCGAGGTGCTGATGAACCTGCTCGAAGTCGATGAGCTGGTCAGAGACCTCGATGACGCCAATCAATGACGGCCCCCACCCTACGACAGACAGCTGTCAAAATGCGCGGTTAGGATAGGGACTCAATGGCGCAGGAATATTCGTTCGACGTCGTCTCGCAGTTCGATCGGCAGGAGCTGGTCAACGCCGTCAACCAGGCGCAGCGGGAGATCGTCACCCGCTATGACTTCAAGGATACCGGCGCCTCGATCGATCTCGGCGAGGACGAGATCACATTGGCCGGCCCGAGTGATTTCAAGATGAAGGCGATGCTCGACGTGCTACAGGGCAAGCTGGTGAAGCGCCAGCTCTCACTCAAGATCCTCAAGCCCGGCCCGATCGAGCCGGCGGCGAAAGGGACGGTCCGGCAAAAGCTCGAGTTGGTGCAAGGCATCGATGACGAGCTGGCCCGCACCCTGGTCAAGCAGATCAAGCTCGTGTCGCCCAAAGTGCAGCCGCGCATCCAGGGCGACACGATCCGGGTGTCGAGCCGGGACAAAGACCTGTTGCAGCAGGTGATCGCGAGTTTGAAGGCGAGCGAAACCACGGTCCCACTTCAGTTCATCAACTACCGGTGAGCCGTGCCGCCCGATCCCGAGATGTTTGCTTTGGCCCAACAGGTGGGGGAGCGGTTGCGCCGGCAAGGCCGTTCGGTCGCGGTGGCGGAGTCGTGCACCGGCGGCTTGCTGGGGGGCGCGCTGACGGACGTTCCCGGGAGTTCGGCCTTTTTTCTCGGCGGCGTGATCAGCTATGCCGATCGAGTGAAGGTCGAACAGCTGCAGGTGCCCGAGGCGACACTGCGCCGTTATGGGGCCGTGAGCGAGCAGACGGCGGCCGCGATGGCGACCGGCGTTCGCAAGTTGCTGCAGGCGGACATCGGCATCTCGATCACCGGGGTGGCGGGGCCGGATGCGGAGGGCGCCAAGCCAGTTGGTCTCACGTTCATCGGGATCGCCGCGGAGGCGACGACCACGCATCGTTTTCAATGGACCGGCGACCGCTGGGACAACCGGCGTCGCTCGGTGATCGCCGCCCTGGAGCTCCTGGTCCAGACCCTGGGGTCATAGCATTGACAGTTACACAAATCTGTATTACAGTGGGCGGGTCGGCCAGACCCCATCACGAAGCAAGGGGAGACTAGATGTCAGAGAAAGAACGGGCATTGACGGCTGCACTCAGCCAGATCGAGCGCAGCTATGGGAAGGGCGCCATCATGAAGTTGGGGGAGGCGGCGGCCCAGCGGAACATCGACGTGATCCCGACGGGATCGCTCACCCTCGACATGGCGCTCGGGGTTGGTGGGATCCCGCGCGGCCGCGTGGTCGAGATCTACGGCCCAGAGTCATCGGGGAAGACGACGCTCGCGCTGCACGTCATCGCCCAGTCGCAGAAGCTGGGTGGCGTCGCCGCCTTCATCGATGCTGAGCACGCCCTGGACCCGGTGTACGCCGGCCACATCGGGGTCAAGACTGAGGACCTGCTGATTTCGCAGCCGGACACTGGTGAGCAAGCGCTCGAAATCGTCGACGTGCTGGTCCGGTCCGGCGCCGTCGACGTCATCGTCGTCGACTCGGTGGCGGCGCTGGTGCCGAAGGCGGAGATCGACGGCGAGATGGGGGATAGCCACGTCGCCCTGCAGGCCAGGCTGATGTCACAGGCGCTGCGCAAACTGACCGGTGCCATCTCCAAGTCGAGCACCTCGGTGATCTTCATCAACCAGCTGCGCGAGAAGGTCGGCATCATGTTCGGCAACCCGGAGGTGACCACCGGCGGCCGCGCACTGAAGTTCTATGCCTCGATCCGGCTCGATATCCGCAAGGTCGACTCGATCAAGAACGGGCTTGACGTGACGGGCAACCGGGTCAAGGTCAAGGTAGTCAAGAACAAGGTCGCGCCGCCATTCAAGTCGGCCGAGTTCGACATCCTCTACAACGAGGGCATCTCCTACTGGGGCAGCGTGCTCGACGCCGCGGTTGACGCCACCCTGGTGGAAAAGAGCGGCTCATGGTTCTCCTGCAACGGCCAGCGGATGGGCCAGGGGCGCGAGCAAACGGTGGGCTTCCTCAAGGCGAACCCGAAGCTGGGCGAGGAGCTGATCGCGCAGATGAAGGGCAAGGCCGCGGAGAAGATCCTCCAGCCGGCGTGAGAAGCGGCGGCCGGCGAACGACGCCGACCGCGCGTGAGCCGGAGAGCGTCCAGGCGGCCTATACCGAGGCGGTCAAGCGGCTGGCTCGCCAGCCGCAGTCGCGTGCGGCGTTGCGGCAGCGACTCGGCCGGCTCGGTTACACCGACGCCGCCGTGGACGCCGCGCTCGACCGGGCCCAGGCCGATGGGTACCTCAACGACCAGGAATACGCCAACGCCCTGGTGCGCCGTCGCAGTCGGGGACGAGGTCACGCCCTGATCGCCCAGGAGCTACGTGCGAAGGGCGTCGAGGAGGGGACCGCCGGGCCCGCGCTGGCCGCGGTCGATGCCGATGCCGAGGCCGCGGAGGCCCTGGCCCTGGGGAAAAGTCTGCTGTCCCACCGGCGCCTAGCCGATCCGCAGGCCCTGGTTGCCTACCTGGGTCCGCGCCTGAGTCGGCGCGGGTTCAGTAGTGGACTCGTATACCGGGTGTGCCGCCTCCTGAGCGACGAGTGGGAGGCCGCCGGCCGGTTTGACAGTGTCGCTGAACGCGACTAAAATAGTCAAGATTTTGTCGCCATGTAACGACTAGTCCCGCTGCGCCCACGCGCAGTGAGAAGAACCTTTAAAAGTCCATAAGCGAGGTGTAACTATGCCCATTCCATTACTCCTGGTCGCAGGTGTCGTGGTGGGTGCGGCCGTGGGTGCTCTCGTCGCCTACCTCTGGGTTGGCAACGCCAACCGCCAGCGCGATCTCGTCTCCAACGCGGAACGCGAAAAGCTGCTGTCGGATGCCGAGACCCAGATGAAGGAGATGGTCCTCGAAGCGAAAGAGGAAGCCCACCGCATCCGCATGACGCTGGAGCAGGAGGTACGCGACGCACGTGCGGAGATTCAGCGTTCGGAACGTCGGGTTCAGCAGAAGGAAGAATCGATCGACCGCAAACTCGAAGACCTGGACCGAAAGGACCAGGCCGTGACCGCCAAAGAGTTGGAGATCGGGAGGACCAGGGAACGCGTCAACGATGCCCTCGCCGAGCAGGTCAAAGAGCTCGAGCGAATTTCGGGGATGACGCGGGCCGAAGCGAGGACGACAATCCTCACCAACCTTGAAAAGGAACTCAACCAGGAGATCGCGCAGAAGATTCGCCAAGGCGAGGAGATCGTCAAAGAGGAGAGCGAAAAGCGCGCGCGCAACATCCTGGTGACCGCGATGCAGCGGGTTGCCGCCGAGCAGACCGCAGAGACCTCGGTTTCAGTGGTGGCTATCCCGAGCGACGAGATGAAGGGCCGCATCATCGGCCGTGAAGGGCGCAATATTCGGGCGCTCGAACATGCGACCGGTGTCGACCTGATCATCGACGACACGCCGGAGGCCGTCATCCTCAGTGGGTTCGACCCGGTCCGCCGCGAGGTGGCGCGGGTGGCCCTCAATCATCTCCTGGTCGATGGCCGGATCCACCCGGCCCGGATCGAAGAGATGGTGACCAAGGCTCGTGGCGACGTCCAGAACCGGATTCGGGAAGAAGGCGAACAGGCGATGTTCGAGACCGGGGTCACCGGACTGCATCCCGAGCTGGTGAAGCTGTTGGGGACGCTGGCATTTCGGACCAGCTACGGACAGAACGTCTTGACCCACAGCAAAGAGGTCTCCTTCCTCTGCGGAATGGCGGCGGCCGAGATCGGCGCCGACGTGGCGCTGGCCCGTGAGGCCGGCCTGCTGCACGACATCGGCAAGGCGATCGACCATGAGGTCGAGGGGTCCCACGCCATCATCGGCGGAGAGCTCCTCAAGCGGCTCGGCAAGCCAGACACGCTGGTGAACGCCGTCGCCGCCCACCACATGGACGTCGAGCCAACCAGCCTCGAGGCGATTCTGACGGTGGCCTGCGACGCAGTCTCGGCCGCTCGGCCGGGCGCCCGCCGCGAGACATTGACCACCTACATCAAGCGGCTCGAGAAGCTGGAGAGCATCGCCAACTCGTTCGAAGGCGTCGAGAAATCGTTCGCGATCCAGGCGGGTCGGGAGATCCGCATCATCGTCAAGCCGGACACCATCGACGACAGCCGGGCCCAGATCCTCGCCCGCGATATCGCAAAGCGAATCGAAGGCGAGCTCAGCTATCCGGGCCAGATCAAGGTGACGGTGATCCGCGAGACCCGTATCGTCGAATTCGCAAAGTAACGAAGAGAGGCGACCCACTGAGGGCCGCCTCTTTTTGATTTCAACGGGATGCCTGGAGCAAGGCGCGCATCCCGGCACGAAAGGCGGTCGCCCCCGATTGCGCTGGATGGCGCACGTACACGGCGCGGCTGCCCAGCGTGTCGGCCGCAATCCGGCCAACCCCGACCACGAGGCGGGGCTGAAGGATGTCGATGAGCCGCTGCGCGTAAGGGAGGCCGGCCGCGACCTCCGGCCGTATCGGCCGCCGGTTCGATAGCGGTTGGCCAGGGAGGAATGGGTGCGTGGGGACCGTGTTCCAGAGGATGACGCGCAGCTCGGCGCCGAGTTCATCGAGCAGGCCGTGGACGATGGTCCCCGAGGGTTCTTTCCATGGTCGCTGGCGGCGGCTCGACCGCCGGTACGGCTCACCCCAGCGCAGCAGATCGAACTCGCTGGTGAAGGCGATGCCCGACCAGTGCATCCCCTGGTACCCGGCGGCCTCGCCGACCGCGAGCACGTCCGCGTGGTCGCGCTCCATGAGATAGCGCCGCAGATTGGCGAGCCGAATCGCGGGCGCCTCGGCCACGTCGTCGGGACCCATCTCGCGGAACTGGTTGAAGGTGGCCCCAATAGTCGCCCTCGACAGGTCGGCCAGCAAGGCCTCGACCCCGCCTAGCTTGTTACGATCGCCCAATGCTCGTAACCGTGCTGGCGATCGGCGACATCATCGGTCGGCCCGGACGTGAAGCCGTGGCGCGCCTCGTGCCGCAGCTGCGTCGAGAGTTGAACCTCGACCTGGTGGTGGCGAATGGCGAGAATGCGGCCGGCGGCTTCGGGCTGACCCCGAAGATCGCCGACGACCTCTTCGGACTCGGCATCGATGTCCTCACCTCCGGGAATCACATCTGGGACCAGCGCGAGATGATGACCGGATTCGACGACCGGCGACCAATTCTCCGCCCGCACAACTACCCGGCAGGCGCCCCGGGGCGGGGTTGGTTCTGTCACGACCTGGGCGAAAAGGGCCAGGTGCTCATCGGCAACGTCCAGGGCCAGCTCTTCATGCCACCGATCGATTCGGCCTTCAAGGCGGCGGACGAGATCCTGCGCCAGGGCGCGGGCACCAAGCTGGTGCTGATGGACATCCACGCCGAGGCGACCTCCGAGAAGATCGCCCTCGGATGGTACCTCGACGGCCGGGCCAGCTTCGTCTTCGGCACCCACACGCATGTTCCCACCGCCGATGCCAGGTTGTTTCCCGGCGGCACGGCGTTCGTGGCCGACCTCGGGATGGTGGGGCCTCGGGACTCGGTGATCGGGATGGACAAGGAAGCCAGCCTCCAGCGCTTCCTCACCGGGGTCCCGTATCGGTTCAAGGTGGCGGCTGGCGTGGTGCAATTCAACTCAGTTTTAGTTCAAATCGATGCCCTTTCGGGCAAAGCCACCCGGGTGGAGCGGGTCGACCGGGAGGTAGCGGTCGAGTAGCCGCTTGACGACCCCCTAAGTTGGGGTTAAGGTGTCGAGGGGCAATCAAACGTTCGGTCACCGCTCTCAATAGAATAGATGGACACTCTGGAAACAAAACCGCCATCGAACGGCTCGACAGGGGAGAAGACGCTTTCGGCCAGCCCGGCTGCCGGTATACCTCGCACGACCCGGCCGGCTATTGAGATCCTGAAGGTCTCCGCCACCTCCAAGCCCGTCGCGGTCGCGGGCGCCATCGCGGGCGTGGTCCGCAGCCAGACCCGGGTCGAGGTGCAAGCGATCGGGGCCGGGGCGATCAACCAGGCCGTTAAAGCCATCGCCATCTCCCGCGGCTATGTCGCGGCCGGCGGCATCGACCTGGTGTGTATTCCCTCGTTCATCGACATCTCGATCGACGGTGAGGAGCGGACCGGTATCCGTCTGCTGGTCGAGTCTCGATAAACTCGGTCGATGCCTGAGTCGACCGCCCCGCCACGGCTGCGGATACCCGGCGCACCCCTAACCTTCGAACCCCACGCGTTTTCGCGACCACGCCCGAATGGACGGAAGCGCGCGCCATCCGGCCAGCGGTTCCATCTCTGGGTGAGCGGCTGCCAGATGAACGAGTCGGATGCGGATTACCTCTCGCAGGGCCTGACGGCGGCCGGCTTCAGCGCCGTTGCCGACCTCGACCAGGCTGACCTCGCCATCCTCGTCACCTGCTCGGTCCGCCAGAACGCCGAGCAAAAAGCCTACGGCCGGTTCCGCGAGCTCAAGGCCTGGAAGCAGGCGCGGCCGGGTCGGGCGATCGCGATCACGGGTTGCATGGCCAACAAGGAGAAGGATCGCCTCTACGAGCGCCTGCCCGACCTCGACTATCGCTTCGACATGCGTCAATACGAAGCCTTCATCCAGGACCTGCAGGGCGAGTACGAGACCGATCCGGCGCAGACCGGCGGGGCGATTTTGCAGCATGGCCTCACCGCCTACGTCCCGGTGATCTTTGGCTGCAACGAAGTGTGCAGCTTCTGCATCGTGCCTTTCGTGCGTGGTACCGAACGCAGCCGCCCGCTGACGGATGTGGTCGAAGACGTGCGGCGCTTCGCGCTCCAGGGGGTGCGCGAAGTCACGCTGCTTGGCCAGACGGTCAACTCCTACCGCGATCCGGACAGCAAGGCTGGCCTCTCCGATCTGCTCGAGGCGGTCGGGAATGTCCCAGGCATCTGGCGGGTTCGCTTTTTGACGTCGCATCCGCGCCATGTGCATGACGACCTGCTGCTCGCCATCCGCGACCTGCCGCGCGTCTGCGAGCACCTCCACCTGCCCTTCCAGTCAGGAGACGACGCGATCCTCAAGCAGATGCGCCGACGCTACACCACGGACGAGTACCGGGCGATCATCGCCCACGCTCGCGACCTCATCCCCGACCTTTCCGTCTCGACCGACGTCATCGTCGGCTACCCGGGGGAAACTGAAGAACAGTTCCAGAAAACCCTCGCGCTGCTGGAGGAGATCAAGTTCGACGTGGTTCACATCCAGGGCTTCTCCCCGCGCCCTCGGACCACGGCCGCTCTGCACCCGGATGACGTGACACCGCCTGAGAAGAAGCGACGGATCAACGTGCTGCTCGAGGCCCAGCGACGGATCGCCGAGGACGCGAACCGGCGCTGGCTCGGTCGGACGGTCGAGGTGCTGGTGGAGCGCGCGGAAGACTCGGAGGTGAGCGGCCGCACCCGACAGAACAGGGTTATCATCGGCGCGGCACCACTCGGCGCCCAGACCGGTACCGTTCGCCGGGTGCTTGTCGAGCAGGCCACGGCCTGGCAGCTTCGAGGCCAGGTCCTCAACTAGGCAACGCCCTGAAGCCGGTCCCCGTCCTCGACCAGTACCAACGCGTCAAGCAGGAATATCCGGATGCCATCGTGCTCTTCCGCCTGGGCGACTTCTATGAGACCTTTGGGGAAGATGCCGAGCGGGCGGCACCGCTGTTGGGCATTACGCTGACCTCGCGCGAGCTGGGCAAAGGCCATCGGGTGCCAATGGCCGGCGTTCCCTACCACGCCTTCGAGGGCTACGTCGGCCGGCTGCTCAGGGCCGGACTTCGGGTCGCGCTCTGCGACCAGGTCGAGGATGCGGCCGCCGCCCGCGGGTTGGTGCGGCGCGAGGTCGTCCGCGTGCTGTCGCCGGGAACGGTGGTCGAGGACGCCTACCTCGAGGGCGGCACCAACTACGCGGTAGCGATTTGTCTGCGCGCTCACTACCACGGCATCGCCGCCCTCGATTGCTCGACCGGCGAGCTGGCGTTGCTGCGGGTCGAGCCAACCGACGAGGCGCTTCGCGATGAGCTGGAAAGACTCCGACCTGCCGAGCTGGTCGCCTGCGAAGCCGACCGACCCCGATTGCTCGCGCTGGTGGGGAGCACGCCGACCACCTGGGTCGACGTGCAGGACTTCGATGCGCGCGCCGCGGTCGAGCGGCTGCAGACGCTGCTGGGCGTCGAGACGCTGGCTGCCTTCGGTTGCGATGAGTGGCCGGAGGCTCTGGCCGCCGCCCACGCGCTCCTGCGGCACGCCGAGCGGTCACGACTTAAGCTCGAGCCCGGTCTGCTGCGGCTGCATGCCGAGCATCCGCGGGCGTTCATGCATCTCGATCC
Organism: Chloroflexota bacterium; assembly: GCA_034666565.1. Classification (GTDB taxonomy): domain Bacteria; phylum Chloroflexota; class Dormibacteria; order CF-121; family CF-121; genus CF-13. The sequence goes on from JAXDLN010000080.1 coordinate 185,511, forward strand.
ACCGACGCGGCGCAGCCTCGGACTCGGGGCGGATCGAGCGCCGTCCAGTGAGGACCTGGCCGGCCTGCTCATCCGCGAGACCACGACCGCCATGGGCTCGCGACAGTTGCGGCGCTGGCTCGACCAGCCGTTGCGCACGCGCGAGCCACTCGAGGAGCGACTCGCCCGGGTGGCGGTGCTTGTGGCGGATCCGCTCGGCCGCGGCCAGCTGCAGGCCGAGCTGCGCGGCTTGCCCGACCTGGAACGGATCGCCGGCCGCACCGCCCAGGGGCTGGCGACGCCGCGCGACCTGCAGGCGCTGCTCACAACCCTTCGCGCCCTGCCCGGCGTTCAGCGCCTCGCCGGCCGTTGGCCGGAGCTGGCGTCGCCGCCCACGCCCGTTGCGTTGGACGACCTGCAGTCGTCCCTGGCCTCGGCCCTCGTCGACGAGGTACCGGCCACGCTACGGGATGGCGCCGTCTTCCGGCCGGGGTTCGACGCGGAGCTCGACAGCATCCGAGATGGCTCGCGCGCCGCGCGCGAGTGGATCGCTGCGCTGGAGCAGCAGGAACGCCAACGAAGCGGCATCCGGTCGCTGAAGGTCGGCTTCAACCAGGTGTTCGGGTACTACATCGAGATCAGTCACGCCAACCGTGAGGCGATCCCGTCCGAGTACGTACGCAAGCAGACGCTGGTCAACGGCGAGCGCTACGTCACGCCGGAGCTGAAGGAGAAGGAAACCCTCGTCCTCAACGCGAAGAGCGCGATGGTGGCGCGTGAGCAGGCGCTCTTCAGCGAGCTCTGCCGTCGCATCACCGCCGCCGGCAAGGATCTGCTGGACACCGCTGCCTGGATCGGGGAGCTCGATGCCGTCACCGCGTTGGCCAGCCTGGCAAGCCGGCATCGATGGGTTCGGCCCACCCTGCATGACGAGCCCGGGATCGAGATCATCGGCGGCCGGCACCCGCTGGTCGAAGCGGCGCTTGGCCCCGGCCGCTTCGTGCCAAACGACCTGCGGCTGAGCCCAATCGATCAGCAAGTCGTGCTGCTGAGTGGACCGAACATGGCCGGCAAGTCGACCTACCTGCGGCAGGCCGGCATCATCGTCCTGCTGGCGCAGGCCGGCAGCTTCGTGCCCGCCGAGCGAGCCGTCATCGGCCTGTGCGATCGCATCTTCACCCGGGTCGGCGCTCACGATGAGCTGGCGCGCGGGCTGTCGACCTTCATGGTTGAAATGGTGGAGACGGCGCACATCCTCGCCCACGCCACGCCGCGCAGTCTGCTCATCTTCGACGAGGTGGGGCGCGGCACCAGCACCTACGACGGGGTCAGCATCGCGCAGGCGCTCCTCGAATATCTCCACGAGGCACCGCAGCTTCATTCGCTCACGCTCTTCGCCACCCACTATCACGAACTGACCGCGCTCGCGCAGCAACTGCCCCGGCTGCGGAATTTTCGGATGGAGGTCCGTGAAGAAGGGGAGCGCGTCATCTTCCTCCATCAGGTGGTCGAGGGCGGCGCCGATCGCAGCTACGGGATCCACGTCGCCGAGCTCGCCGGCCTGCCGCGCCAGGTGGTGGTGCGGGCCCGGCAGGTGCTCTCCGAGCTGGAGGGCCAGCGACCGCTGGAACGGCCGGAGGCTAGCGCGCAGCTCAGCCTGCCGCTGGATCACCCAGTGGTCGCCGAGTTGAAGCAGCTCGACCTCGAACGGCTCTCGCCACGTGAGGCGCTGGAAAAACTCTTCGCCTGGCAGGGACAGCATGCCGCGCCCTGAGGTCGGGCTCGAGCCCAGCCAGACCATCGCGATCCTGCCTCCCGCCGTTGCCGACGGCATCGCCGCCGGCGAAGTCGTCGACCGCCCGGCGGCCGTGGTCAAGGAGTTGGTAGAAAACGCGATCGACGCCGGGGCGGCCCGCATCGACGTCCGGGTTGAAGCGGCCGGCCAGGGCCTCATAGAGGTCGTGGACGACGGCCACGGCATGAGCCCAGCCGACCTGCCCGTGGCGTTTCAGCGCCACGCGACCAGCAAGCTGCGCTCGCTCGAGGAACTCAGGACGATCCACACGCTCGGCTTTCGCGGTGAGGCGCTCGCCAGCATCGCCGCCGTCGCCGAGGTCGACGCGGTCAGCCGGAGCCGCGATGGGGGAGAGGGGTTGCGGGTCCGCATCCAGGCCGGGGAATTGCTCACCGCTGAGGGAGCCGGCTCTCCAGTTGGCACGCGGGTCAGCGTCGGCCACTTGTTCTTCAACACACCAGCCAGGCTGAAGTTCCTGAAACAGCCCGCAACCGAAAATGCCGTGATCAGCCGCCTCGTCGGCGAGCTCGCCCTCGGAAACCCGACCATCGCCTTCAGTCTCAAGCTCGATGGGCGACGTGTCTTCGAGACGCCGGGGACCGGTGACTTGCGAGCGACGTTCGCGGCGGTCTACGATACGCAGACCGCGACCGCGATGCTGTCCGTCGGGGAGCCAACCGTGCACGGGTTGATCAGCCCGCCTGCCCTGCATCGCGGCACCAGGGATCACGTCGTCATCCTGGTCAACGGTCGGCGGATCCAGCATCGCAACCTGGTGTTCGCGATCGAGCAGGCGTATCGGGGACTTCGCGAGCCGGATCGGTTCCCGCTCGCCGTGCTGAATGTGTTGGTCGATCCTGCGGAGCTCGACGTCAATGTCCATCCGACCAAACGCGAGGTTCGATTCCGCAATGAGGGCGCCGTCTTTGCCGCGCTCGAACGGGCGTGCTACCACGCCCTGCGCCAGAGTCCGCTCTATGAGCTGCAGGCGACCGGGGGAGGGCCGATGCTCGAGCTGCATGAGACGGCGGTCGTGTCGGGCGTGCTCCAGCCCCCACCCTACCCTCCCCCAGAGGGGGAGGGTGACTCGCCGGCGGCGCCGGAAATTCGGGGCTCACGGCTTCCTCCGTTGGCGTATGTGGGCCAACTGCTACACGGCTACCTGGTGGCGGAGGCGCCCAACGCCGTGGTCCTGATCGACCAGCATGCCGCCCACGAGCGCGTGCTCTTCGACCGCATCCTGCAACGACTCGAGGCCGGGGAGCCTGCCAGCCAGCTGCTCCTGATTCCGCACGACGTGGATCTCATGCCCGGCCAGGTGGGCGCCTTCGAGCAGCAGGCCTCGTGGCTCCAGACCCTCGGCTTCGAAGGCGAGTTGTTCGGGCCGCACACCATTCGCCTGCGCGCGGCGCCGAGCGACATGCCGGAGGCGCGGGTCGCGCGAGTGCTCGACTTGCTGCTGACCGACCTCGTCGGCGAGCGCACGCCCGACCGGCGGCTGCGCGAGACGGCCGCCCTGATCGCCTGCCACAGCGCCGTCCGTTTCGGCGATGCGCTGACGCCGGAAGCCGCGGGAGAATTGCTTCGCTCGCTGGCCGCGACCGACGAACCGATCAGCTGCCCGCACGGCCGGCCGACGACGCTGATCCTGCCGGACGATCAATTGAGGCGGTTGTTCAAACGCCCCTGAGCTTGCAGCGTGTCGTTGCGATCGTGGGTCCCACAGCCAGCGGGAAGACGGCCATCGCCATTGCCGCGGCGCATCGTCTCAACGGGGAGCTGGTCTCGGTCGATTCGCGGCAGGTCTATACGCACTGCGACATCGGCACCAATAAGCCGACGTCGCAAGAGCTCGGCGACCTTCGGTGCCGCTTGGTCGATGTTGTCGATCCCGGCACCCCGTTTACGGTCGCCGACTATCAGCGGCTGGCCATGGATGCGGTGGCAGACATCGACCGCCAGGCCCGACTCCCGGTACTGCAGGGGGGAAGCGGTCTCTACCTGCGAGCGCTCCTCTACGGCTGGAACCTCGCCGATGCACCGCCGAATCCCGAGCTGCGAGCGGCGCTCGAACAGCGACTCGAAGCGGAAGGACCAGAATCGCTGGATGCCGAGCTGCGGCGCATCGATCCGGCAAGTGCCGAGCGCGCACAGAGGAATCCGCGCCGGATGATCCGTGCTCTCGAGATCCACGCGGTCACCGGCAGGCCGCCCAGCGTGGCGCGTGCGTCCGATCCGCCCCCGTGGTCAATCACCATCATTGGACTCGAGGTGCCGCTGGCCGAACTGGATCAGCGCATCGAGGCGCGCGTGACCCAGATGCTCGACGCCGGTTGGGTGGACGAGGTCGCCCGCATCCGGCAAGCGTTTCCGGCTGCCGACCTGCAGCGCCTGGGACACGGCTATCCCGAGCTCGCCGCCTTCCTGGACGGCCGGCTGTCGCTTGCGGATGCTCGCGATTCCACCGTGCGCCAGGTGCGCCAGTATGCGCGCCGCCAACTCACATGGTTTCGCGCTGACCGTCGCGTGCATTGGCTTCCCGCCGATCCAGACACGATTGTTGAGCGCCTACGCGTGGGTATGATGACGGCAGAGGCGAGTTGATTCGGAATTCCAACGGCAGGCAGGAACGCGCCTACCTGATGTCCCTTGATCACGAGGACCAGGGCTTGGCCGCCATCGAGGAGCAGATGCTCGAGTTGAGCGAGCTGGCGCGCACCGCCGGCGTGCTGGTGGTCGGCACCGATACCCAGCGGCGGGAAAAACCGGATCCGGCCCTGTTCATCGGCAAGGGTAAGGCCGAGACACTGCATGCGCTCAAGCACGAGGTCGACTTCGATCTGCTGATCATCAACGAGGAGCTGTCCCCGCGGCAGCAGCGCAACCTGGAGAAGAAACTGCAGGTCAAGGTGATCGACCGCACCGAGTTGATCCTGGATATCTTCGCCCAGCGCGCCCGCACCAAGGAGGGCCGCCTCCAGGTGGAGGCCGCGCAGCTACATCACCTGCTGCCGCGGTTACAGGGCGGTCGTGATCTCTCGGGTCTGGGCGCCGGGGTCGGCACCCGCGGCCCGGGCGAGCAGAAACTGGAAAGCGATCGGCGGCGCATCCGTCATCGAATCCGTGAGCTCGACAAAGAAATCAAAGAAATCGGCAAGCAGCGCGCGTTGCGCCGCGAGGGACGGCGTCGCATCGCCTACCCGGTGGTGGCCATCGTCGGCTACACCAACAGCGGCAAATCGACCCTACTGCACGCGCTGACCCACGCCCAGGTGCAGATGGAGGATGCGCTGTTCGTCACCCTCGATCCGACGACGCGCCTGGTCCGATTGCCCAATCGCAGGGAGGTGCTCTTTACCGACACCGTTGGTTTCATCCAAAAATTGCCGACCGACCTGGTGGCGGCGTTTCGCGCCACACTCGAGGAAGTGCAGCAGGCCGACCTCTTGCTGCACGTGCTCGATGCCACGCGCTACGACGGGCGCGACCAGATGGAGGCGGTGCACGAGACGCTGCAGGACCTTGGTGCGCTGGAGAAGCCAAAGCTGCTGGCGCTCAACAAGGTGGATGAGCTGACCCCGGCGGCGGTCGATTTGCTGATGGCCGAGGACTGGTCACCGTATCGGGCGGTGGTCCCCATCTCGGCGCTTCGCAAGACCGGCCTGGCCGGCCTAGGACGGGCGGTCGCAGAAACCTTGCCGGGGGAAATGGTCCCGATCGAGGTGCTCCTGCCGTACACGGAGAACGCGCGGCAAGCGGAGTTCCATGCCCACGGCAATGTCGACGCGGTCGACTATCGCGGCGACGGGGTGCTGATGCGCGGCGCCATCCCGCGACGGTTGCTGCCAAGGTTCGACCAATTTCGAACCACGGGCGTAGACCGGAGCGCCTAACCGAGCGGCGTTAGCGCAGGAGCCGCACGACCGCCACCACCTGACCCTCGAGCTGGGCGGCGGTGCTATAGATCGGCTCGTAGGCGGCGTTCTCCGGCTGGAGCCGCACGCGGTTCGCCTCGCGGAAGAGCCGCTTGACGGTGGCGGTCGACTCGTTGGTCTGGTCGTCCTCGAGGCGCGCGACCACGATGCTGCCGTTGGGTGCGTCTTTCCCCGGCCGCACGACCACGAAGTCACCGGACAGGATGCCGACATCTTTCATGCTGTCGCCGTGAACCTCCAGGGCAAAGGCGTTGTCGCTGCCCACCAGGTCCTCGCTGAGGACGAGGTGATCTTCGATGTTTTCTTCGGCCAGGATTGGTTGCCCAGCGGCGACGCGACCGATCAGCGGAACCGCGACCACCTTACTCAGCTTGGCCTGCATCTCATCGACGTCGACGACTTCGATGGTGCGGGATTTGGTCGGATCGCGGCGGATGTATCCCTTGCGCTCCAGGGTATTGAGATGATTCTGCACCGTCGAACTGGAGGAGAGTCCGACGGCCTCGCCGATTTCTCGAACCGTTGGCGGGTAGCTGCGGATCTTCTGCCGAAACCTGAGGTACTCCAGGATCTCCCGCTGCCTGCTGGTCAACGGTTCCGCCATATCGTCCCCTCCCTTTTGCGCCGCTGTCGACGGCCAAGAGCCGATCATCTCGCTCCCAGCGCCATCCCATGTGGCGCGGTGAGGTAGGGGAGAGGAGGGGTTCTCAGGTCGCCGCGATCACAGCATCGTAGCACAGAGATTTGGCCATCAGCATCGGTCGCTAGTCGACACGTGCCGACCCGTCGACGCCGGTGACTATCGTGCAAAACGGGGGCATGCTAGCACATCTGTTCGCCCATTGCAAACACTTGTTCGTGCCAGCTCTTGACGCGAACACCTGTTCGTGCTAGCCTCGTAAACGAACACATGTTCGTGCAGGACGGGGCCCGAAACGCGTATCCACGACCCCAGCACCGCCGAGGCTGGGGCCGCATCCTGGTGCTGACCGCCGGGCTGCTGCTGGTGACCGGGCGGCTCGCCTACGGCAGCGGACCGGCCCACAGCGACTCGGTCGTGGTGGCGCCGGGGGACACCGTCTGGAGCATCGCGAGCGCCCACTATCGCGGCGATCCGCGGCCGCACGTCGAGGCGATCCTGGCGGCCAACGGGATGGCGACGCCCATCCTGCGGCCGGGCCAGGCGCTCCAGCTTCCGCGCGACTAGCGCCCGAGGAAGCAAATTACGATGAGCACATCGCTGGTCAGCCTCGCCTCTCTCGTGAACGCATTTAACCCCGTGACGCCACAGCTGCGCGTGGCGGCGATCATCGTCCGCGACAACCAGATCCTGCTGGTCGAGCACCGCAAGCGCGGCCAGCGTTACTGGGTGCTACCGGGCGGCCGGCTCGAGGGCTTGGAGACGCTCGACGCGGCGCTCCGTCGCGAGCTCAACGAGGAGCTCAGTCTCGAGGCCCGCATCGGCCAGCTGGTCATCGTCAGCGAGATGCTGGCGCCCGACCGGCACGTCGTCAACCTGATGTTTCACGCGGAGATAGGGGAGGGGGCGGAGCCCCGCCTCGATCGCGCGGATCCCGTGCTCGCCGGCTGGCAATGGGTGTCGACGGACCAGCTCCCCCGGCTGGACTTCCGTCCACCCATTGCCGACGCCGTCCGGGGGGTCATCGCCGAGCGGTTCTCCGGCCCGGTCAAGGCTCTAGGCGACACCTGGCGGTCGGAAAGCAAAGCTTCGGAGCCGCGCGTATAGTCGTTTTTGGGATGGGGCCGCCTCACGGCGGGCGTCCACTGGAACGGGATTCGGTGGGGAGGGGAACGATGAGGGGTAGAACACCGCGCTGGTTTGTCGTTGCTACGCTTGCACTGGGGACTGCGGGGTTGCTCGCGCCGATTTCCGTTTCGGCCGGTACCACGACAACGCATTCGATCCAGGATTTCATCGCGGTGCAGGGGACGCACTGCTTTGCCGATGCGACCGGCAACTGCGTTCTGTTCGCGCCGCCGGCGTCGAACTACGTCTTCTGGGGGAACGATGCGAAGGATCGATTGGCGGCGGTCGACTATGCCGGCCTCGAGGCAGCGTATCTCGCTGCGCACGGCGGACCGTCGCTGGGGACAACCTTCTCGGGAACGATCAGCCAGCAACCCCTGGCCGATGGCCGTGAAAAGGTTAGTGTCGTGCTCCACACGCATAACGCCGCCAGCCGCGTCATGCGGATTTCCAACGGCGAGCCGCTCTTTGGCTAGTCGGTGCCAGAGATCCTGGCTGGCGCCCGCCCGGCCCTGGGCGACTCCGTCATGGAGCTGGTTTACATCAACCCGACCGTTGGATGGCCGCTCGCCGATCTTGGCCAGCTTGGCTTTGCCCCAACCCCGGGCCAGGTCGTGGTGTTCCTACACTTCGAGGCCACCGCGGTCGGCGGGCTCCGGTCGGGGTTTGGGGTCCCCGAGGGGTCTCTCGGCCAGATGCACGTCAACCAGGTCGGTCTGATCGGCAAGCCCTTCGGCGCCCGGCACCTCAACCCATTCTCGGCCGAATTGGTCGACCTCCAGGCAATCGCTCGCTGACCTACGACGATCGAGGGCGGGGAGGGCCTACCAGGGTCGTCCTCGCCCATCGAACCAACGTCGTAAATCCGCCATTCTCCGACGCGCCGGAGAGGGGCTGATCTCAGATAAGCCGGCAAGCAGCTTAGAGATGCGCCTGGATGACCTTGGCCAGGCTGGGCCCGACATCCGGCACCGCCGACGTCGCGAAGATGATCGCCACCAACATCACCATTAACAGTGTCGCGATCTTCGCACTGACCGTGCGCTCGAGCTGCTCCGGGTCGTCGACCACCGGCGCCGGCTGGCCGGCCTGGACCATCTGGCGCATCTCGCTGACCAGGCCGTTGGCATCGCTGGCGTCCCGCACCGTCTGCGTCATGCCGCCACCCCCTTGTCGTCGAAATTCGTGAGCGTGACCGGCGTGCGGCCGGCGGCAAACAGCAGGCCGAGGCGCTCGGCCAGCAGCTGCAGCAAGAGCAACTCACCCGCGGCATACGGCCGTGGCAGGCGGCGGCCCAGCTGCAGGGTGCCGTCGACCCCGGCCGAGTGCAGCGGCGCGACCGCAATCTGACGCAGCCCGGCGGGCACACCGAAGAGATCTTCGGGCCGGCGACCGGTGAGCGGCTCGCGCAGGGCGCGGCCCTGCAGCAATGCCTCCGCACTGCGCGTGCCCGCCAGCGACAACCAGCGGGGCGCGTGCGCCTCGAGCGGATCGTTGCCGCCGACGACCAGGGTCAGCCGGTCGCCCTGCACCCATTCCAGGTGCAGGCTCTCCGAGCGCAAGAGGCTGGCCAGGGCGGGCCGGATCGCGGCCAGCGCGGCCGCCTGGTCCAAGGCATGCTGCGCAGCCAGGCCGGCCAGCCGGTTCGCTTGTTCCATCGCCTCGGTACGCTGCTGTTGATCGTCGAGGGCCTGCAGCCGGAGCAAGGTGGCGCCCATTTCGTCGCCGACGGAGCGGATCAGCGCGCGCACCGTCGGGTCAAGGTCGGCAGCGCGGCCGGCGACCGTGACCAGCCCGTTGGAGTCGCCATCCCCCATGGTCGGCTGGAGCAGCGTGCACGAGCCGGCGCTGGTCCCGGGCAACGGGCCCTGCATGAGCACCGCCTGACCGGGCTCGGCGGTAAGGGTTGGGGTGAAGCTGAAGCCGGGCATCTCGCCCTCCGGCAGGCCAGCCCAGCGAACCGCGCGATACTCGTCGCCGGTCGGGTCCATGGTCCAGAACGCCCAGGCACAGGTAGGCGCCAGCGCCGGGGCCTGGCTGGCCAGCTGCGCGAACAAGGCTTCCTCGTCGCGGACACGGGCCAGGCCAGAGATCAGCGAGGCGAGCACGGCCTGTCGCTGCACCGTGCGCTGCGCGGCATCGAGCCCCGCCATCACGTGCACGACCAGCACCATGGTCATCAGGACGAGGAAGGCGTCGAACAGGATCACGAGCGGAACGGCGTGGCCGGCCAACTCGACGGGGAGCAGCATCAGCAAGCCGGCGGGAAGAATTCGCACGTCGCGCCAGCGGGCCGCCGCGCGGGCGGCGGCGAAGAACAGGAGCACGCGCGCGTACGGGACGTAGGGCACCGACAGCGCGCCGATGGCCGCGACTACGGCCAGGTCGGCGATACCGAGCAGGACGGCGCGACCGGCAACCGGTCGCGCCTTGCGGGCGAGCTCGACATACAGATAGAGGTATGCGACCGCGGCCAGTCCGGCGGTGTAGCGGACCGACAGCGGAACTCCGGGGGCGGCGACCACCGACGCGGCCACGCTGAAGACCGCGACCCAGAGGGCCAGCGTGAAGGCGAAATCGTTGCGCAGCAAGGTGGGCAGCGCCGCCTGCCAGGTCCGCAGCTCGGCCGTCAGCGCGATCCGGGTCCAGCGGACGGCGTCGTGCGGGTTGAACGACGGCGGCCGCCATTCGCTCGCGCCGCGCTCCACGGTGGCACCCGCGCGTTGCTTGGCTTTGAGGCGTGCCAGTTCGAGTTCACTCAGGGGAGCAGCGTCCACCAGGCCCAGTTTGAAACGGAAAGGCTGCGGCCGTGTCGTCGGGCTGGCCACAACCTGTGGCGACGGGGCGGCGAAACCTTACAAATGGTGTAACGACGATCGGGAAAGCGCCGTCCGCCAGGGCTGCCTTTAAGCTAAAAAGATGCCCTCCTCCCCTCTCCGCCGAGCCTGGTCTGCCGTCCCCGTGCGCTCCCGGGTCACCGGTGTCGACGCCGACACGCTCCGGCGCTGGCTCGCCGATCTGCCGGCGCCGGTCGGCTATGGCGTCAGCGCCCGGCCCTTGCGTTACCGCCAGGCGCCGCACCTGGCCGCCTTCTGCTGGTACGAGGATCGCCTCATCGAACTCCAGGTGCCCGAGCCGTTTCGCGTCTGGGACGAGAAGGTCTACGTGCGGGCTCGCCGCAAGCCTGGGCGGCGCCTCGCCTTCCAGTGGTTCAGCCGGACGATTCACTTTCGGACCCGACGCGAGGTGCTGCGCTTCCTCTATTGCCACGAGTTCTACCACTGGTATCTGCGCGAGGTCCGCGGCGGAAAAGCCGCCGCCGAAACCGCATGTGACCGGTTTGCGCTGAAACACTTCCGGGCCCGCAACCGGGACATCGACTGGAGCAGCGTGCTGCCCGGTTACACGCCGGCGGCCCGTCGCCCATTGAAGCCCGCGGCCTGAGGACGAGGGCGCGGCCGCGCCGGTATTCCTCCGGCATCTGACTACGCAAGTCCGCGCAATGAAGTTATACTGATCCGCGTAATGCCGGGACGCGTAAAGGCGGCGGCCTCCGCCACCAACCCGTTTCGCTTCGGCCGAATCGTCAACGGCGACGCCTTCACCGACCGCGAGGCGGACCTGCTGGTGCTCGAGCGCGAGTTGCGTGGTGGCCAGAACATCCTGATCGAGGCGCCGCGGCGCTTCGGCAAGACCTCGCTCATTCTGGAGGTGAAGCGCCGGTTGGAAGCCGGCGGCATCCCGGTCGCCTACCTCGACTGCATGCTGGTGCCGTCTCGCGCCCGCCTTGCGGATCGGCTCGCGTCAGCCTATCTGGAGGCCTTCAGGAACCCCGCGCAGCGTGCCGAAGATTGGGTCGTGCAGCACCTCAAGGCCTTTCGAGTCCGACCGACGTTGACCCTCGATAGCGACGGGAAGGCGTCGCTGTCGTTCGAGGCGGGCAGTGCGGGCATCCCCAACCTCGATGCGCTCCTCGAGCAGATTTTTCAAGAGCCCGAGGTGATTGCCAGGGAGAACAAGAAGAAACGGGTCGTCGTCATCCTCGACGAGTTCCAGGACCTGATGGAGCTCGGCGTCACGCTCTTGCGGCAGCTACGTGCCGTCATCCAGCACCAGCAACACGTGTCCTACGCCCTCCTTGGATCGCGCCAGGCGTTGCTCCGCCGCGCCGTGCACGAGCGGAGCGCGCCGCTGCTGAAGATGGCCCGCCCCTATCCGCTCGGCCCGTTGCCGCGCGAGGAATTCGCCAGCTTCTTGATGGCGCGCTTCAAGGCCAGTGGCCGGCCGCTGCCGAAGGACGCGATCTACGCCCTGATCGACTTCACCGGGGCCCATCCCAACGACACCCAGGAGGCCGCGCACTTTCTCTGGGAGGTGGCCCTCCTTCCCCTCTCCGCCAAAGAGCTCGTGTCCACCGCCATCGCCCGGGTCCTCGACGCCGAAGCGGCGCAGATGACCGTGCTCTGGCACGACTCCGCGCCGGCCCAGCGCAATCTCCTCGTGGCGCTGGTCGAGTGGGGCGGCCGCAATATTTACCGCGAGGACTACCGCCGACGTGCCAACCTCGGCCCGGCGACCACGGTGCAGCGCGCCATTCAGACTCTGATCGACCGCGAGCTGGTCGACCTGGAGCCGAGCGGCGCTTACACCATCAAGGAGAAGTTCTTCGAGGAGTGGATCCGGCGGCGGGTGGTTGGAGGGGAGCTCTAAACGGCCCCCACCGTGCCCTCCCCCAGAGGGGGAGGGGAATTTAGACTTTCGCGGCGGGTTGCTCGGAGAGAATCGACTGGATCTCCGCCTTGGCTCGCCCGATGACATCGCGGATGCGCCGCTGCTGCTCGGGATCCGGCCAGCGGTTCCGGGCCTCGCTGGCGACGGAACGGCCGAGGTCGCGCAGGTCGTTGCGCAGCTCGTGCATCACGCGATGCGCCTGCGGGCCCCACTCGGCGCCCCAGCGCTCCTTCATCCGGCTGAAAACTTCATCGACTTGCGGCTGGCGCTCGGTCATGAACGCCCGTCCAGCGTCGGTGATGCTGTAGACCTTGCGGCCGTCCTGTGAGACAGAGCTGACGTAGCCCATGTCCTCCAGCATTTGCAGCGTCGGGTAGACGGCGCCCGGGCTGGGGGCGTAGAAGCCACCGAAGCGGGATTCGAGCGCCTTGATCAGCTCGTAGCCGTGCGCGGGCTTGTCCTTGAGCTGCTCGAGGATGACGTACTTGAGGTCGCCGCGCTCGAACATCTGGCGGCGGAACTGGTCGAACCGGAACTCACGACGTGACCACATGGGGAAATCCTCCTGGCACTTGACGCAGTATCACGATATATCGCGATAGTAAGGGACAGGCGCCCGGCTGGTCAAGGTCGAATACGCCATGGCGGGCGTAGAATTCGGCCCAACAGCGTGCCCACCGTCTCCCCCACGTCCCCGCCGCAGGCACCTCCGGTCGGACCCGCCGCCCTCGTGGAGCGAGTGCGAACCTTCCTCGAGGCGTGTGAGATCGACCGGAATCTCAGCCCGCTGACGATCCGGCAATACGACCATTACCTCAACTACTTGCTGGGCTGGGTCGCCCGCGACCAGGCGGACGTCAAGGACCTGCCCGACCTGACAAGCGAGGTCGTGCGTCGCTACAAGCTCGCCCTGACGCGGCATCGCAATGAGCACACCGGGCGGCCACTCTCACGGGCCACTCAGACCTACTTCCTGATCGCGCTCCGCTCCTTGCTTCGCTACTGGTCCCGCCAGGGGATGGAGGTGCTCGCGCCGGACCGCATCGAGCTCGGCAAGGCGGCATCGCGTTCGTTGAAGTTCCTCGACCCGGATCAGCTGCGTCGGCTACTCACCGCCCCGGACGTCAACGACCCGCGGGGTCCGCGCGACCGGGCCCTGCTCGAGACCTTCTTCAGCACCGGGTTGCGGCTCGCCGAGCTGGCGCGCCTCGATCGCGATCACATCAACCTGAAGACGCGCGAGTTCGGCGTGATCGGCAAAGGCCGCAAGCCGCGGGTGGTCTTCCTCAGCGATGCCGCGACCGAGGCGCTGACCCGCTACCTGGAGTCGAGGCAGGATCGTTGGAAACCACTCTTCATCCGCATGAAAGGGAAACCCGACCTGACACCAGGAGGCCCAGGGATGCGGATGTCGTCACGGTCAATCGAGCGGATCGTGGGGAAATACGTCCGCATCGCGGGCCTTGGGGTCAAGGCGACGCCGCACACCCTGCGACATTCGTTCGCCACCGACCTGCTTTCCAACGGCGCCGATCTGCGCGCCGTCCAGGAGTTACTCGGACACGCCAACCTCAACACCACGCAGATCTACACGCACGTGACCAACCCACAACTGCGCGCGGCGCATCGCAAATTTCACAGCGGGAATCGCGACTGACGCTGCTAGCATCAGATCGACATGATCTCGGTGCGCGACCGACTGCCATCGACCAAGGTTGACTACTATCCGCTGACCCGCCTTCCGGACATCGGGCTGGGCGATCCCGGTCGGCTGCCGATCACGATCAAGATCCTGCTCGAAGGCCTGCTCCGTCAGGCGGACACGGGCAGCGTCGAGGACAGCAGTATTCGTGGGCTGACGCGCTGGCCCGAAGCGGCCGCCGCCGATGCCGAAGTGCCGTTCCTGCCCGCGCGCATTCTGCTCCAGGACTTCACCGGCGTGCCGGCGGTCCTCGACCTGGCCGCGATGCGCTCGGCCATGCAGCGAGCCGGCAAAGATGCCGGTCGGATCGATCCGCTGGTCCAGGTGGACCTGGTCATCGACCACTCCGTGCAGGTCGACGCCTTCGGGTCACTCGGCGCCTATGCGCGCAACATCGAGCGCGAGTACGCACGCAACGGCGAACGCTATGCGCTCCTACGCTGGGCGCAGCAGGCGTTTCACAACTTCACCGTGGTGCCGCCCGGGATGGGCATCTGTCACCAGGTGAACCTCGAACGGTTGAGCCGCGTCGTACAGGTCCGCACCGATCAAACGGGAACCTACGCGTTGCCGGATACGCTGCTCGGCACCGACTCGCACACGACGATGGTCAATGGGCTGGGCGTGCTCGGCTGGGGCGTGGGCGGCATCGAGGCGGAGGCCGCGCTGCTCGGCCAGCCGACCTACTTGCCGCTGCCGGTGGTCGTTGGGGTGCGGATGACCGGCGCCTTGCGGCCCGGCGCGACCGCGACCGACCTGGTGCTGACGCTCACCGAGATGTTGCGTAAGCATGGTGTGGTCAACAAGTTCGTCGAGTTCTGCGGGGCCGGCCTTTCCAGCCTATCGGTGCCGGACCGCGCCACCCTTTCCAACATGTGCCCGGAATACGGAGCCACCTCCTCCTTCTTCCCGGTCGACGCGCAGACGCTTCGCTACCTTGAGACCACCGGTCGCGACCCGCAACTGATCGAGTTGGTGGAACGGTACACACGCGCGCAAGGGATGTTCCGCACCGATGATTCGCCTACGCCGGTCTTCAGCGAGCTCCTCGATCTCGACCTCGGAGCGGTCGAGCCCAGCGTGGCCGGTCCGAAGCGCCCGCAAGATCGGGTCGCACTGCCCAGGGTGTGGGAGAGCTTCAAGACCGCCTTTGCCATGGAGGACAAGCCAAGCAACAACGATGTCGCGCGCTTCGAGTCCGAGGGTGGGGACGCCGATGTGCTCGGAGAGAAGCAGCATGCGACGGCGGTGATGGCCAGGCCGGCCGCGCACGTCCGCAACGGCTCGGTCGTCATCGCCGCCATCACCAGTTGCACCAATACCTCGAATCCGTCGGTGATGGTGGCCGCCGGACTTTTGGCCAAGCGCGCCGTCGAGCGGGGGCTCAAGGTCTCGCCCACCGTCAAGACCAGCCTGGCGCCGGGATCCCGAGTCGTCACCGACTATCTCAAGGCAGCCGGGCTGATGTCCTACCTGGAGGAGCTCGGCTTCTACCTGGTCGGCTACGGCTGCACCACCTGCATCGGCAACAGCGGTCCACTGGCAAGCGCCGAGGTCGAGGCCGCCGTCGAGAAGGAAAAACTCAATGTGGTGGCGGTCCTCAGCGGCAATCGGAACTTCGAGGGCCGGATCCATCCCCTGGTCAAGGCGAGCTACCTCGCTTCGCCCCCGCTGGTGGTGGCGTACGCCCTCGCCGGCGACATCCGGCGGGACCTCTCGAAGGAACCACTGGGGAGGGACAAAGCCGGCCATGATGTCTTCCTCCACGAGCTCTGGCCGTCAGCCGACGAGGTCAACGAGGCGATCCGGAGCTCGCTCAAGGTCGAGATGTTCACGCGAGAGTACGAGCGGATCTTCGATGGCGACGAGAATTGGCAACAGCTGTCGGCACCCACCGGCCCGATTTACGAGTGGGACCCAGCCTCCACCTACGTCCAGGAGCCTCCGTTCTTCGAGAAGATGACCGCGACCCCAGCGGCGCTGACCGATATCGTCGGCGCTCGCGCGCTGGTCATCGTCGGCGACTCGATCACGACGGACCACATCTCCCCCGCCGGCAGCATCCCGGCGGACAGCCCGGCCGGGCAATACCTGATCGCGCACGGCGTCGAGCGCGCCGAGTTCAACAGCTACGGGGCCCGGCGTGGCAACCACGAGGTCCTGGTGCGCGGCACCTTCGCCAACATCCGGCTGCGCAACCTGCTCACCGCACGCGAGGGCTACTGGACGACCCATCTCCCCGACGGAAAGGAGATGACCATCTTCGACGCCGCGCAACGCTATCGTGAGGAGGGCGTGCCGCTGATCGCGATCGCCGGCAAGGAATACGGCTCGGGAAGCTCGCGCGACTGGGCGGCCAAAGGACCGCTGCTGCTCGGCGTGCGGGCGGTGATTGCCGAGAGCTTCGAGCGGATTCATCGCAGCAACCTCGTGGGCATGGGCATCCTGCCGCTCGAGTTCCAGCCGGGCGAGTCGCTCGGCACGCTGGGGTTGACCGGCACCGAGGCCTTCACGATTCGCGGGCTCGGTTCGGGGCTGCAGCCCGGGCAGCGGATGCAGGTGCAAGCCACCGGCCAGGCTGGTGCGCCTCGAGGCTTCTCCGTGATCAGCCGACTCGACAACGCGACCGACGTCGAGTACCTTCGGCACGGCGGCGTTCTGCCGCTGGTGCTGCGGCAACTGATGGCGAGGAGCTAGCCGGGGAAGACCGACAGTTGTGAGAGGCTGTGGACGTCGCTGAAGGGTAGGGTCGTCTCGCTCTTGCTCGTGAGGCTGTAGGCAAAGACTTTTCCGGAGGGCTGCGACGGCCCGCCCAGACACTCGCTGGTGCAGGCTTGCTCTTCGAGATACCAGAGCGTGTCGCCGGTGATGAAGATCGGATGGGAGCGCGGCGCCGGCGCCGTCGTGACACTCTGGTTGCCCTGCAGGTCGTAGAGCTTGACGTGCGGCACGAAGTTGGTATCGATGTCGGTGTACGCGAGCCAGCGGTCGTCGGGCGAGGGCGCCGGGTCGTACCAGTGGAGACCACCGGCAAGCGTGCCGACGCTGTGGACCTCGGCGTCCCAGGTGCGGACGCCGACGGCGTCGCGGTAATAGAGGCGGTTACCGTGGCGCGCCCAGGTCGCCATCGTGGCATTGGCGCTCGTGCCTGCGGGTGGGAGGAACGCCACGGTGTTGTCGGCGGTTCGCAGCACGAGGAACTGGCCGGTTTCCGGCGCCTGGCCCTGGTTACCGACGAAGGTATCGACCATCAGGAGGTATTTGTCGTCCGGTGAATACTCGAGCCGCAATTCATCATCACGACCGACGCCTCGGCCCGCGATCGCATTGAGATTCAGGCTTGTTTCCTGTCCGCCGCGCCGGATGTGCAGCGACGGCTTGTTGCTGGCATCGTGCAGCAGGTAGGCAAGCATCGAGCCACTGTGACTGTAGGCGAAGGCCGGCACGAAGCCGGTCACGGTGACGTCGGCGGTTGATGCTCGCGTGCTCAAGTCGAAGGTCATGATGCGAATCGACGGGGTGCTGGCGTCGACGTAGGCGATCTTCTGCGTGGAGACAAAGTGCGCCTCGGGTGCGGCGCCGGCGCCGAGGGATACCAGCTGTTGCGGTGTGCTGCTCGCAGAATCGTAGAGGAGAATCTCACTGCCAGCGGTGGTCGAGGCCGTGAAGAGCACCCGATAGCTGGTTGCGCTTGCGGTGGAACCGGCCGTGGACGACGTGCCCGGCGTCGGCGACGGCCCGGTCGACGCGGGCGCGGCGCTGCAGGCGGCAAGCATGATCAGCACGACAAGGCTGATGGGATGAAGGCGATGCAACGAACCGATGCTGTTCAGACTCCGGCGATTTTAGCGCCCTTTCAGTCCTCGTATTGGACTTTGCCGCTTCTTCACCGACGTGGAACAAAGCGGCTCGGTTCCTAACGAAGGCGTATGGGCGCCCCTGCGATCCTCGTTGCTCTGCCAGGGGAATGAAATGAAAACCGTAAGGTTTTCGCGTTGCCGGAAGCGGGGACACGGCCAAACGATGACCGAGTTTGCTCTGGTCGTGCCGATCCTGCTCGTGCTCATCATGGGCGTGCTCGACGGGGCGCTGCTCCTTTTTAGTGTGGGAACGGCCCGCTATGCCGCGTCTGAGGGCTCGCGGGTGGCGTCGCAGGCGGGCAGTGCGGCCACGGCCGATGCGCTGGTCCTCCAGATTATCCGCAACAACGTCGGCACCACCCGCCTCTTCGACGTGACCGAGGTTGACATTTACAAGCTCAACCAGGATGGCAATGGAAACCTGACCCCTGATCCCGCCCGTTTCAACCGGTATGCGCTAGATGGGACACCGATCCTCTCGCCCGAGCCGTGGCCCTCGTCCGCACGCAATGTCGGCAACGGCACCAGCGACTTCATCGGCGTGACGATCAAGTACACGTACACCTGGAAAGCGGGCTTCTTCGCCCCGCTCGGGCCGATCAAGACGACCGCGGACGTTTATGTGCGGTTGGAGCCGCAGAGCTACTGAGATGCGGACATACCGGCGCGCCTTTCCGAGTCGCGGGCAATCGCTCGCCGAGATGGCGGTCGTGATCCCGGTGCTCTTCTTCCTCTTGATGGGCGGCTTCGACGCCACCATCATGATTGCCGATCGCGTCACCGCCGGGTCCGCCGTGCGGCAGGCGGCCCGGCTGGCCGCCGAGCTGGGTGGCAGCCAGACGAACCCGGGCTCGACGACCTCGCAAATCGACCTGCAGATCGTCCACGATGCGCTGGCCGTCGCCCGCAGCCTGACCTCCGCCACCGTGACCGAGATCGATATCTACGCGCCGTCCCGGGCAGATGGCAACTACCGACCGGGTGACCCGATCGATCAATACCTGATCAGTGGCGGCGCCATTTCGCCAGGCACTCAGACCTTTCCGATCCAGAACCGCCTCCAGATTCCGCCGACAGAGACCTCGATCGGGGTTCGCCTGGTCTGGAACTACTCGCCGCCGGCGGGGATCTTTCCGAAAAACATGCAGATCGTCGAGTACGCCGTCATGAAAGCGGCGCCGGTGCTGGTATGACGAGCAACCATCGGCCGCAGCCGAAGACGCTGCCGTCGCGTCGTCTGCGCGGCAAGGCCGGGCAGGCGATCGTCCTGCTGGCGCTCACCGGCACGCTGATGATCGGCGGCGTCGGGACGGCCGTCGACCTCGCGGTCGGCTACATGTACAGCATTGCCGCCGAACGTGCCGCAGCCGCGGCGGCGCTCTCCGGCGTGGTCTTCATGCCCAACCAGTTCGACGGCACCAAAGCGGTGCCGATGGGATCGCGCAACGACGCTACCGACCGCGCCCTCGACGAGGCCAAGCGCAACGGCTTCGACACGGCGGACACCCTGAACGGCGTGGTCGTCGTGCCGGCGGCCGTGCCTGGCCACCCCAACCAACTGCGCGTCACGGTTGCCAAGCAGGCTCCGGTCTTCTTCATGCAGATTTTCGGCTTCCGCCAATACGTCGTCGCCCGGACGGCGGTCGCCGCCTATCTGCCGCCGATCTCGCTCGGCCAGCCGGGTAGCCAGATGGGCTCGTCGCTCGGCGACCTTGGCAAAACCAGGTTTTACTTTTCCCGGACCGAAGGTTGGGGCACGGGCCGCACCCAGGGCGACGCCTTTACGCCAACCCCGGCTGGTAGCACCGATGTCCATCAGCTGAGCTACACCAACGGCACCGAGCCCAAGGACACGAGCGTGGCGGACCGAGGTGGCTACGACTACCGGCTCATCATCCCGTCCGGTGGCTCCGGTGTGGTCCAGGTCTACAACGCCGCCTTCTCACCGGACGGCACCGGCGGGTCCGCCAACACCTGCGACAACAACAACCAGAACCCGGCAGCACGGACCTGCTCCGTTGGTGGCAACAACTGGTTCCACGAGGACGACCAGGGCCCGTTCAACTTCGGCACCGATACCAACTACTCGGCCATGCGCTATACGCTCTACCGCGTCAACAACAACTTCATTCGCAGCAACGATGAGTTGCTCTCGCAGCTGACGGTGTACCCGATCGACGCCCGGAACTGGAGCACCGCGTCGAAGCAGTACACGATCATGGGCGGAGCGAAGGAAGGCAAGACCGTCGACCAGCAGTACGCCGGTGGTCTCCCGACCAACATGCTGATTTACCACAACTGGGTCGACGTGACCAGTTACTCGGGACAGAACGACGGCGGCCTCGTCAATCTGCAGACGACGCCGGCGCTGGCCAATTACCTGATCGGCGGCGCTCTCGCGCCCGGAACGTATCGGCTTCGCGTCGATACGATGGATCACAACGCCACGACCTTCACCGACCCCAACGCCGGTGCGCACAAGGGCTATGCCGTCCGGGCCGTCAATGGCGACATCAATCGGACGACCTGCACCACCTGCGAGGTGGCGGGCTGGAACGAAATCTGTTTCTTCACTCCGTTTGATGCCGGCCCAGGCGGCAACTTCTCGATGAGCCTGTTCTCGCTGACCCCGGACTATGCCGGTCTGACGGTTGCCATCGACATCTTCGACGTGGGTGATATCTCGAGTTCGAGCGGCAAGGTCGTGATCAACATCCTCGACCCCTCGGGGGCGGTCGCCAGCTCGGCCCAGGGCATTAACATCTACGACCTCGGGGTCCAGCGGTCGAATCTGCAGTCGGGCCAGTACGCCGTGATTGCGAGCGCCCAGAACGGCAACACGAAGGCTTCTTTCGTGGCGACCGATACCAGCAACGGCACCACCCGTAACGGCCACTGGGTCCACGTCGAATTGCCCGTGCCCTCCAACTACAACCCGCCGCCCGGCCAGTACTGGTGGAGCATGCAGTATGTCACCGGCGCCGGCACGGTCGCGGTCGACACGGTGACGGTGGCGGTCGGCCTCAAGGGCGGCCCGGTTCACCTCCTGCCGTAACCAACCGCATCGCCGCTATCATCCGGTCGTGCGAGGACTGAAAGGCAAGCGGGTCGTGATCACCGGCGGCGCCAGCGGGATCGGTCTTGCCACCGTGGCCCGCTTCCTCGACGAAGACGCCCGGGTCCTGGTCCTCGACCGAGACCCGAAAGGCTGCCATCAGCTCTCTCTGAAATTTCCCGCCCTGGTGGACGCCATCGTCGTCGACGTGGCGGACGCACAAGAGGTTGCTGCGGCGTTCTCGACCGTCGACACCCGGCTCGACGGCGTGGACATCCTGGTCAACAACGCCGGCATCAGCATCCGGCACCGCTTTCTCGACCTCTCCCCTGCCGAGTGGTCGCAGGTGCTGGCGGTCAACCTCAACGGTGTGTTCAACGTGGCGCAGCAGGCGGCGAAGCGAATGGTCAGCGCCGGCGGCGGCGTCATCATCAACATGGGCTCCACCAACGGCATGGTGGGCCATCCGATGTACGCCGATTACAACGCCTCCAAGGCCGGGGTGATCGAGCTCACGAAGTCGATGGCGCTGGAGCTGGCGCCCACGGTGCGCGTCATTGCCGTCTGCCCCGGCTACGTGCTCACGCCGATGCAGGAGGCCGAGTACACGCCGGCAATGCTGGAGTCGGTCAACCGCAAGATCCCGCTCGGCCGGCACGCGCGGCCGGACGAGATCGCGGCGCTCTTCGCGTTCCTCGCCTCGGACGAGGCGCCCTATATCACCGGTCAGGCCATCGTCATCGACGGCGGCGAAACCGCTGGGGGCCTGGCAAGCCAGGCCTGACGCGGGCGCCATACTTGGGGAATGGAACAGCGGATCAGTCTCGTGACGTTCGGGGTCAGGGACCTTGGCCGCGCACGGGCCTTCTATGAAGCACTCGGCTGGGCCGGCGCGCAGCAACCTGATGATGAGATCGCATTCTTCCAAGCCGGCGGAATGGTCTTCGGGTTATGGACGGCGCTCGGCGGTCACGGCGCCCCTGGAATTGAGCTGGCGCATAACGTCCGATCTCCGGAGGAGGTGGACGCGGTGCTCGCCGAGGCCAAACGCGCCGGCGCGACGATCATCCGGCCGGCTCATAAGGCTGACTGGGGTGGCTACACAGGCGCGTTTGCTGATCCCGAAGGCTACGTATGGGAGGTCGCCCACAACCCGGACTGGACACTCGCCAGTGACGGCTCGGTCCAACTGGGTTCTGATCGGCTAGGCTGATCGCGGGGTGAGGGGGCATAGAGAAGCCTAGTCGGCTCGGTGCTAGGCGATGGCGCCCTCTTTTTGGCCAGCGTCTGAGTAAGTTTGTCGACCATCACCGACAGAGATGGGACGTGGTAATGGCCGTTCTTACTGTCTTGTACGTCGCTCTGGGTTTCTTCGAAGATCCGCAGCGCTGGAACGCTCCCGAAGTCGTCGTGTGGGCCTTATCGGGCCTCTTCTTCTTGGAATTCGTGCTTCGCTTCCTGGATGACCAAAGCCCGCGTCTATATCTACGAGATCACTGGATCGACCTGGTCACCAGCTTTCCGGCAGTTGGGCCTCTCCGCCTCCTTCGACTCCTTCGGCTCCTCCGTGTCTTCAACAGCGCTCGTATGCTGAAGAGACTGGCGGCTGACAAAGGCGATGCATCATCCACTGCGGGCCTTCGGTTCCTGGCAACGACAGTCTTTGCCTTCTGGTTGCTCGCCGGATACGCCTTCTATGTAACCGAACTCAATCAGCCCCGCAGCATGGTCCACTCCTTCACGGACGCACTATTCCTGGCTTTCACAACGAGCACGACCGTCGGTTTCAGCCCAATGAAGGCAGTCACTTCTGAAGGCCAGATCATCGCGGGCCTGGTGATCTTTGTTGGACTGGGCCTTCTCACCGCCGCCTCCAGCCGCCTCACCTCTCTCTGGATCGACGCCACCAGTCAGCAGGCTCAGGACGATCTTCTCGTTGACATACGAGACCAACTCCGAGCATCAGAGTCGCGGCTGGCCGCTATCGAGGCGGCGGTGGGGATTTCTAAGCCCGATTCGCCATCGCCGACTTTACCCATCTCATGAGCTGAGTCCGACTAGAGCCGATCAGTGCCAGTACGGCCAACTCGAGCTCGGCGTCGTTCCAAGTATCTCGATCCATAGCAGACTTGGCGTGTTAGGCTTCAACCCTTCCTTGAGTCCGACAAGCCGCACATATGCCTTTTTGATCCGTTCGGCGTCATCGCTAGACATGCGGTCGGTATTTTGGATCTCCTAGTTTTACGGCCAGAATTCGACTTCCGAAAATCTAGAATTGGCAAGGTAAAATGCTTGACGGTAAAGTCTCGCGTCCTGAAGCCGGCCTATTCGTTCACCTGGCCGGCGAGTACCCGGAATCGGAGCGTTTCATAAGCGACGCTTTGCAGGTCGGAATTCCCGTCAAGCTCATACATCATGACGGGTATGCCCAACCTGGTTACGAAAGTCCCGAATACATCGGGGTCGGAGGCGGGCCAGGCGGCCTATTGATCGACCTTGTCATAGAACATGGCAGCGCCGTGATCGACAGCCTGATTGTTAGGGGCTTGGCGGCGACCCTCTCGCAGGCATTCAAGAAACTTGGCGAGCAGTTCTATCGGGCATGGTTTCGCATCGCCACAAGGCGTTACCGTCGTTCGGGGTCCGATCCTGAGGACGTTCCCTATCCGATTGTGACTTACGAAATCTCACTCTCGATGGAAGCCGGCGGGTTTGATGACAAGGCTTTTCAAGTGATCTTGGAGGACTACCGCCGCTTGATCCGCGATTGCGAAATGCTACGTAAATCTGCCAACTCAGGGCAATGGGTAATCGACCAAATCGAAATCACGCGCAGCGCTGCGAGCTTTGACGAGTTCATGCGCAAGTCGGTGGAGCCTTCGCAAACTCCGAGTAAGACTCGAACGAAAGTCCGTCCAAAACAAGTCCGTCGCCTTCGAAACAAACGCTGAGAATGGCGGCCGGAATGGGACGGTAGTTGAGGATGCGCTTTGAGGAACGAACCTGGCTCGGGCTCCCGTTCGGGCCTATGCCTACCGCGAAGCTAACGACCGCCACACCACGACCAAGCTAGTCATTCCGGATCGACCAGATTTACAATGACCTCGACGAAAGTTGTACCGCTCGACTCACCCCTCATCGCCATCTACCAAGCGAAGCGGAAGGATTTGAACGGCGTTTGGAACCATGCGTTTCCAAGCGGAGCGGTTGGCGACGCCAATGGGCTACACGCGCGATGCCCAAACTGCAGCGAGGAAGTCAACATTTTAGACGGTGACGACCTTAGCCCCGTGACTTTTGCCCCTCACGGCCGCTGCGCCAAAAAATTAGCCAGCTAAGCGCGAGAACGTTCCGCGCGATTAAGGCTCAGGCCGCCGGCGAATCGAGCCCTTTGGACGTTGAATGCGCTCGGCAGGGTCTTCCCTGGAAGTTGTGGCCCCGGCATGACCTTGTCAAGAACCGCCAGCACCTGAATTGAGGGTTTGCGTGGCAGACTAAAGGACATGAATCAGCAGAGGTTTCAGCTAGATCGTCGCGGCAGTGAGAGTTATCCCGCCTTCTGGAGCGACCATCCCCCCGTGATTCGGGCTAATAGCTACGAGGTCGATCCCAAGTCAACATATCCCTTATCCGAAATCAACAAAGGCAAGATCGGCGACTGCAAGGTAGAGAGAGATCAGTCAGGCAACGATTGGGTTCTCCCACTCTTTCAGGTGACGGCTGAGGACCCCGAGTTCTACGCGTTTTGGGACGTCGATGAAGACGGCACGGCCAGTCTGTCGACCGTCCTTATGACGACGCGCGAATCCCGCCGATAAATCAGTCGGTCGTCTGAGCGGAATTTTGACCCACACCCTGACCCACAGCACAGCGTCGCGCGGTTGACGCTTTGGCATGCTTTGTATTCAGGTATCACCAGTATTTCCAAGTTGGAGCGGGCCGGTCGCCGAACATCTCGTTCCAGAGCACATCGGTCCCTGTCAGCGTTGAGCGGTTGAAGGCGTGCATGAACGCCGAGACGCCGATCCGCTTGACGCCGCGGCTGCCGATCAGGCCGACCGTGTTGAGACGATCCGACGCGTCGCGGTCACGCAGGTCGAGCCCGACGAGGTGGCCGTAGGCTGCGATATCCGCGCTGGTGAAATAGACCCGCTCTAACGTGGCGTAGGAATAGACGGCCGTATACCAGGTGTGCCGTGGCGCGACCACGTCCCACGGGTCGATTACGCCCTTCAAGTACGGATAGGTCGCGAGCGATCCGCCGAAGACATCAGAGACATTCGCGGTGTGGCCGCCGTCCGACGCCGAGAAGAATGCCTCGATCACGCGGCCGCCGTACATCAGCACCTGGCCGGCCGTCTGATCAACGGCTGCGTTCTGTGACCCGCTCTCCGCGTCGATCCCTCGGTAGACCTGGAACTGGGTGGTGTCGTCGACGTCGTACAGGGCCGTGCTCCCCATGTGGGTCAGCGCGTAGCATCGGGCGGCGACGATCTGGGCCTTGATCGCCTCGAGCGGCCAGCTCGAGGGGACTTCACCGAGGCCGCGCAGGTAGTCCTCGATCGGCAACACATTGATGATGTAGAGCAGGCCGCCGCTCGGCTGGGCCACGACCGATCCGCGGTACGCGTGATAGCGCCCCGAGGGCCCGTAGACCGTGAGGCGCGTCGCGGCCGATGTCGGGACGATCTTCTGCACCCCACCTCCGGTCGAAAATGACACGGTCTGGCCCGCGCCGATGTTGGTCACGCGCGTCCCGGCGATGAGCTGCGCGGGTCCGCTGGGAACCACTCGATAGGTCGACGTCCCCCAGAGGACGGCGACATGGATTGGCGTGTTGCGGGTATCGAGGCTCGCCCAGGTCGTGCCCGTGTAGAAGTGCTGATCGATGAACCGGTAGTTGAGCCCGGCCAGTGCCATCCCTTTCGCGCCCCACTGCCCGAGTCCGACGCCATGGCCCCATCCGTGACCACAGAAACGCACCGATCCGGCCGGCGCCGCCGGTGGACAGGTCGCGGCATACGACGCGCCGCCGCCTTTGAGCGCCGCCTGTGCAGCCTCGGTCTCATAGCGATCGAGCGCCGCCTGCAGCGACCGGCTCTGCCCCTGAAGGCCGGCGAGTCGGATGAGTGTCTGGCGCCGCTGGCTGTCAAGCTGGCTGTCATAACTGGCGACCTGCGCCACCTGGCTCGCCACCGCATTCGCGCGCGCCTGCAGCGTGTCGAGCAACGGCGCCAGGTCGGCCCGAGCCTGGGCCAGCAGGCGGCGTTGCGCCTCGAGGGCGTCGCGCTCGGCGCGGAGTTTGCGGGCGAGCTGCAGCTCGCTCACCGACATCTGCTGGAGATAGATGGTGCGGTTGAGCAGGTCGTCGAAACTGCGCGCGGAAAAGACGAACTCGAACCAGCGCATGCCACCAAGCGCGTAGAGCTTCTTGATGTCGGCCTGGAAGGCCCGCAGATGTTGCAGGTACGCGAGCTGGTCGTGCGAGAGCTGCGTCTGGGCGTCGGCGATTTGCGTTTCAATCGCCTGCGCCTGGGCGGCGATCGGCGCCAGGTCCGCGTTACTCTGCGCCAGTTGTAGCTGCAGGTCCGCCAGGGTCAGCCGCGCCTGGCCCTGCTGAGCCTGCAGCGCAGCCAGCCGCTGCTGCTGCCGCGCCTGCTCCTGCTGCACCTGCGCCAGCCGATCGGCGAGCGTGCTGGGATCATCCGCGTGCGCGGGCACGGCGGTGACGAGGAGCAGCAGCGCCAACAGGGCGCTGCCCGCTCGGACGTTTATGCCGGCGGCGCTCCCGCCGAGCCAGGCATGCCGGGCTCGCGCCGTGGAGTGAAGCCGGCGTCGCCGCTAAAAGGAGCTGGAGCGCCCTTCGGCGCCTTCTCCTTCTTTTTCTTCTTCACTTCCCGCTTGCCCTTGTCGCGTGACTTCGCCATGGTTCCCTGCCTCCCAGACTTAGTCCGTCGGGCCGCTATTCTACCCTCGATCGGGCTGGCTGTCCACGCGCCGGCTACTGTCCGTGGCGGGATCGCGCAGAACGTCGAGGCACGCCACCACCGAATCACCCAGCGCCCGGAGGTCGTAGCCGCCTTCCAGGGCCCAGATCGAACGCCCGCCGCTGTGCGTGATCGACCAGCTCTTGATCATGCGGGCAAGTTCGCGGTAACCATCGGTGCTCACCTCGAGTCCCGCCAAGGGGTCGTCCTCGTGCGCATCGAAGCCGGCCGACACCAGCAGCAGCTCTGGCTTGAAGGCATCGAGCGCCGGCCCGACTTTCTTCTCCCACGCGCCGAGGAATGCCCGATCCGCGGTGCCCACCGGGAGGGGCACATTGAGGACATTGCCATGCGCGCCGCGCTCGCCAGCGCGTCCGGTGCCGGGATAGAACGGGTACTGATGAGTCGAGGCGTAGAACACCTCGGCGTCGCTCTCGAAACTGTGCTGGGTGCCGTTGCCGTGATGGACGTCGAAGTCGAGGACCGCGATACGCCGAATGCCGCGAGCGCGAGCCGCAACGAGGCCGACCGCGATGTTGTTCAAAAGACAAAAGCCCATCGCTTTCGCGTGCTCGGCATGGTGACCCGGCGGCCGCACCACCGCCAGCGCGTGGTTCACTTTGCCGTCCAACACCCGCTGCACGCCCTCCACGACAGCGCCGGCCGCAGTGCGGGCGGCGACCATCGACATGGGCGTGATGTAGGTGTCGGGGTCGAGAAACCCGCCACCCGACGACGCCGCGCGATCGAGCATGGTGACGTAGCTCGGGTCATGGACGCGATGGATCAACGCCTCGGGCGCGTCCGGGGCCGGCTCCGGGACGAGACCGATGTCGGACTTGGCAATGGCCTCGATGATGGCCGCGACGCGTTCCGGGCGTTCGGGATGGCCTTCTGACTGATGGCCGATTTGTGCCGGGTTGGCGAGCAGCGCGATCATTCGAGCGTACGAGTGCGGAAGCGCTCGAGCTCCAGCGGAGCGTTTCGATTGATGCCGGCCTTGTCGCAGACAGCTCGGAGCTGCTGCTCGGCCGTCTCGATCCCCTCGATGCGCGGGAGCAGCAGCGCCTGGCGGTCGCCTCGGCGGACGATGACGCCATACGTGTCCGGATTGAGTCCCGCGATGTCGGTCGCTTCAGGCGGCTCGAGCAACTGGACCTTGATCGTGAGCGCGCTCACTTCATCGAGCCGCACCGGGTCGAAGCGCGGATCGCGCACCGCGGACGCGACTACATAGCGGATCAATTCGTGGGCGGCGGTCGACTCGGTTGGGTGGACGCTGCCGACACAGCCGCGCAGCTCACCGTCCTTGTACAGGCTCACGAACACGGCCGACGGCGCCTGCAGGTCGAGCGGAATCGGCTGCGGTGGCTCGATCAAGCGGCGAGTTCGTAGATAGGTATCGATCGCCTGGCGTCCGAGCGCCTGGACATCGAACCCGGGTTTGGTGTTGGTGCTGGCGACAGGGGTGGCGGTGAACGCGACCACCGGGTAGCCGACCCCGAACGGGCCTTCGTAGCTGAGCACCTGCGAGTCGAGCCCAGCGGCGCGCGCCGCGCCCAGCAGGATGGCGAGCGGGCGCAAGCCACACTCGCCAGCCTCCTCGATCAGGTCGGGATCCAGGCCCTCGATCCGCTTCCATTCGCGCTCGCGCAGCGCGTCGATGACCAGCCGATCGAAGACCGGGCCCTCGGGGCGATATCCATACGGTGCGTCCGGCGTCAAGCGATGGGACAGGTCTCCGGAGGCGATCAGGATGGCGAAGCGATCGTGGAGTCGCGCCTGCAACCAGACGCCGAACTCGCTGAAGCGATGGAGTGGCCAGCCGCTAACGCCGAGGAAAATGCAGCGCTTGTTCGCCATCGTCCGCGGCAGGGAGTGGAGGGGAACCACGACACCATGATCGAGCTCCGTCTCCTCCGCCCAGATCAGGGAGAACCCCGCCCGTTGGCCGTCGGCGATGAGAGCGGTCGCGAGTGTCACGTCGACCTGCGCCGCTACCTGAACGTCTGGGGCGCGAAAGCGTGCGAGGTTACCGCCGGCATTGGCACCGCGCCTGACGGGCAGTGACGTCATGCTCGAGGGGCTATGCGGGGAGATCACGACCGCCAGGTCGGCGTCGACCCGCGAGAGGATGCCGTCGAGCTCTCGCAGCGCGTCGGCGGTCGCACGGACTCGTTGTGATTGGGCACCGCCAACCTCGGCCAGCAGGATCGGAGGATGGGCAACGAGGGCTCCGGCGACGAAGCCGGGCATGGGTCAGCCTCGGGCCGTCGCGGGCTCCGGCCTCAGGACGTTGATGGCGTCGCGGTAGTGCTGCGCCGATGCGCGGGCGGCATCGGCAAAGTCGGCGCCGGCCGATGCGAAGAGGATGCCCCGTGAAATCGGGATGATCGCGCCGCGTCCATCCGCCCGCAGCGCAGCCGGGACCGCGGCGTCGAGCGCGGCGCCTTGCGCGCCGATCCCGGGGACGAGGAGCAGGCGATCCCCCGCAATCTGACGCACGTCGCGGATTTCCGCGGGTGCGGTGGCGCCGACGACGAAGCCAATATTGTCGTGGCGGTCCCAGCGGACGCCCGCGCGGGCGACATGCCGGTAGAGCGCCTCGCCATCGCTGCGCAGGTTCTGGAACTCCGCGGCGCCCGGGTTCGAGGTCCGGCAGACGATGAGGACTTCTCGGTCCTTGTGCGCCAGGAAGGGCGCGACCGAGTCATAGCCCAGCCATGGGTGGACGGTGACGGCGTCGGCGTCCCAGGCCTCGAACATGGCATGGGCATAGGCCTGGGCGGTGCTGCCCACGTCGCCGCGTTTGGCGTCGAAGATTATCGGGCGGTCTTTGGGCAAGGCGGCCATCGCCTGATCCAACAACCAACTGGCCTCCCTCCCCCATCGCTCATAGAAGGCAAGGTTCAGTTTGTAGGACGACACGGAGTCGCCAACCGCGTCGACGATGGTCCTTACGAACTGCGCGATGCCGGCCGGCGATCGCTCGACGGAGGGTGGCAGCAGATCCGGCTCGGGGTCAAGGCCGAGGCAGAGCAGGGAGCCGGTGGCGTCCTCGCTCGCCCGCAATTTTGACTTGAACGTCATATTCGGAGCCAAGTTTAGTGGGTAGAATCGCATCGTGCCCCAGTCGACCATGCAGGTCACCCTGCCGGAGATGGGTGAGTCGGTCACGGAGGGGACCGTCGCCAAGTGGCTGAAGCAGCCGGGCGACCCGGTGCGCGAAGGCGAAGCGCTGGTTGAGGTCACCACCGACAAGGTTGACGCCGAGGTGCCCGCCCCCGCGACCGGGACCCTCACCAAGATTCTGGCCGAGGCCGGGAAGACGATTGCCGTTGGTGCGCCTCTGGCTGAAATCGCCGTCGGCGCGGATGGGGATGGAGCTGCAAAAAAGGCGCCGACCCTGACCTCCGCGACGGAGAAGGCCCCCACCTTACCCTCCCCCGCAAGGGAGGGAGGGAAAACGACCGCGCCAAACGGTGGCCCCAAGGCCGCCACCGTCGAGGTGTCGGAGGGCGCCGAACTGTTGGCGAAAGCCAAGGGGATCGACCTCACGACCGTAAAAGGAACCGGTCCCGGTGGATCGATTCGCCGTCGCGATGTCGCCGAAGCCATCGAAGGAAAGCAGCAAGCAGCCCCTACCCTGCCCTCCTCCGCAAGCGGGGGAAGCGAAAAGGCACCCGCGATTCCGCTCCGCGGCGCGGCCGCGGCGCTGGTCAAGTACATGGAGGAAAGCCTCCAGGTGCCAACGGCGACGAGCTTTCGAACGGTGCGGGTCGACGTCCTCGACCAGCGGCGTCGTCAGCTCAACCAGCGCGTGCAGGAAGCCGGCCGTCCAGAGAAGGTCTCCTATACGCATCTGATTGCGTTCGCCATCACGCGTGCGGTCAAGGACGTGCCCTCGATGGCGGTGACCTTCGATCGCATCGACGGTAATCCGGCGCGGGTCGCCCGTGGCGTGCACTTTGGATTGGCGGTCGACGTGCAACGGCAGGATGGCAGCCGCATGCTGGTGGTTCCGGTCATCCGCGACGCCGACCGCCTGGATTTCGCCGCCTTCCGCGATCAGTACGAAACGCTGGTCTCAAAAGCGCGCATCGGCAAGCTGGTCGCGGACGACCTCATTGGCGCCACCATCGTCCTCACCAATCCCGGTGGGATCGGCACGGTGGCCTCCGTGCCGCGGTTGATGAAGGGCCAGGGCACGATCATCGCGACCGGCGCCATTGGGTATCCGCCCGAGTTCACCGCGATCGCCGAGACCGGGCTGCGCCAGCTCGGGGTCTCTAAGGTGATGACGATGACCAGCACCTATGACCACCGCGTCATCCAGGGCGCCGAGTCCGGCGAATTCCTGCGTCGCATCGATGAGCTGCTTGCCGGTGGTGACGGTTTTTACGAATCGGTCTTCGAATCGATGCGAGTGGTGCCGCCGGCCGGGATCAGCGAGCCGGCTCGGGCGGTGGCCCCGGCTGCGGAAGCGGTCGCCGCGCCAACCACAGAGGAAGCCGAGATGCTGCGCGCGGTGGCGGCGGGGATGGCACTGGTCGCCGCCTACCGCAGTCACGGGCACCTCGCGGCGCGACTCGACCCCCTGGGAAGCGCCCCCACGGGCGATCCGTCGCTGGACCCGGTCAACCATGGATTGACGCCGCAGTTGATGGAGGCGGTCCCGGCCGCCGTGCTGCGCGTGCGCGTACCGGGTGAGAACCTGGCCGAGGTGCTCACCCACCTTCGTGAGACCTATTGCTCGACGATCGCCTACGAGATCGAGCACATTTCGAGCCACGAGCAACGCAACTGGCTGCGCGAGCGGATCGAATCCGGACGCTACCGTCAGCCGCTCAGCCCCGAGCGGAAGCTTCAGTTGCTCGGGCGTCTGACGAAAGTGGAGGCGATGGATCGCTATCTTCGCAAGACATTCCTTGGCCAGAAGACCTTCTCCATCGAGGGACTCGACTCGATGATCGTGATGCTCGAGGAGACCCTGCAGCTGCTCTCCGACAATGGCACGCGGCAGGTCGTGATGGGCATGGCGCACCGCGGCCGGCTAAGCGTGATTGCTCATGTCGTCAATCGCACCTATGAATCGCTGCTGGTGGAGTTCGAGCAGAGCAAGGATCGGCTCACCAGCGGCACCGACGTGACCGGCGACGTCAAATATCACGCCGAAGCCGAAGGCACGTACGTCACCCCCAATGGCAAGCAGGTGTCCGTTTCCCTGCTTGCCAATCCCAGTCATCTGGAAGCGGTGGATCCGGTCGTGGAGGGCTGGACGCGCGCGGAGCAGACGCGACGCAAAGGAGCCGCGCCGCATTTCGACCGGACCGGCACCGTGCCGATCCTGATCCATGGGGACGCCGCCTTTCCTGCCCAGGGGGTTGTCGCCGAAGTCCTCAACCTCTCCAAGCTCGAGGGCTACACCACCGGCGGCACGTTGCACATCATCGCCAACAACCAACTTGGATTTACGACCGATCCCGAGGAAGGCCGCTCGACGCGGTACGCGTCCGATGTCGCCAAGGGTTTCGACCTGCCGATCATCCATGTCAATGCCGACGACATCACGGCCTGCGTCAGCGCAATTCGCCTGGCGACTGCCTTCCGGCAGAAATTCGGGCGCGATGTCGTCATCGACCTGATCGGCTATCGACGCTTCGGCCACAACGAAACAGACGAGCCCGCCTACACCCAGCCGCAGATGTACGAGGCGATCAAAGAGCATCCGACGGTGCGAGAGCTCTTCGCGGCGCAACTCATCGAAGAGGGCCTGCTCAGCGCCGAGGACGCACAGGCGCGCACTGAAGCCGCCGAGGCGCGCCTTTCCGCCGCCCACCAGAACGTGAAGACGAGCGCGGCGCACGCGCCCCAGGTCAGCCGCCCGCCGATGGACGCCAGCCCCGAATTGGAAATCAAAACGGCCGTCTCAGCGGATGTGCTCGAGTCGTTGAGTCGTCAGCTGTTGGCGGTGCCCGACGGCTTTACGGTGCATCCCAAGCTGCTCCGCCAGATGGAACGCCGGAAGGCACCACTGGCCGAACGAGAAATTGACTGGGCGCAGGCGGAAGAACTGGCCTATGCCACGCTGGTCACCGGCGGCATCCCCGTGCGGCTCACCGGGCAGGATACCGAGCGCGGCACCTTTAGTCAGCGCCACCTGGTCTTCCACGATCCCCGCAGCGGAAAGGCCTGGGCGCCGATTCAGCACCTGGTCGGGGCGAGCGCGACTTTCGAACTCCACAACAGCCCGCTCTCGGAGTACGCGGCGCTTGGCTTCGAATACGGGTACAGCTCCGACGCGTCAGAGGCGCTGGTGTGCTGGGAAGCGCAGTTCGGCGATTTCATCAACGGGGCGCAGATCATCGTCGACCAGTTCATTGTTTCGGGCCTCGCCAAGTGGGGACAGTCGTCGCGACTGACCCTCCTCCTCCCCCACGGCTATGAGGGCGGTGGTCCGGAGCATTCCAGCGCGCGGCTCGAGCGGTTCCTTCAGCTCGCCGCCGAGGGCAACATCCGGGTCTTCTATCCGAGCACCCCGGCAAACTACTTCCACGCACTTCGTCGGCAGGCGCTGCACACCAGGCCGCGGCCGCTGATCATCATGACCCCGAAGAGTTTGCTGCGCCTGCGCCCGTCGTGGTCCCGGCTCGAGGACTTCGCTGTGCACAGCTTCCGCCGAGTGATCGATGACCCCTCGATGCAGGACCACCGGGAGGAGGTGCGACGCATCATCCTCTGTACGGGCAAGATCTATTACGACCTGATCGCCAGCCCCCTGCGCGCAGCCGCGAAGGACCTCGCGATCATCCGAGTGGAGTTACTCGAACCCTTCCGCACCGACGACGTGCTGGCCGCGATCGCAAAGTATCCGAACGTGCGGCAGCTGACCTGGGTCCAGGAGGAGCCGATGAACATGGGCGCCTACTGGCATGTCAAGCGCCGACTCGAGCCGAAGCTCCCCGAGCAGCTCACGCTTCACTACACTGGACGGCCCGAGCGCGCCAGCCCGAGCGAGGGCTACGCCCTCGCCCACGAGGCGCAGGAAGAGCGCATCGTCGAGGCCGCGCTCACCCCGCCTGCCGAGTCGACCAAGCCGCCGCCTTCGGGCTAGAATTTCAGCCGATGCTGTTATCGCTCGACTGGATGAACCTGTTCGGCGGCCTCACGTCGGGCCAGATCACCTCAGTCGTCGTGGTCGCGGTGATCTTCACCGCAGCGGCCGGTCTCTCCTTGCTGGCGCTGATCGCCTTTGGCGTTCGCTCGGGCATCATGGCCCCGGCCTACAGCACCCGCGTCCCGCTGGCGTCCAATACGGAACTCGGCGCATTCCTCGGAGCAGCCGCGTTCGGAATGATCTCGATCTTGCTGATGACGTTTCTCGGGTTCGCCGAAAATGACCTCGACAATCCGCTCTTCCTGCCGCTCTCGGTGGGGCCGATCCTGATCGGTGGGCTGCTGCTGGTGACGGGGGCTGGGCTGGCCTTCCGTACCGTGCGTCGCCGGTCCTCCCGTCCCGCCTAGCACCGAAACCAGCCGGCCGCCCCGGCCGTTCCATACCCAGCGGACACACCTCAAACTTGACAACCGACACTAAGGCTTCGTAATGTAGTGATAACGACGATATCAGTATCCATATCAAAGGAAGGACCCAAGATGAACGCCCAGGACGGCCGAGCGATGTTCGAACTCCAACTGGAGTTGCACTCTCGGGCCACGGGCCTCCAACCCCTGATCTCGGCGGATGACCTCCTCGAGGTCCACGAGCTCCTCAGTGCCTACGAGGGCGATCTGAAGAGCCTCTTGAAGTCACGCGGGTAAACTCGACCCGTCTGTGGCCCTGACCAGAGAAACGGTTGCCGCCTGGCTGCGTGCCTACGTCCGGGCATGGGAAACCTACGATCCCGATACGGTCGCCGACCTCTTCGCCGAGGAGGCGACCTACGCCTACCACCCCTTCGATGAGCCGATTCGAGGTCGACTCGCGATTGTCGCCTCATGGCTCGAAGGGAAAGACCCGACGGGCACGTACGAGGCACGCTACGAGCCGGTCGCCATCGATGGCAATGTGGCGGTCGCCCACGGACAAAGCCGCTATTTCAAAGACGCCTCGAAAGTCGAGCTCGTTCGCGAGTACGACAACATCTTTCTGATCGAGTTCGATGACCACGGCCGGTGTCGGTCCTTCCGAGAGTGGTACATGAGGCCGCCCGGCCAAAAGGAACCGGCCTAGGCAGGAAGAAGAGAAATATCGGGGAGACAGGATTTGAAACCGCCGGGACCGCTTCGGATGAGGCCGTTTGTATTCGGGAAGTGCGCACGGATGCGCTCCAATAGGCACCATCCGGCGTCCACAGGTGGACCCGGCGCTCGCCACTTTGCGACTACCAGGGTCCGGCGAATAAGCCCGACTAAACTGACCCCCAACCATGACCGCGATAGCCACGCCGAGCGAGCTTCAGAAAGCCGAGGAATTCCTCGCGCTGACGCGCTTTCGCGAAGCCTCCGGCCAGCTGACGGGCACCCTAGAGCCGGTCGTCCAAGATCCGCCGGACTTCCTGATCACCGACGGCTCGCACACGACCTCGGTCGAGATGACGCGCTATCTGCAGCGCGCCGGCAAACGCGGCTCACCAGAGGCTCAGCGCGAGGCGATGGAAATGCGCGTCGTCGCGCGCGCCAAGGAAATCTTCGAGGCGGCACACCTAGATGTCTACGTGAACGTCAGTCCGTTCTTCAAGATCAGCGAAATCAAGCGAGTTGACGTCGAACCTTATGCGCAGGCGCTAGCCCAGCTCGTTCGGGACGTGCTACCGCCAGCGCCGTCGGCGGCGGAGCGCTTGGTGATGACGCGGGCGGGCTGGGACGCGATAGATCGGGTCGGCCTCGGAAACGTGCTCGCCAACGTGTCACTGCATCGCTGGTGGCCAGCAAAGGACGCCTGGTGGGGTTCGCTGTCTGGAATGGCGAGCGCCGACGTCACTGAAATCGAGAGAACGATCCGCCGCAAGGAGTTAGACCTCGGCCGCTACAGCGTCAGCGCAGGCGAGCGCTGGCTGATCATCTACGCGTGGTTCATGAGGTCGGCCTTTTTCGACAGAGAGGTCCTCAGCGCCGGGATGTTCATCTCGACGTTCGACCGCGTCATCTTCTTTGACCTCCCCGTCCAGAGGTTTGTCGCGGTCGCGACGCCGTAGGTGCGGGTGAATGTGCCCACTCTGAAGCTACGCGATCCGGTCCTGATCTCTTCGTGAGAGGACGCCGTCTTTCCCGATCTGATTCGGCAGTCCGACGCGCCGCACCCAGCGCATCGAGAGCGCGAGCGCGAGGATCAAATCGTCGTGCTTGCCGCTCGGGGCCTCATAAGAGGTATGCGCGGCGGCGTTGATCTTCGCGCGGAACTCCAGCAGCTCGCTTTTCAGTGCGGCAGCACGTGACACCGGCGATGCACCGCGAGGCCGCGCGCGTCATGGACGCATTGTTTCTATAAGGACGCCTAGGGAGCAGCAGCTGGACCCGACTGGCTCAGATATTGGCGCAGAAAGCTGATTTTCGCTTTGAGCTGGGTCAGATGGCTAAGCAAGTCGGCTTCTGATTTAGGTTCGAGAATCATCGCCACCTCCCTTCCGAGCCGACCGAAGATCGTAACGAGCCACTCCAGCAGGACCGACCGCTCGAATGGCGTCGCGGGTCCACCTACTTCAATAGCGCCGTCGTCCGCATAGCGCATTATCCGATCACGCTGTGCCTGGTGAGAGGTCATCCTGGTGGCACGTACCATCTCGGGAAGCCAGGTCACGTTTTCGGATTTGGCAATCTCCCGAAACGTGGGCATGACATCGGTGTAGTCGCGCCCTTTGCACTCGCACCCCAAGGATTGCATTAGCTTTTCCAGGTTCGCGACACGGCGTTTGGCCTCGGGCGCGGCCTCGGGCGTCGTCACCTCTTTCGGCGCGTTGGTGACGGCGTCACTCAACTCTCTCGCGATGGAATGCTCATAACAGAGTGCTCGGCAGCGTTGGCTGTCGGCGCCTGTTGGCGTTCCTTGACGGATCCACCAGACGTGCGAATACGCTTCCAGGACGCCGCGTAGCAGCGTGATCGAGGCGTTGGCAACCTGCGGCCGGGTCAGCATCAGTAGCCCACCTGCAAACTGAATCGCTGCCCACCGCTCGAGATGAATTAGCGTGGCTCCTGGATACAGCGTCGCATCTTCAAACAGCAGATCGCCCTGCTGCCCGGCCACGATCTTTTCACTCACGTCTGCGAGACCCTGCGCGTCTCCGACCAGCCTTTGAAAGCCCTGCTCGTCGACGTCTGTCCACGCCCCTGCGTGCGTCATTGTTGCCCTCCAGTAGGGGTCATGGTAGGGGTCAAAACGCCGTCCGCGGCCCCCGTTTCGTATTCAGAAGACTGTCGGGGAGACAGGATTTGAACCTGCGGCCCCCTGAACCCCATTCAGGTGCGCTACCAGGCTGCGCCACTCCCCGACGCGCTGCCTATTCTACGTCTCTTCTCCGCGCTTTCTGAACACCATGTTGATCGGAGACCCTTCGAAACCGAACGCCTGCCGTAGTTGCGTTTCAAGGAACCGGCGGTAGGAAAAATGGACAAGCTCGGGGTCGTTGACGAAGAACACGAACGTCGGCGTCGTCGACTCGGCCTGGGTCGCGTACATCACGCGCAGGCGTTTCCCATGCCGGGTCGGGGTCTCGCGCTGGCCCAGTAACGTCCGAAGCCACTTGTTCAGCTCCGGCGTGGCCACGCGCCGGCGGCGTTCTTCGGTCACTTTGAGCGCCACCTGGAGCGGCTGCACCACGCGCTGCCCCGTCTTCGCCGAGATATAGGAGACCGGCGCCCACGGGGCAAAGCTCAACGCCTCCTTGATCCTCTTGCGCCACACCTTCTCCTCTTTCTCTTCGGGCGCCAGCAGGTCCCACTTGTTGAGCACCAGCACCAGGCCACGGCCGGCCTCAACCACATAGCCCGCGATATGCACATCCTGCGCCATGATCCCGTCCTTCGCGTCGATGACCACGATGCCGATGTCGGCGCGTTCCATCGCGCGCAGCCCGCGCAGGAGCGAGTATTGCTCCACGCCGCTGGTCAGTCCCCGCCGGCGGATCCCCGCGGTGTCAACCAGCAACACACGCTTGCCCTCGAAGTCGACGGTGGTATCGACCGGGTCGCGCGTCGTTCCGGGAACCGCCGTGACCAGGCTGCGCTCATCGCCGGTGATGGCGTTGACCAGCGAAGACTTCCCGACATTCGGACGGCCCAGGATGGCGACGCGAGCCGCGAGCTTATCGTCGACCACGTCCGGTTGCGGCGGGGGCAGCCGTTCGACCACCGCATCCAGCAGGTCACCGCTGCCCGTGCCGTGCAGCGCAGAGATCGCCCAGGGATCGCCAAGGCCGAGCTCGTAAAACTCAGCGGCCAACGCCTCGCGGCCGCGCCCATCCGTCTTGTTCGCGACCACCAGTACCGGGCGGCGTGATTTGCGCAGCAGCTGCGCGATGTCATGATCGATGGCAGTCGGCCCTTCACGGACATCCAGAACAAACAGAACGAGGTCCGCTTCATCGATCGCCAGCCGGCTCTGCTCCTCCATCCGTCTCCGCAACTCGCGCTGCGCCGGGATTTCGTCCCGATCTTTGCCCAGTACCAGCCCGGCCGTGTCGACAATCACGAACCGGCGGCCCTGCCACTCAACTTCGGCGTAGAGACGGTCACGCGTCAACCCCGCCAATGGGTCGACGATTGCCCGGCGCTCGCCCAGGATGCGATTGAAGAGCGCGGATTTTCCGACGTTGGGGCGGCCGACGATCGCCACCAGGGGCAGCGCCATCAGTTAGGCCGTGGGATTATCAACATATCTGTAATCGCGCAGGCGGCGCGATGAAAACTCAAACCTATAATAGGCACCGTGTCGGACGGCCGGGTGGTTCTGAAAGAGAACCGGATCATGATGGTGTCCGATGAGATGGGTGACATCCCCGCAGGAAACACCACCGGGCTCGGCCTCTACTTTTCTGATACCCGCTTTCTCTCTGCCTACGAGTTTCGGCTGAGCCGCTTGCAGCCGATCCTGCTCTCGGCTTCCGTCGACGAGAGCTACGTCGCCACCTTCCAGATGGTCAATCCCGTACTCCTGCTCGATGAAGGCAAGCGCCGCATTCCGCAGCAGAGCCTGAGCATTCGGCGTAGCCGCTTCATCTATGGCGGCCTGCACGAGCGGATCGGCGTTCAAAATTGCGGCCACGAGCCGGTCGACATCGAGTGCTCGATTCGCTTCGATGCCGACTTTCGTGACATGTTCGATGTCCGCGGCTACAAGGATCAGTACCGCGGCACCATCCGGCCGCTCGATGTCGGCGATCGAGGCATGACCTACACCTACGATGGCCGCGACGGCGTGATCCGCCGCACCGAAGTCGTTGTCAATCAAGCTCCGGCCAGCCAGCGTGACGGCGCGCTGACGTGGCACTTCCACCTGGAATCCAAAGAGACGGTCACGCTGGTGATCGACGTCATCCCGGTGATCGGCGAGAACGAGTCGACTCTGAGCTACCTCTACGACGATGCCCTGCAGGCATTGCAGGCCTCCTACCGTCGCTGGCACGACAACACCAGCCGGATCCGCACCGACAATGCATTTCTCGACCGCGGCCTGCTACGTCGTAGCCAGATGGACCTTCGAATCTTGCTCGAGGAATATGACACCGGCCTCTTTCCGATGGCCGGCATTCCCTGGTTCTCGGCACCGTTCGGCCGCGATGCATTGATCGCCTCGATCCAAACCCTCATGATCAATCCGGAAATTGCCCGCGGGACCCTGCGCTACCTGGCCCAGCAACAGGGACGACGCGTCGATACCAGCCGCGAGGAGGAACCCGGCAAGATTCTGCACGAGCTCCGCTACGGCGAGCTGGCCAACCTCAAGTTGATCCCGCACACGCCCTATTACGGATCCGTCGATAGCACGCCGTTGTTCCTCGTCTGCGCCGTCGAAATGATGGACTGGCTCAATGACCAGGATCTTTTCGTCGAACTCCTGCCCGCAATGCTGAGCGCGTTGAAGTGGGTCGATCAATACGGCGATTCCGACCACGATGGCTTCGTCGAGTACGCCGAGCGTGCCAGCGGCGGCGTGCGCAACCAGGGTTGGAAGGATTCCTCCGACTCCCTTCTCTATCCAGACGGCCGCCCGGCCGAGCTGCCGGTGGCGCTGGTCGAGGTGCAGGGCTACATCTATCAGGCGAAGGTCGGGCTCAGCCGCATCTTCGAGCGCCTCGGCCAGTCGGTGATGGCGGAGCGGCTGGCGCGCGAAGCGGCCGAGCTCCGGCGCCGTTTCGAGCTGTCCTTCTGGCTCGACAAGGAGCAGTTTTATGCGCAGGGACTCGACCGCCACAAGATGCCGATCCCATCGATCACGTCCAATCCCGCCCATTGCCTGTGGGCCGGCATCATCGACCCCGAGCGCGCCGAGATCTTGCGGGACCGCTTGATGGCGCCCGACATGTTCTCGGGTTGGGGAATCCGCACGCTCTCATCGGAGTCGCCTCACTACAACCCCATGAGCTATCACAACGGCACCATCTGGCCCCACGACAACTCGATCGCCGTTGCCGGCCTGCGGCGCTACCGGCACGCCGCAGCGGCTGGCCAGGTCATCGACGGGATCATGGAAGCCGGCGTTCGCATGCCCGACTACCGTCTGCCCGAGTTGTTCTGCGGATTCCGGCGCGACAGACAATACAACAGCGGTCCCGCCGAATACCTCGTCTCCTGCAATCCGCAAGCGTGGGGTGCGGGCGCCGCCTTTCACCTGATGCAAACGGCACTTGGCATCGTGCCCGACACCACCGCCGGTCGGCTCTATCTCAATCCCGTTCCATTCGGCCAGGCACGCAGCGTCGAGATTCGCGGCATGCGGGTCGGCAATGGCAAACTCTCATTCAAAGTCGCGTACAACGGCGGCCGGCCCGACGTCGAAGTCCTGGAGAAGCCCGACGACCTCGACGTCATCCTCGATGAACCGCCCCTCATCACCTAGCTAGCGGTTTGAATACTCGTGCCCGCGTTGGGCTCCTGCACTACACCTGCCCGCCCATCATCGGCGGCGTCGAAACCATCCTCTACGAGCAGGCGACCCGGCTCGCGGCCCGCGGGTACCCGGTGACGATCCTCAGCGGCCGCGGCGGCCCGTTGCCGGATCGCAAGGTGGCGAAGCTGGCCATCATCGGCGAGCTCGACTCCCGGGACACGGCGGTGAGCGGCGTTCGCGACGCGCTCGACCGCGGCGAGATCCCCTCAGAATTCGCCACGCTACGCGCCAATATCATCGAGCGGCTGTCAACGGAACTGGCAGAGCTGGACGTCGTGATCGTCCACAACGCGTTGACGCTCCACTTCAACCTGCCGCTGACCGCGGCACTCTGGACACTCGCCGAGAGCAAAAGGCCGCGAATCATCTCCTGGGTCCATGACATCAGCTGGCTCAACCCGATCTACCGGCCCTGGATGCATGATGGCGAGCCCTGGGATCTCCTGCGCCGTCAGCACCCCAACATCACCTCGATCTTCGTGTCGACCCAGCGGCTCGAGGAATGGCGTGAGTTGACCGGCGCCACCCTGGATGCCAGCCACGTCGTTCCCAACGGCATCGACCCCGCGGCGCTCCTGAAGCTCGGGCCCCGCGCCAGAGAGCTCGCGACTCGCTTCGGTCTGCTCAGCGCCGATATCGTCATGCTCGCCCCGGTCCGCATCACCAAGCGGAAGAATCTCGAGTGGGCGATCGACGCCGCCGCCGGCGTGCGCGCCTCAGGCCGAACGGTGCAACTACTCATCACCGGGCCGCCCGGCCCGCACAATCCGCGGTCCCTCGAGTATGTGGCGGACCTGAAACGCCAAACGGAGCGACTCGGGCTCGAGGGATCGGTCCGTTTCCTCTTCGAAGAAAGCCGCGGGCCGGCCGGCGACCACGCCATCGACGCGGCCACTCTCTCCGACCTTTATATGCTGAGTGACGTCGTGATCCTCCCCAGTGTCAGTGAGGGCTTCGGCCTCCCGGTCGCGGAAGCCGCCATCTTCCGCGTGCCGGTCGTCTGCACCGACCTGCCGGCGTTCCGCGAGGTTGCTCCGGACGGTGCCATCTTCGTGCCGACATCGGCCGGCTCTCCGGCCTTCACCGCCGCCGTGGTCGGTGCCATCGATTCGCCGCCCGCCCGGCTGCGCCGTCACGTCCTCGGCGCACTCGCCTGGGACCGCATCATCACCGAACAGATCGAACCCCTCCTGACCTCCAGCACGTGAGCCACTATCGCGTCCTGATTCCCACGACCAATCCGTCGCGGACCGGCCCGCTGCTGAAGGCCGTCTCGCCCTTCCTCAATGCCGAGGACTCGCGGGGCACCCTGCTCGGCGTGATCGAGATGGCACCCGAGCGCCCGCTGAGCGAGGGGGTCGAGGTGGCCCGCGCCTATCGCGCCCTGCTTTCCCGCATCACCCGCTACGCCGAGCGTGGCCCGGGTGAGCTGCGCGGCCAGGTCCGGATCGCGCATGTGGCCGCGCAAGGCATCCGTGAGGCGGTGCTGGAGACCGACACCAATCTGCTCGTGCTCGAAGCCGCTTCGCAGGCGCCCCGACAGGACGGCCTCTGGGTCAATGCCGTCGAAGATCTGCTGGTCGATCCCCCCTGCGACGTCGTACTCGTGCGGCCGGACACCGTCCCGATCCGCAGCGTCCTGGTCCCCGTGCGTGGCGGCCCGAGTGCCCAGCTGGCGCTTCGGCTGGCGGCCACCGTCTGCAAAGAAACGGGCGCCGAACTCTGCGTCCTGCATATTTTCAATCCGCGGATTTCGGCCGACTCGCAAAAACGCGAGGAGGCGGCCTTCCTCAAGCTCTCGAGTGCGGTCGATGTCCCGGTCCGGCGCATCACGTTGCTCTCGGCGTCCGTACGCGAGGCGATCATTCGTGAGGCGGCGCAGCACCAGATGGTCGTGCTGGGCGCGACCCTCAGCCTGATGCACCGCCCGATGGTGCTCGGCGCGCCGATCACCCGCTTGCTTCGCCGGCTGCCCGGCAGCGTCATGGTGGTCAAGACCGCAGGGCCTGTGACCGCGCTCAAAGATCCGGACCGACCGTTCCGGCTGGAGAGCCGCGCCGCCGCGGCCGAGCGCGTCGACCGGTGGTTCGCGGAAAACACGTTTCACAGCAAGGAGTTCGCCGACCTGCGCCGGCTGGTGGATCTCAAGCAGCGGCAGGGAGTGACCATCAGCCTTGGGCTGCCCACCCTCAACGAGCAGGACACGATCGGAAAGGTGGTGCGCACCTTCAAGACCGCACTGATGGACCGAGTGCCGCTCGTCGACGAGATCGTCGTCATCGACTCCGGCTCGACCGATCGGACGGCGACCATCGCGGAGCGCGCCGGCGTCCGAGTGGTGCAGCATAGCGAGATCCTGCCCCGGTACGGCGCCTTCGAGGGCAAGGGCGAGGCGCTTTGGAAGAGCCTGTACACGCTGAATGGCGACCTCATCTGCTGGGTCGATACCGACATCAGCAACATTCACCCGAAATTCGTGTACGGCTTGCTCGGGCCGTTACTGAGCGACCCCGAGATCCACTACGTCAAGGGGTTCTACCGGCGCCCATTGAAATTCGGCACCGAGTTCCAGGCGCAGGGCGGCGGCCGTGTGACCGAGCTGGCCGCGCGGCCGATGCTCAATCTGTTTTTTCCCGAGCTCTCCGGCCTGATGCAGCCGCTCGCCGGCGAGTACGCGGGCCGAAGACGCGTTCTGGAAAGCGTGCCCTTCTTCACCGGATACGGCGTCGAGCTGGGCTTGCTGCTCGCGATTTCCGAGGCTTACGGAATGCGCGCCATCGCCCAGGTCGACCTCGGCATGCGCGTCCATCGCAACCAGACGCTCTTCGACCTCTCCAAGATGGCGTTCGCCATCATGCAGGTGGGCCTGAAACACCTCGGCGATCGGCACCGCATTCACCTGGTCGAGGAAGTCAACAAGACCATGAAGCTGATCCACTACGAGGACGAGCGCTACTGGATCGAACAGAAAGAAATCGAAGATCAGGAACGCCCGCCGATGAATTCCGTGCCGGAATACTTCATGGCCCGGCACCGCGCCCAGGGTGCCCCGGAATAGTCATGGGGTTACGTAGCCGCCCCCGATAATCAGGCGATGCGTCGTGGTTACGCGGCTCTTGGATTGCTGGCCCTGATCTGGGGCGCGTCGTTCCTCTTCATCAAGCTCGGCGTGCGCGACATGAGCCCGGCGACCCTGGTGCTGTCGCGCGCGGTTTTCGGCGCATCCACGATCGGACTGATCTTTGCGGCGCGCCGGCAGACGCCCCTGCCGGCCGGGACGCGGGCGCGGCTGCTGCCCTTCCTGGTGCTGGCCATTCTTGGCAGCCTTCTGCCATGGGTCGCCATCGCCTTCGGTGAGCAATCGATCAGCAGCGGACTGGCCAGCATCCTGAACGCGACCACGCCCCTGTGGACCGCGGTGTTCGCCTACTGGGTGACAGCGGCTGAGCGGCCCAGCGGGCTCAACTACCTGGGCGTAGCGATCGGCTTCCTGGGAACCGCAATCCTGATCGCTCCCGACCTCTCGGCCAGCCCTTCCGGGCCAGCACGATTGGGACCCTGGCGGTTCTGGCCGCGGCGTGCAGTTACG
Organism: Chloroflexota bacterium; assembly: GCA_034666565.1. Lineage (GTDB taxonomy): Bacteria > Chloroflexota > Dormibacteria > CF-121 > CF-121 > CF-13. The sequence goes on from JAXDLN010000080.1 coordinate 230,019, forward strand.
CGGTGTCGGCGTTGTTTGCCCGACGCCGGCTTCGAGGCATCAGCCCGCTGCAGGTCGGCTTCTGGCAGCTGACCCTCACGGCACCATTGGCCTTCGCCGTCGCCTTACCAAGGATCGGTGCGACCCATCTGAGCGTGCCGTCGATCGCCGCGATGCTATTCCTCGGCGTGGGCGGCTCGGGCATCGCCTTCCTTCTCTATTACTTCATGATGAACACCCTCGGCCCGACCCGCGCGACGACCGTGACCTTTCTGGTTCCGGTTACCGCGGTCTTCTGGGGGGCCACCCTCCTTCGCGAAGCGATCACCGTTCCGATGCTTGCCGGCATGGCCATAATCTTGCTGGGCCTCTATCTGACGAGCCGGCCGCGCACGTCGGCGGCGGTGCTGACGCACGACCGTGGCGTAGCGTGATTCTCATCTGGCAGCGGTACAATCTCGCGTTGACATGCGCCGGCTTGCTCTCGCGCTGACCGCACTGTCCGTGACGCTCGCCGCCTGCACGATGCCGATGACCGGCGCCTCCGTCAGCCCCACCCCCAGGGCGACCCCGACCCCCTCGCCCTCCGCCACCCCCACCCCCGCGCCCTCGCCCACCATGGTCAACGGTCGCATCATCGTTTCCAACCTCGATGACAACGGTGCGGCCGTGGTGGCGGGCATCCTCTACCCACCGAGCGGTAGCGTCTGCGGCGCCAACGGCAAGTACGACAGTTGCCCGGTCACCGATGGGCTCGCGCAACGGCTGGATTCGAACCCGATCGCGCATGCCGAGCCGCTCTGCCGCTGCCAGACCACCTACCAGTCTGTGACCATCACGACGGAAGCGCTCCCACCCGGGAACCCCGGGGCGATCGCGCATGTCGTCCTCGACTTCGGCGGGAGCACCGAGAAGCTGGACGTGACGGTCATCCGTTCGGACGGCGGCTGGTTCGCCAGCGACACCAGCTGCACCGGCCAGGATCAAGGGACGACCTCGATCTACGCGGCCACGCCCCCTCCTTGCGGCTGAGGTGGTAAAACCGTCTCTATGACCTGGTACACCCTGATCAAGTACGTGCATGTCCTGCTGGCGATCACGGCGGTCGGCAGCAACATCACATATGGGGTCTGGAAAACCCTCGGAGCCCGAGAGCCCGCGCATGCGCCATTCGCCCTCAAAGGGATCGCCTTTATTGACCGCCGCGTCGCCAACCCGGCGTATGGGCTACTCCTGGTCACCGGGCTGCTGCTCCTGGCCGTCGGCCAGGTCGGCTTCCGCGGCTGGGTCATCGCCGCCTTGATCCTCTTCGTGCTCCTGATCGTGGTGGCCATCGGCTTTTATTCGCGCGTCGTGCGGCAGCAGATTCAGGTGATGGACGCCGAAGGTGTTGCCAGCGCCGCCTACAAGCGACTCGACTCGCAGGCGACGACCTACGGGATCGTCAGTCTCGTGATCGCGCTCGCTATCGTCTTCGTGATGGTGGTCAAGCCGTTTCCGTAAGCGGCTCCTCCTGGAAGACGCCGCCGTCGTCCAGGCGCCACGATCGTGCCTGGCGCACCGTTCCCTTCTGCACCGACGCCACCACGTAGCTATAGAACGACCAGCCGTGGTCGGCGTCGAATCGCGAGGGGATCGCCGGATGATCCGGATGGCTGTGCGCAAATCCAATGATCTCCAGCCCGCGCGACTCGGCATCCTTCTGGACCCGGAGCTGTTCCAGCGGATCCAACGCATAGCGATCCCAGGGCCGGTCGGTAATGGTGTTACGCATGCCGCGGAATTCAGCGACGGTGTGATCGCCACCATCGGCCCGGCCGATCAGCGCCCCACAGGCCTCGTTCGGATAGCCGGCTTCGAGATGCTGCCGCACCTGGTCCATGACGGACCGCGGCACTCGCAGCGTCAAAACTTCCGGCGGTAGAGTCCCGAGCTCAAATAGCGGTCGCCGCCGTCGGGGAAGACCATCACGAACACGCCCTCCGAGGTCCGGCGCGCGACCTCCCGGGCGGCGTAGAGCGCGGCGCCTGACGAGTTGCCCACCAGCAGCCCTTCGGAACGCGCCAGGTCGTGGGCCAACTCGTAGGCGGCCTCCGTCGGCACGCTAATTTTTTCGTCCTGCACGCTCGGGTCGTAAATGCCGGGCACGATCGAGCTCTCCATGTGCTTGAGACCCTCGAGACCGTGCAGCCCGTCGGATGGCTCGGCTGCGACCACCTTGATCTCGCGGTTGTGACGCTTGAGGAAGCGGCCCACCCCCATCAGGGTGCCGCTGGTCCCGATGCCGGCGACGAAGTGGGTCACCTCGCCGTGGGTCTGATCCAGGATCTCGGGCCCGGTGGTGTCGAAGTGGGCGCGCCAGTTGAAGGCGTTGTTGTACTGGTCCGGCATGAAATACACGCCCGGCGCCGACTCCTTGATCCGGTGCGCCTCGCGGATGGCGCCGTCCGATCCCTCGAGGGCCGGGGTGAAAATCGCTTCCGCGCCGAAGGCGTTGACGATCTCGCGTCGTTCCTCGTTGACGTTCTCCGGCATCACCAGCTTCACCTGGTAGCCCTTGGCGGCGCCGATCAGAGCGTAGGCGATGCCGGTATTCCCCGAGGTCGAATCGAGGATGACCTTCTCGACGGTCAGCTCGCCGGTTCGTTCAGCCTCCTCGATCATGCGCAGCGCCGGGCGGTCCTTGACCGAGCCGCCCGGGTTGAACCATTCGGCCTTGGCATAAAAGGTAATGTGCGGAAACTCCTTTTCCAGAAGGCGGATCCGGATCAGCGGGGTGTTGCCGATCCGTTGCAGGATCGACTGCTCCGGCAGGTTTTCCAGCACGGAGAGCGCACGATGCGGCATCATTCGATTTTATCGCCATCTTATTTTTTGCTCGTTTTTGAACGGAAAGCGGTGCTATACTCGCGCCAAAACTCGGGGGTGACGCCATGCAAACAGCTCCGTCGACCGTCGTCAGCTCGCCAAAGGCCGGCTGGTGGGTTCGGTTCTTTGCCTACTTCGTCGATAGCCTGATCGTCGGGATTCCCGCTGTCATCGTCGGCTTTATTCTTGCGGCCCTAACCGGCGGTATGACCTCCAGCGCTGGAACGGTAAACGGCGCGGCGGTCACGCTCTTCTACTTGCTCGTTCTCGTCGGCCCCGCCGTCTACTTCGTCTACTTCTGGTCCCAGCGAGATGGCCTAACCATCATGAACAAGGCCATGAACATCAAAGTCGTCAAGACCGACGGCTCCCCGATCACCGTCGGCACCGCCATCGTCCGCTATATCGGCTACATCCTGAATAGCATCATCTTCGGGTTGCCGATCGGCTGGTTGTGGGCCGCCTTCGACGCCGACAAGCAAGGCTGGCACGACAAGATCGCCGGGACCTACGTCATCAGGACGGCGTAAGCGCCTGCCGAAAGTCCTCTAGCAGATCGTCCGGATGCTCCAACCCGACTGAGCAGCGAGTAAGTCCGTCGCTGATGCCGGCCTTGGCCCGCTCAGTCGGGTCCAGCCCGCGATGTGAGGTCGAGGCGGGATGGCTCAGCGTGGTGGCGACGTTGCCAAGGCTGGGCATCAGGCGGACCAGTTGCAGCCGTGACAGCATCGACTCCAGCGCTGGCCTGCCGCCCGCCAGCTCGAAGGACAGCAAGGCGCCGGCGCCGCCCGGCAGGAGTGTGCGGGCTCGCGCGCAAAACGGACTCGTCGCCAGCTCCGGATAGTTGACGCGGCTCACCGCCGCATGACCCTCCAGAAACCGCGCCAGTTGCAGCGCGTTCGACGTATGCCGCGCCATCCGAACCGCGAGCGTGCGGATTCCGCGCAGGGTCAGCCAGGCATCGAAGGGCCCCAGGGTCGGCCCGAAGGTGTGGGCGAAGGCGCGTGCCCCATCGATCCACGACGGCCGGCCGACCACAAGCCCGCCGATGACATCGGCATGTCCGCTCAAATTCTTGGTCGCGCTGTAGATCACGACATCGGCGCCCCAGCGCAGCGGCTGACTCAGCGCCGGCGTCGGCACGGTGTTGTCGACCACGAGCAGCGCGCCGGCCTCGTGCGCGATCACCGCCAGCGCCTCCACGTCGGGAACACGGATCAGCGGGTTGGTGCACATTTCGCAGAGCAACACGCGGGTGCGATCGGTCACGGCTCGCCGGACGGCGTCGAGATCCTGAAAATCCACGATCGAGCTCGTGATCCCAAAGCGCGGCAAATCGTTGCGAAGGAAGGTGACCGTGGTGCCATAGCAGTCGTGGGCCGCGACCACATGGTCCCCGGCGTTCATCTCGCTCATCAGGGTGACCGCGATCGCCGCCATGCCGGAGCCGACCGCCACCGCGTCGAGCCGGGTCTCGAGTCCGTTCGCCTCCAGGCCGGCAACCGCCGCTTCGAGCTGGCGGTGATTCTCGGTCCCCCATCGGCCGTAGCCACGATGTGCGGCCATCGCGGCATCGAGGGTCTCGAGGTCCGGGTAGCCGCTCGCCGATCCGACCGTGATGTCGGGCGTCACCGGCGCGCCCTTCCCGTCCAGCGTCGGCTCGCCGGCATGCACCGCCACCGTGTCCGAATGCGGCATCGCGTCAGCCTACCTGACGCCGCTCGTACTGACTCAGCTGGAGCCGATCGCCCAACTGCTCCAGGGCCGCAAGTCCCTTATCGAGCTGATCGTGATCGCCGGTGAGGAGCGCCAATTCACATCGCACGCGCGCCGCATAGGGCACGGCGCCCATCTCCTCCCAGAGCGCCAGCGAGCGCGACAGCATCTCTCTATCGCCCCCGAGGAGCCCGAGCCCACGCCGCACCTGCGCCTCCAGTGGACGGAAACGTCCTTCTTCCGCCGTCTGTAGCAACTCGCTGAGCCGATGGGCCGGCAACGGCTCCCCGGCGTCGAGCAGCAGGCTGAGGCCTCGTTCGGCGCGCTCGGGCAGACCACGGGTGGTCAGAGCCATCTGCATTAACGCCTGCGCGATGGGCTTCAGATCGTTACCGCCGTAGCCCAGCCACCGCCGGAAGTGACTCTCAGCCGGAAAAGCCATCAGGATGGTGTCGAGAATCTCGCGGTACGACTCCGCGAGGCGATCGTCCTGGCGCGCGTGGGCCACATCGATAGCCGCCATGAACCCACGGACGGCATAACCCGACGCCGGCTTGCGCGCCTCGAGCCACAATAGCCGGGCGCGCTCGCTCATGAGGAGGACTTCATCCCAGCGGCCGAGCAGGGTGAGGGCGTAGATACGCCAGACAACCATGTGTAGCGTCCACGCCGGAACTTGACCGGGCTGGACCTGCGCCAGGCCCTGGCTCGACACTCGGTCCGCTTCGTCGAGGTCACCGAGCAACACGGCGCTCCAGGCCACCATGCTGTGCGCATCGACCTTCTCCACCATGCTCAATCGGTCCTGAAAGGTAAGACGCTGACGGGCGTATTCACGGCTTGCCGACCAGTCGCCGCTTATCTGCGCGGTGCCCGAGAGCGCGTCGAGGGCCATGCTTTCGAGATTCGGGTCGTCAAGACGTCGGGCGATGCCCACCGCCTTTTCGGCACTCGCCCGGGCCGCCGCCAGGTCGTCCGCCGACGGCGGGATCGAGCCCCCGACCATCCAGAATGGATAGAAGGCGTCGGCGGCCATGTATCGAGCCAGCAGCCGCTCGTCTGTCACCCGCGCCGCAAGCTTCGCGGCGTCCTGTCGAAAGGCACGCATGGCGTCAAAGGAAAGGCGGTCCGCGACCGATCCCTGCGATCGGGTGTAGATGCTGAGGAGGCCCGTCATGACCTGGAGTTCCTGTTCCGGCGGCCGCCCCTGCTCACGACAGAGGCGCAACGCGGTCAGATACGCAGGGACCGCCACGTCACTGGACTCCGCGATCTCACCCAGGCGTTGGTAGAGGTCCGGCAGCCGGCCTGGCTCGGCAAACTCGATGGCGCCGCGCAGGTGGCGTGAGCCCTCGATCGTAGCCGTTCCCGCCGCCGCGACCTCGGTCGCACGGATTAGCCACTCCATGGCCTCCTTTCGAACCTCAACGGTCTGCGGGTCATTCGGTCGCTGGGCCGTTGCAATGGTGGCCGCCTCTCGATAGTGAAACGCGATCAGTTCGGCCAGCGAATCCTCGCGTTCGCCGGCGATGCCCGCCAACCATGCGGCGGCCGCGGCGTGCAACCGGCCACGTTCCGCGCGGGTCAGCGTCTGGTAAGCGACCTCGCGGATCAGGATGTGGCGGAACGCGAAGATATCCGTTCCGGTCGGCCGGAGCAGATCCTTGTCGATCAGCCGATCCAGCGCTTCCTCCAAGCCCGGGAGCGTTGGCTCGAGCGCAATAAGGCCGGGCGGTCGAAAGGCGCGTCCAAACACCGAGCCCAGCTGGATGATCCGGCGCTCTTCTGGCAACAGCTGGTCAAGCCGCGCCAGCACGGTCGCCTGGACCGTATCCGGAAGCTGGTCGCTGCCACGCTCGGCGACCGAACGGATCAGCTCGCCGGCGAAGAACGGATTTCCCTCAGCATGCCTGACGATTCGGTCGACGAGCTCGGGTGGGCATCCATCGAGCAGTTGGTCGATCAACTGCGCCGTGTCCCGATCGCTGAGGGGCTCGAGCGAGATGGAGGTGTAGTTGCGGCGGCCACCACCCCAGCCGGGGCGACGATCCAGAAGCTCCGGACGCGTGAGCGCGATCATGATCAAGGGCAGGTCGCCGCGTGGTTGCATGACGAACTCGAAGAGGTCGAGCAGGCTGTCGCTCGACCAGTGAAGGTCCTCGAAGACCAAAACGAGGGGCGACCGGCGCGCCGCGATCTCGAAGAAGGTGCGCCAGGCGGCCAGCAATGCCGAGCGGTCGCTGACCTCCGTTTCGCCCGCACCGACGGTCGCCGCCAGCAGCTCGACCTCGCGATCCATCGCTTCCAGCCCGGATCCCTGGAGCCAGTCGCGAATCGCCTGGCGAACGGTGGGCGCCGTGGCGTCCTCCGCCACACCGATCAAGCGATAGAGGACGCCCCGGAGCGGCCAGTAGGTCAGCCGTTGTCCGTACGGCAAGCATTGCGCGATCGCGACCGTGGCGCGGGGCTCGATGCCCGGAAGCCGCTCCAGGAACTCCTCGAGCAGCCGGGTCTTCCCCACTCCCGCGGGCGCGATCACACTGACCAGGAACGGCCGCTGTTCCTCCAGGGCCCGCCGAGCGGCCAGTTCGAGCTGTTGCAGGTCTCGGTCACGGCCAATCAGGGGCGTGCGACGGGCGACCGGCGTGTGCGCCTCGCGGCCGAGCAGCGGGAGGGCGCGGATCGGCTGGGACTTGCCACGGGCCTCGATCGCGATCACGGGCCCGAAGGTGAACCCGGTCCTGATGCTGCCAACGGTGCGCTCGCCGCAGAGGATGCCCCAGGAGTCCGCGGCCTGCTGCAATCGCGCGGCGACGTTGACCGCGTCACCGGTCAAGGGAAAGTCCCCTGTCGCGCTCTCCCGCGAGGCGACCACCTCGCCGGTGTTGATGCCGAGCCGAATCGGCAGTCGGTCGCCCAAGGCCGGGTCGGCGCGGACCCGGTCGCGCAGCGTCAATGCGGCCGCCAGCGCCCGCTGCGGGTCGTCGTCGTGGGTGTGCGGGAAACCGAAGACCGCAACCACAGCGTCGCCGATGAACTTCTCGAGGATGCCACCGTGTTCGGTGACGGTGTCGCGGGCGATGTCGTAATAGCGCCGGAGCAGAACCCGCACGTCTTCCGGGTCGAGGGCATCGCCCATCGCGGTCGATCCCGCGACATCCGCGAAGAGGATGGTGACGACGCGGCGCTCTTCAGCCACGAACCGTTACCGCTTGAGGAAGCGGACGCGCCGGCGACGGCGAAAGCGCTCGCCGCTGCCTTTCGTCACCACGCTGATGCTGCCGTCGTTTTCGAGTACTGCCTGCTTGACGTCGCTGAGCTTTTCGATGCCGTGTTCCCGGATCGCCATTTCGACATCGGTCTCGCTGAGTCCTTCCTTTTCCAGTGCCGGCTTGCTGATTTCGCCGTCCTGGACCACCACGGTGGGCGGTGGATCGATCAGGGCATCGAACCAGGGCCATCGGCTACGCACCATCGCGACCGCGCGGTTGAAGACCAGCAGGATAGTGATGATGATCACGCCGCCGGTGACCGAGTTGTCGGGCCCCGTGATCGCCGGCTGCAGCGCGTTCGCGACCAGCAACACGAGCACCAGGTCGAAGGTCGTGAACTGGCCGAGTTCGCGCTTGCCGAACAGGCGCAGGCCGATGAAGAAAACCACATAGATGATGACCGCCCGAATGACGAGATGGCTCCAGGGAATACCGAGCTTGAAGATCTCCCCGATGCCGCCCATGTCAGGCGAATCTTAGTGGGTTACTGGATGCCTGAATCCAAAATCGAGCAGGGTCGCGGCATCGGTGAAATGCTGGGTGCTCCCCAGCACCACCACCAGGATGGTGCGGCCGTTGCGGGTGGCGGCCGCAGCCAGGCAATACCCGGCGGCCCCTGTATAGCCCGGCTTGATCCCGATGGCGCCGGGATAGGTCGACAGCAGCCGATCGATATTGATCGGGTTAAAGGCCTTGTGCTGCGGGGTCGCGTAGATCGACAGCTGCTTCGACCCGACGATGGCGCGCAGGTCCGGATAATCGGCCAGCAGCGTCGCCCCCACAACGGCCAGGTCGTAGGCCGAGCTGTAGTGGTCCGTATCGTCCAACCCGCTGGGATTGGTGAAGTGCGTCGACCGCAGATGCAGCGCGGTCGCCTTCTGGTTCATGAAATTGATGAACGTCGGCCGGTCGACGATGCCCATTGCGATCGCCTCGGCCGCATCGTTGCCGGAATCGAGCAGCATCCCGTCCAGCAGCTCGCGGACGGTCAGCTTCTCCCCGGTGCTGATGCCCATGTGGTTGGGTTCGACCTGGGTGGCGGCGTCGGGCACCGTGATGACGGTGTCGAGCGGCGTAAGGTCCGCCGCCACCATCGCGGTCATCAACTTGGTCAGCGATGCTTCCGCGTATCGCGTGGTCTGATTCTGCTGGTACAGGATCTGCCCGGCGGTGAGGTCGACGACGATGGCGGCCCGACCCTTGATCGACGGGACCTCGGCGATGGGATGCGTGCGCAGCCAGCTGGCGCTCAACACCGGGACCTTGACCGCCGGCAGCTGGGCGGGCACGGGCGGCCGTGTCGGGGAAGGGGTCGGCTTCGGTGTTGCCCGGACCGTCGGTGCCGGCCGAGCCGCGACGGTCGCCCGCGCAGTGGCGGTGTGCTTTGTGGCCGCGACCACGCGCATGTCGCGATGGTTTTGCAGCATCGAAAACCCCCGGCTGCCGAGCAACAGAACGATGGCCACGATCAGGAGCCGGATCACGGGCGTGCGGCGTCGCGGACGAGCACGGAGACCGCGGGCCGGTCGGCGGCCGCGCGTCCCGAGGCTGTAGCCGGACGTAGGGTAAGACGTTCGCCTCAAGAAGTCGCCTCATGATGGCCAGATCGAGCGGTATTGTCAAGGAAGGAGGTGGTCGCGGATGCCACGGAACGCCTGGAGCCCGAAGCGGGAGCACCAGTACGAGCACATCAAGGAGAGCCTCGAAGAGCGCGGAACCGGCGAGGACAAAGCCCAGGAGATCGCCGCCCGCACCGTGAACAAGGACCGAGCCCGAGCCGGTGAAGCGGAACAGGTAAGCCGGACGTCAATCGATGACATCTCGTCCGAGCGACGCGGCGGCTTGCGCTCGCATACCGGATCGAAGGGCCGGACCTACGAGCAGCTACGCAACGAGGCGCGAGAGCGAGGCGTCAAGGGTCGCTCCCGGATGAACAAAGCGCAGCTGGAGCGTGCCGTCGACGCCAAGAAGCGTTAGCGGTTCTTCCGGGGGCTCGGCACGCCGGGCTGGTAGCGCTGGTTGGGCGCCACCGTCGTGATCTCGGCCACGGGCATGTTGGTCGTTAGCTTCCATTGCGGGACGCCACTTCCCTTGGGGTATGGGTCGCCAGGGCGGTAGGTCTTGCCGTCGGGCAGCTGCGTGAGCCCCTTTAGCTTGAACTGACCCGCGTTTGGAATCGCGTCGATCGTGTGAACCACCGCCCCTTTGGCCAGCGCGCCCTTCGGGAGGCCGAGTATCTGCTCCATCTGCGCCGGGCTCTGATTACGGATGTTCCGTATCTCGGTCACGAAGCCGCCCACCTCCTGGCTCGCTCCGCGTTCTGCGCTGACCACCTTGACGAGCCGGTGGTCGCCCCCTTTTTCCCAGCTCTCAATGGCCATCCTCTTGATCTTGCTCTCTACGTAGCGGCCATCCCCCTGGAGCACGTTGTCACCCACGAGGTGCTTCTCAACGTCGAATCCTTCCGCGGTCCCCTCCGGGGCGGCGGCCGCGGGATGAGTCTTTCCAGGGAGCTCGCCGCCTTGGGCGTGCTCCGCGGCGCCTTCCTCTGCGCCGGCTTTCGTCGGTGCCGCCTCCTTCGAACCCGCACCCGCTCGTGCCGATTTGGCCGCGATCTTGAGTAGCTCCTTCAGCCCTTCCTGTGCAAACTCTCCGAACTTTGGCTCCTTGCCGGTCACGGCCCCGGTGGCCACGATCGAGCCTCCTTGCTCGCCGACAAAGTGGATGCCGCGTCCACCACCCTCTTCGGCAGCGGTTTTGGCCCACGCGGGGATCTTGACCTTGGCCTTCAGGAGCTCGTCCTCCGCGTACTTGCCGATTACCGGAAGTACCTTGTCCAGGGCCTCCTTGGCGGCCGCGCTGCCGGCCGCTCCCGCCACGCCTTCGAGGATGTCGTTGCTGGCCTCGTTCAGGCTGTAGTCCTCGCCCTTGAGCACAAACTTGGTTCCCACCGTCCCCAGGATGCTGCGCCATGCCATCACCACGGCACCTCCCTCGCCCAGCGTGAGCGCGGTTGTCACCGCGAAGACAGCGGCTTCGACGAACGCATCGAAGGCCTCCTTCGTCGCTTCCTTATAAGTCTCAACGTTGTGTTCGAGCCGAGCCTGGCACTTGTGCAGGATGCTGAGCTGCTTTTCGACGTTGGCCTGCCTGACGTCGGCCAGAAGCGCCCAGTAGGCCGCGTCGGCGGCTTTGCGAGCGTCGTCGACCACCGTCTTCTCGATATTGCCGACCCAATCGCGTGCTTCGGCGAAGAGACCACGGTTGTCGACAACCCGCTCGTAGAGCGAGCCGATCCGCTGGTAGATCCAGACTGCTTCTTCGCGGTGATATCGCACCGAGTCCTTGTCAAGCCACGGGTCGGTGCTCTCGAATGTGTCTCCCTCGAGAATTTCGGCCTTCTCCAACAGTTTCTCGTTGTCGAAAAGCCCGGGCATTGTCCGGACAGCTTTCTGCATCTCAGCAGATCCGAGTACATCTGTTTTCAGCTCGCGATGCGTGTAGGCCTGGTATTCGCTGGCGAGCTCCTCCACCTGCTTCCTGGTCTTGCCCTCCAGGGCCTCCCGCATGCGGCTGGCGTCGCGCTCGCGCACGGCGAGCTCGAGCTTGAGGACAGCTCCCGAGACATGGGTCGTCGGTCCGAACATCTGGAACCGGTTGTCATCGACGATCTCGCCAAATCCGCGGAGCAGCTCGGCATTCCGCTCTTGCTCCGCATCCGGCTCGAGGGCGAGCTTCGCGTCGCCGAACCCGACCACGCGCGGGCCCTTTGAACCGGTGATCGAGATCACATACCGCAGGGACTGCTGCGTCTGGGCGATGAACATGACCTCGAGCTCCAAGAAGGCCTTGCGCAGGCGGGTGGTTAGCACCTTTTCGTCATGGACTCCATGGGCAATGACGGCCCGAAGGCCTGTCAGCTCGTGCTCGATCTCTTTAGCCGTCAGCTTGCCCTCGTGGAGGAGTCCGGCCAGCCGGGCCGCCACCAGGCGGCTCTGGTCGTTTTCGATCAGGGCGTGCTGAACCGCGGCGGCGTCCCCCTGCGACACCGTGTCCAGCTCGCCGAGCACGGCGCCATGGCCCGACTGGCGCAGGGCCGATTCGACCGGGCCGCCTGCCCGCAGCTTCGACAGATGCTCCTCGATGGCGGCATCAGCCTTGTGTTGGCGATCTTGCCGGTTGACCACGTCCTCGATGTTTGTGGGGTGTTCCAGCCCGCGCTTCACCTCGACCTGCTGCTCGATGGCAAATGCCTCGGCCCCGGTGGTGTCTCCTGTGAACAGCGCCAGGGCCCGCTGCAGGTCCCGGCCCGCGAGGTACGTATTCAAGTCCAGAATGGCGACGGTACTGAAGTGCTTGGCGTAGACCCGCTCGAGCAGGGCTTTTCTCTCGGGGGAGCCGAGGTGAAGTGCACCAAGCGCCGCGAACGCGGCCTCCTTCCCGGACGCGCCTTGACGTAGCCCATCGTGTAGCTTTGCGGCCTCGACGACCACGCCTCGCTCTTGCGCATCGTTCAGCTCGCTCGCGTTGGCTGCTCGGGTCCCGCCCAGCAGGTTCATGAGCTGCTTGAACTGGTCGGGCCGCAGGCTGGTCGACGGGAACAGATCGTCCTGGCCAAGCAAGAGGTCGGGCAGCGGTCGGCCGTCCTTCTCGAGCCATTGCTCTTTGATCTGTTGGCCTTGTTCGTGCGTCAACCCGGCCAGCAAGCCCGCGGCCTTTTCGACATCGACCTCGATACGCCGCTTGAACGGGTCCCGCCGGACGACTGTCCGCAGGCCGTCGACCACGCCACCGACGTCCCGCTCGTCGACGGGTGCGCGCTGGACGAACAACGAGGCAACGGCGGCGTTGCCCGCCTGGCGCTGCAGCTGACTGAGCAGTCCGGAAGGCCCGGTCGGCGCCTGGCGGACAGGATGCGGTACAGCGGGCCGCGGTGCCAGCCGCCGTTCCCGTCTTTCACTCACCGCCCCCTAAGGGTCGGCCCTCAGCTCAGCGGCGCCAAGCCGTACGAGGGCAACCTTTCGGGGTCAAGCCCGTGCCTTTACGGGCAAACCCAATCGCCTACAGGTGAAACGCCGCTCGTAACAGGGCGGCGACCAGGGCCCCGGCGATGACGCACACGATGAAAGGCGCTCGCAGGGCGGCCAGCCCGGCGGCAACCAGAACGGCCGGCACCTTGACGTCGAGGTGAATCACTCCGTTTGGGCCGGTGAGCTGGATCGCGACAAGGGCCGCGAGCAGAGCCGGCGCCAGCCCGCCGGTCCGCTCGGTGACCGCGGCTGGCAGGTTCGGCAACAATGCACCGGTTGCCCGCATGATGAACGATAGGCTGGCGAGCCCCAGCACGAGCGCGAGAGCTAGCGGGCCAGCCATAACCCGACCACGGCGGCTCCTGCTAATGGAACGCCCGGTGGGGTGAAGGGTGCGAGCGCCAGGGCGACCGCCGCCCCACCGATCGCGCATCGCACGGCATGCCGCCCAGACAGCATCGGCCAGAGCAGCGCCACGAAGCCGGCGGGAAATGCCGCATCGAGCCCGAGCCGTTTGGGGTCACCCAGCACCGGGCCAAGCAGGGCTCCGATCAGGGTCCCCAGGACCCACACGATGTAAAGGAGGGCGCCGGTCACGAGCAAGGTCCGGCCGTCCGGCCGGCCAGGCTCACCGGCGCGAACGGACATCGCATAGCTCTCATCGATCGAGAGCTGGGACAACAACGACCGAAGACGTCGCCCTCCAGGAAGCGATTGCGCCACCGCGATGCCGGTTGCGATGAACCGTAGGTTGAGAAGCGCACCGGCGAAGATCGCGGTCAGCACGCTGCCGCCAGCGGCAATCACGCCCAGGGCCGCGAACTGGGCCGACCCGGCGAAGACCAGCATCGACATGAGCACGACCGACCAGGCGGGCAGGCGCGCCGCGACAGCGAGCACGCCGAACGAGGCGCCAAAGACGAAGACGGCGATGGCGATGGGCGCCGCGGCCAGCAGGATCTGCCGCATCGACCAGTTGGGGCGCATTCCCGCCATTAAATAAGAAAGATGCCGGCGCACCGGCGCCGACATCTCACGTCCGCGGAGGGGTTTCGCTCTAGCGCGTTCCGACTGGTACCTTCTCCAACACCTTGGTCGACTCCCGGATGAAGGCCGGGATGTCGCCTGGCTGGCGCGAGGTCACGAGGTTCTTATCGACCACAACCTCCTGGTCGACGACGTTTGTGCCGACCTGCGAGAGGTCGTCCTGGATCGTGATCCAGGCGGTCATCTTGCGCCCCTTGACGACCCGCGCGGTCATCAGCAGCTGGGGCCCGTGACAGATGGCCAGCACCGGCTTGTCGGCGTCGAAAAACGCCTTGGTGAACTTGACCATTCGCGGATCCGCCCGAAGGTGGTCCGGCGAGTACCCACCCGGGATGAAGAGCGCGTCGAACTGCTCAGGCCGCGCCTGGTCGATGCCGGCTTCGGCTTTCGTTACGACCTTGCCCTGCTTGCCCCGCAGTTCCTTGCCGGACTGCAGGCCGACGATCGTGACCTGGTGACCCTGGTTCTTGAACGCGTCGTACGGTTGTTTGAACTCAGAATCCTCGTAGTCGACATCCAGTACACAAGCAATTCTCACAGTGATACCTCCCTGTGTCTATTTGCTGATACCGGTCGCCCAGCCTACCGCGCCGGGTCCGATATCGTCAAGCTGGTACTGGGCCGCTAGTTTTATCTCCACCAATTCCGTATTGTTTGAGCGGATGCTCCGCCGCTACCTCCCCTACGGAATCGCCGTGGCCACCGTCGGCCTGGCAGCGGCCGCGATGGGCCTGATCGCCTGGCTCCTCCAGATCCAACGGATTGAAACCTTCCTGCTGGTCTTCGTGCTGCTGGTTGGGGCAATCGGCTGGCGCTACGGCCGCGGTCCTGCCATCGCTGGGACGGTGGCCTTTGTCTTCGTGTCCGACTACTACTTCCTCGCCCCGCAGGGCGCGTTTCGGATCGGAAGCCTCAACGATGGGGTGCGACTGCTCACCGGGATTCTCGCCGCGGTCGCCGTCATCTGGTTCGTCCACGTCAGTCGCGGCCGGCAGGTCCTGCTCCAAAAGCGCAAGGACTTACTGCAAGACGTCTCCCCCATGATCCTCCGCAGCCTCGACGCCGAGGAGATCCTCGACACGGTGGCCGACGCCACCCTGCGGGTCATCGATTACCAGCATTTCCGCCTCTATCGCTGGGATGATGCAACCGAGCGCCTGGTGCTTGTCAAATCGGTCGCGCGGGCCGACCCGTACACCGACATCGACTGGCACCTGGTGACGCTCTCCCTTGGCGAGGGCATCACGGGAATCGCCGGGCAGACGCAGCACTCCATGCTGGTTCCGGATGCGAGCCGAGACTCGCGGATGATCTACCCGGCGGGTACGGCCCCAATCGAAGAGAGCATCCTCAGCGTCCCGATGGTGACACGAGGCCGGCTCTTCGGGGTGCTGTCGTTGGCTCGCCTGGGCACTGGATCGCTGAGCACCGAGGACATGCGCCTGATGGAGTCGATCGGGGCGCAGACCGCGCTGGCCCTGGCCAACGCCGAGCAATATGCCGAGGCGGAGCAGACCATCAAGGCGCTGGCCACGATCGAGGCGCTGCAGCCGGGGGACGGCGCGGGCGGGGATTCGGAAATCGATGACCGGATCCTGCAGGGTTTCGACGACCTCAGCCAGTCGGACCTGGCGACGCTGCGCGTGCTCCGAGCGGATGGACGCTACCACGTCGGGGCAACCGGCGGCCGGCTGTGGCCGTCGGACGACGCCCCCACCGGTGAGCCCCTATCGGCAGCAGACGTCGCCTGGCTCGCCGATCCGAAGGTAACGATCTATACAGCCGACCCCGAGACGGACGCCGCGTTGCCAGAGTGGGCGCGCCGCGACACCAGGCTGGCCGGGGCCAAGGCGAGCGTCTTCCTTCCAATGCGGGCGGGCCAGCGGCTGGTCGGCTTCGTGGCATTGCACTGGCGTCGGCCGCGGTGGTTGCGCCCGGAACAGCTCCGTCGATTGCAGCTGATCGCGGCCCAGGCCGCCATCGCGCTCGACACCCGGCAGGCCCTCGAGCGGGAGCGCGGTCGAGCCGAAGCCCTGGCGGAACTGGAACGGGCCCGTCGCGAGTTCATGCAGATCGCCTCCCACGAGCTGCGCACCCCGTTGACTGTCATTCGCGGCTATGCCTCGCTGCTGGAAGAGGGATCGCTCGGTCCCATGCCGCCGGTTGCCCAGCACGCGCTGAAGACCTTGCTGGACAAGTCGAGCGAGATGCGCGCGTACGTCGAACGGATGCTGCTGCTGGCACGGCTGGAGGACGGCGCCGCCCCGCCACAGATGGCCGCGCTGGACTTGCGGCGCGTGGTCGCCGATGCCGTCGACCGCGTCCGGCCCCAGGTGGAGCTGAAGCACGGCACGCTGCAGGTCGAGCTGGCGCCGACGCCGCTCACCGTGCTGGGCGATCCGGAGCGGCTCGCCACCGCTGTCGATAACCTACTGCAAAACGCCGTGAAGTTCAGCGAGGGACCCCCGCGGATCGAAGTCAGCGGCAATCGCGAGAACGGGAAGGTCCACCTGGTGGTCAAAGACCATGGCATCGGTATCCCGGCCGTCGCCCGGACGCGTCTGTTCGAGAAGTTCTTCCGGGCCGAGAGTCCGCAGCTGCAGAACGTCGCCGGCACCGGGATCGGCCTCTACCTGGTCCGGCAGGTGATCGAGGGCCATGGCGGGCAGGTTGACGTCGAGAGCCAGCCCGGCGAGGGCTCGGCGTTCGAGATCGCCCTGCCGGCCGTCACCGAACCCGCCTAGTCCCGGCCCTCCCCCGGAGCAAGACTGGCGGGCTTTTCAGGTTCGCTCTTATATGGCGAGCCCTGCTGGCCGGGCCAACGAGACCTCGGATGCCTCCCTCGAGATCCCGACGGATTGGCTGATGCCTGGGCTCGACCTTGAAACCGTGCGCGAGGCCCAGCGGCCCGACACCACCGCCACGCTGACCAGCGAATACCTTTTCCTCGCCGGGGTCGAGCTGGTGGTGGAGCGCCGCTGGCTGCGGGAGGCCAACTGGCGGCAGATCAAGCAGGCGATCACCCGGGGCTACATCTATCGGAACTCGGCGGTCCAGGTGACGCTCCGCGGCGAGCGGCGCGAACACGAGCGGCGCGGGACCAAAGCCGCCTGAACAGCCGAGCAACCTCCCCCCTCTTCGTCTAACGGCGCCTCGCTGCTACAGTCAGCTTCAGGCATGAAAACGGTGATGCCGACTGATCCACCGATCAATCAGGCGCCGCCGGATCTCGATCCAACGCGCGACCTGCCGCACGGCTTCTACGAGTTTCTGCTGCCGCTACACCGGGCTTTCAGCCCACGCCAGCAGGAGCTCGCGACCCGGCGCCGGCAGGTCCTCGCCGAGGCCCATCGCGGTCACCTTCCGAGCCACCTCCCGCCCTCGGAGGCGACCACCGGCAGCTGGAAGGTCGCCCTCCCCGGTTGGTGCCAGGATCAGCGCAACCAGATGACCGGCCCCGCCGACGAGGCCGAGCTGGTCGTCAAGATGCTCAATTCCGGGGCGCCGGGCGTGATGCTCGACCTGGAAGATTCGGTAGCCAACGCCTGGCCCAACATCACGGCTGGGATCGTCAACATCATCGCGGCACTTCGCGGCGAGCTGACCTACCACGACAAGAAGCGCGACCGCGAGGTCTCGATCAACCAGAGCAAGACCGTGACCTACACGAGGCCGCGTGGCCTCCACCTCGAGCAGGCCGGCGTCATCAAGGGCGAGCGGATGGCCGCGCCGCTGTTCGACGTGGCGATGGTCGCCTACCAGGTCGATCCGGCGCGCCTCAAGCATCCCCTGTCGATCTACATCCCAAAGTCGGAGTCGGCCGACGAGGCGCTCTGGTGGCGAGACCTGTTCCGCGCCATCGCGCAGGCGCGGGGTTGGCCGCAGGACTACATCAAATGTATGGCGCTGGTGGAATCGCACCCGATCGCCTACCAGATGGAAGAGTTCGCCTACAACCTGCGCGAGCACATGATGGGTCTCAACCTCGGCCGTTGGGATTATATGGCCAGCCTGATCGACTTCACGCTGCAGGATCCCAGGTGGGTGCTCCCCGACCGCAACACGATTCCGCATGACGTCGCCTTCTTCCAGGCGTTGCGAGAGGTCATGCCCGAGGTCTGCCACAAGCGCGGCATGCTGGCGATCGGCGGCATGACCGCGCTCTACCCGAGCCGCGAGGATGCGGAGCTCAACGCCCGCGCCCTCAAGGTGCTCGAGCAGGACAAGAAAAATGAGGCGAACAGCCTGATGGATGGCGCCTGGACGGGCCATCCCGACCAGAACGAGATTGCCGTCAACCAGTTCCCTTATCCCAACCAGCTGAATGCGCGTCGTCAAGACGCGGATATCCACCGCGACCTGCGACCGAGCCCGCAAGGCGTTGGCAAGCGAACGCTCGATGGGACGCGGGCTGCCGTCCGCACCGTCATCCGCTATCGCAACGGCGTGCTGAACGGGAAGGGCGCCAGCTTGCTCGACGGCTACATGGAAGACCTGGCGACCGACCGGATTTACCGCTACATGATTGCCCAACGGACGCTGCACCAGGTCCGGGTGCCGGACGCCGATGGCCGTGAGGTCACCCACTCGCCGGAGCTCGTGTCGCAGCTCTTCGATGAGGAGCTCGACCGGCTGCTGCGCGAGACGCCCAAGAATGGCGAGACCTCATCGGCGGATTCGTACCGCAAAGCCCGCGAACAGAGCGAAGGGATGATCCTCGGCGTCCTCCAGGAGCAGGGCGCTCCGATCTAGTAATTCGCTCCGTTTCGTGACGGATTCCCGGCCACCAGCGTTACATACGGGAAATGGAGGCGCCGGCTCAGCCGCCCGCCGATCTTTTGCCCGTGCAGCGACAGGCCACGCTCGCGTACCGGGCGCTGCACCTGTGGGCGGTGCCGTTGCTCCATTCGCTCTTCCGTATCAGGGTCGAGGGCCGCGAGCACATTCCAACCGACCGCAACTACGTGCTGATCGCCAACCACCTGAACTGGCTCGACTCCTTCGCCATCCTGGCGACCTTCCCGATCGAGCCTCGCGTACATTTTCTTGGCGATACGACGATCCTCGTGACTCGCAAATTCCAATGGGCCATGGTCAGGAGTGTCGGCGGGTTCATCCCCGTCAACCGCAAGCTCCATCCCGATACCGTCCTGTTCGATCACGTCGATAAGTGCCTCCGGCGTGGCGGCGTCCTGGCGCTCTATCCCGAAGGCAACTACGGGCCCGCCGAGGGCGAATTGCTCCCATTCAAGAAGGGCTTCGCCCATTTCGCCATCGACAACCATGTCCCGGTCCTTCCCGTCGCACTATCTGGAATGAAGGACCTATGGCTGCGAAAGATAGTCCGGCTCACGGTTGGCGAGCCCATCGAAAGCGACGGGCACACCGTCGAGTCCTTGGTCACGCTCGCCGAGACCCGGATGCGGGAGCTGCTTCCCCCCTACCGTGACCCCGGCGGGGTGAAGCTGCTGCGCAAACGGCTAACGCACCTCTTCTAAGACCTGCCCGACCGCAGGATGCTCCACGCGACATACACACCAAGCACGCTGGCTAACACGAACCCCGCAATCAAGATCGCGCCGGTCTGCGGATCGCTGCGCACGTGGTAGGCGGACAGCAAGACCGCAAGGGCGACCACGAAGGCGGCGGCGACGATCCCCAACACCATGCGGTTGGCGATGCGCTCCAGCCGCCGCAGGAGCGGATCGAACCCCGACGGCCGGATGGCGAATTCGGTATCGCCTCGTTCCAGCGAGCTCAGTAGTCGTCTCACCTGCTGGGGCAGTTCCAACCCGAGCCTCGCCAGGTCGATGCCAGCCTGGCCAACCGACCGTCCCCAGCCCAGTGGCGAGAAGTGCCGTGCCATCATGCCGCGGGCATAGGGAACCAGCACGGCGGTGAACTCGAAACCTGGGTCGAGCCGGGTCACGAGGTTTTCGTGCATGAGCACCGTCTTGAGCAGCAGCGCGTAGCCGGCCGGAAGGTGCAGCCGGTGACGGCGAACCACCCCGAGAACATCGTTGACCACCGGTCGCACCGCGATCTCGCCCACCGGGCGGCCGTAGTAGCGGGCTCGCAGACGCTCGACATCCCGCTTCAGCGCCGCCCGATCGATATGGCGGCCGGCGACCCCCAGTTCGTACAGGGCATCGACCTGGCGGTCCGGATCTTCGCTCGTGAAGGCGAGCAGCGTCCACACCAGCTGCTCCTGGACGCGTGGACCCACGGTGCCGACCATGCCGAAGTCGACAACACCGATCCGCTCACCGGGTTGGATGAAGAAGTTGCCGGGGTGCGGGTCGGCGTGGAAGAACCGGTCCCTGAAGACCATCTTGAGCACCATCCGCGCGCCATTCGCGGCGACCCGGCTTCGATCGAGCCCGGCGGCGTCGAGGGCGGCCAGGTCATCGACCTTGATGCCGTCGATTCGCTCCAGGGTCAGGACACGGTTCGTCGTTTCATCCCAGAACACGCGCGGGAAGTAGACCGATTCATCACCGGCAAAGTTGGCGCTGAATCGCTCGGCGTTGCGGCCCTCCTGGATGTAATCGGTCTCTGCCCGCAGCGTGTGCGAAAACTCGTGAACCAGGCCGATCACGTCGTACTCCTCGGCCACCGGCCAGCGCCGGCTGGCATTCGCCGCCAGGTTGCGGAGGATCTGCAGGTCCTGCTCGATCTGCTCGATCACGCCTGGCCGTTGTACCTTCACGACAACACGGGTGCCGTCTCGCAACGTGGCCGCGTGAACCTGTCCGATCGAGGCAGCCGCCAGGGGAACCGGATCGAAACTGCCGAACACCGCGTCCACCGGGTGGCCGAACTCCGACTCGATGACCGAAGTCACGACGCCGGTCTTCAACGGAGGGGCTGCATCCTGGAGCTTCGCCAGCTCCATCTGGTAGGCGGCGGGCAGCAGGTCGGCGCGGGTCGAAACGATCTGGCCCAGCTTGATGAAGGTTGGGCCCAGCTCTTCGAGGGCGCGGCGGACGTGCTCCGGGCGCGAGAGCGGCTGCTCGTAGCCGCGGTTGAAGATGCGTTGGAAGGGCACGAAGCGTTCCAGCCCGACCACGCTGATGAAGTAGCCGAGACCATGCCGGGCGAGGACCCGGCTGATCTGCCGATATCGCTGGGCTTGGGACTGAGGAGCGATGTCAGCCAGCCTAGCAGCGGATACGCTATGAGCCATGGAGGTAGAAATCCTGAGCGCGAGCGTCATGGATCGGGTGCCCGGATGGGCGGGCCGGTCGCGAACGGTCGAGCCGCTCGGCGGCGGCATCACGAACCGGAATTACCGCGTCGAGGTCGATGGCGACGTCTTCGTGATCCGCATCCCCGCGGAGACCGGCAGCCTGCTCGGCATCGACCGCGGACTCGAACACCAGGCCAGCCGTCTCGCCGCCACCTGCGGCATTGGCCCCGAGGTGGTCGCCTTCATCGAACCCGAGGGCGTGCTGGTGACCCGCTTCATCGAGGGGCGGCCGGTCACCGACGACGCGGTCCACCAGCCCGTCATGCTGGAACGGATCGCGCAATCGCTGCGCAGGATTCACCAGGCGGGAACTATCGCGGCCGGGTTCTCACCATTCCGCGTGGTGGAGGCATACGCGCTCACCACTACCCGGCACGGCGGCCAGTTGCCGGAGGCCCACGAGCGGGCCCGGCCGATCGCCGCCGACATCGAGCGAGCCCTTCGGCCCGAGCCAGCCGTGCTCTGTCACAACGATCTGCTGAACGCGAACTTTATCGACGACGGCGCATCGATCCGCATCGTCGACTGGGAGTACGCCGGGATGGGCGATCGCTTCTTCGACTTCGGCAATTTCGCCGTCAACCATCAACTCTCGGAGGAAGATGAGGGACGGTTCCTGTCTGCGTATTTCGGCCGTCTCACCGGTGCCCAGCACGCCCGGCTCCGGCTGATGCGCCTCATGTCGGACTACCGCGAGGCGATGTGGGGCGTGTTGCAGAAGGCAATCTCCGAGCTCGACTTCGATTTCGCGGCCTATTCGGGCAAGCACTTCGACCGCTTGCTGACGGCGGCCGGCGATCCACGATACGGCGACTGGCTCCGACAGGCCGCCGGGTGACGCTGCCCGAACGCGCGCGGGTCGTCATCATCGGCGGTGGTGTCGGTGGCACGAGCATCGCCTACCACCTGGTGCAGCGCGGCTGGCGCGACGTGGTGTTGCTGGAGCGGGCCCAATTGACCAGCGGGTCGACCTTCCATTCGGCCGGTCTCGTCGGTCAGCTTCGCTCCAGCCTGCCGCTCACGCGGATGATGATGAACAGCGTCGGGCTCTACCGCCGGCTCACCCAGGAGACCGGTGTCGACATCGGCTGGCGCGAGGTCGGAAGTCTCCGGCTGGCCTCGTCTCGCGAGCGGATGGAGGAGCTGGAGCGCCAGGCCGGGTGGGCGACGAGCTTCGGCCTGCCACTCGAGCTTGTTACGCCGGAGGAGGCGCTGCGGCGCTTTCCGCTGATGACGAGGGAGGGCGTCCTCGGGGCCGCCTTCATTCCCACCGACGGCTATCTCGACCCGAGCGGCCTGGCACTGGCACTGGCCGAAGGTGCACGGCGCGGCGGCGCGCGCATCCGCGAGGGCGTGCGGGTCACCGCGATCAAAACCGATCGCGGCCGCGTTCGCGGTGTTGACACGGCGGACGGCCCGATGGAAGCCGACGTGGTGGTCAACGCCGGCGGGATGTACGCACCCGAGATCGCGGTGATGGCCGGCATCACGGTCCCCATCATTCCGATGGCGCACCAGTACTTGTTGGCCCGCATCGCCGAGCCGATTCCGGAAGCCCTGCCCACGATGCGCGACCCCGACCGTCTCGTCTACTTCCGTCGCGATGCCGGTGGACTCGTGATGGGCGGTTACGAGCGCGACCCCTCCCCCTTCGGCCTTGATGGCATCGCGCCTGATTTCAACAACCGCCTACTGCCGGAGGACTGGGCGCGCTTCGAGCCTCTCTCGAGCAACGCGATCACCCGGGTGCCGGCGCTCGAGCGAGGCGATGTCGTCAAGCTGATCAACGGACCGGAGGCGTTCACGCCCGACAACGAGTTCATCCTCGGCGAGTCGAGCGTTCACGGCTTCTACGTTGCGGCCGGCTTCTGCGCGCATGGGATCGCGGGCGCCGGCGGGATGGGCCAGGCGATGGCCGAGTGGATCATCGACGGCGAACCCAGCCTCGACCTCTGGAAGATGGATCTGCGGCGTTTCGGCGCGCCCTATCGAAACCGTGATTACACGTTGGTTCGCACCGTCGAGGTCTATTCGACCTATTACGACATTCACTATCCCAATGAAGAGCACCAGGCCGGGCGCCCGCTGCGGGTCTCCCCCACCTATCAGCGTCTCAGCGAGCTCGGCGCCAGCTTCGGTGAAAAATCCGGCTGGGAACGGCCCAACTGGTTCGAGTCGAACGCCGCTACAACTGAGCGAGCCCGCCCGGCCGGATGGGCTGGTCACCACTGGTCAGCGGCCATCGCCGCCGAACATCACGCCACCCGAGAACGCGCCGGCCTCTTCGACGAAACTTCATTCAGCAAGATCGAGATCAGCGGCCCGGGCGCGCTGGGCTTTCTCCAATACCTCTGCGATAACGAGATGGATCGCCCGCTTGGTAGCGTCACCTACACCCAGATGCTCAACCGACGCGGCGGCATCGAGTGCGACTTCACGGTGAGCCGGCTTGATACGAACCGGTTCTTCATCGTCACTGGGACCGCCTTCGGCAACCACGACCTGGGCTGGATGCGCAAGCATCAGCCCGAGGATGGGTCGGTGGTCATCGACGACGTGACCCCCGAGCAGGCGTGCCTTGGCGTCTGGGGGCCGCGCGCTCGCGATATCGTGCAGCCATTGGCCGACGCCGACCTGTCGAACGAGGCATTCCCTTATCTGACCGCACGGCGGATCGCAATCGGGCCGGTGGCGTGTCTCGCGCTTCGCGTCACCTACGTGGGGGAGCTCGGCTGGGAGCTGTACTGCGCGACGAACGACGGACTCGCGCTCTGGGACGCGCTCTGGTCGGCCGGGACGCCGCTTGGTATGGTGGCGGGCGGCTACCGGGCGATCGATACCATGCGCCTGGAAAAGGGTTATCGCGTCTGGAGCAGCGACATCACGCCGGAGGACAATCCCTACGAGGCCGGCCTCGGTTTCGCCGTCCGGCTCAACAAAGGGATCGATTTCATCGGGAAGGAGGCGCTCATCAAAGCGAAGGCAGATGGGATCACGCGGCGCCTGCGGCCGCTGCTCCTCGACGACGGTGACGCGATCGCCCTCGGTGGCGAACCGGTTCGGGTCAACAATCAAATCGTCGGCCGCGTGACGAGCGGCGGATACGGCTACACCATCGATCGCAGCATCGCCTATGCTTACCTGCCGCCGGCGTGCACCCCGGGCAACCGAGTCGACGTCCAGGTGTTCGGTCGCTGGGTGCCGGCGACGGTCGCGAGTGAACCCCTCTACGATCCGACCGGCGAGCGGATCCGGTCATGACCGAGCGCACGGAGCTCACGACCTTCGCCCTCGAGCTGGCCGACGCGGCCGATCGGATCTCGATGCGACACTTCCGCAAGGCGCCACGGGTCGATCGGAAACCCGACCGGACCTTCGTGACCCAGGCCGACACCGCCATCGAGCTCGAGCTGCGGGAACGGATCGAAAAGCGATATCCGACGCATGGCGTGCTGGCTGAGGAATTCGGCGATCGCACCTCGAACCAGGAGACCCGCTGGATCATCGATCCGATCGACGGCACCCACAACTACATGCGAGGTGCCCCGGTATTTGCCACCCTGATCGCGCTCGAACGCGCCGGCGTGATGGAGCTGGGGGTGATCTCGGCGCCGGCGATGCGCGAGCGCTGGCACGCCGTGCGCGGTGGCGGCGCCTGGTCGGGCAAGCGACGGCTCCAGGTGTCGATGGTCTCGGACCTTCAAGATGCCCAGGTGTTCTATGCCTCGCGCTCGGCCTTCGTCGCCGTCGGCAAGGAACGCGGCTTCGACGCCGTGACCGGCGCGGCGTGGCGCGATCGCGGCTTCGGCGATTTCTGGGGCTACGCGCTGGTCGCCGAAGGCGCGGGTGAGGTGATGTTCGAGCCCGAGCTCTATTCGTGGGACCTGGCCGCGCCACTCATCGTCGTGGAGGAGGCCGGTGGCCGCCTCACCGACTTCACCGGGCGGCGGACCTACGAGGGCGGCAACGCCGTAGCCACCAACGGGTTGCTCCATGCCGCGATCCTCGAAAAGCTGAATCAATAGCGCCTGGCTAGCGGCGCGCCGCCGCGACCGGACGCAGCGCGTCGGCGAAGGCATCGACAAACTGCCGCACCAGTAGGCCGTCCGGATCGTGGTCCGGGTTGATTTCGGTCACCACCAGCGCGGCCAGCTTGGGTGATGCGACAAAGACACGCAAGCATCGCATCGCGTCGCCGAAGGAGAGCGCGTCGTAATGGGGCCAATCGGCCAGTGGAATCTCCGCGGAATCCATGACGTCGACGTCGAAGTGCACGACAATCGCTCGTGCGCGCTCCTCGAGTCGCGCCAGCGCCTCGGCCGCACGCTCGACCGGCCGGTCACCCATCGAGGTGACGGGATACTGCGCCATGGCGGACTTCTCGAGCAGCCGTTGTTCTTCGGGCTCGATCTCGTAGGGATGGAAACCGAAGAGGGTGATCCGGTCCGGTGGGAGCAGCGGAAATCGGGGGCCGAGATGCGCCACCTCGGGATCGCCTTCGCCGATCAAGTGCGAGACACCCATCGAGTCGAAGATGCCCGAGCGAGTCGTCTCCGGTGTCGTCATGTCGGCATCGCCGTCGAAGTAGATCAAGCCGAGATCCGGCTGCTGGCGCAGCAAGCCGGCAACGACGCCGAGCGTAATCGTGCAATCCCCGCCGATCACGAGCGGCACGAGGTCACGCTCCACGGCCGCCGCTACCCGATCCGCGACCTGGCGCGCAACCGCGATCACCCCTGATCGGCTCTGGCGTTTGGGATTGGCCGAATCGGGCTGGAAGCGAGTGACGGGGAGGTCGCCCAGGTCCTCGACCTCGAGACCGGCTTCGCGCAGGGCGCCGAGCAACCCGGCCTGGCGCAGCGCGGCCGGCGCCTTCTCCTGACCTGGGCCATGCGCCCCGGCACTCGAGGGAACGCCGATCAAACCGAGCATCGATCTACGCTACCTCGACCCGAACGAGAACGTGCGAGCGATCTCGAAGCATCCGCCGCAGACCCTCGGGCGTGGTCGCGCCCCACATCCCCCAGCGGTCCACCACCAGGTCCTGGACCGTCTGATCGACCTCGGCGGGATCGATGAACTGCACCTGCCCCTCCACCGATGGTCCGCCCCCGGGCACGGTTAATCGGACCCAGGGATCGTTGCGCCAGCGCGCGACGCGAATCGCGTACGCGTAATTGAAAAGGTAGAGCTCACCGTCCGGACTGACGACGAACCAAGTGGGCACCGCCCGCTCCCGCCCGGCTTCCCGCGAGCTGACCAGCAGCGTATCAGCGCCGTCGAGCGCGTGCCGGAAGTCTGGCGGCAGCACGCACGTCAGAATAGGCCGGTGACACGCGTGGTGATGCTCGGCCTGGACGGCTTCCCGCACCGCGCCATCGGGCCGCAGCTGACGCCGCGGCTGTGGGACCTCGCCCGACGAGGCGGTCGAGCGCCCGACGGTGGCATCACTGACCTCCCCTCCTCGACCGACCCCGGTTTTTGCTCACTCCTCACCGGATGCAAGCCGGCAACGCACGGGGTCCTGACCACGTCCTGGCGCTTTGCGAGGCTGCCAGACTGGGCGGGCGCCGAGACGCCGCGCGTCCCAAGCATCTTTGACGCCTGCCGAGCGGCCGGGGTTCGAACCGCCGCCGTCGTGGCTGACGATCGCGGCCTCCTCTGCACCGGCTCGGCGGACGTGCGATGGCCACCGGGTGGCGTCATCCCGCCGGCCACGGCTCTCGACACGCATGGCTATCCGGTCAATGCCGCCGTACTTCCCCGTCTCCTGGAGGCCATCGGCGATTCGAGCCTTGGGTTCGTCTTCGGCCACATCAACGAAGCCGACACGGTCGGACACGACCACGGCCCCGAAAGCGAGGCGGCCCGCGCCTGCTACCGGGCAACCGATCAGGTCGTCGGCCTGGTGCTCGATGCGGTCGCCAGCCGCTGGGCTGACACCGTCATCGTGATCGTCTCGGATCACGACATGCAGCCGCGGGACTCATCGCCGCCGGTCGACCCCATGGTCGACCACGACGGAGGGTGGGACGCCTACATCCCGGATGGCGGTTCCGCGCTGATCCACCTGAATCCGGGTGTCGATCCGGAA
>JAXDLN010000081.1:0-47500 GCA_034666565.1 Chloroflexota bacterium
GCTGTTCCCACCACATCTCGACATGGCTCACGAAGGCGGGAATGATCACGAGATCGAAGGCCCCGCCTCCAAAGACCTGGTAGGCGATGTGGTAGGTGCCGCTCTTCGCGTACCGCGTTTCAGGGACGTCCATGATCGACTCGCTATCGCTCAGGATAGGCGGCGGCCGGGCGAGAAGATGCAGGAACAGATGGAAAGTTCCCCTTAGACTATGTGGCGATGACGCCGGCCGAGGCACGCGACGCGCTCACGCGCCTGCTGCAAACGCCGGAGAAGGACCTGGATCTCGCGGAGGCCGCTCTCCTGATCGCGGCTGAGGAGTACCCGGAGCTTCGCCCATCTGTGTACCTCAATCAAATCGCCCGCATGGGCACGGAGTTGAAGCAGCGGATCCGGGCCGAGGTCGAGCCGAGTCGCGTGGTGGAGAAGACGAACACCTACATGTTCGACGAGCTGCACTTCAAAGGAAACCGCGAGGAGTACTACGACCCGCGCAACAGCTTCCTCAATGAGGTCATCGATCGACGGGTCGGGATCCCGATCACGCTGGCGGTGCTGTACGTCGCGGTAGGGGAGAGGGCCGGCCTGCCGGTCCGCGGGGTTGGAATGCCCGGGCATTTTCTGGTCAAGTACGCGCCGGGCTCATCCGGCGAGATTTTCATCGACGCCTTCAGCGCTACCACGCTCACTCGTGAGGAATGCGCGAAGATGCTGAGCGACATGTACGGTGGGGAAGTGAAGATGCGGCCTGCGCTGCTCGAGCCCTCGACCAAGCGGCAGATCCTCTCGCGCATCCTCAACAACCTGAAGAGCCTGTACCTGTCGCGTGGCGACCTGCCGCGCGCCCTCAGCGCCAGTGACCGGATCATGCTGACCGACCCGCATCTCACGTCGGAGTGGCGGGATCGCGGCATGATCCACTTTCAGATGCATCACGATGCTGAGGCGCTGGCGGATTTCACCCGGTACCTGGCCGTTCGGCCGGAGCCCGAGGACGCCACGCGAATCAAACAGCTGCGAGGCCAGCTGATCAGCCGAGTCAATTAGTGGAGCGGATCGGGCTCGTGATTCGAGAAGGGCTGATCTTCGGCCTGATCGCCGGTGTCTTCGCGTTGCTGGTCCGGCTGGTCTCGGTCTTCGCCACCAACGACGTGACGCCGACCGTGTTCTCTGACTTCGTTACCTCCGCGCTCGGCCTGCTCATCATCGGGGGCGCGGGCCGCAAGCTCGCCGCGTCGACAAAAGGCGTGGGCCCAGCGGTGCCAATGGGTGCGATTGCCGGCGGCATCAGCGAACTGTTTCGTACCGTGCTGGCCGCGCTCATCCTTTCCTATCTGCCGGTTGGCCAGGCGGCGTTCAATCGCCTCAGTCCGATCGAGCAGCGGGCGTCGTCGGACCTCGGCAACCTGATCCTGACGCTCGGTCTTGACCTGGCGTTGGCCATGGCGTTTGGGGCGCTGATCGGCTGGCTGGGCGCCTGGTCGCTCCTGCGCTTCCGGCCGCCGCGTGAACCCGAAGCCTGAGGCGTTAGAGATCCGGCGAGGGGCGGGTAGAATGATCGGGATCGCGCTAGACGGGGAGTTAGCGGTGCCCTGTACCCGCAATCCGCTACAGCGGGGTCGAATTCCCCTTTGAGGGGTGCGCTGTCCGGAGCGTCGTCTCGTGCGACTGCGTTGATGGCCTGGTCCTGCGCGACCTGGTTCCGTGAACCCTGTCAGGTCCGGAAGGAAGCAGCAGTAAGCGGGGTGCCGGGGGCGCCGCAGCCCACCGGGCCTGAGTGGTCCGCGTTGCGTGCCCGGGCGGCGTTACAACGAGAAGGGGTGCGCGGTCAATTTTCAAATCTCGGCAGCGGCGGCAGCCGTGGCGCGCTGCGCAGGCGGCTCGCGGCCCTTAGCATTCCGACGGCAACAAGGACGAGCGCCAGCGCGAACGGTCCCCCGATCAGGCCTCCCTCGACCCAGTCGGCGGCCGGCCGCGCGATGTAGCGGGCGACAACGGCTCGGAATTGAGCCACCCAGTTGCGCCCGCAAACGAAGCCAGCCCACCTTCAATCGGTAGCTTCGCGGCCCTGGCCTTGAGCTGCTGTATCAGCTGATCGTCGACTTTGACCGCCTCGCGTGGCGGCTCCACCCCGGCCGGGTGCGAACCGGGAAAAAAGAAGTGCTTTGCTTTCACGGCGGTTTACTCGTCCATCCTTAGACTACGGTGACCACTGATCATGGCCGCAAACTCGTTCGAATCTACCTACCTCGGAACGCCCGCGTGGGATATTGGCCGTCCACAGCCCGCGATCGTGCGGCTTGCCGAAACAGGCCAGATCAGTGGGTCGGTCCTCGACGTCGGGTGCGGGACCGGCGAAAACGTCCTTTACCTGGCCGAGCACGGCTATCCGGCGGCAGGCGTCGACGGCGCGCCGACCGCGATCGAGAAGGCTCGGGCCAAGGCCAAGCGGCGTGGTCTCAACGCGTCGTTCGAAGTCGGGGACGCCCTCAACCTCCCAACACCTGAGCGACCGTTCGACACTGTAATTGATTCCGGCCTGTTTCATGTGTTCTCCGACGACGAGCGTCCCCGCTTCAGGGAAAGCCTCGGGCGCGTCGTTCGGCGCGGCGGCACCTACTTCCTCATGTGCTTCAGCGATCGTCAGCCAGGCGATTGGGGGCCGCGCCGGGTGACCCAGGCCGAGATCCGGGCGGTCTTTAGCGATGGCTGGCGCGTCAATTCCATCGAGCCATCGGCCTTCGAGACCAACTTCGTTGAAGCCCAGGCCTGGCTCGCGACGATTTCGCGGTCATGACCCGGGCCTAGAAGCCGGCTACGTCAGCGACGCTTCGAGGATGCTCTCGATCGAGTCGTTGAGGATGGCGTCGAACTCCTCATCGCTCTGGTGGATCGACAGCCCCTCGGTGAGAGCGCGCGAGAAGCTGGCGATCACGCCGTGATTTGCGGCCAGGCGGCTGTCTGCCTCCTCTCGGCCGTAGCCGCCGGACAGCGCCGTCACTCGCAAGACGTTCGGGTGGCTCACCACCATCAGCGTCGACACCTGGGAAGCGGGCGCCCGCGCGGTTGCGGACGCTGGCGGCAGCGTGTTGCAGGACAAGACGGCCATCCCGGGTCAGGGCTATTTCGCATATTGCCGGGACACCGAAGGCAACGTCTTTGGGATCTTCCAGGCCGACGAAACGGCGGGGCAGCAGACGGCGGCGGTCGGCGCCGGCGAGGCTAAGCCCAGCCAGAGTTAACTCCACGAAGCTCCTCGGCCCGGAGACTCGTTCTAGATCTGGGCCGAGGAGCCTACGGTAGAGGCCGGCGCACAGCTGTGAAGCCGCTTAAACACCGGTGATGGCCTCGATTCTCCCGGCCTTCACCGCTTTGCTGAAGACCGCGTAGTCGCGCTCGTTCTGGTCTGCATAGGCCTCCGCGAACGAGGCCATGGCGCGATCGAAGGTGTCGCCCTGGCCCAGGTAGGCCGCGATGGCGATGCAGTCGCCCGAGCGGGCATGGGCGCGTGCGAGAGTCCAGGCGCAGAGGCGTCCCCAGACCTTCATCGTGGAAACCGGCTTGCCGCTCACGTCAAGCGACCACTTCCAGTCGCGGAGCTGGCGCACATAGTAGTCGTGCTCCTTCCCATCCAACCCTCTCATGCGCTCCCAGCCAAGGAAGATGTCGCTGGCCGCCTGCATCAGTCGCTGGCCGGACACGACCCGCTCGCCGTGGTTGCGGTACTCGCTCGACCCGGCGAACCGCTCGAGCGCCGGCTCTTCCGCCTCCTTCGCCTGCAGGAAGAGGGGATCGGAGCTATCCCGACCGAGAAACAGCAAGATCCACGAGCGGGTCCCGACACTACCGACTCCGACGACTTTCCGTGCCAGCTCGATGAAGCGATAGCCCTCGAGTAAGTGCTGACGATCGTTCGAGAGCGTCCGGCGGTAGCCGAGAATGACGTCCAGTAGCGAGCGCTGTTCCCGCTGAGCCTTGATTTTGGGATAGAGCTCGAATATCGGGATGATCAAAGGCGGATCGCTAACGATTCGCGGTGTTCCGTGTACCGTTCGGGTCATTTTCGAGAAAGCCTGCAGGTTGTCGTGGGTGCGGGCCTTCGCCAGGCCCTGCACGACCAGCTTGAACTCCTTCGGTTGCAAGGCTTTCCTTACCTGCCCGAGCAGTTCGTCGACGTCGACGTGAGAGGACCAGACATCGATCGTCGGCATACTCGCAAAGCGCGCCATCGCCGTCCGGTATTCGGCGGCCGCCGCCATGACGATTGATCGTCGATCTGCGACAGCGTAGCCATTGTCGCGTCCCGCCACGGCGAGGCTGGCGACCAGCCGCTTGAGGTCCCACTCCCATGGCCCCGGCAGGGTCTCATCGAAGTCGTTGACGTCGAATGTCATGCGACGCTCCGGGGAGGCGAATGCGCCGAAGTTTGAGAGGTGCGCGTCGCCGCAAATCTGGGCCCGGATTCCCACGCTTCGCATCGAGGCAAGGTCGGCGGCCATGACGAGAGCCGCACCGCGGAAGAACGCGAATGGCGACGCCAGCATCCGGCCGTGGCGGATCGGCACCAGGTCGGGGACCCTGGTTACCGCCTGGCTCTTTAGCAGCGCAACCGGGTCGGATCGACCGGCCGAGGGCGCGTAGACCCCGTGGCTCGAGCGCGGAACTTCGGCGCGTGCTGCCCGACCGCGCGCGATCCTTTCCTGAGGCGTGAGGTGCGGGACCATCTGGCTCGCCGTATAGCGGCGCGGTGGACGCAACGGTCTCCTATACGCCTACAGGTACGACCGCGCCGGCCGTTTGAACGGCGACTCGGCGTTCCTGCGCCTGCATGTAGCGGAGGGTGCCGAGCAACGCCAGGTCGACGAGCACTTCAAAGAATCCGTAGAAGCCCGCATTGAGGAGCAAGAAGGGTTGCGCCAGCAGCAAATCCACCAGGATCGCCAACTCGAAGGCGTGATACGCGCGCAAGCGGGATCGCGGCAGCCAGACGATGCCGACCGCGGTGAACCCGGCTGCTATCAGCGCCGCTGCTGCCTCGATCCAACCGATCGGCCCGGTGCGCTCGGCTTGCGCGAGCGCGGTCTGGGCGCTGGCGCTTCCGCTTGCGGCGGCGCCGGCCACGATGAGGGCGTAAAAGACGAGCAGCGCGACGCCCAACGCCTGCAGCGAGAACAGGGCAGCGAGTGTTCGGCGAAACCACTGAGTCGCAACGATGGCCTCGTACCGGTGCCGAGCGGCGGCGGCGATCCGCTCGAGCCGGGAAGGCAGGATCGCTTGCACAGGTGCAGACAGAAATTCCTGCCGGAGAATCGGCACGAGTGGATTCGCCTGGTCGGCCGCGGCCAGCAGGGCGAGCGCGCGATCCCGTTCGGTCGGTGAGAGCCGCCCCGCAGCGAGATCGCTGGAGAGCTCAATGGCGTTCACCAGATTCTCCGTGGGCGTCATCGGCCCGGAGCGACGAATCCACCGGACGGCCAGGACCAGCGCGGCAAAGACGACGTAGATCACTGCCGCCGTCGGCTTGAAGAAATAGTTGTTGTCGGACGTCACGAACTTGCCCAGCTCGTCGATGAAGGCGCCAAAGCCTATCCCCCCGATTAGGGCAGCGATCGGCCGGATGCCCGATGTAACGAAGGACAGCAGGATCGTGATGGCGACAACCATGCCCAGTCCGCCCCAAAGGACGTGGGCAATGTGGAGACCTCCGCCGCCGATCTGCGGGTAGTTCGTCGCCTTCAGGTAGACGCGCAGCGTCAGGACCGTCACTACGGCAGCAACCAAAAAGAGGTCGAGGGATTCGGGCTCGGCGCTTCGAATCAGGCGCTGCAGCCGAGTGGAAGCCACGGACAAAGGTTAGCTGCCGGTCGCAGGGAAGCGGCCCGCGCGCGGATCAACTGGGCGAGCTGAACCGCGCCACATCTAGCCAGGGCGCGACAACCGATGAGTCCAGGATGTGACTTGCCAAATGCTTCGCGGTGGCGGGGGCGGACTGCATTCCAACTGAGCCGTGGCCACCATGTACATAGAGTCCTTCGCGATGAGTTGCGCCGACTATCGGAAGACCGTCTGGCGTCATTGGTCGGTGCGCATACCACGCCGATCGTATGGCGACGCTGCCAAGCGCGGCTGAGAATCTCATAGCGCGTGCCGCGAGGCGCTGTGGCATGTCGACGCTCTCAACCGCCTCTCTTAAGGTTGGAGCCAGGGATGCGCCGAGGAGGGCTCCGCCGGACAACCGCGGCACAAGCACGAAGGCTTCGAGAACGGGCCGATAGTAGTTGCCCCGTGCAATGTCTTCCAAGGTTGGCAATTGGACTGCTCGACCGACCTCCTCTTGATCGGGCCACGAAATCTCCTCGATTAGCCACGGCAAGTCGAAACCAAGTTGTTCGGTGCGCATAAGCCATCCACGCCCAGCGCTAACAGGAACCGACCCCAGAAGGTCTGACAGCCACGGGCCGGTGGCGACGATAGTCGCGTCGGCATCTATTCGACCCTGGTCCGTCAGGACCCCTTCAACCCGCTCGCGCTGGCCGGCGAAACCAACCACCTCGACACCGGTTCGTACATCGACGCCGGCGCCCGATGATGCGTAAGCAAAGGCGGCGGTTGCTTGACGGGCGTCCACGGTCCAGGCGCCCTGAACAAGATAGCCACCGGCGACGCCTGGGGCCAGCGTTGGCATGGCTCGTCGTAGTTCCTCCGCGGAAGCAGCTTCGACTGGCCTCCCAACCGCGAGATCGCCTCGGCCCTCAATCGGCTCTTGTCGAGCTGAGGTTCATCAAACGCGAGCAACAACTGTGTTCGCTCTTGGAGACCGAATGAGATCGCACCATCCGCGAGTTCTTTGTAGGACTCTATTGACTCCCTGAGTAGCTGACTTACCTCGGGTTCCGCCTGCTGGAGAAGAGTTCCCGTATTCCGGCCCGAGGCGGCTGCCCCGATAGCTTTGCGCTCTAGGAGAGAGACACGCGCACCGCGCCGCGCCAACTCAAAGGCGACCGTGCAGCCTGCGATACCACCACCGACGACGACGACGTCAGGCATTCGACCTTTTGTTTGCCATCTAAAGCTACGGTGTCACGCTGCCGGACCTCAGTCTAGGGTTCGCAGGGCTCCGGAGGCGTCGCCTCTCTATGCGGCAGCCTGGGCAGTGTGGCGCTTGAGTTCCGCCTGAAAAGCCTTTGCGACATTGCGTGTCGGCATCCGAAATGGCGTCCATCGATTCGCGCGTTGTGGATTCAGCGTCGTTGTGAAGAGCAGGTAGGCGCCTTTTCCGGTCGCCAGCCTGGCGAAGTCCGTCGACCGTATGAGCCAGCTCCATGGATACCACTCTCCGGCGATACCCGCGTAGTGCTGCACCAGGATGAAATGTCGTGGGTGAGCGACGAAAGTCGCCATATGGATGTTGGCCTGGATTAGCTCGGTCGAACTGGTGGCCGTTCCGCCGTGGATGGCGATAGACGCCCACGCGCCAGTTGACTTTGAGAAGGCCAGGCGGTGGCGGCCAAAAACGTCGGGCTGGGCGGCCATGAGCACCTCGTCACCGGTCGCTGCCTCGAGGAATGCAGCATCAAACGCACGCTTGAAGAAGGCGTTGGCCTCGAGGGGCTGCGCGGAGACAGTGGGTAACGAGGCTTTGGGGGGGAGGACGGACCAACCGTTAGAGCCGGCTAGCTCTCGCATCGCAGTCTGGTATTTGGCGGCGCGGTCGCGCGCCAGACCTGAACGGCTGGCGGCGAACATCCAGCGCGAATCGTCGCGACCGGGGACGCGAACACAGACGCGGTCGAGTTCCGTGCTCGGTACTTTCCAGATCGGGTCGGCCGGTCCGCGCGTCGCCAGATCGAAATAGACAAACGTGAAATGCAGGTTCTGCCGCGGGTGAAGGGCCGGCGTCTCGAAGGACAGATGGACCTGGTTGCCTGAGTGTAGGCTGGCCGTGCCCTTGATCTGATCAAGCCGGAAGTCGTAGCTGCCCAAGGGTGCGCGGGCTCGGTCGTAGCCGCCGGTGTCGTGCACCGGTACCCAGGTCTCGAGTTGACCGGGCCACGAGAGGATATAGGCCTCATCGACTCGGTTTTCGATGATCCAGCCAAGCTGCGCGTCGCCTGGGCGCCAGCTCCCAGTGGGCGGATCACTGCCCAGGCGCCTTAGGCGCTTCACATCAGCTCAACGGCTTTATTTGTGGGCTCCTGCTCTGTCACTGTTAGGGCAGCCATGAAGGTGCACGTGATTGGCCCGTCCGGCGCCGGCAAGACCACGCTCGCGCGCGAGCTCGGCGCGCGGCTCGGTGTGCCGGTCTACCCGCTGGACCAGATCGCCTTTACCGACACCCATTGGATGATTCGTCCTCTGCCCGACAAGGTGCAGGCCGTCAGGGAGATCCTTCAGCAGCCCGGCTGGGTTGCCGAGGGAGGTCACGTCGGCTGGACCGATCCTCTTCTAGATGCCGCTGACGTCATCATCTGGCTTGATGTCTCACTTCTCACGACGCTCAGACGGCGAACCCGCGGGTTAAGCGGCCGGCAGCTGCTTCGTGAGACACCACAAATATGGTGGCAGGTGCGATGGTACGTCCGCCCCTACCGAACCGACCAAAACATAGACCGGCTGCCGAGCGCTTCAGCGATACGGCACTTTCTCAAGCCCAGGATGGACAAAGTTTGCCGATACCGCGGCAATCCGCCGGTTGAGGTCGTTGAGGCGAGGATCCGAGCTGGATGAGCCGTGTGGGACGATGACGAGGTGACCACACTCGCCCGCCGGACGGCCAACGGTGCGCTCATCGCTCTGATTGGTGTCTCGCTCGCGGGGACTGTCGACGTCGCGGAATTCCTGGCCACGCGAAGCGCGATGTTCATGGACGCGCCTGGCCGTGCGGCCGGGTCGGTCATCGGGCTTGTCGCATGGGCCGCGCTTCTCGGCGTGGCGACCCTGCGTTATGCGCGAGGCGAAAGACGCGGAGTCCGTGCGGCAACGGTGGGGCTCGCGGGTTTGGTCGCTGCCGGCAACGTTGGTCTCACAGCTATCCATCTGAAGGCAGGGGTTGGCGGTACGCGACCCATCGTGGGCGGTGTGCTCGGGGTGCTCGCGCTCGTGCTGGCGCTCGCCCCCACCCTGCCCTCCCCCGGAGGGGAACGGGAATAGAGGCTGCCCTCCCTCGCGAGGGGGGAGGGGAATAGAGTGGTCTGGTAGGCGACCGAGCCGTGCGAGGTTCCAGGAGGATCAGCGCCATGCCGATTTACGAGTTCAAGTGCTCGAAGTGCGGCGATATCTTCGAAGTGATGGGCAGCTACTCAGAGCGTGAGAAGGAACATGCCTGCCCGAAGTGCGGCAGTACGCACGTCAAGCAGGCAATCTCACTCTTCTCCGCAGCCCCGCCGAAGTCTTACTAGGGCCCCCACCCTGCCGCCCCCGTAAACGGGAGGGGAATGGTCAAGTAGGGAAGGGATTTAGGTGGTCGGGCTAGCTTCCAGTGCTGGCGCTGCCGACAGCAGGGTCGCGGCATGCACGCCGGACGCAGCTGGGAGGCGAACGACGAACGTGCTGCCTTCGCCAACCTCGCTGCGTTCGAGCATCAGTGAGCCGCCGTGGCGGTCGGCGAGCTCGCGGCTGATGAAGAGCCCGAGACCGGTACCGGGCTGCGGTCCAAGTCCCGGATCGTCGATCCGGAAGAAGCGCTCGAAGATCTTGTCGTGCTTGTCGCGGGCGATGCCGACCCCGTGGTCCTCGACGACTAGCGCCGGACCGCCTTCGTTGACGACGGTCAGGCGGACCCATGGGCGACCCGAGCTGTAGGTCAGCGCGTTGTTGATGAGGTTGTCGATGATTCGAGCCAGCTGCTCGCGGTCGGCGTTGACCGCCACGGGCTCGTCCGGCTCGCTGTAGGTCATCTCGGCGCGGAGCAAGCCGGCGCGGGCCTCGGCGCGAGCCATCGCCTGGCGAGCCATCTCGCGCAGGTCGAGCGTCTTGGTATCGGTGGGCACTGTGCCGCCCTCGATGCGGGCGGCGGTCAGCAGATCGTCGACGATGCTGTTCAACTCGGTCGCCTTGCCGATCAGGACCCGCAGCGGACGCTCCCACTTGTCGGGTGTCAGGGTTCCATCCTGAAGCATCGACAGATAGCCCGTGATTACGGAGAGCGGCGTGCGCAATTCATGGGCCGCCATGCTGAGGAACGCGCTCTTGCTCTTGCTCGCCTCCTGGGCCTCGGCAAAGAGGATCTGCGACTGCTTGAGCAGCTCTTCGGTGCGCATGTTGGCCTCGATGGTGTTGAGGACGACGCCGATGCCGTCGGTCAGCTGATCCAGGAAGTCGAGGTGCGTCTCATTGAACGGTTGGACCGAGGCCAGCTCGACCACCGCCTTGACCCGCCCTTCGAAGAGCACCGGCAGCACCACGATGCTGTTGGGGGGCGCCTCGCCAAGGCCTGAGCGGATACCGATGTACCCGGATGGGACGGTGGTCAGCAGGATCCGGCGCGCATCCCGCGCGCACTGGCCGACCAGCCCCTCGCCCCAGCGAAAGGCCTTGCCGGCGCCTTCGCTCTCGCTGATGGCGTAGCCGGCGGCCATGCGAAGCACCGGCTCCTCGCTTTCTGTGGCGTCGACGATGTAGAAAGCGCCATACTGCGCCGAGACCAGCGGGGCAATCTCTGTCAGGATCAGGTCCGCCACGGTGCGCAGGTCGCGCTGACCCTGCAGCATCCGGGTGTGCTTGGCGATGTTGGTCTTGAGCCAGTCCTGCTCCATGTTCTTCTGGGTGGTCTCTTTGAGGTTGCGGATCATCTCGTTGATCTTGCCGCTCAACAGCGCCACCTCGCCGCTGGCCTCGACCCGGACCGAACGCGTGAGGTCGCCCTCGGTGACCGCGGTCGTCACCTCGGCGATCGCCCGCACCTGGCCGGTCAGGTTGGCGGCCAGCTGATTCACGTTGTCGGTCAGGTCCTTCCAGGTGCCCGCCGCGCCGGGCACGCTCGCCTGCCCGCCCAGCTCGCCTTCCACACCGACTTTTCGGGCGACGGTTGTGACCTGCTCGGCGAAGATCGCCAGGGTATCGGTCATTTCGTTGATGGTGTCGGCGAGGGAAGCGATCTCGCCCTTGGCTTCGAAGACGACTTTGCGGCGCAGGTCGCCATTCGCGACGGCGGTCACGACGCGGGCGATACCGCGCACCTGGTCGGTCAGGTTGCCGGCCATCAAGTTCACACTGTCGGTGAGGTCCTTCCAGGTGCCCGCGACGCCCTTGACCTGCGCCTGGCCGCCCAGATTCCCTTCCGTACCGACCTCGAGGGCGACGCGCGTGACTTCCGAGGCGAAGGCATTCAGCTGGTCGACCATGACGTTGATGGTGTTCTTGAGCTCGAGGACCTCGCCCTTGACCTCGACCGTGATCTTCTTGGACAGGTCGCCTTTTTGCACGGCGGACGTGACCTCGGCGATGTTGCGCACCTGGGTCGTGAGGTTGGCGGCGAGCTGGTTGACGTTGTCGGTCAGGTCCTTCCAGGTACCGGAGGCGCCCAGCACGTAGGCCTGGCCGCCGAGGCGGCCTTCGGTACCGACCTCGCGCGCCACACGGGTAACCTCGCCGGCGAAGGCGTTGAGCTGGTCGACCATGCCGTTGATGGTGTTCTTCAGGTCGAGGATCTCGCCGCGGACGTCAACGGTGATCTTCTTTGACAGGTCGCCGTTGGCGACAGCGGTCGTCACCTCGGCGATGTTGCGCACGTGGGCCGTCAGGTTGCCCGCCATGAAGTTGACGTTGTCGGTCAGGTCCTTCCAGATGCCGACCACGCCGCGGACCTGGGCCTGGCCGCCCAGCCGGCCCTCGGTACCAACTTCTCGAGCGACACGGGTGACTTCGGAGGCGAAGGCGTTGAGCTGATCGACCATGACGTTGATCGTGTCCTTCAGCTCCAGGATTTCGCCCTTGACGTCGACCGTGATCTTCTTCGACAGGTCGCCGCGGGCGACGGCGGTCGTGACATCGGCGATGTTGCGCACCTGGTCGGTCAGGTTGCCGGCCATGGAGTTGACGTTGTCGGTGAGGTTCTTCCAGGTCCCCGATGCTCCGGGGACGTGGGCCTGTCCGCCCAGGCGGCCCTCGGAACCGACTTCGCGTGCCACTCGCGTGACCTCACCGGCGAAGGCGTTCAGCTGATCGACCATGACGTTGATGGTGTTCTTCAGCTCGAGGATCTCGCCCTGGACCTCGACCGTGATCTTCTTGGAGAGATCGCCCCGCTGCACCGCGGTGGTCACTTCTGCGATGTTGCGGACCTGGGTAGTCAGGTTGGCGGCGAGCTGGTTGACCTGGAGCGTCAGGTCCTTCCATGTTCCGGACGCGCCGGGCACGCTGGCCTGTCCGCCGAGGCGGCCCTCGGTGCCGACCTCGCGCGCCACGCGGGTGACCTCACCGGCGAAGCCGTTCAGCTGATCCACCATCGAGTTGATGGTGTTCTTCAGCTGGAGGATCTCGCCGCGGACATCGACCGTGATCTTCTTGGAGAGGTCGCCTTCGGCGACGGCGGTCGTGACCTCGGCGATGTTGCGCACCTGGGCGGTGAGGTTGCCGGCCATGTAGTTAACGTTGTCGGTGAGATCCTTCCAGACACCTGCGACCCCTTGCACCTCCGCCTGGCCACCCAGCTTGCCCTCGGTCCCGACCTCGCGCGCCACGCGCGTGACCTCGCGGGCGAAGGCGTTCAGCTGATCGACCATCACGTTGATGGTGTTCTTCAGCTCCAGGATCTCGCCCTGGACCTCGACGGTGATCTTCTTGGACAGGTCGCCTCTCTGGACCGCGGTCGTGACATCGGCGATGTTGCGCACCTGGGCGGTGAGGTTGCTCGCCATGAAGTTGACGTTGTCGGTCAGGTCTTTCCAGACGCCGCCGATGCCGCGCACCTGTGCCTGGCCGCCAAGCTTGCCCTCGGTCCCGACCTCGCGGGCGACGCGAGTGACTTCCGAGGCGAAGGCATTGAGCTGATCGACCATGACGTTGATCGTGTTCTTCAGCTCGAGAATTTCGCCGCGGACGTCGACCGTGATCTTTTTCGACAGGTCGCCATTGGCGACGGCGGTGGTGACGTCGGCGATATTGCGCACCTGGGCGGTCAGGTTGGCCGCCATCAAGTTGACGTTGTCGGTCAGGTCCTTCCACACCCCGGCCGCGCCCTTGACCTGGGCCTGGCCGCCGAGCTTGCCCTGGGTCCCGACTTCCTCAGCCACGCGGGTGACCTCGGAGGTGAAGGATCGAAGCTGCTGGACCATGGCGTTGACGGTGCGAGCCGTGCGGAGGAACTGGCCCTCGAGCGGCCGGCCGTCCAGCTCCATGTCCATCGTCTGGAACAGGTCGCCCTCGGCGACGGCGCCGATGACGCGGGCGACGCCGGAGAGGTTCTTGGCGTTTCGCTCATTGAGCTCGATGATGCCGTTGAGCTCGGAGGCGATCTTGCCGTAGGTCCCGTTCGAGGTCAGCGGCATCCGAACCGAGAAGTTGCCCTTTTTCAGCTCTCGCAGAACCGCCAGGATCAGTTCGGCGTCGTGCGCCGAGATGCCGGGTGCCGGGCGCCGATCGGGGCCGTCGGCGCGGGACCCGTTCGTGCCCGAAGAGGTGGTCTGGCGCCGGCTGGTTTCGACGTCCGGGCGCCGCGGCTGGTTAGTCTTGGGCACTACCTACTGTATACAAAACAGCTCTGTGAAAGTCAAACATATCGTGGTACCGCCAGTGACCAAGATCGGTCTAGCTTACCAATCACGTGGTGGCCCGTAGTGTGAGCCGTCCGATACACCCAAACGCTCCCGAACCGCCGCTTCCGCGCTACGGCGTCCGGTCGCTCGGCGAGCTGCTGCCGTCGCTGCTGAGCGCGCTCGGCATCGCCGGTTTTGTGAATTCGCTTGCCATTGAGCCGGTGTTGCGCGTCTGCCTCCTGCTGGTGGACGGCCTCGGCTGGGAACTCCTCCGGCAAAACGGCGAGGCCGCGCCGTTCCTCAACTCGATCGCCCGCGAGCCCTTGACGGCGGGCTTTCCGGCGACGACCGCCGCCAGCCTGGCGTCGCTGGCGACCGGCCTGCCGCCTGGCGAGCATGGCCTGGTCGGCTACACGATGGCGCTTCCCGGGTACGACCGCGCCTTCAATACGCTGACCTGGTCGCTCTACGGACTCGGTCCCCGGGTCGATCTGCGGGCGGCGGTGGTGCCGGAGGCGTTCCAGCCGGTGCCGACGCTGCCGGAGCGCGCCGCGGCGGCGGGTGTGCCGATCCACTATCTCGGCCCGGCCTTTCACATGCATTCCGGCTTGAGCCGGGCGATCGGCCGGGGCCAATGGTTCCATCCGGCGGAGTCGCTGGAGGCCATCCAGGAGGCGGCAGTAAGGCGGCTCGACGCCCGGCCGGCCCTGGTCTACGGGTACCACGCACGCCTTGACGCCGCCGGCCACGTGGAGGGAGTGGCGTCCCAAGCCTGGCGGGATGAGCTGGTCGCCACCGACCACGCCGTTCGAACCCTCGCCGAGCAGCTGCCGGGCGACACCGTGCTGGTCGTTACCGGCGATCACGGCATGGTGGACATGCGGCCCAACGAGCGGCTCGACCTCGCCGACCATCCGGACCTTAACGCCGGCGTCACCTTACTGGCCGGTGAGGCCCGGGCCCGTTACCTGCGGACGGTTCCCGGCGCCGCCGGCGACGTCGTCGACGCCTGGCGGTCGAGCGTGGGAGACCGGATGTGGGTCTGGACCCGCGACGAGGCGATCGCGACCGGGATCTTCGGACCGCGCGTCACCGACCAGGCGCGCGAGCGCATCGGCGATGTGGTGGCCGCCGCCTACGGCCGGGTGGGGATTGTCCAGCGGGATGTCGACCCGGCCCAGGCCCGATTGAACGGCCACCACGGATCGCTCACGCCGGCCGAGCAACTGGTGCCGTTGCTGCTCTACCGGAGCTAGGCCGCGATGCGCTGGGTTCGCATGCCGGGCTCATAGCGTTGATACCGAGCCTTGCCTTTTCCTTTGGCCGCACGGAGGGCGAGGTCCGCGTTGCGCATCAGGTCACTTGCGGTCCCCTCGCCGGAGACAAGCCCGGCGCCACCAACGCTCACCGGCAGCGGGACGTCCGTCTGACCAGCCCGAAACGGCGCGGCGAACTGGACGACGATCCGCTCCGCGAGATCGTCCACCTCTCCGAACGCGCTGCCCGGGAGGAGGATGGCGAACTCGTCGCTGCGCAGCCGGGCCACGACCGCCTCAGGCGAAACGAGCTGCTCCAGCCGTGCACCGACGGCCGCCAGCATTTGGTCGCCGACTTCGCTGCCCAGAGCGGCGTTGACGGCTTTGAAATCGTTGACGTCGACCATCAGAACGGAAACCCTCTGGTTGGGCCCGGTGGCAGCCACCGCCTGCTCGAGCGCAATCCGAAACGACGAACGGTTCGCCAGATTGGTCAATGGGTCGTGGCCGGCTTGATGGCTGACCTTGTCTTCCAACTGCTTTCGGTCGCTGACGTCGCGGATGTTGACCACCAGACCCTCGACGCTGGGAAGGTAGAGCAGGTTCGTGATCGTAACCTCGCTATGCGTCCAGGTGCCCAGCTTGTGGCGAAGCCGGCAGTTCACTGACGCTGGATGGGCGGAGGCTTTCAACGCGTCGCTCAGGCAGCTCAGCAGCGCCGGCCGGTCGGAGACAAACGCCAGGTCGACCAGCCGAGTTCCCACCAGCTCTCCGGGCGCGTAGGCAAAAATCCGCTGGACGGATGTGCTCTGAAATCGGATGATGCCGTAGCTGTCGGCAAGCGTGGCGACGTCCGACGAGTGTGCCACCAGCGATCGCAGATGCTCCTCACGCTTCAGCAGGGCGGCGGTCTGTTCCTGCAGCTTGTGATTCAGCGCGGCGTTGTCGGCGAGCATGATGAACTGACGGCTGACCACCAGCACGGCAACGATCACCAGGTCGAAGAAGAGAAAATCGTCGACCGAGCCGGTTACCAGGCGATCGGCGATGGACGCGATCACGGCGGCCGCCATGGGGACGTACAGGAGGAGGAGCCGCCAGCCGCTCTGCAGCTGCTCGCTCTGACGTGGAAGTCCAACGGGGATCTGCCAGGCTCGGAAGCCCGCCAGCGCAATCAGAAAGTAGCCGGCCACCCAGCCGGTATCGATTGGCTGGGCGGGGCCATACGAATTCACGGTGGTGAGGTAGGCAAAGCCGCTGTCGGCGAGTAGGTTCGCGAGCAGGCCGCCGGCGAGCAGGAAGAGGCTGGCGCGATCCGGGCCCGGGACTCGGCCGGCCAGCAGGAGCAGCAGCATCGTGAGGATCACGACGTCGCTGATGGGATACGCCAGGCTGATCGCCTGGGCCATCAGGCCGTCTCCTCCGGCGCGGGAGATGGTTTCCAGGATGGTGGTCCAGCTAAGGGCAAGCAGGGACCCGGCGATGATCAATCCGTCGAGGATGACCGCCAACCGCGTAACGACGCGGGGCGTTCCGGCTGTGAAGAGCAGAACGCCGGCCACGGCAAGGGGGACGGCTCCCAGGTACCCGGCATCGGCAAGCGAGGGAAAGGGGACCTGCCGGCCGAGTCCCACTTCGTAATAGGACCAGACAACCTCGCCTGCCGACCACACGAAGGCAGACCCAGCCATGAGCAACCAGGCCTGGCGAGACCGCCCGACGCGCCGCCGCGCCGCTG
The DNA here is from genome assembly GCA_034666565.1 of Chloroflexota bacterium. Lineage (GTDB taxonomy): Bacteria > Chloroflexota > Dormibacteria > CF-121 > CF-121 > CF-13. The sequence continues at coordinate 16,689 of JAXDLN010000081.1, forward strand.
CAGCGCAGGCGATCGCGGCAACGAATGCGACGAGCGCTTCGCCAATGTCGTCGATCCGCTCGGTGAGCGAAATTCCTCCGAACCGAAACGTGACCCACAGCCCGAACGCGACGGTCAGCAATGCGATGGCGACAATGGCGCCGACGAAGTGCCGGTTCGCGCGTTTGCGCGCTAGCAGCATCGGTTGTGGGTGAGCTCCGGCATCACCTTTACAACGCGGCCGGGCCAAAAGCCGGGCGCGTCGCGCCCTTCAGGCTGTGGATGCATCCGGGCCCGGACGACAACAGGCCGTGGAACTCATCGCCACCTGCATTTGCGAGTTGAATTGCGACTATGGTGGCGGTCGTTCGGCTGCGACACTTAACAGGATCGGATAGTCCTCGGCGCCTGGCTCTTCGATGTCTTTCAGCACGAGGCCGCTGTTGAGAATGGACTGTAGGAGGTAGGCGAGGGTCTGATGGTTGACGCCGACCCTAGGCCGGATGCCCTGGCCCAATCCCGGACCGGAATTTGTCCAGCCGTGGCTCCGATAGCCAGGATGAAGCACAAAGTTGGCGCCTGGCTTCCGTTCGACGTACGGCGACACGAAGCATGGATGGGTGCCGACGTAGACGAATTTGCCGCCCGGTCTCAGCACCCGATACACCTCGGCAAAGGCCCGTCCAGGGTCATCAAAGTCGGTGTGCGTGAACAGCGACGCGACCGCATCAAATGAGGTACTCGGAAATGGCAGGTTGGCTGCATCAGCCTCGACCAGGTCGGCTGCCAGATGACCCGCCTGTTCACGCGCGACGCGCAGCTGGTCAGCGGAAATATCAACACCGATCACGGTCCAACCCGAATTGACCAGATCGGGAATTGCGATGCCAGTGCCGCAGCCGAGATCGAGGCACCTCCCGGGACCTGGACCAAGGAGTCCTGTGAGGCTCCGAACAGCTGTGGCGGTAACGTCCAGCCTGCGGATTTCCTGGTCGTACCAATCCGCGAGACCGTTGTAGTGCGGTTGCTCGTTCATCAGCCGAGAATACGACGGGGAACCTGTCGGTTGCCGCCCCCACGCTGCCCTCCCCCGCAAGGCGGGGGAGGGAAAAGATGGCGGAAGGGAAGGTTAGTTGACGTCGCGGGTGCGCACGACCAACGAGCTCACACCGGCGAAGACGAGGGAGTAGACGACCAGCACCAACACTGCGACTCCAGCCGTGACAACTGCCGCCGCTTGTCCAGGGTTCGGGAACGGCTGGCCGAACGACCTAATCAGCGCGCCGGCGTTCTGACCGAGGAAGAACTTTTCAACCGTCGTTACCCAGCCGGCATCGAAGCCGCCGAGCAGCCGGAAGAGGATGCCCTCGATCGCCAGCACGTAGGCCAACCCGATGCCGATCGCCATGGCGGACTGCCGGAAGAGAAAGGCGAGCGTCATGCCGAAGAGGCTCCAGGACTCGAAGATGAGCCAGGTCGCGCCCAGCGCCTTGAGGATGTCAATCGTGGCAGGCCAGGTGATGGTCGCGCCATCGCCGAGCGCGATACCAAGGCTGGCCAGCGCCGCCACGGCATAGAAGGCAACGGTAAAGATGGCGGCGATCACGCTGACGACGGCCACCTGTCCGGCCAGCGTTTGCAGCCGCCCGGGCCGCTGCGTGTAAACCGTCTTGACGGTACCCCAGCCAAACTCACTACCGACCACGAGCGCGCCGAGAATCAGGGTGAGGATGCTGCCGACGATGCCGACGCCCTCCAGGGAGTTCTTGACGAAGTTGATCGGGTAAAGCGCTGTCTTGAGCTGGGCGATGGTCAGCCCGCCCTCGGGATGAAACTTCGCCGAGGGGAACGAGAGCTGGATCCAGTTGAACGCGTAGCCGAAGAGGATCAGGGCGGCGAGCATGATGCCACCGAGCACCCAGACCGCCGGTCGTTGCCGCAATTTCCGCCATTCCGCTTTAAAGCTGTTGATCATGCTGCTTCTCCTGTGAGGGTGAGGAAGACTTCCTCGAGAGTCCGTTCGACCGCGCGCAACTCGCTGACTTTGATGCCGGCGCCCACGAGTGCTTCGTTGATATCGGCTGCCCTGTCGGGGTCGACCGAGAGTCGCAGCGTGCCGTCGACGGCGGTCACGGCCGCCGCCCCGAGCATGCGATCCAGTTGCCGGCGCGCGGCATCGACCGGTGTGACGCGGACGACGATCGCCGACTCACCGCGCAACTCGTGGACCGTGCCCTGCGCGACGAGCTTGCCTTTACGGATGATCGCGACCCGGTCGCTGATCTGCTGCACCTCGTTGAGCAGGTGGCTCGAGAGCATGACGGTGCGGTTGCCGGTGCCCAGGCGGCGGATCAGCAAGCGCATCTCGACGACCCCCTGTGGGTCGAGGCCGTTGGTCGGCTCGTCGAGGATCATGAGCTCCGGTTCCTTGATCAACGCCGCCGCGACGGCCAGGCGCTGCTTCATGCCCATGGAGTAGGTCCCGAAGCGGTCCGTGGCGCGGTCGGCCAGGTCGACTTCCTCGAGGGCCGCGTCGACGCGCTTGTGGGGAAGCCCGGCGTAGTCCGCCATGATCTTGAGGTTCTCGCGGCCCGATAGATAGGGATAAAAGGCCGGCGACTCGACGAGCGAACCGATCTGAGCGAGACCCGCGGGTTCGCCCGGACGGTGCTGGGCGACGGTGGCCGATCCCGACGTCGGACGAATCAGGCCCAGCAACATGCGCAGGGTGGTCGTTTTGCCGGCGCCGTTGGGGCCGAGAAAACCGAAGACTTCACCGCGGTGCACCTCGAGGTCGAGGCTGTCGACGGCGGTGATCGCCGGGCCGTATCGCTTGGTCAGCTTGTTGGTCGTAATAACGTTTTCACTTGCCATGAGCTATCTCCTTGTGGAACGATCTATGAGATTGACGGTACGGCGGTTGAGCCGCGACGTCGTCAGCATCGAGTGCGATCTTTGAGTCAGCTTTGCAGGGGAGGGGCGCTCCGTCGCATGGTGGAGGAGTGCCCCCAGAGGGGGAGGGAATTCGTCGCCTAGTTGGCGCCGGGCTTGATGAGCCCAACCTCGTAGGCGAAGATCACCGCCTGAACGCGGTCGCGGAGTCCGAGCTTGTCGAGCACGTGGGCGACGTGGGTCTTGACGGTGGCTTCGCCGACCTTCAGCTCGCGAGCGATCTCCGGGTTCGACAGGCCTCGCGCCAGGAGGCGAATAACCTCCTGCTCGCGGTCCGTCAGGGTATTGAGGTCGGTCCCGCCCGCGCGGACCGGCGCTCGATGTTTTGCGAATTCCTCGATCAGGCGCTTGGTGATCGAGGGGGCAAGGAGGGCCTCGCCGCTGGCCGCAACCCGCACGCCGCGGACGAGCTCCTCTGGCGGCACGTGCTTGAGTAGGAAACCGCTCGCACCGGCGGCGAGGGCGTCGAAGACGTATTCGTCCAGGTCGTAGGTCGTCAGGATGACGATCTTGCTCGTCGCCCCGGCTTCCGTGAGTCGCCGCGTCGCCTCGATGCCGTCAACGCCCGGCATTCGAATGTCCATCAGGACGACATCCGGACGCAAGCTGCGGACGGCGTCGATGGCTGCCGAGCCGTCGGCGGCCTCACCAACCACTTCGAGATCGGGCTGCGCGTCGAGGATCATCCGAAATCCAGCCCGGATCAGCGCCTGGTCGTCGACGATCAGGACGCGGATCGAGCCCCCACCCTGCCCTCCCCCAGAGGGGGAGGGAATGTTTTGATCGAGGGGCAGGCGGGCGTGGACGGAGAAGCCGCCGGCTGGGTCGCGGCCCGCCCGCAGCTCGCCGCCGAAGAGAGTGACCCGCTCGCGCATGCCGATCAGCCCATGTCCGGACGAGCTCGCAGCGTCGGTCCCATCGCCGGGGCCGTCATCGCGGATATCGAGCGCGAGCATCGCCTCGGTGTAGTGCACCCGAATATCGACGCGTCGGGCGCGGGCATGTTTGAGCACATTGGTGGTTGCCTCCTGGACGATGCGGTAGGCCGAGAGGTCTACGGCCGGCGGCAATGGCCGCGGCTCGCCGTCAACCCGGGCGTCGACCACGAGCCCGGCGGCGCGCAGTCCCTCGACCAGGCTGGCCAACTGGCCGATCCCGGGCTGCGGGCTGCGATCCGGCGTGGCGCCATTGCCGGAGCGCAGCACCCCGAGCAGCCGGTTCAGCTCGATCAGCGTCTCTCGCGCGGTCGTCTCGATCAGGCCGAGCGCCTGCGCCGCGGCCTCCGGTTTGGTCGACTGCACGGCGCGCGCCGCGCCCGCCTGGATCGCGATCACGCTGACGTCGTGAGCGACCACGTCATGCAGCTCGCGCGCGATCCGGGTCCGCTCCTCGTCGGCCGCCAGGCGGCGGTCCTGGTCTCGCTCGCGCTCGAGGCGTGCGGCCCGCTCCTCCAGCTGAGAGACGTAGGCGCGCCGGGTCTGAAGGTAATCACCGATCAGCCAGGCGGCGACGAAGATCAGGCTTGGGACGGTGATCGCGAAGGACCGAGGGTTGCCGGTGACACCGAACACGACAAACCCCGCGATAAAGCCAACACCAGCGACGACCAGGAAAAACAGGCGTCGTACCCCGACGTCGTACGCGGCGACGCTGTACATCGCCACCAGGAGCCCAAACCCCGCGATGCCGGGATTGAAACCCAGCAGGACCCGGGCGGCGAAGGCGGCGGCGACCAACAAGAGAACAAGGCTCGGATGGCTGCGTCGCCAGAGCAACGGAAAGACCTGCACCAGCAACAGGGCAAGGCCGACAAGGAAGGGGAGGGCCGCGCCGGTTGGGGCACCCAACGGGAACCGAGGCTCTCGCTCGGCGACCCGCAGGTCGATGATTGCATTGATCAGCCCGATAGAGAGCAGGAAACCAACCAGCAGCCGATCGAAGGTGCGCGGCTTTAGCCGTCCGATCCAGCCCCAGCCTCGGGGCCGCGTTTCCATGGGTAAAGGGTAACCACGTGTGTCGGGCGGCGAATCCTCCGCGCGAATGAGGCCATCCCTCGCGCGGTTGAGGCTCAGGCGGCGACGGCCGGCTTGGCCTCTGCTGTGTTACGGCGGTCGCCGCCGCCACGGAGCAGGCCCAGGATCAGCAATTGCAGCGCCCACCCCGCGTAGATGATGGTTGTGCTCAGGTAAGGACCGATCGTCCCCTCCGCCTCAATGATGTAGACGGTATTCGGCCAGGTGTTCAGCGAGGCATGGAAGAGGAGGACAAAGAGCAGGCTCCTTCGCGTCCCGTTGTAGAGCCAGGTCGAAATGATCGAGAGGGCGATCGTGCGCACCGCGAAGATCGCGAAGGGGAGGTGACTCTGGGCTGTCCCCGGGATCCAGAACAGCGGCAGGTGCCAGAGCGTCGAGATCACCCCGATGACGATGGAGGCGCCCAGCATTCCGTAGACCGGCTGGACGCGTTGAAGGAGAAAGCCACGCCAGCCAAACTCCTCGCCGGTCGGCCCGCCGATAAGCAGTACCAGAAAGAAGGTCGAGGGGACCGTGAGCCAGCGGGTCGCATCCGAGAGGTCGGGAACCGTGCCGCCTTTCAAAACGTGAACGTAGAGCACCACGATCCGGATCAAGGCGGGCGCGAGGAGCGCGGCGGCGTACCACTGGATACCAGCCCGCCAGCGGAAGGCCTGGCCGATGAACTCCGCGAGACCGCGGAACCCCGACCGCCGTGCAACCATCGTGACCGCGGCGAAGAAGGGCCCGAAGGTCCCCAGGATGATCAGCAGGGGCGCGAGCGACGGCTGGACAGGCCCGATTCCGTGATCGGCCGCGACCAGGGGGAGCCAGCAAAGCCACGAGATCCCGATCGCGTTGATCGTGAAAATGACAGCCGAGCGCGTTGGCGAGAGCCGGGGCCGAATCACCGGCAGATGTAACGAGAGGGCTCGACCTTGCCTTGCTTTCAGTGCGGATCAGGGCCGGGCAGCCTATTTGTGCAGGCTTAAAGTCGGGTGAGGGCGGGCACCCAGCCGGCCAACGAGCAGGAGCACGCCTACCACCGTCAGGGCGAGGCCGAGGACGACAAGTCCAAGAGGGACAAGCTGCTCGTGGTTCGCCTGGCATCGCGCGGTGCAGTCCGCGATCAGCAGCAGCAGCCCGAAGAAGGCGGCGGTCAGAATTCCGACGATGACGAGCGCGATGCCAAGGAGGATACGGAGGATCGGTCTCACCGGATCGCCACCACCCGTCGACCTAGGGAAAGAGGCCGTCTTCTCGGTCGCGGATGAAGCTAATCAAGCCATCGAAGTAGGATGCCTGGCTGTCGTACATCGCCATATGGCTGCCTTCAGCGCAGTACGCATAGCGGCCGTGTTGCATCTGACCAGCCATCCACTTCATGTGCTCCGGGTCCATGGTGTCGTACTGGGCGCCAATGGTGAGCGCCGGCACGGTGATCTTCCCCAGGTCGGCGGTGCGATCCCAATGCTCAAGCTTGCCGCTCGCGCCGAGTTCGCTCGGGCCCTGCAGCGGAATATAGATCGATTTGTTGAGCCGGTTGAAGGCGCGGTTGACCGGATCGGGCCACTGGTCGGCCGGCATACGCAGCACGTGGCGGACATAATGCTGCTCAACGAGTAGCTCCATATATTTCGGGTTCTCGTAGTCCTGGTCGGCCTCATAGCGCTTGATTTCGGCCAGCGCCACCTGGTCCATGGCAGGCATGAGTACTTTCTGCGCGTACCGGTTGTACGCCGGAATGCTGGCCATCATGTTGGAAATCACAAGGCCTTTGAGGTGATCCTGATGGAGCAGCGCGTACTCGATCGCAAGAACGCCGCCCCAGGAATGCCCCAGGAGATAGAAGTTGTCCCGATCAAGGCCCAGTGCCTTTCGAACCTGCTCGACCTCGTCAACGAAGCGGGGGATCGTCCACAGCTCAGCATCATCGGGCTGATCGCTGTATGCCGACCCGAGCTGGTCATAGTAGTAGTACTCGATCCCCGCCGCCGGCAGGTACGAATCGCAGGCCTCGAAGTACTCATGTGTCGCGCCAGGGCCGCCATGCAAGAGAAGCAGTCGGGCGGTTGGGTTGTTGCCAACGCGCTTCGTCCATACACGAAAGGAGCCCTTTGGAGTGTCGACCGGGATCATGGCGACGCCACCGCTGAGCGCATCGGCCCGCGTGGAGGAATCGAGGTACGTGTTACCCAACTTTGTCCGGGCCTCCATTGGTGTGGGCTAAATCGTACGGGTTCGGTTAGGACGGTGTCTGGACGTCGATGACGAGACGGGTGGGATTGCTCAGTTCCAGCGTCCGAATACAGGAGGCGCGCGACAGACCGGCGCCCCAGCTCAGGACGGCCTCGAAATCGCCGAGTTGCTCGACCTCCTGGACGACAGGCAGACCTGGCGTGAGGTCGCGGCTCCCGTTGTAGTTGGACGCGACGCTGGCACCGTGGAACACGATGCGCAGACCGGCCGACCCGCGCATCGTGACCGGCATGCCACTGGGATCTTTCACGAATTGGGCCGATGCCTGGCGCGACACCGTGTAGGCGGGCATGTGCGCGGTTCCACCAGCCTGCGGAGCGAACTCAAAGACGATCCGGTCAAAACCTGGCTGGTGTGCGACGCGCACCGCGGTCAGCTGCATGGCCAGCCCGCTGTCCGCACCGCCACTGGTGTCGAGGCAACTGAACGCGCCGTTGTCGGTACCGGACGGTGAGAGGGTCGGGAGCGGAGTCGGCGCAGCCGTGGTCGAGGCCGATCCGCTGGTGGCCACGTCGATCGCCAGTCGCGACGGGTTGCTGAGCGGCAGCACGCGAACGCATTGCGACGATGACAGGCCGATGCCATAGCTCAGCACACGCTCGAAGTTACCCAGCTGGGCGACTTCACGAATCGACGAAAAGCGCGGCGTCAAGTCGGTTGCAACACCGCCGGCCAGGTCCGCATCGCGGAACACGAGCTTGAGGCCGGCGCTGCCGTCGAGCGTAACCTGCTGTCCGCTGGCGTCGCGAGTGAAGGTCGCCGACTCCTGTCGCGTGAGGTCCCACGAGGGAATACCGCCGCTGAAGTCAAACACCACCCGGTCGTAGCCATCGCCGGCGTGCGCTCCGGGCCGGATGTTGGTCAGGGTCGCCGTGAGCCCGCTCGAACCGCCGGATTGGTCCTGGCAAAGGAACGGTTGTGGTGTGGGGGAGGGGCTGGGCTGAAGGATTTGCTTGATGTTGGTCGTGACCACGCTGATGATCGTGGGATTCCGGAACGCCAGCACCGCGACGGCGACCAGCACGAGCGCGCCGGCGAGCGCGATCTGCGGCGCCATGCGCGCGCGAGCGCGCGGTGCAATCCCGTCACGAATCCGACCTCGCAGCCGGCGCGGAAACTCGCGCGTCTCCTGCGCTTCGCTGTGAAGATGGTCGCGAAGGTTCTTCTCGAAATCGTCGCTCACGCGAATGCCTCCTCGGAACCAGTCAGCTCGCGGAGCCGGCGAAGCGCGGTCTTCAAGCGCGACTTCATCGTGTCCACCGGGACTTTGAGCGCTCGGGCCGTCTCCTCCACGCTCAGGTCCTGGTAGTAATGGAGAGCGACCGCCGCCCGTTGCTCCGCCGTGAGCTGGTCGAGCGCGTGGGTCAGGTCCAGGCGTGCCTCGCTGGAAAGCTCGTGCCTGGCACCGCCCAGGCGCCCGAACCGCTCGGTGAGCGCCTGAAAGCGATGCCGCCGGCGGTACAACGAGATGCTTTCATTCATCGCAATTCGTGTGAGCCATGGTCCGGGATCTTCGTCGCGCAAGCTGCCGATCCGTTGCCAGGCCTTGAGAAACGTTTCCTGGATGGCGTCCTCGGCCAACGTCGGGTCGCGAAGGATAAGTCGGGCGGTTCGCAATAGCTGCAGGCCATAGCGATCCATCACCTCTTCAAAGGCGTCGCGATCGCCGGCCCGCCAGCGCTCGATTACGCGCCCGAGGGTCGGATCCATGAGCATGCCAATGGTATCGACGCCCCGAGGGTCGTGAACGGGTCATTTTCTCGCGAAGTGCCTGATGCCGGTCACGGCCAATCCCGCGGTCAGCACCAGGAGTCCCAGGATCAGGGCGGCCATCGGGAACCCGGACGGTTGGGCGGGCTGCGACGGGTGGCCGGTCGTGGCGAGGTTGGACGGGGCCGTCGGCTGGCTCGCGGCCATCGACTGGCTCGGGGCTGCTGAAGGCGCCACGGTCGCCGCGGGAGCGTCAGCCGCGGTCTGCACGTCGATCACCAGGCGAGTCGGTCCGCTCAGCTCGAGCACGCGGAAGCACGCCGGGGTCGCGAGCCCGACCCCGTAGCTGACGACCCGCTCGAAGTTACCGATCTGGGCCACCTCTCGGATGGCCGGAAGCCCGGGCTTCAAGTCCGTCGGCGCGCCAGGGGTGATATCGGCATTCCGAAGCACGGCGCGGATACCGGCCGAGCCGCCGAGCGTAACCGGCTGCCCGCTGGCGTCGCGCACGAAGGTCGCCGTTGCCTGGCGGGTGAGCTGGTATTGCGGCATGGTGTTGGCGGTCGGGAAGCTGATCACCAGCCGGTCATAGCCGCTGTGGTGCGCGATCCTGATCTCGTACACGGTCGCGGCCGCGCCGGTAACGCCCCCCGACTTGTCAGTGCAGGTAAACGGGCCGAGATCGGCGGCCGATGCCGGCAGGGCTCCCATCAGGGCGACGGCGCCGGCGCTCCACGCCAGGGCTACCAGAATCGAACGCGGCTGGGGTCGAAACCTCGAGAACATTACGGTTTTTCCTCCTATGAGTCCGTCGGGATTTGGCGGCTTTCTGGCCGTCCAATGCGTTAGACGCCGCCAGCGGGCAGCGAGGGTGAGGTGGCGGTCAGGCGGCCGCGACGCGATTCCGGCCGCCCGCCTTCGCCAAGTAGAGTGCCCGGTCGGCGGACGCGACCAAAGTGGCGGCGTCCTGACCATCGCCCGGGAAGGTCGCGACCCCGAGGCTGATTGTCACCGCTTCGCCGGTGGGAAGGAACCTCGCCCCTTCGGTGACGCCGCGAAGCGTTTCCGACAGCCCCACGGCTCCCGTCTTGTCGGTGTTTCCCATCAAGACGGCAAACTCCTCGCCGCCGATCCGAAAGGCGGCATCGGCCGCGCGTTTCGGCACCTGCTGAATCAGGCGGCCGATCTGCTGGAGCGCACGGTCTCCCTCCTGGTGACCGAATCGGTCGTTCACCTGCTTGAAGTGGTCGAGGTCGGCCATGATCAACGAGAACGACTGGCCGGACTGGCGCGACCGAGCGACTTCCTGAAGGAGGAGCCGGTCGAATTCGCGCCGGTTGGCAAGGCCGGTCAGCGGATCGATCCGTGAAAGGGTGTCGATGAACTCATACATGGTGGCGTTCTGGATCGCAAGCGACGCGTGGCCAATAACCGTCCGCAAGAACGCACCGTCCTCAGCCGTATAGGCGGGACGCCGACGTGACGTGAGCGCCACGATCCCGATACGTTCACCCTGAGCATCGAGTAAGGGCGCGGCCATGCAGGGCATTTCGCTATCGAGCCAGAAGGGGAGGATCAGCCCAGCATCCCCGGACATTACGGTCGCGACCCAGCGGTCGTGCGGATTGAGCGAACTTGGAAAGTCCTCCGCGACCTTCACCGCCAGTTCGAATCCACCATGTGGTGCGCGGATCCAGATTGCGACCCCATCACCGGCGAAGAACCGGCTCAGGCCCGAGCTCAGGCGATCGAGCACCGCGGCAAGCTGCATGACTTCGTTGAATTCGGCCATCAGATCGATCAGCGCTCGAGCCTGGCCGTAGCGGCGTTGCAACTCGCCGTTTTGTTCCAGCAGCTGCCGCTGGCGGGCAACCACCGGCTCGGTCAGCGCCCAGAGCCGAACCAGCGCTGCCCGCGCCAGTTTGTCGTCGGTCTCGGGTGCTCGCTGCCTCAGGTTTTCGGGTGTCAACTCGCTAATCGTCTGCAGTGCCTCACGCTGGGGGGCGGCGCGGTGTTTGGCCATCCGGAAGCCAGCCAACCCGGCCGCGAGGAGCGCAAGTGCGGTGGCCACGAGGACGGCCGCCACGAGGAAAGGTTCGAGGGCAGGCACGAGTATTAAACGGGCCCGCGGTCTGGAAACATCGACCTGAAACGAGCTTGTCGGCTTAACTGGACGCGAGTGCCGCCTCGCCTTCGATGATGGTCCCTTGCGGCGTGCGTCGAACTCGACGAACCCCGGGGAGGAAGACGCTGGCGAAGCTCAGAGCCGCCAGGAGGATGGCCGCAGCGACGAGCGTCGTCGAGATCCCGAGCCGCTGCGCCACCGGCCCTGACAACGCGTATCCAGCCGGCATCGAGACGGACGAGATCAGATAGTCATATGACGTAACCCGGGAAAGCACCGCCGCGGGGATCAGTTGCTGCATGACGGCATCCCAGACCTCGTTCAGAAACGCCAAACCGGCAAAGGCGACGACACAGGTGAGCCCGATGATGACGGCGGGGAAGGGAACGGCGAGGGCGAGAAGCGGCACCGCTGCCGGCAGCAGCGCGAGGTTCGCCGCGACGAGCGGTCGCGCTGGGATCAGACGCAGCGTAACGATGCCGCCGATCACCAGGCCGATGCCGAGGCAGGCCGAGATCAGGCCCCAGGCTGATGGACCACCCAATTGCCGCACCGCGACGATTGGCCCGAGGACGTAGAAGGAGGCGAACGCAAACGCCCATGTCGAGTGCGCGCAGAGATTCAGCCAGTACCACGGCCGGATGGCGAGTTCATGCCAGCCGAGTGCGAGATCCTTGAAAAACGATTGCCGCACGGCCTGGACGGTGCGCTCGACACGGAGCATCGCAAGGGTCACGGCGCTGACGATGAACGTGATCCCGTTGATGATGAAGACCCACCCTGGTCCGAACAGGGCGACGAGCACCCCGGAAAGGAGAGGGCCGGCAACCGAGGTCGTGCTCCGCGACAACCCCATGAGCGCATTCGCCTGCTGCAGGCGGGATCGAGTGACCGTCGCCGGCACGAGTCCGGTTGACGCCGGCTGAAAGAATGCGGCAGCCAGGCCGTACACGATGGCCCCCACGATCAGGTGCCACATCCGAGCGGTGCCGCTGATCAGCAGGGCGCCAACGATGAATTGCTGGGCCGCGCGAACCAGGTCGGATGCGAGCATCACGAGCTGCCGTGGCAGGCGGTCGGCCCAAACGCCGCCGATCAGGTAAAAAGCCACGCGGCTCACGAGGCCGACAGCAAGGACCAGGCCCAGTTGGGTCGCGCTGCCGCCTATCCGCAGGACGGCGAAGGCGAGCGCGATCGACATGAGGCCATCACCGATTGCCGAGGTCGCCTGGCCCGCCCAGAGCAACCGAAAGCGCGGTTCGGCTAGCGCCTCAAGACTAGAAGGCAGACGCAACCGGCTCATTTTATGGACCGTCCCGGAACAGTTGAGCTCAGCCCGTGTCTTTATGAAGGAGGGTTCGTGCAGCCGCGGTTAGACCAAGGACCCTGGGTGGGCTAGAGGGCGGTCGATGTGATAGGCCCAGTGCTGGAGTGCAAAGCCTGCGAGAGCTGCCGGGAAGGCGATGATGCCGAGCCAATCCGGACTTGGCACAGCGTGATGGCTCAGCGCTACCGTGTCCCGCGCGAGCCAAACAGCAATCAACGACTCGATCACGAGACTAAGGCCGATCAGACGCGCGGCCTTCTTGGACCAGATTTGCTTGAGCAGGCCAACTCTCAGGAGAAGATGGCCGGAAATCACCGTGTAAGTACCGACGGACAATCCGGCCGCGGCAATGGCGTAAGCGACAAAGGCCAATTCGACAGGTGGCGCCGGCAGCTCGCCCATGTCGCAGCCGTAGCCGCCAGCAATAGGTCCGCAATGGATTGCGAGCTCTACCACGGTGACATTAATATAGCCAGCCCTTAGACGGCGGGGCCGGGTGCAGCGAGAGGCTTCTGGGTGAAGTCGAAGCAGTCGGACATGTCGTCGGCCGCCTTGTCGCGAGCGTTGATCGAGGGCAGGCCGAACGTCTTTTCGCAGAACTTGACCAGGCTGACGTGCGTGTGTTGCGTGTGCGAGATGTACCCAGCCTTCGCATAAGGGCTCAAGACCAAGCATCCCACCCGCGTCCCATAGGTGAACTGGGTTCCATCGGTCCATTTCTCGACCAGTGGTGGGGTGACGTGGTCATACCAGCCGCCCCAGTCGTCCCACGTGATGAAGATGACCGTGTTGGGCCAGAGCCCGCCCTTGACGATCGCGTCGACTTGTTGCGCCGTCGATTTCTGGCCGGCCTGCACCGATTCAACGGGATGCTCGCTCAGCCCCGTCGGGCCATAGAGCCACGATATGGTCGGTAGTTTGCCGGCCGCGGCATCGGTGGCGAATTGCGGCGCTTTGACGTTGTTCTTGCTCCCCTTCAGCGCGGTGATGTATCCCTGCGCGTAGCCACCGTAGTTGCGCCAGGTCAGCCCGGCCTTCTCGAGATTGGCCGGGAGCGACGGCAGGTTGAAGGGTGGTTGCATGTTGATCGGATCGCGGTAGTGCGGGTTGTTGATGATCGGCGAGTCGGCCGCGATCAACATCAAGTGGTTCGGCGTAGACGGCCCGGCGACCGCGGTGAAGTACTTGTCGCAGAGCGTGTATTGCTGCGCGTATCGCCAGTAGTTCGGGATGTTCGGCTGGCCGTACTGTTCTTTGGCGGCGCCAGTCGCACGCTTGAGCCACGCCGCATGGTCGTGCGGATGGTCCATGGATGGCGGATCGGACGCGGTTGCGAGATTTGGATCGCCGTCGGCGCCCGGAAAGCGGCCGAAGTAGTTATCGAACGCGTGGTTCTCCTTGACGATGATCACCACGTGCTGAATCGGCCCCTTTGGAGTTGGACCCGGCTTCGGCTTCGGCGGCTTGCCTTTCGATACAGATTTCCTCATCCGAGGCCAGTCTATGGGTCGTTCGCCACAATTCACCCCGGAGGGCTGTCACGTTATCGTGAGGGGTATGCAAACCGAGCCGCGACCGGCTGCCGCGCTTGCTGAAGGGCCGCTGAATGAGGACGAGCTCAAGAAAATCGACGCCTATTGGCGTGCCGCCAATTACCTATCAGTCGGCCAGATCTACTTACTCGACAACCCTCTGTTACGCGAACCGCTGCAGGTCAAGCACATCAAGCCGCGGCTGCTGGGCCACTGGGGGACGACGCCCGGCCTGAATTTTCTCTATGCGCACCTGAACCGGCTGATCAAGGCGCGCGATCTGGACGCGATCTATATTTGCGGCCCCGGTCATGGTGGACCGGGGATGGTCGCCAACGCGTATCTCGAGGGCACCTATAGCGAGGTCTACCCGGCGATCAGCCGCGATGCCGTCGGCTTGCAAAAGCTTTTCCGGCAGTTCTCATTCCCGGGCGGCATCCCAAGTCATGACGCGCCCGAGACACCCGGATCGATCCACGAAGGGGGCGAGCTCGGATACGCACTGACGCACGCCTACGGCGCCGCTTTCGACAATCCGGACCTCAAGGTCTTCTGCGTCGTTGGGGATGGCGAGGCGGAGACCGGACCACTCGCAGCCAGCTGGCACTCGAACAAGTTCCTCGACCCGATCACCGACGGCGCCGTGCTTCCGATCCTGCACTTGAATGGATGGAAGATCGCCAACCCCACGGTGCTAGCGCGAATCCCCGAGAGCGAGCTGCGCCAACTGCTCGAGGGCTACGGCTACACCCCATACATCATCGCCGGCGACGACCCGATGGAAATGCATCAGCGGATGGCGGCATTGCTCGAGCTGGTGCTGGACGAGATCGAGGAGATCCAGGGAGCCGCGCGAAAGAAAAAGCGCGCGACGCGCCCGCCCTGGCCCATGATCGTGATGCGGACGCCCAAGGGCTGGACCGGTCCCAAGGTGGTGGACGGGTTGCCGGTCGAGGGGACGTGGCGCGCCCACCAGGTGCCGGTCGACGACATGACAAAGCCGGAGCATCTACGGATCCTGGACGAATGGCTGCGCAGTTACCGCCCAGAGGAGTTGTTCGACCAGGGCGGGACGCTGGTGGCGGACCTGGCGGCGCTGCCACCAACTGGCGCGCGTCGCATGAGCGCGAATCCGCACACGAATGGCGGCGTACTCACCCGGGAGCTGCGCTTGCCGGACTTCCGCGATTACGCCGTTAAGGTCGACAAGCCCGGCACGACGTTTGACGAGGCGACGAAGGTCCTGGGGCGATACCTGCGCGACGTCATCGGCCACAACCCGCGGAACTTCCGTTTGATGGGGCCGGATGAAACGGCATCGAATCGGCTGAACGCCGTCTTCGATGTGACCAACCGGACCTGGGTGGCGGAAACCCTGCCGATCGATGATCACCTCGCACCGGATGGCCGGGTCATGGAAGTGCTGAGTGAGCACCTCTGCCAGGGCTGGCTCGAGGGCTACACGCTGACCGGCCGGCACGGCCTGTTCAATTGCTACGAGGCATTCATTCATATCGTGGACTCGATGTTCAACCAGCATGCGAAGTGGCTGGAGGTGACGAACCGAATCTCGTGGCGCCGGCCGATCCCATCGTTCAACTACCTGCTGAGCTCGCATGTCTGGCGCCAGGACCATAACGGCTTTACCCACCAGGACCCGGGCTTCATCGATGTCGTCCTGAACAAGAAGGCCGAGGTGGTCCGGGTATATCTCGCGCCCGACACGAACTGCTTGCTCTCGATCACCGACCATTGCCTGACCAGTAAGCAATACGTGAATGTGATCGTCGCCGGCAAGCAACGATCGCTGAACTATTTGTCGATGGACGAGGCGATCGTCCACTGCACGCGCGGCATCGGGATCTGGGACTGGGCCAGCAACGACACCGGCGAGCCGGACGTGGTGATGGCCTGCGCCGGCGACATTCCCACGCTGGAAACGCTGGCCGCGACCGATCTTTTGCGTAAGCACCTGCCCGATCTCAAGGTTCGGGTCATCAACGTTGTGGACCTGATGAAGCTCCAACCCCAATCCGAGCATCCGCACGGGCTTTCCGACGCCGAGTTCGACGCGCTCTTCACCACGGACCGGCCGGTGATCTTCGTCTATCACGGATATCCGTGGCTGATCCATCGTCTGACTTACCGGCGGACCAACCACGGCAACCTGCACGTCCGCGGATACAAGGAAGAGGGCACCACGACGACCCCCTTCGACATGGTGATGCTCAATGACCTCGATCGCTTCCATCTGGTGATCGACGTCATCGACCGGGTTCCCGGACTCGGCGCACGCGCCGCACACGTCCGCCAGCACATGGTGGACGAACGGCTGCGGCACCGGCAATACACCCGGGACCACGGTGAGGACGTCCCGGACGTGCGCGACTGGACCTGGCCCTACTAGGCGCGTGCGCGTCCTTGTTCTGAACGTCGGATCCAGCTCGCTGAAAGGCAGCATCGTCGACACCGTCGACCTCGCCGCGATCGCCAAAGACGAAGTCTCCCTCGGTGCCGATGCGACGAGGCAGAAGGGGATCGAGCGAACGGTCCGGTCGCTGCTGGCGAAGCTAAAGGTGACCGGGGTCGAGGCGGTCGGGCACAGAGTGGTGCATGGCGGAGCCAAGTTTCGCTCGGCCGTGCTGGTTAACGGGCCTGTCTTGAAGGGCATCGAAGCCCTGGCCGAGTTCGCACCGCTGCACAATCCGGTGGCGGCCGCGACCATTCGCGCCGCCCAGGTTGCTCTCCCCAGGATTCCGCAGGTCGCGGCGTTCGACACCGCCTTTCACGCGACGCTCAGCGAGGAGCAGTTCGTCTATCCGGTGCCATGGCGCTGGACTCGTGAGTACGGCATTCGGCGTTTCGGCTTCCACGGCCTGTCGGTCGAGTGGTCGACCGGTCGGGCCGCGGAACTTCTGAGTCGGCCGGCGGCTGAGCTTGGGCTGGTGGTCGCCCACCTGGGCAGCGGCTGCTCGGTGACGGCGGTGCTCAATGGACGGTCGGTCGCCACCTCGATGGGGCTGACGCCGATGGAGGGCCTGATGATGGGCACTCGTTCCGGGTCGATCGACCCCGGCATCCTTCTATATATGTTGCGCACGCGTCGGGCGGGGCGGCAGGAGCTGGAGACGGCCCTCGATCACGAGTCAGGGCTGGTCGGCGTGTCCGGCCGGGCGGTGGGGATGCGGGAACTCGAGAAGGTCGCCGGAGGAGGGAACCGCCGAGCCCGTCTCGCCATCGACATGTTCGTCGGCCGGGCCGCGGCCGGGATCGCGGCGGTGGCGACCGCGCTGCCGCGCCTCGACGCCCTGGTTTTCACCGGAGGAATCGGCGAACATTCGGGGTCAGCGCGGTCCGCGATCGTCCGGCGGCTGGCGGCGCTGGGGCTACCGGCCCTTCCCGCAGCGGATGTCCGGAACGATGCTCTGATCAGCCCACCGGGGAGCGCGGTTGCGGTCCTGCGGGTGGAAGCCCATGAAGACGCGGTAATTGCCCGACAGACCGCCGAACTGCTCTATTGAGACTCGGGCGATTTGGCGCGGGTTGAGCGCCATTCCGCCCTCGTGACGCCATAGAGCGCGAAGTCCTCGCGGCCAGCGCCGACTGGCATGAAGCCGCGCATCACGCCTTCGAAGGTGAAGCCCAGCTTCTCGAGCACGCGGCGCATGGGACGGTTGCCAACGGCGGTGCTCGCCTGGACCCGGTCGGCGATACCACGCTCCAAAAGCCACGTGGTGAGAAGGGCGACCGCTTCCGCGCCGTAGCCTTTGCCGCGCTGTTGCGGATCGTATAGATCGACTCCAAGCTCGACCACGCCGGGCGGCAGCCGCTGACCCGCACCCATGCGCGCCTGGACATCACCGATCAGGCGGCCGTTGGATTCGATGGCGAGGTCGAGCGATCCACGCACCCATTGCCCTGACGCGAGAATCCGCTTCCGCAGATGGCTGCGCCGCCCGGGGCCAGTCGGAAGCGCCGTCGGCTCGGCCGACGAGCGGCCTGCCCACACTGTTGCTTCGTCCGTCGGCCTGAATCGCCTCAGGTTGACATGCTCTCCCTCGAGCCGCCGCACCTCGGGTTGGTTGGCCGTCACGGCGCCGGTTTCTCCGCGGAGAGGAACGCGAAGGCGCGGCGTTCGGAGCCAGTACCGGACTCGACCAGCGGCTTGAGGTGCGCCGTGAAAAGTTCGCGCTCTGTTGGAGTCAGCGACGCATTCATGGCTTCCTCGAGCGTGGGGGAGAGAGGGTTGCCGGCCACCTGGGTGAAGCGAGTCCAGTCCTGCGGGCGTGGCGGTTTGATGTCGGCCAGCAAGTCGAGATGGATGTTCTGGAAACCGGCATGCTCAGCGATCGCGATCAGGTCGCGCTCGTCGAAGTCCATCATCGCGCCGATTTTCGGTCGCTCCTCGCGGTCGAAGAACGCTTCCAGTTTGCCGACGATCTCGACGACGGGCATGGCGTCATACCCGAGAAATCGGCCGCGTGGCTCGGGATAAGAGAAACGGTTGATCGGCTCACCGAGCGAGATGCGCCCACCCGGACGGAGCACTCGAAAGAATTCGGCGAAGGCGCGGTCTTTCCGATCGACGTAGATCAAGACCGATCGCGTGGTGACGACGTCGACGGAGGTATCGGCGATGTCCTGGAGGTCGTCGGCGGGGTTCACGACGAAGCGACAGCGCTCGCGCGACGAGCCCCCACCCTGCCCTCCCCCAGAGGGGGAGGGGAATTGAGCCTTGCATCGAGCGATGAGGTCGGCCGAGATGTCGCTGAAGATCACCTGACCGTTAGGGCCGACGCGATCGAGGGCGCCGAAGCCGATCAGGCCATCGCCACAGCCGACATCGAGGACGACGTTGCCCGGCTGGAGTGCGGCGCGGTCGAGAACGCTATCGCGTCGTCGCTCGAGCTCCTTCACGAGGTCGGGCGGAAGCTCGGTCCCGCCCTGGCGACGCTGGCGAATCCAGAGTGCCCAGCAGTCTTCCGACCGCACGCCCCCACCCTGCCCTCCCCCAGAGCGGGAGGGGATTTGAGAATCTAGCGTTGGGACGGGACCGTTTCGGCGGCGGCGGCGTCGGCGGCGCGGCCGCGCATGGCCCGAAGCATATTGTCCTTGCCCTCGAGGAGGATGCGTCGCACGGGCCCGGGCACGTTGTCGGCGGCCAGGTACTGGTCGGTGGCTTTGACGGTGTTCTCGCCGACGACAACCGTCGGATACATCGTGCGGATGAAGGCGAGGGCGATCTCGATGTCACGCTCCTTCCAGACATTCGCCAGTGCCTGGAAGTAGCGGGGACTATATGCCTCGAGCAGCCGCCGTTGGTCAAAGCGATGAAAGCCGCGCATCATCGAGCGCATGGTGGCGAGCGGGAGCGTCAGGTCCTCCATAAGCGCCGCCCAAACCTGTTCCTTGGCTTCCGGGGTGGGGCGCGCGGCGCGGGCCGTCGCCGCGTAACGGTGACCCTCGTCGGTGGGATCGCGATTCAACTCGGCATCGACCAGGCCATCGTCGGCGCCGACGCCGGCGAGCGCATTGACGATCGCCCAGCGGAGATCGGTATCGACCTTGAGGCCGGTGAAGACCTTGATGCCATCGAGCAAGCCGCGGATCACCGAAAGGTGCTCCGGGGAGCGGGCAGCGCTGATGAAAGCGTGCGCCCAGGTCAGCTGAAGGTCGCTGCCGGCCGGCGCGCCATCGAGTGCCGTCAACGCATGATCCGCCAGGGTCTTCAGCGCGGTCTCTGCGTTTTTCGGATCTCCATAGACCCAGATGGCCGAGGACGCCTGCGACAGCAGGTCCTGGACCACGCCGATGTCGGTTTCGCCGTGGATGTTCTTGAGGATCAGCGGCAAGTAGCGCCGGGCCGGGATCTCGCCGTCGCGCAGCATGTCCCACAGGGCTGCCCAGGTGATCGCACGCGCGAGCGGGTCCTTGAGTTCGGCCAGGTGGTCGATCGCCGTGGCCAGCGAGCGCTCGTCAAGCCGAATCTTTGCGTAGGTCAGGTCCAGGTCATTGACGAGCGTCAAGTCGGCCAGCCGCTCGCCCACGAGATCGGTCACCTCTGTTTTCTCGTCGGCGACATCGAGCTCGACGCGCCGACGAAGTTGCAGGCCATCAGGCTTGCGGTCGTAGAGCCCGACCGCGAGGCGGTGGGGACGGATCGTCGGGTGTTCGGGAGGCGCTTCCTGCTTGATGACGAGCGAACCGATCGTCTCGCTCTGGGAAGTCGCCTCGGGACGCAGCGTGTTGAGCCCGGCGGTCTCCAGCCAGAGCTTCGACCAGGCTTTGAGGTCGCGTCCCGAGCCTGCCTCGACATCGGAGAGGAAGTCGGCAAGGCTGGCGTTCGAATATTGCCGCTGCTTGACGTAGCGCTGCACGCCGCGAAGGAAGGTGTCCTGGCCGACGTAGGCGACCAGTTGGCGGAGCACGCAGGCGCCTTTGTTGTAGGTGATCGCGTCGAAGTTCAAGTAGACGGACTGGATGTCCGGCACGTCGGCGGCGATCGGGTGGGTCGTGGGGAGCTGGTCCTGGCGGCGGGCGCCGGCTTTGTACTGGTTGGCGAAGGTCACCCACCCGTTTTTGAAGCGCGTCGCCTCCACCTGGCAGAGCACTGACATGAAGGTGGCGAAGCTCTCGTTCAGCCAGAGGTCATCCCACCAGCGCATGGTCACGAGGTCGCCAAACCACATGTGCGCCATCTCGTGCAAGATCGCATTGGCGCGGTCTTCGCGGACGGCCTCCGTTACCTTTGAGCGATAGAGCATGGCTTCGTTGAAGGTGACGCAACCGATGTTTTCCATGGCGCCGGCGCTGAACTCCGGGACGA
Source organism: Chloroflexota bacterium (assembly GCA_034666565.1). Lineage (GTDB taxonomy): Bacteria > Chloroflexota > Dormibacteria > CF-121 > CF-121 > CF-13. Next base: position 37,411 of record JAXDLN010000081.1, read on the forward strand.
AGAGCTGGTCGTACTTCTGGAAGGGGTAGGGGTACTTGTAGGCCTCGCCGTAAAAATCGAGGCCCTGCTTGGTGATGGTGAAGATCTCATCGGGATCGAGATACTGGGCCAGCGACTGGCGACAGAAGATCCCCAGGTCGATGTCGCCATGCCGGTCGCGCACGCCGTGGTAGGGACCGGCGACGATCGCGGTCAGGTACGACGACATCTTGGGCGTGGCGCCAAAGGTCCAGCGCTTGACGTTCTCCTTGCCGGTGACAAGTTGGGCCTGGGCCGGGTTGTTCGAGACCACGACCCAGTCAGTGGGGGCGAGCACGGTAAACGTGAAGCTGGCCTTCAGGTCGGGCTGGTCGAAGCAGGGAAACATCCGGTGGGCGTCGAAGGTCTCGAACTGAGAATGCAGATAGGTTTTGTGGTCGACCGGGTCGACGAACTTGCAGAGCCCCGCGCCGACGTTCTGATACTCGCAGGTTCCGATCACGTGGAGCTCGTTCGCTTCGCGCAGGTTCTCGAGGGTGATCCGCGCACCATTGAAGGCCTCTTTGGGGACTTCCTCGCCGTTGAGCTCGCAGCTATCGACCGAGGGGGCCAGGAAATCGATAAAGGTGTTGGCCCCAGGTTCGTGACAGAGGAAGTGAATGGTGGCTTCGCAGGCGAAGGTGTCGCTGTCCCGGGTGAGGTCGAGAGAGATGTCGTAGAGGGGGGTGTGAATCAGCTGGGCCCGCTGCCGGGCTTCCTCGCGCGTCAGGTTGTTTTCCGGGTGCATGTCCTTGTAAATGTAACGGCTACAAGCCTCGGTGCGGTAGCTACTTGAGCAGTAGGCGCTCGAGACGGGCGGTCGCGAGGAGTAGACCGGCAAGGCTCAGCACGAGCAGGTAAGCGACGTCGAGCAGGAGCCAGGGGCCGATCGAGCCGGTCGTGAAGCCGCGTAGCAGGTCGACGCCGTGATAGAGCGGGGTGAGCTGCACGACCAGCTGCAGCCAACCCGGGTAGAGGCTGATCGGGTAGAAGGTCCCCGAGAAGAGGAAGAGGGGGATGAGCACGATCAGCACGAGGTCGAAGTCCTGCCAGTTGCGGACGAAGGTCGCGGTGGCGGTGCCCACGGCTGCGAAGGTGAAGCCGATCAGCATGGCCGCCGGTAATGCCAGAATCGCCCACGGACTGACGACGAGACCGAGCACCACCATGATGGCGATGAACGCGGCTGCATAGGCGGTGCCGCGGATGAGGGCCCAGCTAATTTCCCCGAGCGCAATGTCGGCCACGCCCAGCGGTGTAGAGAGGACCGCGTCGTAGAGCTTGACGTATTTCAGCTTGTGGAAGAAGTTGAACGCGGTCTCGGCGATGGCGCCGTTCATTGCTGAGCTTGCCATCAGGGCCGGTGCGACGAAGACCGCGTAACGGAACTGGTGGCCGCCCTGGGTCACCACCGAGCCCACGAGCGAGCCAACGCCGAAGCCGATGCCGAGCAGGTAGAGGAACGGCTCGAGGAAACCGGAGAGGATAACGATCCAATTTCGCCGGTAGAGGATCGCGTCGCGCTCGACAAGACGCACCGCCCGGTGGGCGGCCGGTTGTTGTGGCCGATGCCGCATGGTGAGCATGGCGATCATCGGGCGAGCTCCTGCCTGAAGGTCACCGTCGCCGCCACGATTCCGATGGTCGCGTACGCTGCCAGGACGGCGACGTGTCCGAGGGCCGCCAGCAATCCGGCGTTGCCCGTCGTCAACGCGCGGGTCAGGGCGACTCCGTGCGCCAGCGGCGTCAGCCAGGCGATCCCCTCAACCAGGCGGGGGAGCCGATCGATCGGAAAAAACGTCCCGCCAAGGACAAAGAGCGGCGTGACCACGAAGCGAAACAGCAACGCGAACGGAGTATCCGTTCGCTGTTTCGCCGCCCACGCCATCACCGGAGCGCCAAAGGCAAGGCCACTCAACATGGCGACCGGCACGGCGAAGATCGCCTGGACCGAGTGCACGGTCTGAAAGGCCGCCATGACCAGAAAGAAGATCGCCGACACCATCGCCAGCCGAAAGGTCAGCCACAGAACCTCACCCGCGACGAGGTCACGAACCCGAAGCGGCGAGGCCAGCATGGCGTCGTAGGTGCGCATCCAGTAGACCCGCGCCATGATGGGAAACGTCGTTTCGGAGGAGGCGGTCATCATGGCGGTCGCTGCCAGCAGCCCCGGGGCGATGAACGCGGCATAGGTAACGCCACCGATGGTGTGAACCGGTCCGCGCGAGACCAGGCTGCCGAGCCCGACGCCGATCGACGCGAGATAGAGAACGGGCGAGACAAAGGAGACAAACACCGAGCCTTTCCAGACCCGCCGGTACAGGCGCAGATGGTGTGACAGGACCTTCAGCGCGCCGCTCACTGTGGCAGTCTCACTCGATCAAGCGCCGGCCGGTGATATGCAGGAACACATCCTCCAGCGTGCTGCGCCGGACCAGCGTGCTCTCAGGACGAAGTCCACGTTGATGAATCGCCGCGGCCGCCGCGTCGCCGTCGTCCGTGTACAGCAAGACGCGGTCCGGCAGGACTTCCACACGATCCGCCAGTCCCTGGAGCTTCCCGTCGAGGTCGGGTGCGGCGTCGATCGCAAAACGAAGCTCGAGCACCTCACGGGTGGCGTATCGATCGATCAACTCGCGCGGTGATCCCGATGCAACGATCTTCGCCTTGTCCATGACGACCAGCCGATCGCATAGCTGCTCGGCTTCGTCCATGTAATGCGTGGTCAGCACGATCGTGACGCCACGCTGCTTGAGGCGATAGAGACGGTCCCAGACCATGTGCCGCGCCTGGGGGTCGAGACCGGTGGTTGGCTCATCGAGCAGCAGGAGCTCGGGCTCGCTGATCAAGGCGCGGGCGATCGCCAGCCGGCGCTTCATACCGCCCGAGAGCGGCTCGACTTCGTCGTCCGCGCGGTCGCCGAGCTGCACGAAGTCGAGCAGCTCCGCTGTTCGCTTGCGGGCGACGGGGCCGGGAATATCGAAGTAGCGGGCGTACGTGAACAGGTTCTCGCCAACCCGCAGCTCGCGATCCAGCGTGTCTGCCTGCGGCACGACCCCCAGCCGGGCGCGAATCCGAGGGCCGTCCACGACCGGGTCGAGGCCAAGGACGCGAAGGGTGCCGGCCGAGGCGGGAGACACGCAGCCGATCATGCGCATCGTCGATGTCTTGCCGGCACCGTTCGGGCCAAGAAATCCGAAGGCCTCACCACGCTCGACGTCGAAGTCGACGGCGTCGACCGCGACCAGGTTGCCGAAGCGTTTGGTCAGGCCACGGGCATGGATAAGCGCGTCTGGACGGGCTGGCGTAGCGGCCATTGGGGTGTCGATTCGATAGTACGGGTCGAAAGGACCTGCGCTTCGTGGTCCAGCAGCCATTGCTTAACGGGGAGCCCGCCACCGAAGCCCGTCAACGAACCATTCGCGCCGATGACACGATGGCAGGGAAGAACGATGCAAACGGGATTGGCCCCATTCGCGGCGCCGACGGCGCGCGCGGCCGTTGGGATGCCGAGTGCCGCCGCCTGCCGGCCATAGGTCGTGGTGGCACCGAACGGGATCTCGGCTAAGGACCGCCAGGCCGCGAGCTGGAAGCGCGTCCCCTCGAGGTCGAGGGGCAGATCGAAACCTGTACGCGAACCGGCGAAGTATTCATCGAGCTGTCGCGCGGTCTTCTGCAAAATCTGATGGTCCGGATTGTGATGCGGGCGCGGGCTGATTCCCGCCCGCTGCGGCGAGAGCCTGGGCCAGAGCACGGCACGGAGGCCGCGATCGGATGCGACCAGCGTCAGGGTGCCGACCGGCGTCGGGTGAGCGGTGCTATGCAACATCGGTTTGGTTTGCATCATGAGACCTCCTGCTTGGTTGGTGTGAGCGTCGCCCACAATTGGTGCGTCGCGTAGGTCCGCCAGGGACGCCAGGCGGCGGCGTGTTCGGAAAGGGCGCGCGAGCTGCTGCCGAGGCCCAGGCGCTCGCCGGCCTTCCTGATGCCGAGGTCGCCCGCCAGAAACGTATCGGGATCGCCGAGGGCGCGCATCAGGATGTATCCTGCCGTCCATTCGCCGATGCCGGGCAGGCTCAGGAGCTTGTGGTAGGTCTCCGCACGGTCAGCGCCGGGATCGAGTGTGAGGCTACCGCGCGCGACCGCGCCGCTGAGCGCGTGCAGCGTCGCTCGTCGAGTCTGTGGCACGCCGAGTCTCGAGAGATCGGCCTGGGCGATCGCGTCTGCCCTGGGAAAGAGGTGCGTCAGCGTCGGATCGGCGATCTTGATGATATCCCCGTGCGCGGTCACCAGCCGCGCGGTCAGGGTGCGCGCCGCGGCGAGCGACACCTGCTGGCCGAGCACCGCCTGGATCGCAAGCTCGATGCCGTCGACCGACCCGGGTGCGCGCAAACCCGGGTGCTTCTTGACGGCCGACGAAAGGCGCCGATCTTTGGAGAGCACCTCGACGACGCTCAACGGGTCGGCGTCGAGGTCGAGCAGGCGGCGACATTGGCGCACCGCGCTGGTCAGGTCCGACATCGACTCGAGCTTCAGCGTGCACTGGATGTGGCCGTCGACTGGCTCGAGGCTCACGATCGCCGCGCCGCGTGGGAGGCGGAGTGTGCGCCGATAGGCTCGACCATTGGCTTCCGCGACTCCGGGTAGCGCTCGTGTGCGCAGCCAGCCGGCCAGCGCCGGCCAATCCAGCGGTGGCCGATAGGGCAGACGGAGCGTCAACGCGCCGTCGACGTTGTCGCCGCGCCGCCAGCCCGTCGCGCGCAGCGCGGTCGGTGTGAGCGCGAACACCTCTCGAACCGTGTCGTTGAACTGCCGCACACTCTCGAAGCCCGCAGCGAACGCGACGTCTGTGAGCGGCAGGTCGGTGGTTTCGATCAGCGTGCGCGCAGTCTGGGCGCGCTGCGCCCGGGCGATCGCGAGCGGGCCGGCGCCGAGCTCCGTCAGCAGCAGCCGATGGAGGTGACGCTCACTGACGGCGAGCCGGCGGGCGAGCCCCGCGACGCCGTCGCGGTCGACGACGCCCTCGGCGATCAGGCGCATCGCCCGGCCGACGAGGTCACCACGAACGTTCCATTCGGGCGAGCCCGGCGAGGCATCGGGGCGGCAGCGCTTGCAGGCGCGGAAGCCCGCGAGCTGTGCCGCGGCGGCCGTCGGGTAGAAACGGACGTTCTCGCGTTTGGGGCGCACCGGCGTCGGGCAACTCGGCCGGCAGTAAATGCCAGTCGTCTTGACGGCGGTGATGAACCAACCGTCGAAGCGGGCGTCGCGGCTTTCGACAGCCCGGTAGCACCGTTCGAAGTCCAGCGAAGCGGCGATCACATGATTCATTCTGGCGGGTAGCGCTCGATCCCGCTAGCGGAAATCGGACATCCAAAAGAAGGACGGCCCGCCCCGTTACCGAGCGCGCACCAACCTCGGCGCCAACGCAACGCTGGCCAGCGCCGCGATCAGCGCGAGACCGAAGGCCCCGGCGAGTCCGGCCGCGAGCGGCGCCTGCAGCGCGGTCGCGAGCGCGACGCAGACACCGCCGAGCCCGCCACCAAGCGCGAGCGCGAGGCGCTCGGCCACCTGTTCGGAACTGACCGCCGCACCCGCGCCGGCCGCATCGGCCCCCTGCATGATGACGAGGTAAGCGGTCGGATAGGCGATGCCCATGCCCAAGCCGCCGGCGAACCAGGCGAGGTACGAGATCGCGAGCGGCGCACCCACCAGCGTGGTCGTGATGCCAATGATCGCAATCGCCAGAATCGCGCCGCCCACCCGCACGAGTGTGACCGCTGACATATGGACAACAGCGCGGGACTGCCACCAGTTGCCGATTGACCAGCTGACGGTGCCCAACGTGATGACCGCGCCGGCCTCAGCGAGCGAGCGGCCCCGGACACCGGTGAGCATCAGGGGAATGAAGTAGTCGGCGCCGATAAAGCCCAGCAGGAGTAAGAAAATTGTCATCAGTGCCGCCGGCGGCCCGGGTCGCGCGCGCAGCGAGCCCGGAGGAAGGATGTGGCCCAGCGCTGACCAGGTGAGCCAAGCGCCCACCAGCACGAGCGGCAGGCTCAGCCACGAGAGGAATGAGAGGCCGATGATGAGCGCGGTGACACCGGCCGCAAGTTCCAACGGCCATGGGATCGACAGGGGGGACAGTTGTTCTGCTGGGGGTAGGGCGCGTAACGCCGGCATCGTGAGCGCGATGGCGATGACGGTCAGTGGAATGATCGAGAAGAAGGCCCACCGCCAACCGAACGTGCTGGCCATCACCGCGCCGTACGACGGACCGAGCAAGCCAGGCACGATCCATGCACCCGCGAGCAACGCGAGCACTCGCGCGCGGCCAGACTCAGGGTAGATTCTCGTCACCGCGGCCAGCGCGACCGTATAGGCGCCGCCTGCGCCGCCGCCCTGGACGACCCGCGCGAGCGCCAGCAGCGGCATCGATGGCGCAAGCCCGCACAACAGAGTGCCGACGATGAAGAGTGTTCCGAAGAGAAGGAAGGGTCGGGCGGGACCACGGCGGTCGGCCGCTCGCCCCGCAATCGGCGAGAGTACGAGGGCCGACAGCGAGAACGCGGCAAAGACCAGCCCATAGAACTCGATGCCGCCAAGGTCGCGTCGAGCCGCCGGCATGATCGCGATCACGACGAGCGCCTCGACGGCGACCAGGAACTCGACCAGCAGGATGCCGGTGGTGAGCTTGCCGCGGCCCTCCTGGAAGAGCGCACGCCAGCGCATCGGCGACTCCATTCCGTCAATGGTGACGGAAGCGCGCGGGCCCGTAGAATTGTCGAGGCAGCCGATGGCGTACCAGACCCTTTACCTCAAGTACCGGTCGCAGACGTTTGGCGACCTGGTCGGCCAGGATGCGATTGCTCAGACCCTGAAGAACGCGGTGGAACAGGGCCGGGTCGCCCACGCCTACCTGTTCTCGGGAGTTCGGGGGACGGGGAAGACGTCGACGGCTCGCATCCTCGCCAAGGCGATCAACTGCCTGAATCGGAAGGGCGCGGAGCCGTGTGGCGTCTGCGCGAACTGCGTCGAGATCGCCAGCGGCGCCGCCGTCGACCTGATCGAGATCGATGCGGCTTCCAACCGCGGTATCGACGAGATCCGCGATTTGCGTGAGCGGGTCAAGTATTTGCCGGCGGTGCTCAAGGCGAAGATTTACATCATCGACGAGGCGCACATGTTGACGACCGAGGCCTTCAACGCGTTGTTAAAGACGCTGGAGGAACCACCCGCCCACGTGGTCTTCGTCCTGGCGACGACCGAGCCTCACAAGATCCCACTGACGGTGGCATCCCGCTGCCAGCGGTTTGACTTCCGGCGGATCGAGACCGGGTCGATCGCGGCGCATCTCGCGTCGATCGTCGAGCAGGAGCAGGTCAAAGTGGACCCTCAGAGCCTGGCGCTTCTTGCGCGGCTGGCCCGCGGCAGCATGCGGGATGGGATCACGCTGCTGGACCAGCTGATCTCGCAGGGCGGCGAGGAGCTCACGGTGCAGAAAACGCACGAGCTGCTCGGGCTGGCCGATCCGGACACGCTCGTCCGGCTGCTGGCATACGCGACCGAGGGCGACGCGGCTCAGACCCTGGGTGAGCTGCAGCGGTTCTATGACGCCGGCGGCGACGTGCGGCAACTGGTCCGCGGACTGCTGGGCGCTATCCGTGAGGCGGCGCTGCTGTCGGTCGGCTATCGGGATGCAGAGAGTTTGGGTGGCGCCGCGTCGGCCGGATTGGAACGGATCGGGCGCGCCGCCGGGCGGAATGCCCTGCTCGGCCTCTGGAAGGGCCTGATGGAGATGGAACCGGAACTTCGCAAGGGAGCCGATGCGCGGCTGCTGCTTGAGGTGACGCTGCTGTCGAACATGAGCCAACCGGTGCAGGCGCTGGTGCCGGTGGCGGCACCCAGCGGCGAGGCGGTGGGTGGTGAGCGCTTGATCGAGCCGGCGATGGATGCGGAGCCAGCCGTGCTCGGTCCGGACGCACGCTGGGACGCGTTGAAGCAAAAATTGCCGAAGCCGGTTGGCAGCCTGCTGATGGAGGCACGGCTCGCCGCCGTGAGCGACGGCCTGGTGCGCATCGAGTTTCGCTATCCCGCCCACGCTGAGCTGATGAACGGGGCGAAGAACCGGGAGACGCTACTGACCGCCGTGCGGGAGGTCTTCGGGCCGGACGCCCGCGTCGAGCTGGTGGCCGAGGACAAGAAGGCGGTGGGCGCGGCGCCCGCGCCGGTGCGCGCCTCGGCCTCGATCGCGGACGACCCGCTGGTGAAAGAGGCGATGAACCGGTTCGATGCAACCAATTTGCGGGTCACCCCGCGAGGGAGAGGCTGATGGGTCAGCAGTTCAAGATGCTCAAGCAGCTCCAACAGATGCAGGCCAAGATGGCGAAGATCCAGGAGGACCTGGGCAACAAGACCGTCACCGGAACCGCCGGCGGCGGCATGGTCGAGGTGGTCGCAAACGGTCACCAGAAAGTCCTGTCGGTCACGCTCAAGGCCGAAGTCGTCGACCCGGCCGATCTCGAGATGTTGCAGGACCTGGTACTGGCCGCGGTCAACGACGCCATGGACAAGGCGCGCGAGCTGGCGAGCAAGGAGATGGGCGCCGTGACTGCGGGAATCGGACTACCGCCCGGCTTGATGGGGTAGGTCGTGGCCGACGTTCCGGCGGCGCTGACGCGGGTGATGGAAGAGCTCGGACGCTTGCCGGGGATCGGGCCGAAGACGGCCCAGCGCCTATCCTTCTATATATTGCGCACGCCGCGCGAGTCGGTCGACCGGCTGGCGTCGGCCCTGGTCGAGGTCAAGGCCCGGATTCGCTTTTGCGACGAGTGCTTCTTCATCGCGGAGGCGGCGCGCTGCGCCATCTGTCTGTCGACCCGACGCGACCGTGGGGTGCTATGTGTCGTCGAGGAACCGCTGGATGTGCTGGCGATCGAGCGGACGGGCGAATACCACGGTCTGTACCACGTGTTGCATGGGGCGCTGTCTCCGATCGACGGGATCGGTCCGGCTGAGTTGAAGATCGCCGAGCTGATCGCGCGGCTGCGACGGGAGCCGGTCTCTGAGGTTATCCTGGCCACCGATCCGGACATGGAAGGGGAGGCGACGGCCGCGTACCTGGCCGAGCAGCTGGCACCATTGGCGGTCAAAACCACCCGACTGGCCCACGGCTTGCCGGTTGGCGGCGAGCTGGAATATGCCGACGAGCTCACGCTGGCCCGGGCCTTCTCGGGGCGGCGGGCATTCTGATGGATGGCAACGAGCTCGAGGAGGAACGGGAGGTTGCCTGGCTGGCCATGCCGGAGAAGGCGCCCGTGATGGGAGAGTCGGGGGAGGAGATCGGCCGGATGGAGGAGCTGCTGGGCGACAAAGAGGACGACATCTTCCACGGCATCGTGCTCAAGCTGGCCCACACCGGTCACAAGGTCGAGGTTCGCGCGGACCGGATCCCGAAGATCACGACCCGGCGGGTCTACACGGACCTGGCGGCGGACGAGCTCGAGCACCTCCCGCCGATCAAGTAGCGGAGTCGCCGGCCGGTTTAAAGGCCAGCCGCCAGGGGTAGGCTGAGGAGGCGCCTGCACCTTCTTGACAAGTGCGCAGCCTGATGCGGTATCATTCTCAGGCTGCCCGAGAGGCGGGAGGAGATCCCGCGCCGCTTAGGGCCAGGCGAGCACCTTAACAATTGAAGAGTGGAACGGACTTCTCCGAGAAGGCCCTTCGAAATGTCGTAGGGACCCCAATTCGATTCTTTAACCTCAGCCCTGGTGGGTCGAGGTTTTTTACGGAGAGTTTGATCCTGGCTCAGGATTAACGCTGGCGGCGTGCCTGACACATGCAAGTCGAACGGGTGTTAGCTGCCCGCAAGGGTGGCTAGCGCTAGTGGCGGACGGGTGAGTAACACGTGGGCAACCTGCCTGAGAGTGCAGAATAACCCTGCGAAAGCAGAGCTAATACTGCATGTGGTTGTCGGATGGCATCATCTGACAACTAAAGTCGCAAGACGCTCTCAGATGGGCCCGCGGCCTATTAGCTAGTTGGTGAGGTAACGGCCCACCAAGGCTTTGATGGG
>JAXDLN010000081.1:50000-52474 GCA_034666565.1 Chloroflexota bacterium
TGTGCTTACAAGCGGTGAGAGGGCTATGCCAGCTGCGTAAGCGGCTGGAATGCCTGATTGCGTGCCTTTTGAATAATGATCCGGCGAGTTACTTCAGCGTGGCGAGGTTAAGGGGTTCAAACCCGGAGCCGTAGCGAAAGCAAGTCTGAATAGGGCGAGGCCGGCGCAAGCCGGTGGTAGTCGCGCTGAGTAGACCCGAAACCAAGTGACCTATCCCTGGTCAGGTCGAAACGCGGGTAAAACCGCGTGGAGGACCGAACCAACTTCGGTTGAAAACGGAGTGGATGAACTGGGGATAGAGGTGAAATGCCAATCGAACTTGGAAATAGCTGGTTCTCCTCGAAATGTATTTAGGTACAGCGTCGTTGATGAGTCTGGCGCAGGTAGAGCACTGAATGGGCTAGGGGCGATCACCTCGTTACCAAACCCAACCAAACTCCGAATGGCGACAGATATTCCAACGGCAGTGAGACTACGGGGGCTAAGCTCCGTGGTCGAGAAGGAAAGAGCCTAGACCGACAGCTAAGGTCCCAAAGTACAGGCTAAGTGGTAAAGGATGTATTGTCGCTCAGACAACCAGGATGTTAGCTCAGAAGCAGCTACCATTTAAAGAGTGCGTAATAGCTCACTGGTCGAGTGATGATGCGCCGACAATGATCGGGGCTCAAGCCTGTTACCGAAGCTTCGGTACCGAGTCCGTAAGGACCGGTAGGTAGAGGAGCGTTCCGTCCGCAGTGAAGTCAGACCGTGAGGACTGGTGGAGTGGACGGAAGTGCGAATGCCGGAACAAGTAGCGAGAAACGCGTGAGAAACGTGTTCGCCGTAAACCTAAGGTTTCCTGGGCAACGTTAATCGTCCCAGGGTCAGTCGGACCTAAGTCGAGGCAGAAATGCGTAGACGATAGGACATCAGGTCATCACTCCTGAACCACCTCGTGTTCGTTATGAGCAATGGGGCGACGGAGAAGGGTAGGCCATCCGGGCGATCGGATGTGCCCGGTCAAGCAGGTAGGCGGTCAGCCAGGCAAATCCGGCTGGCATTCAACGCCGAGACGCGAATAGGAGCCTTCGCAAGAAGGTGAAGTGGCCAATCCCACGCTTCCAAGAAAAACCTCTAGCCAGAACACAGGTGACCGTACCGCAAACCGACGCAGGTAGGTGGGAAGAGGATTCCAAGGCGATCGAGAGAACCATGCTTAAGGAACTCGGCAAAATTTCCCCGTAACTTCGGGATAAGGGGAGCCCGGTTGGGTGTAGGGATTTACTCCCGAAGCCTAGCTGGGCCGCAGAGAATAGGGCTAAGCGACTGTTTACTAAAAACACAGGTCTCTGCTAAAGCGGAAGCTGATGTATAGGGGCTGACGCCTGCCCGGTGCCGGAAGGTTAAGAGGATAGGTGCAAGCCTTGAATTGAAGCCCCGGTAAACGGCGGCCGTAACTATAACGGTCCTAAGGTAGCGAAATTCCTTGTCGGGTAAGTTCCGACCCGCACGAATGGCGTAACGACTTAGCTGCTGTCTCGAGCATGGACTCGGCGAAACTGAAACACCTGTGAAGATACAGGTTACCCGCAACAGGACGGAAAGACCCCGTGGAGCTTTACTGCATCCTGTCACTGATCTGGGGCTTGCTATGTAGAGGATAGCTGGGAGACTATGAAGTCAGGGCGCTAGCCTTGGCGGAGTCACCCTTGGAATACCAGCCTTAGTTGGTCTTAGATCTAACATGCGCCCTGATCGGGCGTGTAGACCGTGGCAGGTGGGCAGTTTGACTGGGGCGGTCGCCTCCTAAAGCGTAACGGAGGCGCCCAAAGGTTCCCTCAGCCTGGATGGAAATCAGGCCTAAAGAGTGTAAAGGCACAAGGGAGCTTGACTGTGAGGCCTACAAGCCGAACAGGGACGAAAGTCGGGCTTAGTGATCCGCCAGCCCTGAATGGAAAGGCTGGCGCTCAACGGACAAAAGCTACCCCGGGGATAACAGGCTTATCTTGCCCAAGAGTTCACATCGACGGCAAGGTTTGGCACCTCGATGTCGGCTCGTCGCATCCTGGGGCTGGAGTAGGTCCCAAGGGTTGGGCTGTTCGCCCATGAAAGCGGCACGCGAGCTGGGTTCAGAACGTCGCGAGACAGTTCGGTCTCTATCCGTCGTGGGCGTAGGAGAATTGAGGGGCGTCATCTCCAGTACGAGAGGACCGAGATGGCTCGACCGCTGGTGTGCCAGTTGGCCCGCCCGGGCCAGAGCTGGATAGCTATGTCGAGAAGGGATAAGCGCTGAAGGCATCTAAGCGCGAAGCCGCACCCAAGATAAGTTCTCCCGCACACTTAAGTGCGTAAGATCCCAGGAAGACCACCTGGTAGATAGACGACGCGTGGACATCCGGTAACGGACGTAGCGAAGTCGCCCTAATGATCGAGCGGCTTGTTTCACATGTATCTTCGTCGTGGACTTTGCATGCTGGTTCTCTGCTTCAGCGTAG
>JAXDLN010000082.1:0-15259 GCA_034666565.1 Chloroflexota bacterium
CTTGGCTTCACGGCCGTAACCGCTGTCGCCTGGGCCGCCAACATCGTTGGGGTGCTCGCCGTCGTCAACGCCGGTAGCCTGCTGCTGAACGTCACCGGCAGCCGCCGGCCCAATCTCGCGTAAAGCAACGGGAGAGGCGGAGGCCCGTCCTCCGCCTCTTCGTTACCAAATCGAGGTGCATGACATGGAAACCATGGTGTCGACCAGCGCGATGCTTCCAAAGAAAATCCTCATTGGACTGGACGGCTCGACCGGCTCCGCGCGAGCGCTCGCCTGGGCAATCGAGCTGGCGAAAGCGCTGAAGGCCGAGATCGTCGCCGTGCACGTCGTCGAGCTGCTGACACCATCTGCGCTGGGCCTCGGCCTGGCCCCCGTCCAGCTACCCGACGACTGGGTCGCCGACCTGCGACACCGTTTTGAAGACGAGTGGACGGCTCCCCTCAAGCAGGCTGGGTTGCGCTACCGGACCGTGTTCGAGACGGGGGCTCCCGCGCCGGCGCTGATCGCGACTGCTCGTGAGGAGCACCCTGATCTGATCGTCACCGGCAGCCGCGGGCTCGGTGGCTTCGGCGAGCTCCTCCTTGGAAGCGTGAGCCATCAGCTTGTGCTGCATGCGCAGATGCCAGTTGTGGTCATCCCGCCCGAACCGAAGAAGGCGACGCTAACGGCCCAAACGCCTAGCGAGCTCGCCAGCGTCGCTGCACCCTAGGGGCATTTGAGGACCGGAGCCGTGCGGATGAGCCCCAGCTAGACTGACGCGGAGGCGCCAGACGCATGTACCAGCCTGCCCTGTGGCACGACTACTTCTTGGTCGTCGGTGGCGGCGCGGCGACACTGACCGGGCTGGTGTTCGTCGCGATGACGCTACACCTCGACGACATCACGAGGGATCCGGTCCACCGGCACCGTGCGCGGACCATTTTGACCGGGCTGACCGCCGTCTTCATCCGCTGCGCCCTGGTTCTCATGGGCGGGCAGAATGGTCAGGCGATCGCGGTTGAGCTGATCGCCGTACTCATCATCGTCGAGGCGATTCTCTACAACAGCATCCGCCAGGCCATTCGCAGCGCCGACAACGGCGTTCTATGGCGGACGATCGGAAGCTTCGCCTGCCTCGTCCTCGAGCAGATCGGCGCGTTGATCCTCTTTGCTGGCAATGCGGCCGGTCTCTACCTGGTCGGCCTCGGCATGATGTCGTCGTTCATCTTCATGGTGACCGGCGCCTGGCTCCTCTTAGTCGGCGTCGGCGCGCAAGAAGCCGGCAGGGCCGACTTAACCCGCTGACCGAGTCCGCGGACCTTTGTCCGGCACCTGGCCCAGGTCTTTGAGCCAGCGCCGCATCCATTGGTGCATCGACTCGGCCCCAATGATTCTTTCGTCGGGGACCGCCCAGCCGTGCGGCAGCAGGACGAAGGGGAATGATTGCGGGCCACCCATCCCACCGTGTGACCCGACCAGCTCCTCGAACGCATAGACCTCCTGCCGCTCGGCATCGTAGGCGCTGTTGACCATGATGTCGGCGACGTGCGCGAAGCCGTCGGTGCGCCGCACATGCTGGGCGGCGGTGGCACCGAAGGGCGCGAGCGGGTCACCGCCTTCGACCACGCCCTCGTCCAGGTAATTCGCGCCGGCGCGGCCGAGGACCACCGCGCCGCGGCGCCCGGAAGAAACGAGCAAAAACCCGATCCCGGGGTGGGTGCGGAGCGTGGGGATCAGATCGGGGTAGGCTTCGTTGATTTGCTCCAGGGTCAGGCGACCTGGTCGACGCGGGAAGTAGATCAGGCCCAAACAGCCCGAGCCCATGACCACGATTTCCACGGGTTGCTTGTCAGTGCCGGCGTTCCGCCGGCGGGCGTTAGGGCCGAGCTCAACGATTCCGTTGGTTGTCTTCGATCGGGTCGCGCCCCGCATGACCCGGGCCCCTAAACCAGTACCACCAGCCGCCTCGGTCAGTGACCCTGCCAGGTAACCCCAGCTCTCGTCGCCCTGGACCCAGCCTTCGACACTGCCGTCGGCGCAAGCCTTTCGCACCAGTTCGTCGAGCGTTTGTCCCCACCGCTGGCGAAACGTCGGACCCTGCGTCTGTCCATGATCGGAGATCACGACGAGCGCGTAGCGGCGCCTGGCGTCCTTGGCCGCCGCCTCGATCCTGGCCAGCTGGCGATCAAGCTTTCGGAGCACCGCGAGCGTCTCGCCGCGTTCGATTCCCGAATGATGGGACACCTCGTCGTAGGCGAGGAGGTCCGTATAGATGACCGGGCGGCCCGCATAGATGTCGGCCATGACGGTCTCGCACTGAAGGTCGCGCTGGATGACGCACGTCCAGGCGCGCACCAGGGGGTACGGGAAGCGGCGACTCACTCGGGGCTGGACATTTCGTCGACGCTGCTCCGATGCGCTCCAGATCTCGACCACGATCTCCTTGATGGCGAGGATCATCGTTCGCGCCACGTTGTAGGGGTTCGCGAAGTAGGCATAGTAGTCCTGGCCGAGGCGGCCACCGCGGTCGCGGCGGAGCACCGTGCTCATCGTCAGCGAACTCCGCGGTGCGTCACCCGAGAAGACATTGGCCCGGCTCGCGCCATCGCCGGCGAGCAGCCCGCCCCCGTCGGAATGACGCCGCTCGATCTCCATCGCATCGGTCGGATGATTGCAGACTCTGGGCGCACCAGCCTCTTTTTCGAACCAGCGAAACGCGGGGATGTCGTCGTTCGATCCGTGCAGGAGGCCCGCCTGTGAGGCGCCGGTCTGGGATGACCAATCGGTCTCCCAGCGAAGCAGCCGGTGGGATCCGTCGCGAAGCCAGCGCCCGATGGTGCTGACGTCATCCTGGCTGATGGCGTGCTGCAAGACGTCGTAGGCGAGCCCGTCGATCTGCACGAAAACGACTCCCGGGATCTTGGTCGCCGGTTCGCCGGAACCCTCGGCCAGCCGGCGAACCACCTGGCGGTAGTAGAAGTCGTCATCGTCGATCGCCAGCAGCGTCGTGAAGACGGTATTGACGAGCGTGAGACCAACGGTGACGACAACGCCCGACCAGATGCTGTCCACCTTGAACCCGGGCACGAGGAGAGACCCGAGATAGACGAACACCCCATTGCAGAGCAGCGCGCCAAAGCCCAGGGTCAGCACCGTGATCGGCAGCGCGACCCGGACGAACATCGGCCAGACCAGGGCGTTGAGGAGGCCAATGGTTCCCGACCCGAGGATCGCGGCCAGCCAACCGCTGACGTGGACACCGGGAATGACCAGGGCAAAGGCGTGCAGCGCCACGGCCGTGAGTCCCCAGACGACGATGACGCGCAAGAACGCGCGGCGCTCGCCGAAGCGCCTCACGCTGCCTTCCTACGGGGCGTCTCTATGCTGAGGTCGGATCCGCAATGCTGCGAATTGCAACCTGGAACGTCGCCTTTTGTCACAAATTGCCGGTGATCATCGACGGTGCATCCGCCTTGCCGGCGCGAGACCTGATCAGCCTGCAGGAGCTGTCGACCCATCACGGGCGCACCGACGCGCAGTCCATCGCGTCGCGGCTGGGCCCGTTCTGGCGTTTCGAGCAGGTCACCGCCCAGATGGTCGGCGGCCGGACGCAGGCGAACGGCATCCTGTGGGACTCGCGACGCATCGAGCTCGAGGGCCTCGACACCATCGATCTCCCAACCCCGTCCGGCCGTGTCATGCGTGCCCTGCCGGCCCAGCGACGCAATGCGGTGGTTGCCAATCTGCGGCTCGGTGCGCTGCGCTTCCGGCTATATGCGGTCCACCTCGATGTCTTCGGCATCGCGCACAAGCATGCCCAGCTCGCCAGGGTTCTCGATCACGCGTCGGCGCAGCCGACCGCCGACTTCATGCTGATCGCCGGCGATATGAATACGTATGGCATCGCCGGACGCCCACGCTGGGCGGAGCTGCGCCGGCTGGCCGCAGCCGCCAACTTCCAGGAGGTGACCGCCGGTGTCGGCTGGACGCACCGCGCGCTCGGAGTTCGCCAGAAGCTCGATGCCGTCTTTGCGGCGCCCCAAGGTCTTCCCCACCGCGCCTGGCGCGTGGCGCTGCCAGGTTCCGATCACGTCCCCGTATTGGTCGATCTGGAGCTTCCGGTCACTGCGTCACGTCGGCGACCGTGACGAGCAGGTCCCAGGTGTTGCGCAGGGAGACGACGAGGAGGACGACGGTGGCAATCATCAGCACGACGAAGGCCGCGCCCGCCGATGCCAGCAGCAGGACGCCGGCCACGATGATCGCGAGGTAACTGAGGGAGCTCAAGCCGAAACGCAGAGCCACGCGAGCACGCTGCATCGGGCTCATCTCGAAGGACCATTCCCGGCTTCGCACCGCGCCCACCAGGCTTGGACCCGCGACAATCAGGCTGACGATCCCCGCGCCGATCAGTTGCGAGCCCGCGGCCGACGCACCCTGCGGGATCACCATAAACAGGGCCACGAAGAGAACAGCGCCGAAATTCGCCAGGGTCACGCGAGCGAGGCTGCGGACCTCCGAGGCCGAGATCACGATCTGCAGGTGCAGTGACAGGCCGACGAACAGAAGACCGACCAGCGTGGCGGATCCCGTCCCCGCGAGGATGTAGAAATCGTGCCAGCCGGCGACCTCCGCCTGGTAGGACATCTGCCACTAGCTTACGAGCGGACGAGGCGGTACCGGACGTGCGTGACGGCCGGCGAGGCGACCACCTTGATCGGTTGAAGGATGGGATCGCCGACGTTCTCCAGCAGCCGCTCACCGGCTCCAAGGACGATCGGCGCGATGTGCAGGTAAAGCTCGTCGAGCATCCCGGCGGCGATGAATTGTTGGACGGCGTGCGCGCCGCCGGCGATCATGATGTCCTTGTCGCCCGCGACCGCGCGGGCTTGCTCCAGCGCGGAGCGGATCCCTGCCGTCACGAAGTGGAAGGTGGTGCCACCCTGCATTGGCAGCGGGTCGCGCGGATGGTGGGTGAGGACAAAGACCGGCACGTGGTAGGGCGGGTCGTCGCCCCACCAGCCCTTCCAGTTCCCATCCCACGAGCCGTCGCCTCCGCCAAACATCTTGCGTCCCATGATGTAAGCGCCGACATTGTCGACGACCTCGTCGATCACCTCCGAGTCGACGGAGCGCTCCCCGCCGGTCTGCCCGTGTTGCTCCCGCCAGCTGGCGGTGGCGAATACCCACTCATGGAGGCGCAGCCCGCCTTCACCGAGGGGGTTCTCGAGGCTCTGGTTGGGGCCGGCGACGAAGCCATCGAGCGAGATCGAGATCTGGCAGGTGACCTTACTCATACCCTTACGACGTTCGACCGACGCCAGAATCATCGCCCATACCTATATCTATACGCGGCCCGCGCTGCCAGGGGCGGGATACGATGGATCGATCGCTACCAGGCGGACACCGTCAGCTCGCGACCAGGCGCTCGCTGCCTTGAAGGCCAGCGACCGAAAGCTCGCGCGGCTCATCGAGGCGACGGAGCCGGTTGATAGCAGTGCCTGGCGCCGGGCGCGCCCCCTGGGTGATCCCTTCAGCGTGCTCGTCTACTCCATCATCGGCCAGCAGATCTCCGGCTATGCGGCTCGTGCCATCGCCGGACGGCTCCAGGAGCGCTTCGGCGGGCGGCTGCCGTCGCCGACCGAGTTGTTGACCCTGGATGCCGCCGACTTCAGAGCGATCGGGTTCTCCGGCAGGAAAGTCGAGTACGTCCGCTCGCTCGCCGAACACATCATTTCCGGCGAGCTCCAGGTCGATCACCTGGACAAGTTGTCGGATGACGAGGTTCGCGAGCAGATCACCGCGAGCCGTGGACTCGGGCGCTGGACCGCGGACATGTTTCTGCTGATCAACCTCGAGCGGCCCGACATCCTGCCGGTTGGCGACCTCGGGATCCGGTCGGCCGTCCAGCGGCTCTACCGGCTCGACCATTTACCCAGTCCCAGCGAGGTCGACGCTATCGGAGAGAAATGGCGACCCAACCGCAGTCTGGCGAGCCTCTACCTGTGGGCATCCAGCCGCCAGGCGGCCAAGCCGGTGAAGGCCAGACCAACCGTGGCCGCACGATAGAGTCTTGACATGTCCAATGACAATGGCGCCCCGATCCCGATGACCGCGTTCGGCTTCGAGGCCCTCAAGACCGAGCTCGCCGAGCTGCGCGCCCGACGTCCGGCCCTGGTCGAGGAGGTGGCCGCCGCCCGTTCGCAGGGGGACCTGAGCGAGAACTTCGCCTACCACGACGCCCGCCAGCACCTGGGCATGCTCGACGGCCGTGTGCAGACCATCGAAGGCACGCTGGCGCGGGTGCAGGTCATCGAGGAGGGCGGCCCGAAAGGCGTCGCGCGGATCGGCTCGACGGTGATCGTGCGCGACGAATTCGGCGAGTCGACCTACCAGATCGTTGGGCCGTCCGAGGGGAACATGGCGCGCGGCCTGATGTCGACCGCATCGCCATTGGGAAGCGCGCTGCTGGATCACCGGGCCGGCGACACCGTCACCTTCAAAACCCCCGGAGGGGAGCGGCAGGCAACGGTCGTCAGCGTCAGCTAGCACCGGAAGGCGTTCCGGTGCGGACGATCGCCACCGTAGGCGTTTATCAATCCAGCCTCGAGGATTTCCTGGGTAAGCTGAAGCGCCATCGGGTCGCGATGGTGGTCGACGTCCGGCAGCGGCGTGGCGTCCGAGGCCGCGAGTACGCCTGGGCCAACTCGCTCCGGCTGCAGGCTGCCCTGAAGGAGGCACGGATCCAGTACCGGCACCTACCCGAGCTGGCGCCCACCACCGAGTTGCGCCAGCTTCAATACCGAGAGGACGACCGGCTCAAGGTGGGCAAGCGCTCACGCATCGAGCTGTCGGAGTCGTACCGGCAGCGCTACCTCTGTGAGGTGCTCGACAAGGTCGACCTGGGCGCCGTGCTCGAGTCGCTGCCTGACGACGCGACGTCAGCGCTGCTGTGCGTCGAGCGCGACGCTCCGGCCTGCCACCGGTCGCTGATTGCCGCCCGCCTTCAGGCCGAGTATGACGTGGCCATCGTCAACCTCTGACCGACG
Source organism: Chloroflexota bacterium (assembly GCA_034666565.1). Lineage (GTDB taxonomy): Bacteria > Chloroflexota > Dormibacteria > CF-121 > CF-121 > CF-13. Next base: position 7,029 of record JAXDLN010000082.1, read on the forward strand.
CCCTCAGGCGACCACTTCTTCGACGATCGTCTCGATTCCGGCGATGTTCTTGACAAGGTCCGCAGGCACGCCATATCGCTCGGCCAGATACGATGGGGCGAGGTAACTGACGACGGCGTGCCCCCCGTCATCCGCGACGAGCACCCGCAGGGGCAGGTCGAGCGCAACCAGCGGCGCGGCCAGCATCAGTGGCGTGCCGCTCGTCGGATTCCCAAAAACCACGACCTGGGTGTCGGGCATGGTCAGGCCGACGCGCCTCGCCGCGCCGCTGTGATCAAACCAGGCGAAGATCTCGAGCTGCCGCCGCACCAGGGAGGTTCGCAGCCGGGCGAGGGTTTCGGCAAATCCGTAGGCGCTTGGTCGCGTGACGACGCCCTCGGCCGGCTTCATACCGAGATGATCTGCCGCGCGCGGGTGGCCGGAATCCCCTAAGGGGCGGCCCGCTCCTCCTTACCTTTGGGGGAGCTGCCGGCTTTCGCCGGTTCCTGCGCCTCGAGAAGCTCGCCCTCGATATTGATCTGGATGTCGTGGCTCACCACGAATTTGCCGTCCAGCATGGCGTCGAACTTCATGTTGTAGTCCTGACGATTGATCTTGGTCTCCGCGGCATACGCAATCCGGTGGCCCATGCTTGGATCGTTGAATTCGCCGTACTTGATGACGTTGAGCGTTACCGGTTTGGTTACGCCTTTGATCGTCAAGTCGCCGGTCATCGTGCCCTTGTCCTTGCCTTTGGTCTCGATCTTGGTGCTCTTGAAGGTGATCGTTGGGTACTTTTCGATCTCCAGGAAGTAGGAGGACCGCAGGTCGTTGTCCCGCTGCTCATTGTGGGTGCGGATGCTGGCGGTATTGATGGTGACGTCGACCTTTGAGCGTTCGGGTTGATCGGGATACAGATCACCGGTTGCAGTCACCTCGGTGAAGTTTCCCCGAACCGTCATCATTCCCAGGTGCTTTGCAGAGAACTCAACTTGCGTGTGCATCGGATCGAACTTCCAGGTCCCCACGGATCGCCTCCTTGTGTTGTTAGTTCGGCCAACGTATCACGAGCTCTCCCGAGCGGGCTTGATTGATCGGACGGTGTGCGAGACTGGCCTCGTGGCCGAACACGAGAAGGGAGGCTTCTTGATCCGGAGCTGGCGCTCCCTCGAGCGCCCCGTCAAGATCCTGGTCTATCTCTTGATCGCGCTTTCGGCCGTGATGCTCTATCACCAGAGCGAGTATCTGGTCGTTCACCTCTTCAACGTCTTCCTCCTGTTCGTCTTCGCCTCGATCATCGCTTTGCTGCTCACGCCGGTGATCGACCTGATGGAACAACTTCCCCTCTTCAAAGGCCGGCGGGTCTTCGCGGTGCTTCTGCTCTACGTGGTGATCATCGGTCTGATCGCCGGGTTGATCGCGCTGATCACGCCGGCCCTGATCGGCCAGGCAAAGCAATTACCGGCGCTGGAGTCCCGAGCCATCGCCTTCGTCACCTACCTGCAGGACGCGATTGACAATGCGGGGATTCCGCTCAAGCTGAGTCTTCCGAGCGGGTCGGGCGGGATCAGTACGGCCGTCCTCGGATCGGTCCTCGGGATCTTGAGCGGGACACTGGGAACGCTGATCAACATCCTCCTGGTGCTCGTGATCTCGATCTACCTGCTAGTGGAGGGCCGCAAGCTGATCGCCAGCATGCGCAAGCTCTTTACTGGACACGAAGAGGTCTACGACTTCACCCTGCTTGCCGTTGGCACCACGTTCGGCCAGTACGCCCGAGGCCAGCTGGTCATGTCGCTGGTCATGGGCACGTACACAGGCCTTGCGATGACCCTGATCGGGGTCCCCTACGCCGTGGTCCTTGGCATTTTGACCTTCTTCCTCGAGTTCCTACCGCTGATCGGCGCGCCGATCGGAATGGGCCTGGCGGTGCTCATCGCCCTGGTCTTCAAGGGGCCAGTGATCGGCCTGCTGGCCCTGGTGGTGGCGCTCGGCGGCCACGCGATCGAGGCGTACATCCTTGGGCCGCGCGTGATGGGGTCCGCCACCCGCATCCACCCATTGGTCGCCATGGCGGCACTGTTGATCGGCGCCGAGCTCGGCGGCATCCTCGGCGCGCTCTTCGGGGTCCCGGTCGCCGGACTCCTCAACGTCTTCCTCGGTGCCTTCTACCGGGCGCAACGCGGCGAGGAGGCGCCGCTATCCGCCAGCCCGTCCGGAGAGGTCCACGCCGAGGCGCTCCCGCGGCTATCGGAAGAGATCAGCGAAGCCGCCGAAGAAGGCCCGCTCGAAGACAAGCCGGTGCCGCACACCGCGGGCGAAGGCTAAGCCGCCAGCGGACGGGCCGAGCGCTTCGACCATTCGGACAGCCAGCCTTCGACTTCGGTCGCCGGCATCGGACGGCTGAGAAAATAGCCCTGCGCCGTGGCGCAGCCGAGGCGCCGCAGACTCTGCCAGGTGGACTCATCCTCCACACCCTCGGCGACGACGCCCAGGCCGAGGCCGCCGGCCAGCTCGATGGTGGCGCGCACGATGGCTTCGCTCCCCGCGTTGCTTGAAAGCTCGCCAACAAACGACCGGTCGATCTTGATCTCCTCGACGGGCAACCGCTGCAGGTAAGCAAGCGAGGAATATCCGGTGCCGAAGTCGTCGATCGAGAAGCCGAATCCAAGCGCGCGTAACTCGTGCATCGTCTCCAGCACCCGCGCCGGCTCCGTCATGAGGGCGCTCTCGGTGATTTCCAGCTTAATGCGCCGCGCCTCGGCGTTGCTGCCGGCAACGATGTCTTTCAGGGAACTCGGAAACCGCGGATCGAGCAGGTTGCGCATCGAGACGTTGACCGCAACTGGAATCGAGATGCCAGACCCCTGCCAGGCGACCGACTGGCGGGCTGCCAGCTCGACGAGGCAGGCGGTGAGTGGCTTGATCAGGCCCATGCGCTCCGCCACCGGGATGAACTCGCCCGGCGGGATCCAGCCGCGCTGCGCGTGACGCCAGCGAGCCAGCGACTCGAACCCGGTCACCTCACCCGTGGCAATCGCGACCTGTGGCTGGTAATAGAGGATGATCTCTCGGCGGGCGATCGCCTGCCGAAGGTCGGCCTGTAGCACCACGCGATTCGGATCGTACGGGTCGTCCTGCGGACGGTACACTGCGGCGCTGTTGCCGGAACGCTTCGCGACGTAGAGCGCGACGTCTGCGCGCTGGAGCAGCGTCTCGGCGGTGGAACCGTGTTGCGGAAATGCCGCAATGCCAATGCTGGCCGTCACCTCGAGCGGATGGCCTTCGATCAGGAACGGCCGCTCGACACGGAGGATGGCATCCGCGACCTTCAGGGCATCGCCTGCGTCCGCATCCGCAATCAGGATGCCGAACTCATCCCCTCCCAGCCGGGCGATCAGGTCGCCGGCGTCGAGCTGCCGGCGCAGGCGCGGGCCAACCTGGCCCAGCAAGCCATCGCCGATCTTGTGTCCGAAGGTGTCATTGATCTCTCTGAAGTTGTCAAGGTCGAGCAGCAGGACGGCAACGCTGGTCCGCTCGGTGAGCGCCTCCTCGATCTGCTGACGGAACATCAGCCGGTTGGGCAGATCGGTCAGGCCATCGTGCAGCGCCTGGTGCTCCAGGGCCTTTTGGCCCTCCCGTTGGCGGCGTCGCAACTTCGCCTGCTCGAGCGCGTTCTCGACGGCGGTGCCGAGCCGCCCCAGCCGGTCCTTGAGGACGTAGTCGACAGCGCCCAGCCTCACCGCCGCGACCGCCATGTCTTCGCCGATGGCGCCCGAGACCAGGACGAAGGGGATTTCCAGGCCGGCCTCCTGCATCAGCTTCAGGGCGCGGAGGGCGTCGAACTGCGGCTGATGGTAGTCGGCGATGATCAGGTCGAGCTCGGGGTCGAGGTTGGCTTTGAAGCCCTCCTCGTCCTCAACGCGCCGCCACGTCGGATCGAAGCCGGCGCGACGCAGTTGGCGCAGCGCGAGGTCTGCGTCCTCCGGCCGGTCCTCCAGAATCAGCAGGCGTAGGGGCCGTCCACTCATGGACTCACCCAATTCCAACGGGTGGACCGGCAATTAGTTGTTAGCGCCCGAGTTCTATTGTCGTGACAACCGCCGCACTTGTCGGCGCCCTAGGTATTGCAAGTACGGTGGCGTTTTGCGTGATCGCCGCGCTGACGATCCGTGACTGGCTCGCGACGAAAGACACCACCCGGATGTACCTGGCGCTGGCCATCGGCTGCCTGGCCGCCGTTTCCCTCCTGGGGCAAGCGGCCAAACTCCTCGGCCACTGGTTCGCCGGCGTGAATTCGGTTCTGACCATCACCATCTTCCTCGGCTCCGGCCTCGCGCTGCTCCTCTTTCGGGACAGTGTCATCCCCCTGGCACGCCGCAGCCGGCAACTGGTCATCCTCGTGGTGGCTGCGACAGCGCTGCTGGAGATCGCCCTGCAGCTCGTGGGCACGAGCGCCCCGAAGGCACTTCAACTCGTCGGCTTGCTCGGCTTCGTCCTCGTGTGGAGCGGTTGCGTGGGCGAACCGAGCGTCCGGCTCTGGCTGGCGGCCCGGCGGCGGACCGCGGTGCAACGCGCCAGGATGCGGGCCCTCAGTCTCGGCTACATCGGGATCATCGCCATCCTGCTCGCCGCCGTCTTTGCCGGCTCGGTAGGGTCTAACCCGGTGGTCGAGATCGGGGTCGCGGTCGCGACCCTGGCGATCGTCCCCTTCCTCTACGCCGGCTTCGTCCCGCCAGTCTGGCTCCGGCGCGCCTGGCGCGAAGGCGAGGAGACGAAGTTTCGCCAGGCGACGCACGACATCCTGCTCTTCGCTTCGGACCGCGCCACGTTGGCCAGCCGCGCGCTCGACTGGGCGGTGCGCCTTAGCGGAGCCGACGCCGGATTCTTCCGTTCGGCGGGCAGCATCCTTGCCACACAGGCGATGACCACGGACGAGGCCGGTGGACTCGAGGCGAGGATCAGTGCTGCAGCCGGCCGCCACGTCGTCCCGTTAGGGGGGCGGCCTCCCAGGACGGCGATCATCGCCCCACTCGCCGAAGCGGACGCCGCGATCATCCTGGTCGGCGGCCCTTTCACCCCCGTGTTTGGCACCGATGAACAGGCCTGGCTGCAGCACTATACGGCGCTGGTCAGCACCGGGCTCGACCGCGTCCGTCTCGTTGGTGAGTTGGAGACGAAGGTCAATGAGGTTACCGACCGGACTCGACAGCTGGAGGCCGCGAACGAGGAGCTGGGGGCTTTCTCCTACTCCGTGTCACACGATCTGCGCGCGCCGCTGCGCGCCATCAACGGCTATACCAGCATCCTGCTCGAAGACTTCAGCAGCGGCCTCACCGAGGAGGGCCTGGGATTCCTGAAGCGCGTCAAAGAGAACGGTGACCACATGGGCCACCTGATCGACGATCTTCTCACCTTCTCCCGACTGGGGCGGCAGGCGCTTCGCGTCCAGCCGGTGCAGACACGCGGCGTCGTGGATCGCGCCCTCGCCCAGCTCGCGCCCGCGATCGACGGCCGCCGGGTCGAGCTGGTCATCGGCGATCTCCCCGACTGCGATTCCGATCCAGCGCTGCTGGAGCAGGTGTTCATCAACCTCCTCGGGAACGCCTTCAAGTACTCGCGCAAGCGCGAGCGCGCCCGCATCGAGGTTGGTGCGATGCAAGGCGGTTCGGATCCCACCCCGGTCTACTTCGTCAAGGACAATGGGGCGGGGTTCGACATGCAGTACGCGGACAAACTCTTCGGGGTCTTCCAGCGCCTGCATCGCAACCAGGACTTCGAGGGGACGGGCGTTGGATTGGCGATCGTCCAGCGCATCGTGAGTCGCCACGGGGGCCGGGCCTGGGCCGAAGGAAAGGTTAACGAGGGGGCGACGTTTTACTTCACGTTGAGCCCAGGAGGTGCACCGTGGCAGCAGTCGAAGGCGGCGTAGACATCCTGATGGTCGAGGACAACCCCGACGACGAGCAGTTAACCCTGCGCGCTCTCGGCAAACATCATCTCGCCAACAAGATCCATGTCGTCCGCGACGGGCAGGAAGCGCTCGACTATGTGTTTTGTACCGGCCAGTATGCGGACCGGAGGATCAGCGACCATCCCCACGTGATCCTGCTCGACATCAAACTACCCCTCATCGATGGCATCGAGGTCCTTCGCCGGATCAAGGCGGACGAGCGCACCAGGACGATCCCGGTCGTCATGCTGACGTCATCCCACGAGGAGCGTGACCTGGTCGAGACCTATCGGCTCGGCGTCAACAGCTACATCGTCAAGCCGGTGGACTTCGACCAGTTCACTGAGTCGGCTCGCGCGCTTGGCATGTACTGGCTGCTGCTGAACCGTCCCCCGAAAGCCGCCTGAGCCGCGCCTAGAGAAACCTGTCGACCATCGCGCGTACGCGGGCGTGCTCCGGGGACCAGGCCATCCAGACGCTGGCGCACCACCGCACGATGGCCTGGTCGCGAGCCGGCCCCGCCTCAACCGCGAGGACGTCACCTACCGTCAGCGGCCCGGGACCGCGGGGCGGCTCGAAGCGCGGCCATTGCTTGGACGCCCTGGCCATCAGCATGTGCATCTTCTGGACCTGGCGGCCGGTGAACTGCCCTTCAACCACGAGGTAGAGGCCGGCGAGGGTGAAGGCGGCCCCAATCGTGGAGGCCGACGGACGAACATGCTGAGCGCCGTAGGCGTCGACCACATGCTGGTGGATGAACGCGGGATCGCCGTGGGCGAGCGTGTAATACGACAGCTCGTTCATCAGGGTGCGGCACTCGCCCGATGCGTTGGCCCTTCGATCCGGCTCCAGGCCGAGGCTCGGCCGCTGCAGGCCGCACCCCGGGCAGACGCTGACCACGTTCCGAGAGTGAGTCTATACGTCAGTGCCGAGCAGAGACTCCTGGATGGCGAACAGCTGATCCATCAGCCTGACGATCCGGATCCGAGTCCGCAGTCCCTCGAGCTCGCCCGGCGGCACGCCCGCATCGTTAAGCAGTTCGCGGAGCCGGGACAGCCGACCTTCGTAGGAAAGGGGAATCCGGTAGACACGTCTCAGGTTGAGGATCTCCAGGTCGTTGATCAGCTCGTCGATCACCCGCATCGGGCGGCCGAGCCGCCAGCGCCGCGTCGTATCGATCTCGTGTCGCCGCTGCGCGGCGCGGATCTCGGCATTCGCCTGGGCCATGAAGCCGACGCTCATCACTGCCATCGTGGTTTCGATTGTGTGGCCCCGTGCGCGTCCAAGAACCGCACATCGGAGGCAGGCGAGGCTGCTACAAAGGGGGGCCCTCCGTCTCACCCAAAAGAGGGAGAGCGGGCCGGTTTTCCACCGCGCACGGTACGATGAACCTCGTGCAAGCGCCGTCACATCCCGTCGCGCCCACCGAGATCGAGGCCGAGCTCGAGCAACATCGGGCTGCGCTCACCGGCTATTGCTATCGCATGCTCGGCTCGCCCTTCGAGGCAGAGGATGCCGTGCAAGAGACCTTGCTGCGGGGGTGGAAAGGACTCGAGGGCTTCGAGGGTCGGGCGGCGCTGCGCTCCTGGCTCTACAGGATCGCGACCAACGTTTGCCTCGACATGCTGGACGGACGAAACCGGCGGGCGCGGCCGATGGACCTCGGCCCGGCGCGGGAGCCCGTGGAATCGAACTTGAACACGCTCCCCGAGGCGACCTGGCTCCAGCCCATCCCCGACAGCCTTCTTGCGGCGGAGGGTGATCCGGCGGAGCTCGCGGTGACGCGCGAGACCATCCGGCTCGCCTTCGTGGCCGCGTTGCAGCATCTTCCTCCCCGTCAGCGGGCGGCGCTGATCCTGTGCGAGGTGTTGCGCTGGAAAGCTAGGGAGGTCGCCGAGCTCCTGGGGATGAGCGTGGCGTCGGTCAACAGCGCGCTGCAGCGGGCGCGTGCCACGCTGCAGTCGAGCGGTATCAGTGCCGACGACCCAGCACCACCGATGGATGCGGCCCGCCATGAGCTTGTCGCTCGTTACGTCCGGGCCTTCGAAAGCTACGATCTGAGCGCACTGACCTCGCTGATTGCGGAGGACGCTCGCCAGTCGATGCCGCCGTTCGACCTCTGGCTCAATGGCCGCGAAGACATCCTCGCCTGGTGGTTCGGGCCGGGCATCGGCTGCCGTGGTTCGCGGCTGGTGCCCACCGTTGGCGCGAACCGCCGCGTGGCGTTCGGGCAGTACAAGCCGAGCGCGTCGGGCAGCGGGCACGACCCCTGGTCGCTGCTCGTCCTCGAGCTCGGCAC
>JAXDLN010000083.1:0-2571 GCA_034666565.1 Chloroflexota bacterium
CTGCGCGAGGCCTTCGGCGATAGCGGTCTTGCCCACGCCGGGCTCGCCGATGAGAGCCGGGTTGTTCTTCGTGCGGCGGCTGAGGATCTGGATGACCCGCTCGATCTCCATCTCCCGCCCGATGACAGGATCGAGCTGGTTGCGACGCGCAAGCTCCGTCAGATCGCGGCCGAACTGGTCCAGCAAAGGCGTCTTCGAAGGCTTCTTCGGCGCTGGCTCGGCCTCGGTCTCGGCGCTCGAATCGTGCAGCAGGCGCTCGATCTCCGAGCGGACCTTCTCCAACGTGGCGCCAAGATCCTCGAGCACGTGGGCGGCGATGCCCTCGCCTTCGATGAGAAGCCCAAGCAACAGGTGCTCGGTGCCGACGTAGTTGTGACCCATTCGGCGCGCTTCCTCAAACGAGATCTCGATGACCTTCTTGACGCGCGACGTGGGGATGATCTGCTGGATGATGATCCGCTCGTTGCGGCCCAACACCGATTCGATGGTCTGACGAACTTTGCCGATCTCGACGCCAAGGTTGTTCAGGACCTTGGCAGCGAGGCCCTCTCCCTCACGGAGCAAACCCAGGAGCAAGTGCTCTGTCCCGATATAACTGTGGTGCGATCGTTCTGCTTCTTCTTGGGCGAGCGTCAGAACCTTCTTGGCTCGCTCAGTGAATCGTTCAAAGGGATACAAGGTTTTCCTCCTGGACTACTACGACTGCTTCGGGTGGGGCCAGCACCTCCTCAATCTGTTGCTTGGGTACCTGCGGTACCCCGACCCCTAATATAACGAACAAATCAACCGGCGGAATTCCCTTAGCGGAGGCGCCATGAGGCCGCTTCTTGAGCGCCTCGGCGGTTTCCTCCCCGCGGCGATCGCCCTGGCACTGCCCACCGTCTTCATTCCTATCGCCATCGACTCCTACATCCTGCCGCGGGTGGCCGTCGTCATCGCCGGCGCCGGCCTCGGTTTTGCGCTCGCGCTGCTGGTGCCGAGGCACGCCACCCTCGGCCCGCTTCGCCTGCCCCTGATCGCGGCCGCAGCGGCCGCGCTCATGGCCTTTGCCTTCTCCGTCTCGTGGCCGGCAAGCCTGGTGGGGTCTTATACCCGCTATGAGTCCGTCCCAATCCGCCTGGCCTATCTCGGCCTGCTGGCAGCGCCGGTGTGGCTCCTGGCCGACCAGCGAGCGCGCGAAAGGGTCATCGCCGCCTTCGTCCTGGGCACCTCAATCGCTAGCCTCCAGGCCCTCTGGCAGGAGGTCCTTCTCGTCAACCACGCGATCGACTTCCGCCCTGACGGCAACCTCGGCAATGCCAACCTCCTGGGTGCACTCCTGGCCATGGCGATTCCGCTGGCCATATCGCGTGCCCTGCGTGGCGGCCGTTTCGCCGTCGCCTGGTGGTTGGGCCTTGCGGTGACGGCCGGCGCGCTGGTGGCGACCACGTCGCGCAGCGGCGGCCTCGGGGCGCTTGCCGGCTGCATCGCCCTCGTCGTGCTCCGCCTCCGAGGCAGGCGGGCGCTGTGGGGGGCGGCCGCGGGCGCTGCGGTGATCGGGGTGGCGCTCCTGGTGATCCTTCTGTCTCCGCTCCGGCTGCTCAACGACGACCCGGGCCCCTCCCGCCTTCACCTGTGGCCCGACGCGGTCCGCATGATCGCCGCCCGGCCGCTCACGGGCTGGGGTGAAGACGCGACAGGGCTGGTCTTCGGCGGCTTTCTGAGCGGAAATTGGGCGCCGGAGGTCGACCGAGCCCATTCGGGCCCACTCGACGTTGGCGCCACGCAGGGCCTGTTCGGCCTGGCGGCCCTGGGCTGGGTCCTCGCCATGTGGCTTCGCGGGACGTGGCGCTGGCGATTCACCGGATCGGTCGGTCCGCTGACCGCAGCCTGTGTCGCCTACACGGTGTGGGCGCTCTTCAACTTCGATTGGGCTCCCGCCACCGGCGCGTTCTGGCTGCTGGCCGGCACTGCGTGGTCAGCTGTGCGCGCGGCCGAAGCGAACCAGGCCACCGCCGAAGAGGCGGCGCCAGCATCGCGAGCCGTGCCGGCCTGGCGTCCCGTCATGGCCGTCGTCCTCGCTGCCGCTGTTGCCTGGTTTGGCGTGATGCCGGTGCTTGCCGATGTCTGGTACTCGCAGGGCAGGCTCGATCTGGCAGTCGTCGCCGATCCACTCCAGGCCAAATATCACTGGGCGCTTGGACAGAGCCTCAGCGCGCTCGGCTCTCCCACCAGGGGGCTGGACGAGATGCTGCTGGCAGGACGCCTGGGCGAGAGCGACCCACAGCTATACGTCGACATCGGAGACGCCGAGCGAGAGCTCGGCAGGACTGCCGACGCCAGTGCCGCCTACCGGACGGCGCTGAGGATCGACCCGTACAACCTCACCGCACGCAAACGGCTGGCCGGGATCGGCGCGCCGGCGTCAGCTTGAAACGACCGGAAGGACGCGGGACCGGCTAGGACTCGTCCTCGACGTCGTCGTATTCGTCAGGCCGCCGGTCGGTCCGGACCGCGCCCAGGCTGGCAGGTGGCGCTGAAAGCTGCTTCAGGCTCAGGGAGATCCTTCGCCTCGCTGTGTCGATTCCAATC
>JAXDLN010000084.1:0-3370 GCA_034666565.1 Chloroflexota bacterium
TGATACGGTTCTCGGCGGCCAGATATTCATTCCGGGCCAGCAGCTCCTGATCCACCGTCCCTGTCACGTAGGCCAGGATACGCGCCCAATCCATAACCGCCCCCTGCCCTACACCGACCCTCGGCGATAGCTTCATGGACCGTCCGCCAAATTGTACCGAGCCGCCTCAGGAACTACTACCGACGCCGCCTAAACGACTGGTTTCTCGGTCGTTTCAGTTTTTTGACCCTACGGGGTCTCCGGTGCGAAGGACGAGGCCGAGGCAGAGCATGCCTCGCGCTCCGTATGCAATGCCGGTTGGAAAAACCCATGAGATATCTATCGGGTGAATAGGCCGAACCTATCCCGCGACGATAGCCTGACCTACTTCAATTCCCAGATATCCGTCTCGGCCTTCATTATCGAGCGGGCGAAGGGCTTCGAGCCCTCGACCCCAGCCTTGGCAAGATATTGACCACCCTCATTAGACTTGCCGCCGCCTTAGGACCGAGATCAGGAAGCTCAGTGTAAGGGCCGAGGTCCATCGAGCCTCGGCCGACCTAGTTGTCCCCGGCTGCGCTCGGGGACAAGGCTTGGGGAACTGTGCGACTGGGGCGCACGCCGGCCGACATCAACACCATGGCCGGAGCGCCAACCAGAAAGTAGCAGGCAGCGCCGATCCTGAGGGTCGTGTCGATGCCGAAGGCAATGCTCGTGACGACGGCGACGCTGGCGGCGAGAACGCCCGCGGCGCCGTTGACACCCCAGAACCAGGGCGTGGGCCCGGTGCTGATCGCGCCGGCGAGTCGCATGCCGGTGGGAAAGCCGAAGCCCATCAGCAGGCCGGCCGGCGCGAGGGCAAGGACACAGAGCCCGGCGCGAAGGGGAAGGTCTGCGCCGTCGAACTCGGTGAGCAGCGGCGGCAGCCAGGAAGGTAGGGCAAAGACATAGACGGCGCTCGCCAGGCTCCAGGCGGCGAGCTTGCCGGGCCCGTCAAGAGGCACGCGCTCCGATGCCAGACTACCGAAGCCTGTCCACAGGATCAGGCTGAACAGGACGACGCTCAGCGCGTAGACGGGATGACCGAGGAAGACGCTCATCCGCTGCAGCAGCGCAATCTCGATCATCATAAAACCGCTGCCGATCAGGGCGAAGTAGGCGGTGCCGCCCGCGGCCAGCGCCCAGCCGGCTTGCCTGACTGTCGGCCGCAGCGGAACGATGATCGTGACGGCGACGAGGGCCAGCGAAATCACGACGAGCATGGCGAGCGTCAGCGTTGCGATCAGGTTGCCGGCAAACACGCCCGTGTGGGTGAAACGCGAGAACACGCCGGGATCGAGCAGCGTGGCGAACCGTAGCTGGTTGAAGAAGAAGGGCCGCGTATCTGTCGGCGGCGTGAGATCCAGGTAGTAGCCCGCCGTGGCATGGTCGAGCGCCGCGCGGTTGCGCGCCGTGACGATGCTCTCCAGCATCTCGGACGGCGCCGCGGTGTCGGGGCTCAGCAGCACCGGAAATGCGTTGGCCCTGGCTGCGTCCTTGAGCGCCGCGAGCGCGGCCGGCGAAACCGGCGACTTGGTCACGATCAGCGTCGCCACGTTGCCCGCCGTGGCCAGGAACAGGTGGCGCCTAGGCTCGGCGGCGCCGTTCTCGATCAACGTCGCGACGGCAAGGCTGACCAGACGCCCGGTCTCGTTCACTTCGCCGGGCGCATACCAGCGGCTCACCGTGAACAGGCCGCCCGGATTGAGCCGGCCGAGAAAGCGCTGCCAGGCCTCGACCGTGTAGAGGCCGTTCTCGGTCAGCGTGAAGGCGCCGGCGCCCGTCGCCGCCCAGGTGTCGATCAGGCTCATCTGTATGACGTCGAAGGAGCGTGGCGTGCGTGCGAACCAGCTGCGTGCCTCGTCGACCTCGAACCTCACCCCGTCCAGTGCCGCGATCGTCGTATAGCCGGCCAAGCGTCCCCGCAGGACGTCGATGATGATCGGATTGATCTCGACGCCCGTCACGTCCCTCACGCCGAAGAGACGTTGCGACAGCACATCGCGGCCGCCGCCGACACCGATGACGGCGCCTGTCTTCAGATTCGGAATGGCATAGGCAAGGTTGGTCACGTCATAGCGCAGGAAGCCGAGGCTTTCGAGGTTACCGTCGAATCGGTACATGGCGGTGCCGGCGCCGCCGTCGATGAGCAGCGACCGCTGCTCGACGGTCGAGCGCGGCAGGTGCGGCGAAGCCCCGAACATCGCCGGCGGGACGGTCTCGTTCTGGCTGACGGTGATGCGGGAGAAGGAATTCCAGCGGTCGTAGGCATGCTTGTCCGCCGTCTCCACCTGATCCTTGAAGTTGGTCGGTCGCACGCCATGGTCTGTAAGCGTGTTGGCAATCGCGAGCAAAAGGCAGCCGGCGACGATGCTGCGGCGGTGGCGGAACAGCCTGGAGGTGGAACTCGGCGACGTCGACCCGGGCACGGTGGACCCCGGCACGACGGACCCCGGCACGACGGACCCAGGCACGACGGGGGGGCCGGCACGCGCGAAGGCGAGTGCGGCGAGCGCAATGAGCGCGCCGACCCACAACACCGCTGACGGCCCGGTGGTCAGGTTCAGAATCGCCAGTACCCCGATGCAGCCCACGGCCGCGCCGATCAGGTCGGCGCCATAGACCTTGCCGACCGGGTACGGGCTGCGCGTCAGCGCCAGGCTGACAACGACGCCGGAGAAGAAGAACGGGACTGCGAGACAGAGGGCGAACTGCGTCCAGGCGACGAAGGCGGTGAGCGACGGAGAGGCCCCTGTCACCAGGGTCAATTGCACGAGGATGGCGAGATCGGTCGTGAGCGCAAAGGCCAGCGTCGCTACGGTGAGGTCAACGGATAGCTCTTTCGGTCGGAACCGCGCCCGGCGCAGATAGACGAATACGGCGCCGGCGGTCAGGCCGAACATTGCGATGCTGATGATGAAGAAGGCGAGGTGGTACCAGGAGATGACCGATATGATCCTGGTCTCGATGATCTGCAGCATTAGGGTTGCTGCCGTCACCAGGCCAAGAGCCAGATAGAACCAGGCCCTTTGCCCGGCTGCCTCGTGCATGTTTGCTTCAGGCACGCACCCTCCCGGCCGATATTTGCTCGATGCCTGCTCGTATTTCCTGGAAGACCAGATTCTTGGCTAACGCAGAAGAAGACCAGATTCTTGGGTAACGCAGGATCAGCGCGCAGGTTCCGCACGGCCACCTCGGAGGTCAGCAAGCGGGGTCGCCTTGAAGATCAAGACGGAGGTACAATCTGGCCCCCAGCTGTGGATTAGGAGTTTGGTTGTGGCAGCGTTGGTCCGCGAGAGCGCCAAGTTCTGGCTGCGCGTCATGAACGAGCTCAAGACCCGCGGCGTTGACG
>JAXDLN010000085.1:0-2691 GCA_034666565.1 Chloroflexota bacterium
ACTCTGCGAAAGTCGACTGCCGCCATCCTGACGGTGGTCCGCACTGAACTCAATCACGTCCTTAAGCGATAACTCGACCGTTTTGCAGATCTCGCGTAGGGTGCCGAAGGTCGGCCGGCGGCGACCCGCAAAGAAGTCGCAAAGAGTTCCCTCGTCGACGTGGGCTCGTTGCGCCAAGTCCCGGCGTCTTAGAACGAATTCGAGGCTAATTCCACTCCATCGCCGGATTGCTTGCGATCAGCTCCAGCCAGTCGGCTCGCGGACCCAAGTCTCGTTCGGTGGCCAGCCGTACGTAGCGCTGTTGCATTCCGTAGTCGGAGTGGCCCATCGCCGCACGGAGATGCTCGAAGTTCCAGCCCAGCTTTGCCGCAACCGTCGCGAACGTGTGCCTGAACGCGTGGGCATGAACCCGGAATCCCGCGCGAAGCGTGAGCCGGTCCATCATCGACTTGATCCCTGGCCCTTGATACGGCGCGCCGTGTCCATTGATCAGCAACTGCGACAGGTCTGTCTCGGGCCGGTGGCGCGCCTCGTATCGCTTGATCGCCGCTGCCAGCTTGGGCGTGATCGGCACCCGCCGCGACTTCCGACCCTTGGCGCCGGCGTCCCAGCGCACACGGAGCTCGACACGCCCTCGTCCTAGCGAGTCGGTCATCACATCGGAGAGACCATCAGGACCGAGGACGGCCAGCCCGCAGATCTCAGCTCGTCGCAGACCTGAGCCGACCAGGATCCGGACCACCAGGTTCTCGGTCGGAACCGCGGGGTTGCAGGCGGCGAGACCAGCATCCCCTGCCGATCCAGGCGGAAGTGCTCGTTGGCGGCGAGGATCGGCGGCTGCCGCCGCGGCGGGCTCGGAAGACCGCCGGTAAGAACGCTGATTGCCTGGTTCACCCTTGCATATTTCCCCACCATGAGACTGGTAGGCAATGCCCCAAGTCTCTTAACTCGGCAGGTTCCAGGGTTTTCCACAGCCGTTCCAACCCCGCGCCCATCACCTTCCCAAACGGTCGAAACGAGATCGAAATCGGCCGTTTTCAGGGTCTCAAAATGCGTTGGTCGGGCGGGCGAGATTCGAACTCGCGGTCTCCTGGTCCCAAACCAGGCGCTTTGCCGAGCTAAGCCACCGCCCGTAGACGGACTCAATCATAGAGGCGCCCCACCGCGCCCGACTCCAACAGCGCCCTGACCGCCCGAGCCCGATGACTGTACAGGCGCTTCTCCTCCGGTGGCATCTCCCCGAACGTCTTCCCCGTCCCGGGCACAAGGAATACGGGGTCGTAACCGAAGCCCGCCTCGCCCCGCCATTCCGGCACGATCTCGCCTCGGCACTCGCCTTCGAAGTGTTGAGTCGGATGGCCCGGATTCGCCAGCGCCAGGACGGATACGAAGCGTGCATTCCATGGCCGTGGCCTGCCCTCCAGCCTCCTCATCAGCTCGGCGGTGCGTTCCTCCTGCGTTGGACCAAGGCGCGCCGACCGGATGCCCGGGAACCCACCCAGCGCCTCGACCTCCACCCCCGAGTCGTCGCCCAGCGCCGGAAGGCCTGACCGCTTGGCGGCCGTTTCAGCCTTCAACCTAGCGTTTTCCTCGTAGGTCTCCCCCACCTCGTCGACCTCGGTGTCGAAAGCGATCAGCTCGAGCCCCGTCTCCGCCAGCAGCTCGCGGTACTCGCGCAGCTTTCCGGTGTTGCCGGTCGCGATGACCAGCTTGCGACGCGCCTCAGCCAAGCGTGGCGATGGCCCGCTTCTGCCCGACGATCAGCTCTTTGATGCCCTTGTGCGCGAGTGCCAGCATCGCGTCCAGCTCCTCGCGCGTGTAGGGCGCGCCCTCGGCTGTCGCTTGCAGCTCGACCAGCTTGCCGTCCTCGGTCATCACGCAGTTGAGGTCGGTCGACGCTGTGAAGTCCTCCGTGTAATCGAGGTCCAGCATCGGCGTGCCCTCGACGATGCCGCAGCTGACCGCGGCCAGGTACTGCCGGATTGGGATCTGGTCGATCATCCGCGCGTCCTTCATTCGCTTGACCGCCATATAGAGCGCGGTGAATGCGCCGGTGATGGATGCCGTGCGCGTTCCGCCGTCGGCCTGCAGCACATCGCAGTCAAGAGTGATCGTCCTCTCCCCTATCTTGCCCATGTCGACCGCAGCTCGAAGCGATCGACCGATGAGGCGCTGGATCTCGTGAGTGCGGCCCCCGACACGACCCTGGATCGCTTCACGCGTCCCCCGGTCATGGGTCGAGCGGGGCAGCATCGAATACTCAGCCGTGATCCAGCCCTGCCCGCTGCCTCGCCGGTGCGGAGGCACCCGATCCTCGACGCTCGCCGTGATCCAAACTCGCGTGCGGCCCATCTCGATCAGGCACGAGCCCTCGGCGTGCACGTTGACACCAAGCTCGATCTTCAGCGGGCGCAGCTGGTCCGGTTGGCGCCCGTCGGGCCGCGAGTGCTCGGTCACCGCTTCATCAGCTTGAGTATCAATGCAGTTCCTTCAAAAAATATGTAGAGCGGGACGAACATGATCTACGGCGTGTTAGGGTCAACACCTGGAGTGAGGAAGTTGGCGATCAGGCCCAGACCGAGAAACCACCATACCCTGTTCTTGTACAGCCACTTCGTGTTGATGATGCCGATCATCCCCAGCATGAAAAGGACGACCGGCAGCTCGAAAACGATGCCGAAGCCGATGATC
>JAXDLN010000086.1:0-2852 GCA_034666565.1 Chloroflexota bacterium
CGATCGGGCCGGGGGCGCCGGAGTGGGAACCTCGTCGTCAGCCGCTTGCGCCTCGCTCGCCCACGGCGGAGCTTCCTCCACCTTCACCTCGACCGGCAGATTGGCAAGCGCTGCCTGGGCCACCTCCGCGTGCACGAACGTCACGCCAACCAGCTCCCAGTCCAGCTCTGAAGGGCTGAATACCGATGCCAGGGCGGCCAAGACCTCCTGGGTGGAGACTCCCCGCAGAGGGGAGGCGGCATGGGAGCGCTCGCGCTGGTGCTCCCTCAGCTCGCGGTTGACGAGCCAGGGCGGCGAGTCATATCGAAGCAGAGCCGCCTTCGGCGCGACCAGCATCCGTTCTGGTTCCAGCCCATGTCCGGTTGACCAGGACGGCTGCTCATCGACCCCTGACGTGCTCGGCTCCGTCGTCGCCTGGTGGCGGCGCCCACGACGAAACACGCTTGTAGAACGACACGAAACAGAGATCCTTGCCGGTCAGCGCGCGGTAATTTTGCTTGCGTCCGTTAACCGGCCAGATCGCGAATCGACACGATGCCGATCACCTCGCCGCCGGCGACCACCGGGAGGTGCCGGAACCCATGGGTGAGCATGGTGTCAAGCGCTTTTTCAACCTCTTCCTCAGGCCCTACCGTCATCGGTTCCCGGGTCATCCACGAAGAGACCTCGTGGGCTGGGGCATCGTGAGACTGCGAGATCGCCCTGACCGTATCGCGCTCGGTGAAGATGCCTGCCAGCCGGTTCCCGTCCATGACCACAGTCGACCCGACACGGTACTGGGCCATCAGGGCAACGGCCTCGCCGACCGTTGTCGAGGGGCTCACCGTATGCAGCTGGGTGCTCATGACCTCACGCACCGTGGGCACGCCGCGATTCTATGCCGCTAAAGCCCCGGTGAGAAGACAAAAGGTGGAGGGGGGTCGAGCGTCGGCGGCGTGATCTCCAGCTGAATCACCGTATGTGGCAGCAACACGATCCCCGCCGGGTCCAGGCCATACCGGTGCCCGTCGACGAAGACGACAAGGGTCTGGCCCGCCGTCAGCGTGATGGTGCCGACATGCCGGCTGTCAAGCCGAGCCGGTTGCTTCAACGAGACCGCCCAAACATCGAAGAAATCGCCCAGCGTATAAGCCCGGTTGTCGGGAGCCTCGACGTGGATGACGTCGGGGCTGGCTGCATGCATGTGGATCCAGTAAAAGCACAATCCGGGCCGCCCGATATCGGTGGGGATCGCCACCTCGTTTCCGCCCTCGAAGATCTGCACGGCCGCGTGATAGTGCACTGTCGTGTGCTCGAGCTGATCGCATGGGATCGCCGCCCGGGTGACAGGGTGGTTTCCGATCTGGGTGAAGGAGTAGATCCCGAACGCCACGATGAACACCCAGATCGCTGAGCCGGCAAAGCCGAGGATCAATCCGGCGGTGGCCATTCCGCCGCCGCCAAGAGCTCCCGAGCTTCGAGCGATCCGGCCACGAGCGAGGAGGCCGAGGATGATCGCGGGGATTCCCGTCAGCAACCCGCAGCAGAACAGCGACGTGATCCCGGTGACCAACGAGGCAATGGCCATGCCGTCGCTGCGCTTGGGCACGGCGTAGCCGCCCGGCTCGATCATGGGAGCCTCGCAGTGTCCGCCACTCGAAATATTCCTCGCCTCGATTGGGCTGGCTGATCGAGCCGGCGGAAGCGGGTAAGCAGCGAGCACAGCAGTTGTGCCCAGCACGACGAGTGCAACGGCAGCCTCGACGCGAGCGAACGCAAGACGCCGTCGAAAAGCAACCTCCGAAAGGACGAGCATCACGAGGACGCCAGCCGTCTTCGCGCTCAACACAAACCCGTATTGCGTCGCCCACAGGTCGCTGATCCCGTTCAGCTCGGAGGTCGCGCTCACGACGCCGGTCAGCGCAGTCATGGCGAAAGCCAGCGGGGCAACCCGCGCAAAGCGCCCGAGCAGGTCCCGGCTCTCCTCCCCGCTCCATCCGCCCGGCGGCATCAAAGTGGCGATGGCCACTATGCCTCCCGCCCATACGCCGGCCGAAAGCACGTGGACCGCGTCCGTGAAGATGGCGCCCGCTGCGGGTTGCACTGCCGCGGCATGGCCGGCAAAGGCGAGCGAAGCCGTCGCGAAGATGGCGAGAGGAGCCACCATCCGCAGTCCCCTGACGCACACAAATAACGCGGCACCCTCGGCGACGACGCGCGCGACGCGAACCCAACCGGCCGGCCCCCCCGCAAGGTAGGCGATCGCCGCGACGGCCGACCCCCCCGCGACCAGGGCTTGAACGACGATCACGCCAAGGCCGCCGGCGAGCGCGACGGCCAGCATGTAGTGCATTGGAGGCCGCGCCCATCCGATGTGTGGTCGCTGGGCGCCGAGCCGCCGCACGACCATCGATCCGATTACGCCGATCAACCCTGCGTACTCGAGCCAGCGAAACAGGGCGATGGCAATGTCCGGAGGCGACAAGATCAGATCGCCGGCAGGTCTTTGTTGATGATCGCCGTGAGGACGTGGTCCTCCCACCTGCCATTGATCATCAGGTAGGCGCTCGCCTGGCCCTCGATTTGAAACCCGCAGCGCCTCAGCACCGCTGCGCTTCGCGCGTTGCGGGGCATGTAGCCGGCAGCGACCCGGTGCAGGTTCCAGGTGTCGAAGGCGAAAGCCAGAGCGCCGTTGACCGCCTCTGTCATATAGCCCTTGCCCTCTTCCTCATGCGCGAGGTTGTAGCCGAGGACGCATGACTGGAATGCGCCGCGATGAACCTGCGTCAAGTTCAGGTTCCCGGCGATTCTCCTGGGTGCCAACTTCGCGAAGATGAACGCCCGAAACGATTCCCGAGCGGCGAACTCCCGAA
>JAXDLN010000087.1:0-301500 GCA_034666565.1 Chloroflexota bacterium
CATCCAGGCGCTCGACGAGATACGCGGCAGTTTCAATTTCCTTGAACGCGAGCTCGGGTATGGCGTGCAGCTCGCGGCGATGGGTCTGCAGGTGCTGGCCGGTAGCGGCATCGACCTCGAGCACGCGGTCGCGCAGCTCGGAGGCCATCCAATCATTCTGGCAAACTCTTCACCCGGCGGATTCGCACACAAATTTGGCGGCCGCGGGTTTGAGAAGAGCCTGGACGGCGTCGATGTTACCGCGCTCACGCCGTCGGGCTTTCGGCTGCACCCCAGCTGCCTTGTCTAAGTCCATTTGAGGGTTGGCCAGTACCTCCGATGGGAATGATTCATGTGACAAAACCGATGGAGTCCTTCGCCGAAAAAATGAAGGGGCTGGAGCGGCTGGTCTCCGCTCAAGAGCCCGCCGGCTTGCCGAAATACATCGCGACGGCACACCTGAATAAGCCATACCTGACCGGCACGCTGACCCCGATGTTGGGCGTCATCGAGGCGGCAGGGACTACCAACGCGGGTGTCGTGGTACCCAAGGTCGACCCGTCGCGAGAGCCGATGAAGTATTTCTCCGGATTTCTCGGCCTCGATGAATATGTGGGAAAGGTCGCGATTGACCAGGGCGGCGAGTACGACAACGACCACTGGATTAACCTCCTGATCAGTCAACATCCAAGAGAGGTGCTGATCGTCGAGCTGGCCTGGCTCAACAGCGCCATTCGACAACCAGATCTAGCCGCCCGTATTCAGGGCCAATTCAGGGGAATACTCCTTGATTCGTTGCGGGACTATTTCGATCAGGCCATGGGTCAGCACGATCTCGCCCGAGTCTTTCTGGCCCGTCAGCCCGTCCTCAGGGCAATTCGTCAGGTTCTTCTGTACGCCGGCCACACGAAAGAAGAGCCAGCCTTCCCGCCCTGGGTGACGGCAATCATGCTCGCGCACGCCTTTGCGTCTGGGCTTGGCCATTGGAAGGCGGGGGAACGTGACTTCCTGGAGACCGGTCCCGACCTGTGGCCGGGCATGAAGGCGTCAATGGCCGTCGAGCTGGTTCAGAATTTCCTTTTCAATCAGCAGGAAGATGTGCTCGCGCGTCTCGACCGCTACTCCCGGCTCTGGGATTATTACGGACAAAACTTGAAGCGCAGCCGGCCACGGGCATCGCCCAATGAGCTGGTAAAAGAGGCAACCGGCGTCGATCGTCTGGATCTGTTTGCCGTCGTCTACTCCCTCTTAGCGCGCGCTCTGAATTGGAAGCCAGGTGAGAACTTCAAGGTGCCCGATCCGTATCAGGGCATCGGCATGGAGCGGGCTCTATTCGACACAGCCCTGGGGGTGGTCACCACAGATGAGGCGACGCTCCAGGAAGAGCTGGCAGGCGCACCCGATGACTGGCAAATGCTGCCATTCGAGCAGCATCCGGTACTTCGCATCGGCGAATCGGTTGTTGTGTTGGACCAGGGCTATTTGATCGACAAGGCCACCAGCGGGCTCTATTGGATCGTCCTGGACCACGAAGAAAAGGTCTACGGCAAGAAGGCGAAAGAGACGATCGTCTGGTCGCAAGCCTACAGCGAGATGGTCGAGGTGCTGGCAGAGGACACCCTCCGTGCCATGCGTCTGCGCTTGTTGCCAGATGGAGGAAAAACCTTCTATACGGAAGAGGATCTCTCGGCAGCGTACGGCAAGGGCGTTCGTCTGTGCGATGCCGTGATGTACTTCGGCCGTGGCATGGCCCTCTTCGAAATTCAAAAAGGTCAGGTCTCTCTGGATACACGTCAGCGTGGTTTAGTCGAGAAGTTCAAATCGGACACCGGGCGCATGGTCCTAACGAAAGCCAAACAGCTTCAGGGAACGGCGGATGCCATCTTCGCTGATGAATCCGCCCTCACGGGCTATCCACCCACAAACGGCCTTCGAATTTTTCCGGTGGCTGTCATGGGTGGGACCTACCCGGTGAATCCCGTCACCGATGAATACATCCGAATCGAGCTAAAGGAACTGAGCCTGCTAGATGGCCTAAATGCAGGCGGGCTGGAGCCGCTTGCGGTTGTCGATATCGGAGAGCTCGAGATGCTGGAGGGTCTCGTAGAGAAGCGCGGGATCGGTGTGCTCGACACGCTGGAAGACTGGAAGAAGGGCGCCGTTTCTCGATGGTCACTGCGCAATTACCTGATTGACCAGTACGGCACCAGTTGGGATCAGTTCCGTCCCAGCCGGATGGGCAGCAGCTTTAACGCCCTCACCGAATCGGTGATTCCACGACTCAAGGTCCGTTCGGAGTCCAAGACGGCAGACGGCTTATAGCGTTTCCCCGTGGACCGAATCCCGTAAAGCTGGCAAACTGCTTTCATGCCGCGATCTCTTGCGGAATACCAGCGAAAACGCGACTTCAGCAAGACGCCGGAGCCGAAGGGATCACCCGAGCCTACGGGTCAGAACCGGTTCGTGGTGCAGAAACATTGGGCCACGCGACTGCATTACGACTTCCGCCTTGAGATGGACGGTGTCCTGGTCAGCTGGGCGATCCCGAAAGGCCCCACCCTCAATCCGGCGGAGAAGCGTCTGGCCGCGCACGTCGAGGACCACCCCGTCAGCTACTACGACTTCGAGGGCACCATCCCCAAGGGCGAGTACGGCGGTGGCACGGTGATGATCTGGGACTGGGGCACCTTCGAGCTCGAAGAATCGACACCCGCCGAGTCGCTCAAGCGAGGCGAGGTGAAATTCCGTCTGAACGGCGTCCGGCTGCGCGGCCGGTATGCGCTGGTCCGCACCCGGTCGGAGAAGGACTGGTTGCTGATCAAGAAGAAGGACGAGGCCGCCGATCCCAACTTCGACATCGAGAAATTCGACACCTCGGTCAAGACCGGGCGCACCAAAGAAGAAATCGAGCAGGGCAAGGACGCGGTCTGGTCGAGCCGGCGCGAAGAGGGCCAGGGCGGGCTGATCAACCTGGCCAACGCGGAAAAAGGTCCCATGCCGAAGACCCTGGAGCCGATGAAGACGCAGATGGTCGACAAGCCTTTCGACGACGACCGCTGGCTATTCGAGGTCAAGTGGGATGGGATCCGATTAGTCAGTTTCATCGATGACGGGAAGGTCTCGTTGCAGACACGCGCCGGCCGCATCGTCGACGCAGAGTATCCCCAGCTGCAGGCCATCGGTCGGCTGGTCAACGCTCGCCAGGCCATTCTGGACGGCGAGATCGTCGCCCTCGACGACGAAGGCCGCCCGTCCTTCCAACTGTTGCAAAACCGCGGTAAAGAAGACCACCCGATGCAATACGCCGTCTTCGACATCGTCTACTACGACGGCCAACGGCTCTTCAAGGTACCGCTCGAGGACCGCAAGCGCCTGCTGCGTGACGTCGTGCGGGATGGCGGCATTCTCAAGTACTCCGATCACGTCGTGGGGCAGGGCAAGGCCTTCTTCAAGGCAGCGCAGCAGAAACGGCTCGAAGGCATCGTCGCCAAGCTCCGCGACAGTGCCTATCAGCCGGGGGTCCGGGGCAGCACCTGGCTCAAGATCAAAGCGCACCTGCAGCAGGAGGTCGTCATCGGTGGCTTCACGGCGCCCCGGGCCAGCCGGAAGTACTTCGGGGCGCTCATCGTCGGCGTCTACGAAGGCGGCAAGCTCGTCTATACCGGCCACGTCGGCGGCGGCTTCGATGAAAAGACGCTTGCCGACCTGTACCGACTGATGAAGCCGTTGATCCTCAAGCAACCACCCTTCAGCGGTGAGCCCCCGCACGCCAATGAGAAACCGACCTGGGTCAAACCGGTGCTGATCGCCGAAGTGAAGTTCGCCGAATGGACGCGCGACGGCGTGATGCGCCAGCCGGTTTTCCTCGGGTTGCGTGACGACGTTGATCCGCGCGAGGTCCGCCGTGAACTGCCGACGGCGAAACCCGCGGCGGCCGCGACCCGGCCCCGCGGTAGGACGCCGACGACCACCCGGAAGGCCCCGCCAAGGGTGGCGCTGAAGACGGTCCGGACGCCGGTGAGACCGTCTACGACACCGAGGCGAGAACCTCCGCCGGGCGACATCCCCGACACGCCGCTCAGCCGCGCCGCGGCACGAATCGCCAGGCAACTCAAGACCAATATCCGCGGCGCCACCGCCACGGAACTCGAGGCGCTCGATGCGATAACGAAAGAAGGTAACTGGGAAATCGGCGGCCGGACGGTCCATCTGACGAACCTGGACAAGTTGCTGTTCCCGGAAGACCGCTACTCGAAGCGCGACCTGATCCGTTATTACGTGCAGGTTGCGCCGGTTATGATCCCACACTACAAGGACCGGCCGCTCTCCATGAACCCGCATCCTGACGGCATCCACGGCAAGAGCTACTGGGTCAAGGACAAACCGGATTACGCCCCGGACTGGATCCCCACCTTCCGCTACCAGGACCAGAAAAGCCTCAAGGACTGGATCCTGATCGAGGAAGTGGCGACGCTGGCCTGGCTCGCGAACCACGCGGTGATCGACATGCATCCCTGGTACTCGCGGGTGGACAAACCGGAGTACCCCGATTGGTCCGTGGTCGACCTCGACCCCGCCGAGGGCGCGACCTTCAAGGACGTCACTGCCGTGGCCAAGGTGGTGAAGACCGCGCTTGATCATCTGAAGCTGACCGCCCTGCTGAAGACAACGGGACAGAGCGGGCTGCACATCTACATTCCGGTCGAGCGGCGCTACACCCTGGACGAGAGCCGCGGCTTCGTCGCCAAGCTGGCGCACATGATCGCCGAGCTGATGCCCGACAAGGTGACGGAGGTCTGGGAGGTCAAGCGCCGGACGGGTAAGATCCGGATCGACTACACGCAGAACGTGATGAACAAGACGCTGGCCGGCCCCTACTCGGTCCGTCCCGCCTTGCGGGCGCCGGTGTCTACCCCGATCGCCTGGAAAGAGCTCGATGACCCGCGGCTGCTGCCCGACAAGTGGACCATCCAAACGCTTGGCGATCGACTGCTCGAGGTCGGCGACCTCTTCCACGACGCGCTGATGCTGCGGCAACGCCTGCCCGCCCTATGACCGATGGCTGAAGGCGCGCTACCAGCCGACCTCCCCGCCCTCCAGCGATTTCTCGACGCCTGGATCAAGCAGCGGGGAGCCTACTGGTCGCCGTTGTCACAGTACGCGCGTCTTGCCGAGGAGGTCGGCGAGCTTGGTCGCGAGCTGAACTTCCAATTCGGCGACAAGCCTCGCGCCGCCAAAGACGCCGATGGCTCGGTTACGGATGAGCTCGGTGATGTCCTCTTTATCGTCGTGCTGCTGGCCAATTACCTGGGCATCGACCTGGTTGCGGCGCTGCGCGGCACGCTCGAAAAGTACGAGCAGCGGCCGATTGCCTAGGTGGTGCACCGCTTATCCACACGACTTTTGCACCGCCTGTTAGCAGTTGGTGGATAAAGACCCGCAACAAATGTTCCGTCTGGACGAGTTCAGCGTGAGGTCGTAAGTTATGTCCCTCTCGACGTCAACCCGGGTGTGCCGGGGAAAAGGCATCCAAACTGCAATCGTTTGGTGAACAACCGTCTTGACACCGCCGGGCGGCGGCAGTATGATGCGGCAAACCTACATATAGTGCTGGATCGGACCGTCAAGCCCCATATTTAGGGGGGAGGTAGGCGAACCAAGGCTCACGCGGTAAGGGGAAGTACCGGCGGCGGCAGACGCCGGACGGCGCGCAATGTGCCGGCGCTCGCTTGTGAGCTAGGGGGAGACCATGCTCAGGAACACGCTCAGGATGATCAACCAGCAGGATCAATGGTTCAACCAGTTGCGGCGCGAAGAGTCCGCGCGCCGAACCCTTCGTTACTCGCTCTACCAGGCGCTCGAGCAGGTGGAACGCTTGCTCGAGAGCGACATGATGGAAGTCCCGATCGAGATGCAAGCGCGCCTGCGTCAAATTGTTGAGGCCGTTGATTCGCAACTCGCCTACCGCATGGACCAATCGGGCCCGAGTGCCCTCGACATCCAGGACATCATCTTCGAGGCGCAGGACCGCCTCATCAAGCAGGTCCGCACCTAGATAGCTTTCTAACCTCGAACGCCTCGCCTCCTGCAGTGACGCCCGGGAAATGTCCCGGGTGTCATTGCGTCTGGAGCAGAAAAGGGTTACAACCTCCCCATGGCTGACAACCTTGAAACTTGGGACCTCTGGCTTCCCGGTCCAGGCGCAACCGGCTTACCCTTCGCTCGCTCCCGCATCAACGCCAAGGACGCGGGCGATCGCGTGCTCGTCCATGCGGCGCCGCAGCGACTCCAGGTGACCGTCACCGATGCCACCGGCCAGGTCGTCGCCCGGAGCGATCGGTTGGAACGCCACCAGCCGGGTCCGATGAGCTTCCTGCTTCGCCACGGGGCCACCATCACACTGGAGGACGGTTGGCCAACGCCGTCCGACATTGGCCGAGTGGTGCTGCTCCCCGGGGGCGAGGCCGGAATCTTGAAGAGCTGGTGGAACGCCGACGACCGCAAAGAATGGCGCTGGCAGGTCGAGTTCTACAACCAGATCCGGGGCTAGGGGTCGGCGACCCGACTCCCGGAGGCGCACAGGGGGCACGCCGATGGCAGCCAGCTCCGCAGCGGAAGCTCGGTCAGGCGTTCGAGGGGCAGACCCCTGGCCTCGACGAACTCCCGTCCTGCCGCCCCCATGACGAGCAGCGCGCCGATGACCACGGGGTTGGCCTGGCAGCTCTCGAGGTCGGCGAGGGTGGCCCGGACGGCGGAGCCCACGCTGATCGCATCGTCGACGACCGCGACTCGCTTGCCCCGAAGCGCGGCCCGTAGCGCCGGCGGAATCCGGTAGTCCACCGGGAACAACTCGGTTCGTTGACTGACGATTCGGGCCGCGAACGCGAACTCGGCACCGAGCTCGAGTGCAACCAGCTCGGCGAGGAACGCCCCGCCATCGAGCGGTCCGCACACGGTGTCGATCCTGTGGATCGCCACTCGCCTCGCGAGCTCCGTGACGAATGGCCGCAAGGCGGCTGGCCGCGCAAACAATTGATCGAGGTCCAACCACAGCTCGGTGTGATGACCAGACTCCAGGCGGAAGTGTCCAGTCCTGGATCCCGCCAGGGTGAGGAGGTCGGCCAATGGCTCGCTACGCGTAAAAGGCAGACTACGCCTGGACGAAGTAGGAGCGGCAGGCCAGGTCGATCAGATCCGGGTCCAGCCGTGAGGGCCGCCCCAGGAAGTACGCCACCTCGTCGAGCTGGTTGAGGATGTCGCGCGGCTGGCAGCCGCGGTAGGGTCGCTTGAAGGGCTTGTAGTAGCGGTCGAGGACGTAGTTGTACCCGGTCTCGTTGAAGACGATCTCGAACTCTTTGCATGCCCGCTCGAAGATCTGGCGGAATTCGATCGGCGTCGGGTCGGGCACGTGGATCTTGTAGCGGACGCGCCGCAGGAAGGCTTCGTCGACCAGCGAGCCGGGCTCGAGGTTGGTGCTGAAGACGACCATGGCCTCGAAGGGTGCGCCGACCGCCATGCCGGCGCCGGCGAGCGTCAGGTAATCGATGCGGCGCTCGAGGGCGACGATCAGGCGGTTCAGGAGGGCCCGCGGCGACGAATCTTGCCGGCCGAAGTCATCGAGGAGGAAGATCCCGCCATTGGCCTTGAGGTGGATGGGCGCCTCGTAGTAGCGCATCAAGGGATCGAATGACGGCGACAGCTGCGCCGTTGTCAATTCGCCGCCGGCCTTGACGAACGGCCGCTTGACGCAGACCCACCGGGTGTCGAAGTTCATCGGCAGCTGCCGCTGCACGCGCTGATGGTGCAGCGGATCGTAGAGCCGCATCACCTGGCCCTCGATGTCGATCGCGTAGGGGATGTAGATCGGCTCGCCGAGCAGTTCGGCGCAGGCCTCGGCAATGGTGGTCTTGCCATTTCCCGGCGCCCCGTACAAGAAGAGGGGGGCGCGGGCATTGACGGGCGGCCCGAGCTGCACCAGCAGATCCGGACTCAAGGTCAGGTGTTGCAGGGCGCGGGTCAACCAGGCTGCCGTGACGTCGGCCTGGCTTACCTGGGCCCGCACCGACTCCTCGTACTGCGCAAAGGGAACCGGCGCCGGACCGATGTAGTGGTCGCGGGCCAGGACGTCGCGGGCCCGCAGGCGGCCGGGATCGCTGATCAGGTAACCGAGCGACTCCCCAAAGTCATGGCTCATCGCCGGACCCGCCATCCGCCCGATGGTCTGGACCCAGCCCTGCTCGACCAGGCTCTGGATGGCCGGCGTCACCGTCTGGTAGGGCAGGCAGGTGGCCGCCGCCCAGTCCTTGGCCGACAGCGGCGACTTGAAGTAAATGTGCTTCAGGAGGAGGTCGGCCAGGCGCGCCACAGGCAGTCCAGAATCCTCGATCCGGGCCGGCGCGATGGGCACGAATTCCGGGGTGGTGGCTTGCGGCGGCGGCTGTATGGCCATAGACAGGAGATCCGCCGAGGCGGCTCTCCAGAGCAACCTGCCGTCGGCGGAGTTTCTTGCTGGCCCGAACTCAGGCTTCGAGTGCGGGGCGCTCGCCGAAATAGCGTTCGACGCTGAGGCCGTGGCGCTCCAGCTCGGCCCGGGCCAGCGGTTCGAAGCGGTGGAGGTACCAGTCCTCGGCCGGGTTTCGCGAGTACTCGAGGAGGCGGTTGTAGGGCATGGTGTAGATGGCCCGCCCGGCCAGGATCTGCAGCATTTGGGGCTCCAGTCCGGGACGCGCCAGGGCCCGACGGAGCGTCACGTGCACCCCGCGCATGTCGTAGATCAGGCGGACCCGCCGTGGCACATAGAGCCACAAGCCAAAGAACAGCGGGATGGCGGTCACCATGATCGCCAGGATCAGCGCCAGCAGGTGGACGCCGTGCGACCCCGCCTGGCCGGCGGAGATCAGCGAATCGCCTGAGTGGATCTTGAGCGACGCCGCGGTGCGGTGCAGGAAGTCGGACAGGTAGGGAACGCCGTTCGGGATACCTTGATCAAACGACAGGATCCAGCTGTCGAAGGTCTTGCCGGCGTTGATCACGCCCTGGGCGAGCGCATCCAGCTGGAGGACGAGGTTGTTCACCCAGAGCCCAGCTTTCACGGAAAGGTAGATCCAGGCCAGGATCAGCAGGTCGGCAAGCATCCAGGCGAAGCGGCGACCGTATAGGTCGGGGTACAGGCGCATGGTTCACCCCTTGAGGTATGGAACTAGAACGTCAAATCAGGGCTAGCCTAGCGCGGTTCGCCTAGAGCGTTTCGAGGTACTCGATGACCTGACGAGTGAGCTGGGTCGGCGTGGAGGCACCGGAGGTGACGCCAACGCGCTGCTTCCCGTGCAACCACTCGGGTTTGATGTCCTTGGCCGTATCCACGAGATACGCCGGCTTGTGCGCCAGCTCCTTGACGACCTGCACCAGCCGCTTGGAGTTGGAGCTGCGCTCGCTGCCGACGACGATCACGACGTCGCAGTCCTTCGCCGCCTCGACGGCGGCCTCCTGGCGGTCCTGCGTCGCGCGACAGATCTCGTTGTAGGCCTCGGACTGCGGGTACTTCTCGCGTACCCGCTTGATCATGGCGGCCGTGTCCCAGATGCTCAACGTAGTCTGGCAGGTGACCGCGATCTTGTCGTTCGTGATGTCGAGCGCATCGACGTCCGCCGGGTCCTGCACCAGGTGGACTTTCCCCGGCGCCTCGCCGATGACGCCCTCAGGCTCCGGGTGCCCCCGGCGGCCGATGTAGACGACATCGTAGCCCCGCTCGGCCAGGTCTTTCACGAGGTCGTGGGTGACGACGACGTCGGAGCAGGTGGCGTCGACCAGGTTCAGCCCCCGAGCCGCGGCCTTGTCTTTCACGGCCGGCGAGACGCCGTGCGCGGTGAAGATCACGGTTCCGCCGTCGATCTGGTCCAGGCCCTCGAGCCGGTTGTCGCTGTCGACCAACTCGATGCCGCTCTCCTGCAGCTCGTCCGTGACGTGGGTGTTGTGCACGAGGTAGCCGAGCATCCGGATCTTCTCGCCCGGATGCGCTTTTGCGGTCTGCTTGGCGGCGCGGATGGCTTCGACCACGCCATGGCAATAGCCGCGCGGTGTGATCTTCAGCACGTCCATCGATTCGAGTCTACCCGCGGGTCGGACGCGCCAAGCCATCGAAGGGTTACGAGACGGTTACGCCTGGAGTGTGCCGGTCAGGCGGGGCGTTTCCTAACCAATGTTGATCGGGCCGCTCGACACGTTGAGGATCTTGAGAAACGCCAGGATACTGACCGCGGCCAGCACCATGATGAAACCGCCCACGACGTATGACGCGATCCGATGCCGGGTGAAGACGGCAAGCCCCACGAGCAGAAGGATGATGGCGACCAGGATGTTCGAGAAGTTCACGACGGCTTTCATAGCATCGCCTCCTTTATTGCTGAGCTTCACGCCTCGGACAGTGCGCGGTCAAGGTCTGAGATCAGATCGGCGACGTCTTCGATACCCACGGAGATCCGGACCAGCCCGTCCGCGACTCCGTGTGCTCGGCGCGTTTCAGCCGGGATCGAAGCGTGCGTCATGGCGGCCGGGAGCTCGATCAAGGACTCGACCCCGCCGAGGCTCTCCGCCAGCGTGAACAGCTGAGTCCGCTCGACGACGCGGCGGGCCGGCTCCAGCCCGCCTTTGACCTCGAAGGAGATCATGCCGCCGAAGCCCGACATCTGGCGCTGGGCCAGCTCTCGCTGTGGATTGCTCGGTAGGCCCGGATAGAAGACGCGGGCCACCCTGGGATGGTCGTTCAAGAAAGCCGCAACCAGCCGCGCGTTCCGGTCGTGCTCGCGCATCCGGATCGCGAGCGTCTTCAGGCCCCGGAGCACGAGCCACGCATCCATCGGCCCGGGGACGCCCCCGACGGCGTTTTGCAGGAAGGCCAGCCGCTCGAACAGATCCTCGCGGTCCACGACCAGCGCCCCGCCGATCACGTCGCTGTGCCCGCCGAGGTACTTGGTGGCGCTGTGCGTGACGATGTCCGCGCCAAGCGACAGAGGACGTTGGAAGTACGGGCTCATGAAGGTGTTGTCGACGACGACCAGGGCCTGGTGCGCATGCGCGAGCTTGCTCACCGCGGCGATGTCGACCAGCTTGAGGAGTGGGTTGGTCGGCGATTCGATCCATACCAGGCGGGTGCGGTCCGTCATCGCCGCTTCGACCGCCTTCGGGTCCGAGCCGTCGACGAAGGAGAAGCTCAGGCCCATTGGCTCCAGCACGCGACGAAAGATGCGGTAGGTGCCGCCGTAGAGGTCGTCCATCGCGATCGTGTGATCACCCGGCTTGAGCAGTTGCATGATGGTCGACTCGGCGGCCATGCCCGAGGCAAACGCGAGGCCGTGCCGGGCGCCCTCGAGGGCTGCGATGCACTGCTCGAGTGCGGCGCGGGTCGGGTTCCCGGTCCGCGCGTACTCATAGCCGCGGTGCTTGCCGACGGCGTCCTGGGCGAAGGTCGAGGTCTGATAGATCGGCACCACGACGGCGCCCGTGGTCGGGTCCGGTTTCTGCCCGGCATGGATCGCCCGGGTGGAGAACCCCGGCGTACCTTCGGCGCTCAACGGGAGGCTCGCGTGTGTGCCATGAACTCGAGGAGATCGAGACGGGTGATGATGCCGACCGGCCGCTCGGCGTCCATCACAACCAGCGCCGTGGCGCCAGCGAGCAGCGTGCTGAAGGCCTCATCGACGTGCGCGCCGGCAGCGATGGTCGGAAATGGTCCGTCCATCGCCGCGCCGACCGTAGTGTCGATCAGACCGGGGTCGCGGTAGACGCGGTCGAGCAGCGTACGTTCCTGGATGCTGCCCACCAGCCGGTGACCCGGCCCGCCGCCATCCTCCGTAACCGGCATCTGCGAGATCCCATGCTCCTGGAGGAGATCGATGGCACGGCCCACCTTCTCTTTCGACGAGACCGTGATCAATTCAGGCATCTCACGTTCTCGGGCCACCACGTCGTGCACCAGCTGGCGCGGAAAGCGTTCGAAGAAGCCGTTTTGCCGCATCCACTCGTCGTTGTAGATCTTGCTCAGGTTGTTGCGGCCGGTGTCCGGCAGGATGACGACCATCAACGTCTTCTCGTCGAGGCCGCGTGCCACGTCCATCGCCGCCTTCATCGCGGTCCCGGACGACCCGCCCACCAGGATCCCCTCCTCGCGGGTGATCCGGCGCGCGGTCAGGAAGGAATCGCGATCGTTGACCTGTACGATGCGGTCGATCAGCTTCAGGTCGATAGTGCCCGGAATGAAATCTTCGCCAATCCCCTCGACCTTGTACGGCTTGATGGTGTCACCCGAGTAGAGCGAACCCTCGGGGTCGGCGCCGACGATCATCACCGATGGCTTCTTCTCTTTGAGGAATCGGGCGACGCCGGTCATGGTCCCGCCCGTCCCTAATCCGCCGACCACCACGTCCACCTTGCCGTCCGTCTGCTCCCAGATTTCCGGGCCGGTCGTTTCGTAATGAGAGCGCGGGTTCGCCTGGTTGAAATACTGGTTCGGCTGGAAGGCGCCTGGGATTTCGCGACTGAGCCGGTCGGCGACGGAGTAGTAGCTCTCCGGCGAGTCGCGGGGCACGGCGGTCGGGCAGACCACGACTTCCGCCCCGTAGGCGCGCAGCAGCGCGATCTTTTCGGGCGACTGCTTGTCGGCCATCACGAAGATCATTCGATATCCCTTGAGCGCGGCCGCGATCGCCAGCGCGTGGCCGGTATTACCGGAGGTTGGCTCGACGATCGTGCCACCGGGCTTCAGCAGGCCGCGCCGTTCGGCGTCTTCGATCATGCGCAGCCCGATCCGGTCCTTGACGCTTCCTCCGGGGTTGAGCGTTTCCACCTTGGCCAGGATGGTCGGTCGAAGCCCGGCGGTGATGCGCGAGAGCCGCACCAGCGGCGTGTGCCCGACGGCCTCCAGGATGCTGCCCAGGACCTGCACTGGGCCCCATTGTATGCGTAGAATCGGCCTCAGTTCAGACGAGGGAGGGAGCCTTGCCCGTTTCGGTGGCCAACTCACAGGTGGTCTACGACGCCATCAAAGGGGTGGGCGTGACGCTCGTCAGCGCGTTACCAGAGACCTGGTTGGTGCACCTGATCCGGATGGCTGACGAGGATCGCGACATGACCCTGGTTCGTCTCGCCAAGGAGGAGGAAGGGGTCGGCGTTTCTGCCGGCGCGCATTTTGCCGGGGTCAAATCGGCCATGTTGTTGCAGAACCACGGATTCCTGCAGGCGATCAACGGCATCGTCGGGGTGTCGCTCCTCTACAAGATCCCGCTGCTGATGCTGATCACGGATCGTGGCAGCTTCGGCGAGAAGGATCCGTGGCAGACGGAGGGCGGCAAGTACACCCGTCCGGTGCTCGATGCGCTGCACATTGCGCACGACGACCTGAGCCGGGCCGATGAGGCGCAACCGAAGATCGCCCACGCGATGACGCTGGCACAGAGCTCGCTGTCGCCGGTGGCGCTGCTCCTCCAGCGGGACCTGATGTGGGAGGAGCCCAAATGAAGCGGATCGATTGCCTGAAGGCGATCTATCCGGCGCTCGAAGACTGCGCGGTCGTGACCATCATGGGCGCGGTCGCGGCCGAGCTTTACTCCCTCGGCCATCGCGCCAACTTCTTCTACCTCGAGCATGCGATGGGCCTCGCCTCTTCGATCGGGCTCGGCATCGCCCTTTCCCAGCCCAATCGCAAGGTGGTCGTGATCGACGGTGACGGATCGGTCCTTATGAACCTGGGTGGGCTGACCACGCTCGCCCGCTCACGACCGAAGAACCTGGTGCACCTGATCTTCGACAACGAGACGCTGCTCTCCGTCGGCGGCGGTGCGCCGGGGGGTTACAAGTGGTTCACCACCGCCACCTCGACCGGCACCGACCTGGCCGCGATCGCGAAGGGGGCCGGCTTCCCACGCTCACAGCTGGTCCGGGAGCTCGAGGACTTCGAGGAGGCCGCGCTCGATGCCATCAAGGGCGACGAGCTGAGCTGCATCGTCGCCAAGGTTGACGCCGAGATGCCGAAGAGCTTCTTGATGGACGTCCACATGCTGGAAAACCGCTTCGAATTTCCCCGGTGGCTGCAATCAAAGGGAGGAGTGAATTGAGCACGAGAGTCGACACGCTGGCATCCTTCGTCGAGGGCCTCATCTCCGGTTCGATCGACGTCATCGACCTCACCCAGCCGCTCTCGGAGCGGACACCGATGATCCAGCTCCCGCCGCCGTTCGCCAATACGCCGAACTGGAAGACCCACGAGATCAGCCGCTACGACGAGAAAGGCCCAGCCTGGTACTGGAATTGGTTCGAGGGCGGCGAGCACGCTGGCACGCACTTCGACGCCCCCATCCACTGGGTCACGGGCAAGGACAACGACGATGTCTCGCAGGTACCGGTGAAGCGGTTCATCGGCCCGGCGGTCGTGATCGACAGGTCGAAGGAGGCCCAGGCGAATCCCGACTATCTGTTGACCTTGAACGACATCCGGGCGTTCGAGCGCGAGCACGGCACGTTGCCGAAGGGCTCGTGGCTGCTCTACCGAACCGGGTGGGATGCCCGCGCGAATGACCAGAAGGCGTTCCTCAATGCGAACGAGACCGGTCCGCACACGCCCGGCATCGACATCGAGCTGGCCAAATGGCTGGCCAACGAGAGCCCCTTTGTCGGCGTCGGCGTCGAGACCGTCGGCACCGATGCCGGTGCGGCCCACTCGTTCAACCCACCGTTTCCCTGTCACCAGTTCCTGCTCGGCGCCAACAAGTACGGCCTGACGCAGCTGGCCAACCTGGCGACGCTGCCGCCTACCGGCGCCGTATTGGTGGTGGCACCGCTGAAGCTGGTGAAAGGATCGGGTAGCCCCTGCCGAGCCCTGGCGCTGGTCCAGCGATAGGCGTACCGGCAGGCCTCGAGCTCCGGCCGATCCGGCCCGAGGAACAACGCGCGTATAGCACCCTGCTGCGCCGGGCCTTTGGCGGAACGCTCCCCACCGACGAGGAGCTCGCCGTCTCCAAAGAGACGCTCGAGTTCGACCGAACGCTGGCGGTCTTCGATGGTCGACAGGTTGTCGGCACCGCCGGGATCTTCTCCTACCAGATGGCCGTGCCTGGTGGGTCGCTGGCATGCGGCGGTGTCACCCGGGTCGGCGTGGCCGCCACCCACCGGCGCCGAGGCTTATTGACGGCGATGATGCGGCGCCAGATGGACGACATGCATCATCGTGGCGAGCCCCTGGCCGCCCTCTACGCCTCGGAGGCGCCGATCTATGGCCGCTTCGGCTACGGGCTTTCGACCTACATGGCCGACATCGAGATCGAGCGGTCTCACGCTGCGTTCTTGGATCCGCCGCCGGCCGGTGGCCGCGTGATGATGACGGACGTCCCGGCGGCAGTCGACGCCTTCACCCAGGTCTGGGCAGACGTCCAGCCGACGCAGCCGGGCATGCTCACGCTCGACGCTCGCTGGTGGCGCAATCAGCTCGCCGATCTCGAGTTCAGCCGCCAGGGCTTCAGCCCGCACTATCGCGTCGTCTATGAGGCCGACGGCAGGCCGGCTGGATTCGCGCTTTATCGGATCAAGATGGATTGGGACGCAACCGGGCCCATCGGGGTGCTTCGCGTGGAGCACCTGATCGCGGCCACCGCGGACGCCTACGCGGCGCTCTGGCGATATGTGCTCGAGGTGGACCTGATTGCGCGTGTCACCGCCGACGCCCGATCGGTCGATGAGCCGCTGCGCTTTTTGCTGGCTGATGCTCGTCAACCGAAGATGAGCGTCGCTGACGGCATCTGGCTGCGACTCGTCGATGTGGCGCGAGCGTTGGCGGGCCGCCGCTACGGCGTCGACGGCCGGCTGGTGCTTCGCGTTCGCGACGCCTTTTGTCCGTGGAACGACGGACACTACGAGCTGAACGGCGGGCCGACCAATGCCGCGTGCGAACCCTGCACCGACGACCCCGACCTCGAGCTCAGTGCCGCCGACCTGGCGGCAGCGTACCTGGGCGGCAATCGATTCCGCACACTCCACGAGGCCGGGCGCATCCTCGAACGTCATCGCGGAGCCGTGGCGCGGGCGGATGCGATGTTTGCCACCGACCGCGCGCCCTGGTGTCCTAGCCACTTCTAACCCCCACGTAGGCGGGATAATCGGTCAGTGGACCGCCAGACCTGCCTGTCCTTCGACAAGCAGGATCCGCTCGCCTCATTTCGCGAGGAGTTCACTCTCCCCGAGGGCGTGATCTATCTCGACGGCAACTCGCTGGGCGCGCCGCCGCGCCAGACCTTGCCACGCGTCAATGAAGTCATCGCGAAGGAATGGGGCAATGGCCTGATCCGAAGCTGGAACGCGGCCCACTGGATGGAGGCGCCCGCTCGCATCGGTGACAAGATCGCGCGCTTGATCGGCGCGAAACCGGGCGAGGTCATCGTCGCCGACAGCACCTCAGTGAACCTCTTCAAGTTACTGGCGGGCGCGCTGCGCGTTCAGCCGGGACGGCATTTCATCCTGACGGAGGCCTCGAATTTCCCGACCGATCTCTACATCGCGCAGGGGTTGGTTGACCTCCTCGGTGGCAACCACGTCGTGCGCGCGGTCGAACGCGCCGAGATCGAGCACTCGCTCGACGGTAGCGTGGCGGTCTTGATGCTGACCCACGTCGATTACGCAACCGGTGAGATTCATGACATGCGACGGATCACCGCCGCCGCCCAGAAGGTCGGCGCGCTGATGCTCTGGGATCTCTCGCATAGCGCCGGCGCGGTGCCCATCGATCTGAATTCATCGCAGGTCGACCTCGCCGTCGGCTGCGGCTACAAGTATTTGAACGGTGGGCCGGGCGCCCCAGCCTACCTGTTCGTCGCCAGGGGCCTGCAGGACGCGATGCAATCCCCGCTTTCCGGCTGGATGGGCCACGCCGTGCCCTTCGCATTCGAACCGGAATACCGGCCCGCTTCGGGCATCGCCCGGCAGCTCGCCGGCTCCCCACCCATCCTCAGCATGCTGGCGCTCGAAGTCGCGATCGACCTCTGGCTGCGGGTCGACCAGAAAGAGGCGCGCCGGAAATCGATGGCGCTCGGCGACCTGTTCATCCAGCAGGTGGATGAAACCTGCGGCGACCTGGGCGTCGAGGTGGTGGGCCCGCGCGATGCCGACCAGCGTGGGTCGCAGGTGTCATTGCGTCACAACGAGGGGTATCGGGTGATACGCGCGCTGATCGATCGCGGCATCATCGGCGACTTTCGGACGCCCGACTTGATGCGGTTCGGCTTCGCGCCGCTGTATACGCGCTACGTCGACGTGTTCGACGCGGTCCACGGACTGCGCGAGGTGCTGACCTCGCGAGCGTGGGACCGACCGGAGTATGCGACCAGGCTTGCGGTGACCTGATGACGAACAACAACCAGGGCGACCGGCTGCTCCGCGGTTACCTCAGCAGCCGCCGGCTGCTGCTCGTGGCCGGTATCGTCACGCCGATCGGCATCCTGTTGGTCAACGCCGCTGCGTTCGTCATGCGAAACCTCCAGCAGTTTCGCATCGGCATCGCGGTTTGCGCGTTGATCAGCTCACTTGTCTTGAACGGCCTGACCGCGTCCTGGCTGCTTCGACTTGCAGGGCGGCGACAGATCGCGATCTACGTGCGGCACCAGGAATGGGCAGGCGTGATCGCCACCACTGTCGTGGTCGCCACCTCGATCGGCGCGGCCATCTTCACCTACATTGGGATGGGCAACCCGAGCCACCTGCCGGACACGCTGTCGGTGCTCACGGCGCTAGCCGCGTTGCTGGTCCCGATTGGGATCACCTACTTCAGCCGCATCTTCGCGAACAGCCGGTAGCTAGAGCTGGGAGCGGACCTCCCACAGCTCGGGGAAGAAGCGCTTGCCGAGGGTTGATTGCAAGTAACGGACGCCGGTCGAGCCACCGGTACCCGGTTTGTCCCCGATCTGCCGCTCAACCATTTCGACGTGGCGCAGCCGCCAGAGCCGAAAGCCTTCGTCGTGGTCGAGCAGGGCTTCGGCCAGCTCGAGCAAGTCGGCATGGCGATCCCCCTGCCGATAGAGGTCGCTTACCGTCACACCGCGACGCTTGATCAACGCGGTAAAGACATCGTGGAGCGACGGTTCATCGAGGCGCCGCTGAAGCCGAGCCCTCGCATCCCCTTCCCCATCGAGGGCCTTGATGTACCCCGCCTCCTTCAGGCCCGAGAGAAACTCGATCTCACGAAATTGGACCGACTGAAAACCGCTGGCGGGCGCCAGTTCGGAACGGAAGGTCAGAAAATCCTGTGGCGCCATGGTCTCGAGAACCGCGACCTGTTCCACCAGCAGATCCTCGATCACCTTGACTCGGGTAAGCGCGTGTCTCGCCGCGCGCAGCTCTTGCCTCTCGATCGCGCTGCGGACGCTCTCCAGCTCGTCGATCAGCACCTTGAACCAGAGCTCGTAGACCTGGTGCACCACGATGAAGAGCAGCTCATCGTGCGCCTGGGTGAGTCCCTGCTGCAGGTCGAGCAGTTGCGGGATGTGAAGATACGAGTCATAGCTGAGGCGGCGTCCCGACGCGTCCTGAAAGCCCATCCCGCCCAGGCGGTATGGCGCGCCCTCCTCCTTCGGTTTTCCGGCCGTGGCCAAGTCGGCTTCAGCTTATTCCAAAAAAGTGTTACAACGAGGGCGAGTAAAGGAGGGGATGCGTGAAGGAATCACCGTACTGGAATCCCCGGCACGAGACCATGCCTCGAGACCAGATCGAGGCGCTCCAGGTCCGGAAGCTCAAAAACCTGGTGGCCTGGGCCGAGGCGAAGGTCCCCTGGCAGGCGGCCCGGCTGAAGGCCGCAGGCGTGACCGCCGACTCTATCACGAGTCTCAAAGACCTCCGCCGCATCCCGATGATGACCCGTGATGAATGGATGCAGGCGCAGCTGGACAAGCCCCCCTTCGGGCCGTTGCTGGCGGCCCCGGAGGAAGTCGCGGTGCGCTACCACCTGACCTCGGGCACCACCGGCCGCATCCCCTTGCAGGTCCTCGACGGCATGAAAGATTGGGAGTGGATCGCCGAGATGTGGTGCTACGGCTTCTGGGGTTTCGGCGTCCGTCCGGCCGACATCGTCTTCTTCGCCTTCAGCTACGGCACTTTCGTCGGCTTCTGGGGCGCGCACTATGCCAGCGAGAAGATCGGTTGCCTCGTGCTCCCGGGCGGCAATATGACGACGGAGGCCCGCGTCAAGCAAATCCTCAGCATGAAGGCCACCGTGGTCTGCTCGACCCCGACCTATGCGCTGCGCATGGCGCAGGAGGCGAAGACGATGGGCGTCGACCTGGCCGGCAGCTCCGTCAAGCGGCTGATCCTTTCGGGCGAACCGGCCGGCTCCATCCCGGCCACCAAGCACCTGATCGAGGAGGAATGGGGCGCCAAGGCCGCCGACACCGCCGGTATGACCGAAGTCGGGACCATCATGATCTTCGAGTGCGAGAAGCAGCCGGGTGGCACCCACATCATCGAGGACCACTACATCGAGGAGGTCATCGACCCCGAGACCGGCGTGCCCGTCGGCTATGGCGAGCTGGGCGAGCGACTGATCACGTCATTTGGCCGCGGCTTCATTCCCGTGCTGCGCTACCGCACCCGCGACCTCGTGATCCGGGTCCCGGCCAGCGGCTGCACCTGCGGCCGCACCTTCGACCTCTATGAGGGCGGCATTCGCGGCCGTGTCGACGACATGAAGCTGGTGCGTGGCACCAACGTCTATCCGCGCGCGGTCGAGGCGATCGTGCGCGAGTACAAGGAGATCGACGAATTCCGGATCCACCTCTACACCGCCGACGGCCGGCAGGACGAGATCGAGGTGTTGGTCGAGATCCCGCAACGCGACGGCGTCGACCCCGGCCGGATTCTGACCGCGCTGGCGAAGTCGCTTTCCCAAGCGCACGAAGGCCTGCGTATTGGCGTCAAACAAGCCGAGAACGGGAGCTTGCCCCGGTTCGAGCTGAAAGCGAAACGGTTGCAGGATGATCGAACGGTCATCGGGACGGCTGGGGAGCGGAGGATGCGAGCATGAAGAACGCCATGGGCGTCGAGCTCAGCGAGTCCGAGCGGACGCTGGTCGAGAGCTACCAGGGCCTCGTCAGGGTGCTGAAGGACGGCAAGGACCTGGCACCGTTCGAACGGCGAAATGCCATGAAGGCGGTCGCCGCCCTCTGGCAGGTCGTCAACGGCCTCGACCTCGACCCGGGCAACCTGTACGAGATCGGCGTCTGATCCCACGTAGCGCGTGACGCCATGCTGATCCGAGGGGGAACGGTGGTGACCGCTGATGCCGAACGGAAGGCGGACGTCCTCGTCCGCGACGGGAAGGTCGCCGAAGTCCGCGAGGGCATCGCCGGCGGCGAGGACGTTATCGACGCGACCGGCATGCTGGTACTGCCGGGCATTGTTGATCCGCACACGCACTTATTGCTCGACACCGGCACGGCCCGTACGGTGGACGACTTCGAGAGTGGTTCAGCCTCGGCGGCAGCCGGCGGCGTGACGACCTACCTCGATTTCGCCCCCCAGCTGCCCGGCCAGACATTCGGCCAGGCGCTGCGGACGCGCCTCGACCTCATCGAAGGACGCTCCCATGTCGACTACGCCATCCATCTCAACATCACCAACCTCGCCGATGGGTGGGAACGCGAGCTCGAGGCGCTGGTCCAGGCCGGGGTGACCAGCGCCAAGGTGTACACGACCTATCGAGACACGATCTTCTACGCCGACGATTGGACCTGGTACCGCTTGATGGAACGGTCGGGAGACGCCGGACTCCTGGTGCAGGTGCATGCGGAAAACGACGCCATCGTCGTGGGCAAGACGCAGGAGCTGCTGCGACAGGGGAAGTCCGGGCTCGCGTACCACGCTATCTCGCGTCCTGCGGTCGCCGAGATCGAGGCCGTCAGCCGCGGCTTGCTCTTCAGCCAACAGACCCGGAGCCCGATCTATTTCGTCCATCTGTCGTCGCCGCGTTCGGTCGACCTGATCACCGCGGCCCGCGGCCAGGGTGTGGCGGCGATCGCCGAGACCTGTCCGCATTACCTGGTCCTGGACGACTCCGTCTACGCGGGCCCCGATGCGGCGCGCTACGTGATGACGCCCCCGCTGCGTGACCGCGCCAGCCAGTCGCAGTTATGGACGCGGCTGATGCAGCAGCAAATCCACAGCCTGGGCAGCGACCATTGCGGCTTTTCGCTTGCGCAACGCGAGGGGATCGATGACTTCAGCCGCATCAGCCCCGGGATTCCTGGCGTCGAGACCTCATTGCTCCTGCTCTATACGTTTGGCGTGCTGGAACATCGGATGAAGCTTCGGCACCTCGTCCATGTTCTCTCGACGAATCCGGCGAAAATCTTCGGGCTCTGGCCACGCAAAGGCGACATTCGTCCTGGCTCCGACGCCGACCTCGTGCTCTTCGATCCGCGCCCCACGCGGGCGCTCTCTGCCTCCGAGTTGCACAGCCGCGCGGGATTTTCGCCCTACGAAGGCTTGACCCTCCACGGGAAGGTGCACACCACGATCGCGCGAGGTCACGTTATCTACCGCGAGGGCGCCATCGTTGGCAACCGCGGCTTTGGTCATTTCTTGAAGTGCGCGCCCTTCGACCCCGAGGCCGTGCCGCTGTGAGCGATATCAACGGGGAACGGCTGCTGGCCGACCTCCGGACGCTCTCGACCATCGGTGGCCAGGCGGACGGCGGCGTCGACCGGCTCGCCTGGTCCGAGGCCGACCTGGCCGCGCGGCGTTGGTTTGCGGAGCGAATCCGGGAGGCAGGGCTCGAGCCTCGCGTCGACGCGGCCCTGAATGTGTTTGGTCACGTCCCCGGCAGTGCCGGTCCCCGGCTGCTGACCGGTTCGCACCTCGACAGCGTCCCCAATGGCGGACGGCTCGACGGCGCCTACGGAGCGGTCGCCGGCCTCGAAGTTCTGCGCACGATGCACGAGTCAGGTGATCCGGTCGCGGCGCGCGTCGAGGTGGTGGGGTTCGCCGACGAGGAAGGGGTTCGCTTCGGCACCGGCCTGATCGGCAGCCTGGCGCTCACCGGTGAGCTTGATCTGACCCGAATCCGCCAAGAGAGCGACTGGCAGGGCGTACCGATCCGCCAGGTGATCGCCTCGGCCGGACGCGAGGTCGATCGCATGCTCGACGCCCAG
The DNA here is from genome assembly GCA_034666565.1 of Chloroflexota bacterium. Classification (GTDB taxonomy): domain Bacteria; phylum Chloroflexota; class Dormibacteria; order CF-121; family CF-121; genus CF-13. The sequence goes on from JAXDLN010000087.1 coordinate 22,155, forward strand.
CAACACCTGCACTCGATTGCCGCCTTCCTCGAATTGCACATCGAGCAGGGGCCTCGGATGGAAGCCGACGGTGTCGATCTGGCGGTCGTGACCGGGATCGTCGGCGTCTACCGCGAGCAGGTGCGCGTACTCGGACGCCAAAACCACGCGGGCTCGACGCCCTTCCGGCTGCGCCACGACGCCGGCCGGGCCGCCGCCCGGGCGGCCGCGGGACTGCGCGAGCTCGTCGAGGGCATCGACCCGGAGGCGGTGGCCAATATCGGCGTCATGCGCTTCGACCCCGGCGGCGTGAACGTCATTCCCGGGCGCGCCACTTTCACGCTCGAGGTCCGTCATCTCGAGGAGCCGGTCGTGCGTCGAATCGTCGACACCTTCAAAAAGAAGCTCGAGATCATCTGCGCCGCGGAAGGATGCAGAGCAGAGACCGAGAAGCTCTCCTGGGTGCCGCCGGCGCGGATGAACGCCGAGCAGATGGAATTGCTCGAGGCGGCCTGCCGTGAGCTTGGTCGTACGCCCGCCAGGCTGTGGAGTGGCGCGGGTCACGACGCCGCCATCCTCTCGCGTCACGTCCCGACCGGCATGCTCTTCGTCCCCAGTATCGGCGGCGTTAGCCACTCGCCACTGGAGAACACCTCCGATGAGCACCTCGTCCTCGGCGCGCGGACGCTGCTCCGAGGGGTGCGGGCGGCCGCGGCGCGGATAAAGTAGTCGCACCGTCATGGAGATCCTGTTGCCGCACTCCCTCGACGAGGCCCTCGCGATGAAGGGCGAGCGTCCGGAAGCGACGCCGATCGCGGGCGGCACCGACCTGATGGTCGACCTGAACTTCGGCCGCCGGCGCCCGACCGCCATGATCGACTTGAATCGGGTGGCCGAGCTGGCATCGTGGCGGCAGGAAGACGGCCACGTTTTCCTGGGCTCGGGCCTCACCTACGCCACCATCGTCAAGGAGATGCCGGCGTTCAAGCCCCTGGTGCAAGCGTCGCGCTCGGTCGGCTCGCCGCAGATCCGCAACCGAGGGACCGTCGGGGGGAACCTGGGCACGGCGTCACCGGCCGGCGATGCCCTGCCGGTGCTGGCGGCCTATGACGCCGACATCGTGGTGCGCAGTCAGGCGCGCGGCGAGCGATCGATGCCGTGGCATGCGTTCCTCACCGGCCCAAAGAAGACGGCGCTGGCGGCGGACGAGCTCATCCTTGGCGCGCGCTGGCCCCGGCGGCGCGGTCCGGGAAGCTTTTCGAAAATCGGGACACGCAACGCGATGGTGATCGCGGTCGCCGGACTCTGCCTGGTTGTCGACGAGGAGAACGCAGAGATCAAGGTCGCGCTTGGGTCGGTGGGCCCAACCATCCTCCGTGCCATCGAGGCGGAGCAGCACATCGCCGCCGCCATGGCCACATCTGGTGCCTGGCAGGACCCATCCATCACCCTTCCCGACCAGGTGATCGATGAGTTTGCCGAGCTGGTTGCGGCGGCGGCCAAGCCACTGGACGACGTGCGCGGGACGGCCTCCTACCGCCGGCATGGATGCCGCGTGCTGGCCCGGCGCGCGCTCACCTGGGCGCTCAACGAGCGGAGGCTGCCCGCATGGTTGTGAAAGTGAGAGTCAACGACGAGTGGCGGGAGGCCGAGGCATGGCCGGGAGCGAGCCTGCTGACCTTCCTCCGCGACCGCCTCGGACTGTACGGCTCGAAGAACGCCTGCGAGCAGGGCGAGTGTGGGTCCTGCTCGGTCTGGCTCGATGGCACCCTCGTTTGTAGCTGCCTGGTGCTGGCGGCGCAGGCGCACGAACGCGAGGTCCGCACGGTCGAGGGCTTGATGGCCGATGAGCGCCTGCATCCAGTCCAGGAAGCCTTTGTCGAAGCCGGCGCGGTCCAATGCGGGTTCTGCACTCCCGGCTTCGTCGTGGCCGTGGCCGACCTGCTGCAAAAAGACCCGACGCCGAGCCCGGCCACGGTGCGCGAAGCGCTCAGTGGCAATCTCTGCCGCTGCACCGGGTACCAGAAGATCCTCGACGCGGTCGGCCTGGCGGCGTCACGGATCGGAGCCGAAAAATGATCCTACTCGACGGCTGCCGCGTGGTGGTCACGATGGACGACGCCGGCACCGAGCTCGAGAATGGATCGATCCTGATCGACGGCGGCGTCATCACCTGGATTGGCCAGGGACGCCCTCCGGTCCGCGAGCAGCCCGACGTCATCGACGGACGGGGTTTGGTCGCCCTTCCCGGCCTGATCAATACCCATCACCACCTCTACCAGACCCTCACTCGCGTCCGCGCCCAAGAGGGCGGCCTGTTCGATTGGCTGCGCGAGCTCTATCCGGTCTGGGCGACCATCGATGCCGATTGGGAGCGGACCGCCGCCGAAGTGGGCCTCGCCGAGCTCGCGCTCAGCGGCTGTTCGACGACCACCGACCATCACTATGTCTTTCCGTCGGGCGTCACCGGCTTGCTAGAGACGGAGATCGAGGTTGCCGGTCAGCTTGGGCTGCGCTTCCACCCCTGCCGCGGCTCGATGGACCTGGGCGAGTCGAAGGGCGGCCTGCCGCCGGACCGCGTGGTCGAGGACATCGACAGCATCCTTGCGGCGACCGACGAGGCGATCCAGCGCTTCCACGACCCTGCCCCCGGATCGATGTTGCGCATTGCGGTCGGCCCCTGTTCACCGTTCTCGGTCTCGGAACGGCTGATGCGCGAATCGGCGGCGCTCGCGCGCCGGCGCACCGTCCGCCTCCACACCCATATCGCCGAGACGCTCGACGAGGAGAGCTATTGCACGTCGACCTTCAACCGGCGGCCGCTCGAGCTGCTCGACGACCTCGGCTTCCTCGGCCCGGACGTGTGGCTGGCGCATTGCGTGCACGTGAATGACGCGGACATCAAACGCATGGCCGCCACCCGGACAGGCGTTGCCTGGTGCCCGACCTCGAACATGCGGCTTGGCTCCGGCTTGGCGCCGGCTCGCGAGATGATCGACGCCGGCGTCCAGGTCGGCATCGCCGTCGATGGGTCGGCATCCAATGACAGCGGCAACCTGCTCGGCGAGGCCCGCCAGGCGATGCTCACCACCAGGGCACGCAGGGGCGCCGCATCGATGACCGCCCGTCAGGCGTTGCGGGTTGCAACGCGCGGCGGGGCGGCGTGCCTCGGTCGGGACGACGTCGGCTCGCTCGAGGTCGGCAAGCGCGCCGACATCGCGCTCTTCGCGACCGACGGTCTGGCCTTCCGTGGCGCGGAAGCGGACCCGGTGGCCGCGCTCGTCTTCTGCAACCCGGGCCCGGTGCAACACCTCTTCGTCGAGGGAAAGCCAGTCGTCCATGACGCACATCTGGTCAACCTCAGCGAAGCCACCATGATCTGGGCATGAGCGTCAACGTCCGGCGACAGGGCGGCGTCGGTGAGTCGGTGCGGCGGGTTGATGGCGTCCCCAAAGTCAAGGGCGCGTTCGAGTACGCGAGCGACCTCCACCGCGATGGGATGCTGTGGGGAGCGACGCTGCGAAGCCCGCACCCCCACGCCCAGATCATCTCGATCGACACCTCCGCCGCGGCTGCCGCGCCCGGCGTCGCGACGGTGCTGACCCACGCCGACGTGCCCGGAAAACCGACCTTCGGGCTCGACGTCCAGGACCAGCCGGTGCTGGCCGGCGACGTCGTGCGCTACGCGGGCGAGGCGGTGGCCATCGTCGCCGCGGAAGACCCGGAGGTAGCGCGCACGGCGCTGGAAAAGATCGCGGTCAATTACAAGATCCTGACGCCGGTCACCGATATGGAGCAGGCGCTGGAGAAAAGCGCGCCTCCCGTCCATCCCCAGGGCAATATCGTGCGCTCTTTGACCATCGTCCACGGCGATCCCAATGTGCGGGCGGACGTGTGGGTTGAAGGGATGTACGAGACCGGCATGCAAGACCAGGCACCGCTCGGCCCCGAAGCGGGACTCGCGGTCCCGGCCGCCGACGGTGGTGTCGACCTCTTCATCGCGACGCAGTGGCTGCATGCCGATCTCGAGCAGCTTGCCCCCTGCCTCGACCTCCCACCGGAGAAGGTGCGCCTTCACCTCTCGGGCGTGGGCGGCGCATTCGGCGCCCGTGAGGATGTGAGCATGCAGATCCACGCGTGCATGCTCGCGCTGCGCACTCAGCGGCCGGTGAAGATGAGCTATGGCCGGCAGGAGTCTTTTTTCGGACACGTCCATCGCCACCCCTCGCGGATCTGGATGCGCCACGGCGCAAGCCGCGACGGCAAGCTCGTCAACGTCCAGGCCCGCCTCCTGGTTGACGGCGGTGCCTACACGTCCACCTCGCCGGCGGTCATCGGCAACGCGACCACCTTCGCCGCCGGGCCCTACGAGGTCCCCAACGGACGGCTGGTCGGGACCGCGGTGTTCACCAACAACCCGCCCTGCGGGGCCATGCGCGGCTTTGGCGCCGTACAGGCGTGCTTTGCTTATGAGGCGCAGATGGACAAGCTGGCCGCCGCACTGGAGCTCGATCCGATCGAGCTCCGGCTGAGAAACGCGTTGCGCTCCGGCTCGGTGCTCCCCACCGGCCAATCGATCGCCGGCGTTGCCCCGGTGCGCGAGTGCCTGCAGCGTTTACAGGAACTCCCGCTTCCGCCCGAAGAGTCGGCGCTCGACCGCGATCCGATGCTGCTCCCGGGCGGCGCCGGCAACGTCGGCCATGGCGAAGCGCTCAAGCGCGGGGTCGGCATCGCCGTTGGCTACAAGAACCTCGGCTACAGCGAAGGCTTCGACGACTCCTCCGAGGCGTGGGTCCGGGTCTCGGTCGACAAGGAAGGGCCGCTCGCCGAGGTAAAGACGGCAGCCGTCGAGGTCGGCCAGGGACTCGATACCATCGTGACGCAAATTGTTCGCAGCGAGCTCGGCATCGACCGCGTCATCCTGCGCCAACCGGATACCGCCATCGGTTCCGCCGGTTCCAGCTCCGCCTCGCGGCAAACCATGATGACCGGCGGCGCAGTGCAAGTCGCGTGCCAGGCGGTGCGGGCCGAGATCGACCGCCAGGGCGGCCTGGCGGACCTGCGACGGCCGGTGGAGGCGAGCCGGGTGTTCCATCATCGCTCGACCGGGAAGCTCGATGCCAATGGGCAGGGCGATCCGCACGTGACCTTTGCCTTCGGTGCCGCGCGCGCCGTCGTCGAGGTCGATCAGGACCTCGGCCTGGTCCGCGTCGTGCAGCTGGCAGTGGCGCAGGATGTGGGTCGTGCGCTCAACCCGCAGAGTGTGCTGGGGCAGATCGAGGGAGGCAGCGCCCAGGGCCTCGGCCTGGCGCTGATGGAGGAAATTGCGCTGGTCGACGGCCAGGTAAAGAATGCGTCCTTCACCGACTACCTGATCCCGACCATCCTCGACATGCCGCCGGTAATCTCGGAAATCATCGAGGAACCCGAGCCCGGCTTGCCCTACGGCGCCAAGGGCGTGGGTGAACCATCGACCGTCGTCGTCCCGGCCGCCGTGGTCGCCGCCCTGCGTCATGCGACCGGCCGGGAGTTACGGCGCGCGCCCGTCAAGCCGGACGACCTGGTCTCGTTGTGAGCGACCTGGCCACGGTTTCGACCCACGTCCTCGATGTCGCCTCGGGAAAGCCGGCGGCGGGTGTCCGCGTCACGCTGGGCACGCGCACGCTGACTACCGACGCCCAGGGACGGATCGCCGACCTCAGTGGCGGCGGCATCAATCCAGGGGCGTACCGGTTGCTGGTTGAGGTCGGGGCGTACTTCGGTGGTACGCCGCACCTTTTCGAAACGATCGCGCTCGAGCTCCGGCTCAGCGAAGCCCGCCATTACCACGTGCCGCTGCTGATCGCTCCCTATTCCTGCACGACCTACCGGGGGACGTGATGACCACGCTCGAGGAGGCGCTCGAGGGCGACACCCCACTGGCGCGAAAGGTCAGGGCGGGCGGGCCCTATCGCACTGCCCCCCAACTGCTCGCGCAGATGCGGGCCGCGCTGCCCACCTTGACCGACGAGGAAAAGGTTGCGACCCTGAATGCCCATCCCCGCATCGGCGAGGACCTGGAACGCCTGTCCGCTCGCTCCCTCAAGGAACAAGGCGAGGATCGGCTCCCCGCCGATCTCCTCCCCGAGCTACGCCGGCTGAATGACGCCTACGAGCAGCGCTTCGGCTTCCGCTTCGTCGTCTTCGTCAATCGCCGGCCCAAAAAGGACATCGTCAAGGTCCTGCAGGCGAGACTGCGTCGTACCCGCGAGGAAGAATTACAGGAGGGGCTACGCGCCATTGTGGCAATCGCCGAGGATCGGTTGCGCTCGTGAACGCCGACATCCGGTACGGCAAGCACAACGTCTCCTTCTACCGGACCCACCCGAGTCGCGGGCTACTTGGCGGCCGGGTCAGCATCGACGTGTTCGGCGACAACTTCATGCCGGCCTACACCGAGGGCGACAACCGCGAGGTGGTGGCGACCGACACCATGAAGAACTTCGTCTACGCGATGGCGCTCGAGTACCCGGGCTCGAGTCACGAGGGCTTCACGGCATTCCTGGGCCATCGGTTGCTCGAAAGCTACCCCCAGATGAAGGCGCTGCGTATTTTCGTGCGCGAAGTCCCATTCGCGGCGCACAGCGCCAAACTGCTGAGCCCGCTCGACGACGATTACGGGACGGTCGAGCTGGAACTCGGTCGCGATGGGCTTCGCGCGCTCCGCTGCGGCCGGCGCAACCTGCGCCTGGTCAAACTCACCGGCAGCGCCTTTCGTGACTTCGCCCGCGATGCTTACACGACGCTGCCGGAAGTTTCGGATCGTCCCCTCTTCATCTATCTCGACGTGTACTGGCGCTACCAGGCAATCGATGATGGCGTCAGCGACGGCAAGGGCCGCATCGACTCGGAAGCGGTGCGCAAGGTCGTGATCGCTAGCTTCGATGACTTCGTCAGCATGTCGATCCAGCACCTCGTCCACGAGATGGGCGCTCGGCTGCTCGCACGATTCACAGGCATGAGCGAAGTCTCCTTCGAAGCCGAGAACCGCCTGTGGGACACCTCGAGGGTGTCGGAGGCCGACCCAAAGACCCGCGTCTTCAGCGACCCGAAACCCGCCCACGGCAGTATCGGCCTTACCCTTAGACGCGATGCTTGAGATCACGGTCGGCTCGCTTCGGTTCACCGCGCGCTGGGAGACCAGCCTCGCACCGAAGACGTGCGCTGCGTTTCGCCGGCTGCTCCCGCTTCGCGCCCGGCTCGTGCAGGCGCGGTGGAGCGGCGAATCCGCATGGGTGCCGCTCGGCGACCTCGAGACCGGGCTTGGCTTCGAGAACCACACCAGCTATCCGGCCGCCGGTCAGTTGCTGCTCTACCCAGGAGGGATCAGTGAGACCGAGGTGTTATTCCCGTACGGCTCAACCAGCTTCGCCAGCAAGGCGGGCCCGCTCGCCGGCAATCACTTCGCGACCATCGATGAGGGTCGCGAGCTGCTCACCGAGCTCGGCCGGCGCGTCCTCTACGACGGCGCTCAGGAGATCGTCTTCAGCGAGGCCTGAGCCGCGAAGCGATCGAGCTCCTCGATATAGGCGCGCTTCGCTCCATCGGGCAGGAATGAGGCCACGAACGAATTCCTCGCCAGCCTGAGCAGCTGTTCGCGGCTGAGCTCCAGCGCGACGGCTGTGGCCTGGAAGTTATCGCTTACGTAGCCGCCGAAGTAGGCGGGATCGTCGGAGTTCACAGTCACCAGCAGCCCACGGTCGAGCAGCAGCTTGAGATTGTGCGATTTGAGGTTCGGAAAGACCCGGAGCTTCACGTTGGACAGCGGACAGACCGTGAGCGGAATCTGCTCCTCGACCAGGCGGCCGACCAATCGCTCGTCCTCGATCGATCGCACCCCGTGGTCGATCCGTCGCACCTTCAGTACCTCGAGCGCCTCCCAAACGTACGCAGGCGGTCCTTCCTCGCCCGCGTGCGCGACTGCCAGCAAGCCAGACTCACGGGCGCGATCGTACACGCCTCTGAATTTCGCGGGTGGATGGCCAACCTCTGAGGAGTCGAGACCAACGCCCAGAATCCACTCGCGGTAGGGCATCGCGTCGGCGAGCGTTCGCATGGCCGCCTCCGCGCTCAGGTGCCGCAGGAAACACAGGATGAGGCCGCTCCTGATGTTGAGACGAGCGCGACCGTCCTCCAGCGCGCGATGGATGCCGGTGACCACCGTTTCGAACCGCACGCCACGATCGGTGTGGGTTTGTGGATCGAAGAAGATCTCGGCATGGCGCACGCCCTGGGCCGATGCCCTGGTCAGGTAGGCCCAGGTGAGGTCGTAGAAATCCTGCTCTTTCAGGAGCACACGGCAACCCGCGTAATAGATGTCGAGGAACGATTGCAGATCGCTGAAGACGTAAGCCCGGCGAACATCCTCCACTGACCCGTAGGGCAAACTCACGCCGTTTCGGCGGGCCAGCTCGAACATCAAATCGGGCTCGAGCGTGCCCTCGATATGCAAATGCAGCTCAGCCTTGGGCAAGGCTCTGGCGAAGATCGCAAGGTCGCCAGCCATTTCTCCGCATCATACGGTCGTAACGTCCGCGGGTATCAACCTCCGATGAACTCCTCAACGGCTGCGCTCATGAAACGACATGCCCTCCCGATCGTCACCGCCTGCCTGCTCACCGCGTGCGGCGGCCAAGCGACGAGCCAACCTCCACCGTCCCAAGCGCCATCGCCTAGCCCCACCGTAGCGTCGAGCCCGACGGCGTCACCGACCGAATCCCCAACCTCAGCGCCAGCCGCCACCCCCGCGCCGACGCCACAACCGGTCGTATCGACCCCGCGGCCAACGACGGCTCCTCCGCCACCTCCGCCGATGGCAGCATCGGTCAGGATTATCAACTTCGCCTTTAGCCCGTCAGCGCTGAGCGTGCGCGTCGGGACGCGTGTCACGTTCACGAATGACGACATGGCGACCCACACCGTCACCGCGAACAGTGGTCTTTTCACTTCGGGAAATCTGTCCACGGGCCAGAGCTTCTCCTTCACATTCATGAGTCGAGGCAGCTTCGCCTACCACTGCAGGATCCATCCCAGCATGACGGGTGCGGTCAGCGTGACAAGCTGAGAGTCACGATTGCAGGTCCAGGACACAGACATCCGCGCGACCTGCCGCCAGAATCGTGTTGACGTCGTCGGAGGTCGTGATGTTTCCAGTGGCGATGGTTGGGACGCCCGACTCATTGCGGATCCGGTCGCTGGCCGCAACGCCAAACAGGCGTCGATAATCCGGGCGGCTTTCCCAGATCGTCTGACCCATCACGGCGTGCACCAGGTCGCCACGGTGCGCTTTGAGCAGGCCCGCGATCGCGACCGCCTCGTCGAGGTCGCTTCCTCCAGGCGCCCAATCACTGGCGGAAATCCGAACCAGCAGGGGACGCTCCCAGGTCGAGCGAACCATGTCGAGCACCGCTAGCGGAAAGCGCATTCGGTTTTCCAGCGAACCTCCGTACTCGTCAGTGCGCCGATTCGTGAGGGGCGAGATGAAGCCAGCGACGAGATATCCGTGCGCGAAGTTGAGTTCAAGGGCATCGAACCCGCAGCCGGCGGCCGCCTTCGCCGCCAGGGCAAACACCTTCACGACATGTGCGATGTCGCGCATCGTCATCTCCTTCGGCAGCGCCGCGTGCGGCGTGTACGCGATGGGCGAAGCCGCCACGAGCTTCCATCCGCCTTGCCGCAGCGGCCGGTCGACGCCCTGCGAGCGCGGTCGCATCGAACCCCGACGACCGGCATGCCCCAGTTGTAGCGCGACCCGGCTGCCGGCTTTGTGGATTCGCTCGACCGCCAGGCTCAGATGGTCCTGCGTCGTCCGGTCGATCACCGGTGTTTCGGGCGTAATGCGTCCGTCCTCCGTCACGCTCACGAACTGGGTGATGACCAGGCCGGCTCCCAGGCGGGCGGCCGCCTCGAGGTCCGGCCCCGCGGCCACGGCCACGCGGTTCGGCAGGATCAGCTCCCCGATTCGGAGCGGGGCGAACATCGGTGGTGGACTCAGCCGCAAGGCGCCGTCCGGCGACCCGGTCGCTGCGGCCGCGAACCAGGAGTCCACGCTGCGGACCAGATCGGGATCACGCTGCGTCAGGTTGACGTAGGTGATTCGGCGGCTGCGCGTCAGCAGGTTGAAGGCGAACTGCCGTGGGTCGAACTCTGCGTAGCGCGATACGTGCTCGAAATAGCTCGAGCTCTCGAGGGCTGCCTCCTGGAAGCGCTCGACGATGGGTTGCCGGTCCATCTCGTAGTCGTTGAGGGCAGCGGCGAGCTCACGATGCCGGCGCAAGGCACCGACCAGGGCGATGCTGTCCTCCATCGCCAGCTTGGTGCCAGCGCCGATCGAAAAATGCGCCGTGTGTGCGGCGTCGCCGAGCAAAACCACGTTGCCGTGGTGCCAGCTCTCCTGGCGCAAGGTGGCGAAATTGACCCAGAGCGAGCGATTCGACATCAGCCGCCGGCCACGCAGCTCCGGCTGGAACAGGGCCTCGCAGTACGCGATGCTGTCCGCCTCGCTGGCCGATTCCAGACCGGCCCGCCGCCAGGCATCCTCTGGGCACTCCACGATGAAGGTGCAGGTGTGCGCATCGAATGGATACGCGTGAACTTGAAACAGGCCATCGTCGTTCCGTCGGAAGATGAAGGTGAAGGCATCGAGTGGCATGTCGCTCCCGAACCACACATATTTCGTCGGATGCGTGACGACCTGTGGCTTGAAGAACTCGCCGTATGTCCGTCGAACCAGGCCATTGATGCCGTCAGCACCGACAATGAGATCGGCGCCCTCGAGCTCGCCGATATCCCGCACCTCTCGCTCGAATTCCAGCCGCACCCCAAGCGCCCGGCAGCGCCGCTGGAGAATGTTAAGCAACACCTTGCGCGAGATGCCCGTAAAGACGTGGCCACGCGATCGGATCTTGGTGTCCTGGTAATAGATGTCGATCGCGTTCCAGCGCGCGAAGCTCTCGCCGATTTCGGTGTAGGTGTCGTAGTCGGCGTCCCGCAGCGCGCCGAGCGTTTCCTCCGAAAAGACCACTCCCCATCCGAAGGTCGCGTCGGGTGGGTTGCGCTCCACCACCACGACCTCGTCACTCGGATTGGCCTTCTTCGCAAGCAGGGCGAAGTACAGTCCCGAGGGTCCGCCGCCGAGGACGGCATAGCGCACCGGTTTAGCCGATCACCTCAGCCAGTCGATCGATCTGCTCGATGCCCGAGACCGTGGGGAACAGCACCAGCTCATCGCAACCGGCGTCTTCGTAGCCGCGGATGAAATCGGCGATCGCGCCCGGCGAGGTCAGATTGCCCGCTGCGATCTTCTCCGCGAATGGCCCGGTGAACGCGTAGTAATGCCGCAAATACGTTGCGCCCGCATCGGCGCTGCCATCGCCGAGCGCGAAGTAGCCCATCCCCCACAGGCGCGGCCGGCCGGGCCGGCCCAGGTCGGACCAGGCGGAGACGGCCTGGGCCGCGGCACCGGCAAACGCGCGCGCCGGTCCGCCGCCGTGCATGTAGCCATCGGCGTAGCGTGCCATGCGGGCCAGCGCCTGGCCGCTCGACCCACCGACCAGCAAATGTGGGCCGGGTGCCTGCGGGGTCGGCCCGATCTTCCCGTCCTCCCAGATGTCTCGGATCGCTTCCAGCTGCTCGCCAAAGCGCCGGCCTCGGCCGCGGCTGTCGACGCCGGATGCCAGGTAATCCTCGCCGCGGGCGCCAACCGCCAACCCAAGCGTGAGCCGGCCGTCGGAGAGGGCATCCAGCGAGGCGGCCTGCTTGGCCAGGATGGCGGTGTTGCGCAGTGGGGCGATCACGACCATGGTGGCCAGCCGCACCCGCCGGGTCACCGCGGCGGCAGCGGCCAGGGCGGTAAACGGCTCGTAATTCTGGTAGGCGACGCGGTCCACCACCCCGAGGCTGCTGAAGGGACCGGCGTCTGCGCGCTTTGCCCATTCCAATAGGAGCTCTCCGCTGATTCCGGACGTGGAGGTCGGCAGGCCGACCCCGATGTTCATGTATCCGTCGCTCCTTCGGAGGAGATGATAAGTTTTCCCGGATGAGTGCGTTCCGCGGGTCGGCGGCGACGACACAATCGTGGAACCACTTCCGCTTCGCCGTCAAGGACGGCGTCGCCACGGTGACGTTCGATCGTCCTCAGCGTCTGAACGCGCTGACGTTCCAGGTTTACGCCGATCTCCGCGACCTGTTGACCGAACTTCCGCAGCGCGACGACCTCCGGGTGCTGGTGATCACCGGCACCGGGCGAGGCTTCAGCTCGGGGGGCGACGTCAACGAGATCATCGGCGAGCTGCAGAAGATGGATCCACGCGACCTGCTGGCCTTCACCCGTATGACCGGTACAGTTACCCAACGAATGCGCGACTGCCCCTTCCCCATCATCGCTTCGGTCAACGGCGTCGCGGCCGGGGCGGGGGCCGTGATAGCGCTGGCGGCCGACCTGCGCATCATGGCCGCGTCAGCAACTTTCGCCTTCCTGTTCACGAAGGTCGGGCTGTCCGGCGGTGACATGGGCGCCGCCTATCTCTTGCCGCGCTTGATTGGGTTAGGCCGAGCCAGCGAACTGCTCCTGCTCGGCGAACCAGTCACCGCGCAGCGGGCGCTGGCCATCGGCCTCGCCAATGACGTGGTCGAGGACAGTGAGCTCGCGGCCCAGACGAGCGGACTGGCCACGAGGCTCGCGCGCGGACCCGCCCTCGCGTACGGCGCCACCAAGATGCTGATCTCGAAACAGTTGGAAATGAGCCTCGGCGCCGCGCTCGAGCTGGACAGCATGACGCAGGCCCTGCTCATGAAGAGCGCCGACCATGCCGAGTTCTACGCGGCGTTCCGCGAGGGGCGGGAAGCGAAATGGAGCGGCCGATAGCCAGCCCGCACGAGATTCGCAACCCGGAGACCCTTCCGCCTCCAAAAGGTTTCTCTCACGCGATCATCGCGCTGGCGGGCCGGACCGTCTATCTTGCCGGCCAGAGCGCACAACAAGCGGACGGTACGATCGTGGGCACTACGATGGCCGAGCAATTCGATATAGCGGCAGGCAACGTCGTCAAGGCCCTCGAGGCTGCTGGCGCGCATCCGCAGGACCTTGTCAGCATGCAGATCTTCGTGACCGACGTGGCGGAATACCAGCGCACCTCGAAAGAAATCGGTGACGCCTACCGGCGGCATTTCGGCCGCCACTTTCCTGCCATGGCCCTGCTCGAAGTCAGGCGACTCTTCGATCCAGCAGCCAAGGTCGAGCTCATGTGCGTCGCCGTTACGGCCTGAAACGCTTCGCCAAAACTTAACTTGCCTTATCCATCTGCTTATGGGACGCTAGGAGGAGTCCCACAGGAGGTGACAAGTATGAGAAAGCTGATAGTCGTCGCCTTGTTGGTTGTCGCGGCGTCGCTCATTCCTGCCGGGGTCGCCGCCGAGCGACTCCCCAGTTCGCTCCACGGAGGTGATCCATTTACCGCCGTGCTGGGCGGAAACGGAAGCGGGCTCTCCCGGGTCACGTTGAATCCGGGACAACGCGAGGTGTGCTGGGAGGTCACCGTCGCGGGACTGACCGCTCCGGTCTTTGCTTCCCACATCCACAAAGGCGCCGCTGGTGTCAACGGGCCGATTGTTGTGCCCTTCTTTGGCTTCAGCACGCCGTCCAGTGCTACCTCGTTCAGCGGATGCACCGAGAACGTCGACCGAACCCTGATCGAGGATATTCAGGACAACCCAGCCGGCTACTACGTCAACGTCCACACGACGTGTGCTGGCCAGCCTTCACCCTGCGGCCCGTTCTTCTTGGGGAGCGCCGTACGCGGGCAGCTTACGCACCCCTAGTTCGAAAGCATTGGAGGGCAGGGTCTTGCACCCTGCCCCCGTCCAAAATCATGTCGCGGCGAGGTCGGGAAGCTGGTCGAAGAACGGGGGCCAGTCACCGTGCCACGACCCTTCGAACTCGTTGAGTTCCGGCGCCCCCTGCTTGTCGACGATTATGGCCATGCCCCACGTGTTATGCCCGGGATAGTCGGCTGGCACCGAGCAGCAGCCGAAGCTTGGACCAATACCGAAGTTTCCGGAGACGGCGACGACCCAGATGAGCTGATTGGGCCTGTCGGAGACCCACTGGGACGCGGCATGTTCAAGATCTTGCCGATACATCAGCTTGGCTTCGACCCGACTGAATTGACCTGGCTTATAGCCCGTCAAAACAGCCTTGACCACGGCTTGCTTCGAGAGCGCCGGATGCACCGAGCCTGTGCGCAGCGCCAGCGTTACAAGGAGTGCGGCGATCGCAATGGCGACGCCGATAACCTGGGGCCGAGCCAGAGCCTGTCGAATGGACGCACGCACACAGGGATAACGGCGTCGATCGGCCTGCCCTTTCCGCCCACCCCCCGTTCGTAATCTCCATACGACTGGGCCGTTGCACAAGGCGTGAGGTGGCTACCAGTCGTGATCGCCCTCTCGCTAGCGGCTTGTCAGCCTCAAGCTTTGCTGCACGCCTCCCCGTCTCCATACTCGGCTGGCCCTCCGGGCGACATCATCTACGTGCAGGATCTCAATGCCTCACGGATGCTCGAGATGGATTGGTCGGGCAAAGTTCACGGGTCCGTGTCCGCGCACGGTTTCAGCTCGCCTTCCCCTGATGGCTCCAGGTTCCTCCGAGCAACTGATCACCTCACTGTCGAGAACTGGCGTGGCAAGTCACTCGGCCCGTTGGATGCCGACCTAACCTCCTACGGCCTGTCGACCTGGGCTGATGATGGCCAGCACATCTGCGGCATCACCTTTCCTCCTAACAGCAGCCCTGACATGGGAACGGGGTCGCTCTGGATCGCAGCCCCAGGCGAAAAGGCCCGGGTCGTCGGCGGACCGGTCGGAAAGCCGGGGTCGGATCCCGCCGTCGTCGCATGCTCGATCAAGAACAACCGAGCCATCGTGGCTGGGGGACTCACGGCTCACTGGCCACCCGGGGCAACCAGCTACTTGATTACCGGGGACGTCGAGGTTGTCAACCTCTCAACCGGCGCGACCGAGTATGCCCATCAGTACCCCCTTGGGAATCTTGGCAGCCAGCAGGAAACTGGGACGCGTGGCGAATGGGTCCTCGTCGTGGCCTCTCCCGACGGGCGTTACCTGGCGGAGAGTGGAGTCTTCAATGGCAAGACGACGATCCGCGAGGTTCCGACCGGAAACGAGCTGGCGAGCTTTCCGGGGCGTGTCGCTGGTTTCTCATGGGACGGCTCGATGGTGGCGGCGAGCGTCGACGTCGGCGTCACCACGGAATCGAGGGTCATCAGCTGGATGGACCAGCGTGTCATCTGGCACGGGTCCGGCATAGCGCAGTCGGCGGTCGCCAGGCCGAAGTCGTCCGACCTCCTGGTAAGTAGGTCAAGCGTGGCTGGCGACTGGTATGACCAACTGGTCGTGCGAGAAGACGGCACGTCGAGCGTGGTCGTCATGAACGGCCGCGTTTGGTCGCCATGAACCTTCGCCGGTAAGCCGGTTCAGCCTTCGGAAGGCCGCCGGAACAGATCGCGGGCGATGATCTCGCGCTGGATCTCGGATGTTCCCTCGTAGATCCGCGGCGCGCGCACCTCGCGATAGAGGTGCTCGAGTAAGTGACCATGTTCGAGCGCAACGGCGCCGTGCACCTGGATCGCGACGTCGATCACCTGCTGCGCGGTCTCGGTGGCAAACAACTTCGCCATCGCTGAGCGACGGGCAACATGCGGGTCCCCATGATCGTACGCCTCGGCGGCCGCGTAGACGAGCGAACGAGCGGCCTCGAGCCTGGTCGCCATTTCGGCCAGTTGATGCGAGACAGCCTGGAATTCTTTGATCGGCCGCCCAAAGGCTTGCCGGCTCGAGGCATGACTGATAGCAGCATCGAGGGCAGCCTGCGCCATGCCGATGACGGAGGCGCCGACACTGGGCCGGAACAGATCGAGGGTCCGCATCGCCAGTTTGAAGCCGCGGTCGACCTCGCCCAGGACCTGCTGCTCCGACACCAGAACGCCATCCAACTCGAGCCGGCCGATCGGATGCGCCGAAAGCAAGCGCATGACAGTTCCGCTCAGCCCTTTCGCATCGCCGTTGACGATGAAGGCGGTAATGCCTTTCGTTCCAGCCCCAGGCGTTGTCCTGGCAAAGATGGTGTAGATATCGGCGTCGGGAGCGTTCGATATGAATACCTTGGTGCCCGTCAGTCGATAGCCCTTGCCGTCGGGCTCGGCACGCAAGGCGAGCGCTCCTGCATCCGTCCCGGCGCCGGGCTCCGTAAGGGCGAAGGCGGCGACGGCCTCGCCGCGAGCGACGGGTCCGGCGTAACGGCCGGCTTGCTCATCCGAGCCGGTCAGGACTATGGGGTAGGCGCCCAGGGTCTGGATGGCGATCGCATTCTCGACCGTTGTCGACTCGCGAGCAAGCGCTTCGCGCACGGCGCAGAGGTCGACCGCTGAGACGTCTTCGTCGCGCGTTCCGCCGGCGCGGCGCGGAAAGAGCCGCGGCAGCAATCCCTCCTCGGCCAGCCCGCCGATCAGCCGGCGATTGACCCGTCCCTCCATCCCGGCAGCCGCTACGGGCGCCAGCTTCCGGGCGATAGCCGCGGCGTCGCTGGCCAGGCGGTCCCGGTCGCTCATCTCTGGAGTGCGCCGCCGTCGATGATGATGCCCTGCCCGTTGATGCCGCGCGCGGCCTCCGAGCAGAGATAGGTCGCAAGGCTGGCGACTTCCTGCGCGGTCATCAGGCGTTTCTGCGGGCTGAAGCCTTCGAGGATCTTGCGGGCATCCGCCTCGTCCCGTCCGGTGCGAACCGAAATGAAGGCGGCCGACCGATCGGACATCTCGGTGTCGACGTAACCGGGGCAGACGGCGTTGACGGTAACGCCACGGGCCGCGACCTCGGCGGCGACGGCTCGGGTGAGCCCAAGCAACGCGTGCTTCGAGGCGGCATAGGCAGCGATGTAGGCCGCCCCGGCCCTGGCCGCGATCGACGCGACGTTGACGACGCGCCCCCACTTGGCGTCGACCATCCTCGGAACGACGGCGCGCATGCAGTAGAAGGCGCCGGTGGCGTTGACCCGAAGCATCGCCTCCCACATGTCGTCGGTGGTCTCAGACAGCTTGGCGCTGCCGGCGATGCCCGCGTTGTTGACGAGGATCAGCGGATCACCCAGGTCCTTCTTGACCTGCGCAACCATGGCGTCGACCTGGCCGCGCTCGCTGACGTCGCAAACGATGGCCGCCGCACGGCGGCCGATGGCGTGAATAGCGCCCACCGTCTCGTCGAGGACGTCCGGGTTGCGACCAGAAACGGCGACGTCGGCACCCGCCGACGCTAGCGACAGCGCGACTGCGCGGCCGATCCCTCTGCCGCCGCCGGTGACCAGGGCGACCCGGCCGGTCAGCTCCGACACGCTCATTGCTCGCCCAGGATCTTGGTCAGCTTGACCAGATCGATGTTGCCCCCGGAAACGATACAGGCGATGCGACCCTTCCCAGCTTTCCCGGAGAGCGCGACCGCCAGGGCCACGGCGCCGGCTCCCTCGGCGATGACCCGATTGCGCTCCGCCATCAAACGCAGCGCGGCCGCGATCTCGTCGAGGCTGGCCGTGAACGAGCCATCGAGTAACTCCTGCGCCATCTCGAGCATGTTGGCGAATACCGTCTTGCTGCCAATGCCGTCGACGAAGGACGGCTGGTAATCGACCACCTGTGGACTGCCGGCTTTCAATGATGCGGTGAGCGGGGCGCCGGTCTCCGCCTCCACGGCATAGATGCGAACGGTTGGCTTGAGCGCGCGCAGCGCGGTCGCAATCCCGCCGGCCAGCCCGCCGCCGCCCCAGGGGATGAGGACGGTGTCGACCTCGGGGAGATCCTCGAGCACCTCCATGCCGATGGTTCCGTTGCCGGCCATCACGCGATCGTCGTCGAAGGAATGGATGAAGGTCGCGTCGACCCCGGGATAGCTCCGGTCCGTGAAGGTCTGCCACCACCGGTCGAACGGGACCTTGATCACGCGTCCACCGAGCCTCTCGATCGCCTGGACCTTCGTGTCGGGCGCATAGTCCGGCGCGATCACGGTGCACGGAATGCCAAGCCGGCGGGCGTTCCAGGCGGCGCCCTGCGCCATGTTGCCTGCGCTGGCGACGAGGACGCCTTTAGCCAGCTCCGCCTTCGACATCGCGCTCATCGCATTGGCCGCGCCGCGAATCTTGAACGACCCGATCGGCTGGAGATTCTCCAGCTTGAGGTAGATGTCCGCCGGCGCGTCCCAGACATTGAGTCGAACCAGCGGGGTCCGGATCGCCGCCAGGGCGACCACCGGTTGGGCCTGGCGGATCTCGTCGATGCCGAACCCGGTCGCCTTCACATCGTCACCGTCTGACCGACGCCTGCCTGCTGAGCGCGTTTCAGAATGAACGCGGCGGCAGCGACATCTTCCACCGCCAGCCCCAGGGATTTGAAGAGGGTCAGCTCCGTCGCGGATCGGCGTCCCGGGTCCTTCCCGATGATCACGTCTCCGAGCTCGGCCTGGATGTGGTCCGCTGTGAAGGCGCCCTCGCGCATCGGAATCAGGATGTCGCCCGCCTCATTCACCGCCGACTCCCGCCGGTCGACGAAGAGCCGCGCAGCCGCCATCGTGGCGGTGTCGATCTCGCGCGTCGTTGGAATCGATGATCCGACGGCATTGATGTGGACGCCATCTTTCAGCCAGGCGCGCTGGAGGATCGGTTGAGGGCTTGCGGTGACGGTCGCCACCACGTCCGCGCCACGCACCGCGGCTTCCGCGGTTGGCATCGCCTCGATGGAGATCGTGTAGCGAGTCTTCGCTTCCTTGACGAGGTCGGCGGCATGTCCCGGATTGCGGCTCCAGACCCGGACGCGCCGGATCGGCCGCACCGTTGTGATCGCCTCGAGGTGGGTACGGGCCTGGACGCCGGCACCCAGGATCGCCAGCTCGGCCGAGTCCATTTGAGCCAGCCGGTCGGTCGCCACCCCCGACACCGCGGCGGTGCGAATCGCGGTGATGGTGGCGCCATCCATGAGGGCCGACAGCCGCCCGGTATCGGATTCGAAAAGAAGAACCGCGCCCTGATGAGTGTCGATGCCGCGGCCCGCGTTGCCCGGAAACACGGAGACGGCCTTCATGCCGAGTGCCCCCTCGCGACCATCCTGCGCATCGATGTGGCCGGGCATCAGGCCGAGAAAGCCGCTAGCGTCCGGCATGCGCATCACCATCCGCAGTGGGACGAGCGCTTTGCCGCGGGCGAGTGCCGTCAGCGCGTCGCGCATGACATCGATGCACTCGCCCATGGGCAGGAGCTTTTCCACGTCCTCGGCCGACAGCACCCTCACGTCCATCAGGCGGCCACCGCGGCCATCCGCGACACGAGCGTCTCGCGCTCATCCGCGGACAGATGAATCGCGACCGCCGCGAGCCACGGCTCGAAGTGTTCGAGACGACGCGGGCCGATCAGCGCGGACGTTATCGCCGGGTGGCTGAGGACCCAGGCGAGCGCCAGCGCGCCGGTGTCGACGCCACGCTCAGCCGCGGCGGCGCGCAATGCGTCGATCGCCTGAAAGGTGCGCGGCGTCATCAAGTGCTGGTACGGCTGCGGTCGGAGCTCGACCCTCGAGCCCGGCGGCGGCGGTTGGCCGTAGCGGTACTTGCCGGTCAGCAGGCCGCCCGACGTCGGACTGAAAGGCGTCACCGCCATTCGCTCCGCAGCCGCGAGCGGCAGGATGCCGTCCTCTATGGCCCGCTCCAGCAGGCTGTAGCCGTTTTGCACCGATTGGTAGCGGTGCACTTCGAGGCGATCGCTGGACGCGAGCCAATCGCGCAGCTGCGGCGCCGTGACATTACTCGCGCCAATGTGCCGCACCTTGCCCGCGTGCATCAGCTCGTTCATCGTTTGCAGCGTCTCCTCAACCGGTGTCTTCGGATCCGGCTCCATGGTCACGTAGAGGTCGATGTGGTCCGTCTGCAGGCGGCGCAGGCTCCCGTCGATCGCCTCCATCAGGTGGCGGCGGGACAGCCCCTGGTCATTGGGCCCCCCGGGAACCGCGTAGCCGACCTTGGTGGACAGGATCAGCTGGTCGCGGAGCTTTCGCTCCTTCATCCAGGCACCGACGATCGTTTCCGACACACCGCCGCCGTAGCTGTCCGCCGTGTCGAAGTAGTTGATGCCCTCCTCCCAGGCACGGTTCATCAAGGCGAAGGCGGTCGCCTTGTCCTCCCCCTTGCCGAACAGTTCCGGTGCTGAGCCCACGCCGCCGAACCCCCCGCAGCCCAGCCCCAGGACCGAGATCCGCATCCCGGTGCGTCCGAACAGCCGGTACTCCATCCCTTCGTCGAGATGGTAAAGCTTTGTGCCGTTGCTATCATCGGCACCACACGATGTCGATGGAACAACGGGCGCGCCTTCGCCATCAGACCGAGATCACGGGCCTTCCGGTGGAGGGCGGCGCCCTGCAGTGGCTGATCGACCGCGACCTCGGGGCGAAGCATGTCATGGCCTACCGGCTCGTGCTCGAACCCGACTCGGCGCTGAGCCATATCCACGCCGGCGCGGAGGAGGTCTTCTACGTCCTGGAGGGCACCGGCGAGGCCCGCATCGAGGGTGCCACCCACCATGTCGGTCCGGGTCAGGCGGTGTTCATCCCGGACGGCGCCGAGCACACCTATATCAATACCGGCCAGACGCCCCTGATCGTGGTGGGCGCGCTGGCGCCACCCGTCGATCTCGATGACATTCATCCGGCGATGCCACGCCTGGACCTGTCCGGAGTGCAATCCGCCAGCGTCAACGAGCAGGGAGTGGCGCCCACCATGATGGACGAGCGGCGGGTGACGCCCACGCTGATGGGGGAGCGCAGTTTCCGGGTCCTGGTCAGCCCCACCGTCGGCTGCCAACAGATGACCCAGTTCACGGGGGTCATCCCCACCGGGCGCGCACCCTTACACGCGCATCCACACGAAGAAGCGGTCTACATCCTCGCCGGTAGCGGTCGACTGTGGATCGAGAACGACCCGGTAGGGGACCTGCGTGAAGGCTCGGTCGTCTTCTTTCCCATCGGCGTCCGGCACACGCTCGAGAACACCGGCCGCGAAGATATGAAAGTCCTCGGCGCCTTCTCGCCGGCCGGCTCGCCCGAAGCGAAGCTACCTCGAGCCGCTAGCTAGATTCCGAGATAGGCCCGCTGCATCTGCGGGTTTTCGAGGAGCGAGTCCGCGGTTCCGGCAAGGACGACCCGCCCGCTCTGCAGGACGTAGCCGCGGTTGGCGATCGCCAGCGCCATACGGGCGTTCTGCTCAACAACAAAGATCGTGATACCGGTCTCGTTCAGCTGCTGGATCGTCTCGAACTGTTGCTCGACTAAGACCGGAGCGAGACCCATCGACGGCTCGTCCATGCACAGAAAGCGCGGCCGCGACATCAAGGCCCGCGCCATCGCCAGCATCTGCTGCTCGCCGCCGGACATCGTACCGCCTCGCTGAGCCCGTCGCTCCTTGAGCCGCGGAAACATGTCCATGACGCGGCCAAGGTCGGCGTCGATCTCTGCTTTGTCATTTCGGATGAAGGCACCCATCATCAGGTTCTCGAGCACAGTCAGGCGCGGGAAGATCCGTCGAGCCTCGGGAACGATCGCGATCCCGTGGGCGACGCGACGCGAGGTATTCCAGTTGGTGATGTCCGCGCCCTCGTACCAGACCGAACCTTTCGCCGGGCGCACCGACCCGATCACGGTCTTCATCGTGGTCGACTTTCCAGAGGCGTTGCCGCCAAGCAGGCAGACGATCTCGCCCCGCCGGATCTCCATGCTGACGTCGCGCAGCGCCGGGACCGGACCATAGCGGACCTCGACGTCCTGCAAGCGCAGGACGACGTCCTTCTTCGCCGGAGTCGCGCTAGGCGGTCGCTGCCCGTCGGCCGAGATAGGCTTCGACGACTCTTGGATTGCTGTGCACCTCCTTCGGCAAGCCTTCGGCGATCTTCACCCCATGGTCCATCACGATGACCCGATCGGAGATCTCCATCACCAGCGGCATGTGGTGCTCGATCAGCAGGATCGTCAGACCCCGGTCGCGCATCGAGCGGATCAGGCCGGCCATCTCGATCCGCTCGTAAGGGTTCATACCAGCCGCCGGCTCGTCCAGTAGAAGGAGTTTCGGCCGGGCCGCCAGCGCCCGCGCAATCTCGGTCCGCCGGCGATTGGCGTAGGAGAGAGTGAAGGCCGGATCCTCCAGCCGCGCCTCGAGCCGTTCACGGAAGAGATCGATCGCGGTCTGCACCTCGGCCTGGGCAGCCCGCTCCGCCCGGATTGTGCCCGGCCAGAAGGTGACCGATCCCAGCATGCCGCTGCGCGTCCAGTGATGGGTGCCCAGCAGGATGTTCTCGCGAACGGTCAGCTGGGGGAAGACGCGGATGTTCTGAAAGGTGCGGGCGATACCGTGACGCGTGATCCGGTGCGCGGGAAGACCCACCAGCTCACGGCCGAGCAACCGCACCGACCCCGCGGTCGGTCTCAAAACCCCGGAGATCAGGTTGAAGACGGTCGTCTTGCCGGCGCCGTTTGGACCAACCAGGCTCACGATCTCGCCTTCGTTGACAGTGATATCGAGGCCGTCGACCGCGGTCAGGCCGCCGAACCGGCGCGCCAACCCGCGGATCTCGAGGACGGCCGCCCCCTGGCTCATTGTTTCCACTCCGGATCCTCGACGATCGCGCCCGCACTCGCCTCCAGGTCCGCGACCTCAGTGTCGGTGACCGCCGGTAGCTCCGACGCCTCGACCGACGACTCGGCGGTCAGCAGCTCGATCGTGCCGCCGAGGTTCTTTCTTGGACGAATCGAGACCGTACCCAACAGGCCCTCCGGGCGGAACACCATGGTGGCGATCAACACGATGCTGATGACCAGGTACTTGTAGAAAACGAACTGCTGCAGCAGGAACGGCGGGACCGTGAAGAGAATGGCACCCAGGATCGCGCCGGGAATACTGCCGAGACCGCCGAGGATCACCATGATGAACACCATGACCGTCTGCTGGACGTCGAAGTTCCCAGGGAAGGCATTGAAGATAAATGCCGCGTCGATCATGCCCACGACGCCGGCGATGACCGCGCTCATCGCAAACGCCAGCAGCCGGTACTTGAAGGTATTGACGCCCATGGCGCGGGCGGCCAGCTCGTCGTCCCTGATCGCAACCCAGGCCCGGCCGGTCCGGCTGTTGCGCCAGCGGAGCATGCAATAGACGGTGAGCGCCAGGAACCCGATGAAGATCCAGTAGTACATCCGGAAGTGCGGCACCGGGCCGAGCAGCGGCAGGCTGGCCGGCAGCTTGAACGGATCAACCTGGTGGATCCCGTTGGTTCCGCCAGTCAGGTTGAGGCCGTCGGGCCCAAACTGATGACCGGCCAGAACCGGCGGGCGGTCGAGGTCGAGGATCAGGTCGCGCATGATGAGCCCGAACCCGAGGGTGACGATCGCGAGGTAGTCTCCCCGCAGTCGTAGCGCCGGGACGCCGACCAGGAGGGCGAACGCGAGCGTCACCGCGACCACGACCGGCAGCGCCGCCCATAGCGGGTAGTGCTGATGCAGCTGGTCGCTGGCGACGAGCGCGTAGGCATACGATCCAATCCCGAAGAAGGCAATGAATCCGAGGTTCAACAGGCCCGCGTAGCCGACCACGAGGTTGAGCGCGACCGCCAGGCAGGCATACATCGCGCAATTGGCGAGGATCAAGGTCCAGTACTGGGCACCGATCCAACTCGAGTTGTCCTCGACGTATTGGAGGACGAGGGGGACGGCCGCCGCCAGCACGAAGAACGGAATCAGCACAGCCGGGCGGGTCAGAGCCTGGTTCCAACCCGCCGGACCCGATTCCCAGATGCGCTTGAGGGCATGTGTCGTCTGGATTGGATGGGCGGGAGCCGGCTGGGCGCTCATGCGCGATCCGTCAACGGCTGCCCGAAGAGGCCTTGAGGCCGGATCAGCAGCACCGTGATCAGCGCCAGAAAGACGAACGTGTCCTGAAACTGGGAGCTGATGAAGCCCCCGACGAGGCTCTCCAGGACACCAAGCAAAAGGCCACCGACCATCGCGCCGCGGATGTTGCCAATGCCGCCGATGACCGCGGCCGTGAATGCCTTGATGCCGAGCAGGTAGCCCATGAAGAAATCGACGCTTGCGTAGCGCAGGCCAAAGAGCACACCTCCCATCCCGGCGAGCGCGGATGCCAGAAAGAAGGTGACCAATATCACCCGATCGACGTCGATACCCATGAAGGTCGCCGCCTCGCGGTCCTGGGCGGTCGCGCGCATGGCGCTGCCAAAACGGGTGCGGAAGACGAAGGCATCCAGAGCCACCATCAAAGCTACCGCTAAGACGAAGAGAATGACCCCGGTTAGCGGCGTGACGACGTTGCTGACGTGGAAGACCGTCTGCGGGACGAGGGCATTAGTGGGGACTAGGACCGGTGCCGGGCTGATCCAGACCTGCACCGCGCTTTCGAGAAAGAGCGAGACACCGATGGCGGTGATCAATGGCGCAAGCCGGTTCGCGTTGCGGAGCGGGCGATAGGCCACCCGCTCGATGCCGACGCCCAGAAGGCCGGCGCCACCTATTGCTACCAGCATCATCAACGCGACGGCCAGACCCGCGGGCACAGCCGCAACCTCATTGTGGACGAGGAAACCGGCTACACCGGCGGCAAGGAAAGCCCCCACCATGTAGACGTCGCCGTGCGCGAAATTGAGCATCTCGAGGATGCCGTAGATCAGCGTGTAGCCGAGGGCGACCAGAGCATAGAGACTTCCCAGCTCGAGGCCGTTGACCAGCTGCTGCGGAAAGTTCTGCAGAAAGTAGTCCACGGAAATCAAAAAGGGGACGGGATCTGCCCGTCCCCTTCTTTCTTACTCCTTAGCCGGAGACTTGCTTGACGACCACCATGTTGCTGCCTGTTGCCTTGTAGACGTAGATGCCGCCGCCCGTGACGTCACCCTTCGCGTCGAACTTCACCGATCCGAAAATGGTGGTGAAGGTGTCGCTCGCCAGATGGCTGATCACGTCGGCACGCGAGATCTTGCCGTTCTTGACGGGCGAATTCTTGATCGCCTGGAGCAAGGTCTGGGCCGCCTCGTAGGCCGAGCCGTAGAACGGTCCCGCCGAGCTGAGCGAATCGGGGCCGTAGGCCGCCTTGTAGGCGGTCACATACGCGGCAGCCGCGCTGCCCGAAACACCCGCTGGGTCGGCGGTGATGTTGGTCGCGTAGGCGCCGTCGTAGGCCCCCTGCGACTTGGTGATGATCGACGCGTCCTCCTCACCGTCGGTGCCCAGGAAGTTGATGTTTTGGCCGATGGTCAGGCCCTGCTGCTTCATCTGCGAAACGAATGGCGCCGCCTCTGGTCCTTCGTCGGCGAAGTAGACCCAGTCCGCGGCAAACGACTTGATCTTTTGGATCGTGGTGCTGAAGTCCGTCTGCGTTGCTTTGGCTTGGTCGCGCATGGTTGGGATGTTGTGCGCTTTGAGGTAGGCCTCGGTCTGGTCGGCCAGCGCGGTCGAGTAATCCGATTTGGCGTCCATCACGTAAACCTTCTTCGCACCCTGGTCGATCATGAACTTCGCATCCGCCGGGCCCTGCGCATCATCGCGGGCATTGACGCGATGCGCGACGCTCCAGCCGGAGTCGGTGACCTTGGTGTTCGAAGCGGACTCACTGACGAAGGGCAGCGGCGGGGTGGCGCCTTGCAGGCCCGTGACCGAACCCAAGACGACGCCGGAGTTCATCGGGCCAACGATGCCAAGCACCGTCGGGTCGGCAATACCTGCCGCCTGCAGGGTCTGGGCTACTTGCGGGGAGTGCTGGTCATCCCAGATCACCAATTGGACCTGGGTGCCATTGACACCGCCCGCCTTGTTGAAGTCGTTGACTGCCAGCGTAATCGCCTTGAGGGCGCCAGCCCCAATCGACGCCTGATCCCCGGTAAACGGTCCCTCGGCCGCGATCTGGACCTTATCGGGCTTGTTCGCCGCAGCGCCGTTCGTACTGCCTCCGCCACACGCCGCCAGCCCGATGCCGGCCATGGCGATGAGGACGAGAATTCTCGGCTGTGCCATCCTTCCTGTCGACCTCCTCTTCCTTCGTCGAAGACCTAAATTCGGTGCGCTCTTTATACACGGTTGCACCGCCGAGGGCAACCGCCGACCGGCCGGCTCTAACCCTTTCTAATCGGCGCCGGTGACGAGCAGCTCCGGATGGCGGTCGAGGCCGCTGAGGACTGCGTCCACATCCTCCGCGGTGTTGTAGTAGTGCAGCGACACGCGGAGCGCGCCGTCGCGCGTCGAGCACAGGATGCCCTCCCTCGCCAGCGCCGCCACCAGTTTGGCGGCATCGGTCGACCTGACCATGGCCAGCGGGCCACGGTCGGCCGGTTGCTCGGGGGTGAGCAGGTGAAGCCCTCGCTGGCGCGCGCCGACGATGAAGCGGGTTATCAGTTCGCGGACGTGTTCTTCGATGGTGGCCAGACCCACGCCGGCGATCAGCCGCAGCGCCGCCAGCGCCGCATAGACGTTGGGTACCGGCGGCGACCCGGTCTCGAACCGGCGGGCCGCGTCCGCATAGCGCAGGTGGTGGACGTCGTACGCAAACACATTCTCCTGCCCGAACCACCCTGAGTCGGCTGGCTCCAAACGATCGATCAGCTCGCGCCGGACGTACATGAACGCCACTCCCGGCGAGCCGAGTAGATATTTGAGGGCGCCGGTGACGAGGAAATCCAGCTCGAGCGCCTTGACGTCCATCGGTTGCGTGCCCATGCTCTGGTAGGCGTCGATCAGCAGGTAGGCACCTCGCTCGTGCGCGAGCTCAGCCAGGGCGCTGACGTTGTTCTTGAAGCCGTTTTTGTAGCAGACGTGCGTCGTCGACACCAGCGCCGTCTGCTCGTTCACGGCGTCCTCGAATGCGCTCAGCGGTAGACGGTTGCCGTCGGCCCGGGCAAAGCTGACGCGAGCACCCCGGCGCTGCTGCGCCAGCCACACGTGACCGACGGTCGGAAAGTCGAAGTCGCTGGTGACGACGCCGGGCCGCTGGCGGTAGTCCAGCGCGCTGGCGAGCGAGTTAAGCGCGGTCGACACCGAGAATGTCACGGCGACCTCGTCTGGGCTGGCGTTGATCAACTGGGCAAACTCGGCCCGCAGCTCCTCCATGCGGGTCACCCAGGTCTCCCAGGGATTGCCGTGGGCGTGCCATGACTCGATGAACTCCTGGAGGCTCGCCTCCACCGGGGTGGATAGCGCCCCCTGCGAGCAACTGCTCAGGTAGATCTTCTGATTGAAAATCGGGAACTGTTTGCGGAACGCCGCGACGCCGTGCATCTCAACGGTTTGGCGCGACACTTCTGGCATTCTAGTGTCGTGCCGCGCGCGATGACCTCCAACAAGTCCAGGCTGTTCACCGAGTCGGTCATCCGGGAGATGACCCGGCTCTGCATCGCCGAGCATGGCGACGGCTGCCTCAACCTGGCCCAGGGGTTCCCTGACTTCGCCGCGCCCAGCGAACTAAAAGAAGCCGCCGTCGTCGCCATCCGCAACGATTTCAACCAGTACGCCACGACCTGGGGCGCCAAGGTGATGCGCGAGGCGATCGCGACCAAGACCAGGCACTTCCGCGGGATGACGGTCGACCCGGAGACCGAGATCACGGTCTGCTGCGGGGTGACCGAGGCGATGCTCTCGAGCATTCTGGCGCTGGTCGACCCGGGCGACGAGGTGATTATTTTCGAACCCTTCTACGAGAACTACGGCCCGGATTGCATCCTCTCGGGCGCCACGCCGGTGGTCGTACCGCTGGTTCCGCCCGATTGGCATTTCGACCGCGACCAGCTACGCAAAGCTTTTAACTCGAAGACGCGCGCGATCATCATCAACACCCCGCACAATCCGACCGGCAAGGTCTACAGCCGGGACGAGCTGGCCTTCATCGCCGGCCTCTGCCAGGAGTTCGACGCACTCGCGATCACGGACGAGATTTACGAGCATCTTGTTTACTCGGGCGAGCACATCAGCATCGCGATGCTGGACGGCATGCGCGAGCGCACCGTCACGATCAATGGGCTCTCGAAGACGTACTCGGTCACCGGGTGGCGGCTGGCGTATGCGATTGCGCCCGCCGAGATGACGAGCGCGATCCGTAAAGTCCACGACTTCGTCACCGTCGGCGCCCCGCATCCGCTCCAGGTGGCGGCCGCGACAGCCTTACAGTTTCCGGACCGCTACTACGTCGACCTGCTCAATGCCTATCGCGAGCGCCGCGATTTCATGCTCGAGATCCTCGACGGCGCCGGTTTCAAGGCCTACCCGCCCGATGGCGCCTATTACGTGATGACGGATATCACTAGCTTTGGCGAGGACGACGTCAGCCTCGCCCACCGGATGGTGCGCGAGATCGGGCTCGCCACGGTACCCGGGAGCAGCTTCTATCTCGAACCGGAGCGCGGCCGAAAACAGATCCGCTTCTCCTTCCCCAAGAAGATGGAGACGCTACGCCGCGCCGCCGAGCGGCTCAAGAAACTCCAGCGAGTGTCCTGATGTACCTTGCCTGTCCGAACCGGTGCAGCACCAACCGGTTCGAGCTCTGGAATGCATCCGTCTTCGTCGACACCTCGGGGCGTTATCTCGATTACAGAGTCATCGACGCGCCCCTCTATCGCTGCACGGAATGCGGCAGCCCGGCGGTCGACCTGGGTGCGGTTGCCGATGCGATGGCCGACGATCGCCTGGCCGAGGAGAGCCCCGCCCGTGAGTTTGCCTGCCCGAGCTGCGAGGAGCTCTTTAGCGCGCCCAAGGAACAGTTAGTCGTCGTGTGCCCTGCCTGCGGCCAGACATTCCCGGTGGCCGAGCCGAGCTAGTTATCCCGGGTGACCCGGCGAACGATCTCCGGCAGGACCTCGCCCGCCTTGCCATGGATCACCGCGGCAGCGACGTCGTCATAGGGCGTCGGCTCGGCGTTGACGATGCAGAGCTCAGCGCCGTGCTGCCGAGCGAGCCGCGGAATGCCGGCAGCGGGGTAGACCTGCAGCGAGCTGCCCACGATGAGCACGACGTCGGCCGCCATGGCGAGCATCTGCGCCTGGCGG
The DNA here is from genome assembly GCA_034666565.1 of Chloroflexota bacterium. GTDB lineage: Bacteria > Chloroflexota > Dormibacteria > CF-121 > CF-121 > CF-13. The sequence continues at coordinate 51,292 of JAXDLN010000087.1, forward strand.
AGCGGCGACTCCGGCAGCGCCTCTCCAAAGAGCACGACGGTCGGCTTGAGGAACTGACCAGCACAGGAAGGACAGCTCGGCGGGCAATGCTCCCGATTCAGCCGGTCAATCTCGGCACGGGGAAACCTCGCTCCGCAGTCGAGGCAAACGACGCCGTGGGACGAACCGTGCAACTCGATGACGTCGCTACTGCCGGCTCGCTGATGCAGGCCATCGGTGTTCTGCGTGACGACCGCTCGCAGATGGCCGCCATGCTCCAGGTCTACCAGGGCCCGATGGGCGGGATTCGGCTCGGCGTCGGTGCGCCGGTGGTTGAGGCTGTAGGTCCAGTACTGCGCCGGATCTTTGCGAAATGTTTCGATGTGCGCGACTTTGTATGGATCGAACTTGGTCCACAGGCCGCCCTCACCCCGGAAGTGCGGGATTCCGCTCTCCACCGAGATGCCCGCGCCGGTGAACGCCATCGCCGAGCGTGCCGGCCGCAGCAACGCCGCGGCGTGGTCAAGAGCCGTATCTGTTGTCGTTGTCATCGAAGGCCGGCGAAGAGATCGTTCTCGGGTACCGGGGCGTCGACCGAGCTGCGCACCCGCTCGAACGTCTCCATTCCCCACGCCTTGGGGCCCAGCGCCTCGCTGAGTTTCAGGAACCAGCTGTCTTCCGGAATCTGCGTCCGGTGGGCCCGCATCGCCGCAAGCTTCTTGTCGACGTAGGCGCTCACATCGAGCCAGGTCGTGACTCGGTCGTCGGAGACAGCGAATGGCGGTGGCTCACCGTCGGTGGAGAAGCGGTTCTCGACACCCGCCCGCCGCATCGCCTCGGCCATCTGCCGCATCAGTGACTTGGGAAAGGCACCGTAGTAGAGCTTGCTGGGGCGGAACGGCTCCCCGCCGGGAAATCGCTCCACGTCCGCGCTGTAGTAAAACGCCCCGATCGCGACCCGGTGGGTCTTGATGTGGTCGGGATGCCCGTAGCCGCCGAACTCGTTCTGGGTCACCATCACCTGCGGACGGACGCGCCGCACGACTTGAATCAGCCGGCCGATCGCTTCCTCTTCGTCAGCCTGCCAGAAGGTCTTCGGCTCGCGGTTGCGCGGCAGGCCGGCCATCCCCGAGTCCTCATAGCCGAGGAAGACCAGCTCGTTGACGCCGAGGGCCTTGACGGCGTTGCGCAACTCCCGTTCACGGATGCTCGCCAGTCGCGGCGCCGCCTCCTTGGGATCGAGGTCCTTGTCGAGGATCTCGCCGACCTCGCCACGGGTCGCGGTCACCAGGGTGGTGCGCACGCCCTCCGCGCTGTAGCGAGCCAGCGTTCCGCCCATGCCAATCGACTCGTCGTCGGGGTGCGGCTCAACTGCGAGCAGGCTCAGCGCGTTGTCGCTCATTTACTCTTGCGCGAGCGGACTTCCTGGATAAGTTGCGGCACGATCGTATGCACATCCCCGATCACGCCGAGGTCGGCCAGCTTGAAGATCGGCGCCTCCGGGTCCTTGTTGATCGCAATGATGGTCTTGGCGCCCTTCATCCCGACGGTGTGCTGCATGGCACCCGAGATGCCAAGAGCAATATAGACGGTTGGTTTGACGGTCTTTCCCGTCTGGCCGATCTGGAACGAGTACGGCTTCCAACCGGCATCGACCACGGCGCGGCTGGCTCCCACCGCAGCGCCCAGCTCGGCGGCGAGCTCATCGAGCATCTTGAAATTCTCCGGCGCGCCGAGCCCGCGCCCGCCGCTGACGATGATCGCCGCATCCTCGAGCTTGGGGCCGCTCGCTGTTTCCTTTTCGCGGCGCAGCACCCGTGCCACCGGCCTACTGATATCGACCGGGTCCGTAAGCGTCTCGACCTGCGGTGCGCTCGCCGCTGACGCAGGCTCGGCGGTAACGGCCTTCGGACGGATCAGAACCAGGGTCGGTGCTTTTGCCCGGGAAACCGTGGTGACCAGCAGGCTGCCGCCGAATACCTGCGTGACGATCGCCCAGCCAGCGTCTTTCTTGACGACGTCCGCGGCGTTGGCGATCAGCGCGGTCGAGAGGCGAGCGCTCAGCCGCGAGGCGACATCGCGACCGTCGTACGTCATGCCGAAAAGGATCAGGTCGGGCTGATCCTTCTGAATTAATCTGACCAGCACGTCGACGGCGGGTGTCGCGAGGATGTCTCGGAACCCGGCGTCCTCGTGGACGTAGACCTTCCTGGCGCCGTACTTGCCGAGGGTCGGGACTGATTTCGATGCGCCCGGGCCGAGCGCGATCGCGGTGGTCTCGCCCAGGGATCGCGCTTTGGTCAGGAGCTCGAGGACGACGGGCGCGGGCGTCCCGTCGACGGTTTCGGCAAAAACCCAGATGCCTGCCATCAGATGACCTTCAAGTCGGCCAGATAGTCGGCGACGCGCTTGGCGCCTTCGCCTTTGTCCTCTACGATCTCGCCGGCTTTGCGCGCCTCAGCCGGTTTGATCTCGACGACCTCCTCGGTCAGCGCGGCCTTGCCCGCCTTCCCGTCCAGGCCCAAATCGTTCAGCCCGACTTGTTTTACTTCTTTGTTCTTCGCCTGCATGATGCCCCGCAGGGCGGGATAGCGGGCCTCGTTGATCCCGCCGGTCACGGTGACGACGGCGGGCAGAAGCGCCTCCACGACGTCGTACCCGTCGTCCGTTTGCCGGTCGATCTGCGCCTTGCCATTACTGACCTCGAGCTTCTTGGCGAAGCTGAGCAGCGGCAGCCCGAGGAGCTCGGCCAGCTGCGCCGGGACGGCGCCAGATGAACCGTCCGTACTCTCCGTGCCGCAGATGATGAGGTCATAGCTCTGGTCTTTGATCGAGGCGGCGATCGCCCGAGCCGTGCTCAGCGCGTCCGAGTTCTCGAGTGCCGGGTCGGTGATGAGGATGCCGCGATGGCCGCCCATCGCGAGCGCCCGCCGGATCGCCTCGATCGCTCGCGACGGACCCATCGAGATGATGGTCACCTCGCCGCCAGCTTTCTCTACGATCTGCAGCCCCGCTTCAACCGCGTGTTCGTCGCCAGGATCGAGGACCGCATCGACCCCTTCACGCACCAGTCTTTTGGTCTCAGGGTCGAGCTTTCCGGGAACGTTGGGATCGGGGATCTGCTTCACGCAGACGAGGACATTCATAGCTGGCTCTTTCCATTATGGGGAAGTGACCCGCGATCGAACGTATGTTCTATCATGGAAAACCCATGCCGCGCAGCGAGTATTTCGAGATCGTCGCCAAGTCCGCGCTGAACCGGGTCCAGCACATGGGCTTCAACTGGTCGCTCAATCCCTACCAGGGCTGCTTTCACAGCTGCGTCTACTGTTTTGCGCGCGCCCATGCCAAGCTCGCCGACCGCGACCCGGGCGCGGGCTTTTCGGCGCGAGTCGGAGTCAAAGTCAATCTTCCGGAACTGCTCCGGCGCGAATTGTCGAGCCGGAGCTGGAAGCGCGAGACGGTCGCGTTTGGCACGGCGACCGATCCGTACCAGCCGATCGAGGGGACCTACAAGTTGACGCGCCGCTGCCTGGAGGCGTTCCGCGACTATCGAACGCCGATCGGGCTGATCACCAAGGGGACCATGGTGCTGCGTGACGTCGATGTCCTGGCCGAGCTATCGCGCCGAGCCAAGACGACCGTGTGCTTCAGCGTCCCCACCGTCGACGAAACCGTTTGGGCCAAGACCGAACCCGGCACGCCCCCGCCGCGTAAACGACTGCGGGTCCTGAAAGCGCTGGTCGACGCGGGCATCGAGGCCGGCGTCGGGATGGCGCCGGTCCTGCCGGGCCTTTCTGATTCGGCTGCGCAGCTGGAAGCGACCGTCGCAGCCGCCGCCGAAGCTGGAGCCTGCTTCGTCTGGGCGAATATTGTCTATTTGAAACCTGGGACCAAGGAGCATTTCATGGAGTTCCTCGGGCGCGAGTATCCGCACCTCCTCCCCCGCTACCGCGAACTCTTCCCGGGTGCGTACGCGCCGGCCGCCGCCAAGGCCCCGGTGGCGGCCGCCGTCGCCGAGTTGAAGCGCCGCCACGGGGTCGCAGATCGCCGCGCCTGGCGGTCGGAACCGCCTCCGGAACCGCTCCAACTGGATCTGGCTGTTTAGCCCGGTATTTGACAGGGCCGCGCCAGTGTTCTACCGTAGCCGCGAGTGCTCGGCTGGCTGACCCGGCTGTTCCGGCCACGGGTGGAGGCTGAAGCTGCCCCCACCGCGTCACAACCACCGCCGGACGCGCCACAGGTGGCGACCCCGCTTCCCACCCTCAGCGATGCTGCCGTTCAGGCTGCCGCTGACGATCAGGTCGCGGCGGACGAGGTGGAGATGGCCGACCAGGGGCTTGAGGAGCCTGCCCTTCTCGAAATCGCCCCCGTGGAAACCACGGTTGACGCCGAGAAGGAAACCTGCCCCACCTGCGGCAAGGCCGGCGTGTTTGCCGGACCGCCCGGCCAGCGCTTCTGCACCTACTGCGCGCTTCGCGACGAGCTCTTCGAACGCGCCGCCGCGACCGAGTAAGCCGCGGCGTTGATCGCCTACCCGATCCTCTGGGATAGCGGGGTCTATCTTCCCGAGCAGGGTCTGTGGCTCGATCCGCGCAAGCCACGGCCGCGAGCCGTCATCAGCCACGCCCACAGCGACCACGTCGCGGCGCACCCGCTGGCCTATGCGACGGCGGCGACGCGCCGGCTTGTGACGCACCGGCGTCGCTCGACCGGCACGGTCGAGGCCGTAGCCTACGGCCAGTCGATCACGCTCGACCGGTGCTCAGTGACTCTCTATCCGGCGGGCCACGTCCTCGGGTCGGCGCAGACCCTGGTCGACACCGACTTCGGGCGCGTCCTCTATACGGGCGACTTGAAGACTCGCGCGGGCTTCACCAGCCCACCGGCCGAGCCGATTCCCGCCGATGTGCTGGTGCTGGAGAGTACGTTCGGGAAGCCGCGCTACCGTTTTCCGGATGCGATCGAAGTCATCGCGGACGTGATCTCGTGGTGCAAGGGCGTCCGTGACGGCGGCGCGACGCCGGTCCTACTGGGATACTCACTCGGGAAAGGGCAAGAGATTCTCGCGGCGCTGGCGGCGGAAGGCCTGCTCATCGCGCTCCATCCATCGTTATTCGGGGTGACGGAAGTGTATCGAGAGCTCGGCTGCGACCTGCCCCAGTATCACCGGCTGGGAGACACGGTCGACCCGCCGGCGGTCGTCATCATGCCACCGTCAGCCCGTCGCAGCGGCCTCGCGAACCTCGTTGGCGAATTCAAAACCGCGGCGCTAACGGGTTGGGCGATGGACGCGAGCCTGAGGGATCGCCTGGAGGTCGACGCGGTCTTCCCACTGTCTGACCATGCCGACTTCGAGGAGCTCTGTTGTTACGCGGAGCAAGTGAATGCAACGATGACGTACACGGTGCTCGGCTTCGACGAAGAGCTCGCCATGCACCTCCGACGGCGCGGCTTGCGCGCGAAACCACTGGACCAGGTCGACCAGTTGCGTCTTTTTTGAGCCGCGCGCTTGCGAATCTGCAAGATCGTTTTGGACTAAGCGTTATCTGATTTAAGGCGCACGTCGGATGCGCCGCGGTTCGCCGCTCACGCGATAAGGAGGTGACGCATGGCGACCAGGAAGAAGGCCACGAAGAAGGCCAAGAAAGCGACCCGTAAGAGCCGCTAGTCAGCGGTGACGAGAGGGGCCCGAAAGGGCCCCTCTCTCGTTTTTCAGGCCCCGGTCGTCAACGCCCGGATCGACAGGCCCGCCATGAAGAGGCCGGCGATGCCGTAGACCAGAGGTTCCCGGCGCGGATCGCGCCCCGAGACGTAGCTCATCGCGATCGGGAGCACGATCACGAGCAGAACGCCATAGAGCCAGTGAAGGTTGTCGTGCGGCCTCCGTCCGTTCGCGAACATCAGGACGCCCACCAGGCCCTGAATGATGAATAGCGCCTCGGTCAGGACCAGCGTGGCCCGGAAGCTGCCGCTGGACGGCTGCTTCCGAAAGTACGTCACCAGGCCCCAGACGCCAATGAAGGCCGTGATCAGCAGCCCGGTGCGAAACAAGCCTGTGTGCAAAACGAGCAGGACGCTCAGGAAGCCTCCTTCAGGCCAGTCAGACTGGCGAGAGCGGCATCCAGCTGGGGCGACAGCACCGCATCGCCGCTCAGTTCTACCAGATAATCGCTCACCGTCCTGAGGGGCGACGGTGCCGGGCCATCCAAAATCTCGCGCAGCGCCGTCGCTTCGGGCTTCTCGCCCTTTTCGATGCTGCCCTTTGGCAGGCTCCAGCGGCCGTTCGCCTTGATCAGTGCGACCTCGGGCCCGTGTGCCGTCTGCCGGTAGACCACGCCGCCGGCCGAGAACGTCCTTCGGGCGCGGCCGGACTTGCGCGGTGCTCGCATCCAGTCATTATCGTTCGGACATGCAGCGTAACGGCCAGCGCCTGAGAGGTCTTCTCGCTGGTTGGCGCCGCGGACGGACTCTCAGAAGACGATCTGTTTTATGGGCTCTGAGCTGCGCCGGCGGCCCATCGCGTCTCCATGGCGCGACTGTCTTTTTCTTCATGGCGCAGCCCAAGCGCCGCGAAGACAGCCGCCAGCACGAGCAGCGGCGGCAGCAGGATGAGCAGAGCCAGTTGAAGATTCTGCAATGCATCGGAGAGCTTGCCGATCGCAAAGGGCGCGTACGAGTCGCCAAGCAAGTGCTCGATCAAAAGCGCCACCGTGACCGCGGTTGCGCGAACCGTTGGCAGGACAACGTTCTGCTTGACCGCCGTGTACGGACCGTTATAGAGATACAAACAGGCGGAGCCCAGCAGGAACATCGGAACGAAGAGCACCAGGCTGGGCATCAATAACGCCAGGGCGACGAAGACGGCGCCCAGGATGAACCCGGCAATCCCGACCGGCAGGTTGCTGGCGGCCCGCCGCCGGATGGCGAGCCGATCGGCAATCGTTCCTCCGAGGAGCGAGCCCGCCAGCAGCCCGACGACGAGCACGCCGCCGGCGAGCGTACCGGCGGTCCCGGTTCCCAGGGCGAAGCGCCGCTGCAGATACGTTGGCAGCCAGAAGGCGGCGCCGCCGAGCACGAAAAAGAGCGCCGTCTCCGCCGCGATGGTTGCCCGCAGCGTGGGAATGCGCAGGAGATCCGCGAACGTCCGCCAGGTGATCGACGCGGCCCTGTCGGTTTGCGGACCTCCCGACTCGGCCGCGCCGCGCAACGGCTCGCGCAGCCCGAACGCAAGGACGGCGAAGACCAGCCCGGGGACCGCGGTCATGTAGAAGGCGGCGCGCCAGCCCAGGATGCTGGCGACGATCCCGCCCCCAGCGAAGCCAACGGCAATGCCGACCGCTGTACCGGAGGCCCAGACCGACATGGCGCGTCCCCGGCCTTCCTTCTTGAAGTAATCGCCGAGCAGCGCGGTTCCGGCGGGATAGTAGCTCGCCTCACCGATGCCCATTACGGCGCGCGCCGCGAAGAGTTGGGCGTAACTGCGGGCCAGGCCGGTGAAGAGCGTGGCCAGGCTCCAGATCGTGACACCGATGCCGATGACCGTTTTACGCACGCCGCGATCGGCCCAAATGCCGAATGGGATCGTCGCCACGGCATAGACGAGCAGAAAAGCGCTCCCCAGCAACCCAACCTGGCCATCGGTCAGGTGGAACTCCGCCTGGATCTTGGTAGCGACCGCCGGCAGGATGTAGCGATCGAGGTAATTGAGGAAGTTGATGCCGACCATGACGGCGAGCACGTAGCGCGGATAGCCGCGTGGCATCGCGTGCATTATGAAGCGATGGACGAGACCGTGGAAGCGCGGCTACGAGCCGAGGCGGACCATTGCTACAGCTGGAGCAATGGACCGGGCGCCGTCTATGAAGTCCACGACCATCCGTACCGGAAGATTCTCTTCGTCGCGCAAGGCTCGATCACGTTTACGTCCTCAGGCCGTCCGCCGATCGAGATGCGAGCCGGGGACCGGATGGACCTTCCGGCCGGAACAGCCCACGGGGCCGTCGTCGGACCGGGCGGCGTGGTCTGCTGGGAGGGTCAAGCGAGGTGACGTCGCCTTCAGCCTGTTCTTGCTCGCGCCAAAACTCTCAGCTGCGGCGGGGGCGCGTAGCCTCGGCGCCAATGGCCTCGGTCCGGTCGATGATTTCGCGGCTCTTGATGATGACGTGACCGAGTTGGCCGGTGGGCTGGTCGGCAAGCCAGCCGGGCAAATCTGCGAGGCCTGACATGATCCGGTCGAGCGGCGTCTCGCTGGACCTGCACATACTTCCATCCTGATCTATGGTTGCGACAGCTGTCTGTCGTAATCGACGTGCTTGATGAAATTGATTCGGTCAGGCCAGCTCGAGCTTGAGCAACTTCGATGCGTTCTCGCGCAGAATTTTCGCCTTCGCCTCCGGCTTGAGGGACAGCGCATCGAGCTCCTCGAGCACACGAGCCGGCTTGATAAACGGATAGTCGCTGCCAAATAGCGTGCGGTCCTGCAGCCGGCCGCCGATCTCGCGAACGAGCTCCTCCGGGTAATAACGCGGCGACCAGCCGGAGAGCTCGATGAAGATGTTCGTCTTGTGCAGGGCCATCGCGATCAGCTCGAGGTGCCAGGGCCATCCAAAGTGCGCCGCAATGATGGGCAGCTCCGGAAAGCGCGCCGCCACGATATCGAGATGAATGGGGCGAGCGGGGTCAAGCTTGATGCCCTGACCGCCCGGCTGCCCGGCCCCGATGCCGCTGGTGCCGGTATGGAAGAGGCAGGGAAGCTTTAGCTCGGCTGCCTTCTCCCAGAGTTTGAAGTGCCGTTCGTCACTCGGGTAGAAGTCCTGCATCGACGGGTGGAACTTTGCGCCCTTTGCTCCGAGCTCTTTGACGGCACGCTCCAGCTGCGCGACTGCGTCGGGCTTCCATGGGTCGACGGAAGCGAAGAACGCGAAACGCTTGGGATGCCGCTTGACGATCGCACTAACAAAGTCGTTCGTGAGCGGCGGTCGGTGGGTCGCTGTCTCCGCATCCCAGGCGAGCAGAATCCCAAAGACCTGCTCCTGGGCAAACTCGACGGCGAGCTCGTCGACGCTGCGTTCGTGGACCTGAGCACGAAAATATCGCGCCGCGCCCTCGCGGTACGGGCCCATGCTGCCATCGAGCCACTCCTTCAGCGGCAGATGCACATGGAGGTCGACCGCGCGGATCAACTTACGAGGCCAGTGGTTCTGCTTCTTCGAGCGTAATGCGATCCCCGACGGCGATCGACCCACCATTGACGACGCGGGCGACCATGCCCCGCCGCCCGACGAGCTCGTCTTTCAGGCCCGTGCGGATCTCATCCATGCGAAAGCACGGTTCGCAGACTTTCGTGATCTCGAGCACGGCGCTGCCACCCAGTCGCACCCGGCTGCCCACGGGGAGGCCCATGACATGCAGGCCTTCGACCGTGAGATTCTCTTTGATCGTTCCCGGTTCGACGCCGACCTCGTCGAGCGCTTCCTGGTCCGCCAGCAGCACCTGCCGGTCGGAGGTGGCGACGGCGTGCTTGTCGCCCTCGATCCCGACGCCTGTGATCAGGTTCGCCGTCGGAACCACCTGCATGGGCTGCCGGTGCCCCGGACAGAGCTGGATGGAGACGATGCGGGCCGGCACGGGTAAAAGATTACACGCGTGGAGAACCCCGCGAGCCCCTACAGACGGCTCGGCGCGGGACTGTCAGCCTCGACGCGACCCTTGCTAGGATGACCCCGCATGGCGGAGGAGGCAGCAAAGCGAGTGGAACGCGATTCCATGGGCGAAGTTCGGGTTCCCGAGGACGCCTTTTACGGCGCGAGCACCGAGCGGGCTCGACAGAATTTCCCAATCAGCAACCTCCGGATGCCGCGGCGATTTATTCGCGCGCTCGCGCAGATCAAGGGCGCCGCGGCGCTGGTCAACGCCGAGCTGGGCCTGCTCGAGACCCGCCTCGCGAACCCGATCCAGCAGGCCGCGGAGGAAGTCGAGGAAGGCAAGTTCGACAAGGACTTCGTGGTCGATGTATTCCAAACCGGCTCCGGCACGTCGACCAACACGAATGCGAACGAAGTAATCGCGAACCGCGCCAACCAGATCCTGGGCCAGCCGCTCGGCTCACGCAAGCCGGTGCATCCGAATGACCATGTCAACAAGTGCCAGTCGAGCAACGACGTGATTCCGACGGCGATGCAGCTCGCGGCCTTGGTGGCGATCCACGAAGAGCTGCTGCCGGCACTGTCTTATCTAAAAGACGCCCTCGACGCCAAAGCCAAAGAGTTCATGCCGGTCGTCAAGACCGGCCGGACGCATCTGCAGGACGCGACGCCGATCCGTCTCGGCCAGGAGTTTGCCGGCTATACCGGCCAGGTGCAGCGCGCGCTGGATCGAGTCCAGCGCACCGCAGAAGAGCTCGCCGAGCTGCCGCTGGGCGGAACGGCGGTGGGGACCGGAATCAACGCTCACCCGGAGTTTGCCCAGGGCGTCGCGTCGCACCTCAGCCGCCGCGCAGGCGTGCTGGTGCACGAGACGGACAATCACTTTCAGGCGCAGGCCACGCTGGACGCCGTTCTCTCGACCGCGGGCGCGCTGCGCACCATCGCAGTGAGCCTCTGGAAGATCGGCAACGATCTGCGCTGGTTCGCGTCCGGGCCACGTGCCGGGCTGGGCGAGATCACCCTGCCCGAGGTGCAGCCGGGTAGCTCGATCATGCCGGCGAAGGTCAACCCGGTGATCATCGAGTCAGTAACGATGGTCGTTGCGAAAGTGCTGGGGAACGATCAGACGATTGCGATCGCGGCCCAGTCGGGAAGCATCTTCGAGCTGAACCTGATGATGCCCGTCGCCGCGTACTCGCTGCTCGAGTCGATTGCGCTGCTCTCGGCCGCGGCGCAGAACCTGGCCCAGCGATGCATCGTGGGAATCAAGGCGACAGACCGCGGGCCGCAAATGGTGAAACAGGGGCTGATGCTGGCCACCGCGCTGGTGCCGGCCATCGGCTACGACGCCGCGGCAACCATCGCGAAGGAAGCGCTGGCCACCGGCAAGACCATCCGCGAAGTCGCGCGCGAGCGAACGAAGCTCGCGGCCGAAGAGCTGGATCGTCTCCTCGATCCATCACGGATGACTCAACCCGGCGTCGAGGCGGGACCCGCCGGCGGCTAGCGTTCTGTCCGACAGCCGGGTGCTGTCGATGCGTGCCGCGGCTCAGCGCCTGACCCGAGACGGAGTCACAGATCAACCTCGTCCGCCAGCGACGATCTTGCGCCAGGTCGTCGGGCTGCAGGCGCAGGTTCTCAGCGCGGCGGCGCTTGGGATGCGCGTCCGCAGCACCGGTCTTCATGCCAGCGCTGTCAGCGAGGCGCTGAATGACGATCGCTCGATCGTTCGCAGCTGGCTGATGCGCGGGACACTGCACGTCGTCGCGAGTGACGACATTCGCTGGTTGATCCAGCTTCTCGGTCCGGTCTTTGTCAGAGCCTTCGCCACACGCCATGCGCAACTCGGCCTGAACGAGGACCTGCGAACCGGGGGGGTCGCCGCGATCCGCAGGATTCTGTCGGAGTCCGGCCCCTTAACGCGATACGAACTGGTGGATCGGCTGCGAGCGCGCAACATCGGGCTCAACCCGAAGACGCAGGCGCCAATTCACTTGATTGGGCTCGCCGCCTTGCAGAGCGTTCTCTGCGTCGGCCCCGACCGCGGCGACGGCGAGTCGAGGTACGTACTGCTTGATGACTGGATCCCGCGGGCCGCAGCGATGCCCTCGCGCGAGCTGGCCCTCGCCGAACTCGCCCGCCGCTATTTCACTGCCTACGGGCCGGCTACGATCGAGGACTTCAAGGCCTGGTCTGGCATCCCGATGGCCGAGGCGCGATCCGCCGTCGCAAGAGCGAAAGCGAGCCTCACGGAGGTCACGATCCAGAGACAGCCAGGATTTGTGCTCAAAGATCGGCTCAAGCGTGTGACGACGTCACCGACGGCCCAGGTGCGCTTACTGCCCACTTTCGATACATACCTGCTTGGCTACCGTCGTCGCGACCTGGCTGTGCCGCCGGCCCTGCAGCGTCGACTGCAGCGTGGCGGCGGCTGGCTGCACCCAGCGGTGGTCGTCAACGGCCACGCGGTTGCGGCATGGAGCCTCCGCAAGTCCGGGAGCCGCGGCGTGGTCAACGTGGAACCCTGCGCGTCAATCACGCGCCCAGTCCGCGCCGGCATCGAGGCGGAAGTCGCGGATATCGGGCGCTTTCTCGACCTGCCGCTGCGGCTCGAGATCGCGCGCTAACTGTCGGCCTCGATCAGACCTTTCCGGATCGCGTACTTGACCAGCTCGGTGCGATCGTGCATGTGAAGCTTCTTCATGATGTGGTCGCGATGGGTCTGGACGGTCTTGATGCTGAGAAATAGATTGTCGGCGATCTGTCGATTGGTCTTGCCTTCGGCCACTAACCGCAGAACCTCGCGCTCACGATCGCTGAGCGGCTCGAAGGTCTCGCGCTCAGGAGCGCGCTGCAAGTAGTCGGAGACCAGCAAGCGCGCAACGGAGGGATAAAGGTAGGGCTCGCCCTGGCTAGCCGCCTCGATGGCGGCGATCAGGTCCGAGGCGGCCGCCTTCTTCAGCACGTAACCGACGGCGCCGGCCTTGAGCGTCTGGAAAAAATACTCTTCGTTGTCGTGCGCGGTGAGAATCAGCACCTGGGTCTGCGGGCAGAGGCGGCGGATTTCGCGCGTCACCTCGATGCCCGACATATTCGGCATGGCCACATCGACAACCGCCACGTCCGGACAATTGGCGCGTGCCAGTCGAATTGCCTCGCGGCCCTCGGTGGCTTCAGCGATGACCTGGATGTCACTCTGTCCGTCGATCACGGCGCGGATCCCCGCGCGAACCAGGTTGTGATCCTCGACCAGCATCACTCTGATTGTCTTACGCTCAACCGGCATGGTTGTCCTCCAGCGGCAGTTTGGCGACGACCTCGGTGCCCTTGAGCGGCGCCGAGTGGATTTCGAGTGTCCCTCGCAGCAGCGTCGCGCGCTCCCGCATCCCGAAGATCCCAAGCCCCGCGCGTCCCGGTTCTTCTCGCTCCGGGATGCTTCCGGGATCGAAGCCGACGCCGTCATCGCGGACCTGGAGCCGGACCTGGCCGTCGAGGCAGCGCAGGTCGATGTTGACGCGCGACGCCTTCGCGTACTTGTTGGCGTTGGTCAGGGCTTCCTGCGCGATCCGGTACAGGGCCGTCTCGATCGGCGCCGGTAGGCGATCGCGTAGCCCATCGACCTGCAGCGCGACCTGGGCGCCCGAGGGCTGCTTGGCCAGCGTACGGAGCGCGGGAACCAGACCGAGGTCGTCGAGCACGGAGGGTCGCAGGTCCTGGGACATCCGATGCACTTCCTCGAGCGTTTCCTCCAACGTTCTTTTGACGGCTTCTAACTGCTGGCGCGCCTTGACGTCGCCCGTGCGTTCCAGCAGCAAGTCAAGAGAAATAATCTCGTGCGTGAGCGCCTGGCCCGTCTGATCGTGGAGCTCGCGCGCGACGCGTTGCCGTTCTCGCTCCTGCGCCTGCAGGACGCGTTGCGCGCTCACGTGGCGCTCGTGCTCGAGCCGGTCGAGCATCGAGTTAAATACCGTGGCGATCCTGCGTAAGTCTGGATCAGAAAAATTGGCGTGGACTCGCGGTTCGTCCAGCCCGGGCTGGACGGAACTCATCGTGCTCTCCAGCTCGCGCATCGGCTTGAAGGCGAGCCGCAAGATCAAGAAATTGGCCACCAGGATGGCAACCAAGCCGATGGCGAGCAGTCCGACCAGGAACGGCAGCCGGGTGCGACCCGAGAAATTTAACGTGATGAGCGGGCCACTGATCGCGCCGGCGGCGATGATGGCGCTGTTGGCCACCACCACCTTCTGAAATGTGGTGAGGTTCCGGTGCCACCACCGTGGGTCCAAAGAGGGTCTCACCGAGATCTCACATCTCATTTTAGGCAGCAGTTCAGGCCAATTTTGGCCCGTAAGGCGATCGGGACGATGCCTACACGCATTCAGGTCATTGCCCGATGCGCAGCGCGTTAGCCGGCGCCCAGACTGGGTACAGACATAAGCCCCTCCCCTCTTTTTAGCGGGCCGCTCCCCCAGCGGCCCGCATTTTTTATGCCTGGCCCCGGCACTCAAACGGGGTACGGGAGAATAGAGCGATGGCGTCGGAAAGCTTTGACTTCGAGGACGTGACCCGGGTGACCACCGGGGCCCTCGGCGAGCCGGGTAAGCGCGCCTTTTACCTGCAGGTGAGAACTGACTCGGAGCTGGTCAGCCTCGCCATCGAGAAGGATCAGCTGCGGGCGCTGACCGAGCGTTTACAGGAGGTCTTCTCCCGGGCACCGGTCCCGCCGGCGGGTAAGTTGCCGAACATGGCGCTCGAAGAACCGGTCGCGCCCATCTGGCGGGTCGGCTTCATGACGCTCACCTACAGCCAGGATGAGAAAGAGTTCGAAGTCTCGCTGGTAGAGCTGGTCGACGAAGGCGATCAGCCGGCAACCGGTCACTTCCAGGCGAGCCTCGCCCAAATGCAAGCGCTCGCCACCCACGCCGCGGCCCTGATCAGCGCCGGCCGCCCGCCCTGCCCGATGTGCGGCGGTCCCATCGATCACGATGGCGGCGTGTGTCCGCGTCTCAACGGACATCACTAGCCATGGCCCAGGCCACCCCGTTCCCGGATGGCAATGCGCAGGAGCGACTGCTGCGCGAGGGCCGCATCAAGGCGCGCGGCCTGATGCCCGATTGTTCGAATTACACCTACCTCGCGCATGTTCGCGGCACGGAAGGCGCGGAGACGCTCGCGGTCTATAAGCCGGCGCAGGGTGAAACGCCGCTCGATGATTTCCCCGATGGCACGCTGGGCAAGCGCGAGGTAGCCGCTTACCTGGTCAGCGCGGCGCTCGATTGGCAGGTCGTGCCACTGACGGTCTATCGAACTCAGGGTCCGCTCGGACCGGGGTCTCTGCAGCAGTTCGTCGTTGCGGACGTCAGCGAGCATTACTTCACCCTGATGCCGGCGCGCGCGGCCGACTTTCGGACGATGGCGGCCTTCGACGTCATCGTCAACAACGCCGATCGCAAGAGCGGCCATTGTCTGCTCGACGGCGACGGTCACATCTGGGGCGTCGACAACGGTCTGACGTTCCACACCCTGCCAAAGCTGCGGACGGTGATCTGGGAATTCGCGGGCGAGCAGGTTCCGGCAAAACTGCGCCGCGATGCGCAGCGTCTCGGGGAGGAGCTGGTCGCCGGCGAGGGCTGGGTGAAGAGCCTGCGGCAACTACTCTCAGGCGCCGAGGTTCGCGCGCTCGCCCAGCGCGCGCGACGGCTGGCCGATGAGGGACGATACCCCGAGCCGAGCTCGCGATGGGCCTACCCGTGGCCGCTGATCTGAGCGCCTAGGGCCAGGACGCAACCGGAAGCCGCGGACGGCCGGCCTCGACCGGAAGCTCTTCGTTCAGTCGCTCGAGCCAGGCTGGGGCACCGGGGGGAAGATCGCCGCCCTGCACGGCCCGGTCGTCACGGTCCGGTGGCTCGGGCTGCGGCGTGAGCAATCGCCAGAGGATGACGAAGGTCCCTGTGATCAGCGCGAATTTTGCCGTACCGAAGAGAAGCAGTCCCGCGACCTGCTGGTCCTCGAGCGAGCGATAGGCGTGATAGAAAACATGGTGCGAGAGCGCCAGTGTCAGACCGGGGATGGTGGGCGGGACCCCGGCGACCATCAGGCAGCCGATCTTCGCAATTGCGCTCAGACCGTTGCGGCTCACGATCGGCGACCAGAACAGAAAACCGCCGAGCATGAACGCGGCCTGCGTCGCCTCGCGGAACGCTGCGTTCTTGATCGACAGATCGAGGACGGCTGGATACTGCGAGCCAAAAAGTACGAGATTCAGCGCCAGGATGCCCGCCACCGGGTGCATCGACGATGTGATCCGGCGCGGCAGAAGCGGAGCGGCACCGTAGGCGAGGAGCGGAATCACCAGCACCAGCAGCAGCATCTCCTCGAGCATGTGCAGGCTCAGTCGCTGGTCGGCCCGGCTGCTGATCGGCGGCATCAGGGCCGCAAGCGACAGCAGCGATCCGGCGTAGAGGGCCGCGCGTTGACGTCGCGCCATGACGCTCATTTTGGCGCAGCGGCGGGGGTCTTCGCGTATCGGGCGAAGACCGCGTCCACGAATTCGACGAACCGGTCTGCGAGCGGCGCGCTGTCGAGCATGAGCAGGTTTTCCGCGTTGTCCTCACCGGCATGCGACAGGTTGTAGCTGCCGCTGAATACGGTGTTATCGACCACGGTGATCTTGGCGTGCATGAAGTCGTGCACGCTGCTCGGCGTGTACGGCGTGGTGACCTTGGAGGCGAACGGGAACGCGGCGCTCACCGCCAGGAACGCCGGTCCCTTCCAGGTGGCGTGGGGGTCGACGCGCCACTGGCCGAGCACCTCGGCCATCTGCGTGCGGTCATACACACCCTTGAAGTCCGGATGCGGTTTTTTCGCCAGGTCGCCCAGCGTCCCCAGGATGACTCCGGCGGTGATCACCGGCGAGCAGACGCGGATGCGGCGGTTTGCGTGCGCGATCCTGTCGGCGATCACATGCGCCATCTGGCGTCCGCGCCCCGGCGCAAAGTACACGCGTGCCTTGACGGGGCTGTCCTGGTAGGCAACGGGGACGCCGGCGAGGTCATACTTGCCGCTGCCCTCGACCCGGCCGGTTTCCCAGAGCTCCCCGAAGTTCCGCGCATACTCGGCCGCCAGGGCCGTGGAAGGGAGTTTGAGGATGACATTCTCCTCACGCGTCCACGAGTCATTCGTCCAGTTCGTTGACCCGGTCCAGACCCAGGCGTCCGCCGTTGCCGCGTCGCGCACGATGTACTTGTGGTGCATCAGGTCGGGGATGCCCGAGATCGGTTTGGTCGGCACGCCCAGACTGGCGATGAACGCGGTGTCGGCCTGCGATGGCGGCGGCACCGGGATCGGGTTGGGGAAGTCGACGTTGTACAGCAGCCGGATGGCAACGCCCCGGCCTGCGGCGGCCCTGACGGCGGCGCGCACCTGGTCAGCCGGCGAGCCGATCAGGTTCAGATCGTAAATCGCGATGTCGAGACTGCGTTGCGCCGCGCCGATGAAATCAGCGAGCTCTCCCGCGGCGTGCTCGGCCGGCTGCGCGCCGTCCTGCAGGAAGGTCACCTCCAACGAGGCCGTCACTGGGCGTCGCTCTTCTTCGGTTCCGCCCGCTCCTTCGGCTGGGCTTCCAGCACCTTCCGCTGGTAGTACTGCTGCACGATATCGGCCGCCTCCTGGATGTCGTCGGTGACGACCATCAGGTCCAGGTCCTCGGCTGAGATCTTGCCCTCCGCCAGCACCCGGTCGCGGATCCACTGGTGCAGCCCGGCCCAGTAGGCCGAGCCGAACATGATCACCGGAAAATGCACGATCTTGCCGGTTTGGATCAGCGTCAAGGCCTCGAACAGCTCATCCATGGTGCCGAAGCCGCCCGGGAAGATGACGAACGCCTCCGCGTACTTGACGAACATCGTTTTGCGCACAAAGAAGTAATGGAACTCGATGCCCAGGTTCACGTACTCGTTGAGACCCTGCTCGAAAGGGAGTTCGATGTTGAGGCCGACCGAGAGCCCACGACCATCACGGGCGCCCATGTTCGCCGCCTCCATGGTGCCCGGCCCGCCTCCCGTGATGATGGCGAAACCTCGGCGGGCAAGCTCGGCAGCGAGTGCCCGCGCCGCATCGTACATCGGATCGGGCGGACGGACGCGGGCCGAGCCAAAGAACGTTACCGCGGGACCGACCGCGGCCAGCGCATCGAAGCCCGCCACGAACTCGGCCTGGATCCGCAGTACGCGCCAGGGGTCGCTTTCGAGGAACTCCGGAGCGCTCTCGGGCCGCTCCAGCAGCTGGCGGTCGTCGATCTTCCGCTCCACGCCCCGCCGGACGATGCCTCCGGTGCGCTGCTCTCCGGGCTCCTTTGCCATGGCCTCGCTTACTCTAATCCGTTGCCTTTTGCGCCAGACTTGTGGCGTGAAGAGACGCGACCAGCTCGAGGAGATCCTCGTTGCGGTGGCGGCGCTGATTCTCCCGGCGGTGCTCACGGCCATCCTGCTGCAGACGCACTCGACGCAGCGGGAATACGTCTTCATCTATATGGGGGTGGTCGCGGTGATCGCCGTGGCACGCGGGCTCTGGCCCGCGCTGCTGGCGGCGGCGGTCAGCTTTTTACTGGTCGATTACTACTTTGTCCCGCCGATGCACACCCTCACGGTCGCTGATGAACAGGACCTGGTCAACCTGGCCATCTTCTTTGGAACGGCGGGTGTCGTCGGCTTCATGGCCGGGCGGCGGCGCCAGGCGCAGATCCGGGCACAGGCACTCGCCGGAGAGCTTCGCAACGTGAACGCCGAGCTGGTCCGCTTGAACCGTGACCAGGCCGCTGCCGCCCAGGCGGCCGTCCGGCTGGCACGCACCGAGCAGCAGGTGCAGTTGCTGCAGCAGGCGGAGCAGGATCTCCGCGACCTGCTCGCGACCCTCTCCCACGAGCTGCGCACCCCGATCGGCACCATCCTGACCGACAGCACCAACATGCTGCGGACCCAGGATATGAATACCTCCGTTCGCTATCGAATTGAAGGCATCGCGACCGAAGCCCGACGGCTGAATCGGCTGCTGGCCGACATGCTCAGCCTGGGGCGCATCGAGAGCGGTGCCCTCCACCTGACCTTGGAGCCCCTGCAAGTCGGCGACGCCGTGGCCGCCGCGGCCGAACGGCTGAAACGGATCGCACCCGACCGGAACGTCGAGTGGGATCCGAAGGAAGCCGGCGTCAGCGCACTGGCCGACTGGGACAGCCTGGGACAGATCTTCGACAACCTGCTCGACAACGCCAATCGTTTCGCGCCGCCCGGAACGCCGATCCGGGTGCGGGTCAGCCAGGAGCATCCGGGCCAGGTCACCATCCGCGTGCTCGACCATGGTCCCGGCGTGCCGGCCACGATGCGCGATCGGCTGTTCAACCGGTTTGTGAAAGGCCCGTCGGACGACGGGGACGGCTCGGGGCTTGGGCTGGCCATCACGCGCGGGCTGGTGGAGGCGCACGCCGGGAGCATCGTCTTGGAAGACGGCCAGCCCGGCGAAACGACGTTTCGCTTTACGATCCCGACGGCGGAGTCGTAGTCGCTTTCGCCACTGGTGATGGCTGCTCCCGACGCAGGATGTGCACGTCGATATCCTCGAGCAGGCGGATCAGCGTGGACGTCGTCCGCCACGGCCGCCAACGGTGGTGCGGGCGGCCGAGCACGACCTCGGTGTTGAGCGTCTTGCGCAGGTAGCCGGCGAGCGTCGCCGCCACGTTTCGCCCGTGGAGACTGACGAACTCGCCATGCTCGCGGTGAACCAGGGCGGCGTACTCGCCGAGCCAGCGTCGCTCCGCCTCCGACAAGCGCGGCTGGCGAACGCTGACCACCGTGAACTGCCCAGCCGTGCGGGCGGCAAACTTTGCCATCCTCTGGATGATCGGCTCCATCCCCGGGCGAGGCGGGATGCAGGCGACCAGGCGCGGTCGCGCTTCCCACGGCGCTTCGATCTTTCGCTCGCGCATGTACGCGACAAGTCGTCTATCCGTGTGTTCGGCGATCAGGCGGAACGCCATCTCCCGCAAGGCCGACAGGATCTGCGGGCGGAACTCGGCCTGCAGCGCCCGCGCCGCGTCCGCGGGGCTCATGATCTCGCCCCGGCGCAGCCGCTCGAGTAAAACGGCCGGTGTCACGTCGACGATCTCCAGCTCGTCGATGCTGGTCAAGACGTCATCCAAGAGGACGGACCCGGGAGCACGCTCCTTGAGTAGCGGCGCATAGCTCTCGCGAACGCTGGCTAAGTCAAGTAAGTGAAGGGTGCCCAGCACCGTGATGCCGGCGTCGACCAGCCTGGTCAGAGACTCGGACCGGACGCGTCCTTCCGTGTCGGGTCCGTTGAGCTCGTCGATGACCACTACCTCCGGATTGCGGTCCAGGAGCGCCTCGACGTCGAGGCGGTCGTGTGCGGCGGGCGCCGCCGGTCCGCCAAGCAGCTCAAGGCTGACCAGCTCGCTTGCCGGCACGCGCGGGTTGATGGCGGCGACCACGACGTCGGAGCCGCGCAACCGGCGGCGGCGCGCCTCGTCGAGCATGGCCGTGGTCGTGCCCGAGCCATCGGCGTACCCGAGATAGACTCTGACGTCCGCACCCCGGCGGCCAGCGCGCGGCTCCGCACGAAGCAGGTCCTCGGGGAGAACGCGCTCGGACTCGGCACCGCCGGGCGGCGCCGCGTGCTCCGGGGCAATCACGTGCAGGTCGATGTCAGGCAGTGCGTCGATCAGCTGGTCGGCCAGCGTTTTGCGCCAGCGAGACCGCAGGCCGGTTTGGCTCGACTCACCGATGAACAGGTGGCGCACATTCGCCAGCTGGGCCGCCTCGATGATTCCCCTGGCGATGTCGGACCCGCCAAGCGACACGAAGGAGCAACCCAACTGAGCCGCCAGCCGCTGATAGCCCTCCATCTTCACGGCGCCGCCGGAGCCGACGGTCACCACCATGCACAGCCCACCGAGGCGACGTGCCAGCCGGGCGGCGCGTCGGATCAACGGCTCGGACATGGCGGATCCGGAAATTGCCACCAGCACGTCCTCGGCCGGCGCCAGCACTTCCCGCGAGGTTGCCATCGACTGGGCGACCAGACGCAAGGCGATCTCCCGCAGCGCAGCGAGGTTGCCAGGGCGGAAGAAGTTCGCCAGTGCGGTTTCGATCTTCTCCTGACCGTAGATGTTGCCGTGCCGCATCCGTTTGCGTAGCGCCTCCGGCGAGATGTCGATGAACTGGATCTCGTCCGCGAGGTCCAGGACCCGGTCGGGCAAGGTCTCCCGCTGTACGATGCCCGTGATCTTCTCGACGACGTCGTTGACGCTTTCGACGTGTTGCACGTTGAGCGTCGAGATGACGTCGATGCCGGCGTCACGCAACAGCTCGACGTCCTGCCAGCGTTTTTCATTTGCGGAACCAGGCGCGTTGGTGTGGGCGAGCTCATCGACCAGGGCGATCTTTGGATGTCGCCGGCGAACGGCATCGAGATCCATCTCCTCGAGCACGGTTCCGCGGTAAGGGGCGCGCCTGCGCGGGATCAGCTCGAGGCCGGCGAGGAGCTCCTCCGTTCGGGCACGACCATAGGTCTCGACGTACGCAATGGCCACGTCCTCGCCGCGCTGCTTGCGCTCCCGACCCTCTTTGAGCATCGCAAATGTCTTGCCAGCACCTGGCGTGGCGCCCAGGTAGACCTTGAGACGCCCGCGCATCGTTGCCGCCATCAGTCAATTCTCCCTCCCCTACGCGCAGGGGAGGGGACGCGCTTTAGCCGGCTTCGCCGTTGTCCAGGGCCATGTTGAGCGCGAGCACGTTGACGTGCGGCTCGCCGAAGACGACGAGCAAGCGGCCCTGCACGTACGTTTCGACCAGCGCGCGCACCCTGGTCGGGTCGAGGCGACGTGCCGCTGCCACATGGTTGACCTGGGTCAGGGCGCCAGCTTCGGTGATGTCTGGATCGAAGCCGCTGAAATCGGTGGTGACCAGGTCGACCGGGATTGGGGAGCCCGCGGAAAGATTGTTCTCCTTGCGGATCTGGGCCACGGCCTTGCTGACCCGATCGATCAGCGCCTTGTTCGAGGGCGCCAGGTTGCTCCCCGCGGAGTTCTCGGCATTGTAGGGCTGCGGCCTGGTGCCGGCATCGTTGAGCGTCGCCGAGGGGCGGCCGAAGAAGTACTTGGGATCGGTGAACTCCTGGCCGATCAACCTGGAGCCGACCAGCTGGCCATTCTTGGTCAGCAGGCTCCCATTCGCCTGGTCCTTGAAGATCACCTGAGCAACCCCGGTGATGACGAATGTGTAGATGAGACCGGTGACCACGAAGATCACGGCGGTCAGCCGGATCGCCCTCAGCAGCTCGAGCGGAAGCGCCCGTGCGATCGATTCAGTCTGGCCCTGGTTCATGCGAGGTGGACCGCCGTGATGATGATGTCGATCAACTTGATGCCGATGAAGGGGGCGATGATGCCGCCGACACCCCAGATGAGCAGGTTCCGCCGCAGTAACGCCGCGGCACCGATCGGCCGGTACCGTACGCCGCGAAGCGCCAACGGAATCAAGGCGACGATGATCAGCGCGTTGAAAATCACCGCCGATAGCACGGCGCTGCTCGGATTAGCGAGACGCATGACATTGAGCGCCCCAAGCTCGGGCAGCGCGACGAAGAACATGGCCGGGATGATGGCGAAGTATTTGGCCACGTCGTTGGCGATGCTGAAGGTCGTGAGCGCACCGCGGGTGATGAGCATCTGCTTGCCCGCCTCGACGATCTCGATCAACTTGGTCGGATCGCTGTCGAGATCGATCAGGTTTCCGGCTTCCTTGGCCGCCTGCGTCCCGGACTGCATGGCGACCGCCACGTCGGCCTGGGCGAGCGCGGGGGCGTCGTTCGTACCGTCGCCGGTCATGGCGACCATACGGCCATCGGCCTGCTCCTTTCGGATGAGCTCCAGCTTTCGCTCGGGAATCGCCTCGGCGAGAAAGTCGTCGACGCCCGCCTCCCTCGCGATGGTGGCCGCCGTCAGCCGGTTGTCGCCGGTGACCATGACGGTGCGCAGGCCCATCTTGCGAAGCTCGGCGAAGCGCTCGGCGATCCCCGGCTTGACGATGTCCTTGAGCTGAATCGTGCCCATCACCAGGTTGTCTTCGGCAACCATGAGGGGCGTGCCCCCGGCGCGCGCGATGGTTTCGACGCGCTCCTGGACGGCTTCCGGGAGCTGCTTCGGCGTCGGACAGCCGCACCAGGTCGAGATCGCGTCGACGGCCCCTTTGCGGATCCTATGGCCATCGAAGTCGACCCCGCTCATGCGGGTGTTCGCCGAGAACGCGATGAATGTCATGTTCGGCTCCTGATGCCCATCGGCGCCGAATCGGCGCGCGAGGACGACGATCGAACGTCCCTCCGGCGTCTCGTCGGAAAGGCTCGCCATTTCCGCGGCCCGCACCAGCCGCTCCATCGTGATCCCTGGGGCCGGAACGAACTCCGTCGCCTGCCGGTTGCCGTAGGTAATGGTTCCGGTCTTGTCCAGCAGCAGCGTGTCGACATCGCCCGCCGCCTCGACGGCACGGCCCGAGAGCGCAATGACGTTCCGCTGCAGCAGCCGGTCGATGCCGGCGATACCGATCGCGGACAGCAAGGCGCCGATGGTCGTCGGGATCAGACAGACCAGGAGCGCGATCAGAACCGTGATCGTGACGGACGTGCCCGCATAGATGGCAAACGGCTGAAGGGTCACGACGGCGACGACGAAGATGATGGTCAGCGCGGCCAGCAGGATGTTTAGGGCGATCTCGTTGGGGGTCTTGCGGCGGGACGCGCTTTCAACCAGGTGGATCATGCGGTCGAGGAAGGTGTCTCCTGGGTTGGCGGTGACCTGGATCACGATCCGGTCGGAGAGGACTTTGGTGCCGCCGGTGACCGCGCTGCGATCGCCGCCGGCCTCGCGGATGACGGGAGCCGACTCGCCCGTGATCGCGGACTCGTCGACCGAGGCGATGCCTTCGATGATCGTCCCATCGCTGGGGATCAGCTCACCGGCTTCGATCACGACGGTATCGCCTTTGCGCAGCTGCGAGGACGGGACGCGCTCCTCCTCTCCGCGGGCCATCCGGCGGGCAATGGTGTCGGTGCGAGCCCGCCGTAAGGTGGCCGCCTGTGCCTTCCCGCGGCCCTCGGCGAGCGCTTCGGCGAAGTTGGCGAAGACGATCGTGAACCAGAGCCAGAGTGAGATCTGGCCGACGAAGAGGCTGTCGTTTGCAGCGCGAAACAACCCGGCGATGAAGATGATGGTGGTGATGACCGAGCCGACCTCCACCACGAACATGACGGGGTTGCGCGCCTGCCAGCGAGGATCGAGCTTGGTAAAGCTCTCGATCAGGGCAGGCCCCATGATGTCGCGCTCAAGCAGGCTTGACCGGCGGCGGCGGCGGTAGCTCTCGGAACGGTTTTTTTCTTCCATATCAGTGAGCCAGGTGATTGGCGGCCAGCTGGAAATGCTCGAGTAGCGGCCCCAGGGATAGCGCCGGGAAGAAGGTGAGCGCCCCGACGATGAGGATCACGCCAATCAGCAACCCGGTGAAGAGCGGCGTGTCGGTTGCCATCGTGCCCTTGCTCACCGGGATCACCTTCTTGCCGGCCAGGGCGCCGGCGAGCGCCAGCGCCGGGATCACGAAGATGAAGCGACCCAGCCACATGGCAATGCCGAGCGTGGTGTTGTAGTAAAGCGTGTTGCCCGTGAGCCCCGCAAAGGCACTTCCGTTGTTGCCGTTGGTTGACGTGAAAGCGTAGAAGATCTCGGTAAAACCGTGCGCGCCCGGGTTCAATGGGCCCACTTTGCCGGCCGGCGTCAGCACCGAGACCGCGGTGAAGACGAGGATGTTGAAGACGCCGACGAGGATAACCAGCATCGACAGCCGGACTTCTTTCGACTCGATCTTCTTGCCAAGGTATTCCGGCGTGCGCCCGACCATCAGGCCGCCGATGAAGACCGCGATCACCACGAAGGCGAGCATGCCGTACAGCCCGGCACCGACGCCGCCGGGCGTAATCTCGCCCAGCTGAATCAAGACCAGCGGTACCATGCCGCCGAGCGGGGTGAAGCTATCGTGGCTGGCATCGACTGAGCCCGTGCTCGTACCGGTGGTAGCCGCAGCGAAGTTGCTGGAATAGATCGGGCCGAATCGCACCGATTTGCCCTCCATGTTGCCGCCCGCCTGGGTCGGGGCACTTGCCTGGCTAACGCCCGCCGCG
Organism: Chloroflexota bacterium; assembly: GCA_034666565.1. Taxonomy (GTDB): domain Bacteria; phylum Chloroflexota; class Dormibacteria; order CF-121; family CF-121; genus CF-13. Next base: position 76,158 of record JAXDLN010000087.1, read on the forward strand.
GTCAGCGCTGGGTTGCCCGTCTGTTCCGCGACGGCGGCCAGAGCGGTGGCCGAGACGAGCACGATCGCCATCGCAGCGCCGATCGCGAGCCCTTGCTTCAGACTTCCGACCATCTTGCCGAACATCAGCACCAACGCGAAGGGGATGAGCAGCTCGAGGAAGATCTCGAACTGATTCGTAAAGCCGTTCGGGTTTTCGAAGGGGTGGGCGGAGTTCGCATTGAAGGGCCCGCCGCCGTTATTGCCAAGGTCCTTAATCGCCTCTTGCGAGCCGAACGGTCCGACAGCGATCGACTGGGTCGCGCCCTGCACGGTGTGAGCTTGCGGATAACCGCCGAGCGTTTGCACGACCCCCTGTGAAATGAGAACAAACGCGGCGATGATCGAAAGCGGCAAAAGAATGTACAGGATCGACCGCGTCACGTCGACGTAGAAGTTGCCGACGGTCTTCAGCCGCCGCGCGCTAAACGCCCGAACCAGCGCCACAGCGAGCGCAATACCAGTCGCGGCGGAGAGGAAGTTGTGCGTGACCAGGGCAAGCATCTGCGAGAGATACGACATCGTCTGCTCGCCGGTGTAGTTCTGCCAGTTTGTGTTGGTGGTGAAACTGACGGCGGTGTTGAAGGCCAGGTCGGGAGCCACCGGGCCGAATCCCTGCGGATTCAGCGGGAGGTGGTCCTGCAGCCGCAGAATCACATAGGTCGCGAGCAGGCTCACCAGGGTGACGGCCAGCATCGCGACCAGGTATCCGATCCAGGTCTGCTCCTGGTCCTCCTTGATGCCGCTCAGCCGGTAGAAGCCAACCTCGACCGGCCGCAGAACACCGTGCAGAAGGGTTCGCTCCCCCTGGAAGACCTTCGTCAGGTAGGGAGCGAGGAACCACGCCCCGACGAAGACGGCGAGAAACGTGATCGCCACGCCGATGATGTCAAGAGCCATCTAGAAGCGCTCCGGGAAAAGGAGGGCGACGAACAGGTATACGGTGACCGCCAGCGCCACGACGCCGGACGCGATGTAGCCGGCGGTCATGGCAGCCTCTTCAGCCCGAACACGTAAGCAAAACTGCCAATCGTCAGTAGCAGCAGCAGACCGAGCATCCAAACATCGAGTGGCACAAGCTCAGCCTAGGTCGGACATCGTCAACACTGCATCAACAAATTCACGCTGAAGCCCATACCGTTGATGGGCTGTTGACGCCGCGCCTCGCCCCGTCAGCGCTTGATCGCGGGACCGAAACGGTAGCCGCGACCCGGCACCGTTTGGATCACGTCCGGATGCGCCGGATCGTGCTCCAGCTTGCGGCGCAAGCGCTGGATGAAGACGCGCAGGTAATGCCGTTCATCACCGTAGGCCGGCCCCCACACGCGATGGAGAAGGGTGCGATAGTCCATCACTTCGTGCTCGTGCCTGGCGAGCTCGGCCAACAGGAGATACTCGGTCGCTGAGAGCCGGACTTCCTGCCCGCCGCGTAAAACCGAGTGGTTTTGCAGGTCGACGGTGACATCCGCGTCGCGGACAACAAGGGGCTGCTGGGTCGGGGGTTGGGCGCGGCGCAGGACGGCGCGGATGCGGGCCAGCAACTCATCCGAGCCAAATGGCTTGGCCAGGTAATCATCCGCGCCCAAGTCGAGGGCGCGGACCTTGTCCGCCTGGTCGCCGCGGGCGCTGATCACGATCACCGATGGGACGCGGCGACCTTCGAGGCTGGAAAGCACGTGCCAGCCATCGACGAACGGCAGTCCGATGTCGAGCAGCACGATGTCGAACGTCCTGGCTTTCAGTGCCTGGACGCCTGCCGACCCGTCCGCCGCCTGTTCGACCTCGAAGCCACCCGATTGGAGCGCGCCGACCAGGACGGTCCGCAGCGCGCGGTCGTCCTCGACGACCAGGATGCGTCCGGCCACCGATCGCCCTACCTGGAGGCCACGATGTAGAAGCTCGGGCTGTCGAGCAATTCAGCATCCGGCCGGCCGAACATCCGCTGCAGCCGCAGGCCGGCCGACGTCAGCCAGTTGTCCATCTCCTCCGGCCAGACGATGGCGACCTCGGCGTGCTGCGTGATGGTTCGTCCGTCAGCCAGCCGGTAATCGACCTCGAGCCGCGCCCCATTTCCATCGAAGGCCCGCACCCTGACGCCGTCGCCGCCGCCCGCCCGCAGCCAGTGGGGGTTGGCGAGCTCGAAGGCGAGGGCCCCGGCATCGGCGAGGTGATCGGCGGCTCGGCGCAGGCGCTCGACCAGGTAGAGGATGTTGGAGGGCGCGATGACGAGGTCGAAGCGCCGGCCGAGCGCGAGGTCCTCGATCTGAGACTCGATCAGTTCCGTCTGGGGGAGCCGTTCCCGAAGCCGTTCGAGCATGCCGGGATGGCTGTCGACCCCGATCAGTTCGATGCCCGCCGCGCTCAGGGGTACTGCGATCCGCCCAGTGCCGATCCCGAGATAGAGCACCGGCGGTGTGGCGCCTTGAGCCAGCTCGAGCCACGGCCACAGGTCGGTCGCGTCGGGGAGCTGCGCGTAGAGCTCGGCAAAACCGGCGTCGGGCTGCGACGGGTCGTCGCGCACGCTGGCCATGGGCCGGCCTCGGCCTAGGCGATGGCCTCGTCGGCGATGTCGAGCGCCTTGTCGATGATGGCAAAGCCTTCGGCCAGCTCGCCCTCGTTGATGCACAGGGGCGGATTGGTCATGATCGTGTGCCAGCGGACGAAAGTGTAGAGGCCGTGCTCGCGGAGGTACGTGCCGACCGCCTTCATCGGCTCCGAGGTCCCGTTGAAGGGCGCGAGCGGCTCCATCGTCTTTCGGTCTTTGACCAGCTCGAGGATGCCGAAGAGGCCGATGCCGCGTGTCAACCCGACGGATGGATGCTTCCGCTTCAGCTCCTGGTGATGGCGGGTCATCACCTCACCCATCCGCCGGGCATTGCCGATCATGTCGTCTTCCTCGTAGGCCTGGATGGTGCCCAGCGCCGTGGCGCAGGCGAGTGGATGACTGTTGTAAGTAAGGCCGCCGTAGAAGACGTTCTTGTCGAAGTACTCGGCGATCTTGGGACGCATACCCACGGCACCCAGCGGGACATAGCTGCTCGTCAGTCCCTTCGCCATGGTCATGATGTCGGGAACCACATTCCAATGGTTGACCGCGAACCATTCGCCGGTCCGGCCAAAGCCGGACATGATCTCGTCGCAGACCATCAGGATGCCGTACCGATCGCACAGCGCACGGACGCCCTGGAGATAGCCGTCCGGCGGGATCAGGATGCCGTTCGTCCCGGTGACCGTTTCCAGGAAAAAGGCGGCGATCGTGTTCGGGCCCTCGAGCTGAATCGTCTCCTCGAGGTACTCGAGCGATTTTTCTGCGCTGTCGTCCTCGCGCTGCGGGCCGTGATAGGGATCGAGGACGTGCACCACGCCCGACGTCCCCAGGTCGTTGGCCCACCGCCGAGGGTCGCCGGTCAACGCCATGGCACCGGCCGTCGCCCCGTGGTAGGAGCGGTACCGCGCGATGATTTTGTGGCGTCCGGTCACCGTCCGGGCGAGCTTGATCGCGTTCTCATTCGCCTCGGCGCCCCCAAGCGTGAAGAAGACCTTGTCGAGGTCGCCGGGCATCAGCTCGGCCAGCTTCTTGCCCAACAGGGCCCGCGGTTCGTGCGCCATGAAGGGGTTGGCGTAGGGAAGCTTTTCCGCCTGGCGCTTGATCGCCTCGATGATGCGCCGGTCGCCGTGCCCGGCGTTGACGCTCATCAACTGGCTGTTGAAATCGATGTACCGCTTTCCTTCGGGGGTGTAGAAGTAGACCCCCTTGGCATGATCGACCGCGATCGGATCGACGGCCGCTTGCGCCGTCCATTCGTAGAGGGTGTACTGGCGGCAGAGGGCGACGATCTCCTCGCCGCTCAGCACATGCGGGCGGGCGCTCGTCTCTAAAGCCACCGAGTCGTCACGACTTTATGCCGCGTATAGAAGCGAATGCTGTCCTGGCCGGTGGCATGCAGGTCGCCGAAGAACGAGTTCTTCCAACCCGTGAACGGGAGGAAGGCCATCGGCGCCGCCACCCCGATGTTGACGCCCAGCATCCCGGCCTGTGCCCGGCGCTTGAACTCGCGCGCGTACTTGCCCGAGCCGGTGAAGATCGAGGCCATGTTGCCATAGGTACTGGCGTTGAGCACCTTGAGCGCCTCGTCGATGTCGGTGGCGCGAACCACCGACAGCACCGGTCCGAAGAGCTCGTCCTTCCAGATCTTCATGTTGGGCGTGACGCGATCGAAGATGGTGGGACCTAAGAAGAAGCCGTCCTTCTGGTCCACCTCGCGACCGTCGGCGACGAGCTGCGCGCCCTCCGCCTGGGCGCCGTCGATGTACTCGATCAGCTTCTTCTTGCGCTCTCCGCGGATCACCGGGCCCAACGTCGTCGTGGGATCGGTGCCCGGGCCGACTTTCAGTTTCGCCGCATCATTGGCCAGCTCGCGCACGAGCGCGTCACCGATCTTGCCGACGCCGACCGCGACGCTGCCAGCCAGGCAGCGCTGGCCGGCATTACCGAAGGCCGACGAGATAACATGCGGCGCCGAGAGCTCGAGGTCGGCATCGTCCATGACCAGGATGTGATTCTTGGCACCGCCCAGCGCCTGGACGCGCTTGCCGTTGGCCGCCGCCGTCGCGTAGATGTAGGCGGCCACTGTCGCCGAGCCGACGAACGAGATCGCCGAGATATCGGGATGAGTCAGCAACTGGTTGACGGCATCGTTGGCCCCGTGCACGACGTTGAAGACGCCCTCCGGGAGGCCGGCCTCCTCGAGCAACTCCGCGATGCGCATCGCGGAAAGCGGCGTCAGCTGAGAAGGCTTCAGAACGAACGTGTTGCCGGTCACGATTGCAACCGGGATCATCCACATCGGCACCATGTTGGGGAAGTTGAAGGGCGTGATGCCGGCGACGACGCCGACCGGAAATCGGGTCAGCTCCTCATCGATGCCTTTGGCGATCTGGTCGAGGTTGTGGCCCAGCATGAGGGTTGGGGCGCCACAGGCGAAGTCGATGACTTCGATGCCACGCTTGACCTCGCCCCGCGACTCGTCCAGCGTCTTGCCGTTCTCCTGGGTGACGATCGCCGAGAGTTCGTCGATGTGCTTGTCGAAAAGCGCCTTGAGGCGGAACATGACCTGCGCGCGCTCGGGCACGGGCGTTTCGCTCCAGGCAGGGAAGGCCTTCTTGGCCGCGGCAACGGCCTCGTCGATCTCCTCGCGGGTCGAGTGCGGAAGGCTGGCGATGGTCTCACCGGTCGCCGGGTTGGGGATCGGATCGACCTTCTGGGCGCTCGAGTCGCGGAACTTGCCGCCGATGTAGCTCTGGACGTTCTTGGTGGCGATCATGATCTGGCTCCTACCGGGCTTGGCTCACTGGTCGGTACCGTGTGAAATGGCGAGCGCCGCAGGAACTGGCCGGCGCCCTTTGCCCCCTGGAACTTTCCATCCTTGACCAGCACGTTGCCGCGCTGCATCACGACCTCCGGCAGGCCCTTGACCGTCATGCCCTCGTAGCAACTGTAATCCACGTTCATATGGTGGGTTTTCGCTGAAATCGTGCGTTCGATTCTCGGATTGAAGATCACGATGTCGGCATCGCTCCCAGGTGCGATCGTGCCCTTGCGCGGGAAGAGCCCGAACATCTTGGCGGGCGCGGTCGCGACCAGTTCGACGAAGCGGTTGAGCGTGATCCGACCGGAATTCACGCCGCCGTGGAAGATCAGGGTAAAGCGGTCCTCCACGCCGGGCAGGCCGTTGGGGATCTTCGAGAAGTCGCCACGCCCGAGATCCTTCTGGCCCTTGAAATGGAATGGACAGTGGTCGGTCGCGACCAGCTGCAGGTCGTCCTGCAGGAGCCCTTTCCAGAGCTCATCGTGGTGTTGCTTCGTGCGAAGCGGCGGCGAGCACACGTACTTGGCGCCTTCGAACCCCGGCCGAGCGAGGTCATCCAGGCTGAGGTACAGATACTGCGGACACGTCTCGGCAAAAGTGGGGGCGCCGTCGTCGCGGGCCTCGCGCACGGCGTCCAGCGCTTCTTTGGCGCTGAGGTGAACGATATAGACGGCGACCTCCGCCAGGCGCGAGAGCGCGATCGCCCGGCTGGTGGCCTCCCCCTCCATCGTCGCCGGCCGGGTCAGGCCGTGGTTGATCGGATCGCCTTTCCCCTCGGCCAGGTAGCGCTTGACCAGCACATCGATGGCGCCTCCGTTCTCGGCGTGCATCATGATCAGGCCGCCGTTCTCCGCGGTGCGGCTCATGGCTTTAAAGATCGCCGCGTCGTCGAGCATGAAGACGCCCGGGTAAGCCATGAACAACTTGAATGACGGGACGCCCTCGGCCACCAGCGCATCCATCTCCTTGAGGATCGAATCGTTGATCTCCCGCACGATCATGTGGAAGCCGTAGTCGATGTGCGCCTTGCCTTCGGCTTTCTTGTGCCACTGGTCGAGACCCTGGCGCAGCGTCTGGCCGTAGGTCTGCACCGCGAAGTCGACGATGGTGGTCGTCCCGCCCCAGGCGGCCGCTGCCGTTCCGGTGGCGAAATCGTCGGAGGCGAAGGTGCCACCGAAAGGCAACTCCATGTGGGTGTGGACATCGATCGCGCCCGGCATCACGTAGCGGTTTTCCGCATCGATCACCTGGTCGGCCGTGGTTGTAAGTCCGCTCCCGATCGCCACGATCTTCTCGCCCTCGATCAGCACGTCGGTCTTGTTGGTGTCGCTCGCGGTCACGACCGTCCCGTTCTTGATCAGCGTCCTCATGGCAGCTCTTTGACCAGATCCTCGTAGCTCTCGGGCCGGCGATCGCGCAGGAACTGCCAGGTGTTGCGCACCTGACGATTCATGTCCAGGTCGAGGTCGGCGACCAGGACTTCATCTTCCGTCTCGGACGCCTGGGCGATGATTTTGCCGCGCGGATCGCAGAAGTAGCTCGACCCGTAGAACTGCGCCTCGTTGAGCGGCGTCTCCACCCCGACCCGGTTGATGGCGCCGATCCAGTATCCGTTGGCCACCGCGTGCGCGGGTTGCTCGAGCTCCCACAGGTAACGCGACAGCGATTTGACCGTGGCCGACGGGTTGAAGACCAGCTCGGCGCCCTTGAGGCCGAGCGCACGGGCGGGCTCCGGGAAATGCCGGTCGTAGCAGATCAAGATGCCGACCCGGCCGACCGAGGTCTCCCATACCGGGTAGCCGAGATTGCCCGGCTTGAAATAGAACTTCTCCCAGAAGCACGGTCCGACATGCGGGATGTGGGTCTTGCGATATTTGCCGACCACCGTGCCGTCGTTCTCGATCACGACCGCTGTGTTGTAGTAGACGCCGGTCTGGGCCTCCTCGTAGAAAGGCACGACCAGGACCATCTTGTGTTTCTTCGCCAGCGCCTGCATCCGCGTGACGGTCGGCCCGTCGTCCCGCTCGGCGGTGTCGTACCACTTGATATCCTGCTCGGCGCAGAAATAGGGGCCGAAGAAGATCTCCTGCAGGCACGTCACCTGGGCGCCCTTTGCCGCCGCTTCGCCGATCAGCTTCTCGTGCTTTGCGACGGCTTCTTCTTTGGGCATGTTCGCGTGCGCCTGGATTAGCGCCGCCCTCACCTTCGCCATGTGTATGTCGCCTCCTCCTCGCTAGCTGTATGCCGGAATGATGGCTTCGCCGTATTTCTTGATGACGGCCTCAGGTTTCTCCACCATAAGGTAGAGGTTGAACTGGTCGACGCCGGCGTCGATCAATTCCTCGATCCGTTGCTTGCTCTGCTCGACGGTGCCGATGACGCAGAACCGGTCGATCACGTCGTCGGGGACGAAGTCGGCATGGGCCGCGCCCCGCTGCGCGTGCTCCGAGTAGTCATAGTGGTCGCGCGCCTTGATGTAATCGGTCAGCGCCTTGGGTAGGTCCTGGACGTCGTATCGCTTCAAGAGATCGACCACGTGGTTCGAAACCAGTGCCGGGAACCAGCGCACCTGTTCGCGGGCCGCCTCGATGTCATCGGAGATGAAGGCAGGGGCGGCGGCCTGGACCAGGATGTCGTCGAAGGACCGGCCCGCCTCCTCGGCGCCCTCGCGTACGAACTGAAGACACCATTTGATGATGGCGGGATCGGCCAGTTGGATGATGACACCGTCGGCAACCCGGCCGGCGGCCCGCAGCGCCTTCGGCCCATAACCGGCGACCCAAATGGGCAGCTCGTGCTCGGCCCACTTCAAGCGGACCTTCACGCCGTCATAGCTGACCTCACGGCCGGCCGCCAGCTCGCGGATCAGCCGGCAGTCGGCTTCCATCGCCTCGACCGTGACCGGCTTCTGGCCGAGAACACGGCGCGCACTGTCGCCCCGGCCGATGCCCATCACCATCCGGCCGCCCGAGATCTCGTTGAGAGTGGCCAGCGCGCTAGCGGTGACGGTGGGATCGCGGGTCCCCGGATTGGTGACGCAGGGACCGATCTTGATGGTCTTGGTGTTGGCCGCCATCAGCGTGAAGATCGGATAGACCTCCTGCCAGAGGACGTGCGAGTCGAAGAGCCAGGCGTACTCGAAGCCCTGCGCTTCGGCAAGCTTGGTCAGCTCCACCCACCGGGAGGGCGGGGGATCCGGCGCAAAGCAAACACCGAAGCTGAGTCGTGCCATTCCTTTCAAAGGCTGGAGCCCCCGCCGCGAGGAAGGGGCTCCAGCGCGATCGATCTACGAGTTTAGGTCGCAGCCGCTGCCCGAGGTTGCCGCCGAGCGGCAGCCGCCGGGAAGAGCGCCGAGAGCGCCAGGTAACAGAGGAACGCCGCCACCAGTCCCACCACCCAGCTGTAATCGTAGACATGGAAGGGGAACCAGTTGTACAGCGGACCGATGATCCCGCCTTGCGGGAACGGCCCGTTGCCCGGGGTGGAGTAGGCGCCGCCCACCGCCAGGACACCACCGACCACCAGGCTGACCAGGCCACGCCAATTGAAGCCGCCCGAGTATCGGTACTCACCGTTCACGCGATAGAGGTCGCCCAGTCTGAGGTTGGTGTTGCGCATGAACCAGTAGTCGGCGATCAGTACGCCCGCAATCGCACCCAGCGCGCCGCCGTAGAAACCGAGCCAGGTGAAGATGTAGACGTTCGGGTTCGCCAGCAGGTTCCAGGGCTGGATGACGATGCCCAGCACGCCGGTGATCAGTCCGCCGGTGCGGAAGCTGATCAGCTTCGGGATCACGTTCGAGAAGTCGTAGGAGGGGCTCACGATGTTGGCCGCCACGTTGACAGAGAGGGTGGCGACGGCCAGCGTGAAGAGCGCAAAGATCACGACGAGCGGGTTGTCGAACTTGGCGGTCAGCGCGACCGGATCCCAGATCGGTGCGCCATACACCTTCTGCGTGGCTGCCGTGATCAGCACCGCCACCAGCGGAAAGAGCGTCATGGTGGTGGGGAGGCCGAGGATCTGGCCCCACGCCTGCGCCCGCTGGCTCTTGCCGAAGCGGGTGAAGTCCGGCATGTTCAGCGAGAGCGTCGACCAGAACGCGATCATGCCCATGAGGGCCGGCGGGAAGAGGACGAACCAGAAGTTGCCGCCCCAGCCGATCTTGCCGGGCTGGCTGAGGATTGGCCCGAAGCCGCCGGCCTGGCCGACCATCCAGGCGAGCAAGCCGAGCGCCACGACCAGGACGAAGGGCGCCGCCCAGTTTTCGAAGCGGCGGACGGCATCCATGCCGCGCATGATGATCAGGATGTTGAGCGCCCAGAAGACCGCGAAGCTCAGCCAGAGCGTCCAGTGCTGCCCCGCGACTATGGACGAATTCGTCCAGCCGCTTCCAAACAGCTTTCCGCTCAGCGCGTAGAGCGCGCCGCCGCCGATCCAGGTCTGGATGCCGAACCAGCCGCAGGCCACCCCGGCCCGAAGCAGCGCGGCGACGTTGGCGCCAAAAACGCCAAACGACGCCCGCGCGAAGACCGGGTATGGAATGCCGTACTTGGTGCCGGCGTGGCTGTTCGCCAGCATCGGGATCAGGACGATGATGTTCGCCAGCGCGATCGTCAGGATCGCCTGGTACCAGGCCATGCCCAACGCAACGAGTCCGGAGGCCAGCAGGTAGGTCGGGATGTTGTGCGCCATTCCGATCCACAGCGCCATGTAGTTATAGGTGGTCCAGGTCCGCCGTTTGATTGGAACCGGAGCCAGGTCGACGTTGTAAAGCGAGCTATTGCGGATCGCCGAATCGTCGGCCAGCTCGTGCCGGCCGTCCGGGTAGACAAGTTCCTCCCCCACGCGCTGCGCCGGAGGCGTTAAGGTCGCAACTCCCATGCTTCCCCTCCTCTGAATTCCGGATCACCGGTTTTTGCGAGCTAAATGTACGTTCGGCGACTGCCTAAGTCAATGGCCGCCAGGTCCAACCAGGGATGGGCGCAACAGACGGAAACTAGCTCGCAACTGCCCGCGCAAAAGGCCGCGAAGAACGCGTCGCTAGAGGTCTCGCTTCGCGAAGCTCACGTTGGCGAGGGCGACCAGGCCGGCGAGCCAGGCGACGACCCAGCCGACATAGATCACCGGCGGGGGCTGGTCGGCGAAGAACGGATTCGCCGCCCGCGCTCGCCCGGCGGCCCGGGCCGCGGCGAGGAAATCTGACGGTTCCAGGTAGAAGATCGCTCCGTGCCACAGCCCGTCGGTCGGGATCAGGAGCCGGCTGCCCACACCGATGTTGATGATGGTGTCGTTGTTGAACCCCTGGCCGATCGCCAGTGCAATTCCACCGATCCAGGCAACGAAGAACAGCACCAGCGCGATCACGCCACCCGTCATGGGCGCCAGGCGCGTGCTGAGCAAGAGGGCGAATGTCATCAGCACGATCCCTTCCGCGCCGACGAACGTGAGCGCGGCCACGGGGTTCGGGGGCGTGTAGCCTGTGGCGAGCCAGATCCCAAGCAGTTCCAGCAACCCGCTTCCGACGGCGTACAGGATGACGAGCGCGGCGAGCCCGAGCCACTTGCCCATGAGGAGCTGGCTGCGCCGAATCGGCCGCGGCAGGATGGCGAGCGCGATCCCCGACTCGATATCGCTGGCGATGCTCGGCGCCGCCACCAGGGTTGACCCTAGGGCTAGCACCCCGCTGAACATGAAAGCCACCAGGATCGTCAGCTGCGACGAGGCGAACCGGACCTCGGCGGGCGTCACACCCTTCATCGTCGGCAGCCGACTGAAGCCCCAGCTGGTCAGGACGATGACGGCGATGGTCAGGATGCCGAGCGCGAGCAGCAGCTTGCGGCGCGACGCCTCGAGGATGGTGAGCCGTGCGATGGTGAGGACCTGCGTCACGGCTCCTGTTCCTTGAGTAGCTGCAGGAAGCGGTCCTCGAGCGTCTCGTGTCGCGGCTCGACGGCGTAAACGCGACCGCCCTGGCGGACGATCTCACTGACCAGTTGTGGGACGCGATCGGCGTTGAGACCGCGAAAGGTGAGCCACTCCCCTTCGTCTTCCAGCGTCCCGAAGTCGCCAAGCGCGGCCCGGCTGGCGGGCGGCAGGCCGGTGACCCGGACGCGGACCGCACCGTCCTGCCCAAGGATTTGCGACATGGTGCCGGTCGCGATCACGCGGCCGCGGTCAACGACCGCGAGCCGGTCGCAGATCTGTTCGACCTCGGTCAGGAGGTGGGAGTTGAGAAAGACGGCGGTCCCGCGCGCCTTCAGTTGACGGATGATCTCGCGGACGTCATGGCGCCCGACCGGGTCGAGCGCCGAGGTCGGCTCGTCGAGCAGGACCAACTCGGGCCGGCCAAGCAGGGCGACACCGAGCCCCAGCCGTTGCTGCATGCCTTTGGAGAAGCCTTCGACTTTGTCGTCGGCACGGTCGGCCAGCCCTACCATCTCGAGTGCGAGATCAATCTCCTTCGACCAATCGGGTCGCGCCATGCCCGACAGCTTGCAGTGCAGCCCGAGCACCTCGCGCGCCGTCATCCAGCCCTGGTAGCGGAACAGCTCGGGCAGGTAGCCCAGGCGCCGCCGGGTTTGCAGGTCGCCGATCGGCGCGCCCAGCACCCATCCCTCGCCCGCCGACGGCAGGGCCAGACCAACCAGGAGCTTGACCGCCGTGGTTTTTCCGGCACCGTTGGGGCCCAGGAAGCCAAAGACTTCGGCACGGCGCACGCTCATCGTGAGGCCGCTGAGCGCGACCGTCTTCCCGTAGCGCTTGGCGAGGTCCTGCGTGTGGACGGCAAGAGAGGCGGCATCGGCCGCCTCGATCGGGTTCAGATTGCGATTAGTGGAGGGACGTTGCAATGGCGAGCACCTGGTCGGGAGTGAGCTGACCTCCGACGGCGTAGATTACGCCATTCTTGGTCCAAACCACGCCTGCCCCAATGATCGCCTTGATCAGCAGCCCCTGCACGCCATTGACCTGCACCGGTTCCGTCGTCGCCAGCCCCTTCGGGATCGGTATCGGAAGCGTGGACGACGGGTCTTTGATGGCCTTGATCTGCGCCGCGATGTCGGGCGGAACGCCCGGTTGCGACAGCAGGTAGTCCTCCAGTTCGGCGGCAGTCGCGCCGGTGGAATCGGCCGTCGGCACCCGCGTCTGCGCGATCACGAGCGTCGGCATCTGCACCTCGCTCGCGCTGGCGGAGAGACCCCAGGCTTCGAGCAGCCCTGGACCGCCGTTGACGATCAGCTTGCTGCCGTTGATGCTCGCGGGCATCGGGTTCACCTGCACGCCCTTCTGGGCTGCGGACGCGCGCAGCCGCGCCGCGTCGAAGGTCAGCGACCCGGTCGCGTGCGACACGACGCCAAAGCTGACCGGGCCGGCGACACCCTTGGGCAGTGAGGCGGGCATCAGCACCGGCAGCCCTGACTGCGCCGCCGCCGCCGTCGCGTCGGTGAGCTGATGGAGCGTCGGCGCGTCGGGCAGCCAAGTCACGTCGCCATAGTCGAGCAAGGCGCTGGTCGAAGGAAAGTCCGAAGAAGAGACCTGCACGGGTGTAATCGTCTTCGGTTCGAAGACCCGGAACAGAGTCTGCGCCGCCCCGGTCGCCGTGACGCCGGTTAGGAGCGCCGCCGCCAGCAGGACGGCGATCGCCGGCGTGGCGATGCGACGCCCGCGCGGCGATGTCCGGCCCAACCAGCGCTCGTACCAGCGAGGCGGGCGGGCCGCTTCGTCCGTTCGAATCCGCACCCGTACCGATCGCAGTGCCGCCGCCGGCTCCGGCGCGAAGCCCGGCACGCTCAGCAGTCCCGCTGTCGCCCGAGCGGTATTGGCGATCGACTCGAAGCGCGCCTTGCACTCGGTGCAGTGATCGAAATGGGCCTGGTCCAGCGACGTCAGCGCCAGGGGCTCGTCGTAGATCCGTCGAAGCGTTCCGTCATTCAGGTGTCGCACGATTGACCTCCTTGCGCAGGGCATCTTCCGCCCGGCGCAGCAGCGTTCCCACGTTTCCAACCTTCATCCCGAGCGCGGTTGCAACCTCGGCATAGCTCAGTCCGCTGTAGCGCAACATCAGCAGCGCCGCGGTCCGCTGCGGCAATTTGCGCAGCGCCTGGCGGACCTCCCGCCGGCTTTCGGCCTCCACCACCAGCCGCTCCGGGTTGGCGCTGGTCGGTTGCGCCGGATCGACGGCATGGGCGGTCTCGCGCCGGGCACGTCGGCGCTCGCCGCGAATGACGTTTAGTGCCGAGTGGACGGCTGCCGCATGTAACCACCCGGCAGCCCGCTCGGAGTCGGCGGAGAGACTCCGGTGGAACTTGATGAAAACCTCCTGGGCGACGTCCTCGGCAGACGAACGATCCGCGAGGACCCGGTAGGCGATGGCGACGACCTTTGGATATTCCTCGAGGAACAGCCGCTCGAATGGATCCGGCACGCTCGGCCTAGCGGCGTCCAGCGGTGTACGCGCGACGACCGGTTGCCAGGCGTTCGCGTAAAGCATTCACTCTGTAGGCACCGCCGGCAGCAAGAATATGACAGGGCGGCCGAGCCGCCTGATCGATCGCGCCTGAACCCATATATAAGGTAGGGGCGCCCGAGTGTGACGCGGGACTACTCGCCTTTGAAGTTCGGTTTGCGCTTCTCGGCAAACGCGCTCAGGCCCTCTTTGGCGTCGGCGGTCTCGAAGAGGCGGAAGATCCCGCCCCGCTCCAGGCCAAGTCCGCTTTCCAGCGACATCTCGAGGCCTTGCTTGGCGACCAGCTTGATCTCGCCGATGGCAACCGTAGGCCCAGCTGCCAGCGTTGCGGCGAAGGCGATGGATTCGGGCAGCAACCGGTCTGGGGGAACGAGGCGGTCGACCACACCCAACGCCGAGGCGCTCTTGGGGTCCACCGGCTTACCGGTGACAAGCAGTTCCATCGCCTTCTGCCGGCCGATCAATCGGGGAAGACGCTGGGTGCCCCCGTTCCCCGGCAAGAGGCCGAGCGTGACTTCGGGGACGCCGAGCCGGTACTCTCCCTCGGCGGCAAACCGGAAATCGGTGGCGAGCGCGATCTCGAGGCCGCCCCCCAGGCAATGGCCGCCGATAGCGGCGATGAAGACTTTCGGCGTGTGCTCCATCTTGAGCAGCACCTCGTGCATGTGCAGGATGGTCATCGCCCGCGCCTTGGAGCTCACCGTCCGGAACATGTTGATGTCGGCCCCGGCGCTGAAGAACTTCGGCAGATCCGACATCAGGACCGCGGCGCCGATGGATTCGTCGAACCGGATCGCGTCGATGGCGGCGTTGAGCTCGTCGATCAATCCGCGGTCATAGGAATTGGCGGGCGGGCGGTTGAGATGAATCAGCGCGACGCCATTCCCCTCGCGCGTGACCGACACAACCTTCGAGGTGGTCGCTTGCTCCATCGATCCCTCCTTTGTGTACCCTGAAGTCTAGTTCGGCCCACACATAACAGGAGTGGCAACGGCATGAGCACGATGGTGATTGACGGCAAGCCGGCGTCGGCCCGCTCGGGCGCGACGGTGGAGATTCACGACCCGGCGACCGGCGAGCTGGTCGACAAGGTCCCCCAGGCCGGCGTCGAGGAAACTCGCCAGGCGATCGACGCGGCGCACACGGCCTTTCGCGGCTGGGCGGACACCCCGCCGCAGAAGCGGGCGCAGATCCTGATGAAGGGGGCGGCGCTGGCCCGCCAGCACCTCGACGAGGTCGCCTCGCTTTTGACTCGGGAGCAGGGCAAGCCGTTGCGTGATTCGAAGATCGAGGCGGAGCGGTTCGTGGAAAACATCGAGTACTACGCCATGCTCTCGGCGTCGGGGGCTATCCGCGGCAAGCACGTCCAGCTCTCGGTGCCGGGCGCCTTCGGCCTGGTCGTCCGCCGCCCGCTCGGCGTCGTGGGCGCGATCATCCCCTGGAACTTTCCGCTAACCCTGCTGGCCAACAAGATCGCCCCGGCGCTGGCGGTTGGCAATACGGTGGTCGCCAAGCCGGCGAGCACCACCCCGCTCTCGACCATCCGCCTGGTCGAGCTGATGAACGAGGGCGGTCTTCCGCCGGGCGTGCTCAACGTCGTCGTCGGCCCGGGAGCGGTGGTCGGCCAGGAGCTGATCAAGAACCCGAAGGTGCGAAAGATTGGATTCACCGGTGAAACCCAGACCGGCAAGCAGGTGATGGCCGAGGCCGCCTCCGACCTGAAACACGTCACCCTGGAGCTGGGCGGGAGTGATCCGGCGATCGTGTGCGACGACGCCGACATCGAGCAGGCGAGCAAGGCGATCGCCATCGGCCGCTTCTTCAACGCCGGCCAGGCATGCCTCGCGGTCAAACGCGTCTACGTCTTTGAGTCGGTGGCCGATCAGCTGATCGAGAAGCTCGCGGCGCGGGCCAAGAAGCTGAAGGTCGCGCCGGGGAGCGACGCCGCCTCCCAGATGGGCCCGATGCATACCGCGGGCGGCCGCGAGGGCATCGAAGCGCAGTTGAAGGATGCCCTCGATCGCGGAGGACGCCTTGTTGCCGGCGGCAAGCGGTTGAGTGGCGCGCCTTTCGACCGCGGCTTCTTCTTCGAGCCGACCATCGTCACCGACGTCCCCTGGGAGGCGCGGGTCTGGCGGGAAGAGACCTTCGGGCCGCTGCTGCCGATCGCCAGGGTCAAGGACCTCGACGAAGCCTTCGCGCGCGCCAACGACTCGGAGTTCGGCCTCGGCTCGTCGATCTTCACCCGCGATCTCAAGCGAGCCCAGCTCGGAATCGACCGGCTCGATGCCGGCTACACCTGGGTGAATTCGATCCAGGTGGCCTACGACGAGCTTCCCTTCGGCGGCACCAAGCACAGCGGCTTCGGCAAGGAACACGGCGTCGAGGTGCTCGACTTCTACACCGAGCAGAAGAGCGTCGTGGTAGCCGGCGTCTAATGCGGCTCTAACAATTCAACGCTTTTATAGGCCTCTACCGGTGCAGGCGTCCAGGTATCTGCTACGGTGGGGGCGCGCGGGCGTGAGCACTCGATCACCCAATTGGGAAATGGAGGCAAGGACGGGGATGAAACATTTGACTTTTCGATTTCGGGCCGTACAAAGTGCGGCAATCTTGGGGGGGATCTCGCTCCTCGTAGCGGCGTGCGGGAACTCGACGTCCACGACGAGCGGCCTGGCCGCCAAACAGGTCCTCAAATTTCCCGTGTATCAGACCGCCGGAACCTTTGACCCGGGCCAGGCCGACGCCGAGGTCGACACGGAAATCACGCAGAACGTCTTCAGCAACCTCTGGCGGTTCGATGACAACCTCAATCTCGTCCCGGACCTCGCGACCACGGTGCCGACGCTGGCGAACAACGGCATCTCATCCGATGGACTGACCTTCACGGTCCACCTGAAGCAAAATGTCAAGTTCAACAACGGCGATGCCATGACGTCGAAGGACGTCTTGTACTCCTGGAACCGTGCGGTCGCGCTCCAGGGCGCCTACTCGTCGAACTTGAGCGCGATCGCCGGCTACGACGCGCTGCAAAAAGCGGCGGGGGCGCCGCCCTCGAGCTCGAGCGGCGCGGGCGGCACGACGACCTTCCGGCAGAACATCGAAAACAAGCTGGCGGCCAACGACCCCGCCTTCCAGCTGAGCGGCCTCACAGCGCCCGACGCCAATACCGTTCAGATCAAGCTCGCCCACGCCTGTGGCTGGTGCCTTACCGCCTGGTCGCTCCAGGGCAGCACGGGCAGTGTCGTCGACCAGAAAGCCATTTCGATCGACCCGGTCAACTGGTGGTCGAAGCCGGTCGTGCAGGGCCAGCCGGGCGGCATGGTGGGCACAGGCCCCTTCTACCTTTCGGCGTACACGGCGAAGCAGTCGATGGTCTTCAAGGCAGTGTCGAACTGGTGGGGTTCACCCAAGCCGACGCTTACCGAGGTCGACATCGCGATCCACGATCCAGCGGCGATCTCCGGTGACGTCACGGCCTGGGAGCAGGGCAACTTCGACCTGATCGGTTATGGCGGCAACAGCAGCAACCTGACCTACCCGCTCATCCAGGGCATCAAGGGCAACGCGACTTACGCCAGCCAGCTTCTGACGAAGCCGAAGGGCCGCACGACCTGGCTGAGCTTCAACGTCGGCTACCCGGCGACGGGCGGCCCATTCGTCGGCACCTCGGCAGCCGCCAAGGGCCTGCGCATGGCGTTCGCCCTCGCGGTCGACAAGGCTGGCCTGGCCACGACCGTCTGTCACGACGTCCAATGCACGGCGGCCACCGGCGGACTGATTACCAAGGGCCTCGTCGGCTACCTGGGTGATGGCGCCGACCCGCTGGCCAAATTCGATGCAACGCAGGCCATGTCGCTGCTCAAGCAGTACGACCCGACCGGCAAGCTCACTGCGAACCTCAAGTACTCGTTCAACGCCGGCGGCCTCAACGACCCGGTGGCGGCCTACCTGCAGAGCCAATGGCAGACCAACCTGGGCGTCCACGTCACGCTCGATCCGAGCAGCGACGCCTCCCAGTTCATCTCCAATCGGCTGACTGGGAAGTACGTGATGGCGCGCGACGGCTGGCAATTCGACTACAACCACCCACAGGACTGGTTCGACAACCTCTGGGGGTACCTGGCCACGGCGGCCGGCGCCAACACCAGCGGATTTGACGACCCAACGTACGACAGCGTTCTCAAGCAGGCCGACCAAATGCCGATCGACACAGCCCTGCCGCTGTACAAGCAGCTGGCGCAGATCCTGCAGCAGAACGTCGCCTACATCCCGCTCTACTACTCGGTCGCCAACTTCGCTATCCACTCCTACGTGAAGGGAGCGGGCTCCAACAGCCAGGCGGACTACTACTGGAACGAGACCTCGATCCAGTCCCACTGAGAGGCTGGTAATCAGCTGAACGAGGGCGCCCCGAGCGCGGGGGCGCCCTCGTTGGCAGTAATCTGACAGGCGGGAGACGATGGTAACGCGAGGCACCCTGATCTACATCGGGCAACGGCTCGTCCTCATCGTCTTCACCGTGATCGTCGTGTCGTTCGGCGTCTTCGCCGTCGTGCATTCGCTCCCGGGCAACGCCTTCGTTAGTGACCGGGTGCACGGTAGGGCGCTGCAGATCCTGCTGCACCAATACGGCCTGGACCAGCCGATCCCGGTCCAGTACTGGAGCTTCCTCAAGGGACTCGTCCACGGAAACCTCGGGGTGTCGCTCTACATCCGTGACCTGCCCATCACCCCGCTTGTCCTTCGCGAGCTCAGCGTGAGCGCCATGCTCGGCGGCGCCGCGCTGATCGTCACCATCGGCCTCGGCATCACCTTTGGTGTGCTGGCGGCGGTCCGGCAAAACACCTGGGTCGACTACCTGCTGACCGGCATTGCGGTCGTGGGCTACAGCGTTCCCAGCTTCGTGATCGCCTCGCTCGGCATCCTGATCTTCGGCCAGTGGCTCAACAACCTCTCTCACGGAGCGTTCTTCTATCCGGAGCCATGGACGGGAACCTACGGGACGCTCGCCGAGCTTTCGTTGCCCGCGATCGCCCTCGGCTTCTACACCTCAGGACAGATCACGCGGATCACGCGGGCGGCCATGCTCGACGTCATTGGGCAGGATTACATCCGGACGGCGAGAGCCAAAGGCCTCCAGGACCGGATCGTAATCCTCCGGCACGCGCTCCGAAATGCCCTGGTGCCGGTCACGAGCATCCTCGGACCGACCGTCATTAGCATCATCACCGGCAGTGTCATCATCGAGAACATTTTCGGCATCCCCGGACTTGGCAAGGAATTCGTTGAGAGCATTTTCCAGCACGACTACAACGTCACGGTCGGTGTGTTTACCATCTACGCCTTCCTGATCGGGTTCGCGAACCTTACCGTCGACCTCGTCTACACCGTGATCGACCCGAGGATTCGGTACTGATGGCAACCCTCCTTCCCGAGCCCACGGTGGAGTATGCGGGAGGCACGCTTGCCAGCGAGCAGGTCAGCCTGTGGCGGGACGGCGTGCGCCGCCTGCGCCGCAACAAGCTCGCGCTGGCGGCGGCCATCTACCTGATGTTGCTGGTCCTCGTCTGTGTCGTCTCCCTCTTCTGGACGCCCTACAAGCCGAACCTGGTCGGCAATTGTCCCACCTACGATCTCCCCTCGGCCGCCCACCCCCTGGGATGCGATGATCTCGGACGAGATTCGTTGAGCCGGCTCATGGTCGGGTCGCAGGTCTCGTTGGCCGTCGGCCTAGCGACCGCCTTCATCGTCCTGGCGATCGGTGTCGTGGTCGGCCTGATCGCCGGCTACTTTCGCGGCGTCGTCGACGGATTCATCAGCCTTGCCATCAATATCTTCTACGGCGTCCCGCCGCTTCTCGTCGCTGTGGCGCTTTACGTGCTGCTGGGTCCAAGCCTGATCAACATCATCATTGCCATCTCGGCCACGGTCTGGATGGACATGGCGCGGTTGGCCCGGGGACAGGCGTTGAGCATTCGAGAGCGAGAGTTCATCGAGGCGGCCCGCTCCGGGGGTGCGCGCGCCGGCAGAATCGTGTTCGGCCACATCCTTCCCAACGCGCTCGGACCCATCATCGTCCAGGCAACGTTCGTCATCCCGGTTGCCATCCTCACGGCGGCATTCCTGACCTTCCTCGGCTTCGGTGTGCCTCCGCCGACGGCCGATTGGGGCGGCATGGCCAGTGAAGGGTTGCCTTCGCTGCAGGGCGGTTTCGACCCCTATATCCTGTTGTGGCCCGCCATGGCGTTGTCGGTGACCCTGCTGGCCTTCAATTTCTTCGGAGATGGCCTGCGAGACGCCTTCGACCCGCGGCAGAAGCGCTAGGTCGAAACCCTGAGCACCTCCTTCGCCGTCGAGACGAGGCAAGAACGATGACCGCGCCTGTGCTCCAGGTCAAGGACCTCAAGACGCAGTTCTTCACCGACGATGGCGTCGTGCAGGCCGTCGACGGCGTCAGCTTCGACCTTTACCCCGGTGAGACATTGGGGATCGTCGGCGAGTCCGGCTGCGGCAAGAGCGTCACCGCCCTATCGATCCTGCGCCTGATCCAGCGGCCCGGCCGCATTGTCGCCGGGCAGATTCTTTTCAATGGCTCGGACATCGTGACAATGTCGGATGAAGAGGTCCGGGAGATCCGTGGCAAAGATATCGCGATGATCTTCCAGGATCCCCTGAGCAGCCTGAATCCGGTTCTGAAGGTCGGCTTCCAGATCGAAGAAGCGATGGATGCCCACGGGAAAGTCCCCGGCAAAACGTCGCTGAGCCGAACCATCGAGCTGCTCAAACAGGTCGGGATCCCCGCGGCGGAATCGCGCGTCAACGATTACCCTCACCAATTCAGCGGTGGGATGCGCCAGCGGGCGATGATCGCCATGGGCCTCGCGAACAAGCCATCGATTCTGATCGCGGACGAACCGACGACCGCGCTCGATGTCACGGTCCAGGCGCAAATCATCGAGTTGCTGCGCGACCTCAACCAGGACCTCAAGACCTCCATCATGCTGATCACCCATAACATGGGGGTGGTCGCGGGCATCTGCAGCCGGGTGCTGGTGATGTACGCCGGCCGGATCGTGGAGCAAGGCCCAGTCGAGCAGATCTTCAAGAATCCGCAGCACCCCTACACCTGGTCGTTGCTGCAGTCGATCCCTCGTCTCGACTCGGACCGCCACGACCGCCTGCTCTCCATCGAGGGCCTCCCGCCCGACCTGATCAAGCCGCCTGCGGGCTGCCGGTTCAATCCGCGGTGCCAGTTCAAGATCGACCGCTGCCGGCACGACGATCCTCCCCTGATGGATGTGGGCCCCGACCAGGAGGCTGCGTGCTGGGTGACGATGCGGCGGGCGCTGTCGCGCAATGGAGACCAGCGTGCCTGAGCGGGTGCCGCTGCTGCGCGCCGAGTCGCTCGTAAAGCACTTCCCGGCCAGGCTGGGCGCCACCGTGAAGGCGGTGGAGGGCGTGAGCCTCGAGATCTACCCGGGCGAAACGGTCGGCCTGGTCGGCGAGTCGGGCTGTGGCAAGTCAACGTTGGGACGGCTGATTACCCAACTGCTGTCGGTGACCTCGGGGAACATCTTCTTCGAGGGCGTGGACCTCACCAAACTAAGGGGCGAGAAGCTGCGGCAGTACCGCCGCCAGCTGCAGATGATCTTCCAGGACCCGTATTCATCCCTAGACCCTCGGATGACGGTCGGCGACATCATCGCCGAGCCGCTGGAGAATTTCGGCCTGCTGCGCGGCGGAGGCAAGGACAAGCGCGTCCAGGAGCTTCTCAAGATCGTCGGGCTCAACCCTTACTTCAACAACCGCTATCCCCACGAGTTCAGCGGCGGCCAGCGTCAGCGCATCGGCATCGCGCGCGCGCTCGCACTGCGGCCGAAGCTGATCGTCGCCGACGAGCCGATCTCGGCGCTCGACGTCTCCATCCAGGCCCAGATCATCAATTTGATGGAAGACCTCCAAAAAGAATTCCAGCTCACCTATCTCTTCATTGCTCACGACCTCTCGGTGGTCCGTCATATCAGCAACCGGGTGATGGTCATGTACCTGGGGAAGATCGTGGAGGTCGCCGACAGCGTCGAGATCTATCGCAATCCCCGCCATCCCTACACCAAGGCCTTGCTCTCCGCCATCCCGATCCCGGATCCGGAAATCCAATCGAAACGGCGGATAGTCTCCCTCAAGGGCGAGATCCCCTCGCCAGTGAACCCGCCGTCAGGCTGCCGCTTCCATACGCGCTGCCCGATCGCCCAGGTGCCGACCCCCTGCGCCGACCTCGAGCCGCCACTGGAAGAGAAGGCGCGCGATCATCGCGCGGCCTGCCACTTCTCGGAAAAAGTCCCAGTCGCCGTCTAGCTCACGCCTTCGTGGACCGATGATCTCTCGGGGACGCCGCCGCTCCTTCCAACGCCGCGTACTCGCCTGGTACGCGGCGCACGGTCGCGATCTTCCCTGGCGCAGGACGCGCGACCCGTACGCCATCCTCGTTTCCGAGATCCTGTCGCACCAGACGCAGATCTCGCGGGTCATCCCGGTGTATGAGGCAGTCCTACAGCGCTACCCCACCGCGGAGGCGATGGCCTCAGCGCCGCTCGAGGCAGTGAAGGCGATCACGGACCCACTCGGCTACAAGATCCGCGGAAGGTGGCTCCATGGCGCGGCGTTGCAGGTGGCCGATCGATTCGGCGGCCTGATGCCGGAGACGCTGCCGGAATTGCAGCAGCTGCCGGGCGTCGGGCGCTACACCGCCGGCGCGGTCATGAACTTTGCCCACCAGCAGGACGCACCGGTGCTCGACACGAACATCGCCCGGCTCCTGCGGCGATACTTCGGCGTCGTGGCGACGCCGCGGGCCCGGACCCGGGAACTCTGGTCACTGGCCGCGGCGGTCATCCCAAGAGGCAAGGGCTACCTGATCAACCAGGCGCTGATGGACCTTGGCGCGATGGTCTGCCGGGCGAAAGCGCCGCGCTGCAATGCCTGCCCGCTTCGACGCAGCTGCGACTTCGGACGGGAGGCACGGCAGGGGTTACGGCAACCCCTGCCCTAACGAATAGTTCCTACCGGGTCGTCTCAGCGCCGGCGTCATCGAGAAATATCCGGCCAGTGTCGGCGATGCGTTCGGGTTTGCTGACCGCGAAGTAAATCAGCAAGGCGATCCCGGCGACCATCCAGATGCCGATGATCAGCGGAGCGAGGTTGGCCGGCGGTGACAGGGCCCCGATGCCAAGATTGCCGAAGTCGATACCGAGCGCGGCGGCTAGCGCCGGAAGGAAGATGAGGGTGCCGAGGATCGGCACGATCCCGTTCCATAGGATGTTGAACTCGCCCGGTTTCTCGCGAAGGTAATAGGCGAGGTTGCTGAGGTTGGTGAGGATGTAGATCACGACCACGATGATGCCCGCTAACGTGCCCAGCAATGCGAAGGCCAGCAACGGGCTACCGGCGATCGCTCCTAGTGCCACCGCGAGGACGATGCCGCCGAGCGCCTGGACGTTAACCGCCCAATAGGGCGTCTTGAACCGAGGATGGATCCGCGCCAGCAGACGCGGCAAGAGACCGATGCGCGCCAGCGAAAAGCCCACCCGGGTCGCCGCGTTGGCGCCGGCGTTCGAGTTTGCGATCGCGCTATTGAGCACGGCCAGGATGACGATGATCAGACCGGGTCCCCAGACCGCCTGCGCCATCGCCGACCATGGGTCGTTGTTGTTGAGCGCAAAGAAGTCCTTCGCCATCCGGTTGGGACCGAAGTACACCGTCGCCGCGTAATAACAGAGCAGGTAGAACAGGCCGATCAACAAGGCCGAGAGGATGACCGCCCGCGGGATCGTCTTTCGAGGATTTTTGGCCTCCTCGGCCAGCGGCGCCGCCGCTTCGAATCCGATGAAAGCCAGGATCGCGTAGATCATCCCCGGGAACACCGAGCCGAGGCCCTTCGCATTGCCGGTGTTGGGTGCGAAGACGGATAGCGTGTTGTTCCCGCCGGCGGCGACGATCAAGGTGATCGCCAGTGCCACGAAGACGACGATCTCGAAGGTGCCCAGCGCAACCCCCGTCCTGGTGGAGAGTCGAATCCCACGGTAGGTCAGCACCCACACGATCAATCCGGCGAGAACCGCGAACGGCGCCCACAACCAGAGGGGCCAACCGAAGTGCGAATTCAGGTTGGCCGCCAGCTCGTTGCCGAAGATCAAGTAAAGAAGCGGAGCGACGATCGGCTCGGCCAGGATGAAACCCCAGGCGACCAGGAAGCCAACCCAGGGATGAAGTCCGCGCGCGCTGTAGGTATAAAGGCCGCCGGCGGACGGAAGATGGCGGGCCAGCTGACCGATGCTGACCGCGACCAGCAGGCAGGCCACCAGCGCCAGTAACACTGCGAGCGGCAGGCTCCCACCGGCGTAGGGAGCGCCAACGATGATGGAAAATGCAACCGCCGCGGCCGGGGCCATGTGGGTGATGGACTGGAAGAGCGTTGGCGCCAACCCGACGGCATTTCGCTCGAGTCGATGCCCCTCGACAGATGTGCTCATGAATCCCTCCTCCTTTAGGCGGGAACATAACATTTCAGGCGTCGCCTGACAACAGGGTGCGCGACTTTGGTTAGCCGGCGCCCTCGGCGGCGTTCTCGTGTGCCAGGGTTGCTTCGGCGTCGGCGCGCGAGATAACCCCCAACAGGCGGCCTTCGCCGGTCGTCACCAGGCTGTTGGTCTGGATCTCGTGGTCGCGCATCGACTTGAGCAGTTCCTGCAGGGTCACGTTCGGGCGGAAGGTCTTGGGGCCGGGCCGCATCACCTGCTCGGCCGTCGCCCTGGGGTCGGCGTCGAGCTCCTTCTTTCGCAGCAGTCCGAGCACCACGCCCTGCGGATCGACGACCACGCAGGTGTCCCAACCCTGTGTGCGACGTCCGATGTCACCGATCGTTTCCGTCAGGGCGCAGGTCGGCACCTCCGATCCGGCGACGTCGCCGATCCAGATTTCGTCGACCGCCTTGCCCTCGCGCGGCTGGTTCTCTTCGTACCAGGCCACCTTGCCCGGCACGTAGTCGATCACGGTCTTGAATCCCAACGTCTCGAGCCGCGACGCGGCCCGCGGGGAGAGGTCTCAGCCGAAGTCGTTGCAGTAGACGAGCACCGGCCGGTTGCGATCGAGCCTCGCCGCCGTGGTCGCGTCCAACTGCTTCAGCGGGATGTTGATCGCCCCCGGAAGGTGATCATGCTCGTACTCGTCCGCGCCGAGCACGTCGACCAGCTGCGCCCCCTGGTCGAGCAGCTGCTTGACCTCGGGGACGGAAAAGACCTGCGCGGGCATGGCTCTAATCTACGCGGCGCCTACGCCCGGTCGGCTCAGCGAGCTCGCATTCGGTTGTTTTTCGGAAGGTGCTCGACCTCGGCCAGCCCCATAGCTTCCATCACCGGTGGGACGTACATGCCGAACCGGCCGCGCAGGCCTTTCTTCAGCCCGTACCAGCCGCCGACCGGATTCTTAGGCGAGCGGGCCCATGCCTCGACCGTTCCTTCGGCGGCCGGTTTCTGCTCGTCGGCGCTGCCGAGTGGCATCCAGTCACCATGTTGCTTGAGCATCTTGTGCAGGTCGTCGAGGCCGCGCAGCTGGTAGCGGACTTCGGTCTTTCCCACCTGGACGATCAGCGCCGGCGGATCGAGCGTCTCGTCCCGATACGCCTCGAACTCGGACGTCCCCGGCGGCGTCTTCAATACCCATGGCGACTGGCGCGTTCCGGATCCCTTGACCTTCGCGTTAGCCATCGTTTTCCTCCCTCAATGAGCCCACACGCCGACTGGCTTGAAGTCTAGCGGCAGGTCGACCAGGATCAGTTCGCTGCGCTGCGTCGCTCGGAGACGCAGCTCCGGCTCCTCGAGAATCTTGACGGCATCCCCGGTCGAGAGTTGATCCGGTCCGACGACGAGGTTGCCCTCGATCAGGTACAGGTAGCCGCCGCGCCCCGCCGGGAAGGCGTGCGAGACCTCCGCGCCGGCCGGCAGGGCCGCGACGTACACGGCAGCGGCATCCTGGCGAACTTTCAGGGCGTCGGCGTCGGATCCGATCACCTGTAGCAGGCGACCGGTGCGCTGCTCTTTTGTGAACTGGCGCTGCTGGATGCCGGGCGGTAGGCCGGGCGTGTCGGGAAGGATCCAGAGTTGCAAGAACTCCATCGGCTCGGTCTTGGATGCGTTCTGCTCGGAATGCAGCGCCCCGGAGCCCAGCGTCATCACCTGGACGGCACCCGGTTGCAGGATGCCGTCGTTGCCAAGGCTGTCGGCATGCCGGAAGCTGCCTTTCCAGACGTAGGTGATGCCCTCGACGTCGGCGTGCGGGTGCATCGGCCAGACCGCACCCGGAGCCAATTGATCGTGGTTGAACACCCGGAGGGGGCCGACGCCCATCTGCCGGGGGTCGCGATAGCGATCGAAGGAGAAGTGCCAGCGGGCTACGAACCAGCCGCCCTCTTCCCGGTGGATCTCGCGGTCGCGACGCACCTCGAGCATGGCGTTGCCGTGAGCGTAACTGGTCCACTTGGACGGCGATGCCCCGGCCGAGTGGACTACCGCCTTGTAAGGGTTGCAACGTAGCCTCGACTCGTGCGCCGCCAGGGGTCGGGCCAGGCCCTCATCGAATATGTCGTGCTGCTGGCCCTGGGATCGCTGGTCGCGATCGGGACGGTGAGTCTCGCCGGGCGTCAGCTGTCGGACGCCTACAGCCAGGTCAGCGCGCTGCTTGCCAACCCGGCAGCGGCGATCGCCCCTACCGCGTCGCCCACCCCAACCGCGGCGCTCCCGCAAACCGGGTCCCCCACCCCAGACGCGTCGCCCGCCCCACGGGCGTCGCCCACCCCAACCCCGGATGCTCGCCACGACATCGGCCCCGATGCCCACGCCAACGATCACGCGGTCGGTAACGGACACTCACACAATTAGGGAATCTGGATCGAACGCTTGGACAGCCCCATCCAGTAGCCATCGATGATGCTCGGCAGGGCCTCGCCATTGCTGTCACCGGCACCCAGCGTTACGAACAGCGGCGCCAGGTGTTCCGTCCGAGGATGCGCGTACCTGACGGCCGGAGCACGATGAACGAAATCGGATAGCTCGTCGACATCGCCGTGCTCCAGCGCTTCATGAGCCCAGGCATCGAACTCGCTTGACCATGCCGGTGGGGGCGCATCCAGCCGGAAGTCCCGGATGAAGGGCAGGCCGTGGGTGAGGAAGCCGCTGCCGATGATCAAGACGCCCTGATCGCGGAGCGGTCGTAAGCGGTGACCGATGTCGAAGAGCTGCTCCGGGTCGAGGCTCGGCATCGAGATCTGCAGCACCGGCACATCGGCGTTCGGATACATCACGGTGAGCGGGACGTAGGCGCCGTGATCCAGCCCGCGTTCCGGTTCTTCGGCGACGCGCTGATCGGAAAGCAAGCGGCGCACGTCGGCGGCCAGCTCGGGGGCGCCGGGCGATCGGTACTGCTGCTGGTAATAGCGCTGCGGAAACCCGCCAAAGTCGTAGACCAGCGGCGTGCCGGTGCGCGTCGCGCCCATCGTCAACGGCGCATTCTCCCAATGCGCGGAAACCATCAGGACCGCTGTCGGACGCGGTAACGCGCTCGCCCAGGCGGCCAGCTGCGCGACCCAGAGCGGATCATCGACGAGGGGTGGTGCGCCGTGGCCGATGTAAAGGGTTGGCATGCGACCAGCGGTATGAACCCGCTGTGCACGTTCGACGACCTCGGCGGCCGCGCCCTCGGGCTCCACCGCCGGACCCTGCTGCTGCGGCTTCAGTTCTTCGTCCATGCCACCTGCCTCCCTATATTTTATGGGTGGCTGGCGATCACGCCGTCTCCGCGGAAGGATTGGTCAAGCGGTACGGGCGCGTCCTCGCCCTCGATGGGCTCGACCTCTACGTTGGCGAAGGAACCCTGCTTGCACTCCTGGGACCGAACGGGGCGGGCAAGACGACTGCGGTACGCATCCTGACAACGCTGTTGAAACCCGACGCCGGTCACGCCACAGTCGCCGGGTTCGACGTCGTGAAAGACGCCAACCGGATCAAGTCCCAGATCGGCCTGGCCGGCCAGTCGGTGGCGATCGACGAGTACCTGACGGGACGGGAAAACCTGGAGATGATCGGGCAGCTCTACCACATCTCGCGGCGGGACGCAAAGCGTCGCGCCGAGGAGTTGCTCGGTCAGTTCGGCCTGACCGAGGCCGCCGACCGGATCGCGAAAACCTACTCGGGTGGGATGCGACGGCGCCTGGACCTGGCGGCGTCGCTGGTTCTGCTGCCACCCGTCCTCTTTCTCGACGAGCCGACGACCGGGCTCGATCCACGGAGCCGGCGTCAGGTCTGGGACATGATCAGCTCGCTGGTCAACGACGGCTCGACCATCCTGCTGACCACGCAGTACCTCGAGGAGGCGGATGAGCTGGCCCACCGGATCGCGGTGGTGGATGCCGGACGCGTGATTGCGGAAGGCACCTCCGACGAGTTGAAGGACAAGGTTGGAGGGAACCGGATCGAAATCGCGGTCGCGAAGGACGCCGACCTTCCCCGCGCCGCCGAGGTGGCCCGACGTCATTTGTCGGACGACGTGAGCGTCGACCCGGCGCAGCGGCGGATCTCGGGACCCTCCAAGGATGGGACCAGCCAGCTGGCGGTACTGGTACGCGACTTCGACGCCGCCGGCATCGCCATCGTCGACCTGCAACTGCACCGGCCGAGCCTCGACGACGTCTTCCTGACCCTGACCGGTCACCAGGCGGAGCAGGAAAAAGAGGTCAAGCCCGCCGGCCGCTGGGGCCGGAGGACGAGCTGATGGCCACCGCCGCGGCCCCACTGTCCGCGGGAACCCGCTACGCGCCGATCTCCGGGCGGTCGGCGCTGGTCTGGGCCATCCTGGACGCGCTGGTGCTGGCCAGGCGGAGTGTCCTGGAAACGCTGCGCATCCCGGAGCTGATCATGTTCGTCGCCATCCAGCCGGTCATGTTCGTCATCCTCTTTCGCTACGTCTTCGGGGGCGCAATCCAGGTCCCCGGTGGCCAGTACGTCAACTACCTGATGCCGGGGATCTTCGTGCAAACAGTGGCGTTCGGCGGGGTCACTACCGCGATCGGGCTCGCCCAGGACATGCAACGTGGCATCATCGACCGCTTTCGCTCGCTGCCGATGTCCTCTTCCGCGGTCCTGACCGGCCGCACCATCGCCGATCTCGCTCGCAACCTGTTTACGGTGATCATCATGCTGATCGTCGGATTCCTCGTCGGCTTCCGGCCGGGTGGGACGCCGTTCGAGTTTTTGCTCGGCATCGTGGTTCTCCTGGGCGTCAGCTTTGCCTTCTCCTGGATCTCGGCATTCATCGGACTGCTGGTGCGCAGCGTCGAAGCCGCGCAGTCAGGCGGCTTCATCTGGCTCTTTCCCCTGACCTTCGCGTCCAGCGCCTTCGTGCCGGTGGCGACCATGCCGAGCTGGTTGCGCGGCTTCGCCCAACACAACCCGGTCTCGGTCCTCGCCGACTCCCTCCGCGGCCTCTTCCACGTAAACCCGGCATTGACCACCGCCGACACCCGCTGGGCCCTGATTCAGTCGGCCGCCTGGATCGTTGGCATCCTTGTGGTCTTTGTCCCGCTCTCGGTGATTCGCTACCGACGCACCATGGCGCGCTAAGCCTTAAAGCATTTGAAATTAGGCACTCCAGCCGATGCAGGCCGCTGATGGTGCGTGCCACTCTGTCGAGGAGCGAAGAGTTGTAGAACTTCCGCGTGGACCTTGGGGAGCAGAATTTCAACGTCGCCGCTGCATGCGCTCGCGTCCGTGCTTCGGACGTCGCCGGAGTCGGACGCCCTTGGTGTGCTTGGACGGCTACTCGATTCCCTCCCGATCGGGTTCCACGTGAGCGATTGTGGCGGCGGGTTGTTCCACATCCTTTACGCCAACCGTGTCTGGGAGCACTGGCTCGATCCTGAAAAGCTGCCGATCGCAGGCAAAACTCTTGCCGAGCTTTTTCCCAGCGCCGAGCAAGCCGGCGTCCTGACGCTGATGCGTGAGGTCTGCGCCACCGGCCAACCGAAACACCTCAAAGGCTATGAGTTTCGCGAACTGGGTGAGCGGGGCAAGCGCAACGGACCCAGCCGCTGGGACTGGGAGATCTATCCACTGAGCGGCGCGACCGGGGTCACCCATTTGCTCAACGTCATCATGGATGTCAGCCCGCCACATCCCAGGCGGAACGGGCTTTCGAAAGAAGCTCGGCAAGCGGCGAACCTTCGCCGCGAAGAGGCATCGGGCGTACTGCGCATATTCGGCCTGGCGCCCCCGATCCTGGACCCCAGGAGTCAGGAGGTGTTGAGCGAGCGGGAACGCGAGGTGGCTGATTTTTTGGCGATGGGCTTTACCAATCGCGCGGTTGCCCGCCAGTTGAATGTGAGCTCGGCCACGGTGTCCTCCCATGTGGCTCATATCCTGTCCAAGCTGGGCTTTCGCTCACGTGCGCAGGTGGCCGCCTGGGTGGTGGGGCGAAGGCTCGCCGCAAAAATCCCCGCAAAATCATCTGAACGAATGATGACACCGCTGCCACGCGGGCTCCATTCTTAAGCCACCCTGATAGATCCCACCCGCCGAGTCGTCGGCCGCGGTCAGGCGGAGACTGGCCCGCGCGCGCTGCTCCAACGCTTCAGAAACGCGTTCCAGAATGCGCCCATCGGCATCGGATTGGCGGACCTCGACTGGCGTTTTGTCGAGGTCAACCGCGCCCTGAGCCAGCTCCTCGGATATTCCCCGGAGCAGCTCTCTCGGACTACCGTCCGGGCGATCACCCATCCGCTCGATGTCGAGGCCATGATGACGGAGGCGCGGCAACTGCTGACCGGGCAGACGGCACGATTTCAGGCGGAACAGCGGTACCTCCATGCGGACGGCCACGCTGGGTGGGCGCTCATCAGCGTGTCGCTGATTCGAGACCCCAACGGACGACCCCTCTACTACGTCCTGGGAATCGACGACATCACGCGTCAAAAGACCGAACGGTTGCGTGCCTTGCCCGAGGCACTGACGCGGATGCTGATCGAAGCCCCGACGCTGGAGGCCGCCTCCCGCACACTCCTGCAGCGGCTCTGCGAGGAGCTGGGCTGGCAGGTCGGCCAGCTCTGGATCCGGGATCGCGAAGACGATGTGCTGCACCTGCAGGACTTCTGGCATGCGCCCTCGCTAGAACCCGGGCCCGACGTGACCAATTCGGTGACGACGCACCCGGAGACCGACCTGCCGAGCCAGGTCTGCGCCACGGGGAAGCCCGTCTGGATTGTCAACCTCGTCAGCAATCCAGACCTCGGCCCCGCGCCAATGGCACCTGACGCCGGCCTGCGTGGGGCGTTCGGCTTTCCCATCCTGACCGGTGGCCACGTCAGCGGCGTACTGAACTTTTACGGGGGCGCGATCACCGAGCCCAGCGATGATCTTCTCGCCATGGTGAAGGACCTTGGCGGCCAGCTTGGCCGATTCATCGAGCGGAAACGGGCAGAACGAGCCGTGCAAGTGACGGCGGAGCATGTGCGGGGCGTCCTCGACAACGTCGCTGACGGAATCATCAGCACCGACGAGAGCGGGGTGGTCGAATTCTTCAACCGGGCCGCCCAACGACTCTTCGGCTATGCGCTGGTTGAGGTGCGGGGGCAGGACGCCAAGATGCTGATCGCCGAGCCGTATCGTCGCGATTTTGTCAGCCATCTCGACAACTACCTCCGACCCGGCAAGAGCACGGCATCCGTCTCCGGGTCGCGCGAACTGTGGGGCCAGCGCAAGGACGGGTCGATCTTCCCCATGGAGTTCCGCGCCAGCGAAATGCTCCTCAGCGGGGAGCGCCGTTTCGTGGGGATCCTGCACGACATCTCCGCGCAGCGGGCGCAGAAGGACGCGTTGGAATACCAGTCCCTCCACGATCCGCTGACCGGCCTGCCCAACCGAATGCTGTTCAACGACCGGCTTCGTCAGGCGATCGTGGTCGGTCATCGCGCGCGAGAACCGGTGGTGCTGCTCATCATGGACATGGACCGATTCAAGGAGGTCAACGATACCCTCGGACACCAGGTCGGAGATCTCCTCTTGCAGCAAGTCGCCTTGCGCCTGGCCGCGACCCTCCGCCAGTCGGACACGGTCGCCCGGCTTGGCGGAGACGAGTTCGCCGTGCTCCCGGCCAGCGGGACGGACCTCAATGGGGGGACCCATGCGGCGAAGAAGATTCTGCAGGCCCTCGAGCATCCTTTCGTGGTCGATGGCCGAAACATCGATGTCGGGGCAAGCATCGGCATCGCGCACTGCCCCGAACATGGCGAGGAGGCCGACACACTGATGCGCCACGCGGATGTGGCGATGTACGTGGCCAAACGGACCAAGCGTGGATACGCGGTCTATGCCCCTCAACTCGACGAGCACACGGCTGCCCATCTTGCCCTGATCGGCGAGCTGCGCCACGCGATTGCGCACAACGAGCTGGTGTTGCACTACCAGCCAACCGTGGCGCTCGCCACTGGCCGTACCATCGGGGTCGAGGCGCTGGTGCGCTGGCAGCACCCAAAGCAAGGACTCATCCCACCCGACCAGTTCATTCCCGCCGCTGAGGAGACCGAACTGGTCCAGCCGCTCGCCCACTGGGTGCTCAATCATGGCCTCTCGCAGTTGCGGAGCTGGACCGACATCGGACTGGACGTCGGCCTGGCCGTGAACCTGTCGGCGTGGAATCTCCGTGACCCAGACTTTCCCGAACTGACGTCCGGCCTGCTCGATCGCTGGAGCATTAGACCCGACCGGCTGAACCTGGAGATAACTGAGAGCGGGATCATGGCACCCTCCGCCATCTTCGAGGCCATCACCCAGCTCAGCACGCTCGGCATTGGGTTATCGATTGACGACTTCGGTACCGGCTATTCGTCGCTCGCGCGCCTGAAGCGCTTACCTGTGAACGAGATCAAGATCGATAAGTCCTTCATCATCGGCATGATGGCGGACACCATGAGTGTTTCGATCGTGCGCTCCGTCATTGAGCTCGGTCACAACATGGGCCTTCGGGTCGTTGCCGAAGGCGTCGAGAACCGCGAAGCCTGGGACAAGCTGGTGATGTTGGGCTGTGACCTCGCCCAGGGGCACTACCTTTGTCCTCCTATGCCGCCGACCGATTTGACGCGCTGGTTTCGCGACTCCGGCCTGGGTCCTTCCGTTCAGGCACCGAAACCAGGCTGACCAGCCAGGCGCAGAGGCAAACCAGCGTGACGACCGGCCAGATCGGCGCGCCGTAAAGCGGCACGTACATCCCAAGGGTCAGGGCTTTCTGCCAGCGTGGTGGGTCCAGGCGCAGGATCAACCAGCCAGCGAGCACCAGCGCCGACAGGTCGTAAAAGTTGACGTAGGGGCTGACCAGCACGCTGCTGATCAGGCCGATCGCGATTGGAAGCGAGGGGCCGCTGCCGCGGGCTCGCCACAGAATGACGCCGGAAACCGCCAGCATTAGCACGATCCCCATGATGGCCAGCGGGAAAGGCAGCTGCCTCAGCAGCGACGATTGGATCGGTCCCGGAACGCCGCTGACCGCATGAAGCGATTGCGAGATGTGATGGAACACCCCAGTCCCGACGGCAAGCAGCGTGATGATGGCCAGCGGCATGCTGACCGCCAACCAGGCGAGCACCACACGCCAATACCCTGACAGCAGCAACGCGACCGGCACGAGAAAGGCGATCTGCGGCTTCAGGATGAGTGCGCTGAGCGCCAGGCCGGCGAGCAAGGGCCGGCCCCGCGAGAGGAGCCACCACGACATCGCAACGGCGGCGACAATCACCAGGCTGACCTGGCCGAACAGGACACCGACGAAGACCGGGAGCAATGCCGCGGCGCCGACGCCATGGATCAGGCGGGCGAGCCCACGGCCCGGCGCAACCAGGTACCAGGTGAACCCGAAGGCGGCCGCCAGCAGGCCGGTCCAGATCCAGCCGGCCAGGGTGTAGGGAAGGTAGCTCAGCGGCGTCACCAGCCAGGCGAGCTCCGGTGGGTTGAGATACGGCAGCGGTTTGCCGATCGCGTTGGTGACCGGCGGCAGGAAGAGCGCGGGGTCGTAGATCGCGGCCCAGCCGTGGGCTCGCCCGAGTTGGGCGGCCAGGTAATAGACAAAGAAGTCGGGCTGGGGGAGCTTGTAGTGCAGCGTGTACGACCACTGGAGGTCGATGAAGGCGAGCACCACACTGACACCGACCGCGGCGGTGAGGCCATGCTCGCGCCGAAGTCTCACGTCAGGCCGCCTCCGGTCTGTCCACAGCGACGACGGGCAGCGCAGAGAGAAGAGAAAACCCAACCACGGCGAGGCCCAGGTTGACGACCGTGTCGACGACGAAGCCCGGCAGTGTCGGCGCCACCGGGAACGCGTGCCCGAACGCGAGCACCAGCATCAAGTCATAGGCCGCGTGCACGGCCATGACCGGCCAGATGGTGTTCATGCGCAGCCGCGCCGCACCAAAGAGGATGCCGATCAGCGTCGCCTCGAAGATCTGATAGGCGACGCCGAGCTCATCTGCACCCGGCAGAAAGAGGTTGTCGAGGTGGCTGAAGCCGAAGAGGATCGCCGCCAGCCCGACGCGCAGGACGGGGCTGAACCGGGACAGCGCCTGCAGGACAACGCCGCGGTACGTGACCTCCTCCATAAAGATGTCGATCAGCACGAAGCCAACCTGGAGGGCGAGCACCAACGCCGTCGTCGCCATCACACCCCGCGCCCAAAGCCCGGCGACCGGCAGGGCGAGGACCAGCACGAGGGGAATCAAAAGGTGCAACGCCCGCCACTCGCGCACCGGCGTGAAGCCGACCTTCCGCCACCAGTGCAACCGGGTCAGGACGACGGCGATGAAGAGCCCGGGAACGAGTACCAACGCGAACGGCATCAGGTACTGCCACCAGCTCGAGCCGCCGGCCGCCACGATCCCGCGGATCGCGACCAGGGTCCCGGTTTCGACGATGAAGATGCCGAGGGCAAAACGCAGAGCCCTGCGCCTCGGCGGCTGGATCAGCAGCAGTCCCGCCGCAGCCAGGATCAGCCCCAGGCCGAGCTTGACCAGCCAGTCCAGGCCCGGGAGGACGTGCGTCGAGGCTGGGTCCACCATGCCTGGTATGACGGACAACGGCCGCAAATCCGCGCGGACCCAAGGTCCCGCAGATTAGCCACTCAATCCAGACTGGGGCCGCCTCCTCTGTGTGATTTCAGGAGTTCCCGAAGCGTGCGAATGGCCGTCGTGATCACGCGCTGTTGCTCCTCGGTTGGAGCTTTGCGCTTCTCGGCATACATGACCGCATTGGTGATTTCGAGCCGGACCCAGGCTTGGCGTCCTTCAGTGGTCCAGCCGCGCCACTGGAATCCGACCTCGCCGTTTTCGTAGCGATCGAGAGCCTCGTTTCCAGCCGCAGCTAACCGCTCGAGCCGGGCTTCATTGGAGATGTCCACTCAAACTGGCTTAGTGGGCCACCAGTCGATTACCTAATACCCTGCTTTTTTTCTTGCTTTGCAAGCCACGCTTCCACCTCGCCCCTCACAAGACGCTCTACCTCCGGCCACTGGACAAACTGCTCCACCGGGCCGAAAAGGCCGCGACGCCTCGCGTACTTCACTGAGGTGCCCCACATCGGCCCTATGTGGCCGCCTAAAAGCGCTTCTACTTGAACCTCGGTCCTGTTACCGCCCGCAGAGAAGCCGCCACCAACACGAGCTACCCGGTCACGATAGTCGTGTTCAAGTCGGCGGCTCAGATCCTTCACGTGGTCTTGCCAATTCTCCATCTCACCAGAGTAGGCCGAAAGCAAACGCGCCACGAGGATCTCG
Source organism: Chloroflexota bacterium (assembly GCA_034666565.1). Lineage (GTDB taxonomy): Bacteria > Chloroflexota > Dormibacteria > CF-121 > CF-121 > CF-13. The sequence continues at coordinate 111,887 of JAXDLN010000087.1, forward strand.
TGGCGCGCCCGGGGAGCCTAATCGTTATTTGTCAGGCTGGAATTTGAACCGGCCGTGCGGCGCGCCGGAACGGGATGCCGCGGTCTCCCCAAACCCAGAGGTAAACCAGCGGCACGATCCCAATGATCGAAATCACGATGTAGCCCGTGATGCCGCCGAAGATGTCGAAGGCCGCGTGCAAAACCGAGACGCCGATGTAGGCGATCAGCACGCTCCAGGTCAGACGCAGGTGACCCTTGCGTGACGCATGGAAGATGACGCCACCCAGAATCGCCGCCCATAGACCGTGACCAAAGGGCGCGAGCACGGCGCGAACCAGTTCGGTGAAGACGACCGATGGCAGTGAAAGGACCAGCTGCTGGCCCTGCACGACGAACAGCGAGGCAAGCGCGTAGCCGCTGGTTTCGAGCGCCGCGAAGCCAAACCCAATCGTGGCGCCGAGCAGCATGCCGTCACGGGTCGCATACGAGCGGAGACCGAGTGCGAGAAGGATGATCGCCGCGCCCTTGACGAACTCCTCGATGAAGCCGACCTTCAGCATGCCGATCGTGCCAGGCCCGTACACCAGCCAGAATTCGAGCAGTGACGCGACGATCAGCCCAAGCACCCCGGCGATGATGAAGGCGCTCACGATGCGCCTCGGCGACAGTGAGGGACTCACGTCGTGGTCGAGGTACCAGACGATAGCCGTGACCGGCACCAGGAAGCTACCGAGCAAGACGATGGTGGGCAGCAGAATGATGTTCTGCGTCACGAACATGGTCCCCGTGGCCGCTGCCCACAGGGCCAACCCGATCAGCAGGACGGCCCACCAGCGCGGCACCCACGTCTGCGCATTGACCCTCGTCGATGCTTGTTGATTCGACGGCAAATTGTTCACGACTCGACCTCCTTCACGATTGACGATTTGACTTCCTACCCGCGCACATCAGGTTCATCGGTATCCGCATCAACCGCCGCGATGATCATTTCCGCTACTCGGGCTGACTCCTCGGGATGCTGGCCGTTGGGGCTGCCCTCGAAGGTGCTCACCTTGAGGCCAAGCGGCGCCACTTGCCTGGCGAGCGCTGCCGAGAAGCCCTCGACCGCAAGCCTGCCGGGAGTAGCGGACAAAAGGCTGACGATGTGGCCGCTACACACGCGCTCCATGAACGGAAGCACCGCACGCGTGATATCGACGAGCCCAAAGACGTTGGCATCGAAGACCTGACCGGTCGTATTGACGAGGACATCGATGCGACCAAAGCGATCGCTGGCCTCAGAAACCGAGCGCTGCACCTGTTCGTGCCGAGTGACGTCGAGCTCGACGACGAGCGCTTGCGCCGGATAGCGTTCGATCAGGTCGCGCAGGCGCTCCGGCTTGCGAGCCGTGACCACCGCTCGCTCACCACGAGTCAACACCGCCTCACTGAGCGCCCGCCCAATGCCATCAGATGCTCCCGTGATGAACCAGACACGCTTGTAGGTCGCCGCCCGACGGTATTCGCTCATCTCTCACCGTTGATTTTCCCGGCCATCCCGGCGGAGGACACCGCCCGTCGGCGGCATGAGGCGCCGGTACCTGCGCGGGAGACTGCATCCCCCAATTGGGGGACGGCTGAGTTCCGCTGCACCGAAACCCCCCTGATCGCTCGTGCAGCGCGGCAAAGGAAGCCCTACCCTAGGAGAGGGTGCTCTCGACAGACACCGGCAGAGAAAGAGCTATGGGGACAGTCCGGCTTCTGATCGCGGACGACCACAGTGTGGTTCGACAGGGGCTGCGCATGTTCCTGGCTCTCGATCCCGAGATGGAGATTGTGGGCGAAGCCGGCACCGGTGAAGAGGCGATCAAGCTGGCTCGCGAGCTTCACCCGCAGGTCGTCCTCATGGATCTCTTGATGCCGGGAATGGGTGGGGTCGCGGCAACCGGGATGATCCGGGCCGAAATGCCTGACGTCGAGGTGATTGCCTTGACCAGCGTGCTGGACGACGCCGCGGTCACCGGGGCAATTCGCGCCGGCGCTATCGGCTACCTTCTCAAGAACACCGAGGCCGACGAGCTACGGCAAGCGGTCAAGTCGGCGGCCGCGGGCCAGGTGCATCTGTCCCCGGAGGCCGCCGCCCGGTTGGTGCGCGAGGTGCAGATTCCAGGAAGCCCCGAGGTCTTGACCGAACGGGAAACGGCCGTGCTTCGACTCCTCGCGAAAGGTCAGGCCAACAAGCAGGTCGCCCGCGAGCTGCGCATCGGCGAGCAGACGGTCAAGACCCACGTCAGCAACATCCTGGGAAAGCTCCAGCTGCAAAGTCGAACCCAGGCGGCGCTGTACGCCGTAGAGCGCGGACTGGTGAGCGCCAGCGACCTGGGCCGGGGCTGAACCGATGGCATCGGCTCCGAACTTGTCGAATGCGGCGCCGGCCAGCCCCTCGGTCGAGGAAATCGTTCGAACCCTGGTGGAGATGGTACCGACCCCTGTGTTTGTGGTGAATGACGCGGGGCATTACGTCTACGTGAACCCGGCCGCCCGCGAATTCTTTGGCCGCAGCGTCGAAGAATTAGTCGGGGCGAACCTGCTGGATTCTGTCGTCCCCCGCGAGCGTGAGGAGGTCTGCTCCTTCGCCAGCTCCAGCGCCACGGACGAGTCTGGTCGCCGAAGTATGACCCTGTTGGGCCGAGACGGGAACGAGCGCGAGGTGATTTTGCATCACACCCCGCTGGAGTTGGGTGGGCAACGGCTGCTCGCCGGAATCGTCGAGGATGTGACCGAGAACCGGCGCGTGCGAAGGGCGGCGGTTAGCCTGGCGCAGTCCGCCACCACTCTCGGCATCAACCGGCCCCTCGACGCCACCCTGGACGCCCTGGCGCAGAGCGTCGTCGAAACCACCAGCGCGATCGGCTGCGGAGTCTATTTGCTCGAGAGCGATGGTGAGCTGCGCACGGCAGGCACCTTCGGACTCCCCCGTGGTTATGCGAAGGCGATCGCCGCCGCCGGCAAGCAAGGCGCGCCAAGCGCGACGCTCCGAGCGATCGAGGCTCGCGCGACCGTCATCGACGAGGACGTCATCAGCCGCCGGCTGGCCGACCCGCGTTTCGGTCCGGTGCACGCCATGATCCGCAACGAGCCCTGGAGTGTCATCGTGTCGATGCCGCTCATGCACGGGGACACGGCGATCGGCGCCCTGAATGCCTACTACCCATCGGGCCAGCGGCCGCCGGAAATCGATATGTCGTTCCTGCGGGCAATGGCGGATCAGGCGACCTCGGCCGTCGACTACGGGCGCCTCCTCCATGCATCAAGGGACAAGGTCGCGCTGGAGGAGCGCCAGCGGCTCGCGCGCGACCTGCATGATTCGGTCTCGCAAGCGGTGTATGGGATCGCGCTCGGGGCGCGTTCCGCCAAGGAGCTGCTGTCGAAAGATCCGGCCCAGCTGCAGGAGCCACTCGAGTATGTCCTTCGGCTTTCGGAAGCAGCGCTGGCCGAAATGCGCGCCCTGATCTTCGAGCTGCGCCCCGAAGCTCTGGAACGTGAGGGCCTATCCGGCGCGCTCAAGCACCACACCGCCGTCCTTCGCGCCCGGTACGGGATTGAGGTTGAGGAATCACTCACCGGTGAGCCGGTGACGAGTTGGGAGAGCAAGCAGGCCCTTTACCGAATCGCCCAGGAGGCGTTGCACAACGCCGGCCGGCACGCGCGGGCCACACGGGTTCGCATCCTTCTGAGCCAGGTCGACTCCGAGGTGAGGTTGGAGGTTTCGGACAACGGCGTCGGGTTCGATTCAACAAGCGCCTTTCCCGGGCATTTCGGCCTCAATACGATGCGCGAGCGCGCGACCGATCTCGGCGGCAGGCTCGACATCGAAAGCATTCCCGGGGCCGGGACCACGCTACGCGCGATCATCCCGGTCAGCCAGCCGACCGCATCCTGACCGATCGGGTCACCCGAAAGTACGGCCACCGCCGGCTCCTCTTTGGGGATTCCTGCCGCCCAACCGCAGCCGATGATGCGTCTATGAACTCTGAGAAGTTGAGCCTCAAGGATCTGCTTGCCCTCTTCGGGCGCACGCCCGAACAGACCCGCCTGCTCAGCTTTGCGGACTCCGAGGAGTACCTCGCGGTCGTGACCTACGTGGTGGGGCGCTCCTACCGGGAGTATTAGGCGGAGATTGCTCCCGCCTGACTCGACGCACTAGTCTCCTCTCCCTTCCCCCGGGCCCCCTTACTGCAAGGGGGCCCTTCCCCTTCCTCCCCGGCGCCTTGACAAGCTGGGATCAACCGGGTATTATGCCGATTAGCTAATTAGCCAATGAGGCAAGTATGGTGGCAACAGATCACTTGAGCGTCACGTTCGCAGCATTGGCGGACCCCACCCGGCGGGCGATCCTCGCTCGGGTCGCGCAGGGCGAAGCCACGGTCGGGGAACTGGCCGAGCCGTTCAAGCTGAAACTGCCGACGGTCTCCAAGCACCTCAAGGTGCTGCGAGAGGCGGGGCTGGTCACGCAGGGACGGCAAGCGCAGTGGCGGCCGTGCCGGCTCGAGGCGACACCGCTCAAGGAGGTGGCCGACTGGGTGGAACGCTATCGCGAGAACTGGGAGGAGCGCATGGGTCAACTCAACGACTACTTGCAGACACTGAAGACTCAGGAGGAAAAACATGGCCGTCAAAAGTAAGCCCGTTGTGACGCTGAGCATGCCGACTGATCGTGAGGTCGTTATCACCGCTGTTCTCGATGCGCCGCGCCATCTCGTCTTCGAGGCGACCACGAGGCCCGAGCACGTGAAGCAGTGGTGGGGGCCGAGACGCACGACCGTGACCCTCTGCGAGATCGACCTACGCCCGGGCGGCGCCTGGCGTTACGTCATCCGCGATAACGAGACCGGGCGCGAGGACGGGTTCTCGGGTGTCTATCGCGAGATCACGCCGCCGGAGCGGGTCGTCTACACCGAAGGCTGGGAGGGACTGCCTGGACACGACTATCTCGTGACGGCCACCCTGGACGAGAAGGACGGCAAGACCACGCTGACGAGCCGGTTGCAGTACAAGTCAGTTGAGGACCGCGACGGCCATGTCAATTCCGGCATGGAAGGCGGGATGCGCGAGACCTACGATCGCCTGGGCGAGCACCTCACGGCAATAGCCTAAGGACTGTCCCGTCCACTGCCGATCGTAAACGACCGACCTAGGGCCATCTCCAGACTCTGACCAGGGGTCTGGGGATGGCTTTTTCGATCGTGCGCGATACTGGAGGCGGCCGGGAGGGATTGGAGAAGGACGCTATGGAGAAGGGACGGACACGTCCGTACGCGCTGAAGGCTGGAGAGGGCTGGACCTATAACTATGGGATCGACTTCACCGTCAAGTCGGGAGAGCTCGCTGGAGGGCCACGCCTGGCCTTTGTCGAGTACACGACTCGCACCGGTGAGGAGCCGCCGGACCATACCCACGCGACGGAAGACGAAATCTTCTACGTACTCGAGGGCGATGTTGCCTTTCGTTGCGGAGCGGACACGTTTGAGGTAGCCGGCGGGGGCTTCGTCTTCCTGCCGCGCGGCATCGAGCACGGCTACCAGATTCGCAGCCAGGGTGACGTCCGTCTGTTGGTGATCACCTCGCCAGCCGACGGCGTCGCCGGTGGCTGGGGCGGTTTTGTTGCGGACTTCGAGAAGCAAGGAGAGCTTCGCAGTTCGCCCGCCTGCTCAGGTCGTTAGGTCGCAATCAGGCGCAGCGTCGTGTTGAGCCTTGAGCTCCGCACCACGGCCCTGGTGCTGTCGGGCCAGAGGTCGCGATACTTCTCGCGATAGGCGGCGTTGACGGCGCGGATCACCGTGCTGCTGCTCGCCCGTTGGACCCGGGCCGCGACTCTTTTACGACCCGCCCTGATCGCGACATTCCGATTGGCGAGGGCTTCCCGATACCATCGCCCAGTCCGGCTCCCGGATCGGATAAACACGCCCTTCTCCGTCGCAACGATCCAGATCGTGGTGATGACGCGAAGACTTGGCATCGTGGCGGGTCTCGATCTCGATCTCTTCGCTTTGCGCGAGCTTCCGGAGGAGATCGTCGCTCGCTCGGACCACCGGGAAAGGTTATCCCGGTGGCCTGTCATCGGTTAGGGCTTTTAGCGAAGCGAGAGCGCGACCTGCTCGAGGTGATCCAACGATTCCTGCAAGCCGCCTTCCATGCCGGTGTTGATGATCGTGTCACGGACCTCCCGGCTCGGGAGCTGCATCAGCATCGTCAGGGTCGTCCGTCCTTGCTTGTCGGTGAACGTGTGCGTCACCACCGATTCCGCGTCAGGCGCGCCCTCGAAGATCTCAGTCGAGACGATCCGTTCGTTGGGAACGATCTCGCGGTACTCGCCATGGAAGCCCACCTCGAAACCGCCGTTCGCCGTCATCACGTAGCGCCACACGCCGCCGACCCGCAAATCGACTTCGGCGATCGTGACCTCGCCTCGGTCGCCGCCCCACCAGCGCTTGATGAGCTCGGGAGTCGTGTACGCCTTGTAGACCAGGTGCTTCGGCGCCTCGAACGTCCGCGTGATCAGGATCTGCGTGTCCGCCGGGAGGGTCACCACCGCCGTACCGCTACTTGCCACTGCCATCATTTTCCTCCTTGGTTTGCTTCAGTTCTTCCAATACGACATCCAACCGATCGAAGCGTTGTGACCATGAGCGCTCGTAGTCCTTCACCCAGTCGTGGATCGGCTTGAGTGCCCGACCATCGAGCCGGTACAGCCGCTGCCGCCCGTGATCCCGTACCCCCACCAGGCCGACTTCTCTCAACACGCGCAAGTGCTTGGACACCAGCGGCTGCGCCAGGTGGAGCCGCGCGACGATGTCGTTGACGGGGCGCTCCCCACCGGCGAGTACGTCCAGGATCTGTCGGCGCCGGGGCTCGGCGACGGCGTTGAACGCATCCGCTGTCGTTGCTGCTCGGGCCATGGCGACATTATATACCCATATGGACATACGTCAAGGAATATTTTGGTTGTCCGCGGGTTTGCCTGTAAGACGTATGGCCGGTCCCGCTTCTGACTTACCGGTAACCTTGATCGTCGAAGGGAATTCAGCCACGGCGAGCCGCACGATGGTGCACGGCGAGGACGTGTGGCTCCCGCTCGACGACCTCGCCTCGGCGACGGCCTGGGAGCTCAAACCTGAGGGCGTGTGCCGGGGGGAAACCTGCGTTCCCCTTTCGTCCTCGCAACGGGCTGCCATGCTTCGAGACGAGCAGGCGTCGACCTGGTTCAACTTCTCAGAATTTGCGCGCGTCATCGAAGAACCGGTGGCGATCGACCACGAAGCGCGCACCTGGTATTTCGGCCCACCTGGGTGGGAGTGGAAGTCACGGTCGGCAGGCAACGCAGCGCTCGACTTTACCGCGCCGGACCTGGCGGGTCAGTTGCACTCGCTTCATGAGTTACGTGGCAAGAAGGTGTTCCTACTTTTCTGGGCCTCATGGTGAGGATGCCGCTTCGACCTGCCGGTCTGGCAGGAGCTCTACCAGGAAAAATCCTCGTCCGGGTTTGAGGTCGTCACGATCGCGGCCGATGCCGGCGGACGTGATGCCGTGGAGCAGTGGATCGAGGTGGCCAAGCCATCCCACTGGACCCTGCTGGACCCCGATCTAGCGATCGCAACCCTCTATAACGTGCGAAATGTTCCGTCCGCGTTCTGGATCGATGAGACCGGTCGCATCGTGCGCGCGAACGACCCGATCTACGCCCTGCGCCGGGACCCCGCCGCCGGTGGGACATCGCGAAACGAGACCTACCTCGATGCGGTGCGCGAGTGGGTCGCGAACGGCTCGTCGAGTAAGTTCCTGGCGGATGAAGCTGCTCTCGAGAAGCGGCAGCGACCGGCCTCGTCCACCGATATGGAAGCGATGGCCAGCTTTGAACTTGGCGTCTATCTACTTCGCCACGGCGACCCAGGCAGTGCGCAGCGGCAGTTCGATCGCGCCCAGGAACTCGCCCCGGACAATTGGACCTTCCGCCGTCAGGCCTGGACCCTCTCCGGCGCGACGCGAGAGACCATCATGAAGGCGATTCGCGACCCGGCTGCGCCGGCTTTTTATCCAGATCTCGACCTCGGCGATTGACAGTAGAAGCCGCCGCAGGAGTTGAGGCTATGGCGCGGCGTCGTCTCGCAATGATCGCGAACGCGGCAGGTACCACCGCCGCCAGCACGAGGCTGCGCATCCAGGATCGGTTCAGTCGGTGCCCCAGGACATGGTCGAGCGAGACCGAGCCGGGACCCGTGAGCGCGAGCGCGGCAGCACTCCATCCGAGGACCGTCGGGTACTCGAAACCACCTTTGCTGTTGAAGAAGCCCTTATCGACGTGAGTCGAGGCGGCCACGATCATCGTCGCCACCATCGCCGCGCTTGCCGCCGGCGTTGCGAGTCCGGCCGCCAGTAGCGCACCGCCACCAGCTTCCCCCAGACCGGCCGCCATTGCGTTCAGTTTGCCCGGGCGGAATCCAAGCCGCTCAAACGTCGCGCCGGTCTGTTCGAGGCCTCTACCGCCAAACCAGCCGAACAGTTTCTGGGCGCCGTGGGCGACCAGGACGCCTCCGACGCCGACGCGCAGGGCGAGGAGGCCGAGATCACGCGCGCTGAAAATAGGCCCCGCCATGTGAATGTTATATCACAAATCATTGGTTCATCACAGATTATTGGTGGCTCATGTATGATCAGGGCTGTGACGGCAACCAGGGCGAAGACGGCGACAGATCAGCGACTCCTCCCTCTGCTCGAGCACCTCGCCCGAGTCGGTCGACGTGCTTTCGAGCACACGCTCGAGCCGGGCGGCCTTCGCCCTCGTCACCTGATCGCGTTGAAGCTTCTCAGCGAACAGGGCCCGGCGAGCCAGCAGGCACTCGCCGACTCGTTGAGCTTGGATCCAAGCAACGTGGTCGGACTTCTCAACGAGCTCGAGGAACGCCAGCTGATCACGCGCCGCCGCGACTCCGCCGACCGCCGCCGGCACATCGTCGAGCTCTCGCCCCGAGGCGGGTCGGAGCTCTGCAACGCCTACGAGCGGCTTCGCCGTGTTGATGACGACCTGCTGAGCGCCCTGAGAACAAAGGAGCGGGCGATGCTCTACGACCTGCTCGTTCGCGCGGTTGGGGCTAATACGCCTCCGTGCGATATCCCTGAGGAGTCGGCAACTCCCCCGGCCGTGGCGAGGAGCAAACGATGACCACGCCGGAGCTCGAGCTCGGCTTGGACACGTTCGGCTATATCACGGTTGACGAATCCGGTCAGCCCCTCCCTCCTGATGTCGTGATCCGCAACTACGTCGAGGAGGCCGTCCTGGCCGATTCGGTCGGCATCGATTCGTTCAACATCGGCGAGCATTACCGGCCCGACTTCATGGACTCTGCCGCTCACGTGATGTTGGCGGCGATCGCCGGCCGAACCAAACGCATCCGGCTCGGCACGGCCGTCACGGTGCTGAGCACGCAGGACCCGGTGAGGGTCTACACGAACTTCGCCACACTCGACGCCGTATCGAACGGGCGTGCACAGCTGGTCGTCGGTCGCGGCTCGCTGACCGAGTCCTTCCCATTGTTTGGGTTCGACCTCGCCGACTACGAGGAACTCTTCGAGGAAAAGCTCGACTTGCTGACGCGGCTGCTCCGGGACCAACCCGTGACCTGGTCCGGCAAGTTTCGATCGCCACTCGTAAACCAGTACGTGACGCCGGCTCTGCCAAAAGGACATCTGCCCACCTGGGTCGGTGTCGGCGGCAGCCCGCAGTCGGTGGTTCGGGCCGCCCGCTACGGCTTGCCCCTGATGCTGGCCGTCATCGGCGGACCTCCCGGACGCTTTGCTCCCCTGGTCGAGCTCTACAAGCGCGCGCTGGATGCGTACGGCCACAAGCCCCTGCCGATTGGAATGCACTCGCACGGCTACGTTGCCCGGACCGACGAGGAGGCCGTTGCCATTCAGTGGCCGTACTGGGAGGAGACGTTCGAGCAAGCCGCGCGCGAGCGCGGGTGGGCCAGCCCGACCATGGCCAGATTCCAGGCCGAACGAGCCAGCGGATCGCTGTACATCGGATCGCCCGAAACCGTCGCGACCAAAATTGCCTCGATGATGCGGCTGCTGGGGTTGAGTCGATTCGACCTGGCCTACGCAACCGGGCGAGTGCCGCACAAGCAGAGGCTGGCGACGATCGAGCTCTACGGGCGCGAGGTCATCCCGCGGGTACGCGAGCTGCTCGCCGATCATCGGGTTCCCCCGATTTCATCCAGCTACGCGTCCGCGGGGGTGGCGGCGCAACCCCATGCCTAGCGGAGAGAGCGGCGACCGGCGCCTGGGCATTGTCGGCGCCGGCAGGGTGGGAACCACGATCGCCCGTGCGGCAATCGAGGCCGGCTACGACGTGGCCATATCGGGGTCGGGAGCTGCCGACCGGATCGCACTGATCGTCGAGGTGCTCGCCCCCGGCGCTCGCCCCCTTTCGACCGACGAGGTCGTCCGTCACGCCGACCTCATCGTCCTCGCCGTGCCGATGCACCGCTTCCGAGAATTGCCGCGCGATCTCTTCGCCGGCAAGATCCTCATCGATGCGATGAACTATTGGGAAGAAATCGACGGCGTCGATCCGGAGCTCGCCAGCGCGCCTGCCGGCACGAGCGTCGTCGTCCAGCAGCGGTTCCAGTCAGCGAGAGTGGTCAAGAGCCTCAATCACATTACGTACTACAAGTTCGACGAAGGCCGGCTGCCGCACGGTGCGCCGGGACGGATCGCCATGGCGGCGATCGGTGATGACCGCGCGGCGGTCGCCGCGGTGATGCAGCTGATCGATCGGCTCGGATTTGATGCGGTCGACGCCGGGCCGCTCGACGCCGGCCTGGCCCTGGAGCCAAACGGGCCGGTGTTCGGAGTCTCCTACAGTGCCGACGAGCTCTCGGCTCTTTTCTCGCCCGCCGCGTCGTCCGCGTGACCAGCGGCCGAATCCGAAATCGATTCGATCCGACCTGAGCCGCGGCGCGAAGTCGGCGTAATCCAGGCGCGGAGTAGGAGGAAGCGCACGAGGGTCGCGACGAGATTGGCCATCACCAGCACGACCAGCTCGACCAACCGGCTCGCGCCGGGGGCAATCAGATGGAGCGCCGCGATGCTGAACGTCGTCAGGCCAAGGGCAATTCCGAAAGCGGCGAGGCCACCAACATGGTCACGCGCCGCGACCCCGTTGCCTTGAGCCCGGAAGGTGAACCTCCGGTTGGCTGCCGTGTTCCCGATGGCCGTGACCAGCAGGCTGATCGCGTTGGCAATTGTCGCCGGCGAGACGAAGCGCAGGGCGCTGTAGCACGCAATGTAGGCGAGGGTGCTGAGGATGCCGATGGCGGCGAAGCTGCGGAACTGGCGGGAGAGTCGCCAGACTCCTCGCAGGTCCTCGGCGGCGGTGGCCACGATGTCGACGCGCGAGTCCGGGTCGTCGGTCCAGTCGACTGGGACTTCGAAGATGCGCAATCCGGCTCGCTGCGCCTGCACCAGGAGTTCGGTATCGAAGAACCATTGCTGATTCTCAACTAGCGGCAGCAAGCTCCGGGCCGCCTCGGCCCGCGCGGCCTTGAAGCCACACTGTGCGTCGCGCACCCGCGTGCCGAGGACAACCTGAAGGAGCAGGTTGTACGCGCGCGAGATCAACTCACGCTTCGGACCCCGGTTGACGCGGGCGCCCCGCACAAGGCGGCTCCCAATCGCGACCTCGCTGTGCCCGGAAATGAGGGGCGCGACCAGCGGAAGGAGGGCATCCAGGTCGGTCGACAGATCGACGTCCATGTAGGCGACGATCGGGGCGTTACTCTCCAGCCACGCCTTTCGCACGGCGCACCCTCGACCCTTGGATTCGAGGCGCATGGCGCGGACACCGCGCGACTCCCGCGCTAGCCGCTGAGCGATTACCCAGGTGGAATCGGTGCTCGCGTTGTCGACAACGGTGATCCGCGCCTCAAAAGGAAATTGGTGGTCAAGGTATCGCCGCAGCCGGCGAACGCTCCGCTCGAGGTCGTGCTCCTCGTTGTAGACGGGGATCGCGATATCGACGAGCGGAGTGACTACAAGGCTGGGGGCGAGGACCGCCAGGTGTTGCGCCATGCCCTGATCCTGCGCCGCGATGCCTGTCGAATCCGTTACTAACCGTTAAGAACTTCGTAAGACCGGCCCGTCACCTTTCTGCAAGCTTCCCGGGTGCAGTCTTGAGGTCAGCCATGGAAAATACTCGCCCGCTCCCGACCTATCGACCGGCCCAAGCGTGGGTGCGGCCGGCTCTGATCGGCTTGCTTGGGACAACCGCCGCGCTCTACCTCTGGAATCTGGCGGCCTCGGGCTGGGCCAACGCCTACTATTCCGCGGCGGTCCTGGCGGGAACCAAGAGCTGGGCCGCGTTCTTCTTCGGCTCCCTCGACGCCTCCAACTTCATCACCGTCGACAAGGCGCCCGGCGCCCTTTGGGTGATGGAGATCTCGGCTCGCCTGTTTGGTTTCAACGCCTGGAGCGTCCTCGCGCCGCAGGCACTCGAGGGCGTGGCGACGGTTGGCATTGTCTACCTCGCCGTCCGCCGCTGGTTCGGCCCGGCCGCCGGCCTCCTCGCCGGCGCCGTCGCGGCGCTCACCCCGGTCGCCGGCCTGATGTTCCGCTTCAACAACCCCGACGCGCTGCTTGTCTTGATGCTCACCGCCGCCACGTACGCGACGCTGCGTGCGATCGAAAATGGGCGGACCCGTTGGTTGGTGCTGGCCGGCGCGCTGATCGGCGGCGCATTCCTCGCCAAGGAACTGCAAGCCTTCATCATCATCCCGGTCCTCGCCGGTGTCTATCTCTTCGCCGGTCCGCCATCACTGGGCCGGCGGATCGGTCAGGTGCTCGCTGCCGCGGTGGCCGTGATCGTGAGCTCGGGCTGGTGGATCGCCGCGGTCGAGTTGATCCCAAGCGCGTCGCGACCCTACATCGGTGGATCGCAGAACAACGACCTGATCAGTTTGATCTTCGGATACAACGGTTTCGGACGACTGACGGGGAGCGAGGCCGGGAGTATCGGCGGCTTCGGCGCCCTTGGCTCACGCTGGGGATTGACCGGCTGGAATCGCCTCTTCAATCCCCAGTTCGGCGGTCAGATCTCGTGGCTGATCCCCGGGGCGGTCATTCTGCTCGGGGTCGTGCTGTGGCTGACCTTCCGCCGTCCGCGGACCGACGTGGTTCGCGCCGCCTTCCTCGTTTGGGGCGGCACGCTGCTTCTGACCGGCGCGGTCTTCAGTTTCGCCCAGGGAATCATCCACCCCTATTACACGGTCGCGCTCGCTCCCGCGATTGGCGCGCTCGTCGGTATGGGCGGCGTCTACCTGTGGCAGCACCGCATGGAACAAATCGCACGGCTGGCGCTCGCCGGGGCAGTATCGGCAACCGCGCTGTGGGCCTTCGTTCTGCTCGGTCGCTCCTCCGCCTTCGTGCCCGGTTTGCAGGCGGCCGTGCTCGTCGCCGGTTTCATTGCCGCGATCTTGATCGTCGGCCTCTCGACCGCGTCGCGCAGAGCGGCCGTCGCGATCGCCGGCTTAGCAGCAGTGGCCGTCCTCGCCGGCCCGGCGGCGTACACCTTCGACACCGTCTCGACGGCGCACACTGGCGCCATCCCCTCGGCGGGACCGGCGATTGCGGCCGGGGCCGGACCAGGCGTCGCATTTGCCGGCGGCGGCCCGGGTGGGCGATTCAGCACACCCGGCGGCGCATTCGGTGGAGGCTTCGGCGGCGGCTTTCCTCGCGGAGGGCCCAACTCCGCCTTTGGCGATGGTGGCGGAAACCCCGGTCTTGGCGGCGGCGGAAATCTGAGTGGTGGCGCCGGCTTCCTGGGCGCCAGCCGGCCGGCAGCCGACCTGGTCAGCCTGCTTCAGGCGAACGCGAGTCGGTACAACTGGGTCGCGGCGACCGTCGATGCCAACAATGCGGCGGGTTACGAGCTCGCGACCGGCGATCCGGTGATGGCCATTGGCGGCTTCAACGGGACGGACCCGGCGCCGACCCTGGCGCAGTTTCAGCAGGACGTCCGGGACGGGAAGATCCACTACTTCATCGCGGGCGGCCGTGGACTGGGCTCCGGAACCACGAGCAGCAACGCCGGGCAGATCAGCGCCTGGGTTCAGCAGAACTTCACGGCCACCACGGTCGGAGGCGTCACCGTTTACGACCTGACGACGCCGGCGGCCTGATCCTAAGTCACGGCGAAGTGCCGCCGTATCGATTGAAGGTCTTTCGGGCGAAACAGCGGTTTGATCTCCGTGGCGAAGTGGACCGGTTACCTATTCGATTTTCGTGATGTAGGCGCCGACGAGGCTGGCGGTTTGTTGGTCGACCTTCCCTTGCCGGCGAGCGGTGTGGTCCTGCTGAAAGTGCTCAAAGGCCGGTGTCGAGACGATTGGATTCACCTCCTGATCGCCGTGGTCGTGGAATGACACATGGAGAAAGGAGTCGTCTGCAAGCCGGAGGACGATGTAGCTCACATTGTCGGGCTTGTTCGTCGCCAGCTCAGCGAAGACACCCTCGATGCGTCGCTGGTTTTCATCCGCGGCTACCGAAGACTGTGTCGCGTAGCGCGTCACCAACCTTTTGTGCATGATGCAATGACTCCTTGGTACCCACCGTGTTGAATCGACGCCATACGAAGATCGAACTGAGCGTAATGGTAGGTCGAAACTCGCAAGTTTGCGTCCGGTCGCATTGTCAACGAGTTAGTGAAGACCCGGCCTAAGGGCACGCAACGCTTGCGCTCGGGGGTGACCAGCACCTGAGCCTGGCCCAGGTCCTCGCGGACCACAACGAGGAGGACGGTCGGGAGGGTGGCAGCTCCTTGGAAGCTCACGCTCCCCTCGCCCTCTGGAGCTGGTGGACCGTCGGGGTGCTGCTTGTAGCCCTGGCACCACGCCTCATCTACCTCTTTGGCATCTCGAATCCCGAAAACGCTGGCGACGGCCTGTACACCGATGTCTACCAGCACTGGCAGATCGCCTACCTCACCAAAGAGATCGGATTGAGCCACGGCCTTCGCCTCTGGGACCTCAAAGGTGTGGAGTACTTCTGGGGAATCCTGCACCCAATCGTCCTCGTCATCCTCTTCTTTGTCACGGGCTCGACGGACATCGTGCTCGCCAGGCTCCAGAGTCTTGCCTTCGGATCGCTGGGTGTGGTGCTGATTTTCCACCTCTGCCAGCGCTATTGGAACCTCTCGGTTGCGGTTGCCGCGACGGCCTTTGCTGCCTTCGCGCCCACGAGCGTCTTCAACGATTCGTCCGGGATGCTCGAACCGATGGGAGTCAGCCTGTCGCTCCTCGGCATCTGGCTGCTGCCGAAACGGTCCCTCGGGGCCGGGATCGCGTGGGGGCTTGCCACCGCGGCCCGACCCGAAGCCTGGCTCTCTTCACTCGGGCTTGTCCTGGCCTCGTTTCTGCGGCCGGCGGCCGTCCGCCGCTGGTTCCTTTTGCTTCTCGGGTTTGGGGGCGTCATGGCCGCGCAAATGGCATTCCTGAACGCCCGGACCGGCAACCCTATCTATCCGCTGTACTGGAATTACCTCGCTAATGCCGGGGGCGTGTGGATGAAGCCGCTGGTAGCGAGCCAGCAATCGGCGAGGCCCTGGTTCATCGTCCTCTGGGCAATGACGACAGTCGGCCTGCTCACGACCCTCTGGCGACGGCCACGATCGTACTTGCTCTTGCTATATGGCTTCGGATCGTGTGCGCTGGTCTTCGGTCTGTTCGGCCTGACGGCATTTATCACCGAGTGGTACCCGTGGCGATGGATGATGTGGATCCTCGCGTTCCCGTACGACTTCGCCGCCTTGCTCGTTGCGGTCGGCTTGTTCGTGATCGTGCCTCGCTATATCGGAAGGGGAATTCGGCACCTCACCTGGCTGGCGGCCGCGCTCCTAATGGTCGGCGTAGAGCTGACCTGGATCCCCATCGAGACGACGTACACGAGCACCGCCTCGGCATGGAACATCGATGTAGCCGCGGGACGCTATATCGCCAGCATCTTCGATCAGCCTGACTATCGAGGCGGCGTGCTCAACCTGCCTCCGCCCGACCACCCCGCCGTCACCTATGCGCTCGTCCACTACGGCGGGCTCGAGGGCCGGCACTTCATCAGCCAGTTATACGACCCGTTCTATTACCTGCCGGCTGGCTACCGCTACGCGGATCATCCCGCGACGGCGGGCACGCTCCTCCAATGCTGGCTGTCCACCACTAATACGTCCATCTTGGTGATGCCCGACGATCGCGCTGACTACCGCGCCTTCGCGACGGATCATCCGGCGTGGTTCGAAATGGTTGGGCGGGTCGCAGCCTATGGCTGGACGATCGTGGCCGTCCACGTCCCCGTGCCATCGCCGCAAACATGTGCACAGTCTGGTCAAACCGCTCGCGCCGGTGGCGAATAGGCGTCAACCACGCCGGCGTCGCGAGTCCGGCGGCCGATAGCGCAGGCCGTCCAGAAGCAGGTCGAGCAGGCGACCGGCCTGCTGACGCTGGTCGGGCGTACCCGCCGCCAGCGAGACCCCGCTGATACCAATCATGACGTCGGCGGGATCGACATCGCGCCGGAGCACGCCCTGGTCGGCGCCTGCTTTTACGAGGGCGCCGACGGCCTCGAGCAGGCGCTCGCGACTCTGGGCATGTGGGTTGCCCCCCGACGCGATCACCATTCGCAGTGCGCCGGCCATCCCGCGCTTGGTGGCGAGGTAGTCGATGAACCGATCCATCCAGGTGCGCAACGCAACGTCGGCTGGCCTCGTCCGCAGCAGCTCGGGGACACCGGCGCAGAGCCGGGCCAACTCGTTGCGGTAGGCGGCTTCGATCAGCGCCTCGCGCGTGGGGAAGTGGCGATACAGCGTGCCGATGCCGACCCCCGCCTCGCTGGCGATCGACTCCAGCGTGACGTCGGGGCCTTTGTGCGAAAAGGCGTGTACGGCGATCTTGAGCAGCCGCTCCCGATTGCGCTGGGCATCGGCGCGGAGCTGACGGGCCGGGGTGATCGACAAGGTGGAGGCCTTCATTCAGATTTGACAACCGGAGTCGCCTCCGGTTATGGTTGCATCAAGCGGAGGCACCTCCGCTTCAATCGTAGCAGGAACGGCAAATGGAGGTAGCACGATGAACAACCAACGAATCACCACCCAATTCGGGGCGCAGTCCACCGCCGCCGAGGTCATCGCCGGGATCGACCTGACCGGCCGCCGGGCCATCGTCACGGGTGGCGCATCCGGGATCGGCATCGAAACCGCCCGGGCGCTGGCTTCCGCCAACGCCGAGGTGACCCTCGCAGTGCGCAACCTCGAGGCTGGCGAGCGTGTTGCCGACGATATCGCCACCCGTACCGGCAACAAGCAGATTCTCGTCGCACCACTCGACCTCGCCGATCCGGCGTCGATCGGGGCGCTGGTCGCCCGCTGGCGCGGGCCGCTGCACCTGCTGGTGACCAACGCCGGCGTGATGCGGCTGCCCGAGCTCCAGCGGACTCCCGATGGCTGGGAGATGCAGTTCGCGACCAACCATCTCGGCCACTTCGCGCTCGCAGTCGGGCTGCACGACGCCCTGGCCGCTGCGGGCAACGCGCGGATCGTTTCGCTCAGCTCCCGGGGGCACCTGCGGTCGCCCGTGATCTTCGAGGACATCAACTTCACCTCACGCCCTTACGATCCCGGGCTGGCATATGGCCAATCCAAGACCGCGAACGTCCTTTTCGCGGTGGAGGCGACGCGGCGTTGGGCCGCCGACGGCATCACCGCCAATGCGGTCCACCCCGGCGCGATCGCAGCCACCAACCTTTCCCGTTACATGTCCCCCGAGGCTCTCGCTGAGACCCGCAGCTCCGGCATCTACACGTTCAAGACGATCGAGCAGGGCGCGGCCACGTCGGTTTTGGTCGCCACCTCGCCGCAGCTGGACGGCATCGGCGGCCGCTACTTCGAAGACTGCAATGAAGCCATCGTCGTGGACCCGAATCCGGCGTCCCCCGGAGGCGTCGCGCGCTACGCCCTCGACCCGGAGGCAGCCGCCCGGCTATGGCAGGTCTCCATCGACGCCATGTTCGGAATCCGCAGCGTGCCGCATGCTCTCGAGGTCGCGTGATGCGTTACCGGCTTTTGGGTAAATCCGGCGTGCGAATCTCGGAGGTGGCGCTGGGCACCATGACCTTCGGTGAAGACTGGGGCTGGGGGGCATCCCCGGATGTCAGCGCGAGGATGCTGGACCTGTTCGCTGAGGCCGGCGGCAATGTCATCGACACCGCCGACGTCTACACCAACGGGACGTCGGAAACCATCCTCGGCGAGCTGCTCAAAGGGCGCCGCGACCGGTTCGTGCTCGCCACCAAGTTCACCAACCAAACGGACCCCGGTGATCCGAACAGTGCCGGCAACCACCGCAAGAAGATAGTGACCTCGATCGAGGCGAGCCTGCGTCGGCTGCAGACCGACCACATCGACCTGTATTGGGTGCACGCCCGGGACCTTCTCACTTCAGTCGAGGAGCTTATGCGTGCCCTGGATGACCAGGTCCGCCTCGGCAAGATCCTCTACACCGCCGTCTCGGACTGGGCGGCATGGCAGATCGCGCAAGCCAACACCGCCGCTCGGTTGCGGGACTGGTCACCGTTCACCGCGGTCCAGCTGCGGTACAACCTGCTCGACCGTTCCCCGGAGCGGGAACTGTTGCCCATGGCCGACGCGTTTGACCTGCCGGTGTTTGTCTGGGGCCCGCTTGCCGAAGGACGGCTCACCGGCAAGTACCTCGGCGGCCAGACCGGCCGTGCGACTGAGTTTGCACGCCCCTACACCCGTGTCGGCAGCGACGACATCGTCCGCGACGTTGTCGCCATTGCGCACGAAATCGGCTGCTCACCCGCGCAGGTGGCCATTTCCTGGGTGCGGCAGCAGCCCGGCTCGGTCATCCCGCTGATCGCGGCCCGCACCGAAGAACAGTTCCGCGACAACCTCGCCGCCACCGACGTCCACCTCCGCCCGGAGCACCTGGACCGTCTCGACGTACTCAGCCGTCCCACGCTCGGATTCCCCGCGGATGTCATGCGGGAGGCCTCCGTCGTCAGCGGGGTCTACGGCGCCCAATTACCCGACATCGACGACCCCCGCGCGCAGGCCGTGCGCCGCACCACGACTGGCACCTAGTGGTCTGTCTGCCAGCTTCAGCTGCGTCTTATCCCGAATCAGGCTCTACGCTGAAGCCACCAGAGGCTGGCGGCGATCAAGCTTATTGCCAGCCCAAAGAACAGCGCGGCCTCGATCAGCTGGAAGGTCCAGAAGCGGTCGGGGGGTTGGTAGTCGGTCAGGAGGCTGATCCCCTGCCGGTGTAGGTAGTCCATCACTGTGGAGCCGTTGAATGTCTTGGGTGCAGTGGATGCATATACGCTCACCATTTGGTTGACCTGCTCAAAAGAAACGTGGTGGCCCTGGGCGTCGGTGTAATAGTTGGCGGAGACAAGCCATGAGCCCTGCTTGACGTCCAGGGCTGACCCGGTGACCGCCGTCATGAAGTGCGGCCTGACCTGGGCGATCAGGATGCGGACGCCGACAAACACGAAGAGTGTGAGGGCCATCGCCGGAATGGTGCGCCGGAATACGAGTCCGGCCAGCGTGCCAAGCGACAGGGCGAAGACGGCATATGCAATGGGCGCGATGCCCAGGACGTCGAAGGCAGCCCAGGGCCCGCCGTAGCCCGCTCGGTCCAGTGGCGAGTGCCACCACATGACGAGGACCGTGAGAGCGGCAGCACTTACCACGACAACGGTGACCAGGAGTCCCAGCTTGACCACGGCCCAGCGGAGCTTGGTGATGCTCTGGCTCCAAGCGAAGAGGTAGGTCCGTTGCTCGAATTCCCGACTGAGGAGCGGGGCCGCAATGAAGATGCCGAGCAGGACTGGCAACGTCATCAGGGCGAGCCAGGCGGTTTGCGTCAGGCTAAACCACCGGCTGAAAAAGGCGCCGAGGACTGGATCACACGTGGTTCCGGCATTGAAGACGCCAACCGCCCGGCCACCACCCGCAGAGGCGCAGCCCGCGGCGCCGCTGCTCTGGAAGTCGGCCAGCATGAGCAGGCCGGTAATCACCAATAGAGCCGCGGCCACGGTCAGGATGAGCCCGCTCACCAGCGCTTCGCGTCGATGCTGCGCCCACGTTACCCAGATCATTGGAGCGTCGCCGATTCCACCGACTCTGGGCTGGTGGAGCTGTCACCAGAGGGCCGGCTGAGGTAGGCGAGGACGAGTTCTTCCAGGCCAACGCGATGTTCTTCCCATTGGCCCGCCGCTGGGCGGCCGTTCAGCTTGACCAGCATCGTCGTTTGCCGAGGCGTGTGGCTGGAATGGATGACCGAAGCGTCGCGCTCGAGCAGGGCTCGGTCGGACGGACCACCGACAAGCGTCCGATGACTGTCCAGAAGGCCCTCGATCTCACCCGCGAGCTGCACCTGGCCGTGCGCAAGGATGACCAGGTAATCGCACGTGCGCTCCAGGTCGGCAATGATGTGCGATGAGAGGACGACGGTGAGGCCCTCTTCGGCGACCGCGTCCATGAGCACCTGCATGAACTCGCGCCGGGCAAGCGGATCGAGGTTGGAAAGTGGCTCGTCGAGAAGAAGCATGTCGGGTTTCTTGGCGAGGGTCAGGGCAAGGGCCACCTGGGCCTCCTGCCCACCAGACAGCTTGCCCACCGGGCGGTGGAGCGGGATTGCCAATCGCTCGAGGCGCAGCCTGGCCAACTCGCCATCCCACCTGGGATTCAGCCGCCGGCCGAACTCCAACAGGTCGCGAACCTTGAACCGTCGGTAGAGCGGACGGTCTTGAGCAAGGAAGCCGACCCGTGGCAGCACGATGGTCGGCTGCGCCTGCGGCGACCAGCCGAAGACCTTGATACCGCCGGCCGTGGGATTGAGAAAGCCCATGGCTAGGTGGAGGAGTGTTGTCTTACCCGCGCCGTTGGGACCGACGAGCGCAACCACGTGCCCCGCAGGAATCCGAAGGTTGCATTCGGTGAGGGCGGGAGTTGTACCGTACCGCTTGGTCAGTGCGGTGGCCTCCAGTGCCGCGGTCACACGATGCCAGCCTTGTCTGCGCTCTCCTGGAGGGTCGTCGACACGATTGCCCGGATGCTCTCGTTATCCAAACCGGCCTCTCTGGCGGAACGTACCCATCGATCGAGACTCCGCCGCAAGGCGGCATGGGTCGTCACGGGCATTGCGTGGGCCGCGTTCGTGACAAACGTACCCTGGCCGGGTCGGCTGACCACGAGGCCGTCGCGCTCGAGCTCGCGGTATGCCTTGAGGACGGTATTCGGGTTGATCGCCAACCTGGCTACTACTTCCCGAGCTGTGGGAAGCTGGTCACCAGCCTTGAGCCGACCGACCCGGATGGCGTGCTGAACCTGCTGCACGAGCTGCCAGTAGGTCGTAATCCCGGACATCCGATCGAGGTGGAATTCAATCATTGTGCTATGCCATTAGTGGAACGACGCAAGCATAGCGACCTTGCCCGGTGGGGTCAAGGGCGAACAAGTTAAGGCGCGGTCTACAACACGGTCCGTGGGAACTACAGCTAGTCGGCGCCGACGACCTTGAAGTCCTGGTTGACGAAGATGTGGTGCGGCCAGTTGACGCCGATGTTGTGGACCTCGTACTCGCCGTTGCTCAGCTTCACAACCCGGTCGACGACGCCCCCCGAGTAGGCTGCCAGCGCAGCTTCCGTCGCCTTATTCGCTGTCGTTCCACTGACGATCGTTCCCGACCCCTGACTGTAGTTCGGCGGGATCTGACCGACCTGCTTTGACGTGGTCGGTGTCCCGCGCTGGAAGGGGATTACCTCTCCCGCCGAGGATGGTCCAGATCCGCCGCCGCCGGTGGGTTGCACGATGACCTGCGTGGCCGTGATGGTCACCCCGCTGGTCGTCCCAAGTACGAGGACGGGTTCGCCGGTTGTAATGGCACTCGCCGAGGTCGAGCTCGTCCCCTTCTGGTATGTCGTAGAGGGCGCCTCGTCGACGGTCACCTTCACACCCGCTGACGTCGACATTGTGAAGCTCGACGTGGAGACGCTGCCCACCGTGCCGGATGCTCCCCCTGAGGCCGGTCCAGACCGAGCGTTGGATCCCCCGCCGCCGGATCCTGAGGGCTGAGTTGTCGTCGAGCTTGAAGAAGTGGAACTTGAGGAGGAATCGGCTGCTGTTCCGCAGGCCGCTAGGATTGCGGTTGCTGCAAGTAAGAGAAAAGACATTCTTAGTGACGGTGACGTTCGTATCGACATTTTCTTTAGATCCTTTTCGGTGTTAGTGACCTAATCATCAGCCCGCCAAGCTTGCGGTATCGTGACATGCTTCTAAAAAGATCCTAAGAGCGCCTCGACACCGAAAACGGATCGCGTTTACTGACCGGGCATCGAGGATGCGGGTAAGGTGTGGGCCGGGATTCGGGTGAGGTATTCGGCAGGCCATATGGCGCTGATATCTGGCGACCCCGAGCGGACTCGGGGCCGCAAATACTACCGGTCCTCCGCAAATACGTTTGAGCAGCTGAAAACTACAGGGCCTCAGACAACGGCAGTTCGCTATCTGGGCTCCATTGGGCTCGGAGGCTTCTCGCGGAATTACCGTAGACAGCCGTCATGCGCACCCTCGCCCAGATCGCCTCGGCCGCGCAGGCTAACAGCCCCGATCAAGGGCCTTGACGGCTGGCAGAGGATGTGGGAATATTTCACTATCTAATTGTTCTCGCTAAAGTGAGCTTGGGGCGCCTGAATGTCACCGCGTAGGTATCGAATGGCTGTCCGGGCCGCTGGCGTTGTCGAGACGCGAGAACGGATCCTGCATTCGGCCATGGCGCTGCACGGCGAGAAGGGCCTGCTTGGCACCAACTGGGAGGAGATTGCTGCGGGCGCCGAGGTCGCGCTGGCTACGGTTTACCGCCACTTCCCTTCACTCGGCGAGCTCATCCCGGCCTGCGTCAAAGCCATCTTCGACATGGTTAAGCCGCCGACCATCGACCAGGCTGGCGAAATCTTCGCCGATTTGGACTCACCGACGGCGCGGCTCGAGCGCCTGATCCGCGAGTCCTGTCTCTGCTATCGACGTGGAGCAGGCTGGCTGTACGCCGCCCGCTGCGAGGCACACCTGATCCCAGCGATGGCTGAGGCTGTGCGCCTGATGGACTCCTCCCTCGCCGTTCTGATTCGAGCCGCGCTGGGCAGTGCCAAGGTGAGCAAGCAGACCGAGCTCGTCCTCAGGACGCTCATCGACTTTCCTTTCTGGAAGTCACTGATTGATGCCGGGATGTCCATCACCCAGGCGGAAGGAGCCATGATCCAGCTGGTGGGCGATCAGTTGAAAAAAGCGGACGTCAGATAGGAGGAAATCGATGGAAAAAGCCAAAGTCGCGAAAACGCCATTTGTTCTTTCGAAAGACGAAGGGAAGGCGATCTGGTTCGTTGATGGTCTCATCACGGTGAAGGCGTCTGGAGAGGACACCGATAACAGATGGACCGTCCTCGAGTACCTCCTTCCTCCCGGTCAGCTGACGCCCGCCCACGTACACCACGCGGAGGACGAGGCATGGTACATCCTGGAGGGGGCGGTCAACTTCCGGTGCGGCGACCGGGCCTTCAAGGCCACTGCCGGGTCGTTCGTCTTTGCGCCAAAGGATGTTGTCCACGGCTTCCAGGTAGACGGGTCCGGCGCGGCGCGGATGCTCGTGTTTGCTTCGCCGACTGGATTCGAGAAGTTCGTCGAGGAGTTTGGTGAGCCTGCGAAGGAGCGGGCCCTTCCGGAGCCTCGGCCGCTGGATATCCCGCGGCTGCTGACTCTGGCCAAGAAATACCACTTTGAGGTGATGCCACCGCCCGGCGATCACTAGCCAAAGCGAGTGTGTTCGAGCACAAGAAGGGAGGTCAACGACCCCGAGCGGCCTCGGGGGCGCAAATACCACCTGTCCTCCTCAAATACGTTTGATATAGAGCCGTAGTCAAGAAATCGGTCAGGCGAGTCGCTCAATCGGCCCGAACCGCGTCGACGGGATACCTCTTTATACGTATGTCGTCGTGGGCCATTCTTGCCTGAATCGGGCACCGGCCATTCCTTCCGGAACTGGCCCTTGCCCATTACGGTACTGCAGAGGACGATAGGCGCATGAAGGGAGCCGGAATCCGTGAGATTGGAGGTCAAGTGCAACTATTGGAGTTGCCTGACCCGCCAAACCCCAAGCCGGATGAGATTGTCATTGAAGTCCGAGCCGCAGGTGCAGCCAACTGGGATGAAATCGTTCGCACCGGAGGTTGGGATGTCGGGGTCAAGCCGCCAATGGCACTGGGCGTGTCGGCCAGTGGTGTAGTTCGCGCGGTCGGTAAGGGGGTCCGCCGCTTCCACGTGGGCGACGATGTACTGACCCACCCTCTGCCCTTGAGACATCAAGGCGCCTGGGCGCAACAGCTTGTCGCCGCAGAAAGTACCGTCGCCCGGAAACCGACGCGCATGTCATGGGAGGAGGCCGGATTTTTTCCCGTGCCAGCACTGACCGCGAGCCAGGTGCTGACAAAGACGGTCGACGTGCGTCCGGGCGAATTTATCCTCATCCATGGAGCTGGTGGCGTCACGGGCGGAATGCTCGTCGCCGTTGCCTCGGAGCTCGGGGCACAGGTGATCGCAACCGCCAGCCCGGGTAACACAGGGCGGGTCCAATCCTATGGAGCAACTGCAGTGGTCGACTACCATGCCGACAATTGGCGGCAGGACGTCCGTCGGATCGCGGGCGAGGGTGGTGTTCGGATAGCGGTCAACGCCGTGGGTGGAGCTGCCCCGAGCCTGATGGCATTGGTGGCAAATGGCGGAAACCTCACGACCATCACGAGCGATGGCCCGGCAACGGAGCGCGGTGTCGGCGTCGTCAACTTCTACGTAAGCCCGGATGGGGAAGCGCTGGACCGGCTCGCCGTTGACTTCGTAGACAGGCGCCTGACCCTCCCAATTGCCGCTGTCCGTAGGCTTTCTGAAGCCGGAGCGGCTCTCCAAATGGCCGTTGCCGGAAAAGCCCGTGGTGCTGTCGTGATCGATCCAACGCAGTGATGTGGCTGGCGCGACCAGGTCGTTGACGTAGACGGGAACCCGGTCACGCCGAGGCTCTCAGGCGGTAATTGGCGACCCCAACCGGACAAGTTTCGAACTCCGTCTGAATTCAGAAATGGCAATCTGGCTCGCTAGCGCCTCGCCGGCGAACGTATAGCGGACGGCCGGCGGACGCCGAGCAAATCCTCCTGCCGTCGAGACCCGGCTAGAGCACGGCTCCTTTCCCCCATGCAAGCTCAGCGGAGGTTGAAGAAGGATCCCGTAATCGCGAATTGCCCCGGTCCGGCGACGGTGAAGAAGGCGAAGAGGGCGAGGGTCGCGCCCAGCAGGGTGACGTTACGCATAAAGTAGCCCCGCTGCGTCCGGCGCTCCGCCGGGTCGGCGAACGTCCAGAACGGGTGAAACAGCAGTGCGGTTTGGACCAGGAAGGCCGCGATCATCAGCACGCCGACGTCGGGCCAGATCCCCGCCACCACCGACAGGCTGGCGACGATCTGCCAGGCACCGACGGGCCAGCCGGCTACATAGGGTACCGGGAGCTTGCCTTTGGTCATGGTCACATACCGTTGATGGTTCACGATATTGCCCTGCGCCGCATTGACGAACATGGCCACGAAGAAGATGCGACCGAGGAGGAGGATGACGCTGGCCGTGGTGCTCATCGCCGTCAGTGCCCGCCGCCCGCGGCAACGCGCTGGGCCTGGGCGTCGTCCAACATGGTGTCGAGCTCTCGATTCGTTCTCGCGCTGGTGAAGCGCGAGGCTTCCGAGTAGAGGACGGGGACCAGGATCAGCGTCAGCAGCGTGCTGGTGAAGAGGCCGCCGATGACGACGATGGCCAGTGGCGCGCCGATGAAGCCACCACCGCTGTTGCCGCTGAAGGCAAGCGGAGCGAGCGCCAGCATGGTGGCGGTCGCGGTCATGAGAATCGGGCGGAGCCGGTGCCGGCTACCCTCGATCAGCGCTTGCTGCAACGGCAGGCCCCGCTCACGGTATTGCTCGACCAGGTCGATCAGCACGATGGCATTCGTGACCACGATCCCGATCAGCATGAGCAGTCCGATCATCGCCGGCAGCGACAACGCGGTGCCGGTGACCACGAGAGCAACGATGGCGCCGGTCGCGGCGAACGGGATCGCGACCAGGAGCACCAGGGGCTTGATGAGCGACCGGAAGGTCGCCACCATGATCAGGTAGACGAGACCGATCGCCGCCAGGATGGCGATGATGAATTGGGTCAGCACCGACGAGAGCTGCGCAAACACCCCACCCGTGGAGACAGACGTGCCAGCCGGCAGCGACACCGACTTGATGGCGGCGTCGACCCGGGTCTGAACCGCCTGCGTGTTATTGCTAGTGATGGTGCCGGTGATGGTGGCCGCGCGGTCGCCATTGCTACGGTTGATCGTCTGCGGCCCGCTCACTTGCTGGAGCGTGGCCAGGGTTGACAATGGCAGCGGACCAGCGGCGGTGGGGATGCGCAGACTGAGCAGCGTGGCCGGCGTGTCCGCCGTCCCAGGCGGGAGCTGGACGCGCACGCTGATCGGCCCGGAGGTAAGCAGCGCCTGGGCCGCGACCTGGCCGTTGATCTGCTGGGCAACCAACCCGGCCAACTGCTGGACCGACAGCCCGGTCTGCCCCAGCCTGTCGGTTGGCACCAGCTGGTACTGCGGCTTGGAGGCGGTAAGGTTGGACTTCAGCTCCGACAGCCCCGAGACGTTCGCGAGCGCGCTCATCAGCCGGTCGGTCGACTGCTGCAGCGTCCCCTGGTTCGGGGCGTGGACCTGCACCTGCATCTGCGAGCTGCTGGCGTTCGCGCTGCTTTGTGCCTGACCGACGGCCACGCGGGCCGGGCCGTGGTAATTCTTCAAGGCGGCTGTGACGTTGCTGAGCGCCTGGTTGTAGGCGTTGCTGTTGACGAGCACCGTGATCTGCGACGTCGCCGGATCGGCGGCAACGCTCCCCGGAGGCGCGAACGGATCGGAGGAGCCGCCAACCGTTGCCTGGAAGGCGCTGACCCCGGGCTGACCGCGCACCAGGTTCTCCACCGTCTCGGTTTCCGCGTTGGTCTGGGCGAGGGTGGAGTTATCGGGCATGGTGAGGCTGACGGGGAAGTTGGGGCTCGAGGACGGATCGAGCAGATTGATGCGAAGGAAGGGGACGAGCCCCAGCGAGCCGAGGAAGATGGCGCCGGCGGCGACCAGTGTGATGGCGCGATGGCCCGTGGCCCAGCGGATGATCGGGACGTAGCCCGCCTGTAGCCAGCTGCGCGGCTGCCGGGCGCCGACGGCACGCAGCTGCGGCTTGAGGAAGCGCGAGGCGAGCAGTGGCACCACGGTGACCGCGACCAGCAGGGACGCGAGCAACGCCGTGACCACCGTCAAGGCGAATGGCCGGAAGAAGCTGCCGGCGATGCCCGTGAGGAAGGCGATGGGGAGGAAGACCCCGACGGTCGTCAGCGTGGAGGAGGTAACCGCGGTCACGATCTCTCGTCCGCCGGTGTAGGCGGCGGCCAGCGGACCTTCTCCTTCGGTCACGTGGCGGCTGATGTTCTCGAGCACAACGATGGCATCATCGACGACGCGGCCGATCGCCACCATCAATCCGCCGAGGGTGAGGATGTTCAGCGTGATGCCCTGCCACCAGAGGACGATCAGGGCGACCATCAGCGAGAGCGGGATGGACACGGCGGCGACCAGCGTCGCGCGCGCGCTGCGCAGGAAGAGGAAGATGACCAGGATCGCGAACAAGGCACCCAACAGTCCTTCTCGGACGATGCTGCCGATCGCATCGGTGATGGGCGTGGCCTGATCGAGGATGGACTGGAACTGCACGCCGTGACCGATGGCATTCCGGACATCCGGCAGCGCCGCCTTGATCTCATTGGCGACGGTGACAGTGTTGGCATCGGGAGCCTTGATCACGCTCAGGCCCACGCTGGGATTGCCGTTGGTGCGCGTGATGGTGTCGGCGGGCACCGCTACCAGCGCCACGGTGCCGAGGTCATAGATGGCGGCGGGGCCGACGCGCACGTTCGCAATCTGGTCGAGGCTGGTCAACGCGCCGGCGATCTGCAAGGGGATGACGGCCCCGTTGTCTTTGAGCGCTCCGACCGATTGGACGGTGGCGGCCTGAGCCAGCGCAGCGCTGACCTGGCCGACGCCCAGGCCGTGGGCGGCCAGCTTTGCCGAATCGAGCGTGACGTCGACTTCCTGAGTGGGCGCGCCCGTCAGGTTGACGGTCGAGACACCGCCAAGCCCGGCGAGCTTCGGCAGAGCGACCGACCGTAGCTGAGTCGCAAGGTCGCCGAGCGACTCGTTCGCGTACGCGGCATATTGAAGCACCGGGACGCTGCTGGTCGAAAAAGCTTCGATCGTGGGTGGCTGCACCTGTGCGGGCAAGGCGGCCCGAGCGCGGTCGAGGCTGGTGGACATGGCCTGCCGTGCTGCCGTCAGGTCCGTCCCGTCTTTGAATTGGACGGTCACGATCGACGCACCCGACGATGAGGTGGAATCGACGCTCGTGACTCCGGCGACGCCTTGCAGCGCGTTCACGACCGGCAGGGTGACCTGCTGGTCGACGACCCCGGGCGACGCGCCCGGATCCGCGGTGATGACGACGAACGACGGTACCGAGATATTCGGCAACAGGTCTTGCTGGAGCTGCGTCGCCGCCCAGATGCCGACGCTGAAAAGCAGGATGACCGCGAGGATGACGACCGACCCGAGGCGCAGCGAGAGGCGAATCAGTGGGGACATCACAACTCCTTTGGTGAACGGTGGGTAATTGTCTCGTCGTGTACGCGCCGAACTTCGAGCAGCTCAAGCCCAAGGGCCTCGATCTGAGCCAACACCCCGTGCAGCGCGGCCTGGTCCCGAAGAGGACCCGCCAAAACGGTGTCCTCGCCGTCCGTCTCAGCTTGTAATTCGGCCAATCCGCGCAGGACCGTCTGCCCGAGGTGGCCGCCGACACGAATCTCGTAAATCACGTGATTGATCGTCGGGCGCCGCAGGGTGAGTCGACATCGCACGAATCGGGTGAACGTCGCGGTGCGAAGATCTAGGTAGCGTGGGACTCACGGTCAAGCCGGATTCGACCGACGGTCCGCTCGCCCTTGCCGTCCGGCGAGGCATCGTCTCCCGCCGCGGGCTGTTCGAACGGCTCGGAGAAGCCGGACGGGTCGTTCAGCTGTCCGCGCCCGCGGGTAGCGGCAAGTCGATCTTGCTCCGTTCCTGGGTCGATGACGTCGGCCTGGCGCAGCACGCCGCCTGGGTTGCCGTCGGCCGGGAGCTGGTCGATCCACAGCGGTTCTGGATCTCGGTGGCCGACGCGCTCCGAGGCACCACGGCGGGTTCGAAGGTCGTCAAAGCCCTGACGCCGGCGCCTGACCTCGACGGTTGGGCGATCGTCGATCGCTTGCTGGCTGACCTCGGCGGGCTGGAGGAGCGGACCTGGCTGCTGATAGACGACCTGCACGAGGTGCGCAATGACGAGCTGTTGCGGCAGCTCGAGCTCTTTCTGATGCGTGCGCCGCAAAACCTGCGATTCGTGCTCGCTACGCGCCATGACCTTCGCCTTGGACTTCACCGCCTGCGCCTGGAGGGTGATCTCACCGAGATCCGCGCAGCCGATCTGAGCTTTACCATCCAGGAGGCACGGCTGATGGTGGAAGCAGCCGGGGTCGCGCTTTCAGACACCGCGCTCCAGCTGTTGGTCGAGAAGACAGAAGGTTGGGTCGCCGGGGTGAGACTTGCGGCGCTCCTGCTTGCCGGGCATGACGACCCAGAACAGTTCGCTGCGGAGTTTTCAGGTACCGAGCGGACCGTCGCCGATTACCTCCTCGCCGAAGTCCTCGAACGCCAGCCGGAGGACGTCAGGCGCCTGTTGTTGCGGACCTCGATACTCGAGCGAGTAACCGGTCCACTCGCGGACGTCCTGACCGGAGCATCCGGCGGGGAGCGGATCCTACAGGAGCTTGAAGAGGCCAACGCATTTGTGGTCGCGCTGGATGCACGCCGCTCGTGGTTTCGCTACCACCGTATGTTTGCAGACCTGCTGCAACTCGAGCTGCGGCGAAGCGAAGCCGGTGAGCTTCGCCCGCTACATGCGGCCGCCGCCGAGTGGCTTGCGAAACACGGACACCCCATCGAGGCAATCCGCCACTTCCAGGCAGCGGAGAGCTGGAGCCTGGCGGCTCGCTTGCTCTCCGACAACTGGTGGAGCCTCGCGCTCAACGGACAAGCAGCGACCGCACACGAGCTTCTGAGAGGATTCCCTACTGGGGCCGAGGCGGACGATCCAGAGCTCGGCGCGCTGACCGCCGCCGACGAGCTGTCGCAAGGGTCGCTTGAGAAGGCGGAGCAACACCTGGCGCTCGCCACCGCAGGTTTGGCGTCGATGCCCGATGACCGCCGCGGCAGCTTCCATGTCACCCTTGCCTTGCTGCGGCTCACCATCGCACGCCGGCGCGGCAACCTTCCTGCCGTTGTCGACGAGGCCCAGCGGCTGCTCGCACCAGCCGAGGCCGCGCACTCGCCGACGATAGGGCTTGCCGAGGACCTCCGTGCTCTGGCATTGACCAGCCTGGCAATCGCCGAGCATTGGTCGAATCGGATCAAGGATGCCGAGCAGCATTACCAGCAAAGCGTGGCGCTCGCGCGCCAGATCAAACGTCCCTATCTCGAGGTCGGCGCCCTAGGTCATTGGGCGATGCTTGCGCCAATCCGCTCCTACGCGCTGGGCAAGGAACGGAGCGCCCAGGCAATCGAGCTAGCACGGCGGCACGGCTGGACCGACGAACCGGTCGCCTTGATCCCGTACATCGTGCTCGCCAGTACGTTGGTCTGGCAGGGAAGGCTCGAGGAAGCGGAGCCATGGTTGGAGCACGCCAATCGAGTGGCCCAAACCGATACCGAACCGCCGGTCGCGATGATGCTCTATCTCGCTCGCGGCCTGCTCGAGACCGCGCGTGGACGTCACGATGAGGCGCTCGCTGCCTTCCGACTGGCCGAGCGGAATGCTGAATCCGTCGTGACACCGCACACGCTTGCAACACAGGCCCGATCGCTGAGCCTTCTGGCCCTTCTGGGCATGGGCAAGGTCGAAGCTGCCGAAGCCGCCCTCGGTGAGATGGACGAGCAGGAGCATGAGCGGGGAGACACGCGCACCGTCGTCGGGGCGTTGCGGTCGGCCCAAGGCCACCCGCAGGCCGCGATTGTCGCGCTTGCCCCTGTGATCGATGGTTCCGCTCCCGTGACGAACCCCGGTTGGGTCGTGAGGGCGTTGCTGCTGGACGCGATCGCACGAGACGCCACCGGCGACGCGGAGGGCGCAGATCTCGCTCTCGAGAGGGCCCTTGATCTCGTGGAGCCCGACGGCGCGGTATTGCCATTCCTCATCTACTCAGCCCCAAAACTGCTCGAGCGCCATTCTGGACGCCGAACCGCACACGCGGCGCTGGTCTCGGAAATCCTGAGCCTCCTCGCTGGGCAGACGCCACGGACGACGTCCGGCGATGCGGAGAGGCTGCAGGAGCCACTGAGCGATAGCGAGAAGCGCATCTTGCGCTACCTGCCCACGAACCTCTCCGTGCCGGAGATCGCCGACCAGACATACCTCTCCGTAAACACCGTCAAGACGCACATGCGGCACCTCTACGGCAAGCTCGGCGCGCACAGCCGAGGACAGGCGGTCGAGCGCGCGCGCTCTCTTGCGCTCCTCGCGCCCTCGGCATTCCGGAGCTCGAGCCGCTCCCCCCAGTAGCGCAAATCACCCGACGAGGGTGACGACGGCTCACCCCGATGAGAAGGAGCATCGGGCCATGGCTAAAGCACTCAGCGAGGGAAGCAAGAAAATGAACGCCCAGGAGAGCCGAGCGATGTTCGAACTCCAACTCGAGTTGCACGCGCGGGCGGTTGGGGGCCGGCCGAATATCACGGCCGATGACGTCTTCGAGGTGCATGAACTCCTTGTCACCCACGAGGGCGACATGAAGAGCCTGTTCGCCCCGCATCATGTCCACTGAAATTCCCCCGGCGCGACCCGACCCAGACGCCGCGGCCAAGGTGCAAATCCTGGCCACCGAACACTGGAGCCTGCTCGCCACCCGCTCGCTGACCTATACGGAATCCCTGAGCCGAGTGACCATCTTCCTTTCCATCGTCTCCGGTGTCGTGGTGGCGCTTGCCCTAGTCGCGCAGGTCTCTCGCCTCGGTCCGGCCTTCATTGCAATCGCGATCCCTCTGCTGTCCGTGGTCGCGTTCACCGGCACTTCCACGATGGGCCGGCTCATGACCCTCAATCGTGATGACTTCCGCTGGGTGGTCGGAATGAATCGCCTGCGGCGTGCGTACCTCGAGCTGCATCCCGAGCTGGAGAGGTATCTAGTCACTGGCTCGCACGACGATATGCCCGGCGTCTTGCAGACCCTCGGCATCGATGTCAGCTCAGCGCACAGGGCCGGTTCGGTGCTCCACGCGCTGCAAACGCTGCCCGGCATGCTGTCGGTAATCGTCGGGTCGGTATTTGCGGCTATCGCCGCACTGGCTGGGCTGGCCTTCGGCGCTCCATCAATTGGCGTAATCGTTGTCTCCGTGCTGGTGTTCGTGCTCGCGATGGCGTGGCTGACAATATGGGGGCGGCGAGAGCTTCGCCGTCGTGACCCGAGCCTCGAACCGCACTTCTCTGCTCCGGGCCACGAATAGCGACTCCTTGTGACATGCGTTCGAGAAAGTGGCTGGCCCCGGGGAGTCGGTCAAATGGAAGCATGACCGGTGCCCGCTGTGAATTCACTCCTGAAGGGGCGGGGACATCGTGGTAGACGTTAGGCAGATGCGAGCAGGAGAGGTGCTGGGTTGATCCTCCCAAAAGAACGCGACCTTCGTTTCGTGACGATCCGCCGCGGTGGGACCCTCACTGATTCGGATCACCATCTCCTCGCCTTGTGGGCGGCATCGTGCGCGGAACATGTCCTGGACCTCTTCGAGTCGGTTCGGCCTGAGGACCGGCGACCGCGTCGCGCGATCGAACTCGGGCGGGCCTGGGCGCGCGGCGAGATCACCATGACCGAGGCACGCTCGGCAGGAGGCCATGCAATGGCCGCGGCCAGACATCTGAGTGGGGCGCTACGCCATGCCGCGTACGCCGCCGGCCAGGCGGCGGTCGTCGCACACGTCGCGGCGCACGAGCTCGGTGCGGCCGCCTATGCGATCAAGGCCGCACGTGCCGCCGCGCCGGGAGGAGAGGGCGAGAGCGCAGGGCGACTCGAGTGCCGGTGGCAGCGCGACCAGCTCCCGGAGGCGATCCGCGAGCTTGTACTCGACGACCAGCGGTTGCGGAACGACATCTGCTGGTCGGTGTTCCACTGCTAAGAGCGCGTCGGGGCGCCGGCACTGCAACAACACTAAAGAGTTCTTATAGCTGCAATTCCTGGCGACCCTCAGCGGACTCGGGGGGCGCAAATACGACCGGTCCTTCTCAAATACGGTCGACGCTTCGGGCCGGTCGGCAATTAACCTTTTGTCGCTGTGCCCCGAATCTCTTCGTTCTATGGCGTCGCCATCTACATGTACTGGAACGAAGCAGATCATTCAGTGGCGCATGTCCACGCCCATCGCGCGGGCCAGCGGGCGTCGATTTCAATCGACGGGGCGCTATTAGCTGGTGCGAGCGTGCTCGTCGGCTCGAAACTCTGCTCCCCATTGCACCACTGCCATAGCATGTAGACATGCCAAAGCTGCCCGCCATCGTCGGGGTCGCGGTCGTGGGAGACTACCGTCTCCGCCTGCTATTCGACGATGGCACCGTAGGTGACGTCGACTTCGCTTCAAGGAAGTGGATGGGTGTTTTGGAACCGCTTAGCGATCCGGCCTTTTTTGCTCAGGTTCGCGTCGATCCGGAAGCCGCAACCATCGTTTGGCCTAACGGCATCGACATGGCTCCGGAGCCGCTTTACGAACAGGCACGGCAACATCCGCTTCGGGCGGCCTGAGATTCGAACGACCCCAATCGGACAAGTTTCGAACTCCGACTGAATTCGGACATCGGCGTTTGGCTGGCTAACGCTCGATCAACGGATGCCGGCACGCCGACGCTTCAGGCCGCGCGGCGGTGGACCAGCCAGACCGTCGAGGCGACGAGGAGCAGAGAGAGGGCGAGCAGCCAGCCGCCCTCGATCCATTGGAACGGCCAGAACCGGTCGGCCGGCTGGTAGGTGGTCCATTGCACGATGCCGTGCTGGATGAGGTACTGCACGGGGTCGCCGAGGTTGGCCGGGGTCGCGGGACCAGGTTGGAACAGTTCCGGCGTAACCGCCCGGATGTCCACCCCGCCGAGGATCTGGTTGATCGTGTCCAGGCTGGCGGGCGTGCCGCCCTTGTACCAACCCTGGCTCATCACCCATGCGCCGGCAGGAATGTTGGGGTTACTGGTGACCAGCGGCGCCATGTAGTGCGGGCGCAGGGATAGTCCGGTCACGAAAGCGAGCCCAGCCCACCCGGCGAGGGTGGCGAACATTGCCGGGATGACTCGGCGGATAAGAACGCCGGCCAGAACGCCGATCGCGAACGCGGCCATCGTCCAGGCGGCGAGCGCGATCCCCTGTAGGTCGAATATCGTGGGATAGAGCAGGCCGTTGTCGTCTCCCGCGCCGATGATCGGCCGGTAGTACCAGGAGAAGAGCACGGTGAACGCTCCGGCCGCGACCGTTACCGCGACCGCGAGCGGCACCAGCTTGGCGATAGTCCACCGCGCCCGCCCGAAGCCCTGGGTCCAGGCGTAGCGGAAGGTGCCGGTCTCAAACTCCCTAGCGAGCACCGGCGCGCCGACGAACGCCCCGATCAGGGCCGGGATCGTCTGTAGCAGGGCAGAGGTCCACCCCGCGCCGGGCGCGTAGGTTCTCAAAAAGTTGTTGGCTACCTGGCGGCAGATGTCTGAAGTTGCCGGGTGGCAGGCGGTCACGGCGGCATAGGCCTGGTGCATCTGCAGACCGGTGATGAGCAGGTACGCGGCCGCGGCACCGAACAGCGCGGCGACGCCGGCGAACATGAGCCGATGCTGGCGCCAGGTAACCCAGGCCATCCTCCGCCATGGCACTGCGCGCAGGCTGGCATGCGGTCTCGACTCCGCGGGCATCGCCACCAGGCTCAATTCGTTGCCTCCTCACGTTCATCGTCCCCGGCTCGCGGTGGGCTGAGTAGCGTCGCGGCGGTTGGCACGCGCAGGTACGACAGGGTCAGTTCTTCGAGGCTGACCGGGTGCGCCTCCCAGCCCGGCGGCACAGGGTCGGTCGTTCCGTTCGTCCTGACCAGCAGGTGAGCCTGCGCCGCGCCCTGTCGGGCGTGCACGAGGTTCAGCCGCTCGGCGTATCTGCCAGCTTCGGTGGCCGGGCCAGTCAGGACGCGGTGATGGGCCAGCAGGTCGTCGACCTCGCCGGCCACTTGGACGCTTCCCCGCGATAAGAGGACCAGATAGTCGGCCACCCGTTCGAGCTCGGCCAGCACATGCGAGGACAACACAACCGACACGCCCTCGTCGGCAACTGCGGCCATCACCGTGGCCATGAAGTCGTGGCGGGCTAACGGGTCGAGCATCGCCATAGGCTCATCGAGCACGAGCAGCCGGGGCCGTCTGGCCAGCGCCAGGGTTAGTGCGAGCTGTGCTTGCTGGCCGCCAGATAGTTCACCCGTTTTGCGCTTCAGCGGGATGCCCAGTTCACCCAACCGGGCTTCGGCGTAGCGCTGGTCGAAGCGCCGGTTCAGGTTCCGGGTCATGTGCAGCATGTCGGCGGCGGAGAGGTTTTTGTACAGCGCCATGTCCTGGGCGACGAACGCGATGCCGTCCAACGCCTCGGCCATTCCGGCGGGCCAGCCGCCGAGTACGCTGACGATGCCTGCCGTGGGCACCGTCAGGCCAACCGCCAGGTTCAACAAGGTGGTCTTCCCAGCGCCGTTCGGGCCGACGAGCGCCACCACGTGCCCGGCGGGAATTGCCAGCGTGCAGTCGCGCAACGCCCAAGTACCGCCGTAGCGCTTACTCAGGCCGCAGGTCTCGATGACGTTCACGCGACGCCCACCGTTTCGCCGCGTGCCGCGCCACGGCGGCCGCCGGAGCTGCCGTCATGGAAATCCCGCAGCGCGCTTGTGAACAATGCAACGATCCAATCCTCGTCGAGCCCTGCAGCGTCGGCATCGGCCAGCCAACCGAGTAAGGAGCGGCGAAGCTCGGTAAGTTTCGGCAGGGCAGCCTGGGTGAACGTGGCCTGGATGAACGTCCCCAGGCCGGGTCGTCCGGCCGCCAAGCCCTTTGTCTCCAACTCGCGGTAGGCCTTCAACACCGTATTCGGGTTGATCGCCAGGCTGGCCACCACATCCCTAACCTTGGGCAGCTGGTCGCCGGGTTTGAGGTACCCGAGGCGCAACGCGTCCTCGACCTGACGAACGAGCTGGAGGTAGGTCGGCACGCCGGAGGGAGGGTCAAGTCGGAATTCGATCAGCGAGGCCGGCTGGCGCCCGGCCGCCGCTGAACGGGTGCCGCCGCCGGGGCCAGGCGGGGAGACCTCTGCCAGCCTCTCTTCTAAGTTGACCCCTTTATCTATTGTCATAGAGCAAGGGTACAAGAGACGAGCGGCGTCGTCAAGTGACCGCCGTCCCCGCGACTTCATCTCACGGGATCGGCAACGCGCGGCTACGTTCGCGGACAGCCGGTTTCTCGAGCGTTCACACCGGCTCCGCTACGCTCATAGGCGTGGAGTTGCGTCGCCGCCCAGGCGCGGAGCTGATGAACGGACCCTTTATCAGGAAGCGCTGCGGCCGGCGCTCCACCGTACGTGGCTGGGCAGCGCCAGGCTGCTACGAGTAAACTAATAAGTTGTGATAGCGCTTATGTCTGGCGACCCCCAGCGGACTCAGGGGCGCAAATACCACCAGCATTAGCCAAGTACGTTTATCTCGCAGAAACCCGCCCACCGATCGCTAGCCGGTTTTTTCGAACCGATCGACCACGATATCTGCCTCCATCACTCGGACAGCGCATGGACCTTTCCTTAGCGCGCTGATCACGGCTGGCAACGTCTCCTTCAGGCGGCGACGAGCGTGCGACTCCTTAACGCGAAGCAGGATCGCCTGTTGAGAGGAGCGGAGCAGTCTGTTGTAGAACGCCCCGTCGTGGGTGACCACAATCAGACTCTCCGCCGCAGCGTAGGCAGCGACCTCCCGATCATCCAACTGCGCTAGGCCCTCCTGATAGGTGCGCCGTGTATGGAAGCCGGAGCCTTCGAGAAGGTTGCCCACTTCCGCTCGAACATTGTGATCAACTAGAAACTTGGGCCGCGCCCGCGGGGCGGCCCGGCGTGCGCGACGCCTATTTCTTACTTCCCGGGACACTGGCCCACGACCCGCTCAAGGCTATGCCGATCGTCGTGAGGCTCGCGTTCTCTTTTCGAAGGCGACGGCCGCATCGATGTCCTTCCTGGTTAGGCCGGGATAGCCCTTTCGCACATCGTCGGC
Organism: Chloroflexota bacterium; assembly: GCA_034666565.1. Taxonomy (GTDB): domain Bacteria; phylum Chloroflexota; class Dormibacteria; order CF-121; family CF-121; genus CF-13. Next base: position 149,484 of record JAXDLN010000087.1, read on the forward strand.
ATCGAGGCCTTCCTTGACTTGGCGCCATATCGAGGCGGTTGGAATTCGAGTGCCGGCAATCACTGGCTTTCCCGACATGACTCCCCGGCGACGCTCGATCCTCCCAGGAGTCCGGGCGTCGAGCCGGTCAATCTGGCGGCCGAGATCGGCAAGGACCTCACGAATCTGCACGGTCCCCTCGATGAGGCTCTGCCCAGGTCGCCGCGCCTCCCTGGTGACGCCAGCCTCACGGAAGTAGACCTTTCCTGGCCCAACCCAAAAGTGCACTTGGGCCAGGGGCGATGTGTAGTCAAGCTTCTGGAAGTAGGTCACGAGCCGGCGAAGAGTCTGCAACGGGAGAGTCCCTCTCAGTTCTGCCGCAACCTTCAGAGCAACCAGGTCTTGGAAGGAATAGAGCCTTAACGTGCCGCGGCCTTTACGAGTTGAGATGGATGGCTTAAGAAAGCTCGTCTCGTCCCAGTACTGCAGCTGGCGAGCGCTGAGCCGCGTCAGGGTACGGACGGCCCTCGAGCTGAATACGCGGTAGGTTGCGGATGGAAACATTGACGTTTTCATTCTATACGCAGGCAACGCACATCACATGTGGTTTCTTAGGCGTTACCCTCAAGCTGCTCAAAGCCTTCGCGAACTCGAGGTCCTGGACGTCAATCCCCTTAGGCCCGATCTTTGATGGAATCAACTCCGTCGAACGGCCCATGAACCGCGGTGGCTGTGGACGGGGCCCGCGTGAAAACACTTTCGCGCGATTGCCCTGCTCGTGGTCACCTTAGCCGGACGGTCTCTACTTCCGGGTCAGCCTCCAGTGCATCAATGAAAGCGGCACCACCTGCGACGGAGGTGACTGTCGAGTCGTAATCGGTATGTACAACCCAGCTCTGATCCTGTGGCCACCAGTAGTCAGGGCTCGGTTCAGCTCGCGGCCAGGAGAAGGTAAGGACGTCGTCGACCTGCCCCTTCAGGACAAACGGTGGGTCCCAACCGCCAGCGATCCCAGCGAAGAAGTGGAAGAAGCATTGCCCGGGCCGAGTCGCCGATTGGAGGGCTCTGACGATTCCGGCAGCGCTGAGAGGGTCGATCTGCCCCTCGCGATCTGCTCCGACCAGATACCGAGGGGTACCTCTGGGGAGGGCTCTCCAAATCGCTCCGGCGCTAGAGATGTCCTCGAACCGCACACCCTCTCGCTCGGCAATTTCCCTCCAAAGGATTCGCCTTCCCGAAAACCCAGAGGCTGGAGTGCCTCCTACCGGCTTTGACTGGGCCAGAACCGATGCTAGGACCTGTCCAGACTCGCCTTTCCGCTTGAGACGGGCAAGCCACTTGTCACGCTCGCCGCTCTCTTTTTCCCACTGGTCCCAGGTAACGAGGTGATCTTCAACTGAGATGTCCTCCACCATCATGTGAAGGACCCTAACCTCATGGGAATAGCCCGCCAGGATGTCACCGCCGCCGCCGATCCACGCGAAAACGGATTCGTCGGCTGGCTCCATCAGGTCTCAGTCTAAGGGCGCGCCTTGCACATTCACGCGAAGGCAAGATGCACCATCTGCCAATCCGAATACAAAAGACGGGTACTTCAACGACCCCGAGCGGACTCGGGGGCGCAAATACCACCGGCATTAGCCAAATACGTTTGAGGACTCGAAGACCCCACCCCGAGCGATCGGTACTTGGTTCATTCAAACCGATCGACGACGTCATCTGCCTCAAGCACCCGAAGGGCGCACCGACCTTTCTTCAGCGCGCTGACCACGGTGGGCAGTGTCTCCCTGAGGCGGCGACGGGCACGTGACTCCGTCACGGGGAGCAGGACGGCCCTCTGTGAGGGACGCCGAAGCCTCGTGTAGAACGTTCCATCGTGGGTAACCACGATCAGATTTTCTGCGGCGGCATAGGCCGCCACTTCCGGATCGTCCAATTGCCCCAGACCTTCCTGATAGGCGCGCCGCGTATGGAAGCCAGAGCCTTCGAGAAGGTCACCAACTTCCGATCGCACATTGTGATCAACGAGAGCCGCGGTCGGCAGCTGGGCAGGGGTGGAAGTGCGGCGATCCGTGGGCAGGCTTGCCGCCGCCCATTCTGCCCAACTGCGGCTCAGCGCGCCGCGGCGGTAGTCCTTCCGCTCGCCTTTATCTACCTCCCGGTGTTACTCGTTCCGTGCCGCATGCGCATCCAGTGCGTCTCGCGGCATTTTCTGGCCTGCCGTAAGAGTTCTGGAACCGGTAGCTGAAGAAGCCTCTTGGTCCCACCGAGCCTGAGGTCATGCAGCTCAGGCTCGCGAACAAAACTACGTGCCCGTTCCCGCCAACAAATCGAGGATCTCCGCGGCGATGCTAGGCGGATTCGTTTCGCAATCGCTGGGCCAAAAGGGATGGAGCCTTCAGCGCTAACACGGGGGCCTGGCGGGCACAGACGTTCGGAGTTGACAAAGCGTGGCACAAGCCTCAGTCTGCGTGCATCGCAGCGCTCTGACCTAGCTGGCAACCGATTCGAGTGGGGGAATCGTGGGGGCAACCGAAGCGCGATTCATACGACCGTAGAAGCGCGGGCGCGCGTCAACCGTCGTCATCTGAGACGCTGGCTGGTACTCGGGTTGGCTGTGGCCACCGTCGTGAATGGGCTGCCGTTCGGGCCAATCACCCTTACGGCGGAAGCCGCTGGGAATTATCCCGCGGTCATTACAGCCGATGGGCCCCAGGGCTACTGGCGCCTGAATGAAACGTCTGGAACGACGGCCAACGATAGCTCTGGGAAGGGAAATACCCTCACCTATGGCGGCACGTATACGCTTGGGGTTCCCGGCGGAATTGCGGGCGATCCCGACACCGCCGTCCAGTTCACCGGCACTGGCGGCGTGGCCAGCAGAACGACCGCTCCGGTTAGTACCGCGAGCAACTGGTCAGAAGAGGCGTGGATTTATCCCACCGCCCTAAATCAACTCGGCGTCGTCGTGTTCGACGGGATCGACGCGAGTGGTCAAGGAGGATACGGCTTCGGCATGGGATCCTCGACCGGGACGGCGGGGTCGAATCTCATCGCATTCCTGGGTTCGGCCGGCGTCGCTGACTCGGGCTATACCTTCCCGTCCGCGAACAACTGGTACCACCTCGTCGTCACCCGAGACACCTCTACCGTTCGCTTCTACGTCAACGGCAGTCCGACGAGTTTGACAAGTACGAAAGTGCCGACGGCCCCAGGCGCTCGCTTCTCCGTCGGCGCGGGCGTCAATGGATCGGGCGGTACTGTGAACCCGTTCCTCGGCAGAGTTGACGAAGCCGCAATTTACGGTACGCAGTTTCAGGTTGGTCGCGTCATCGCTCACTACCAGGAGGGGTTTGGCGCGGCGAGTGCTTTCGGTAACTGGCTGAAGCAAACGCCGACGACGTCGCCGGCCGCACGGTTCGATCCGTCGATGGTCTTCGATGGCCAGCACAACAAGGTCGTGATGTTCGGTGGAAACAAAGCGGGTGCCGCAACCAATGAGACCTGGACGTACGACGGGGCGAACTGGACGCAACTCAATCCGACTGGGTCGCCGTCGGCACGATACGGCGCCTCCATGGCTTACGATGCCGCGACGCAAACGATCGTGCTCTTCGGAGGCTACACCGGCAGTACGTATCTGAGCGACACCTGGAGCTGGAACGGGACGACCTGGTCTCAACTGTCGCCGAGCGCGAGCCCTGCGGTCCGCGACTTTGCGTCGGCCGCCTATGACAAGGCAACCTCAACGATCGTCGTATTCGGCGGCTACAACGGAAGAAAGTATCTGAACGACACGTGGAGCTGGAATGGCACCACCTGGAGCCAGAAAAGCCCATCGTCGTCGCCGTCGATTCGGAATCTCGCCGCGTCAGCCTATCTCGACGGGAACAACACGATCGTCTTGTTCGGCGGCTACAACGGAACCTCGCGTCTGGCCGATACCTGGATATGGAATGGCACGACGTGGAGCTCGCCAACGCTCAGCGCCGCACCCTCCGGACGCCAAGCCGCGGGCGCGGTCTATGATGCCACGACTGGACGGCTCATGCTGTTCGGCGGCTACACCGGCAGCGCGTATCTGAATGACACATGGGCGTGGGACGGCACGACGTGGAGCACCCAAGCTCCGTCCGCCAATCCGCCGGTGCGAGCCGATATGGGATTTGCCTATCAGAGCAATACCGGCGCGGCCGTTCTGTTTGGTGGGACGAGCGGCTCCGGTCTGAATGACACGTATCAATGGGAAACGCCGTCCGGCCCTCCAGCAACCGTGACGGCGACGGCGGGAAACGCCCAGGCAACGGTCAACTGGTCCATTCCATCATCGAACGGTGGCCAGGCAATCTCGAAGTACACGCTCACGCCCTATACGGGGACCACAGCGCTGGCCTCGCAAACCATCACGCCGCCGACAACGACGGCGACTTTTGCAGGCCTCACTAACGGAACCTCGTATTCGTTCCAGGTCACCGCCACCAATAGCATTGGCATCGGCGCCGCCTTGGTCTCGAATACCGTGACTCCGGCAACCGTGCCGAGTGCGCCGACCAACGTCAGCGCCACCGACGCCAGCACGCAGGCAACGGTCAGCTGGAACGCGCCCAGTTCGAACGGCGGCGCGCTGATCAGTGCCTACACGGTCACACCCTATAACGGGAACAACGCGGGGACGCCGGTCCAGGTGAGCGGATCGACCTTGAGCACCACGATCTCCGGGCTCACGAACGGTATGTCGTATACGTTCCAGGCGACCGCGAGCAACAGCGCGGGGACCGGCCCGGCCGCGACGTCGAATCTCGTGGTCGTCGGGGCGCCAGGGCCGCCACAAAATGTCAGCGCCACCGCGGGAACCGGGCAAGCGAGCATTTCCTGGCAGGCGCCAGCGTGGTCGGGTGGTCCTGCCGTGAGTGGCTACACGGTCACCCCCTACGTGGGAGGCTCGGCGGGGACGCCGGTGAACGTCGGCGGTTCCACCTTGACCACCACCGTGACCGGGCTCACAAATGGGACGACGTACACCTTCCAGGTGACGGCGACCAATGGGGTCGCGACGGGCCCGGCGGCCACTTCCAACGGGGTCACCCCAACCGGTCCGCCAACGGCGCCGACGAACGTCACGGCCACGTCCGCTAATGCCTCGGCTAACGTCAGTTGGGGGCAGCCGGCTTCGAACGGCGGTCTGGCGATAACGGGCTACACCGTCACGCCAGTTACCGGCGGGAATGCCGGCACGCCTGTCAGCGTGGGCGCGACAACCTATTCCACGACCGTCAGCAACCTGACAAACGGGGCAACATACACGTTCCAGGTCACCGCGACCAACTCGTCGGGTACCGGGCCCTATGCGGTATCGAATGCGATTGTCGTCGGTGCTCCGTCACCCCCAACGAACGTCTCAGCTTCGGCAGGAGCCAACCAGGCAACGATCACGTGGACCGCCCCCAGTGGAGGGACCGTCACCAACTATATCGTCACCTCGTTGATCGGCTCCACACCGCAAAACTCGCAAGGAGTGGTCGGCACAGCAACGATCGCAACGATGACCGGGCTAAAAGGCGGGACAGCCTACACCTTCCAGGTCAATGCGGTCAACAGCTATGGGGCAAGCCCCCCGTCCAGCCCATCGTCGGCCGTGACGCCCTCGGGCAACAGTTCAACGTACGCCTCGACCGTGATCGCCGACGGACCAACCGCTTACTACCGGCTTGGTGAGCCCTCCGGGACAGCCGCGGCGGACTCGTCTGGAAATGGTCGGCTCGGTACCTATACCGGCTCGACGACCCTCGGAGTCGGCGGAGCGCTCGTCTCTGACACGGACACGGCAGCCCACAGTGTGGTCTTGGCGCCGTCATCGGGACTACCAGTCGGAAATGCGAGCCGGACGGCGGAGGCGTGGATAGACACGGCTGTCGCGAATGCCGGACAGGGCATTGTCGGCTATGGCTCGAACCCGAGCTACTCGTACCACCAGGCCTTCGAAGTGGAGTTGGCCGGCAACAACCAGATCCATCTCGTGCTCGGCCAGGACGATCGCTATTTCAGCTCACCCTATCCGCTGAACGACGGCACATGGCATCAGGTCGTCGTGACGTATGACGGGCTGTTGGCCACGGCCTACGTCGATGGCCAATCGCTGGGTGGCCAATCGCTTTCGTCGCTCAACACGGTGCTCGATGCCAACGGACTGGTGACGGGCCAGGGCTTCTGGTGTTGCGGCCCCGATGTCTTCAGCGGATCGCTGGATGAGGTCGCGGTTTATCCCGGCGCGCTGAGCTTCGGCCAGATCACCAACCACTTCAACGCCAGCGGCAACACACGGCCGACGGCGCCGACAAACGTTTCGGCGACCGTCGGCGGCAATCAGGCAACGGTCACCTGGGCCGCCGCAACGGCCAGCGCCGGGGCGCCGGTCAATGGCTACATCGTGACGGCGTACAACGGCAGCCAGGCGGCGAACTCGCTCGGGGTCTCCGGCACGACGACCTCAGCAACGATCACGGGTTTGCAGGCCAATGTCCCGTTCACCTTCAAGGTCGCCGCGGCGAACCGGTTTGGATATGGAGCCTTGTCGGCGCCATCGTCGGCAGTTACCCCGACCGGGATCAGCGCGACTTACGCCTCGACCGTGATCGCTGACGGACCCGCCGTCTACTACCGGGTTGGCGAGGGGTCAGGCTTTCGGGCCGCTGATTCCTCAGGCCACGGGCAGAACGCGACCTTCAACGGTAACTACACCCTCGGCGCCGCCGGCGCATTGGCCAACGATAGCGATTCCGGCGTGAGCACGGGCAACAACGCAAGCGTCCAGCTGCAGCTTACTAACGGGCTGCCGGTTGGGAATACGGCTCGAAGCGTCGAGATCTGGTTCAGGGGGACCGGAACCGGCGCGCTGGTTGGCTATGGCAGCAATCCCGCCTACTCGACTCGCCAAACCTTCGAGCTGAACGTTGTCAGCAGCAATCAAGTTCAAATTCAAGTTGGCGGTGACGACAAGACCTTCGCTGTCCCGTACTACATCAACAACGGCGCATGGCATCAGCTGGTGATGACCTACGACGGCACAACCGTGACCGCCTACGTCGACGGGATCAACCGAGGCAGCGCAACCTTCGCGGCTGCCCTCAACACCATTATCGACACGAACGGGCTGGTGGCCGGACAAAATTTCTGGTGCTGTGATTCAGCGCCCTACATCGGGTCTCTTGATGAGGCGTCGGTTTACAGCGTTGCCTTATCGGCAACCCAGGTGGCCAATCACTTCACTGCAAGCGCCAACGCCCGGCCAACAGCGCCGACCGGGGTGACCGCCACCGCGGGTGCCAACCAGGCGACCGTGACCTGGTCTGCTGCCACGGGAAGCCCGGGAACCCCAGTGACTGGATACGTCGTTACGGCCTACGCGGGGACGCTCGCTCAGAATTCGACCGCGGTCAACGGTACGAGCACCAGCACGCCGATCACCGGCCTGAAGGCCGGCACGGCTTACACCTTCCGAGTGACCGCGAATGACAATTTCGGGCTTGGATACCCATCCACCGCTTCGAACGCGATAACGCCTACGGGAGTCAGCTCAACCTATGCGTCGACCGTCCTGGGCGACACACCCGTCCTGTACTACCGGCTCGGGGATCCCTCTGGAAGCCTCGCGGCCGACTCGTCCGGCAACGGCGCGGTCGGCAGTTACAACGGCAGCTACACGCTCGGATCCTCAGGGGCGCTTGTCAGCGACAGCGATGGGGCGTACGCGCCCACGAACGGTTCCGACATGCAGTTCAAGCTGGGCACCGGCCTGCTGGGTGGAAACACCGCTCGCTCAATGGACATCTGGTTCAAGACCAACTCGAATGGAACACTCCTCGGGTACGGCTCCAATCCGGCATACAGCACGCGGCAAACATTCCTGGCGAGTGTGACCGGTAACTATCAGTTGCAGGTTGTCGTCGGCGGCGAGGACAAGCTGTTCAATTCCACCTACCCGATCGAGAACGGCGGGTGGCACTACGCCACCGTCACGTACGACGGGACGACACTGACCGTATACCTCGACGGCCAGTCGCTCGGGACCGCAACCTTTACGGCGGCGCTGAACACGGTGCAGGATGGCAATGGACTGATGGTGGGCCAGGCGTTCTGGTGCTGCGGATCCGGCCAGTTCATCGGCACGCTGGACGAAGCCGCCGTCTATCCCACGGCCCTCTCGGCGGCGGCCGTGATGAACCATTTCAACGCCAGCGGAAACAGCCGGCCCGGACCGCCAACCAACATCAAAGCAACGGCCGGACCAGGGGCTGTGCTGCTGCGCTGGACGGCTCCGGCGAGCCTCGGCTCCCCACCGCTGACCGGCTACCAAGTCGTGCCCTACATCGGCTCGACCGCAGGCACACCCTTCACGGTCGCTCCAGGTCTGACGAGCGCCTTGATGAGCTGGCTAACGGCGAACACGACGTACACCTTCCAGGTCCAGTCCGTCAACAACTTTGGCCTAACTACAGCGACGTCCAACGCCATCACCACGACGACTGCGCTTACCTCCGGCTACGTCTTCAACAGCCTTGAAGTGTCTGTGGGATACGCCGATTGCCGAAGTTCCGGAACCATGCCGCATCCGTGGGCTGCCGACATCAACGTCGCCTTCATTGGAAGCTGCTTGGATAGCGGGGCCATTCGAATTTACAACCTGTCCACTGCTCCGATCACGCTGGCCGATGTATCGATGGATCAGGCCGGAACGCATTTCGACCTTTGGGGCTCGAATCTCACGGTCCAGCCTGCTACGAGCTTGATTCTGTCGCAGACCGCCAACTTCAACTTCGACACCTCCGACGCCGGCCAAAACTGCAATCCCTCCTTGACCTTGCCGGTCGTCCACATCACCGTCGGCACGACGACGCAGGACTACCAGGACAGCGGCCAGGTGCTCAACACCGGGGGCATTGACATGGACACCTGCACGGGGAGGAACGAGTCGGCGCAATGGCAGGACATCGGCGGCGGTCCCCAAACGTCTGAAATCTATGGACCGAATGGCAGCGAGCATATTTGCTGGGCCTGCCTACTTGACCCGATCAACACGGCGACCGGTGGCTTCTCCGAGACCTACACCGACTTCTCCATCCCCGGCCGCGGCATACCGCTCATCTTCCAGCGAACCTATAACTCCCTACAGGCCGGATACGATGGGCCGCTCGGCTACGGCTGGAACGGTGGCTATGAGATGTTTCTGGTGGCCGATGGAGTCACCGGAAACGTGTTGGTGCATCAAGAAGGTGGCAGCATCGTGTCGTTCGCCTTGGTAAACGGTGTCTACAAAGCGCCGCCACGCGTCTTGGCGACCCTCACCCTTCGAGGCGACGGCAGCTATCTCTTCAAGAGGGCCGATCAAACGAGCTTCGTCTTCAACGCCCGTGGCGAACCGACGCAGGGGGTCGATCGGAACGGCTATGTGACATCGTTCTCGTATACCAATGACCTTCTCAGCGTAGTCACGGACCCGGCAGGCAGAACGCTGACCTTCTCCTACACTGGTGACCGGATCACGGGCATCGCCGACTCCTCCGGGCGTAACGTGATTTTCCAGTACGACGCGAACGGGAACCTCGCCTCGGCCCAGGACGTCGGCGGAGGCCTTACATCGTTTGGATATGACGGCAACCATCTCCTCCAGACCATTACCGACCCGAATTTGGGCGTCACCACGAACGTCTATGACTCGGCAGGACGCGTAACGTCACAAACCGATGCCATGAATCGGAGAACGAGCGTTGGGTACGTCGGCGGCCAGGTAACGGTCACCGATCCAATCGGCAATGTCGAAGTCCAGCAATACGCGAACAACGAGCTCCTCTCGGACACCCGCGGCAGCGGGACGCCGCAGGCCGCCACCTGGACCTATGGCTACGATCCGGCGACGCTAGGCACAACGTCAGTAACCGACCCGAACGTCCATCAGATGGTCAGCACGTATGACACGAATGGGAATCTCTTGACACAGACCGACGCCCTGCAACGCAGGACGGTTTACACATACAACGGCCTCAATGAAGTCCTGACCGCGAAAGACCGACTCAACATTACGACCACCAGCACCTATGACGCCAACGGCAATCTCCAGCAGGCCTCAAGACCATTAACCGGGACAGCGCAGGTCGCGACAACGACATATACCTACGACCCGATGAATCCAGGCGACGTTATCCAGGTCACCGACCCGGACAACAAGGTCTGGACCTATGCCTATGACCTCTACGGCAATAAAGTCAGGGCAGTTGATCCGGTGGGTGACATAACCACCTACGGGTACGACACGATCGGCCGCATGACGTCCAGGGTGACGCCCAACGGCAATGTCACTGGTGGGAACCCCTCCGCCTTCACGACAAGTTACACCTACAACGCCTTTGGCGATCTCCTCACCGCGACCGATCCCTTGGGGCACGAGACGATATACAAGTACGATGGCAATCGAAACATGACTCAGGTCACTGATCCAAACAACAACGCAACGATCTATTCGTATGACCTTGATAACGAACAAACTCACGTGACGAGGGCCGACAGCAGCGTACTTACGACCGACTTTAACCCAGACGGTACCGCACTGGACCAGAAGGACGGTAAAAACTCTGCCATTCAGACATTCTCGTACGACTCCCAGCGCCGGCTCACGTCGGCGACCGATGCTCTTGGGAACGCAACATCCTATACGTACGACGGTGCGGGCAACCAACTGACCAAGCAAGATCCGGGGGGAAACTGCAATGCTACGCCGAAGACGGGCTGCACGACGTACATCTACGACGCGGCCAATGAGCTGACGTCGATCACCTACAGCGACGGTCTAACGCCGAACGTCAGCAACATCACCTACGACAACGACGGACAGCGGACGAGCATGACTGACGGGACTGGTACCTCGAGCTGGGTTTGGGACAGCCTCCATAGGCTGGTCAGCTATACGAATGGCACCGGAGCCCAAGTGCAATACGGTTATAACCTGCGAGATCTCCTGACCACCATCACCTATCCGGCCGGCCTCAACGTGACCCGAGGCTATGACGATGCTGGCCGTTTCACGTCCGTGCAGGACTGGCTCAGCAATACGACGAGCTTCGGCTACGATCCCAACTCGAACCTCACGACGGAAACGCTGCCGACCGGAAGCAGCATCATCGATACGTTTAGTTTCGATGCAGCGGACCGCCTGTTGGGCGTGTCCGACGTCAAGACTGGCAATACGACCTTATTCTCGGCGACCTACACGAGGGACAATGCTAACCAACTCACCTCAGATACGTCGGCACCTGCGGCCACCGGCTCGTACAAATACACATCAATGAACCAGGTCTGCTATTCGGGAGCGTCGACCTCGAACGGATGCGGTTCGCCTCCCTCGGGAGCGACCCCCTATGTCTATGATGCGGCCGACAATCTCACGCAGATGGGAACTACTCAACAGGCGTTCAACGCCGCCGATGAGCTCTGCTGGTCGGCGCCGACAGCCGGTTCGTGCGCCTCCCCACCAAGTGGCGCAACGAGCTACTCGTACGACTTACGCGGCAATCGGACGCAAATCACACCGCCGAGCGGGGGTGCGACGACTCTGTCATACGATCAGGCCAACCGGTTAACAGCCTACGGATCTACCGGGACGTACGCTTACAACGGGGACGGCCTGCGCATGAGTAAGACAGTATCGGGTGCTACCACTCAGTTCCTCTGGGATACGTCGGCTGGCTTGCCATTACCAATCAAGGACGGCGCGACTGCTTACGTCTACGGTCCAGGTGGCCTTCCGTTGGAGCAAATAAACGGCTCATCGGCGCTCTGGTTGCACCATGATCAACTCGGCAGCACCAGGCTCGTGAGTGACAGCAGCGGGACAAGCCAGGCGACCTATGCGTTTGATGCGTATGGCAACCAAACGAGCGGCACAGGTTCGATACCAAATCCGTTTCTGTTTGCCGGCCAATACCGAGACGGTGAGTCTGGCTGGTACTACCTGAGAAGCAGGTATTACGACGACGCAACCGGTCAGTTCATTTCCCGCGACCCGCTTACCGGCACGACCCGGCAACCGTACTCTTACGTCTCAGGTAACCCGCTAAGCGCCACGGATCCTTCCGGACTCTGCTGGCCCGACTGGGCATGCCATGCTGCAGCTGCTGTAGTAGGTGGTGTCGGAGCCTTCGTTGGCAATGCGTCTGACAACTTGACAAGTGGAAACCCCCTAAAGTTCGCTCTGGGCGTCGGCGAGTCGGTGGTCATCGCCGCGCCTGTGGCTGCTGTCGTCTTTGTCGCTGGCGGTGGTGCGGCTGTCGCTGCCGGGCTGGAAGCCATCGGGACAGCATTTGCCGAAGGAGCGGCGGCATTCGACGCGGCCGCGGTGATTACGCCGAGCGAAGCGGCGGCCGAAGCGGGTGCGTCAAGTACGAACGCCTTCGGACAGGCGCTCTGGGGCAGTGGCGAGGCGGGCGCCAGAGCGCTGATGGGCGCGCGTACCGCGGCGGAGTTGCGGTCTCTGGGAATGAGCACCCGGCTCGCGTGCGGTCTGAGGAACTTCTATCAGGCCGCTGCCGCGGCGGGTCAAGGAGGTGCCGCTGCGACAGCGCGGGCCGAGCTGATGCAGCACATCATGGACCTTCTGAGCAACGGGTGATGATCGACCGCGTAATTCGCTTCCAACTGACGAACCTGACGGACGGGCCATGCACCGTGTCATTTGAGCCGCGCGGCGATCAGGCCGATTTGCCCAAGGGTGAGATGTTCACCGTTGAGGTCTCGGGTCCGGGAGATGGTCCTCTCGAGATCAGTTATGCGCCAAACGGAGTGATCATCGGTGAGTGGGATGGAGCACACACTAGGCTATGGAACCGCCGCGGGGAAACCATCCAGACGCGATAACAAGCACAGATGAGCAGCGACCTATCTTCGGGCCCTCTGTGGGTCGGTTTGAGCGTCGCCGCAGGTCCTCAGCCTGGGCGTGATGGGGCCGACCTCCGCTATGCGGATGGCGCCCGCGTTCGCCTGCCCAAGGCTACCGTCCGAAGGGCCCGGCTGCTCGGCCGAGCTTCGCTGGATCGATGCCGACGTCGTTGAATAGCCGACTCCGCCTGCTCGCTAAGCACCCGGAGCCATAGGGGCGAGCATCATAGCCATCGTGCTGGTTCTAGTGCTGGCCGCCTCTGACAGCCCCTCTACGACACCGGGGCCGCTCGTAGTAAGCCTGAAAATGGTTAGTACAGCTCAGCTGGCAAAAACGGTTTGACTTTCAACCAGCCCGGAACGGCGCAAACGGCGATCAGTCGGGCATCCGCTGTCGCGATTGCCACAGCGCGCTTTCCGAGCGCCGCCGAAGCTAGTGGCATAAGGGACGCCGTCCTGGCGAACGTAATGGACGCGTCTCGAACCAATCCGGCATTGGGACTTACCTGGGTTGTGGATCTGACGCCACCAGGAGGATTTCCGGTGTCGAACGGGCCTGAGGGAAATGCGCCCCAGGTAGCGAATTGGTTCCTAGTGTTCATTGATGCTCAGACTGGTCAAATCGACTTCGGCGAAGCTGGAATGTAGCACCTAATGCGCAGGGCACCGCAGCGTGTGCGGTGCCCCGACCCTCCCCTGAAGGTATCTCCAAAGGGGGTCCGTTATATGTCCGGAGGCTCAATGCCGACGGCAAAGTTGTTAAACAGCGTCCTGCGACTTATTCGATCCAAAAGAGATCAATTCATCGTCGTGTTAGTTGTGCTCGCCGTGGCGGTTGGCATCGCGATCATTCTGGGTCCGCATGTTAATAGCGGCTATAACAACATAGTCCCGAATGGGAGCGAATAACGTCTTACGCACGGGGATGAACAGCTTCCCAAAAACGGGTTAAGCGAATTGGATGGGATCGTCGGCTGCTCGCCGAAACGGATGAAGCGGTAGCGGCTCCAGGCCAGCACCGGGCAGAACATGTGCAGGCCCAGGCCGGCGGTGGCCCAATCGATCACCAGGTGCTGCCCCGGGCTGGCGACCCGCGGTCGAAAGATCCGTCGCTTCTGCCGCCACCCCGCCGTCACCTTCGCGACCGCGCGACGAAAGTTGCGCTTCGACCCTTGATAGCCCGCCGCGCACGCCGCAGGTCGTGATCGCGGAGCGCTCGGACGGACCCGCCTGCGAGTCATTTTGGATTGGCCGCGGACCGAGCTGAGGATCGTACCAAGCGCCGGTCCAGCCAACGTACCCGATGTACTGCCTGTCATGCGCAGACACCGAAGTTGACCAAGTTGCTAAACATCTGCCACCAGGCAGAGCGAATACAAAAGTGGAGGGTCAACGACCCCGAGCGGATTCGAACCGCCGATCTCCTCCGTGACAGGGAGGCATGTTAGACCGCTACACCACGGGGCCGCGGAAGCCCAAGTATATATAAGGTTGCGCCAAGCTAATCGGGGCTGCCGGGCGCCTCTTTCCCGATCACAAAACGCTGGATTACCTGCGCCACTCCCGCCTCTTCGACCGTTCCCGTGACGTGCCTTGCGAGGGTCTTAAGAGCCGCGGGAGCGTTTCCCATCGCCACCCCGAACCCGGCCCAGCGAACCATATCTTCGTCATTTGTGTTGTCGCCGATGGCGCAGACCTCTGCCTGGGCAATCCCGAGTCGATCCGCCACCATGGCGAGCGCGCGAGACTTGGACACCTCCGGATTGACGACCTCCACGAACCAATCGAGTGACCGCGTCACCCGTGCCACGTCCCCCATCCAGGCGGTCAGTTCGGTCATGCGGGCGGGCACATTTTCGGGATCGAGGTCGACGAGTACCATCTTGGTTGCGTCCTGGTGCACCCATTTGGACAGCGGCCCCACCACTTCATAGGGAACCATGCCGATCCTGGCATAGAGGTCGGCTTCGGGCCGAGCGCGCGCTGTGTAGACCTGCTCGTCGACGTAGGCGTTGACATGCCAGTCTTTCGGCTCGGCAAGTGCGAGCACCCGTTGCTGCATGGGCACGGTGAGCTCGCACCGATACCACACCTCCCCGGTCGCAATCTCGCGCACGACTGCACCCTGGTAGTTGACGATCGGCCCCGTGAGGCCGAGGGGTTCGGCAAATCGGAGCGAAGACTTGAACATACGGCCGGTGGCGAGCACGACCGTCACCCCTGCCGCCGATGCCGCCTTCACCGCGGCCACGTCGCGCGGGTTCATCACCAGATCGTGGTTGACCAGCGTGCCATCGAGATCGATGGCCAGGAGCCGGATCGTCACCTAGCGACGGACGGCGAGCGCTTCCGGGTTGACCAGGTTGGGCGGGGTTTGGCCGTCGACCGCGGCGATCAGGTTCTTCGCCGCCGTCTCCGCCATGGCGGCGCGCGCCGTCACCGTGGCGCTTCCGAGGTGTGGAAGGAGCACAGCGTTCCAGCAGTCGGTCAGGCCCGGCTCGGTCTTGGGCTCGCGCTCGTAAACGTCCAGGCCCGCTCCCTTGATCCAGCCTTCCTTCAGGGCACGGACGAGCGCTTTCTCGTCAACAATCGGGCCGCGCGCAGCGTTGATCAGGTAATGCTCCGGCCCCATCAGCTTCAGCTCGCGCTCGCTGATCATGTGCCGGGTTTGATCATTCAGATCGGCATGAATCGTTACGTAGTCGGCCTTGCGCAGCAGCTCATCGAGAGGCACATATTGGGCGCGAAGCTCGGACTCGACTTCGGGACTCGCGCGACGAGCATCCGAATAAAGGATCGACATGTTGAAGCCCAGGCCACGGCGCGCCACGGCCTGCCCGATGCGGCCGAAGCCGATGATGCCAAGCACCTGGCCATACACGTCGCTACCAAGTAAGAGGTCCGCCTTCCAGCCCTTGAATTTCCCCTCTCGGAGGAAGCGATCCGACTCGACCACTCGACGGGCCACGGAAAGGATGAGCGCAAACGCCAGGTCGGCGGTGGCGTCCGTCAGAACCCCGGGGGTGTTCGTCACCAGGACGCCGCGATGGCTGGCCGCTGGCACGTCGACGTTGTTGTAGCCGACCGCGTAGTTGGCCACCACTCGGAGGTGGGGCGCCGCCGCCATGATATCGTCGGTGATCGGGACGTTGACCATCCCGATGATGCCAACCGGGTCCACCTCGGCAATATGCTTCTTCAGCACCTCGGGCGGCATCCCTTCCGCCTCCATCATGGTGACCTCGAACCGCTCTTTGAGCATGTCGATGCCAGGCGAGGGGAGCGGCAGCGTGACGAAGACGCGGCTCATCTGGGACGCCGAACGCGCAGGTCGAGCAGCATGACTTCCATGGCGAGCCGCGGATTCACATTCTGATCGATCAGCAACTGGGTCCGCTGGGCAGCGGCCAGCGCCGCCCGCACCTGGTCAGCCGATACCCGTGCGATCCATGCCTCGAGCGAGGCCTGCCTGGCCGGCGGCATCGGCCGCAGGAGGCCGGCGCGGAGCAGCATCGCGTCGCGGAGAAAGGCGGTGAAGCCGCGCAGCGCGTCCGACGCGACGACGCGCATCTCGGCTTGCGGACCCTGCCCGAATCGGGCCGCGAAGCTAAGCACGCCGTCAGCATCCTCGAAGGCTAGCGCCGCCAACTCGTCGGCCCAACGGTCAAGGCGCACCGCCCAGTCACGATCGGTCAGCGCCCGCACCGCCCAGCCCGGGCGGCCGTCCGCCAGTCCGGCCAGGGCTTCCGCTTCGGCTTCGTTGTCGTGGCGCGCCTTGATGAACTCCGCGAGTGCGGGTCGGCCGACTGCCGATACGGCGATTACCTGACAGCGCGAGAGGCAGGTGGAGAGCAAATGATCCGGGTAGGCAGTCGTTAACACCAGCACGGTGTTGGGGGGCGGTTCCTCGAGGGTTTTGAGGAGACAATTCTGGGCCGCTTCGGTCATCCGCTCGGCGTTGGCCAGGAGCGCGACGCGAAGCGGGGCAACGAACGGCTTCAGGCTCAGGAACTGCTGAAGGGACTGGTCGTGCGCGGGCGCACCCCGTTCGGGGTGAAAGCGAATCTCGTCGATGCTGATCGCCTCCGGCCGGTCATCCGACCAGAAGTCGGGGTGTACCTCGAGCCGGGATGGTTGTCCCTCGCCCAGCAACAGCTCTTCCGCCAACGCCCGCGCTACGGCAGTCTTGCCTACCCCTTCCTCACCGATCAAGCAATACGCGTGGGCGAGCCGGCCCGCCGCCCGCTGGGCACGGAGCATGGTGATGGCACGTTGATGACCAGCAATGGCGGCGAATCCACGTACGATCGGGGTCGCGGCTCGACGCGTTCGAGATGCTGGCATTGCCTAGCCACCTTAACAAGTCTTTCCTTGACCCGGGTCTCAAGCCACTCTTATGCTGTTGGCGTTTCCCACAGCGAAGCTGTCAGTCTTGGAGACATCGTCGTCCGTCGTCAGTCGCGTCGAAGCTCACGTCACAGCAGCACACTGATGGATGCGGAAGACACCGAGAAGCAGAACAAGATCCGGGAATTGCAGGCAGTGGTCGCCAAAGGCCTGAAAGGCATCAACGAATGCCGCTTTCAGACTGATTGCGAGTTTGCCCACGAATGTCCCGGTACTTGCTGAACTAGCGCCCCGAGCCCCCTCCCTGCCCTCCCCCGCACGCGGGGGAGGGGAAAAGAAGGCGAGTGTGGAGGGAAATGGTGCGAATAGCGCTTGGGTTTTTGGTTCTTTGAGGCCTGCTATAATCCATAAAGAATCCTTTATATGGCCTCTCCCACCCTCCTCACAAATCCCTCGTTGCGGGAGTTCCGCGCCCATTACCAGGCGCTCGCCAGCGTCACCCGCCTTCGCATCCTGCAGTACCTGGCCGGGATCCCGGAGATCACGGTGCTCGAGCTCGCCGAGGCGATCGGAATCAGCCAGCCACGACTGAGCTGGCACCTGCGGATGCTACGCCGCGGTCAGCTGGTGCGCGCCCGTCGGATGGGACGTGCTGTCTTCTACTCGCTGAACCGCGAAGGCCTGAGTGCCTTCCATCGAGAACTGACGACCCTGATCGCGCCCCGACCGCGGGTTCGGGCGCTGCAACATGAATGGAGCGAGGTGTAGTAAGCGATGGCAACAAGCAAGAACGGCAACGGCAGTCGACACAATGGAAAGGCGGCGACGACACTGAAAACCGGTTCCCGGTCGCGGCGCAAGGTGCGGGTCGCGATCCTGGGCGTGGGCAACTGTGCCTCGTCGCTGGTCCAGGGCGTTGAGTATTACAAGGATGCCAAGCCCGGTGCCTCGATTCCGGGACTGATGCACGTCGAGCTCGGCGGCTACCACATCCGTGACATCGAGTTCGTAGCCGCCTTCGATATCGACAAGGAGAAAGTCGGCAAGGACCTGGCCGACGCCATCTTCTCCGGCCACAACAACACGGTGAAGTTCTCCGAGGTGCCCCACCTGGGGGTCAAGGTCGAGCGGGGCATGACCCACGACGGCCTGGGCAAATACCTCTCCGAAATCATCACCAAGGCCCCGGGTCCGACCGCTGACATTGTCGGCATCCTCAAGGAAACCAAGACCGATGTCGTCGTGAACTACCTGCCGGTGGGCAGCGAGGAAGCGGTGAAGTGGTACGCGGAACAGGTGCTCGAGGCCGGCTGTGCCTTCGTCAACTGCATGCCGGTGTTCCTGGCACGCGAACCGTACTGGCGCGGACGCTTCGAGAAGCGCGGTATCCCGATCATCGGCGATGACATCAAGTCGCAAGTGGGCGCGACCATCGTCCACCGCATCCTGACGCGACTCTTCGAGGATCGTG
This sequence comes from Chloroflexota bacterium, assembly GCA_034666565.1. Classification (GTDB taxonomy): domain Bacteria; phylum Chloroflexota; class Dormibacteria; order CF-121; family CF-121; genus CF-13. Next base: position 168,205 of record JAXDLN010000087.1, read on the forward strand.
GGGTCAAGCTGGAGCGGACCTACCAGCTGAACTTCGGCGGCAACACCGACTTCCTCAATATGCTGGAGCGCGAACGCCTCGTCTCCAAGAAGATCTCCAAGACGAACAGTGTCAAATCGCAGATGAAGACCGATATCGGCGCCGACAACATCCACATCGGGCCGTCGGACTACGTGCCCTGGCTCGGCGACCGCAAATGGGCCTATATCCGGCTCGAGGGTCGCTCCTTCGGCGACGTGCCGCTGAATGTCGAGCTGAAGCTCGAGGTGTGGGACTCGCCCAACTCGGCCGGGGTGGTGATCGACGCCGTCCGCTGCTGCAAGCTCGGCCTCGACCGGAAGCTGGGTGGGGCGCTCGAGGGGCCTTCGTCATACTTCATGAAGTCGCCGCCCACGCAGTACACGGATGGAGTTGCGCATCAGTTGACCGAAGCGTTTATCGCCGACACCACCGTTGACGGGGAACCCGCGGCCGGGGTCCAGGCTGTGCCGGCGTCCGAAGGGTCCGCCCGCCGCTGATGTTCCTTCCTCGCCTCTTCAGGCTGGGGAACTGGGTCATGCGGGCGCTGCCGCCGCGGGTTCGATACCCGCTGGCGGCGGTCACCGGCCGCTGCGCCTTTTACTTGATGCCGCGGCGCCGCCGGGTTGCGTTCGAGAATTTTGCGCAGGTGCTCGGTCTGCCCTGGAACGACCCGCTGGTCAAGCGCACCGCCCATCATGCCTTCGGCAACTACTTCAAGATGTTCGCCGACTTCATGTTGATGGACACGCTCAAGCCTGAGGAGATTCGTCGCATGGTCCGGCCACAGGGTCGAGAGCAGATCGACCGGGTCCTGGCCGGAGGCAAAGGCGCCATCGTGGTGACGGCGCACGTCTCCAATTGGGACATCCTGGCGGCGGCGGCCGCGGTCTATGGCTATCCGATCAGCGCCGTGACCAGTGATCTCCCAAGCGGCGGCATCAACGAGCTGATGATCGCGTCCCGGGAGCGGATCGGCATGAAAATGATTCCGCTGGGTCCGGGCAGCCCCCGCCAGATCCTCAGAGCGCTGGCTCGCAATGAGCTGGTGGCGCTGGCGAGCGACCTGTACAGTGGGGACCGTGGCGTCCGGGTGCCCTTCTTCAACCGGCCGGCGCTCTTCCCGTCGGGGCCGGCGGCCATTGCGTTGAAGACCGGCGCGCCGATTCTGCCGGTCTGGTGCCGGCGCCAGACCGATAACGTCTACGTCGCCGAAATCGAGGCGCCCATCGAGGTCAGCCGGACCGGCGACACGCCGCGCGACATCCAGGTGACGACCGAGCGCATCGTGCAGTTTTTCGAGCGGATCATCCGCCGCGAACCCGACCAGTGGCTCGTCTTCCTTCCGGTCTGGCGCCTGGAGCAGGCTCCGCAGCCTCCCGGCTCGCCCATGGAACCGGTGCTCGATCCGTCGTGATCACGTACCTGGGCTTCCGGCTCATCGAGGGCATAATCGCCCGGCTGCCGCGCCGGCTTGCCTATGCCATCGGGGTGATCACCAGCACGATCGCCTTTCCTCTCCTCGCCCGTCAACGGAAGGCCCTCGAATCGAATCTCCACCATGTGTTTCCGGAGATGCCGGGCCCGCAGCTTCGCAAGCTGGCCTGGCGTAACTGGCTCAACTACACCAAGGCCTGGATCGACTTCTTCAAGATCCCGCGCATGGACCGCCGCCGGCTGGGCGCGCTGTTGACCCCGTCCGGGCTGGAGAACCTCGATGCCGCGATGGCGCGTGGCCTGGGCGTGATCGTGGTTGCGCCGCACATGGGATCGTGGGAGCTGGCCGCCGCAAGCTGGGCCGCCTCGTTCGGCGAGATCGGGGTCATGGTCGAGCAGATCGAGCCCCGCCGCCTCTTCGACCACGTCTCCCGGGTTCGGTCGAAAATGAACCTGCGGATCATCCCGCTGAGCCGCACCGGGGCTCGCGACATCATGCGGATGCTGAAGGATCACCGGATGGTCGTGCTCGCCATGGATCGGGACATCCTGAACACCGGCCAGCGCTTCAAGTTCTTCGGCCGGCTCACGTCCTTCCCGACGGGGCCGGTCGAGATCGCGCTCAAGACCGGCGCCCCCATCCTGCCGGCGTACTGCATTCGCGACGAGAACGACGCCTATATCGCCGTCGGCGACACGCCCCTGTTTCTCACCCCAAGTGAAGATCACGCCGCCGACGTCCGAAGTGCCATGGAACAGATCCTGGCGACGTTTGAACGGTATATAAAGAGGTATCCCGACCAGTGGCACGTCCTCGAGCCTATCTGGGCGGAGAAGCCCGTCGTCCCGGCCGTCACCATTCCGTCACCGCCGGCGAAAGCCGCTGTGGGCGATTAAGGAGGAATTCGTGGGCAAAGCGGATTTCCACATGCATACGTCCCTCAACGATGGGACGGCCACCGTTCGCGAGGTCCTGAACTACGTTCGGGATCGGACTGACCTGGACGTGATCTCCATCACGGACCACGACCGGTTGACCGGCAGCTACCAGGCCATGGAGCTGGCCAACGAGTACCAGTTCGAGATCTTGCCCGGCTGCGAGATCACGACGCTGCACGGTCACCTGCTGGGGCTGTTCATCGAGAAGCCGATCCCGATGTGGCGGCCGCTCGACTGGACCATCGCCAAGATCCACGAGCAGGGCGGGCTGGCGATCGCCGTCCACCCCTTCTCCATGCTCACCCGCAGCATCGGCTTTCGCTCCTTCGACGGCATCATGAAGAACCCGTCCCCCGAGATTTACTTCGACGCGGTCGAGACCTTCAACCCGTCGGTCGCGGGACGGACCTGCGCCGCCAAGATCGACCGGCTCAACCGCACAAAGTTCCACTTGCCGGAGGTCGGCTGCTCCGACAGCCACCACCTGGAGGGCATCGGCACGGGGTTCACGGCTTTTCCCGGCAAGACCGCGCAGGACATGCGCAAGGCCATCTTGGCCAGCCAGACGAAGGCCTTCGGCGAGTACTGGGATTTCATCACGCATCGCCGCATCGCGCAGCTCAAGTTCCGGCGCATTGGCCGCAACTGGGCTCGTATGGGTCGATCAGCTGTTCGCGCCTTCGCCCGAGGCTGACGCGATGACGGGACGGGGATCGACGCGATGAAGATCGCCCTCGTCTCGGCCTATGACTACGCGCACCCGGGCGGCGTTACCGAGCACGTCCGTCACCTGGCCGCCGGGCTCCGGCGGCGCGGCCACGACGTCACGGTCTTCGCCCCCTGCTCCGATCGTGAGCTCGCCGAGCGCGATAGCGACTTCATCCGGGTCGGCCGCCCCTTCCCCATCCCGATGCACGGCTCGGTCGCCCGAATCAGCGTCAGCCTGCAGCTGACCAATCGCATCAAGCACTACGTCCGTGACGGCGGCTTCGACGTCATCCACTATCACGAGCCACTGATGCCGGTCCTGCCGGTGACCGCGCTGCGCTTCTCCAAGACCATCAACGTCGGCACCTTCCACGCCTTCGCCCGTTCCAACGTCGGCTACTACTACGGGAAGCCGCTGCTCAAGCGCTACGTGCGCCGGCTGCATATGCGGATCGCCGTCTCGAACCCGGCGCGCGAGTTCGTGCGGCACTATTTCCCGGGCGACTATCGGGTAATTCCGAATGGCATCGACGTCAGCCGCTTCCAGAATCAGGCGCCCTACCCGGAGCTGCGCGACGGCATGGTCAACCTGCTCTTCGTCGGCCGGCTCGAGTACCGCAAGGGTCTCGGTTACTTGCTGCGTGCCTTCGCCCGGCTGAAGCCGCAGTATCCGAAGCTGCGACTGATCATCGTCGGCGATGGACCGCTGCGGCGCTGGTACGGCAACTTCCTCGCCCGCAAACAGCTGGACGACGTGGTGATGGCCGGCTATGTCTCGCCGGAAGACCTGCCTCGGTATTACGCTAGCTGCGACATCTTCTGTAGCCCGGCGACCGGAGACGAGAGCTTCGGCATCGTGCTGCTGGAGGCGATGGCATCCGCGAAGCCGATCGTGGCCACCAGCATCGACGGTTTCCGCGAAGTCGTGACCCACGGCCGCGAGGGCTTGCTGGTCGAGCGCAAGAGCCGCCGCCAGCTGGAGTATGCGCTGCAGACCTTGATCAACAACGCGGCGCTGCGCCAGGAGATGGGGCAGGCGGGGATCCTCACCGCGGGCCGCTACGACTGGGAACGCGTCATCGACGAAGTCACCGACGTCTACAAGCAGGCACGCGACCAGGCCCAGCCGGCACCCTCGATACGGCTCGAGCCGAGCCTGAGTCCGCGCTGATGTTTACCCAGAAATTCCAGGCCTGGGTCCGCCGCTGGGCGGAGCGCGGCATCGGCGTCTTCCGGGAATCCCCGATCACGCCCAACATGCTGACCCTGTTCGGCTTGCTGATCACCGGGATCGGCGCCGCACTCGTCGCCATGAACCAGCTGCTCATCGGCGGCCTGGTGCTGATGGTCGCCGGCTTCTTCGACATCTTCGACGGAGCGCTCGCCCGCGCCTCGGGCAAGGTCTACCGATACGGGGCGTTCCTCGACTCGACGGTCGACCGCTACTCGGAAGGCGTCGTCTACCTCGGCATCTTGATCTACTTCCTCCACCAGCACGACGGCCTGCGTCCCATCATCGTCTTGATCGCGCTCGCCGGATCGTTCCTGGTGAGCTACGTACGGGCCCGGGCCCAGAGCCTCGGCTTTACCTGCGACGTGGGAATTCTCGCCCGGCCCGAGCGGGTCGTGATCATCGTCGCCGGGCTGCTGCTCGAATCAATCGGCATCCGGGTCGGCTCCTGGTCGCCATTGACAGTGGCCCTGCTTATCCTGGCGGTCGGCACCAACTTCACCGCGGTCCAGCGCATCTGGGTCGTCTGGCAGCAGAACCGGGCCGAGCTGCGGGCGCTGCGCGGGCAGGACACCGTTGCCAGCGACCTCGACCATCCGGCCGAGCCGCAGCCGGTTCGGGCGGCGATGCGGCGCTTCTTCGAAAACCTCGGCAAGACCTAGCCGCTCTTCGCTAGGTATCATGTGGGCGTGCAGGTCGCGATCTACGCCGACAAGGATCCGGGCGGCAAGAAGTTCATCGCCACCCTGAAGCGTCGCCTGAAGAATGAAGAGATCCGCGCCTGGCAGATCCAGAAGTTGGCGCCCTTCACCCTGATCCACGCCGGCGATCGCTACACCAAGATCAAAGTGACCTTCGTCCCGGCCGGCACGCCGGGGTTCAAGCGCGCGGCCAACGCCGGCTTGCTCGGCGCCTTCAAGAGCCCGGAGCCGACGTTACTCGCCACCATCTCGGACGGTCCCTCGTCCGATCGCGTGCTCGGTTTCGTGGTCGGGATGCTCACCCGTCATGCTGAGCCGCTGGGCGTGGCCGGCGTCGGCATTCCCTTGACCGGGTCCGCCTCCCGCCGCTAGCTCGTCTCGGTCTCGGTGGCGACGCCGCCCCGGAGGCCGAAGAGATGTTTCTGCCAGGCGAGGTAGATCACGATCGCCACGTTGATCAGCAAGATGCTGATGCGGATTGGTGTCTGGCGATTGAGCACCTCCGAGATTTCCAGCGGGATGCCGAGGCAACCGGCGATGACGGTGAGGTACTCGGCCCAACGGCGGCGGCGGGCCAGCCCGACGGCTTCCGTCAGCTCGAGCATTCCGAACAGCAGCGCGCCGATCCCGATCAGTAACACGGTGCGCGTCGAAAATTGGCCGATGGGACGAAGCACGGTCGTCAAGAGGCGCGGAATCAGCCGCCGCTCCGGGTTGACGTCCAGCTCGTTCACCCACTGACGCACCAGCGACACCACGCTGCGGCTGCGTGTTAGCAAGGCGACCCCCAGGATGAAAACCAGGCTGCCCCGGATAGCGCGCTCCAGGATGATGAGCCGGACCACGGTATCGACCGGTTGAGTCTCGCGGCCAAGCTCGCGCTTGATCTTCTGCCACAACGTCACTGGGGGAGTGCCTCCAGCAGCCGATCGAGATCCTCGTCGCTGTTGTAGTAATGGGGCGAGGCTCGCAGGAAGTCACTACGCAGCGAGATGATGACGCCGGCCTCGCGCAAACGGGTGTGCAATTCGGCGGGCACCATCTGGGGATGACGAAAGGACACGATGCCCGAACGTTCGGACCGCGCCTTGGATTTCATTACCAGCTCATAGCCGCGGCTGGGCAGCTCGTCACGTAGCCGGTCGGCCAGCCGCAGCACGACGTCTTCGACCACCGGCATCCCGCAGCGCAGCAGGAGATTGACGGCGGCCCCCATGCCGAGAATGCCGTCATAATTCGGCGCGGCCTCCTCGAACCGGCGCGCGCCGGGCTTGAAGGTGAGATCGTAGTCGACATACTCACGGTCGCGGACCACGCTCTCAGGTCCGATGGTCACCGGGTTCAATCGGTCGAGCATCCGCGGTCCAACGTACGCGAAGCCCGCACCCATGGGACCGAGCAACCATTTGTGAGCGCCGGCGGCCAGGAAGTCGACCGGTGTCCGCGACAGGTCGACGTGGAGGCCCCCGACCGCCTGCACCGCATCGACCACGAGCAGGACGTCGCGACCTCGCAGGGCGGTTGCCAGGGCGCCAAGGTCCAACCGAAACCCGCTCCAGAACTGGACGGCGCTGATCGCCAGCACCCGCGTGCGCCGATCGCAGAGTCCCACCAAAACCTTGATGTCGATCCTGCCCTGCTCCGGCTGGTAGAGACGAAGCTCGACGCCCTTTCGCTTCAGTCCCATCCAGGGATAGATGTTGGAGGGGAACTCCCGATGAACGCCCACGATGTTGTCACCGGCCTCCCAATCGAGGCCGGCGGCGACCAGGCCTAGCCCTGCGGTCGTGTTCTTGGTAAAAGTGATCGACTCCGGACCGACCGACAGCAACTCCGCGATTCGCGTGCGAACCTGACTGCGTAGCCGCTCCCAGTGCGCCAGATCGAACGGCTCTTCCGTCATGCGGGCGAGGTAGACATCCATCGTGGAGCGCACCGGCGTCGCCAATGGTGCATTCGCCGCATGATCGAGGTAGGCATAGCGAACGGCGATCGGATACAGCGCTCGCATCTCCTGCGGCGTGAGCGGCATACGTTGGGCACACTACACTAGGTATGTTGGGCGAGGCAGCCACCATCGATTTCTCGGATTTCGAGCGCGTCGACATGCGCGTCGGCCGGGTCCTTACGGCGGAGCCCTTTCCCGAAGCCCGCAAACCCGCCTACAAGCTGCGCATCGATTTCGGACCGCTCGGCATCCGCCGCTCCAGCGCCCAACTTACGGTTCACTACCGCCCGGACGAACTGCGCGGCCGGCTGGTGATCGCGGTACTCAACTTTCCACCACGACAAATCGGTCCGGTGCGCTCGGAGGTGCTGGTCCTGGGCGTGCCCGATCCTGACGGCGCCGTCGTGCTGCTCGAGCCAACCGCTGACGTGCCCTTGGGAGGACGCGTCTTTTGACCTCGGCGCGGCCCGCCCCCTACCTCGTCAGCGACTGGCACGACCCAGACACGGGCGCCCGCGGATGGTTTGTCATCGATCGGCTGGTGGGCGGCATGTGCTCGGGCGGCATTCGCATGCGTCCGGGGGTGACGGTCGACGAGGTCACCGACCTCGCCCGCACCATGTCGCACAAGATGGCCGTGCTCGACATCCCCTACGGTGGCGCGAAATCAGGGATCGACTTCGACTCGGCCTCGCCGCAGGCGCCGACCGTGCTGCGCGGTTTCATCGACGCCATCCGCCCCTTCATCGCCGAGCGCTATGCGACCGGGGCCGACCTCGGCACCCGTGAGGACGACATCATCGCCGCCTGCCAGCTGGTCGGCTTGACTCATCCGCTGCAGGCGGGCTTCAAAAGCGAGGGCGGTGCCGGCCTCAGCCGGGTGCGGCAGGCCTTGGCGCTGACGAGCGAGGGGATCCCGATCACCGAGCTGATGGCGGGTTATGGCGTTGCCGAATGCACGGTCGAAGCCGCCGGCGTCCTTGGCATGCCGCTGCGCGGCGCCAGCCTGGCATTGCAGGGATTCGGCAACGTCGGTGGGGCGGCCGCGCGCTACCTCGATCGAGAAGGCGTCCGGCTGGTGGCGGTCGCGGACATCGAGGGCGCGATCATCGACGAGAACGGGCTCGACATCCCGCATCTTCTCTCCATCCGCGATCGCCACGGCCGCATCGATCGATCCCGGCTGCCCGCGCGCGCCCGGCGCGAGCCGGAGCCGGCGTGGCTGGAGCAATCGGTGGACATCCTGATCCCCGCCGCCATCGGCCATGCCATCCGCGCCGACAACCAGGGGAGCATCCGGTGCCGCTTGCTGGTTGAGGCGGCGAACAACCCGCTGACGCGGGAGGCGGAGGCGGAACTGGAACGGCGCGGCACCACCATCCTGCCGGACTTCGTCGCCAACGCAGCGGCAGCCTTTCTCTTCTGCGGCTTGTTGGAGAAGCGGCTCGAGCCCACCCTCGACTCCATCTTCGGTGTCACCAGCCGCCAGCTGCGAACCATCACGCGTGAGCTCCTCGACCGGGCACGCCGCGAGCGGGTCTCCAACCGTCGGGCCGCCGAGGAGATCGCCGAGCGCCGTTTGCGCGAGCGCCAGGCCTAGAAGCCCGCGGCGTGGCGTCGCATCATGCAGTCGTCCATGACGACGTCGAGTCCGGCCGCCCGCGCGCGCTCGGCCGCCGCCGCATCCACAACCCCGTCCTGGAGCCATACCGCGCCAGCCCCGATCGCGATCGCCTCGTCGACGATGGCGCCGGCAAACTCGGAGCGGCGAAAGACCTCGACCACGTCGACCGGTCCCGGCAACTCCGATAACGTGGCATAGGCTCGCTCCCCCAGAACCTCGGCAATGTTGGGATTGACCGGGATGATGCGGTAGCCGGCTCGTTGCAGGTAGCGCGCGACGCCATAACTCGGCCGGCGGGGGTTGGCACTCAGGCCGACGACCGCAATCGTCCGCGCCGACCTCAGGATCCGGTCGGCGGGATCCGGCGTTCGTGCGTCCACCAGCCAAATCTACAATGGCCCGGTGACCCCACCGACCCGGCTAGCTCCAATTCCCCCCGAAATCGTAGATGCCTTTCGCTCGGTCGCGCCCGCCATCGAGGCGCTTGCTCAAGAGCGCGGCCTGCTGATCGAGCGCTACCGCCGCGGCAAGCCCGCCTGGGAACTGCGCTTCGCCCGACGGCTCGGCGGGGAGGCGGTGATTGCCATCAGCTATCGCGAGCGGACCGGCCACGTGCTCGACGTCAGCGCCGTCTGGTGGGTGGACGATCCCGCGACGCAAACGCGGCGCTTACGTTCCGAGAAGATCGGGGTCTACGACCGCCGAGCAGCGACCGCGGCGCTGGCCCAGCAGCTCGACCAGGCCCTCGCCATCGTCGATGGCTGGGCGCTCGACGACCTGGGCCCGCCACACGGCCCCTTCAAGCCGGCGCCCGATGAGCCGGCCGGCCGCGAGTTGAGACAGCGATGAGCGAGACCCCTGACCCACGCTCGGCAGAGGACGAGATGCGGCTGGCGTTCGGCCGGGCGATCGGATTCACCGTTGCGGCGCTCGGCCTGCTACTGGGCGGCGGGGTGCTTCTGATCCTGTTCGCCGCGGTCCTCTTCCGATTCATGTTCGGCGGTTAGCGAAGCCGCCGAGCCACGCTCGCTGCTGCGGGTTCTACCACCGCCGGATGGAGGATGCCAGCGAGGATCTCGACACTGTCCACCAGCCGCGGACCCGGCCGGCTGAAGAAAGCGTTGCCATCGACCACCCAGATTTCGTCAGCCGGCGAGCCGAACCGGCTGAGCGCCGTTTCAGCCTCGGCCATGCTGCGCTCGAGTGAGAGGCCGCAGGCCGAGACGACCACAATCTCGGGGCACGCAGCGATCACCGCCGTCCATTCGATGGGGTGCGCCGGCCGGCCGGGGATCCCCAGCAGGTCGCGCCCGCCCGCCATCTGGACCAGCCCCGGCGTCCAGTGGCCGGCGTTGAATGGCGGGTCGATCCACTCAAGAATCACGATCGGCCGCACCGGCTCACGGCGGACGCGGTCCTGCACTTCGCGCAGGCGACCTTCCAGATCGGCCACCACGCGCTCGGCCTGTGCTTGACGGTCCGCCAGGCGGCCCACCAGGCGGATGTGCTCGAAGACATCGGCGAGCTGCTGCGGCTCGAGCGAGACCAGCTGCATCGGGGTCGAGCTGCGCCGGGCTGCCTGTTCCACCACCGGGTAGGACACGGCGCACACCTCGCAGAGCTCCTGCGTGAGGACGACATCGGGGTGGAGCGTCGCGAGCCGCTGCGCATCGAGTGTGTAGATGCTGCTTCCCTGGTGGACCAGCTCGCGGATGTGCCGGTCGATCTGCGCACTGTCGCCCTTCCCGTCGAGCACGCTGTGCGTGACGATCGGCTTGGTCTTGACCGACTCCGGGTAATCGCACTCGTGGGTGACCGCCACCAGGCTCTCTTCGAGTCCGAGGGCACAGACGATCTCGGTCGCGCTGGGCAAGAGCGATGCGATGCGCACCCTCAGGCGCCCGGAACGAACGGGTTGAGCAGCTTCTCCTCCTCGATGGTGGTGGCGGCTCCGTGGCCCGGATGGACCACGGTCTTGGGTGGTAGCGCGTAGAGGACGTTGCGGATGGAGAAGACGATCTTGTGCATGTCACCGCCGGGCAGGTCGGTCCGGCCGATCCCGCGCTGGAACAGCGTGTCCCCGGCGAAGCAGTCGAGGCCGAAGAGAAAGCAGACGGAACCCTGCGTATGCCCGGGCGTGTGGAGAACCCGCAGGCTGATGTCCTGGAAGGCCAGTGTCATGCCATGGGTCAGCGCCGCGTCGATCGAGAACGACGTGAAGCCCGGCGGCAGAAAGGGGTACCGGGCAATCGTCTCCCAGTCGAGGATGGCGAGGTCGTCGGGGTGCATCGCGATCGGGGCATGGGTCTGTTCGCGCAGCGCGGGCACACCCGCCACGTGATCGATATGGCCGTGCGTCACCAGGATGTGCTCGAGGGTCAGCCCCTCCGAGTCGATCTGCTGTCGCACCCGGTCCACCTGCAGACCCGGATCGACCACGAGCGCCGAGGTCGTGTCGCGCCGCCGGATCAGGTAGCAGTTTTCACCGAAGAGATCGTCCGCGACGATCGAGACCTCGAGCTTCTCACGCAGCGCCTGGGCCGGCGTCATGCGACCCCAATCTCCCAGGAGGCCGATGTCAACACTTCGGGGCCGGCCTCGGTCACGAGCACCATTTCCTCGAGACGAACGCCACCCCAGCCCGGGATGTAGATGCCCGGTTCGTTGGTGATGACCATGCCGGCCCGCAACGCGGTGTGATCGGTGGGCGACAGGTAGGGCCGCTCGTGCACCTGCAATCCGATTCCGTGGCCCAGCCCGTGACCGAAGGCGTGTTGCTCGCCGGCGAGCGCCTCGCGGGCCCGCCGGTCGATTTCGTCCGCCGCCACTCCCGGTTTCATCAGCGCCATCGATGCGAGCTGCGCAGAGCGCACCGCCTCGATCACGCGGGCTTGCTCGGGCGTCGGCTCACCGATGACGATGGTTCGGGTGGTGTCACTGTGATAGCCGGCGGCGGAGGCCCCGAAGTCGACCACCACCAGGTCGCCGTGCTCCAGGACCCGGTCGGAGGCCCGGCCGTGTGGGAGGGCGCCCCGTTCCCCGGCAGCCACGATGGTTTCGAAGGCCGGCCCATCGGCCCCGAGCTCGCGAAAGGTCTGCTCCAGCAGGAAGGCGACGTCCCGCTCGCGCAGCCCCGGCCGGATGGCCGCGCGGACGCGATCGAACGCACGGCCGGCGATCGAGGCGACGGCGCGCAGCAGCTCGACTTCGTCGGCCTCTTTCACGATTCGCAGTTCTTCGACCACACCGGCGGTGGCGACCAGCGATGGCTCCGGTGGCAGCGCGGCCAGGAGTCGCTGGTGCTGATCAAACGTCAGATGTTGGGACTCGAAGCCGACCCGCTTTAGCCCGAGGGCTTTGAGCCGCTCCGCAACCAGCGCCCACAATCCGTGCGAGGGCCCCGATGGCATGAGTCTGAAGGCCGGTGCCTCGGCTTGCATCTGCAGCCAGTAGCGGCTGTCCCCCAGGATCTCGGCGGCATCCTGGCCGATGATCAGGTACCCGAGGCTGCCGCTGAACCCGGAAAGATAACGGATGTTCTCCGGTGTGGTCACGACCAAACCCTCAAGCTCGAGGTCGACGATTCGCTGGCGTAGGGCCGCGACCCGGCGCGTCGATTGTTCAGCGCGCATTCGCGTTCATGATACGGACGGCCCGACTAAGGCCCGGTCAGGCGATGCCTTCTGGGCGGCTGGACCCGATCGAGCTCAGAGGCTCGGTTGCCAGCTCGGCAAGCTCGCCGAGCAGGTCGATCGACCCCTTGACCGGCTCGGCGCGATAGACGGCGACCGCCCCCCAGATGGTGCCGCGCTGCGCCATCGGCGTGGCGGCAACGGCGCCGGCAGGCGGATCCGCCCCATGAAGCAGGTGACGCGCCCATCGACTGCGCTGAAGGTCATCGATGGCGGCTGGTTTCTCGGAGTACAGGGTCCACTCGAGCAAGGCTTCGAGCACCGGCGCCAGTTCCTCGAGCCGGTCGGGTCGCCCGGCCAGGGTGAACGCGTCTTTCTGCCAGCGGCCCTCGGTATCCCAGAAGACGACCAGTCCGCCGGCGGCGTCGAGGGCCTGCAGCGCCCGCCCCAGCAGCAGGTTGGCCGCCATCTCGCGGACGTGCGTCGTCTGAGCCGTCAACGCTCCCTCTCTCCACCAAGCCTAGCGCGGCGGGGCCGGCGGGTCCAGTCCAGCAGGAGCGCAAGTAAGAACAGCAGCACGCCGAGGCGGATGGCGGCGTCGGCAAGGTTGAAGTCGGTTGGCCAGTGACGGACCTCGATGAAGTCGGTCACGCCGCCAAAGCGGACTCGATCGACCAGGTTGCCGATGGCCCCGCCGGCCACCGCGCCCAGCGCCCCGAGACCGAGGACGCCGCCAACGTTGCCCCGCAAGGCGAGGACCGCGATCGCCACGATGATGATGAGCGCCAGCGCCGCGAACAGCTCGTTGTGGCCGGTGCCCAGCCCCAAGGTGGCGCCGGTGTTGCTGGCGAGCCGGAACCACAACCAGCCGGGGATGACCGTGACCTGGTGTCCCGGCGTCAACTCGCCGCGCGCCCAGGCCTTGCCGGCCTGGTCGAGGAGCAGCACGAGGAGCGCAATCGCCACGACGATCCGCGGGGCTCGAGGTCGCTGCATCCCGGCCATGCTACCGGGGGCGAGTCGAGCCGGTTGCGGCTAGTGCTTCGGCGTCGGGTGTGGCGTGCTGCTCGGGCCCTTGCCGTTGCCGGGGGAGGCGCCCGGTTTGCCGTTCGAGGTCTGCAGGGCTTGCGAGGCCTTGTCGCGGGCCTGCGTGATCGCGGCGATGGCCGCCGGGTTCGTCACCTGGCCCTGCAAACCGGCGAGCTGCTGGTCGTGCATCGCAATCGCCTGGACCAGGCGATTCTGCAGGCTGGCGGCCAGCGCGGGGTCGCCCGCCTTCTCTGCCTGGACCACGAGCGCGGCGTCGTTGAGCTGGTCCTCGAGGCTGCTCAGCGCCTGGTCGGCGAGGTCGACCCGATGACGCGCGATCATGGCCTCCGCCTCGGTGAGGCGGGTGCGGGCGAGGTCGAGATGATAGGCGAGCTTATCCGAGGGGCTGAAGGCCAGCGCGCCGCGCACGTTCTCCATCACGCCCTTCAGCGGATAGAGGGCCGAGTCCGGCAGGCTGTCGGCGGATGCCGCGACGGCTCCGGCCACCAGCAGCACCGCGGCGGCCACGGCCGCAAGCACCAGCCGGCGGACCGGATGGGTCCGCGACCGGACGGTCGCCGACTGCTCGACCGCGGCGAGCACCAGGTTCCAACCGCGAATCTTGGCGCCAGGCGATGGCATGACCGGGTCGACGCCGCGTAACCGCTCGGCCAGTCGCTCCAGCCGCTCCATTTCAGGCGTCAATTGTTTGTCCTCCCGTGCAGGGCGCGTTCGAGCGAGCCCAGCGCCCGGTGCTGCAGTGCCTGCACCGCACCCACCGACTTCCCCATGATCTGGGCCGCCTGCGCGGCGGTCAGGTCCTGGAAGAAGCGGAGGATCAAGACCTGCTGCTGCTCGTCGGTCAAGGCCCGCAGGGCATCGTGCAGGTCTTCATTGGAGAGCTGCTCGACGGCAAGCTCGGATGGATCCGCCGACACCGGCATGGTCGCCGATTCCAGCGGAACGAGCGTCGCCTTGCCCTGGCGGCGGTAATGGTCGATGGTCGCGTTGTGCGCGATCCGGTACACCCACGAGGAGAAGGCAACGCCCTGGTCCTGGAAAAGATCCAGACGGGTGAGGCTGCGGGTCATGGTATCGATGGCAAGGTCCTCCGCATCCTCCGCCCTTCCGAGGCGAGCGTAAACATAGTTGTAGATCCGATCGAAGTAGCGTTCGAAGAGGATCCGGGCCGCGTCCTGGTCGCCGCGGCGAACCCGCTCGATGAGAGGGCGATCGTCATCGGACGCCGCCTTACCGAGTGGCTGCACAGGGTGACATTATGGGGGCTCTCACGGACAGGCGCGGACATATTCAGCTTCTAATACGTGCGATCGGGGCCTGACCATATGTTGCCCTGAACCTGGCGTTGCGCGGCCGCCGCAACCCGTTGCCGGATTGTCACCGGCGGGGGCTGGCTCAGACGACCAGGATGGAGCCCGCGTCCCCCTCCTGCAGCTGGCCGACCACGACGCCGGCGACACCTTTTCCTGTAAGCGCGCGGAGCAGGCGGTCCAACTCGCCCTCGGGGACCGCCAGCAGCAGCCCGCCGGAAGTCTGAGCGTCGCACAGCAGGGTCTGGCGAGCAGCCGACAGGTGGGCCGGCCAGCGCACGCGCGACGCCAGAAAGCGCTCGTTCGACCGCGTGCCACCTGGGACCTCCCCCGCCTCCGCCAGCATCTCGGCTCCGGGCAGGAGCGGGACCGAGGCCGCCTCGATCCGCGCGGCGACGCCCGAGGCGCGGGCCATGGAATGGAGGTGGCCCAGCAGGCCGAAGCCGGTGACGTCGGTGGCGGCGTGGAC
This sequence comes from Chloroflexota bacterium, assembly GCA_034666565.1. GTDB lineage: Bacteria > Chloroflexota > Dormibacteria > CF-121 > CF-121 > CF-13. The sequence continues at coordinate 183,272 of JAXDLN010000087.1, forward strand.
CTCGACGGTTGCCATGGCGTCGGCGGCGTCGCGGTTGAGCCGCAGCATACCCTCGATGGCGGCCGCCGCTGCGTCGGGCGGCGCCACCTGGTGCTTGATCGCGGTGGTGATGACGCCGGTGCCCAGCGGCTTGGTCAGCACCAGCCGGTCGCCCGGCCGGCCGCCTCGGTTGCGGCGCACCCGGTCGGGATGAACGGTGCCGGTGACGGCGAGGCCGTACTTCGGCTCCTGGTCGTCGATGCTGTGGCCGCCCAGGATATCGATGCCCGCTTCGCGGACCTTGTCCAGGCCGCCCCGCAGGATGTCGGCCAGCAGCGCCGGCCCCAGCTCCTTGATGGGAAAGGCGACCAGGTTGATCGCCAGCAAGGGCTGCGCGCCCATCGCGTAGATGTCGCTCAACGCATTGGCCGCGGCGATCGCGCCGAAGGTGTAGGCATCGTCGACGATGGGTGTGAAGAAGTCGGTGGTGACCACCAGGGCAAGGTCCGGCCGGAGCCGGTAGACGGCGGCGTCATCGCCGGTCTCCTGCCCGACCAGGACGTCGGGATTGTCGAGCCGTGCGGGCAAGTGGCTCAAGACCTGAGCCAGGTCCTCAGGACCGATCTTGCAGGCTCAACCGGCTCCGTGCGACCAACTCGTGAGTCGCACCTTCTCCACGGCACTCATGATTTGCACTGTACTCGACATTTGTTACCGTCACGTCAGTGGAGGTCACCTTCCTTGGGACCGGTTCGGCCTTCTCCCCGCACGCGTACAACGCCAGCATCCTGCTCGACCGGACCATCCTGCTGGATGCCGGCGCTCCGCTCACCGTCCACCTGCCAAAGGCCGGCGTCTCGCTTGACGAGCCGCGCGTGGTGGTGCTCAGTCACTTTCATGCGGACCACACCTTCGGGCTCGCCTGGCTGATCCTTGGCCGCGTGCTGCTCCACGAGCCGTCGTCACCGCTGAGCATCTTCGGCCCCGTCGGGACGACCGCCTACCTCGAGCAGTTGCTCGATTTTGCCTGGGGTGAGAAGATGCGCCGGCTCAGCTGGGAACGGCTGCAACTGACGGTGCATGAGCTGGCCGGTGGGGATGCCTTCGAGGTCGACGGAAGCCACGCCCGCGCCTTTCGCATGCGGCATGTCAGCGAACTCAATTGCCTGGGGTTCACGATTGAGCGCGACGGAGTGCGTCTCGGTTACAGCGGCGACGCGGAAATGTCAGCCGAACTCGAGGCGCTGGTGACAGCCTCCGATCACGTGATCGCCGAGATGACCTACCCCGACGACGAGGGTGGCGAGCTCCACCTGGGGCGCAAGGACGTCGAGGGCCTAATGGAGCGGCACCCATCGACGCGCTTCATCATCACCCACGTGAGCGCGGAGGGGTCGGTCAACGGCGCCGTGATGGCTCGGGATTTTCTGACGCTGCGCCTTCCTCTGCGCTGACCACGCGTCCCCGGCGCCACGCATCCCGCCAGGCGCCGACCACCAGGCCCGCGTAACTGCCGCGGATGCGCTGCCACGCGCGGCGCGCATCAGCGAGCTCATCCGCAGAGAGCCCTTCACGGCGGAAGCTAGCGCGGGTGTAGAGGTTCGCCAACCGCCGGACCTCCTCGTCGAGGGGTGGCACGACGGTCGCGAGCCGGCCACCGAATTCCTGCGGGGTATCGCCCTGGTGACGCGGAACTTTGAGCCGGTCGCCCAGGAAGAGCAGACGACGCCAGATGCGTGGCACGTCTCTGACCGCCAGCAGCCAGCGCGCCAGCAGCAGGATGCCGATCGTCAGGAGGACCAGCAGCGCACCGCCGGCCACCAGCACCTGGCGCCAGATATCGGGAAAGGCACCGTTCGCTGTCGACCCACCGGTGTCGACCACCGGTTCCTTCGGGATGGAACGCGGACGGGCCGTGGCCTCGGTTGACGGCGTGCTCGGGACATTGAGCAACGCGCGGGTCGCCGGCCGCGTGATCGGCGCATTGACGTTGTCCGGGGTGGGCTCGAAGGGGATCCATCCGTAGCCCGGGAAGAAGACTTCGACCCAACTGTGGGCGTCGACGGCATTGACGACGTACTGGTGGGTCTTGTCATCAAGGACCCCCAGCCCGAAGCCGCTCAGCTGCCGGCTGGGGATCCCGAGGGTTCGCAGCATGACGTTCATGGCGGTGGAGAAATCCTGGCAGTAGCCCTTCTTGCTGGTGAACAGGAAGTAGTCGAGCGGTCGCACCCCAACCGGCGCGGTCGGCGTGAGCAAGGTATAGGAGAAATGGCCTTTGTCCTTGTCCTGGAACCAGGACTCGATCGCCTTGGCCTGGTCGTAGGGCGTGGTCGCGTTGGCAGCGCGCACGATCGTCTGGGCCAGGGCGGCGATCTCCGCATCGCGAGCGGTCGAGTACCCTTTGGCGCTCACGCCGCCTGCATAGAGGCTGACGTAGGGCGCGGTCCAGGCCGGGTAGTCGGTGCCGGCGCTCTTCAGTTCGTCGACGGCCGAATTCGGGATCGCTTCGGTGACGCTGAAGGTGTACGGCGCTCGCACCCGGTTGGCGAAATGGACGCTGTCGACGGTATCGAACGTGCTCGGGCTGACGTTGTCGCCGGTGACATTGACCAGCGCGGGAACCGGGCCGGGAAGCCCCGCTTCCGACGTCATGATGCCACGCACTTTGCTGGGTTGGTTGACGGAGACCAGCTCGCCGGCGCTGAACACGGTGCTGAGCGTCTGCTCCGGCGGGACGATCACCTGGAAGGTGTCGTGCTGGATCTGGATGCGCTGGCTGTCCGATGGCAGGTCATCCCGCGGGACGGCGGCCCCCGCGGCAACCAGCGGTTGCTGGCGCACCGGAACCTCCGGGGTGCTGGGAAGCTGATACCACTGGATCCCGTCCCAGCCGGCCAGCGCAATGCCGCGCCAGTAGGGATAGTAGATCGGGGCGTCGCCGCTGACTCGCATCACGGTCTGCGACTTCGCTTTCAGCTGCGAGCCGGGTCGAACCGTTTCGCTGTAACCGATCGATCCAATGCCCCCGCCCGGACCTGAGCCGCTGCCGATGCCGAAGGGGTGCGCGAGGTCGGTATGCACGACGCCGGGGATCAGCACGCCGCTGATGTCGCTACTGCTGAGGGGCGGCAGGATGAGGAAGGCGATCGCCAGGATACCAACGGTCGCCTCGACGCCCACCTCGCCGAAGGTCCACCCGGTGTCGGCCGCATGGGGCAGGCGTCGCGCCCGCCAGTTTTCCTTGAGGGCGACGAAATTGAGGCGCAGCAGGACGGAGGCGGCGGCGGCCAGCCAGACGACAACAAAGAAACCAAGACCGGCACTGGTGTCGTTGATGATCTCGACCGCCAGGATGGTGCCGCTGGGGAGGAGAGCGACCAGCCCATTGTGGCGCCGAAAGATCCACCAGCTGGTCCACACGCCGGCCAGCGCAAACATCACGAGCAGGCCCATCAACAGCAGCAGGTTGGTCTGCCCCGGCAGATCCAGCGACCACTTGCGCAACGCGGGAACCGACAGGCCGGCACTCGTCAGCGGGGACGGCGTGAACAACGCGAGCGACACCAGCGCCGCGCCGAGCGATGCGATGCCGTAGGCAAATCGACGAAGGCCCGCGCACACGAACAGCCACCCCAGCACGCTCGTCAGCGCCAGGGCCGGAACAAGACGGCCGTCGGTATCCGGCACCCATGCCGACCGCTCGACTGCGGCCGCGACCGCCCAGCCCATCAGCAGCGAGAGTGCCAGCAAGAGCCAGGTGTCGCGTAGGTTGAGCGTGACCACCACCCGGCCGGCCCGAGTGACCCGCAGTGTCGCGCGGCCCTCTTCGTAGTGCGCCCGCAGCAGGCCGGCGGCCCAGGCAGCGCCGAGGAGGACCACCACGAGCAGGGCGATGGTTGCCGGGTTAACTTGCGGCAAGCGGTCGCTCCCCCGTGGTATCGAGGTCATCGGCCCCGCGAACGATCCACCAGTTCAACGCCTGGCGCCAGCGGCCGGCGCTCGCCAGCACCGGCTGGGTCCCGCCGAACCCCCGCGGATCGAGGTAGACGATCAAGCTCCGCTGGCCACGCACGCCCAGGTCCAGCAGGGCCGCCGGCCAGTGCTCGTCCGCCGAGGGGGTGATCACGATCAACCCCCCGCGATGCCGCCATTGATGCCGCTGCGAGGTCAGCAACGTCGCGAGCGGCACGGTCCCGTCGGCCTGGGCGAGCGTGAAGTGTTCGAACAGCTTGTTGCGCTGCTGGTCGCCGCGCGCGGCCTCGATCACGCTGAGGCGGCTGTCATTGCTCACCAGCCCGATGGCGCCGCCGCGCCGCAACCCGGCGTCCGTGATCGACGCCGCCAGGCTCATCGCATATTCGAGGGTGGACTCGGGCGCCTCGCCGGCGTGGACCGAGGCCTGGAGGTCGAGGACGATCCAGGCGTCGCCTCCTTCGCGCGTCTCGAAGCTGCGACTCATCAGCCGGCCCAGTCGCGCGGATGACGCCCAGTGGATGCGCTTGACGCTGTCGGTCGGGACGTACTCGCGAATGGTGGTGGCGTTCGGTGGGATATCGAGGACGCGACCGCGCAGTTGCTCGTTGCCGGCGGTGCTCGGCGCCAGCGCATCGAGGGCGCCGACCGGGCGCACGATGGGGTAGACGACCACGGAGCGACTTCCGGCGACCCGAAGGGTTCGCGCGAAAAGCCCGAAGGGATCGCCATAGCGCAGCTCGATCGGGCCAAAGGTAAAGAGGCCGCGTTGCTTGAACTGACCGCGCGACGTCCATCGGCGGGTGCGCCGGCCCTTGAGACTGAAGACGCGTCCCGGGTTGTAGCCCGGGAGGTTGGAGAAATCCGTCAGCTCGATCAGGGGAACCGGGATCCAGGAACGGTTCTCGATGACGAAGTGCTCCTCGAAGTGGTCGCCCACCTGGTACTGACCCTCAGGGCTGGTCCGTTCCACCAACAGGTTGTCGGCGGCCAGCCGGCTCCAGAGGTAACTGACGAGAAAAAGGAGGACCAGGGCATACAGCAGGCTGTAGGCGAGCCGGATACCCGTGATGTACGCGAAGAAGAAGAGGAGGGCCAGCGCCGTAACCAGGGGAAGACGCGGCAGCCGCATCGCGATCGCCCGGCTAGCTCGCTACCCGACGACCGAAGCGTGACACGACGTTCGGCGGCGGTACCGGCTCCGTTTCCAGGATCTGGGCCAGGACTTTGGCCGGTGTGAGGCCGCGCAGCTCGGCGTTGGCTTTGAGGATCAGACGGTGGGCGAGCACCGATTGCACCAACGCTTTCACGTCATCCGGCGTCACGAAGTCACGCCCCTCAAGCGCTGCTCGTGCCTGCGCCCCGCGAAAGAGGCCAAGCGATCCGCGCGAACTGGCGCCCAGGCCGATGTCGGCGTGCGAGCGCGTGCGATGCGTCACCCGAGCGATATACTCCTTCAGCTGGTCGTCGACGTAAATCTCCTGGACCGCCCGTTGGCCCGCCAGCACCTCGTCGGCAGACGCAACCGCCTCGAGCTGTTCGATCGGCGAGCCGCGCTGGAAGCGGTCGAGAACCTGCACCTCATGCGCCACGTCGAGATAGCCGAGGTTGACGCGCATCAAGAAACGGTCGACCTGCGCCTCGGGGAGCGGGAAGGTGCCGGCGAATTCGACCGGGTTTTGCGTTGCCAGCACCATGAAGGGGAGCGGCAGCGGGTAGGTGGTGCCGTCGACGGTCACCTGCTTCTCCTCCATCGCCTCCAGCAGCGCCGACTGCGTCTTGGGCGTGGCTCGATTGATCTCATCGGCGAGCAACACCTGGGTGAAGATCGGACCCTGGCGGAACTCGAACTGCTGCGTGGACGGACTATAGATGTTGACCCCGGTGACGTCGGAGGGGAGCAGGTCCGGGGTGAACTGGAGGCGCTCGAAGGAGCAGCCAAGGGAGCGCGCCAGCGACTTGGCCAGCATCGTTTTGCCGACGCCGGGCACGTCTTCGATCAGGATGTGGCCGCGGCTCAGCAGCGCGATGGCGCAGAGCTCGATCTCCGCACTCTTGCCGACGAGCACCCGACCGACGTTCTCGACGATCCGGGCGCCGAGGGCTTCGACCGATCCGTTCTCCATCTGCATCCTTCTCTACTTCCTTTTCGGTGATCCGGTTCCCGGGTTGACCTGGTGTGTTTATCGAACGCGATCAGTCGGCGAATCGTTACCCGACCCGGTGCGTTGGCGCCGAGCGACGCTGGCGATGACGCCACCGATCGTGCCGCCGCTCAAGACGAGGACGTCGTCCACCACGAGCCCGAGCGTGTCCAGGCCCGCCGAACCGATCGGGCCGATGGGGCCAACGGCGCCCGCCAGCTCTTCCACGATGATGAAGCCGACGGCAACGATGACGCCGTTCCAGACGGCGCCACCAGCCGGCCCGATGAAGCCGGCGAGCGAACCCCCGGCCAGCAGCGCCGCGAACGTCAGCAAGCCCTGCGACACGAGCTGACCCCGATGACTGCCAAAGAGCAGGGTGCCCCCGACCAGTTGAATGACCACCGCGAGTACCATGCCAAGCCCGGCGGCGAACCAATCGACCCTCCGCCCAGCCTGAGACCTCGCCATGGGACTCGCCATAGTCTGCCAGATGTGAGGCAAGGCAAGGGCCTCAGTCAATCGCGCGAGTCGGCCCGATGTTACATAAGGCGAAGTGCTTGGAGGAGGCCGGCCAGCGCTGGCGCGATGACCAGAGAAGGCAGAAAGTTGGCGACCTTGATCGTTCTCAGCTCCAGCAGGCCGAGCGCAATGCCAAGGACGGCGATGCCGCCGGCAGCGGTCAGTTCCGCGATCTGCAGCTCGGAGAGTCCGGCGTGGATGAGGAACGCGATCAGCGTCAGGCCGCCCTGCACCAGCAGCACGCTGATAGCCGACAACAGGACGCCCCAACCGAGGGTGGCGGCGAACACGATCGAGGTCACACCGTCGAGCGTCGACTTGATGGCGAGCAGCGTGATGTCGCCGCGCGTGCCGTCGAGGAACGATCCGAGCACGGTGAGCGGCCCGACGCAGAAGATCAGGCTGGTGGTGATGAAGGCCAGGCTGACCCGTCCAGGTTCGCCGTCGCGGCTCAAGCGGCGTTCCGCCCAGGAGCCGATCGCCTGGACGCCGGCATCCAGCTTGAGCAGCTCACCGATGATGACCCCGACCAGCACGCTCACCAACAGGATCAGCGGATTGTGCGTCTTGAGCGCCATCTGCATCCCGATCACTGCGACGAACAGGCCGATCGCGACTCGGATAGTTTGGTGCAGGCTGGCAGGAATGAAGCGGCCCAGGGTGAGACCGAGCGTGGCACCGACGAGAACGGTGCCGGTGTTGAGGGCGGTCCCGAGCCCGGGGATCAGAGCTTTTCGAAGCGGTCGACGTTCATGATGAAGACCGTGGCGCCGCCGACCTGCACCTCGACTGGATAGGGGACGAAGAAGTCACCCGGCTCGACCAGTGGCGGCATTGGGTTCATGAACTCGCTGCGGGTTCGACAGTTCTCCTTGATCAGGCCGAGGACCTCCTCGACCCGATCGTCGTCGATGCCCGACATGAGCGTCACGTTCTTGTGCTGCAAGAAGCCGCCGGAGCTGACGAACCGGGTCACCGAGATGCCGCGATCGTTGAGGGCATCCATGGTCGCCGAGGCATCCTCGCTGTGCACGACCGCGATCAGCAGCTTCATGCCGATCGCCGCTCCGCGGGGCGGACGCCGGCGGTGCGCAGCGCCTCGACTGCCAGCTCCAGGACGCGGGACGCCACCTCGTCGGGATCACGTGAGGCGTCCACCTGCCGCCAGCGACCCGGTTCGAGGGCCGCCATCTCGTGATAGCCGCCGTACACCCGTTGATGGAAGGCGATCGTTTCCCGATCCAACCGGTCCTTCGCCTTGCGTGGAATGCGGTCCAATCCGGTCTCGACCGGCAGATCGAGCAAGAGCGTCAGGTCGGGGGACAGTCCGCCGGTCGCCTCCGACTGGAGGCGCCGCAGGGTCTTCAGATCGATGCCGCGGCCATACCCCTGGTAGGCGAGGGTGGAATCGCTGTACCGATCGCAAAGCACCAGTTCGCCACGATCCAAACGCGGCCGGATCACCTCCTCCACCAGCTGGGCACGGGCGGCGGTAAAGAGCAAAGCCTCCGACCAGGGCGAAAGTGGCCCCGCCTGCGGGCCGAGGAGGATCGGCCGGATCGTCTCGCCGGTGCGCGTGCCCCCCGGTTCTCGGGTAGTCCACACGGCATGGCCCTGCTCAGCCAGCGCCGCGGCCAGACGATGGATCTGGGTCGACTTCCCGCTTCCCTCGGGCCCCTCGAAGGTGATGAAGAACCCGCCTCGCTTCCCCGCGGTTTCCATTTCGCGCTGAACTATACGAGGTTCAGTCGGCGCTGGTGTAGATGCGCAACCGACGGTTCGGCTCTTTCCCGGTGCTGCGCGCCGTCAGCTCGTGCCGCTCCACCAATTGGTGCTGCAGCCGGCGGACGTAGGCGTTCTGCGGCGAGAGCTCGACCATCGAGTTGGTCGACTTCGCGCGGCTGATCCCCTCCAGCGTTTCCTGCAGCGCGGACTCGGTCGGATCGGGCGTGTCGAGCTGGTATACGCGACTGAGCGCGTTCTTGATCTGCGTGATGGTGTTGCTCTTCAGCACCTGGATGGGAATGCCGTCTGCCTCCGCCTCTTTGAGAGGCGAATCCTTGCGGCGGTAGTAGTTCTTGAGGGTTACGATCAGGTCCGCTTCCTCGATATGATTCTGGATCCGGATCGGGACCTTGAGCTCGGTGATCGCCTGTTCCAGGTAGTTGCGACTGACTCCGTAGGGAAACACCGACACGGTTTCGTGCAGGCCGCGCGAGCGCGGCGCCTCGAGCGGCTCGCGAACGGCAGCGGTCCGCATCGGCGCCGTCTCCGCGAGACGGGCAAGGATGGCGCCGTCGGCCCCCCGGATCCGCATCTGGGGCGGCTTGAGGGTGCCGCGCAGTGCGGCGTCGACCACCTCGGCGAGCGGCTGGTGGATGGCCAGCCGATCCCGGTCGTGAATCTCGACCAGCACATCGAAGGTGGGCGGAGACTTGCGTTCGAGCACCGACTTCTGTGTGCCGCGGCGGCGCGCCTCCTCGTCGGAGAGCGTCACCGTCTGGATGCCGCCCAGGAGGTCGTTGAGCGTGGGGTTGACCAGCAGGTTCTCCAGCGAATTGCCGTGTGCGGTCGCCACCAGCTGCACGCCGCGCTCGGCGATGGTGCGTGCCGCGCCCGCCTCCAGCTCGGTGCCGATCTCGTCGATGACGATTACCTGGGGCATGTGGTTCTCGACCGCCTCGATCATCACGGCGTGCTGCAGCGCGGGCGTGCGAACCTGCATCCGGCGCGAACGGCCGATCCCTGGATGCGGGATGTCACCGTCACCACCGATCTCGTTCGAGGTGTCGACGATGATCACGCGCTTCTTCATCTCGTCGGCCAGCACGCGGGCGCATTCACGCAGCATGGTCGTCTTCCCGATGCCCGGGCGGCCCAGCAGCAGGATGCTCTTGCCGCCGATGACCATGTCCTTGATGATGTCGATCGTCCCCGTGATCGCCCGGCCGACCCGGCAGGTGACGCCGACGATCTGCCCGGCGCGATTGCGGATCACGGAGATGCGGTGCAGCGTACGCTCGATCCCGGCGCGGTTGTCGTCGCCGAAGGATCCGACCCGGCTGGAGACGAACTCGAGGTCTTCCGAGGTGACCGCCGTCTCGTCGAGGATCACCTCGTGGTCGGGAAAGCGCGCCTCGGGCTCGCGACCGAGGTCGAGCACGACCTCGAGCAGCAAGCCCTGGTGATCGAGTCGCTTGACCGCCCGGTTGATATGCGGCGGTAACGCCTGGAAGAGCAGCTCGAGCTCAGCCGGGTCGGCGTCCATCAGCCCGTTGTGCGATCGCTTTAATTCCTGCATTGCCTTAGCCATACTGCGGCACCAGCCGCTTGTCCTTGATTCTTACCCGCATTCGGGCTCGAACTTTCAAGGGCAGCTCACGGACCATCAAGGCCTGGGAGGCGATGACTTCGAAACCCTCGCGCTGGAGCAGCTGGATGCCGACCTCATCGTAGTGCCGGAGGCTGCACCAGACGGGCCCCGGCTGGTGCTGGGCGACGTAGGCCAGCGAGCGCTGGACCAGGCTTGGCCACAGGTCGGCCGGCTCGGCGGCCGCCATCAGGCCGAGCGAATGGGGGCGGCCTCCGCCACCCGGGACCAGGCTCATCCACCCGACCACCTGCATCCGCTCGATGACGAAACGGGGCTGTCCCGCGCGGCGCGGGATCCGGGCGCTCCAGGAGCCGGGCTGGAAGCTGCGGCGCCACTCGGCAAAATTCGAGGCCTCCACCGCCGCCACGCTTTTGGGCGTGGTCGCCACATAAAGAAGGTAGAGGCCGAGCTCGTCGTCGCGCCGCATCGGGCGCCATCCCGCGACGGCTGGGGTCGGTCGCGCCGTCACCGACTCGGTGAGCAGGGCATGTTCGGTCGCGTAGGGGGCGAAGCCGCGGGCACGGAACAGGTCCACCACCGGGTCGTCGATCGGAACCCTCACGATGAATTTCGTCACACCGTGGTTCAGGCCCTCGTTGAAGAGATGGTCGAGCAGCGCCGCGCCGTCCTGGACCCGATCGAGATCGGGACTGAGGCAGAGATTGAGGATCTGCCAGACGCCCGGGCCGAGCGCCGCCGTTTCGGCCTGCACGAAGCCCTCGATTGTCCGCCGCTTGGCGTCTTCCATGACGTAGACGTGGTCCGCCGCCGAGGTGATCGGGATGATGCTGGCGAAGGCGCTGTTGAGCAGGAACCACAGCCGGGTCGATGCGAACTGGCGCTTCAGCGGCGAGCGTTCCGCTTCCCGCACCTGTTGCCGGTAAAGAGCCTCGATCGCACCGAGGTCTTTGAGCTGCGCGGGCCGGACCTGGAGCGTCACCGCGCCTCCCCATCGAGCGAGAGAAAGTATTGATGCCATCGCCGGTCCGGCGTCAGCTCGGGATGGAAGGCGAGCGCCAGCCGGTTACCTTGCTTGACCGCCACCGCTTGACCCTGATGCCGCGCGAGTTCCTCGACCTCGGCGCCGCGCTCGACCACTTGCGGGGCGCGGATGAAGACCGCGGGGCCCACACCCCCGATGGCCGGCGATTCCACCTCGGCCTCGAAGCTGTCGATCTGCCGGCCATAGGCGTTTCGCTTGACCGCGATGTCCATCAGTTTGAGCGGTTCCTGGTCGACGCGGCCGTCCTGGACGACGCGTGCCATCAAGATCATCCCGGCGCAGGTGCCAAGCACCGGCATGCCGGCGTCGACCCGGTGCTGGATCGAGTCCCGCAATGCCGGCTCCATCAGCCGCGCCATGGTCGTGCTCTCGCCACCGGGCAGGATGAGCGCGTCGACGTTTTCGAGATCGGTCGCGAGCCGCACGGGCATAGCTTCAACCTCGCACGCACGGAGTGCCGCCAGGTGTTCCCGAAAATCCCCCTGCAGCGCGAGGACGCCGACGCGGCGGCGTGTCGTGCTCACCAGCCTCTGCCGGCGAGCAGCTCCTCCTGCGGAATCGTCCCGATCTCCAGCCCGCGCATGGCTTTGCCGAGACTCTTGGATGCGTCGGCCAGGATGTCGGGCCGGTCGAAGTACGTGGTCGCCGCCACGATGGACTTGGCACGAGCCGAAGGATTCTCCGCCTTGAAGATCCCCGAGCCGACGAAGATCCCGTCACAGCCGAGCTGCATCATCAGCGCCGCGTCGGCGGGCGTCGCGATCCCACCGGCGGCGAAGTTGACGACCGGCAACCGGCCCAGGCGGGCCGTCTCCTCGAGCAGATCCGTCGGCGCGCCGATCCGCTTGGCTTCGACGACAAGCTCTTCGGGGCCCATGCCGTGCAGCGCGCGGATGCCACCGGTGACAGCCCGCATGTGGCGCACGGCTTCCACCACGTTGCCGGTGCCGGCCTCACCCTTGGTGCGGATCATGGCCGCCCCCTCGGTGATGCGGCGCAACGCTTCACCGAGGTCGCGGCAGCCGCACACGAAGGGGACCTTGAAGGGGTGCTTGTTGATGTGGTGCTCCTCGTCGGCGGGGGTGAGGACCTCGCTCTCGTCGATGTAGTCCACGCCAAGGGACTGCAGAATCTGTGCCTCGACGAAGTGCCCGATGCGGCACTTGGCCATCACCGGGATGGTGACAGCGTCGATGATGGCGGTGATCAGACCTGGGTCGCTCATCCTCGCGACGCCGCCTTCCCGACGGATGTCGGCGGGCACCCGCTCGAGCGCCATCACGGCCACCGCGCCGGCGTCCTCGGCGATCTTGGCCTGCTCGGCCGTGACGACATCCATGATGACGCCGCCTTTGAGCATCTCGGCCAGCCCGGCCTTGACCTTCCAGGTGCCACGCCCATCGTTCAGCTGGGGTGATCCCTCGGCCACGATCTCATTTTACTGCGCCTTCCAGGCAATTCGGTCCGAATTGGTGGACGGCATGTCGCAAAGCCGTCCCGACTCCCCGACCGAAATCGCGCCCGCCGATAGAATGCATCCCGCAATGCGGGCCCCCCGGCGCACCCGACGGCAGTCGGTGGTCGCCGTGGTCGTCGCCGTCGCCCTGGGCCTGCCGGCCCTCCTCGGCATCGCCGTCGCCGCCGGCTTCGTCATCACCCCCTCGGTCGACGACATGCCCCGCCGGGTCGATGCCATTCTGGCGGCCCACGGCGGCACACGGGTGGGCCTCAACGACGTCCCCGACGTGTTGAGCGAGGCCTTGATCTCGATCGAGGACGAGCGCTTCTACCAGCATCGCGGCATCGACACCCAGGGGCTGGTGCGCGCGGTGCTGACCGACCTCTATCACCACCGAGCGCTGGAAGGGGGCAGCACTCTGACCCAGCAGCTGATCAAGGTGCTCTACATGAACAATGACGATGACGGGTGGCGCAAACCCGAGAACCTGGTGCTCGCCCTGAAGCTGGAATCAAAATTCGACAAGCACACCATCCTGGAGAACTATCTCAACGCCGTCTACTACGGGCACGGGGCCTACGGGATCGGGCAGGCGTCGGCCACCTACTTCCACCGGACGCCGGCGAAGCTCGACCTGGCGCGCGCCTCCATGCTGGCCGGCCTCCCACAATCGCCGTCGTACTACGACCTGTATCGAAATCCCTGCTCCGCTCGGGCCCGCCAGTTCAACGTCCTGGCCCAGATGGTGCACGTGGGATACATCAGAGAGGAACAGGCCGCCACCGCATACTCGGAGCCCATCGGCTTCCCTTGCTAGCTTCTAACTACGGATGGAGTAGAGCACGGTGTAGGTCAGGCCGCTCACGGCATAACCAAATACTGCTTGGCCGGGTGCGAACGTCACGAGCAGACTCTCTCCACCCTCATGCCGGTATTCAAGGCTCGTGGGCGTCGAAGAGACCTTGAACCAGCCGTGCGATGTAAGCGTGCGATCGTACCAGCCGGCGACAGTTTCCGTCGAGCCGCCAGGCGCGACCAGGTAGGCCCGAATCGGTGACTGACGGGAGGGGCCTCCCTCCGAGGCCATCCAGACGGACCGAGGAAAGTAGAGGTAGGCGTTCGGAAGGTTTGCTGGCGGAAGCTTGACGTTCGTGCGGCAGCCGGTATCGATCGGCGGGCATGTCGTCAGCGAATAGGTGGTTTGGTATTGGATGAGCGATGCCGTTCCACTTAGAGGTTCGCGGGTAGCCTCAGGGATCGATACAAAGAGTTGGAACCGCTCACCGAGCCCGCGCTCGTATACCCTCGCCTCCTCCGCGTTTGAGTATCCCGGACGCCAGCCGCGTCGCGACAGTTGCTCCTGGTACCACAGAAAGATGTCGGCCGAGGCCATGGCGTCAGCCGTGAGGATCGTATAAGCGGAGGCTGCTACATCAGCCGGAACACACATCAGCGAGAGCGTCGCCTGGCAACGCTCCGGATACTCCCCATGGCCGCTGAAAGCCAGGAGCCGCGACCCGGGATAGTAAAGCGTCACCTCGCGGTGCGAGAGCAGCTCCTCATACCCGACTGCGAGGGGTGGCGCCCATGGAGCCGGGTTCGAGCTGGTCAGGGTAAGTGCTGTCAGCACCGCAAATGGGAGCGCCAAGGACCCCAATACGGCCCGCCCACCCATATCAGTACAACGACCGTTTTCGAGGTCGTATTGCTGCGCCGGGGCGCATCATGGAGGCGTGGCTCTCGATCTCGTGCTGCTCGGACCCCCCGGCTCGGGGAAGGGGACCCAGGCGGCGATGCTATCCGAGAAGTACGGGATCCCGGCGATCGCGACCGGGGACATCTTGCGGGCCCAGGTGGCGAACGGCACCCCGCTGGGCCAGCGGGTCAAGGCCTACCTCGACCGCGGCGAGCTGGTGCCCGACAGCCTGGTGGTCGACCTCATCCAGCACCGGCTCCTGGACCCGGACACCCAGCAGGGCTTCATTCTCGATGGCTTCCCCCGGACCGTCCCCCAGGCGCAAGCACTGGACAGGATGCTGGCCGCGCTCGACCGGCCGCTGGATGCGGTCCTCTATTTGCAGGTCGATCCCCAGGCGGTCAAGGAGCGCCTCGGCCAGCGCCACCGCAGCGACGATCTCGAGGGGATTGTCGACCATCGCCTGGATGTCTTCCTCGACCGGACCGCCCCCCTGATCCGGTACTACAACGATGAGAGCAAGCTCAAGGTCATCGATGGGGCACAGCCGCCCGAGGTGGTGGCGACCAGCATCGAGGATGTCATCCGGGAGCTGGCCGGGTCCAGCAACGGTTCCAGCCGGACCGCCAGCCGCTCCTGACCCGCAACCGCCGGGGCTGTCGTTTGGCGACGCCCGATTTGGGCATAAACCTAACGTCTCACAGGTTGTCCCTGACGAGAACACTAAGGAGAAATGGAAGCAATGCCTGAACTTAAAACTGAATTTATCCCGCTGCTGCCGCTCAACAACGCGGTGGTGCTGCCCGGCATGGTCGTGACCATCCCGGTCGAGCGCGAGGAGGCCGGAGCCGCCATCGCCGCTGCCCGTGAGGGCGACGGTCTCGTGCTGCTCGTCCCGCGCGTCGAAGGCAAGTACGCCAGCATCGGAACCGTCGCCAAGATCGAGGATTCCCGGAAACTGCCGAATGGCGTCGAGGTCGCCATCCTGCAGGGGCTGCATCGTGCCTCCGTCGGCAGTGCCGCCGCGGGCACCGGCCCGGCGTTGCGGGTGCTGGCCCAGCCGGCCCAGGACGTCAACCCGCTGACCGAGACCTCGCACGTCCTCGCCCGTGAGTACAAGGCCCTGATCGAGAACCTGCTCGAGCTGCGCGATCAGAGCGAGGTGTTCCAGATGGTCCGGAACATCGACCGCCCGGCGCAACTGTCTGACCTGGCGGGCTACTCGCCCGATCTCTCGCTCGAGAAGAAGGTAGAGATCCTCGAGACGCTCGACGTTGAGCAGCGCCTGAAGAAGCTGATCGCATGGACGCGGGACACCCTCGCCGACGCCTCGCTGAAGAACAAGATCCGAAGCGATGTCGCGGAGGGGATGGAGAAGCGCCAGCGCGAGTTCCTCCTGCGTCAGCAGATGGATGCCATCAAGCGGGAACTCGGCGAGGGCGATTCGGACGTCGCCGCCGACTATCGCAAGCGCATCGAGGAAGCCGGCATGCCGGAGGCCGTCCGTAAGGAGGTGGAGCGCGAGCTCGACCGCCTCGAGCGGACCAGTGACCAGAACCCGGAGGCCGGATGGATCCGGAACTACCTGGACTGGATGCTCGACATGCCATGGAACAAGCGCACCCCCGACCAGTTCGACGTCACCGAGGCACGGCGTGTGCTCGATGAGGACCACACCGGGCTGGACGACGTCAAGGACCGCATCATCGAGTTTCTCGCCGTTCGCAAGCGGCGTGATTCCCGCGGCCTGGCGCTCGCTGGCGGCCGAGGCTCGGGCGCGATCATCACCCTGGTGGGACCGCCCGGCGTGGGCAAGACCTCGCTCGGCGAGTCGGTCGCGCGCGCACTGGGTCGTAAGTTCACCCGTATCTCGCTCGGCGGCATCCATGATGAGGCCGAGATCCGTGGTCACCGCCGCACCTACGTCGGGGCCCTGCCCGGACGGATCGCGCGCGCCCTCAAAGAGGCGGGCACGAAGAACCCGGTGATCATGCTCGACGAGATCGACAAGGTCGGCAGCGACTGGCGGGGTGACCCGTCATCGGCGCTGCTCGAGGTCCTCGACCCGGCGCAGAACCATTCGTTCCGCGACCACTACCTCGAGGTCGACCTGGATCTCTCAGAAGTGCTATTCATCCCGACGGCCAACGTCGCGGATACCATTCCCGGGCCATTGCTCGACCGGATGGAAATCATCCGCCTCGACGGCTATACAGAAGAGGAGAAGCTCGCCATCGGACGCGACCATCTGCTCCCCCGCCAGCTGGAGCGCAACGGGCTCACCGCCGAAGAGGTGGTGGTCGGTGACGACGCCATCCGGCGCATCATCGTCGAGCACACGCGCGAAGCGGGCGTCCGCAACCTGGAGCGCGAGCTCGGACGGCTGCTGCGTAAGGTCGCAACCCAGATCGAGGCGGGCAAGGCGACGGCACCCATCCAGGTGACCGGCGACGACGTCAAGACCTACCTCGGTCGGGCGAAGTTCCACGAAGAAGTCGCCGAGCGGACCTCCGTTCCGGGAGTCGCGACCGGCCTGGCCGTGACCGGCATCGGCGGAGAGGTGCTCTTCATCGAGGCCGCCGCGATGGATGGCCAGAAGGGGCTCACCCTCACCGGCCAGCTGGGCGACGTGATGAAGGAGTCGGCGCAGATCGGACTGTCCTACGTCCGCTCGCACGCGACCGAGCTCGGCATCGCCGCCGGCTTCGAGGAGAAGGCGATCCACGTCCATGTCCCGGCCGGGGCCGTGCCGAAGGACGGGCCGTCCGCAGGCGTCACTATGGTGACGGCGCTGGTCAGCCTGTTCAGTGGGCGACCGGTGCGACCGACGGTGGGCATGACCGGCGAGGTCACGCTTCAAGGGAAAGTCCTGCCGATCGGCGGCGTCAAGCAGAAGCTGCTGGCGGCGCACCGTGCCGGGCTGACCGAAGTCATCCTGCCGTATCGCAATGAGGCGGACCTGGACGACCTGCCGCAGAGCGTGCGGGACGCCATGACGATCCACCTCGCCAAGGATGTGCGCCAGGTGCTCGACTGGGCCCTGGAACCGAAAAGCGAAACGTTGACGCAGGCCGCGTAACGGGGCTCGGATGAGCCGGGCCTTTGTCAAAGAAGGCGATTCGACGACGAGCGGATCCCTGGTAGATCGGTTCTACCAGGGATTGCTCGATCTCACTGATCCAGCCAGGGCCCTCATCGCCAAGCGGCAGCAGCAGGCCTGGATCACGTCGCAGCCGAAGGTTGAAGCCGCCCGCCGCCAGGCGTTGGTCGCGCTCGGCCCGGATTCCTACCGCGAGATCTTCGATGCCGCCGCGGAGCGTGCCGGCGATCCGCCACAGAGTCCCACCTGGTGGGCCGTCGGTGATGCGGCCACGGCGCTCGCCGCGCGGCGGCACCTGGACTCCGATCAGTTTGCAGTCATTGTTGGACCGCTTGCGGTCGCCCTTCCCTGGCTGAAGGACGCCGCCAGCCAGGGCTGATTAGCGGCCGGTTGACCGCGATCAGCCGGCGCACATGATGAGCTGACCGCCGCAGCTCGGGCATGGTTCCGTATCGCACCCGAAATGATGAACCCCGCCTGGTCTCACGCCACAGTCTTCGCAGCGCTCGGTGGCATTGGCGGAATGTCGCACGCGGTCGAACGTATCCTTCCCGACAACCACGACCAATGTCGTCACGCAGCTGAGTGCCAGGCGCATTTCGCGCTGACAATCCGGACAGGCGGCCATGTTGCTGACAGTATCAGCCGACTTTGACAGCTGTCTGTCGCTGGTCCGTACGAGTTTGCCTCTGTGACTGAGCGCGAAGCGAGCACATCTTTGGGTTATTGACACACGGCTGTCAAAGCCAGGCTTCATCATCGAAGCATGGCCGCACCAGGGAGCCTTATCGAGCTGAGGAACGGCGGTGCTCGAGGAATCGCGAGGCAGCTGGGGGCCGCGGTCAATGCAGTGATGGCCTACGCCCAGCAATCGGACGGGGTGGAGCTCGGCGAGTTGTTGATCCTGATCCGCGAGGCCGGCATCGACCCTCTCGAGGCAGCATTCGCAACTGGCGTGCGCCGGTTCGACAAATCCGGCGAATACGCTGCCGATGGCGCGCTGAGCGTGACAGCCTGGCTGAAATGGAAATGCAGGCTGTCCGGCGGCGCAGCTGCCGAGAGAGTTGAGATCGGCAAACAGCTGGAGCGCCTCCCACAGACCGAAGCAGCCTTTGCTCACGGACAGGTCGGATATCAACACGTCGCTGTGATGGCTCGGACGGCCCAGAACGTGGGCGCGGCTGCGGTGCGAGGTGAAGAAGGCAACTTCCTCAAAGCCGCCCAAACACTGGACCCAGGCCAGTTCACGACCGTGGTGAAGAACTTTGAACACCGCGTCGACGCCGCCGCCTCCCTCGCCGAGACGAATCGCGCCTATCAGCGCCGCTATCTGCACATCGGTGAGCCCCAGGGTGGAGTCGTGCGCATCGATGGGTTGCTCGATGCCGAAGGCGGAGCAACTGTGCGGGCTGCGCTGGCCGGACTGATGAGGCCGACCAAGGATGAAGACCGGACCCACGGGCAGCGTTGTGCCGACGCGCTGGTGGAGTTCTGCCGCCGAGGGCCGGGGAGCCGGCGCGACAGCTCGGGCCCACGACCGCAGCTGATCATCCGTGCAAGCCTTGATACCCTGGCCGGAATCGCCGGCGCTCCCGCCGGCGAGCTCGAAGGCGGTAGCACGGTGCCTGCAGAAACCGTGCAACGCTACGCGTGCGATTCGGCGATTGTGCGGATGACCGGACGGACCGAGCTCGAGCACGAGCTCAACCACGCAACCCGCACGTTACCTGCATCGACGCGGCGCGCGCTCGAAGCACGAGACTGCCGCTGTGTCTGGCCCGGCTGCGGTCGGCCCCCAGACTGGTGCGATGGGCATCACCTCGTTTGGTGGACCAAAGGCGGTGAAACGGCATTGCCGAATCTTGCCCTCCTTTGCCGACCGCATCACCGACTGGTCCATGAGGGAGCCTGGTCAATCCAACGCCAGAACAGTAAGTGGCAGATCAACTCGCCAGCGAAAATCCCGGCGAGAGGCTTTGCTCGCCGCGAGTGAGCGCCCCAGGCTCAGGTCGTGCTCTGAGCTGCCCTGGCGAAGCCCTGGAACAGACGACGTACCCATGGGATCTCGTCGATCTCTTCCGGGTGCCACTGGACCGCGATGAGAAACCGGCGATCGGCTGATTCGAGCGCCTCGATGACCCCGTCGTCGGATGTCCCGGTGACCTGAAGCGGCGCGGCGACGGCCTTGACCGCCTGATGATGCAGGCTGTTGACCTCGATGCTGGTCTCATCGATCAGCTGCGCCAGCCGCGACGCGGGATCGAGACGCACCCGATGAGTCAGCGCGTTCCGCGCCCGACCATCGGCGTCAGAGTGCTCCACGGTAGTTACCCCCTGGTGGCGCAGGTCCTGGTAGAGACTGCCACCCAACGCCACGTTGAGCACCTGCTGGCCGCGGCAAATACCAAGCGTGGGCAGGTCGTCGGCAAACGCCCAGCGCGCCAGCGTTAGCTCAGTCCGGTCGCGCGGCGCCTCGATCACGACGTTCGCGTCCTCGATGAGTTCTTCGCGGTATTCGCTGGGCGCGACGTCCGCGCCGCCCGGGAAGACGATGCCATCGAGCCGGTCGTAGATCGCGCGCAGGCGATCGTCGTCATCGAGGATCGGGATCAGCACCGTCGCGCAGCCGGCCGCCGTCAGCGCCCGCACGTAACTCTGGTTGATGCCGTAGCGCGGCGGCTTGGGTCCTGGCGGAATCGCCAGCGTCGGCAGGCCGATTACCGGATATCGACGACTCAACTCGTGAACGTAAAAGCCTTCAGGTGAAGTGCGGGCACCCGGGAGGCGCCGATGAACTCTCCAATTTGCAGCTTCGTCGTCTTGCCGGCTGCGAGCGTTCCGCCGAGTGCCTCCAGCATGCTCTGCGTGAAGCGAAGATCTTTCACCGGTCGCGTGACCTTGCCGTTTTCGATGAGGAAGGTTCCGTCGCGGGTCATTCCGGTGATGATCGATAGCTTGGGATGCACAATCCGCACGTACCAGAAGCGGGTGACCCAGATGCCGCGCTTGATGCCGGAAACGAGCTCTGGCTTGGCAACCGAGCCCGGCTGCATGAAGAGATTGACGGCGAAAGGGCCCTCGGTGTTCGGCGCCGGCAGGCCGTGGCCGGTGGATTGGCGGCCCTCCGTGGTCGCCGTCATCATGTCGTAGACGACACCGGTGGCGACGCCTTTTTTGATCAGGTCGACACGTTGTTTGGGCACGCCTTCGAAATCGAAGGGCGCGGGTAGGCCGGCGGCGTCGAGACCGTCGTCCCAGATCGTGACCCCGTCCCCGGTGATCCGCTCGCCCAGCCGCATGAAGCTGCGATCCTCCTCCAGCGCGAGCGCGCTGAACCCGGTGAAGCTCATGAACTCCAGCATCTCGGCCACCGCGTACTCTTCGAGCACCACCTCGTAGACGCCCGGCTCGACGGGCTGGGCATTCTGGTTGCGCTGCGCCTTGTCGATGACCTCGTCCGCCACCTCGTCCTTGTTCAGTTGGCGCACGTCGATCGCCCCGCGATCGGCGTAGCCCGAGCCCGCCTCCCCCATGACAACGGAATTGATCGTTGCTTCGGTGGAGCGGTGATGGTGATAAACGCCGAGCGAGTTGGCAATGGCGAACTGCTCGGCTCCGGTGCTGAAAGCTCCGAAGGCATTGAGTCCGGCCCGCCTTGCCCTGGCGCAGATGGCCTCGACGAAGTCCGCCCGCTCTTCCGGCGTCGCCGCCGCGGTGGCGTCCGACCAGGCCTCGACCGGCTCGCTTTTGGCCGGCCCCGGCATGGGCACCACCTCGCCCTTTGCTTGCAGGTCGGCGATGACGATCGCTCGCTTGAGGACGTCGGCGGCGGCTGACTCGTTCATCTGGTTGATCGAGGCCACCCCGGTCTTGCCGTCCTTCACCACGCGGACCCGCACGCTGACGTCGCGCTCGGCGACGTTCTGATGGATGCCATTGTTGGCGAAGCGGGTGAGCGCGCTGTCCCACTCGGTGACCATGACCTCGGTCTGTGCCGCCGGCGACGCCTGCAACAGCTTGTCGATGAAGCGCTTGACCTCACCCTGTTCGGTGAGGCGCGCGGTTTCCATGCTTTTCATTTGAGGATGCCGACCTTGACGTGCTGGAAGCGCGCCGGCGCCGCGCCGTGCGCGACGTGGGCCGTCTGCGGCGGTTGGCCCTTGCCGCAGTTGGCGAGGCCCCAGACGGACCATTCGCTGCGACCAGCGACCGCGTCGCAGGAGTTCCAGAACTCGGGCGTGATGCCGGCGTAGGTCGCGTTCTTGAGCAGACGCCCCCGCTTACCGTTGACGATCTCGTAGGCGAGCTGGGTGCCGAACTGGAAGTTGAGGCGCTTGTCGTCGATGCTCCAACTACGGTTGGTTTCCATATAAACCCCGTCTTTCGTCGTCGCTATCATTTCGTCCAGCGACGAGTCGCCGGGCTGCAGGTTGACGTTCGTCATGCGAATCAACGGGATGCGGTTCCAGCCGTCGGCACGCATCGTGCCATTGCTCTGCTGGCCGAGAACGCTTGCGGTCTCCCGCGACGTCAGGTAGCCGACGAAGAGGCCCTCTTTGATCAAGAATGTCCGTTGCGCCGGCACCCCTTCGTCGTCCCAACCAAACGTCCCCAGACCCGTCGGGGTCAGCGCGTCGGCGGTGATCGTCACCTGCGGCGAGCCGTACTGGAGGTGATTGAGTTTTTCTGGCGTCATGAAGCTGGTCCCGGCGTAGGCCGCCTCCATGCCAAACACGCGGTCCAGTTCCGTTGGATGGCCGCACGACTCGTGGATCTGCAGCGCCGTCTGGCTGGCGTCGAGGATCAACGTCTTGACGCCACTTGGACACTGCGGCGCGGTCAGCAGCGCGACGGACTCTTCAGCGATCCGGCCGGCGTGTCGATCGAGCTGCATCGCAGTGACGTACTCGTAGCCACCGGAGCCCTGGTGTCGCCCGAAAGAATTCGGATAAGACCGGTTCTGAACCTCGTCTGGCGAGGTGGCCGTCGCCTCGATGCCCGCGCCGGCTTCGTACAGCTCCTGTTCGATGAAGGCGCCCTCGGTCGAGGCGAACACCTTCCGCTGCCGGAGGAACTCCATCGAGCCCTCGCGAATGCCGACGCCCTTGACGGCGCCCATCGCCGCGTCGGCCCGCAGTAACAAATCGACTTTCTCCGTTAGGGGCACGCTGAACGGGTCACGCTCGAGCGGCGTACGGTACTTTCCGCGCGAGGTCACCGGCGGCCCGAGGTCGACCGGGGTGGATCGGACCCGCGCGCTCGCGCGGGCGATCCGAATGGCCCGATCGACGACCTCGTCGATTTCGTTTTTATTTAGCCGGGCGCTGCCGGCAAATCCCCAGGCGCCATCGACCAGCACGCGAACGCCAAACCCCTCGCTCGCATCGTCGGACACGGCGGCCAGCTGCCCGTTCTTGACGATGATGTCCTGCTGCACGTGTTCATCGAGCCGGATGTCGGCATAGCCCGCGCCCTTCACCTGGGCCGCGTTGAGCGCGGCGTCAGCCAAATCTTTCATGACAACAAGCCTACGAGAAGTGGCAGGCGGCCCAGTGGCCGGCGGCTTTCAGCTCGAGCGGCGGCTCGGCCTCGCGACAGACCGGCCGCGCCAGCGGGCAGCGGGTATGAAACCGGCAGCCGGTGGGTGGGTGGATCGCACTGGGCACGTCCCCGGTCAGGATCACCCGCTGCCGCTTCTCGTGCCGGTTTGGTGTCGGCACCGCCGAAAGCAGGGCCTGGGTGTAGGGATGCTGCGGGCTGCGATAGAGATCCTCGCTGTCGGCCAGCTCGACGATCTTTCCCAGGTACATGACGGCGACGCGGTCGCTGACGTGCTGCACCACCCCCAGGTTGTGTGAAATAAACAGGTACGTTAACCCGAACTCGGCCTTCAGCTCGGCCATCAGGTTGAGGACCTGCGACTGAATGGAGACATCAAGCGCGGACACCGGCTCATCGGCAACGACGAACTTTGGGCGCAACACGAGTGCCCGGGCCAGCCCGATGCGTTGGCGCTGCCCACCGCTGAACTCGTGCGGATAACGATTGATGTAGTAGCGGCGCAACCCGACCTTCTCCAGGATGTCGGCCACCGCCTCTTCCCGACGGCGCCGATTCTTCATCCCGTGGTTGCTCAACCCCTCGCCCACGATCTCGCTGATCGGGAGTCGTGGGTCGAGCGAGGCGTAGGGGTCCTGGAAGACGATTTGCATCTGGGCGCGCGCGGCCTTGAGCTCACGCGGCCGCATCGCCAGAACGTCCCGGCCGTCGAACCTGATCCTCCCCCGGGTCGGCTCGATCAGGCGCAGCAGCAGGCGACCCGTCGTCGTTTTGCCACAGCCGCTTTCGCCGACGAGCCCCAGCACCTCGCCCGCCTTGATGTCGAAGGAGATGCCGTCCACCGCCTTGACATCGGCGACCCTGCGCTGGAAGAACCCGCCACGGACCGGGAAGTACTTGACCAGGTCTGAGACCTCCAGCAGCGCGCTCATCGGCCCGGCGTCGCCCGGCCGGCATCGGGCGTGGCGGCGGGCTCGGCTCGATCTCCGTAGAGGTAGCAGGCAACCTCGTGGCCGCCACCCTGGTCCATTCGCGCCGGGAACGCGGTCGGACACGGCTCGAACGCCCGCGGGCAGCGAGGGGCGAAGCTGCAACCCGGCGGAAGGTTCAGTGGGTGCGGCACGGTTCCGGTGATCGCCGTCAGCGGCCGGCCACGCGCCGCCAGGCTTGGAATCGAGGCCAGCAGGCCCTGGGTATAGGGGTGACGAGGGCTGTCGAAGATCTGGTCGGCACTGCCGTGCTCGATGACTTTGCCGGCGTACATCACGGCGACTTCGTCGGCCATCTCGGCGACCACGCCGAGGTCGTGCGTGATCAAGATGATCGCCATCCGGTTGCGCCGCTGCAACTCCCGCAGGAGATCCAGAATCTGCGCCTGGATGGTGACATCGAGCGCCGTGGTCGGCTCATCCGCGATCAGCACCGCGGGGTTGCACGCCAGCGCCATCGCGATCATCACCCGCTGGCGCATCCCGCCGCTCATCTGGTGGGGATAGTCGCGCACCCGCTTGCCCGCATCCGCGATCCCGACCAGCTGGAACATCTCGAGCACGCGATCACGCACCTGCCGCTCCGAGAACTCGAGATGCTGGCTGATCGCCTCGCCCACCTGATCGCCCACCGTAAAGACCGGGTTCAGCGACGTCATCGGCTCCTGGAAGATCATCGAGACCGCATTGCCGCGGAGCTCTCGCATCTCTTCCTCATCGGCCTGCACCAGATCGCGACCGCCCAGCAGGATGCGCCCGCCAACGATGCGTCCCGTTCTCGGCAGCAGCCGCATGATCGAGAGCGCTGTCACCGTCTTGCCGCATCCGGATTCGCCGACGACACCCAGCGTTCGCCCGGGACGCACCTCGAGATCGACGCCGTCGACCGCCTTGACCATCCCGTCGCCGGTCGAAAAGTAGGTCCGCAGCTGCTCTAGCCGAAGAACCGGCGTGGCGTCTACCGGGCCGGTCGCCATCAGCGCTCGAAGGAACGCGGGTCGAAGGCATCCCGCAGGCCATCGCCAACGAAATTCACACAGAGCACGGCGATCAAGATCATCAGCCCCGGGAAAAGGGCGGCAAAGGGCGCGTAGGGCGCGTCATAGATGAAGGCGTTGGCGTTGAAGAGCATGCCGCCCCAGGAGGCGATCGGCGGGCCCAACCCGTAGCCCAGGAAGCTAAGTGCGCTCTCGAGGATGATGGCAAAACCGATGGTGAGGGTGGCGGCCACCATGATTGGTCCCAGGGCATTCGGCAACACGTGGCGCGCCAGGATCTTCCAGTGTCCCGAGCCGGTCGCGCGGGCGGCCTCGACGAACTCTTTCTCGCGGATCGAGAGCACCACCGACCGGATGATGCGAGCGGTGTACGGCCAGGACGTCACGCCGATGGCGAAGATGATGACGGCCGGTGTGTGGCCGGCCTGACGGAATGAGGCGATGATCAGGATCAGGACGAAGATCTGTGGAATGGCGAGCACCGCGTCAGTGAAGCGCATCATGGCGTTGTCAGCCAGGCGCCCGAAGTAGCCGGCCAGCGCGCCGATCAGCCCGCCCAACACGATGGTGACCAGCATGGCCAACACACCCACCGCCAGCGACACCTGGCCGCCCTCGAGGATTCGCTTGAAGAGATCGCGTCCCAGGTCGTCGGTCCCCATCAGGTGCGTGAAGGACGGCGGGGCGTAGCGGTTGAAGAGGTCGGGCTCATCCCAGCGCATGGGCAGCAGCAGCGGGCCGAGGTAACAGCCGACGGCCAGCAGCAGCAGAACGACACCGGAGATCACGGCGAGCCGATGGCGCAGCAGCCGGCGCCAGACCAGCTGGTAGTAGCCGATCTCGCGCGTGAGGTCGTAGTCGGGGACGAGCGGCCCGCCTCCGGGTGGCAGCTCCGACTGTTCGAGGGTGGGATTGATCATCGGTACTGGATCCGGGGATCGGCCCAGCCGTAGGCGAGGTCGGCGAGCAGGTTGCCCAGCACGACGAGGATCGCCAGGATGATCATGATGCCGAGCAGCACCTGGTAATCGCCCTTGCCCGCCGATTCCCAGAACAGTCGCCCCATGCCCGGCCAGGTGAAGACCTGTTCGGTGATCAGCGCGCCCGCGAACAGCTGGGGCACGTCGAGGCCCATGAGAGTAATCAATGGCAGGAGCGAGTTGCGAAATCCGTGCTTGACGACGACGCGGAGCTGCGAGAGGCCCTTGGCGCGGGCGGTCCGAATGTAGTCCTGACTCAGGACGTCGAGCATGCTGCTGCGCACGAAGCGGCTGTACTGCGCGATCGACTGAACCGCCAGCACAATGCCGGGCAGCACCAGGTGCCAGGCGAGGTTGAGCGGATCACCCAGGTTCAGGCGGGCGAGATTGCCCTCATGGCCTGAGTCCCACATGCCGTCTGTAGGAAAGAGACGGAAGCCGAGGTGCTGGTAGGGCAGCACGGAGAGCAGGATGATCAGCATCAAGCCGAACCAGAACTGGGGGAGCGAGATGCCGATAAACGCGCCGGTTGTCAGGAAGTTGTCGAGCTTCGAATATTGCTTGACCGCCGCCACGATCCCAATCGGGATTGCGACCAGCAACGTGAAAATGTAGGAGGTGCCCATCAGGAGCACGGTGTTGGGCAGCCGCTCGGCGATCAAGCTGACGGTGCTCTGATGGCTGAAATAGGAAAACCCGAGGTCGAAATGCAACAGGTTGCGCATGTAGGTCAGGTACTGGACCAGAAACGGCTGATTGAACCCGTAGTAGGCCAACAGCCGGGCGCGATCCGCGGCGGTCATCCGCGGATTACGCAGCAGCAGGTCCCACGGCTTCTCCGGCAGCACCTGCAGGATGGCAAAGAGCACCAAGGAAATCACGAGCAGCAGTGGGATCGCCTGAAGGATGCGGCGAAGGGCGTAGGTAGTCACCGGTTAGCCCCCACCCTACCCTCCCCCGCCAGCGGGGGAGGGACATGCGTTACTGGCTGATGTACCAATCGGCGGACTGGTTCATCCACCAGAATTCATTGCCCTTGTAGCCGCCGAGCTTCTTGTTGTAGGCTTCGACGTCGACCGCCTGGTAGAGGGGAATCTCGGGGATGACGTCGGCCAGCCGCTTCTGGGCCACGATGTATTTATCCTTCCGATCCGACAGCTTGACCGACAGCCGGGCCTGGTCGAGCGCCTGATCGAGCTGCGGGTCGCTCATGAAGGTCGTGTTCTGCCCGACGCAGCCATTGGCGTCGGTTGGGATTTGGGAGCTGTGGTAGGCGGTGTACGCGAGCGAGTCGGGCTCCGCCGGGTAGCTGTAATTGTTCGTGTACATCGCGAGATCGAAGTTGTGGCTGTAGATGATGCCGCCGCTGGTACAGGAGCCGAACATCCGGCTGGCGGGGACGTTCGCGAACGGCTTGATGATCTGAATCCCGATCCCCGCGAGGTCGGAGGCGATGACGACCTCCTGCTCCTCGCGCAGCGGCAGCGTGGTCGTGATCAGGTGGAGCTGCACGCAACGTCCCTGCGGATCCGTGCGAAATCCCTTGCAGGGCCCGGACGTCTGGAGCTTGTAGCCGGCGTCGTTGAGGAGCTTGTTGGCGGCGGCCACGTCGTAGGGCGTGTGCCTGGCATTCGGATCCAGGCACCAGGCGCCGGTCTGGATGCACATCCAGGCGTCGGGTGGTACCACCGTCCGGCCGAGCAGCAAGGTGTCGACGATCCGCTGCCGGTCGATCGCCATCAGGATCGCCTTCCGCAGGGTGACGTCCTTGAGGAAGGTGTTGTGCAGGTTGATGTCGAGGTGCTCGGTGGCGCTGTCCAGGATCGTCACCGTGGTGACATCGCTCTGCCGGGAAAGCGAGGGCAACAGTGATGGCCGCAAGTCCAACGCCATATCGACCGTGTTGGTGCGCAGCTCGTTGAGCTCGGTGTTGGCGTCCGCGTCGAATTTGACCCGGATCTCGTTGAGGTAGGGCCGGCCGCCACCACCCCACCAGTGAGGATTTCTCACCAACGTCAGGTGGTCCCCCGTCACCCATTCCTTGAACATGAAGGGCCCCGTGCCAACCATCACCTTGTCGAGCGTGTCCGAGCCGCTGTAGCCGCCTGGAATGCTGACCGTGACTTTGTCGTGGGTGATGTCGCCGGTCTTGGCCCAGACCTGCTGCAGCAGGTGATCGGGCAGGACGCCGTACGGACCGGTTCCCAGCGTCAGGTAGGCGGCGTAGACGCTCTTGAAATGGACGATGGCCGTGAAGTCGTCCGGCGTATCGACGCTGTCCACCTGGTCCCATCCGCTGGTCGATATCAGTGGCGTCGGGTTCTTATCGCGGTACTTGAGCCACCAGAAGTCGAAGGTCGCCTTGACGTCCTTGGAGGTAAATGGCACACCGTCGTGCCACTTGACGCCATGGCGCAGCTTCCAGGTGACGTCCATCTTGTTGCCACTTACTTTCACATCCCCGTTTTCGAGCGTGGGGACTTCCGTAGACAGTTCCGGAACCCAGTAATCGGACAGCTTCGGGTTGGTGGGGAGCGGGTCCTGGTTGGCCTTGACGGTCAGCAGCCCTTCCATCGCGGGGTTGATATAGGCGCACGCATGCGATGCGGCGGACGTGATGTTGCATGCGAGCAGGCTGTCCTGCTCCTGCCACGAGGCGACGGTGAGCTTCCCCCCCGCCTTGGGCGAGGTGGTGGTCGTCGTCGCCGTCGGGGCACAGGCCGCCAGCAGTACCGTGCCTGCAGTTGCGACCACAAGCAGGCGCAACCAGCGTGGGCAGGCTCCTGTCATACAACCTCCTTCCGGATGTTGACCGTCACTCTACGGGCGCCCCCCCAAGAGGGTCAACGAAACCCCGGCTTTTCTAAGGTTCGCTAACAAGAGCAAATCAGTCCATCCACCAGTCAGCCGCGTTCCAAAGCGTGGTATCCGGTGCGGGGTTGGGCAACAGATTGTGCAAATGAGGGCTGGCCAGGACGACCAGCACCCGTTCGAAGAGCGGCAACTCAAAGCCAAGATGCGCGTAAGAACGTTCGAAAGCCCCATAGGCTTTGGCCCGCTCGACCAGGACGAGGGTGCTGCGGCCGCGGTCGAGATTGCGATCGAGATCGGGACTGTTGAAGCGCCCGAAGTTCGAGCCCAGTCCCTGATTCTGATCGCTCGGGATCTGCGATGAATGCTCGAGCGGATAGACGCCGTCGGGGTCGGGACCGATGCTCCAGGTCCATAACCCGGCCTCGAACTGGCCGCGCTCCAGGAGCCCGCCCTCCGCATAGCCACTGAACAACTCGCTGGGGTGAGCGTCGGTTGGGATCACTTCGGCGCCGAGTTTGCGCCAGTCCGCGATCATCTGATCGCGGATGGCGTTGCGTAGTGGGCTGCCCAGGGCCGTCACCAGGTGAAAACTCAGGCGCTGTCCCTTCCTGATGCGAATGCCATCCGAACCAACCGCCCACCCGTCGCCGTCGAGCAGCCGTGTGGCGCTCGCCAGGTCGTAGCTAACCGACACATTGGGATCGTGAAATGACGTCAGCGCACTGGGGATCGGTGACTCGGCGAGCTGCGCCTGGCCTCTGAAGAATTTCTTCACCATCGCGGGCCGGTCGATCGCCATGCGGAGCGCCTGGAGGAGTACCGGATCGTCCTTCCAGGGGGGCGGCCGGCCGGTCACCGGATTCGGGTCCGCCTGGTTGAAGGTGACCTGCTCGTAGGCGAGCTGGGATCGAGTCCGCGTCGTCACCGATCCGGTGTTGGCCAGCGTCGCTAACTGGTCATCGGGGATTTCGAGGGCGACCGAGACCTGGCCCGCACGCGCCGCGGCGGCGAGCTGACCCGATTCCGGGTAAAGCTTGTAGACGATGCTGTCGAGGTGTGGGCGCCGCCCCGACCGACCCTGCGACCAGGCATCGTTGCGAATCAGCGTGATGTGGTCGTCCGGAACCATTTCGGAGATCTTGAAGGGACCGCTCACGACATCCGGTCGCGACCAGAAGGGATCGCCACCCAGCTTCTCCGGGGCAATCCCGCCCAATCGATGCTTCGGCAGGATGGCCGGAAAGAGGTTGAGATACTTCGCATAGACCCGATCGAAATGCAGCGTGAAGCGTTGCGCGTCGTGGATATCGACCCGCGAGATCGACCGGTAGCCGTCCGGCGAGAGAACCCCCTGGACGAGCGGGTTGACGATCAGCCCCCAGGTGAAGGCCACGTCGTCCGCGGTGATCGGCTGTCCATCGGACCAGCGCAATCCGGACCGCAGCCGATAGGAGACGTCCATGGTGCCGGCGACGCGGTTCCAGTTCACGTCCCCGTTTTGCAGCGTGGGGACGCGCTCGACGAGATCCGCGATCGGCTGCAGGTTGTTATCGAGTTTCACCAGGCCGCCGTAGAGCAGCGCGTCGACCTGGGCGGCCGGCACCTCTTCGTTGAAGAGGGGGGAAAAGTTCGTGGGGCTCTCCCAGTCCCCCACCACCAGGGTTCCGCCCTCGTGGCGAGCGGGCTCCGGCTGGTATTGAGACCCGGGAGGGCTGGCGGTGCCCAGGGAGATCCCAGGGACTGCGGGCCGCGAGTTGCAACCGCCAAGCAGGGGCAGTAGCCCCAGGGCAACGAGCGAAGCTCTAGATGTTATCGAGGATCTTGCGGCGCTTCCGTTGGAATTCGCCCTCGGTGATGGCGCCCCGCTTGCGGAGCTTTTCCAGCTGACCCATATTGGAGATCAGGTCCACGAGAGGCGAGGAAAGCCGCTTGCTCACATGCCGATCTTTCGTGCCGTCGAACTCCATCGGCCTGGTGTCCCAGGTTTTCAAGTAGAAGAGCGCCTTCAAGGCGGTATAGGGAATACCCAGGGTTTCGATCCGATCCTTCTCCACCGTCATCAGGCGCATGGTCACCCCGTGGCCGGCGTGCCGAAGCTCGCCGTCGAGGTAGCCCCGCAAGACTTCACCGTCTTGAAAGCGGATGGCGACCTTCTTTCCGGCACGAGCTTGCTCCTCTGCGGTGGGTGGGCCGGCGACGAGGGTGATGCGCTTGATCGACGGCAACGGGATGAGGGCACGCTCGTTGTTGCTTCCCTCGTCGGGCATCTCGAGCTCGATGTTCGGTTGGTCCAGGTCGATCCCGCCGACCCGGCCCTCCATGATCTCGTCGTCCAGGAAGCGGACTGTTACGGTGGTGGCTTTTCCAGCCTGGGGACTGCCCATGTGTGGCCCTCGTGAAGGTGACGTCAGCGGCATTATAACGAGCCAATTGCGGAACTCCTGCGAAAAGATCGCGGCCCTGTGACAAAGTTGGAAATTGCGTCGCTGAGTCGTGCAATTGGCGCAAGACTGGGTGCTATGATTCGCCAGCGACTCGGCGGGAGCAACCTCTCGTCGAACGATTTTGCCGAGTCCGGGGTGGGAGACAAGTAGTGACGCGAGTTGCCAAGGGGCCCTCGGATCTCGATCTCATACGCGATTATCTCGGCGGCGACGTGGCGGCCTTCGACACGCTCTTCCGGCGGTATCACAAGGCGATCTACGGCCTCACCTTCCGGCTGCTCCGCGACCGCCAGCTGGCCGAGGATCTCACCCAGGAGACGTTTTTCCAGATTCTACGAACGATCCATCGGATCAACGACAGCTTCAACTTCTCGGCCTGGATCCACCGCATCGCCACCAACCTCTGCTACGACGAGCTGCGCCGTCGCAAGAAGTTCCCCGAAGCCCAGGAGATCGACGACGAAGAAAGCGAAGACTCCGTGCTCCAGGTGCCGGATGGCGATGCTCGCAAGAGCCCGGAGGTCGCCCTGGAAATCAGCGAATTGCGCGACGCCGTCTGGTCGGTGGCGCGCCGCCTACCCGAGAAATACCGACTGGTCCTGACCCTCCGCGAGCTGCAGGGCCTCAGCTACGCCAACATCGCCCGCAAGATGAAGGTTTCCGAGAGCGCGGTGGAGACCTTGCTGCATCGGGCCCGCCGGAGATTCAAAGAAGAATTTCTTTTCATGGAGGGCAAGGCCCAGACCGAAGAGACGCGCTGCCCGACGATCGCCTACCTGCTCGACAACTTCCCGCCCGGAACGCTCCGGCGCGAGCAACGCAAGATGGTGGCGCAGCACCTCGACTCCTGTACCGCCTGCACGGAGCGGTATCCGAACCCGCCCCATCTGCAGCGCAACGACGTCATCGTCCAGCTGAATACCGGCGTGGTCACACGCCGCCTCACGTCGAAGGTGCGCCACCCCAAGATCTCCTTCATGGATGGGCGCGTCCAGGGCGGGTTCCGAAAGCACTAATCCCGGCGGCGTTTCGGGGGCTCGATCGTCATTTCGATCTCCGTGATCTCGACCCCATGCCAGTGGCGATCCCGCTCTTCGTGCTCGATCTCTCCGAGCTGGTGGCGGTGGCGCGGATCGTCCGAGGGGTGCTCGTGCTCGAACGGGGATGCCAGCCGATGACGGTGCTGCGATGCCTGGCCGCCGCTCTCAGCCGGGGCGGTCATGATGATGTGGGTGTGGTCGTGGCGATCATCGCCATGAGCCCCATGCGCATGCTCGATCACCTCGATGAGGCGGTGCCGGTGGGGCGCCGCGTCGAGGGCGTGACGGTGGAGGTACTCGTCGTCGTGGCGGTGGGGCATGCTGCGATCTTAGGGGGTCGGGCGGGCGCTCACCGCAGGCGACGGCCGGTCAGCACCAGCCACATCAGGCGGGTCGCTGCCCGCACCAGCAGCGGCCGCGCCTGGGCGATCGCCTCGTCAAGCCTGCCAGACTCGACCACAGTCGCCTCCAGTCCGTCGAACAGGAGCCGGAGCTCGGTCTCGTCGGCGAGGCTGCCGCCGATGGCGACCACCGGAATGCCGGCGTTTTTGGCGTGGCGGGCGACGGCGGCGGGCCCCTTGCCGAACCGTGCCGTTTGCGAATCGAGGCGGCCCTCGCCGGTAATCACGAGCTGCGCCCCGGCCAGCCGTTCATCCAGGTGCAGCGCCTGCATCACCATCTCGGCGCCCGGCTGCAGCCGGGCGCCCAAGAAGGCAACCAGCCCGGCGCCGAGGCCGCCCGCCGCACCGGCACCCGGCAGTTGCTCGACGTCCACCCCGAGGTCGCGGCGGATGATCTCGGCAAAGTGGTGGAGCGCCTCGTCGAGTTCCGCCACCATCTCAGGCGTCGCGCCCTTCTGCGGGCCGTAGACGGCGCTCGCGCCACGCGGCCCCGTCAGCGGGTTGGTGACGTCGCAGGCGACGTCGACCTCTGTCTCTTTCCAGTTGGCGTGCACGCCGCCCACCTGGATGCGCGCGAGACGCTTGAGCGCCAGTCCGCCGGGAGGCAGCTCGAGACCATTTTCGTCGAGCAGGTGATAGCCGAGCGCCTGGGCCATGCCGGCACCGCCATCGTTGGTCGCGCTTCCGCCGATGCCGACGATGAAGCGGCGCGCACCGTCGTCGTAGGCATGTTGCAGCAGTTCGCCGACGCCGTGGGTGGTCGTGACTCGCGGATCGCGTTTGTCCGTCGGCACCAGGGCCAGCCCGGCCGCCTTCGCCATTTCGATCACCGCCGTCGATCCGCCATCGATCAGCCCGTACTCGGCGTCGACCGGATCACTGAGTGGCCCGCGTACCCGCAGCGTGCGTCGCTCGCCCTGCGTCGCCGCCACCAGCGCGTCGACGGTGCCGTCGCCACCGTCAGCGATTGGCACCAGCACTAACTCAGCATCCCGCGCGACAACGCGAATCCCCTCGCCAATCGCTTCGGCAGCCTCGACCGCCGACAGAGACCCTTTGAAGGCATTGGGCGCAACCACGATGCGCATCAACGTCCCGCCAGGTGAGGGGCGGCCGCGGTCAGTAGACGGGCGTCAGCCAGGACCGGTATTTGGTGTTTCGTCCGCGAACGATGTCGAAGTAGAGCTTCTGGAGCTGACTGACCACGGGCCCGACCTGGCCATCGCCGATGGGCCGGCGATCGACATCGATGACCGGCGAGATCTGGGCGCCGGTGCCGCAGAGGAAGATCTCATCGGCGATGTAGAGCTCGGAGCGGTCGATGGAGCGTTCCACGACCTCCATGTCGAGCTCCTTGCGCAGCAGCTCGATCATCGCCAGCCGCGTCAAGCCCTCCAGGATGTTGTCGGAGGTGGGCGGGGTAAAGACCTTGCCATCGCGCAGCAAGAAGATATTCTCGGCGCTGCCTTCGCAGACGTGGCCGTCCTGGGTCAGCATGATCGCCTCATCGAACCCGTTTTCCATCGCCTCCGTCTTGGCCAGCGCCGAGTTGACGTAGATCCCGGTGATCTTGGCCCGAGCCGGTGCGACGTTATCGTCGATGCGTCGCCAGCTCGACACCATGCACCGGATACCGCCGTCGACCTCGACGTAGTTGCCAAACGGGGTGACGTAGATGGCGAAGGAGTCCTTCAGGTTGTGGAGACGCACCCCGATCTCTTCGGAGCTCTTGAAGGCGAAGGGCCGGATGTACACGTCCTGGCGGAAGTTGTTGCGCCGAATGAGCTCGATGCTGGTTTCGCAGAGCTCGTCCAGGTTCATCGGGATCTTGAGCTTCAGCACCTTCACGGAGTTCTGCATCCGGCGGTAATGCTCCCGCAGCTTGAGGACGAAGAGCTGCTCGTGCTCGGGGCTCCAGTAGCCGCGAATGCCCTCGAAGACCCCGGTCCCGTATTGCAACGCATGGGTCATCAAGCCGACCTTCGCGTCGGCGTAGCGCTTGACCTCGCCGTCGAAGTACACCCAGTACTGCCCCTGCTCCTTCCGCCGCCCCTCGGATGCGCGGGTAACGCCTTCTGCCTTGATCGCCATCGACCGACGACCTCCTTTTGCCTTATGAAGAGGCGGCGTGAACTGGGCCCAGGCCGCTGCGCAAGGCCCTGGGCCGATTATATGCCCGCCTCCGGGGGCCCGAATAGGATCCAATGGACGTAACGAAACCGGCGTGAAATGAGTTCAAAAAATGCTGTGCTAAGCTTGGGGCGCCGGTGGCCCCCTTCCGTATGAACCCCCGGGTGGTGCGCTGGTTCACCCCCGGCCTCCACGTCAAGCGTTGGCTCGTCCTCCTGATGGTCGGGATGGTCCTGATCAGCCTCGGGATCGGCTACGCCCTGGCCAACGTGTACCGATCCGGATTGACTCTCCCACGCATCTTTTACTACCTGACCCTCCAGTTCGTACCTCGATATGTAAGGGCCAGCCTTTTCCTCGCCCTGGGCCTCGCCATCATCCTGTATGCGCTCTACAAGCTCACCCAGTCGGTGCTCGGGCCGTTCCTGCCGGGCCGGGATCGGGCGCTGTCCGAAATCATCTACAACTATCGCTTCCTGCAAAAAGGCCCGCGGGTGGTCGCGCTGGGCGGCGGCACCGGTCTCTCCACCCTGCTCCGCGGGCTGAAGAAGTACACCGGCAACCTGACGGCGATCGTCACGGTGGCCGACGACGGCGGGAGCTCGGGGCGCCTGCGCAAGGAATACCGGATCCTGCCTCCCGGCGACTTCCGGCAGTGCATCACGGCGCTCGCGGACGTGGAGCCCCTAATGACGACCCTCTTCCAGCACCGCTTCAAGGAAGGCAGCCTCAACGGGCACTCCTTCGGCAACCTCTTCATCATGGCGATGGCCGAGATTACCGGCGACTTCGAGCACGCCATCCGGGAGTCCGGACGGGTCCTCGCCGTCCGCGGACAGATCGTCCCTTCGACCTTGCGCGACGTGACGCTGATCGCCGAGATGGCCGACGGCGAGACCCGCGTCGGCGAGTCGAGCATCCCCCATGCGAACGGCAACGGTGATGGCGACGGCAACGGCGCGGTCGCGACCGCCACCGCCATCAAGCGGGTCTTTCTGCAACCCGAGTCGACGATCAACCCGGAAGCCGAGGAGGCGATCCTGAACGCCGAGATGATCACGGTCGGGCCGGGCAGCCTCTACACCAGCATCCTGCCCAACCTGGTTGTCGACGGGATGGCGGAGGCGCTCAAAGCCTCGCCCGCGATCAAGGTCTTCATCTGCAATGTCGCGACCCAGCCGGGCGAGACTGACTTCTTCCGCGTCAGCGACCATCTCAAGGCGATCGAGAACCACCTGGGGACGAACATCTTCGACTTCGTCGTCGTCAACAGCAACAACAACTTCCCACTGCCGACGTCGGCCCAGACCGCCGGCATCAAGCGGGTGGTCTACGACCCGGCGACGGTCAACCAGCGCAGCATCCACGCCGTCCTCGTCGACGTTGTCAACCCGCGGATCTCGACCCACCACGACCCCGACAAGCTCGCCCGCGCGATTATGAAAAAGATCTGGCGGTCCTGACACTTCGGTTGTGCCACCAGGTGGTAAACGCGTCTTCGCCGAAGAAGACGGCCAGGGCGAAGATGGCGCCGCCGATGATGTCGACGATGTAGTGCTCGCCCAGGTAGACGATGCTGAGCCAGACGCACGTCGTGTAGACCAGCGTCAGCCACGCGCGGCGGCCCCAGAGACGCAACGCGAACAGCGCACCAAGGAAGGGATAGGCGGCATGTAGGGACGGCATGGCGGCGTACTGGTTGGGCGTCAGCCAGTGATAGATGGTGGCCGGCACCGGCAGGCCTGGGATGTCGGTGAAGCTCGGCAGCGTGTGATCGATGATCTTGACCACCCCGGGCACGGCCTTCCAGGGTGGGGCGACGGGCAGCAGCAGGTAGAAGACGAAGGCCGCAAACGACATCGCGATCAGCGCCCTCGAGAACCGCAAGAAGGTGTGGCGGTCGACGATCCAGAAGAGGTACCCGAGTCCGAGCGGAAACGCGAAGTGCAGGAAATAGAACATGGTGCCCGCGATGTCGTACCAGCTGACGTGACCCGGGTGATAGAAGGCGTGTTGCAGGAGCAGGGTGGGGATCTGTCCGAAACTGATCAGCCGTTCGAGCGAGGTCACGTCGTGAATCGGCATCCCGAGTCTGCCGCCCAGCCCGCGCAGGTACTCGTAGGAGAGAAAGAGAACGAGAAAAGGGATCCAGTCGGCGAGGAAGATCCTGGCCCGCCCGAGGATCAGGGCCGCGATCAGCATCAGGAGTATCAGCCGCTCGGGCGAAACCGACAGGTGGAGGACGAAAACCATGAACAGCGTCACCACCGCCAGGTACCCGCCGACCAGCGACGGCAGGAGCCACGAGCGCCGGCGAGTCACAGGTGGACGCTGTGGCGCGTCAGCCGGCTGCACCGGGAAAGCTTACTCAAGGACGCTGTAAATAGCCTTGCTTAAGGCCTGCTTAGAAGCGCGTCAGAAGATGGGATTTCGCGAAAACCGCCGTTATATTGAGACTCGACATGGCAGAGACGGCTCCCGAGGTGACGCCTTCCCGCAGCCCACGGGTGCTCGTGGTCGACGACGAGCGCAGCATCGTTGACTTCATCCGGCTGGGGCTGCAGTACGAAGGCTTCCAGGTGCAGACCGCACCGGATGGGCAGGCCGCCCTGCGCCTGATCAGCGAGTTCAAGCCCCACGTCGTCGTGCTGGACGTGATGATGCCCAAGCTCGACGGCCTGGCAGTCGCCGAGGCGATCCGCGGCAACAAGGACACCGGCGTCATCATCCTGTCGGCCCGCGACGAAGTCGCCGACCGGATCAAGGGCCTGGAGGTCGGCGCCGATGATTACCTGGTCAAGCCGTTCGACTTTGGCGAGCTGCTGGCGCGGATCCGGGCCGTGATGCGGCGCCGAAATCCCAGCGCCGGGCCGCTGCTCCAGGTGCAGGACCTCTCCATGGATGAAACGACGCGCGAGGTGCGCCGGGACGGGCGCGCCATCGAGCTCTCCGCTCGCGAGTTCGCCCTGCTGCGCCTGCTCATGATGCATCCCAACCAGGTCCTGGCCCGCGACCGCATTCTCGACCAGGTGTGGGGCTACAACTTCTTTGGCGATGCCAACAACGTCGAGGTTTACATCCGGTACCTTCGCCAGAAGCTCGGCGACGAGCAGCACAAGTTGATCCAGACGGTCAGGGGCGTCGGGTACCGCATCAAGGCATGAGCCGCCAGTCGCGCCGAGGCGGGCGCGGCTAGTCATGGCCCGCTTTCGATCGCTGCGCTGGCGACTGACGTTTCTCTACCTCGGCCTGCTCTCGGTGCTCCTCCTGGCCGGTGGCGTCGCGCAGTACTTCGCGGCGCGCGAAGTCCTCTTCCGAACCAACGCCGAGGCCCTGGGCAGCGAGTACGCTGCCGATCTTCTCGCCTTCCGCCGACAGATTGGCACGACCGCACGGCCGGCTGCGGCCCTTCGGGCCCTCATGCTCTCGGCGCAGTTCGCCAAAGAGCTTGCCTCCGGCCACACGTCGGCGGCGATCTTCGACGCCAACGGTGGCCTGGTGAACTCGGCGGATGCCGGGATCAGCCCGGATCAGCCACCGCCGACGCTGACGACCACCGATTACCTGAACGCCATCCGCACTAAACCGAAGTCCTACTACCTGGCCGCGGCGAGCGACGGCTCCACCCACCTCGCCGTCCTCAACGTCGTTCGGATCGGCAATAAGCCGATCGGCGTCGTGCAACTGTCCATTCCCACCGCGGTGATCGATCAGACGCTCCAGGCCGACCGCCAGTTGGCGATCGTGGGCTCGCTTCTCGTACTCCTTGTAGCTCTGCTACTGAGTCCGCTGATCATCGGCAGCGCGCTGCGTCCCCTCGAGCAAATGTCGAGCACTGCCGGGGCGCTGGCGGCCGGGGATTACAAGCAACGCGTCAGCGCGCCACGGTCCCGGGACGAAATCGGAAAACTCGCCGTCGCGTTCAACCAGATGGCGGCGGGCATCGACCAGGCCTTCGAGGTCCGGCGCCAGTCGGAAGAGCAGATGCGACATTTCGTCGCCGACGCCTCGCACGAGCTGCGGACGCCGCTGACCTCGATCGCCGGCTACATCGATGTGCTCGCGCGCCGGGAGGCGGTCGACCCCGAGACGCTGCAAACGTCGCTCGCCGCCATGCAGCAAGAGAGCGCGCGGATGACCCGCCTGGTCAACGACCTGCTGATGCTGACCCGCTTCGAGTCGGGCAAGGCGCCCAGCCGCCAGCCGGTGGTGCTCGGCCAGGTCGTCTCGCAGGCGCTCGACGAGTTGAGCCTGCGCGACAAGGGGGCGGTGGAGTCGCGCGACCTCCAGCCCGGGCTCACGGTGCGGGCCGACCCCGAGGCGCTCAAGCAGGTGGTCACCAACCTGGCCCAGAACGCCCTGAAGTACGCGCCCGGCGCGGAACAGCACTGGAGTGTCTTCCAAGCGGACGGGCGCGCCGCCATCCGGCTGCAAGACACCGGCCCTGGGATCTCGCGGCAGGACCTGCCGCACATCTTCGAGCGCTTCTACCGCGGCGAGAAGGCGCGCGACCGGTCCACCGGGGGCTCGGGGCTCGGGCTGGCCATCGCCAAGTCGATCGTCGAAGCGCACCAGGGGAGCATCGAGGCGTTCAGCGAGCCCGGCCAGGGGGCGACCTTTACGGCGTGGTTGCCGCTTAAGGCTTAGGGCTTGAGGCGGATGATCGCTGAGATTTCGACCGGGACCCCGAGCGGCAACTCGCTGGTTCCCAGCGCCTGCCGGGTGTGCCGCCCGCGCTCCCCGAAGACCTTGTAGATCAGGTCTGAGGCGCCGTTGAGGACTCTCGGCTGCTCTTCGAAGCCGGCGGCAGAGCGCACGAAGCCGCTGAGCTGGATGAACTGCTCCACGCGGTCGAGTGACCCGGCATGCTGGCGAATCAGCGCCATGATGTTCAGCGCGCAAATCTCGGCGGCACGGGCGGCGTCCTTGACGCTCACGTCCGCGCCGACGACCCCGCGGAACTGGACGTCGCCGTTCCAGCTGGGGATGACGCCCGAGGTGTAGAGGAGCTCGCCGACCTGCTGGACGGGCACATAAGAGGCCAGCGCCTTGGGCGGCGCCGGCAACTCCAGCGCCAGCGTCTTCAGCGTCGCCTCAGCGGAGTCCACCATCAAGACTCGCCTCCGGGTCGTGAGCACGCGGGATCGACCTCCTGAGCCCGCCTTCGACGGGCCGTAGCCAAGAGCGTACCGGCGGGGGTCCGGAACCGCCAGCCTGAACCGGTGAAGGGTTGGTTAACGGCAGAGCCCTGGTTGTGACGCCGAGTCACGGGCGGTAAATGCGGCTATCCTCACGCCGCATCCGCCAGCGGCGGGCCAAGATCACGGCACCGAGGGCGACCAGCACCGCCAGGGCGACGGCGTAGGTCGAGTAGGCCGGCGATCCGGTGGAACGCCGAACCGGTACGGGGGTCGGGGCGGTGGCCCGTGGTGTGGCGGAGGCCCTGATACTGCCGGAGGGCGCCGCCGTCGGCGTCACCCCAGCCACGGTGGCGGCGGCGTCCTCGATCCGATACGCCCCAGCCGAACCATCGGTCGGGTTCCAGGTCGCCGCGACCACCTGCGCCGGGTTGAGGGGCTGGAGTGCCAGCGCCGTGACGCGGGGCTTCGCCGGGAGACCGGCCCCAAAGGTGCTCCAGCTGGCGCCCCGATCGAGTGACCGGAAAACGCCGCCGTTGCCCTGGTCGCCGTCGCTGCCGACGTAGATCTGGTCAGGGTTGGCCGGATTGAAGAGGGCGAGGTTGAAGTCCGTCGAGGGGAGGCCGGCCAGGGCGTTCCAGGTCACACCTCGATCATCGCTTCGAAAGAGACCCTGCGATGTGCCCGCGATGACCGGCGGATCGGTGCCACCCGACGGCGCCGACGCGACCGCCAGCGAGGGGACCACCGCGTCGGCGGGAAAGGTGCCTTTGACGACGGCCCAGCTGCCACCCAGTCCCTCGCTTTTCAGTAAGAAGGCGGCGCCCACCGGGCCGTTGTCGACACCGGCAAACAGCGTGAAGCTGTTGGCGCTCGGCAGCACGGCGACCGCGGCGACGGATTGGGGATCGAGCCCAAGCGCGTGCCAGGAGCCGGCGCCATCGCTGGAGTAATAGACACCCTGGGCGGTCCCGACGAGGACAAGGCCGGTGCCGAGCGCGATCGACCGGACGTCCATGTTGTTGAGTCCCTGGCTCTGCGCTGTCCAGGTCTTGCCCTCGTCGAGAGACTTGTACAAGCCCGCGGTCTGCGTGCCGGCGTAGGCCGTCGCCGGCTGCTGCGGGTCGAATCGCACGACCCAGGCGCCATCGATGCCCGCGATCGCCGATGTCCAGGTTGCGCCGGAGTCCGTGCTCCGCAGTACCCCGCGGCCTTGCGTTGCGGCCAGCAACACCGCTGGATGGGTCGGTGATACGGCTATCGACCAGACAGGACGATCCGGCGACCCGGATTGCTGGGCACCGGTCGACGTCCAACGCGCATCCGCCGCGGAAACCGCGACAAGGGTGGCGAGCAACCCGGCGGCCAGCGTGATGGGCGTAAGCAGCGTAATGCGGCGCGAAAATCTCACGTGGGTGCCCGGAAAAACGGAGTAAGGATAGCAGACGTTCTTTGTCGGATCACCCCGGCTTTGGACGGAGCGTCCAAGTCTGGGCCAAATTCGGGCGGAGCTCGACTACAATGCTCGTCGTGCGACAGCTCTGGCGAGCGCTGCATGGTGTGCCGCAGCTGCTGCTGGTCCAGCCGGAGCAACTCAACTACGACCTCGCCTACGCGCTCGCCCTGCTCCCGCTGGTCATCGCCGGCATCCTCTTCTTCCTGCAAGACGCGCTCCTCCTCTTCGCGATTTCGTTTCTCGCCGGCATCGTGTGCCTGCTCGCGCTGCAGCTGGCGCGACTGACCTTCGGGCTTCCTGCGTGGATCGGCTTCAGGGCGACGCATCCGCTGGTGGCGAGCATCCTGATCGCCTGCTTCTTCCCGCCCCGGACGCCCGCCTGGGTCGCGGCCACCATGGTGATCCTTTTCGTCGTGATCGATACTGTCATCTGGCCGCGGCTCCAGCGCGTGATGTTGCATCCGGCGCTGATCGTGTTCGGCATCCTCTTCTTGATCCAGCGGCAGCTCGGGTTCGGCTACGTCAATCCGTTCGACGGGCGCCATCTCGACGATCCACTGACGCTCTGGTACAAACTGCAGCTGGTCATCGACCCGGTGAAGTTGTACGTCGGCAATGTCTCGGGACCAATCGGCGTCACCTCGGCCGGCGCCGTCCTGATCGGCGCCACCTACCTGTGGTACACGCGAAAGATTTCCCTCGGGATCGTCACCGGGTTCCTGTGCGGCATCGCCGCGCTGGCGCTCGTGATCCGGTCTGACCTCGGCTTCCAGCTCGCGTCGGGACCGTCGCTCTTCCTCGCCGGCTATATTGCCGCGGACCGTCGCCGCGTGTTGATCCCGGAACGGTTCACCTTTGCCTTCGGGATCGCGGCCGGTGTGGCAACAATGATTCTGCGCTGGTACGGCGAGGGGCAGCAGGCCGCCTGGCAAGGACTGCTGCTCGTCAGCGTGGTGGCGACCATCGCCTTACGCGCGCAGGACCTCCTGCGCGGTCGCATTCGCCTGCCAAAACGAACCGCGCCGCTTCGCACCCTGACGGTCGAGTCCAGCGACCCGCCCGACCCGCATCGGCTGTGGGCACCGGTGCGGCAGGAGGCTCCGCAACCCGTGATGGCGATGTCGCCGGTGGCGACGGCCTACAGTCGCGCCGCGAACGTCCGCCCGGTCCGGTCCTTCGACATGCAAACGGATTCCGACGATCTCGTGCGGCAGATGCGCCGCGCGGCCACGCGTGGCGGGCCGGTGCGCGGCGGTATCCGCAGTCCCCTCGCCATCGGCCTCGCCCTGGCGATCATCAATCCTGTGGGCCTCGTCCTGACCTGGACCACTCGTTCGCTCAATCGCCCGACCCGGTTGTTGCTCACCGGCGTCTCGGTGATCTGGTATCTAGCGGCGGCTGGGCTGGCCTTCCTGCTTCTGACGCACCGGTAGGTTTTGTGGCCCGCCCTGCATCCAGATCGTCTGGTCGCGGGAAGGCCCGACGGACACGATATCGATGGGGGCGCCG
Source organism: Chloroflexota bacterium (assembly GCA_034666565.1). Taxonomy (GTDB): domain Bacteria; phylum Chloroflexota; class Dormibacteria; order CF-121; family CF-121; genus CF-13. The sequence continues at coordinate 225,981 of JAXDLN010000087.1, forward strand.
CTGAGCTCGGCGAGCCGGTCGATGTAGCGTCGAGCCGCCTTGGGCAGGTCGTCGGGACGGCGCACATCGGCAATCGATGAGCGCCACCCGGGCAGGGTCTCGTACACGGGCTCCGCGTGCTTGAGGTGGCTGATGTTCGACATCGGAAACGATTGCAGCTCACCCTTGTTGAGGTACCCGGTGCAGATCCGGATAGGGTCGAACTCCCCGAGCACATCGATCTTGGTCAGGGCGATCGAGCCGATGCCGTTCAGCGCCACGCTGTATCGCGCCACGGCGGCGTCGAACCACCCGACGCGCCGAGCCCGCCCGGTCGTCGTGCCGTACTCGACGCCGATCGCCCGAATCTGCTCCCCCAAGGCGTCGTTGAGTTCGGTCGGCATCGGGCCATACCCGACTCGAGTGGTATAGGCCTTGAAGACGCCCATCGTCAGGTCGACCGCGGCGGGCGGAATGCCGGAGCCGGTCAGCGCGCCGCCGGCCGTGGGCGAGGATGAGGTGACGTACGGATAGGTGCCGAAGTCAAGGTCCAACATACTGCCCTGCGCGCCCTCCAACAGGATCCGGTCACGACGCCGCAACGAGTCCTGGACGATGGGGAAGATGTCCTTGATGTGCGGGGCGAGGCGCTCGCCGTACGCGGTGTACTCGGCGAGCACCGCCTGCGGATCGAGCGGCGGCACGTGGTAGAGCTGCTGCAGGACCGGGTTCTTGATCTTGTTCAAAACGAAGCCGAGCTTCTTTTCCAGAAAGCGCGGCTTCAGCAGGTCGCCGGCACGAAAGCCGATCCGCCGGATCTTGTCGGCATACGCGGGACCGATGCCGCGCCAGGTCGTACCCAACCGGTCATCGCCACGCTGCTCTTCCTCCAGCTTGTCGAAGATCGGATGCCAGGGCATGATCAGGTGCGCGCGGTCGGAAATGACGAGCCGGTCGGTACTGATGCCACGCGAACGCACCTGCTCCATCTCTTCGAGGAGCACGCGCGGATCCAGAACGACCCCGTTGCCGATCACGCAGGTCGTGTTGGGGTAGAGAATGCCGGACGGAATCAGGTGAAACCGAAATTCCTGGCCGGCGTTGACGACGGTGTGGCCGGCATTGTTGCCACCCTGGGAGCGGATGACCATGTTGGCGTTCTCCGAGAGAAGGTCGATGATCTTGCCCTTCCCCTCGTCGCCCCACTGGCCACCTACGAGGATCGTGACCATGCGCTAGCGCCCGCGCGCCCGGTCGAGGTTGGCGAACTTCGTTTGCTCATCGATGAAGAGGAGCTCGAGTTTTCCCGTCGGTCCGTTGCGGTGCTTGGCGATGATGATCTCCGCGATGTTGCGCCTGTCGTCGGCGACATTGTCGTTATAGAAACGCTCGCGATAAATGAAGAGGACGAGATCCGAGTCCTGTTCGATGCCGCCACTTTCTCTCAGGTCTGCGAGCTGCGGACGGTGGTCGAGTCGCTTCTCCGGCTCGCGACTTAGCTGAGAACAGGCGATCACCGGAACTTGCAACTCGCGAGCCAGGCTCTTCAATGAACGCGAGATCTCAGAAACCTCCTGAACGCGGTTTTCCTGATTACGACCCTGCATCAACTGGAGATAGTCGACGATGATCAGCCCCAGATTGTTGGCCGACTTCAGCCTTCGCGCTTTGGTTCTCATCTCCATGACCGAAATGCTTGGCGAGTCATCGATATAGATCGGTGCTTCTGATAGCGCCCCCATTGCCTGTGCAATACGCGGCCACTCGGCATCTTTGAGCAACCCGGTCCTGAGCCGATAGGAATCGACTGAAGCCTCACTGCATAGCAGTCGCGTCACAAGCTGCTGCTCCGACATCTCGAGCGAAAAGATCGCGACCGGAATCTTGTATTGGATCGAGGCGTGCTGAGCGATTCCCAAGGTAAGGGACGTTTTACCCACCCCAGGCCTGGCAGCGATGATGATCAAATCTGACTTCTGGAAACCACCGGTTTTTGCATCCAGGTCGTTGAAACCGCTTGGCACGCCCGAGAGTACGGACGAATCCTTGTGGATCTGCTCGATCTGGTCCCAGGTCGTCTTGAGAATGTCTTTGAGCGCGACGAAGTCCTGGGTGATGCGGCCTTCGGCGATGTTGAAGATGACGCTTTCCGCGGTATCGAGCGCCTGGCTCGCGGGCGTGCTTTCGTCGAAGCCGAGCGCCGTGATGCGTCCACCGGCGCCGATCAGCTTTCGCTTGGTCGCGCCTTCCTCGACCAGGTGGCCGTAGTACTCGACGTTGGCCGCCGTCGGCACGCCGCTCTGCAGCTCGGCGAGAAATGCCTGGCCGCCGATGCGCTCCAGCACGCGCATCGTCTCCAGCTCGGCGGCGAGCGTGAGCAGGTCGATAGGATCGGCGCGGTCGTAGAGGTTCAGCGCTGCGCGGTAGACCTGGGCGTGATGGTCCAGGTAGAAGTCCTCCGGTCGGAGGAAGTCGGCCACCCGCACGATCGCATTGCGGTCGAGCATCAAGGAACCGAGCACCGACGCTTCCGCTTCGAGGTTGTGCGGCGGCACGCGGCCGCCGGCCGCCGGCGGGGCCGGCGAACGTCTCAGGTCAACCGTCAAGCGGAGGCGACCATCAACGGGATACGGGCCGTGACGTCACGGTGCAGCTTGACGTGCGCGCTGCCCGGCCCCATCGCCGTGACCTTTTCCTCGAACTCGATCTTGCGCCGGTCGAGGGTGATCCCATGTTGCTGCTTGAGGGCCGACGCGACATCCGCATTGGTCACGGCGCCGAACAGCTTGCCGTCCTTCCCACTTCGGAGCTTCAAGACGACCTGCGCGGCCTCGAGCCGCACCGCCAGTGCCCGTGCATCGGCCAGCTCGCGCTCCTCGCGCTTGCTTTCGGTGGCCTTCTGGCGATCGACCTGGTCCTGGGCGCCGCGGGTCGCCTGCTGTGCCAGCTTTTGCGGGAGCAGGAAGTTGCGGGCATAGCCATCGGCGACGTCTTTAGTCTCGCCGGCTTTCCCGGTGCCTTTCACGTCCTGGAGCAGAACAACCTTCATACTGCATTCCTCCGCGCGCGGGCGACGACAAGACGTCCACGCCCACGCAAATCGTTCAATCTCGCCTGCAATCCCTCGCGCCCGTTGCGCAGGTCCCGGTCGAAAAGGCTGGTCCCCAATGCGATCTGCTCCTGGTGTTCGGCCACGACGTCTTTGGGCGCCTTCTCCACGAACACCCGTATCGCCAGCACGGTGAGCGCGACCGCATCCATCTCGCCAAGGATCGGCAGGCGCAGCGGCACATCGACCACCGGGTTGAGGATCAAGGCCATGGCCGCCGCCAGCGCGATCTTGTTGCGCTGCGGGACCCGCGGATCGCGGTACAGGCAATACGTGAGCTTGCCGTAGCGCGGAAGTTCCCGCGCGATTCGCCGAAGCAGCCGAAGACTGAGCAGCATGCGACCCCTATATCCGCGAGCCTTTGGTCGCGTCGAGCCTGCTCCGACGCGTCCGTGGCGACGCAGAGTTTAGCAGAGCATCAGCCTAATGAACCGTTGTGACAGCTGTCTGTCGCGATATCCCCAGGAGCTGGAATACGGGGCCTGTGGAAAGACCCTGAACAACCAGCGAGAGGAAGACAAAACCAAAAACCAGAGCCAGGATTTCGTCATGGCCTGCCAGTGCCACAGGTAGCGCCAGCGCGAGCGCGAGCGAGAGGGCGCCCCGAAGCCCGGCCCAGATCAGCGCGGCGCGCCAGGACCGCGGCCAGAGATCAGTCCGAGCCGCCGTCACCGCGGTCACCATCAACGCCCGCGCCAGCATGACCGCCGCGACCAGGAGCAGCAAGCGGCCGCCGACCCGCACCACCTGATCGAGATGGACCTGTAGGCCGACCACAAGGAAGACGACACTCGACATGGCAAAACCGAACTGGCGCCAGAACCGATGGACTTGATGATGGGTCGAGGGTTGATAGGCGCTGCCCAGGATCAGTGACAGGGCGATCACGGCGAGCAAACCGCTGGCGCCGATTCGGTCCGACAGCAGGTACGAGGCGTAGGCGGCAACGACGGTGACCGCGATCTGCACCGGCTTGGGAACGCTGGTGAGAAACGAGCGCGTCACCAATCCGAAGGCGGCGCCGACAACCAGGCCTCCGACCGTAAGCAGCAGGAAGAGACCGAGGACGTTTGTGGGGCCGAGCGCTCGGCGCTGGACCACGGCCAGCGCGACGACGAAGAGCACCACGGCGACACCATCATTGACCAGGCTCTCACCCTCGAGTGCGACGCGAAGCCGCTCGGGCGTATGCAGCCGGCGCAGGGCGGCGAACACCGAGACCGGATCTGTCGCGGCCAGAATGGCCGCCAGCAGCAAGGCTTCGTCGGAGGGAAAGCCCGCCGCTCGAAGGAGAAGGAAGACGAGGGCCGCGGCCAGGATGGCACCGCCCACTCCGAGCAGCAGGATCCACGACAGCTCGCGGCGCACCGCCGTGACTCGCAATGAGAAGCCGGCATCAAACAGCAACGGCGGCAGGAAGACAAGCAATACCAGCGTCGAGCTCACGCTGAAGGCGGGCACCACGCGCGCCGTGGCGAGCACGGTGCCCAACAGCAGCAGCAGGAAGGGCCACGGCCAGCGCCGGAGCGCCATCACGTGGAAAGCAGCTCGGGGTGTGCCTCGAGATAGTCCCAGGCGGCCTGCCCATCCGATGCAAGCGCGCCATCCACGATCGCTTCTTCTAACGCCGACTTGACGCGCTTGATCCATGGACCGGGGGGCCGTCCAAAGCGCTTCATCAACTCCTCGCCGCTGAGCGGCGAACGGATGGCCGCGATGGCGCCGGCATCGAGTCGCCGGATGCGCGCCTCGAGGTCGTCGATTTTTTTGACGTCCGGGTAATGACTGGCCCGCATGTCGGCACGCGCCAGCGCCAGCAGCCGGTCTAGCTGGTCACCCGCATCGCGCACCAGGCGGCGCACCGCTTTGTCTTCCCACCCCTGCGGGTCGTACTGGATGGGGCGCATGTGGAGGCGAATCAAGGTCGTCACCGCGTCGACCAGCTCGCCCGGATAACGCAGGTGTTTCAACGCCGGGCCGGCCATCGTGGCGCCGACCTCCTGGTGCCCGATGAAGGTCGGCTTACCGTCTCGCAACTCGTGGACGGCGGGCTTGCCGACGTCGTGCAACAACGCAGCCAGTCGTGTCGTGAGGTCTGGCGGAGCCAGCGTCGCCGCCAGCAGGGCGTGCCCGAACACATCGTGGCTGTGCCATCCGCCCTGCTGCATGCCCTTCCCCGCCTCGAGTTGGGGCAGGATCCGCACGAGAAGATGGGTCGCATCGAGCAGCTCCAGCCCGCGCCCGACCTGATTTGCCACCAGCAGCTTGGAGAATTCGTCGCGGATCCGCTCCATCGACACGGTCGGCGGTTGCAGCCGGGCCGATTGGTCCCGGATGGCCGATTCGACCGACGGGTCGAGCGTGAAGTCGAGGGTCGCGGCAAAGCGGATCGCGCGCAGCATGCGCAGCGGGTCCTCGTCGAAGGTGGACGTAGGCTCGAGCGGCGTCACGATTCGGCGCGCCTCGAGATCGGCGAGCCCGTGCCCGGTGAGGTCGAGCACGCTGCCATCCCAATCCATCAGCAGCGTATTGACGGTGAAGTCGCGGCGCAGCACATCCTCTTTGAGCGTGCCCGGGCTCACCTGCGGTTTGCGGCTCGACGGATCGTAGGTCTCGACGCGGCTGGAGACGAATTCCAGCGCACGATGATCGAAATCGAGATGGGCGGTCCCGAATCGTTCGAAGACGACCGGAGGATGGAGTTTCATCGCCGTGGCGACGTCGGTCGCCAGCTGGATCGCGCCTTTTCCCTCCACCAGGATGTCGACCTCGCGTATCTGAGTTTGTCGATCTCCACCCAGGAGGCGGTCGCGCACGTAGCCGCCGACGACCAGCGCACGCAACCCGCGCTTCTGGGCTTGCTCGCGCACCGCGGCGAACGCCGGTCCCCATCCAGGGAGCGCCGGCGGATCAAGCCGGACGGCCATGCCCTGCGTGGAGCCGCGCGAACTCGACGGCACCGATCAGCCCCGCGTCATCGCCTAAAGCAGGCCGGACGATCCGAAGGCCGCGCCGCGCGGCCTTCCACGAGGAGGCGACCATCGAGCGGCGCATTGGTCTCAGCAGCGGCGCACCAGCCTTGATGACGCTGCCGCCCAGCACGATCAGCTGGGGATTGAAGAGGTTGACGAGCGTCCCCAACGCGATCCCAAGGTAGGTGCCGGCCGTGTCCAGGATGCTGATCGCCAGCTGATCGCCGGAGCGGGCGGCCCGCACTACATCCTCGGCCGATGGCGCGTCCAACCGATGGAGCGCGCTCGCGGGGGTTTGCGTGCCCAGCTCACGCGCGGTCCGGGCAATGCCCGTGCCGCTGGCCAGCGCCTCGACGCAGCCACGATTGCCGCAGGTGCAGAGCGGCCCGTCGCGCTGGACCACGATGTGGCCAATCTCGCCGGCACTCCCATGCGCGCCGGCGTAGAGCTCGCCGCGAATCAATAGGCCGGCCCCGATCCCGGTGGATACCGTGACATAGATCAGCTCGCTGGCGCCACGACCGGCCCCACGCCGGTGCTCGCCGAGGGCCGCCAGGTGCGCGTCGTGATGCAGGTAGCTGCGGATGCCGGTGGCGCGGGTGAGGATCCGGTTGAGTGGGACGTTGCGGAAGCCGGGGAGGTTGGCGGGACTGATGACGAGACCGGCCGAAGGGTCCACCGGGCCAGGCAGCCCGATTCCCAACGCAGCCACCCGGCGTGCGGGCGTCTTATCGTCCGCCAACGCGTCCGCCACCGCCGCCACGATCCGGTTGATGACGTGTTGCCGTCCGCGGGCAGCCTCGGTCGGGCGGCGCACCACGGTGCGCAGACGCCCGCGATCGTCCGCGACCGCCACGCGTAGCTGCGTACCCCCGAGATCAATCCCGACCAGGGCCATGAGTATCGCGGCTCAGAATAGACCCGCTATTGCCAGCGAGGTCGAGCCAGCGGCCGCAGGGTGGCCGCGGCCACCGCGGCGCCAACCAGCAACGCGATCGCCGTGGCGCGGAAGATCAGGTGGTATTCGTCGAAGATCGCCTGCTTGACCTTCAGGGAGTAGAAGGCGAACTGCGCCGCGAAGTTTGGATTGAGACCGGGCAATGGCGGCAACAGATGCGCGGTGGCGCGATGAAATTCCCAGAGCCCAAATCCGGCGACCAGCGAGAAGCCGACCAGCATCCCGATCAGTCGCATGACGATCAAGAACGACGCACCCGCGCCTCGCTCCGCTTCCCCCACCGCATCCAGCAGCGCCGCGCTGACCGGCGCGATCTCGATGCCGAGCCCCAGCCCGGTGAGAAACAGTTCGCCGTCAGCCAGGGTCAGGGGCCCGATGAGGTGAGGCTTCAGCGATCCCTCGGTCCAACCCGACAGCATGAAGAATCCGACGGCCGCCAAAACGAGACCAAGCGCGGCGACCAATCGATAGCTCCGCAGCCGGTAGGCGAGCCAGCCGCCCAGCAGGGCCCCGATGGGAATTCCAAGCATCAGCCGCACCAGGAGCAGCGCCGACCCGCTGGCATTCATCGAGAAGACCGCGTTTGCGAGTACCGGGATATAGACGAGAGCGACCATCAGACCCGCGCCCGCGATCGCGTTCGTGAGCGCCGACCCGCTGAATGACGAATCGCGGAAGCGGCGGACGTTGATCAACGGTTGCGAGGCGCGCCGCTCGTACCAAACGAACAGGGCAAAGAACACGATCGCCAGCGGCGCCTGCCAGATGAAGCCTGCACCCACCGGACTCTGCTCGGGATTGGCCGCATACAGCGCCAGCGTCAAGAGGGCCAGTCCGGCGGTGGCCAACAACGCCCCGACCCAATCGAGGCTCGTGGGACGGCGCTCCTCGCGGCGCGAGCGAATCTCGGGCCAGAGGGCCCAAATGATCAGGGCGGCGACCGGGATATTTAGCCAGAAGATCCAGGTCCAGCCAAAGGACGATGCCGTCACCAGGCCACCCCAGAGCGGTCCCAGGACGCTGCCGACCTCCTGCAGGGCGCTGACCGCACCCAGCACGGGGCTGCGATCGCCGGTTGGATACAGGTCGGCGGCCAGCGCGAGAACGGCCGGGACCAGCGCGCCCCCACCGGCGCCCTGCAGCAGCCGGCCGGTAACGAGCTGCGAGAGCGAAGGCGCGGTTGCCGTCAAGAATGAGCCGAACGCGAAAAGGGTGAGGCAGGCGGCGAAAATGCGGATCCGCCCGAACCGGTCACTGAGCCCACCCGCAATCGGCATCACGGCGAGGTAGCCGAGGAGAAAGCCGGTGATGATCGGCGTCGCCTGTTCAGCCCGGTTGACCGCGATGTGAACCGAGGTCAGCATCGGGAGCAGGGCGGTGACGACGACGTAGGCATCGAGGGAGGCCAGGAACAGCCCGGCGCCCGTGAGCGAGAGCAGCGCCGGGCGGTTAACCGAGCGGAGGCGGGCTGACCGAAACGGGGTGATCATGATTGGAGAAATCGAAAACGATCGTCGCCGCCTGTGATGCATCGAAGAGATTACCGCTGACGCGGGCACGCCAGAGGTTGTTGCTCGACGACTCGATCCAATAGGTGGCGTGGTACGCACCCTGCTCGCGGATCAGTGGAAGCAATTGATGGACCCGTGGCCCTTGCAGGACGCCGTCGACCGGATAGGTGTCATGCCCGTTCACCTTTTCGCTGTTTCCGCGGGAGGGCGCGGTAGTGTCACGCATGGCGGCGAACAACCCGGCCTGTGGATCGAAGAGCAGCCGCGCATCGAAGAACGCGGCGACCTGCGCGGCCGTCAACGGCTGCCAGCCACCGGTGAACGATTTCAGATAGATCTTGTCGGCGTTGAAGATCACCTCGACTTCCAGCAGAATCCCGCCTTCCTTGAGATTCACCTTCGCGTGGAGGTCCGGCGGGTGCGCATCACCCTGGGCGCTTTGGACCGGTTCGGCGGGACCGGTGAAGCCAGTGATCTGCATCTGAAAATGAAAGCCCTTCAGATCGAGCATGCGCTGACTCGACTGCTTGAGCAACGTCGCGCCGTCTGGAGGCTGCGGCCCGCAGGCTGTCAGCGCCATCACGAGCGCCAGACCGGCAGCCACGACCCGGGGCGGCGAAGCCGCGCGCATCAACTTCTCAGGATACGGTCGTCTCCGACCCGGCGCGTGATCTTCTGCGCGTCCATCCACTCGAGCAAGGGAAGAACGTAACGGCGGCTGGATCCCAGCAGGTCGCGGGCGGCCGCCACCGTCAGCGTCCGATGTTGGGTCAGATGGGCGCGCAACTGTCTGACCGCCTCGTCATAGGCGGATCGGGCGAACGCGGTGTCCTCGTTGACGCGCACGATGCGCCCGTCCGCAGCCAGGTATTGAAGCACCGCCGGCGTCAGCGGGTGCCGCCGCAGGAGGTCCGCCAGCGGCGAAGGGTTGAACGGCTGCGACTCGAGCTCAGCCAGAAACTCGCCGATCACGGTTTCCTGCTCGTTGCTGAGCAACTGTTGGTGGGTGGCGACCGCGACCTCGCCTCCGCGATCGACGATACCCCCCTCGTTGGCCAGCTGACCGAGCACCTCCGCGAACACGTCGGCCGGGATGTTGGTCCGACTGCGGAGCTCTTCTTTGGGCATCCCACGCCGCAGCGGTTGCGCCTTGTGGTAGGCCCCGAGCGAGGCAGTCAGGCGCGACTGGAGGCCGTCCCATTGATCCCGGGCCAGCCAGCCGGATGGCATGCGGCGCACGACCCCAGCCTCGATGAGCGGCGCGAGGACTTCGACCAGCCGTCCGCTGGGGACGCCCAGAAAGCGAGCCAGCTCGCTGTCCCGCAGACCCCAGGGGTGCTTGCCCAGCTCGAGGACCGCGGCGGTCGCGGGGTCGGCACGCTCGCGAGCGACGAGGTTGCTGATCAGCGCGGGATCGCGACGGCGATGACGGCGCGGCGCGTGGTCGACGATGACACCGCCGGCAACGGTCGCCGCCGGAGAGGGGACGCGCAGGATGAACCGATCGCCGTCCAGGGCTACCAGCGGTCCGGCCGCAAACAGCTGCGCCCAGCCAGTCTCTCCAGGAGCGAGCTCGTCGTGTTCGAGCAGGCTGATCTCCACCATCACTTCGGCCGTCTCGTGGTACATCAGCAGCCGCTGGCGATGACGCAGCGGTTGGGCCGCGCCCGGCAGCACGTGCAGCCGGGCGTCGAGCCGCCGGCTCGGCGGCAGGGTTCCCGGCAACGCCAGCACGTCACCGCGCTGCACTTCCGAATGGTCGAGGCCGCTGAGATTCACCGCGGTGCGGCTCCCCGGCCGGGCTTCTTCGACCGGCTGGTTGTGCTGCTGCAGGCCGCGGATCCGCACCCGGCGCCCGGCCGGCAGCACCGAGACCTCGGCGCCCTGGCGGAGCGCCCCGCCCACCAGGGTTCCCGTCACCACCGTGCCGAAGCCCGACATGGCGAAGGAGCGGTCGACGGGCAGACGAGGGCGGCCGACGTCCGGTCGCGCCGCAGTGTTGGCGAGCTCGCCGTCGAGCGCCGCACGCAGTTCCGCCAGCCCCTCGCCGGTGACGCTCGAGGCGGCAACGATCGGCGCCCGCTGCAGCGATGTTCCAGCCAGCAAGCCGGCCACCTCCTCCCGAACCAGGGCGAGCCAGGCGTCCTCCACCAGGTCCACCTTGGTGAGAACCACCAGGCCGTGCTCGATCCCCAGCAAATCGATGATGGCGAGGTGCTCACGCGTCTGCGGCCGCGGACCCTCGTCCGCCGCGATCACCAGAAGCACCGCATCCATGCCATGCACGCCGGCCAGCATGTTCTTGAGAAATCGCTGGTGACCTGGGACGTCGATGATCCCGACCCGGCGGCCGCTGGGCAGGGTCATGTAGGCGAAGCCGAGGTCGATCGTCATGCCCCGCCGCTTCTCCTCCTCCAACCGGTCCGGGTCGATCTGCGTCAACGCCTTGACCAGCGCCGACTTGCCGTGATCGATGTGGCCGGCGGTCCCGACGACGAAGGACGCGGCACGGACCTCCGTCATGCGAGCGCGGCAACCACCGCGCGAAGGAGCGCATCGTCTTCATCGGGCAGGACGGTTCGCGGGTCGAGCAGCACGCGTTCCTGTTCGATCCGGCCGATCACCGGCGGCTCGTACTCGCGCAAGCGGCGGAGCAGGTCGGCGGCACGGCCGAGGCGCGGCGTGATCGCCAGCGCGCTCGTGGGCAGCCGCTCCCCGGGCAGCGAACCACCGCCCACGGTCGATTCGGCGGGGACGACCTCCACCGCGATGCCATGCTCCAGGAGGGCGCGCTGCCAGGTCTGAGCGCGGGCCGCAATCGCCTCGGCAGAGGCGCCCAGCATCTTCCAGACCGGTAGCTCGGCGACCGATTGGGTCAGGTACAGGTCGAGGGTCGCCGATAGCGCCGCGAGCGTGAGCTTGTCGATGCGCACCACGCGGGCGAGCGGATGCTTCATCACACGGTCGACCACCTCGGCGCGGCCGAGGAGTAACCCGGCCTGCGGACCGCCCAGTAATTTGTCGCCACTGCAGGCCAGTAGGTCGGTTCCCACCCGGAGGCTGTCCTGGATCCGCGGCTCCGCCGCCAGTCCGTAGGCGGTGGTGTCGAGCAGCGACCCGCTACCCAGGTCATGCAGCAGCAGCACGCCATGCTCGCGAGCGACGCGGGCCAGTGCCTCGATCTCGACGCTCTCCGTGAAGCCGACCACCTGGAAGTTACTCGCGTGCACCTTCAAGATGGCGACCGTCTTTGGCGTAATCGCGGCCGCGTAGTCCTCGGGCCGGGTGCGGTTGGTGGTGCCGACCTCGACCAGGCGAGCTCCGGAGAGTCGCATGACGTCCGGCATCCGAAAACCGCCACCGATCTCGACCAGCTCGCCTCTTCCGACGATGACCTCCTTACCCTTGGCCAGGGCCGTCAACATCAAGAGCACCGCCGCGGCGCAATTGTTGACAACCGCGGCCGACTCGGCGCCGGTGAGGTAACGCAAGCTGTCGGCCACCAGGTCGTGCCGCCGTCCGCGCCGGCCAGTTCGAGGGTCGAACTCCAGCGTGGAGTAACGACCCGCAATACTGGCGGCGGCCTGCGCCGCCTCGGCGGCCAGCGGGGCTCGCCCCAGGTTGGTATGAAGCACCACCCCCGTGGCATTGATCACCCGGCGCAGGCGGGGCCGACGCAACTCGCCGACCAGCGCTTCGATCCTGGCCGTACGGGCAGCCGGGTCGGCGATCGTGCCACTGGTGCGCTCCTCGTCGAGCGCGCGTTGCACCGCAAACAGAATCAGCGCCCGGCCATGGGTCGCGACCAGCGCCTGCGCCTCCGCCTGCTCGAGGACCTGATGCACGCTCGGCAGGGCGCGGAGCGTATCCACCGTCAGGACCCTACCGCGAAGGGCGGCAAGCGGAGGATGAATCGCGCCACCGGTAGATAGAGAAAACCCAGGATCCCGGTCAGCAACACGAGCAGCACGAACACCAGCTGGATGAGCTGCCGCTGGGTATCGATCCGGGCGAACAGCCTGCCGTACCGCCGCCGCAAGAGCCGCTCCAGGAAGGTGTAGCCGTCCAGCGGGGGGATGGGCACCAGGCTGATGACGGCGAGTGCGACGTTGAGATAGAAGGCCACCAGTAGCACGCGCCAGGGTGGCCAGGTGGGATCGAACGCACCCGCCACGAGCGCCAGCTTGATAGGGATCGACAGCACGACGGCGATCAGCAGATTGGCGACCGGCCCGGCCAGGGCGACGAGCGCAGGATCCAGCGGGCTTCGCATGCGATAGGGGTTGATCCTGACCTCCTTCGCCCAGCCGAAGTTGATGAAGAAGACCGCGATCGTGCCCAGCGGGTCGAGATGATGGCTGGGGTCCAGGGAAAGGCGACCATCGACCCTTGGGGTCTGATCGCCGCGGGCGACGGCGAACGCCGCCTGCGCCAGCCCGTGGCCGATCAGCCCGATGAGCATGCCTGGTACGAGATAGAGGGCGTTGATGACGAATTGGACGGGATCGCTGAACACGACGTTAGTAAGTATCGGGAAAACAAAAAAAGGCCCCGATTGCTCGGAGCCTAAGGGCGAAATAAAACCCGGTGGTTAGGCGGCGGCGGGTTCGGCACGCATGCCGACCGAGACGGTGGAGGCAGCCGACTCTTCCGAGTGCACCGCGCTCTTGCCCCGGAGGATGCCGCCCTCGTCGATGATCAGCGAGCCGACGACGATGTCGCCAAAGACTTTACCGGTGGCCAGGATCTCGAGGCGGCCCGTGGTGTTCACGTTGCCCTGGATGCTGCCGCCGACCACCACGTTGCGGCCAGTGACATTGCCTTTGACGCGGCCGCCTTCGCCGACCGACAGGTCGCCTTCCGTCGTCAGGTCACCGTTCATTTCGCCGTCGAACCGGATGTTGGACGTCGACTGCAGCCGGCCTTCGAGCTTGATCTGATTGCTGAGCACCGTCTCGGCAACGATCGGAGCAGCTTCTCGCGCGGATCTCTTATCGAACACGCAAACCTCCTGGCAAGTTGTTGGACCTTTGTGCCAGAACGGTTACGCGATCGGCTTTCTTGCTTGCCCCGAAAAGGTCACGCCTGGAGCAAACCGCGCAGCACGATCGACCCCACGATCAGCAGAACCAGCATGAAGCCGGCCGTGATGGCAATCCGCCGCAGGTCCGAGCGGAAGTACGGTACCCGCTCGAGCGGAATCGCGGCGTCCTGGGTCGGCAACGGTCCCGCTGCCTGACGACCGCGGGTCGCGCGTGGGAGCGGCCGCGGAACGGGCGTGCCATAGGTGGCGGGCTGGGGGGCCGCGGAGGCTGCCTGACCACCTTCGGCGGGCGCCGATGGCGCAGCCGGCGGGATGCCTGCGGGGCGGGCCGCTCGCCCACCGCCGGACGATCCGCGCTGGGGCTTTCGAAGCTGGTTGCGTTTGTTCTTTCGCGCCATCGGATTCCTAAGCCGAGTGGAGTTTACCGCGAACGTGGAAAAGCGCTTGACACGTCCAACGGGCTGTGGTACAAACTCACCCGGGTACAACATATAGCGTGTGCCCGAAGCCGCGAGCCAACAAGGGCCAGATCCCTGCAGCCGTCCTGCCATCGCCGCTGCAATGCCCCTCCTCATCTGGTCCTTGTTGTATTTCTGGCCAGGATCGCGGGCGGGCGCTCGGTCCAGGCAACGGTCTGATACTTCGAGGCGGCCAGCGCCTCGGCGGCGACGCGCTCATCGGGTCGGAGCCGACCCGGGACCAGGGTCGCACCGAACTCCTCGGCGAAGGCGTCGACCAGCGCGCTCACGATCTTCGAGGGCTCGTAGTCACCCACCTCGGCCAGGCCGGCGACGCCGTCTTCGATGCGCTTTGCCGAACCCTCCGGGAGTCGCAGGCACGCAAGGAGGTTCTCGATCTGGGGCTCGATCAGGATGCTGCCGTGCTGCAGGATCGCGGTCGCCCGCCGCACCTGGGCGCTGCCGACCAGCTTCCGGCCGCCGAGCAGGATCTCGTGCGCGGAGGGCCGGTCGAAGCAGACCGGGCCATGATCCCGGCCGGATTGGGCCGCGGTCTCCGGCGCCAAGACGACCGGCACCCCGAGCCGGTGCAGCCCACGTTCCAGGGCCAGACTCAGGCGGTGATAGGACGGCAGGACACTGCTGTCGTCGCCGAGCTGCCCCAACGGCAGCGCCACACTGTAGGTCAGCTCACGATCGTGCAGGATGGCGCGGCCGCCGGTCGGGCGGCGGACCACGTCGACGCCGAGGCGTCGGCAGCCGGCGACGTCCACCACCTCGAAGGCTTGAAAGTAGCCCAGCGAAAGGCAGGACGGCGCCCACGCGTAGAAGCGAATGGTGGGCGGCGCGGTACCGGCGGCCACGCTATCGAGCAGCACTTCGTCGATCGCCATATTCCAGGCGCCCGTTGCCGGCGGGTCAACCAACAGCCGCCAGCCGGCGTCAGACGTTGAACCGGAAGAGGCAGACATCGCCGTCCTTCATGACATAGTCGCGTCCTTCGAGGCGCACCTTCCCTCGTTCCCGGGCCGCCGTGTACGATCCCGCCGCGACCAGGTCGTCATAGGCGACGATCTCCGCCTTGATGAAGCCACGTTCGATGTCGCTGTGGATCACGCCAGCGGCCTCGGGTGCTTTCGCCCCCTGACGAACGGTCCACGCCCGGACTTCCGGATCGCCCGCGGTGAGGAAGGTCACGAGATTCAGCAGTCGGTAGGCGGCGTGGATGAAGGTCGGAAGCGCCGCCTCTTTCAGACCCGCGTCTTCGAGGAACACCGCCGCCTCGTCGTCCGGCAGCTCACGGATCTCGGCTTCCAGCCGCGCCGAGAGGGCGATGACGTCGGCGTGCTCAGCCGCAGCTTCGGCCCGAAGTGCCTGCAGCTCGGGGGTCTCCTTGCCGATCTGGTCCTCCCCGATGTTGGCAACGTACAGCACCGGCTTGGCGGTGAGGAAGGAAAAACTCTTGAGCAGTTTCGCCTGCTCGGGCTCGAAGCTCATGGTGCGGATCGGCTTGCCCTCGTCGAGGTGGGCCGCCAGCCGGTCGAGGAGCTCGAGCTCCTCCTTCTCCTTGGCGCCGGGCTTGAGTCGCGCCGTGGAGCCAATCCTCTCCCGCCGCTTGTTGACAACATCGAGGTCGGCCAGCGCCAGCTCGAGGTTGACCATCCCCATGTCGCGAGCTGGGTCCAACTTGCTATCGACGTGTTGAACGTTCGGATCCTGGAACGAGCGGACCACCATGGCCAGCGCGTCGAGATCGCGGATGGTCGACAGAAACTGGTTGCCCATGCCCTCGCCCCGGCTGGCTCCGGCCACCAGGCCGGCCACATCGACAAATTTCATCACGGTCGGCGTCACCTTCTTGGGCTTGTACATCTGCGCCAGCACGTCGAGCCGCTTGTCGGGCACTTCGACCATGGCGGTATTCGGCTCGACCGTGCTAAAAGCGTACGAAGCGACGCCCGCGCCTGCCCGCGTCAAGGCATTGAAGAGCGTGGTCTTTCCAACATTGGGCAGGCCGACGATTCCGACGCCGAGTGTCATTGACGGTTGCGAAGCCGGGCCGGGACGAGATCGCGCTGGAAGACGTCCGCCACCGTCTCCGGACGCTTGATCCACTCCGCCTGATCGCCGTTCACGAGGACCATCCCGGGCCGAGGCAGGGCGTTGAAGTTGCAGGCCAGCCCGTCCTGGTACGCGCCGGTATCAAGGAACGCGATCGAATCACCCGTCGCGACCTCCGGGAGATGCGCGTCTGGAACGATGCGATCCGGCTGGCAGGTCAGCCCGACGATGTCGGCGACCAGTGAGGGTGGACGGTCCGCCTTGTTCGCGACGATCGGCGTCCAGCGGTTGTGCTCCCAGACGACGTCGGGCAGGAACATATCGGAGGTGTCGGTCTCGACCCAGCGGTGCAGCCTTGGTGTTTGCTGAACCTTGATGTTTCTAACCATCGCCAGGTGGATCCCGGCGTTGCCATACACGCCGCGGCCGGGCTCGATCTCGAGGCGAACCCCCTGCGGATCAAAGCCATGGGCACGCAGCGCCTCCCGCAGGCTGCCGGTGACGACCTCGGCGTAGACCGACAGATCTGGCGCCGTTTCGACACGGTCCTGCAACCGTGCCATGCCGCGGCCAAACGGATCGCGCGGCACGGGATAGCCGCCACCAAGATTCAGCTCGCGCGGCGTCCAGCCGTTCCACGCGTCCCGCAGCCTCGCCAGCAGGGCGACGTAGGCGGCGATGATCGCCGGCCATTGTGCGGTGCCGTTGGTGTGGCGGCCGATGTGGGCGTGCACGCCGCTGAGATCGATCTCCGGCATCCGTTGCGCGCGACGACCGAGCTCGATCACATCGTCGGTTGGGATGCCTGCTTTGTACAGGTATGCCGCCTCACCAATCGAGGTTTCGTTCTCGTACCAGTCGGTGGGCTGCGTCAGCGAAGAAAAGTCGGGCCGGAGACGAAAGCGAACCGCAGCTCGACGTCCGAGCTGCTGCGCCGAGTCGCGGACGCGATCGAGCTCAGCGTTGCTGTCGAGCGTAATGCGGGCGCCCGCGCGCACCGCAGCCTCGATCAGGGCTGCATCCTTGATGGAGCCGTTAACCGAGATCCGGTCGGGCGGAACGCCACCTTCGAGCGCGGCGTGCAGTTCCCCAGCGCCGAAGGTATCGCACCCGATCCCTTCCTGGGTGAGGATCCAGCGAGTGGCCAGCGCAAAATTGGCCTTGATCGAGGCCAGGACCAGCACCGGTCCCTCCCTCCAACGCTCCTCGAAGTCGCGACGGAAGCGGCGCGCGTTACGGCGGAGCTGGTCCTCGGACATCACGTGGATGGGCGTGCCGAAGCGACGCGCGAGCGCGTCCGCCTCGCATTCCTCGATGAACAGCCGGCCGTCGCGGATCGATAAGCACTCGTCCAGGCGCGTCTGCACCGCCATCGGCCACCTCCTGACAGTTGAACGGACGCCCACGCCGGAGCGTCCGGTGTGGGCAAATCCTATCGGGTCGCGGGCGTCGATCGCCAGGATCAGTAGTTCGAAGGATCGTCGACGCTCACGAGGTCGTAGGGATTGGAGCGATCCGGAAAGAGATAGGCGAGCTCATCGGTGGCGTCCTCATACGTCGGGTCGTCCGGGTCGTAGGGACCGGGTTCGGGAATCATCGTGGCACGTCCTCCTTAAGCGCCGACCGGTTCGGCCACCGGCTGACTGTTCTCCACGAGGCTCTCGGTCTTCGGGCTGAGCATCTTCATCTGGTCCATCACCACCTCGGTGGTGTAGCGTCGCAAGCCGTCTTTGCCATCCCACTCGTGACTGCGCAGCCTGCCCTCGGCATAGATCAGCTTGCCGCGCGTGAGGAATTCCTGGCAGATCGATGCCAGCCGGTCGAACGCCACCAGCGAGTGGTACTGGACGTCCTCCTGCCGGTTGCCGTCGTCGTCTTTCGAGTAGCTGTTGGTCGCCAGCCGCAGCTTGGCGATCGTCAGGCCTTTTGGACTGGTCACGATCTCTGGATCACGCGTGAGGCGCCCGACCAAAATGACTCTGTTGACCATGTGGTTCTCCCTTCCAGCTTGTCGGCTAAGCCCCCACCCTGCCCTCCCCCAGAGGGGGAGGAGTCTTCATGTCGCTAGCGACCACCTCCCTTTGACTCGAGGAGTGGGAGGGGATCGACCGGAACGCCTGCGATGCGAACCTCGAAATGAAGGTGCGGTCCGGTACTGTTGCCGGTCGATCCCATCAGTGCGATCGGCTGTCCCACGGCAACCACGTCGCCGGGCTGGACAAGCGGCCAGTCGAGATGCCCGTACAGCGTGCTGAGCTGTGGATCGCGCACCACGATGATGTAGAGGCCGTACCCGCCGCGCTCGCGGTGCATCATCACCAGCCCGCCGGTCGCGGCGTAGACCGGGGTATCGAGCGGGGCCGCCAGGTCGATGCCGCTGTGGAAGTGACCGCCGGCACATGCCGCCGACCAGGGCTCGATCTCGAGACGGGTACAGCCGAACGGCTGCGTCAGCGTGGCGTGGTTCACCGGCATGAGCAGCGGACCGACGCGCCCCTGCTGCGCCTGCACCACCACGCCGGCCAGCAGCAGCGGCACCCCGATGAGGGCGGCACTGATCGCGAGCAGAGGCCGGCGCCAGGACCAGGCGAAGAGGGCGACGCGGGTTGTGGTCAGCATCGCTATCCGCTGGACGTCCGGGTGGCGGTGCCCATCGCGCCTTTGACGGCCTTCTTGGCCAGCCCCTCGGCCATGTGCTGCGCCTTCGTCTCGAGGTGCGAGGAGGCGTTCATCAACCCCGGGACTTTGATCATGAGATAGAGCACGGCGACCCCATAGAGCGCCTCAAGCGGGCGCCCACCAGCCTGATCGGCGAAAAGGCTGGCGAAGCGCAGCACCAGCACCTGTCCAAACTGCATGAACACCGTCAGCAGAAACAGGCGCAGCCACGACTGTGCGTAGCGCTTGGTCTCGGGCAGGATCATGCAGATCGACGCCAGTGGCGCCAGCGCCAGCAGCACGGCGAGCAGGGCGAAGCGCACCACATAGGTGAAGGCGACGATGACCAGCATCACGACGATGGCCAGCCGGATCGCGATCTCGAAAAGCGGCAGACCAAACCCGTTGTTCAACGGGAAAGTCCAGGGCAGCCGCGGGGCACCACCCGGCAGCGGCTGCGTCCAGATGGCGTGGACCATCGCATTGTTCAGGTCGATCGCCATCTGGCCGAAGAGGAGCGCGAAGTGGCCCATGGCCAGTGCCGCCATCGCCCGCGGCAGGATGACCTTCAGGGTGTAATGGGCGCGGAAACTCCGCTCCCACTGGCTGCGCAGAAAGGACCAGGTAAAGATCAGCACCAGTAAGAGGTCGGCCATGGCAAGCGTCAGGTGGAACATCGCCTGCAGCGCGGGTTCCTCGGTCAGCGGTCGCGGCGTCAGGCTGGAAAGGTCGTGGGTACTGAGCAGATAGGTCTCGACCCCGCTGCTGATCGAGTCGCGAACGTCGTTGATCAGGTTGTTGAAGAAGCCGGTGAGTAGACCGGAAAAGATCTCTAACACCACTCACCATGAGGAGCGCAGCCTTCAACCCGGCTAGTGATTGACCGAATCCACTAACACACGCACCAGGAGACCTGCCATCTCGACGCCGATCGTCCCGAAAACGATCCGGCCGATCCAGCGCTTGGCCTCCATCACGCTGCGCGGCTCGATCGCGATCATCTTCCAGATGAACGCGCAAACGAAGGCCAGGGCGCCGATGCTGCCGGTCAGTCCCTGCGCATACCCGGTCCAGACTTCGATGAGATGCTTCAGCTGGTCCATCAGCGCTTCGTTCCCATCTGCTCGTGGACGCGCGCCTCGACATAGGCCTCGATGGCGGTGGTGAGTCGTTGCAGGATGCCCCATTGCTCGACCAACAGGTTCCGGTCTTCCCGGCCGAATTTTTGAAAGAGCTCGGGCCCGAGCCCCGGCTTAGCGGGTAGTGGCGCCGTAGCCGCCGGCGGCCGCAGCGGCGTCACCACCGTGGGGATGTCGGGCGGTGCCAGGCTCGGCAGCACGAGCGGCGGGGGACGAAAGGCGCTGCGATGCGGTTGGATCGCCAGATGGACGCCAAGGCCGGTGAACGCGGCGAGCACCGTGACCTCGCCACCGATGAGGGCAAGCTTCCAGGATGGGCGCATGGAGGACTCCTCGAGAGGGTCGTCGGGCGGCAACGCTGCCCATCCTTACACAATTCCGTGTATTTGTCAAGACCAGTATCGAGGAGAATTCAGCGCGTTCGGAGAATCTCCTCCAGGGCTTGTGGGAGCCCGCCGTACTGGAAGTGATAACCCGCCTTCTTTGCCTTTGCCGGCTCCGCGTGGCGGCCATGCAAGAGGAGCTGTGCCTCTTTGCCGAGCACGAGCCTGAGCACAAACGACGGGGCTGGAATCAGCGCGGGACGATGGAGCACACGACCGATTTCCTTCGCGATCTCCCCTTCGCGCCGGATATCGGGCGCCACCGCGTTCACCGCCCCGCTTACCTGTTGATTCTCGAGCCCCAGCCGATAGAGCCCCACGATGTCGTCGATGTGAATCCACGTGAACCACTGGCGACCGCTGCCTAACGGACCGCCGACGAAGAATCGAAATGGCAGCGTCAGCAGTCGAAAAGCGAACGCCTCCCGGCCGAAGACCATGGCGGTGCGGATCCGGACGACGCGCACGCCAAGCGGTTCGGCCTGTTGTGCCTGCGTTTCCCATTGCTGGCTGAGCGTGGCCAGGAACGAATCGCCGGCGCGACTGTCCTCCGTGATCACCTCGTCGCCGCGGTTCCCGTAGTAGTCGATGCCCGAGGCGCTTACGAGCACTGCCGGCCGACGTTCGACGGGCGTCCGCTCCAGCGCCTGCACCAGCGCTTCGGTGGCGGACAAACGGCTGGAGAGGAGCTCTGCCATCCTTTGTCGCGTCCACGGCCACCTGCCGATGCTGGCGCCAGCGAGGTTGACGATCGCATCGGAACTGCTGAGCTCGCTGGACCAAGCGCCATCGGGCGTCTTCGCATCCCAGGTCACGAAGCGCGGGCCGCCACCCTGACCCTCCCCCGCAAGCGGGCGAGGGAAAGCGCGAGGCTGGCCACGCGTGAGGACGACGACGTCATGGCCGTCTTTTACCAGGCTCGCCACCAGGTGGCGGCCGATGAAGCCCGATCCGCCCGCGATCAGGACCTTCATGCTCTTACTATCGCAAGAAGCCCCCACCCTGCCCTCCCCCAAAGGGGGAGGGGAATAGCCGAGAGTTAGGGGTTGAAGCTGCGGGTTCGCCGTTCGGTTCGAGCCTGCGCCAGGCTCTGCATCGCCTGGGCGAGCAGCGCGGCCCGGTCGTCTTTGCCGTGCTCGCTGGCCGCGACCCCGGTATCGACGGCGATCCGGACGATGTCGCCATTCGGTGTCGCCGCGTAGGGATGCTCCTCGAGTGCGGGTCGCAGGCGGTCGGACTGCCGCACGGCGACCGCCCGGTCGGCTTCGGGGATCACCAGGCAGAATTGGCCGTCGCGAATGCGCGCCAGCGTGTTGACGCGCCGCGTCTTGGCCCGGATGACCGCGACGAATTCACGCAGGATGCGACCCAGACCGGCCTCGCCGTATTTGCCGCGGAGCACCTCGAAGGCCTCGATCTCGAAGGTCACGACGGCCAGGTCGTTGTTGTATCGCGACGCCCGGCTGATCTCTTTATCGAGCAGGTCGTCCAGGTACCGGCTACTGTAGGCGCCTGACTGGAGGTCGAGGAGCGCGACCTGCTCCGCTTGCATCAGCTTGCGGCCCATGACCAGCGCGTATAGACCTTCGGCGACGAAGCTCTCCATCGCCGCCAGCGGTTCCTCGAGGTCGTCGCGCGCACGGTCAAAGCCGACCACGATCGCGCCAAAGGTCGTGCCCGCCTTCTGATCCGGGATCGGGACGCCGACGACGCTTCCGGCTTTGACGGTGTCGTCGGTGAGGTAGCGTGACCAGGCGCTCTTGGAAATGTCAGGCACGGTCACGGTGCGGTCGGCATGCTTGACCCATTCCGCGATGCCTTCCACCAGCCGGCGCTTGGCCTCCACCAACTGATCGGGCGAGCTCTGATCGTACGCCGATGCCAGGTCGGAACCGCTGTCGTCGATCATGAGCGTAAGCGCGTAGTCGGCGCGCGTGAGGTAGAGCACCGCGTCGACGACATGCTGGGTCAGCATTTGCGCATTCGACTCGGCGATCTCGGCCTGCAGCCGCCGCAGCGCATGACCGACGCGCTCCTTCGCCTGCATTTCAGCCAGCAGGTTCAGCCCGACCGAAACCAGCTCGCCGGCGCCGAGGAGGTTCTCGGCGTCGTGTTCCTGGACGGCGTCGGCCGCCTGGATCAAGTCGTCGGGAAAGATCTTGAGGCGAAAGGCGAGCTCGGCGAATTCTTCGACCGAGTTGGGACCGGATCTTACGGCCGGACCGACGACCGCCCCGATCTGCGCATCCTTTTCATTGCGCACCGGCGCGATGAAATGTCCGACGCCGGACTTGCAGACCCCGATCGTTTCCTCGCCGCGCTTGAGGAAATCGGGATCGTTGTAGAGGGGGCAGGCCTTGCGTTCTTGCAGAAGGCGGCAGTAGCGTGGGTAGTCCTCAACCGCCGTCAGCGGATGTGCGTCGAGGTCGAAGACTTGCAGCTTGAGCCCGGTCGAGGCCGCAAAGCGGTCCACCATCCGGGCGAACTCCGGGCTGCTGACCAGGGCGCCAAGCTCCCCTTCCTGCGGTTCTACCTCCATCAATGCTGTCCGGCCTTTGAAGGCATGGCTCGACCTTCAAAGCAACAACGCTGTAACAGCGGAAAACCTGTCGCCGAGGGTGCGCCACGGCCTGAATTCAGGTCGTATTCGCGTGCCACCGCCGCCAAGCGGCTCATTCTAGGCCCGGTTTTGGCGGTCCATCAGTACACTGGGCAGGGTGCTGTCCACCCGCCTCCTGACCAAGCGCTACGGCAGCCTCACGGCGGTGGAGGACCTCGACCTGGAGGTGGGCGCCGGGGAGCTGTTCGGCTTCCTTGGCCCCAACGGCGCTGGCAAGACCACCACCATCAAGATGCTCGTCGGCCTGCTGCGTCCGACCAGCGGGAACGCCCGGGTGGCCGGGATCGACATCGCGGCCGAGCCGGAGAAGGCCAAGGCGATGATCGGCTACGTGCCAGACGCCGCCACCCTCTACGACAAGCTGAGCGCCCGCGAGTTCCTCGAATTCTCCGGCGATCTCTACCACGTCGAGCGGCGGCTTCGCGATCGCCGGGTCGCGGCGCTGCTGAAGTTGTTCGATCTCCAGGAGCGGGGCGATGACTTCCTATCGGGCTATTCGCGCGGCATGCGACAAAAGGTCTCGCTGGCGGCGGCGCTCCTACACGACCCGCAGGTCCTGTTCCTCGATGAGCCAACCGTCGGCCTCGATCCGCAGAGCGCCCGGCAGATGAAAGACATCCTGCAGGACTTCTGCCGCGAAGGGAAGACCGTTTTCTTTTCCACCCACATCCTGGAAATCGCCGAGCGAATGTGCACTCGGCTGGCCATCATCAATCACGGCCGGCTGGTGGCGATGGGAACCCTCCAAGACCTCCGGCACATGGTGGGACAGGACGGGCAGTCGCTGGAGCAGATCTTCCTCGAACTGACCGGCAGCCGCGAGGACGACGTCAGCGCGGTGTTGCGTGGCCTCGAAAGCTAGACCCGGCGCGGGTGCGCTCGAAGGGCTGGCGCTTGGCCTGCTCCTCTGGCGCGTCCAGTTGCAGATGTTCATCAACCAAACGATCCGCAGCCGCCAGTCCGGACGGATCGCGGGCACGATCGCGGGCGCCGCCGTGATCCTGCTCGCCTGGTCGTGGGAGGGATTCATCACCTGGCTCGGCGTGCAGGCCACGCAGCGCGTGCCGGTACGCGTCGACGCCATCCATCTGCTGAGCCTGGCGTTCCTCGCCTACACCGGCGTCCTGGTCTTCAGCAGCCTGGTGTTCAGCCTCAACGCGCTGCTGCTCAATCCCGACCTCGACCTGCTGCTTGCGGCACCGCGCTCGGTGGAAAGCGTGCTCGCCAGCCGGATGGTGGTGCAGGTGCTCCGCCTCTTCCTGCTGAGCCTGCTGTTCACCGCACCGGCTCTCGTCCTGCTCGCCATCGTCAATGCCAACCCGCTGATTCCGCTCGCCTTTGCGATGCTTTTCCTGCTCTACCCGGTGTTCGTGGTCGTGATCATCTCGCTGATGAGCCTGCTGCTGGTTCGCATCATCCCGGTTGGACGGGGCCGCGAAGTCCTCACCCTGTTTGGCGTCGCGCTCGCCATCGGC
Source organism: Chloroflexota bacterium (assembly GCA_034666565.1). GTDB lineage: Bacteria > Chloroflexota > Dormibacteria > CF-121 > CF-121 > CF-13. The sequence goes on from JAXDLN010000087.1 coordinate 250,348, forward strand.
ATCAACCTGGCCAACTTTCTGCTCAATCCCGCCTTACGAGATCCGGGGTTCGCCCGCCACCCCGGGGTGACGCCGTCGTTGCCGGACATCCCGGTGGCGAGCTCGTCCTGGCTCCCATCGGGCTGGGCCGGGCGCAGCGCGGCGGCCGTGCTCGGCGGCGACTGGGTGACCGCCGGCCAATGGATATTGCTGCTGCTGGCGGCCTCCGCCGCGATTTTCGCCGCCGGCAGCGTGCTGAACGGCCGCCTCTACATGGCGGGGTGGATCCAGGGGGTCCCACCTCGGCGCCGCCATGCGACCCCGCGTGTCCGCCGGTCGAAGGGCGCGCTGCCACTGCTGAGCCCGGTTCTGGCCGCGGTCGTGATCAAGGACTGGCGGATGCGCACCCGCGACCTGGCCCAGCTCGTTCGCTTCGTCATGCCGGTCGTGTTCATCTTCATCATCTTCGGGCTGCGTTTCCCTCGCGTACTGGGCGCGGTGCGCGGCCTGGGCGAGGGACCGCCTGCCGCCATGATCGGCCTGATCCCGGCGTGGATCCTCCTGTTCTCGTTGAGCATTTCCCTCGGCCTGTCGGCGGTCAGCCTGGAGGGCAAAAGTATCTGGGTCTACGCGGCCTCGCCCAACAGCACCCTGCGCTTCTTGCAGGCGAAGTGCTGGTCGACGGCTCTGCCGACCGCCTCGCTGGTGGCGTTGGCCGCCCTCGCCGCGGAAATCATCATCCGGCCGGGCTGGCTGTGGGCGGTTACTGCGGTGCTGCTGGCGGTCGCCGAGGCAGCGGCGGTGACCACCCTGATGGTCGGGATCGGCGCCGTGTTTGCTCGCTTCGACTGGACCGATGCTCGGCGGATGATGCACCCGGTCGGGGTTTTCGTCGGCATGGGGCTGTTCTCCATCATCAGCGGCGTCAGCGCTCTGCTGCTGGTGATTTCGATCGCGCTGGCCGCCGTGACGCGATTCCCGCTCGTCACCACCTGGCTGGCCGCGATGACCATCGCGGTCGGGGGCGTAATCGCGATCGCGGCGCTCGGCATCCTCTTCGGCAACCAGCACCTGCGCGGGTTAGAGGTCGGCTGACTCCTCCGCGACCCTGACCGGCTCCGGCTCCGGTCGTAGCGGCGCCCCCAAGCGGTGATGATGCCGGCAGCGCGCCTGGTAAGTTGCGGCGCCGCCGATCACCACGAGGGGCCCATCCGCCGGCGCCGGGACGCCGTCCAGCAGCCGTTGCGTGCGGCTCGCCTGATGCGATCCGCAGCCGGGGTACTGGCACGAGGCCTGCAGTTTGGTGAGCCGGTCGGCGTCGGCGGCAAGCAGCGGCATCGGTCCGAATGGGCGCGCGAGAAAATCGAGGTCGAGCCCGGCAACGATTACGTGCCGGCCGCGATTGGCCAGCTCCTCCGCCAGCGCCACGATCTCGTGCCCGAAGAACTGCGCCTCGTCGATGCCGATGACCCGGGTGTCATCCCGCACCTGCTCCGCGAGTGCACCCACGTCGGGTACGGCAATCGCCGGGAAGCGGATCTCGCGATGCGAGGCGACGGCCGCGATCGCATACCGGTCGTCGAGCGCGGGCTTGAACGCCTGGATGGTGGATCCGGCGTAGCGCGCCTGGTCGAGCCGGCGGATCAGCTCCTGCGTCTTCCCACTGAACATGCAACCGCTGATCAGGTCCAGGCTACCCGAAGGCTCGTCGAACCAGATTTCCTGGAACGCCTGCGCCCGCGGCTCCGCGGTGTGGTGGCGCCGGCAGACGGGGAGAAAGCGCTCCGGTGTGCCATTAACGGCAAAGAAGCGCTGGGTCCGGCTGGCCAGGTTGCGGCAGCCCGGCTGGGCGCAGACGCCGTCGTCGAGCTTGAGCGCGACATCGGCGGCGCACATCAACTCGGGCATCGGCCCAGCGGGCCGCCCGGTGTAATCCAGCTCCCAGCCGGCGACCACGACATCGACCCGGTGGATGGTGGCCAGGTCATTCAGTACGTCCACCAGGCGGTCGTCGTAGAGCTGCGCGTCGTCGACCGTGACCAACTCGGTGGCCGGGTCGAGCTGATCCATCAACTGGTTGGCGTCTGATGGAGCAGCGAGTCGCTGCATCCGGCGACCCTGGCGTTGCGCGCGCTCGGCCTCCGCCTCCAGCTTCTTGGTCTTGCCCGAGTGCGTCGGGCCGCAATAGACAGTCAGGCTACCCAGGCGCTGGTGCTCGCGATCCTCGCGATATCGCTCGTTGATCATGAGCTCACCCCCGGCGGAACTCGACCTTGGCCTGCTCGACCAGCGCCTGGTCGGCAAGGAGATCCGCCCCGGTCATCGCCAGCGCTTTGGCCGCGTCCACCATCGCCTGGTAGCCGCGCAGCGACCCCGAGGCTTCCAGAAACGCTTGCGAGTGACCCGGCACCTCGGCCGGCGCAATGCCAATCGTTGGGTGAAGCGCCGGGACAACATGGCTGACATTGCCCATATCCGTTGACCCAGCCCCTTCCCAGGGCACGCCTTCGACCGGGTCGACCCCGAGCCGGCGAAGGTTCTCCTCGAAGAGCCTGGCCAGCACGCCATTGTTGCGAAGGTCGGCGTACGGCTCCTCATCGAAGGTAAGGCGCACCTCGCAGCCCGTCGCCAAAGCGGCGGCCTGGAAAATGTTCTTGACCTTCTGCACCAGCTCCTGCATGTAGGCCTCGTCGCGCGCGCGAACCAGGAATTCGCCACTGGTCCGCTCGGGAATGATGTTGGGCGCCGTGCCACCCTCCTTGAGAAAGCCGTGCAGCCTCGCCCCTTCCTTTATCTGCTGGCGCAGCAGGCTAATCCCGTTGTAGGCGAGGACGAAGGCATCGAGCGCGTTGATTCCCTTCTCGGGGTCGCCCGACGCATGTGCCGCGCGGCCGATGAACTCGAAGTGCATGTGGGTGACCGCCAGGGCCCAGTGGAGCACTTGGGTGCGCGTGTCGGGATGGAACATCATGGCCGCGTCGACTTCCTGGAAGATGCCAGCCCGGATCAGGCGGATCTTTCCGCCGCCGCCTTCTTCCGCCGGGGTGCCGATGACGAGCACCCGTCCCGGCACGCGGTCGAGCGCGTCGGCCAGCGCGATCCCGGCGCCGGCGGAAGCGGTGGCGATCAGGTTGTGGCCGCAGCCGTGGCCCAGGCCGCGGAGGGCATCGTACTCGGAGAGGAACGCAATCGTCGGGCCGGTCCCGTTTCGCCGGCTGGCGACGAAGGCCGTCGGGGTGTTGGCGACGCCGAGCTCGAGGCTGAAGCCATGTTTCTTGAGCAGCTCTGCCAGCCACGCCACCGCCTTGTGCTCCTCGTAGGCGATCTCCGGATTGGCGTGGATATCACGCCCGATCCGTTCGAGCTCCGGCCGGATCGCGTCGATCCGGGTGCTGATTTCATCCTTCAGCTGGCTGATCGGCGCCTGGGCTACTGACACGCTGGCCAATAATTGTATGGCGATGGCAGAGCCCAAGAACCTCGAGCAAGCGTCGGATGACGAGCTGGCACGCCGAGTGCGCGAAATCATGGCCGAGATGACGCCGCTGGAGGAAGCGCTCGGCCGGTTCCGGGCTCAGATCCAGCAGGTGGTCAGCGAGCAGAAAAAGCGCGAGCGCTCGCAACACCTGAAGGCCCGGATGCAGGTCCGAACGACCGTAGCCCAGGGTCAGATGCCGACCCTGCAACAGGTGGCCGAGAGCTCCAACGACCTCGTTCCCCCGGATGCATCGTTGGCCGGTCTGCGGTTCTTCCGTGACAGCGGCACGGAGATCGGGCTCGGCTACGCGACCGGACGCGAGCCGACCGTCTGGATGACGAACGGCTCCAGCACGGCGGCGGTCAAGACTGTCTCAGAGATCCGCACGCGCTATCTCGACGGCTGGGACTTTGGGACGGCCCAACATCCTGGCGTGCGCATGCATATCCCCAACAGCCGAACAGAAAAGATCGTGCAAGCGTCCGAAGTATTCGTTCGGTTAAAAGGCGGCTAGCCCGCGTCGTCGTTGCCTTGTTGTGGCCAAAAGCTAGGGGAGGATGACCGGTCGGCCGAGAACTCCAAAGACCGGCGGACCATCTGGTCGGTGCACCTGAATGACGGCTTCATAATCGAGCGGACGACCATCCAGTTGCACTCGCCCACCTTGGACGGTTAGCTGGAAGCGCAGCCGGCGACGGTCGTCCGTCAGCTCCATCTCGGTCACGCCCGGGTTGCCCGGGTACACCTCGAAGCTCAGCGGGTCCCAGGGTCGCTCGTTCGCGTACTGGAGCTCCGGGCCCATCGAGATGACGGCGCCAGCGCGCACGAAAAGCGGCAGCGTTTCAAGCTCAGCGTCGTACGTAATCCAGCGCGCCCCATCGAATCGCTGATCGGTCCAGAAGTCGTACCACCGGCCGGCCGGCAAATAAATATTGCGCCGGCCGCGAGGCACGAACATCGGGGCCACCAGCAGATCCGGGCCCAGGAGATATTCGTCGTCGATGTGCCAGGTCGTGGGATCGGACGGATGGTCGTAGACCAGCGGCCGCGCCAGCGGCATGCCTTGTGGCGCGCGCTGCGCCGCTGCATATAAGTAAGGAAGTAGGCGGTAGCGGAGCTGGGCGTAGCGGCGGAAGATCGACAGCGCGGGCTCGCCGTAGGCCCAGGGCTCGCGGGGCGCGGTGTGCCCGTGGGCCCGGGCGTGCGAGAACAGCAGACCCATCTGTGACCAGCGCACGTACAGTTCTGGGCTTGGAGGGTCGGTCGCCGTCGGGATCCCAAAGAAGCCACCCATGTCGAAGCTGGCGAAGGCCGCACCCGACAGGATCCAGCTCAGCGCGCCCCGCAAGCTGGCCGCCATATCGTCAAAGGTGCAGCCTGGATCGCCTCCCCAGTGCACCGGGTATCGCTGCGACCCGGCATAGCCGGAACGTCCCCAGATGAGGCCGTAGCCATGGACGTCCTGCGTAACTTCGAAGACCGCACGCTGGTAGAGCAGCGGATACAGATTGTGCAGCTGCTCGGCGGGCGTGCCGTCGTGGGGGACGGCATCGTCGGGCATGTCCTCGGCAAAGTCGGTCTTGATCACGGCGACGCCCATCTCCAGCAGCTTTCGGTTCTTGGCCTTGAACCACTCGACAGCACCGGGGTTGGTGAAGTCGACGGCCGCGCTGGGTTTGGCAAAGCCATGAACGACGGCGGGGCCACTGCCATCCTTCGTCTTTAGCAGGAACCCTTTGCGTTCGCCCTCGGCACACATCTCCGAGTCGAGCGGGACATAAGGGCTCTCCCAAAGCGACAACCTGAAGCCGAGCGCTTTGAGCTCCGCGATCATCCCCTTCGGATCGGGAAAGGCCGATTCGTCCCACTCGAGGTCGCCGTGGTGGCCTTCGTGGTAGCGCATCCAGTAAGGGTCGACGTGGATGACATCGCAGGGAACGTTTTCCGCTCGCATCCGCCGGGCGACCGTCATCACCTCGTCGCGGTTGCGATAGCCCCAGCGGCTGATCCAGAACCCGAAGGACCAATCGGGAGGCACCGCCGGCGCGCCGGTCAGCCGATGGTAGGCCTGCATGATGGGTGCGATCCCGTCGCCAACGATCACGTATGCGCGTAGGTGATCGGCGCGGGCCGTGGCCTGCCACGCCGCCACCGACGCCTGGCCGAGGTCGTAGTAGAGCGGCGCGGTCATATCGAAGAAGACGCCGTAGCCCTTGGAGCTGATCAGAAGCGGGACGTTTTTATAGGCGCGGTCACTCCGGACGCCAAACGCATCGACCGTCCACGAGGCGAACGCCTGACCGCGGCGATTGAGCGCCCCAAAATGCTCGCCCAGACCGAAGAGCGCCTCGTCGGGTTGGAGCCCGGCCGTCAGCCACCGCAACCCACGGGTATGACCGGTCGGAAAGTGATGGAAGCCGCCGCGGATGTCGCGATCGTTTGGCTCGTCCGCAAAGTGCACCGTGCCCGTGGCGTCCTTGAGACGTAGCCGGAAAGGGGTGTGATCGACCTCGAGGGTCAGCGCCGAGGTGGAGATCGACCAACCCCGGTCGTTTTGAACCATCTTCGAATCCGCGGCCGCCGGCGCATCGTCGACCAGCAGCCGAGATGGCCTGCTGGCCCCGGTGCCAAAATGGAGACGCACGATGTTCGGCGCTACCGGCCGGATCTCGATTGGGACGACGCTGCCACGGTCGTCCTCGGCGGTCACGTCGACTCGATTCTCACGCGCACGAACGCTGCGGACGCGCGCGATCGATCGAGGGTCGCGAGGGATGAAATCGCCGGCCGGGCGCGCCGGTTGGGCCGCTACCAGCCGCGCTGAATCCACTCGTCCAGGTGAGGCCGCTCCCGGCCGATGGTGGTGGGCTTGCCGTGTCCCGGAAGTACCTGGGTCTCGTCCGAGAGGGTGAACAGCCGGCCGCGGATGCTCTCGATAATGGTCGGAAAGCTCGCGTAGGGATTGGCGGTGTTTCCCGGCCCGCCGGGAAAGAGGGTGTCACCCGAAAACAGGTGCTCACCGCCAAGGAAGCAGACGCTGCCCGGCGTGTGGCCCGGCGTGTGCATCGCGACGAGTTCGTACTCGCCGAACCGAAAGCGCTCACCGTCTTGAACGCGGTGGTCGGCCTTGATCGGCATCATCGACTCGTCCGCCTCGTGGCACGTGAATTGCGCATGGGTCTGCTCGCGCACCGGCTGCAGGGCCTGCACGTGGTCGGCGTGGCCATGCGTCGTCAGGATATGACTCACCCGCAAGCCCTGGAGCTCCTTGATGATGCGCGGCGCGTCGTTGGCTGCGTCGATTAGGAGCGCCTCCTTGCTTTTCGGATCGCTCAACACATAGACGTTGTTGTCGTACGGCCCCACAGAAAAGCTGGCGAGTCGGTACATCGCACGTCAGTCTACTGACAGTCCCTTCATACAATGGGATCGGTGGCCCAGGATCGGCGAATCGGCATGCACATGCGAACCGGCCGTGGCCTCGACAAGGCCGTGGAGATGATCAAAGCGTTGCAGCTGCAGACCGTGCAGATCTTCACTGGCAACCCGAGCGCCTGGCGCTCGGCGTCAGTCGATCCGAAGGCCACGGCGTTATTCAGTGAGTCGCTGGCGAAGCTCGACGTTCGCCCGGCGCTGTCACACGCCATGTACCTGATCAACCTGGCCTCGCCCAACCCGAATTTTCAAAAGAAATCACGGGAGGCGCTGAAGGCGGAATTGGAGCGCGCCGAGGCGTATGGCTTGCAATACGTCGTGACGCACGTCGGCAGCCATATGGGTGACGGCGCCCAGGCCGGTATCGATCGCGTGGTTTCCCAGCTGGACCAGGTGCTGAGCACGGCCTCTGGCTCGGCCACCTGTTTGCTCGAAACCTCGGCCGGGGGCGGCGCTTACGTGGGCGCGAAGTTCGATGACCTCGCGCAGATCCTTTCCCGGTTGGCGCAACACGCGCAGCGGCTGGGCGTCTGCCTCGATACCGCCCACGCCTACGCGTCGGGCTACGACGTGGGTGGCGCGGAGGGCATGACCAGGACGCTGGAGCAGCTCACCACCATCATTCCCGCCGAGCGGATCCGGGCCTGCCATTGCAACGATACGACCGTGACCCTGGGCGGGAAGGCGGACCGGCATGTCAACATCGGCCAGGGCAATGTGGGGCTCGAAGGCTTCAAGGCATTGCTCCACTTCGATCCCCTGGCGCACTGCGCGTTCGTGCTCGAGACGCCGGGCGAGGAGATGCTCGAAGGACTCGAGAACCTGAACACGCTGCGGTCGCTGAGATGAACGCACCGATCGAGGCGGTCCTGCTGGACTACGGTCACACGCTGATCTATTTCGACGAGCGGCCGCACTCCGCCCTGCTCGGCTCCTACGAAAACGTGAACCGGCTGCTCGCAGACACCCTGGAGCGTCAGGTGCCGGCCGCGCAGGTCATGATCGAGAAGGTCTCGCAACGTGTCGACGCGGAGATTCAGCGCGACTATGCCGCCGGCCGGGAGGAGGAAGTCGAGATCGCCGCCATCTACGACGCCGCCTTGCGTGACATCGGGCTGGAGCTGGAACCGGCGCTGATCGAGCGAGTGATGGAGCTCGAGCAGGAGGGCTGGCTCAACAGCGTGCACCTCGGCCCCGACGTGGTTTCTACGCTGGAGGAGCTCCGGCGTCGGGGCCTGCGGCTCGGCATCGTCTCCAACGCGGCCTACTTGCCCCGCCTGATGAATGCGCAGCTGGCCGCGCTCGGCCTGGCCAAGTATTTCAGCGGGGTCACGTTCTCCTCTGAGGTCGGTGTGCGCAAGCCGCACCCCGCGATTTACCAGGACGCGCTCGCCAAAGTCGGCGTCAAGCCATCGAATACGGTGTTCGTCGGCGACCGGGTACGAGAGGACGTGCTGGGACCGAAGTCGTTGGGCATGCGGGCGGTCCTGACCCGGGAATGGAGGCAGGAAGACGACCCGGGGGTCGCGGATTTTGTCATCGAGCGGCTCGGTGAGTTGCCCACCGTTCTCAGCCGTCTGGCGACCGGGCCGCGGCGGGCGGATACCTATAATGAGGTGACGTCTCGCGAGTAGCGTCGCGGATGGGTTCTGGAGGTAGGTGGGGCGGTGGACTTCCGCGAGTATCTGAAGCGCAAGTGTCGTGAGCAGAACATTTCTCTGCACCGGCTCGCGGTTCGCTGCGACCTGAACCAGATCTACTTCTACCAGGCCGTCAACAAGAACAAGGAAAACCCGCCGCCCTGGGTGCTTCGCCGGGCAGCCCCGCACCTCGGCGTCACCTATGTCGAGCTCCTGATCGCGGCCGGCCACCTGACCGAGGACGACCTACGCGAATACACCAAGAACCCACCGACGCCGCATTCGAAAGAACCCGAACGGGCCCGGGAGAAGGTCTCGGTCTAAGCCGAGGTCGTGCCGCCGCCCGCCACAAAGCTCGAGAAGTGGTAGGTGAGGGACCAGGTGAATTGCGTCGTGCTCATGTCGATCTTCATCTGGTGCATGTAGCGGTCGCTGGCGGAGACCCATACTTCGACCTGGATACCGGCGTTGGTGAGCGCGGCTTCGTCGGCTGGCGTCACGCCGCTCGACGGATCCGCTTTGAGTTGCTCCACGTACTTGCCGGGGTCGACCGTCAGAGAGAAGTGATGGACGTCGATGTTGTCCATCGTGATGTCGCCCAGGTCATCGGAAGCTCGGAAGGCGTGGGCGAACTCCAGGTTCGCGATCGGGTCCATGCCGGGTGCGATCTGGGCTTTCGAGTTACCGGTGACGTCCTTCCAGGCCGGGCCCTGCGAGGGGATCTGGAGGTATTCGTGGCCGTTCTCGATCCGCTCATTGACGGCGACGATCACGTAGCCACTGCTGGACGGGACCTCCATCTGGAGGCTGAGATTCTCTTTGTGTGGATAGATCAGGTCACCCGAGCCGGTGATCTTGACGCCCGCGAGGCCGTTGAGGACAAGGTTGCCGGCCAGCGTGAGGTGAACGCTCTTCAGGCTCTGCATCGCGTCGCCGCTCTTGGCGATGACGGGACCGGCATCGAGGGGCGGAGGGGCCGACTGCTGTGCCGGGAGCACGGAGTTGATGGCGCCACTCTTCCACACCAGGAGACAGGAAACGATGGCGACTCCGATCGTGATGAGCCGGGCCATCGAACCCGCAACGATACGTCCGATCCATCCTTGCAGGGAAAAGCGCGGCCCGCCGGAAGGAGGGGTTGGCGATGGATCAGAAGAGGGGGACGGGAATCAGATACGCCGGCGGGCCTAGCCAGCTCGCGGATCATAGCAACGCAATCGCGCCGTGACACGGCATATACCCGCTTGTCACCGAGCTGTTACATGCTGGCAAGATAGTCGCGTGCAGCGGGTGGTCATGCATGTCGACCTCGACGCGTTTTACGCCTCGGTCGAGCAGCTGCGCCGCCCGGAGCTGCGCGGCAAGCCGGTCATCGTGGGCGGGGCTGGGACGCCGGGCGAGCGGGGCGTGGTGGCCGCGGCCTCCTACGAAGCCCGCCCCTTCGGGGTGCGCTCAGCAATGCCCCTCAGCCGGGCTCGGCGCCTCTGCCCGAATGGGATCTTCGTTCCCTGCGACTTCCGCGCCTACCGCGAAGCCTCCAGGTCGGTTTTTGCCACCCTCGACCATTACTCCCCGATCATCGAGCCAATCGCGCTCGACGAGGCCTATTTGGACCTCACCGGGCAGGAGGCGCTGATGGGGCCGCCCGCCGCGGTCGCCACCCGCCTCCGCGAGGAGGTCAAGACGCGCTGTGGGCTCGAACTCAGCATTGGCGTCGCGAGCTGCAAGCTGGTCGCCAAGGTTGCCTCCGAGTTGCGCAAGCCGCGGGGGCTGGTGGTGGTACGGCCGGGCGACGAGGCGTCCTTTCTCGCCCCACTCCCCCTTTCCAGGCTGCCCGGCTGCGGTCCGGCCACGGCCATCAAGCTGGAACGGGTCGGGGTTCGTACCATCGGCGACCTGGCGGCCCTGTCAGACCCCCTGCTCGGCGAGCTGTTCGGCCAATACGGACGCGCCCTGGGTGGCCACGCCCGGGGCATCGATGCGAGTCCGGTCATGCCCCCGGGCGATCCGAAGAGCATCTCGCGCGAGATCACCTTCGACCGCGACGTGAGCGACGCCGGCAAGGTGCGAGAGACCGCGCTCGGTCTCCTGCAGGACGTTGGCCAGAGTCTGCGCACGCATCGATTGTCGGCGCGCACGGTGGTGCTCAAGATTCGCTACCAGCCCTTCGACACCCAGTCGCGGCAGGCAACCCTCCCCTACCCGACCGACCGGGACGACCAGCTGGCCGAGGCGTTGCGTCATTTGCTCGAGACCCAGGTCGCGCCCGGCCGCCCTGTCCGGCTGATCGGCGCCGGCGTCAGCAACCTCGAAGTCAGCGCGACACAGTTGAGCCTGCTGGAGAGCCGGTCGCCACGGCTGGCTCAGCTCGACGCGCAGCTCGACGAGTTGCGCGGGCGTTTCGGCGATCACGTCATCAGCCGCGGCACGGCCGCGCCATCACATCAGAAAGACGTCAGGCGTGATGACCTCGATGCGCTTCGCGGAGAGGACGACGGGTGAAAGCCGCGAAGCCCAGGGCTGCCAGGCTTACCCACGTCGGACCCAGCGGCGAAGCCCGCATGGTGGACATTTCGGCCAAACCGGTGACGAGCCGCGAGGCTCGAGCGCGTGGCTCGGTGACGATGAGCGCGGCGGCGCTCGACGCGATCGTGCGTGGCGACCTGCCGAAGGGCGAGGTGATCGGCACCGCGCGCATCGCCGGCATCCAGGCGGCGAAGCGAACCAGCGAACTGATCCCGATGTGCCATCCGCTTGCCTTGACCATGGTCGATGTCGTGTGCCGGCCCGACAAGGCGCTACCTGGCATCCGGATCGAGTCGGTGGTCCGCTGCGAGGCTCGAACGGGCGCCGAGATGGAGGCGCTCACGGCGGTAGCGGTGGCGGCCCTCACCATTGTCGATATGGCGAAAAGCGTCGACCGCTGGATGACGATCGGGGGTATCGAGCTGCTGGCGAAGCGCGGGGGGAAAAGCGGTTCCCTGCGACGCCCGGACTAGCGCCCGGTCTTGATCGCCTTCATCGCCGCGTCGTAAGCCGTCTGCATCGGACCGAAGGTCTTGGTTTCGTAGTCCGCCGGCAGGGTCTCATCGGGGCTCGACATCGCCTTTAGGGCTGCGTTGGTGGCATCGGTGTACTTCTTGATGCCCGCCGGGTCCTTGGCCTGGATCGACTGGATCAGGCTCTCGGTATTGGTCAGGACATCGTTGAAGCTGCTCACCTGTTTTGCGATTTGCGGCGCCAGCCCGGGCGCGCCGGAGAGCGACATCGCCAGCTCGATTTTCTGCTGGGCATCGGGATAGGGCGCCCCAGCGCCCACCAGGTCGTGCTTGGACAGCGCCGCGCTCATCTTCGCGTAGTCGATCAGCGCATCGAGATATGGCTGGATCACCTTGGCCTCGTTGACCGCGGCCGCCATCGCTTTGTCGGCCTGCTTGAGCCCGACGTGCGCCGCGGCGAGTCGCTGCCGTTCGCTGCTGATTTGCGAACTCTTGGTGGGTGCGCCCCATTTGATCAGCGACAGGCTCTGGTCGAGCCCGTTGAGCGCGGCCTCGTCGGATTGCACCAGGCTCAGGCCGTCGTCAAACGAGATGGCCAGCTTTGCGAACTGCGTCTTGAGCGCCGCTGGATCGCTCGAACTATTCGACGAGCCGATCAGCTGCGCGAAGACGGCATCCACCTTGGCCTGGTGCGAGGCGGCCGTTGTGAGCGACTTGTCGGCGGCCGAAATTTGGCTGGTGGCGACGGCCGGCATGACGCCGAAGAGGAGCACCAGCAGCGCCACCACGGCGGCGGCGACGGTGACGACTGGACGCTGGTAGCGCAACAGCTGCGGTGGCACCGCGACCGGCAGAGTGAAGGTCTGGCCGAAGATGCGAAGGGTCGTGCCGGGGGCAGCCGCCGGTCCCTGGGCAGGCCCGTAGCCGGGGTACTGCTGGCCATAACCGGGCTGCTGGGGATACCCGGGGGTCTGTCCGTAGCCCGGCGGGGCATATGAGGGGTACTGGCCCGGCTGGCCCGGCTGACCCGGCTGGCCGGGTTGCCCGGGATAGCCGCCCTGCTGGCCCGGATATTGCGGCTGCTGCGGGTAGCCCGGCTGTGGGTAGTTCGGCTGCCCGTACGGCTGGCCTTGCTGGCCGGGAGCGTAGCCGGGCGGGGCGTAGCTCGCCTGCGGCGGGGGCAGCTGGTTGCGGCAATTGGCGCAGGTCTGGGCGCCCGGCTGGTTCCAGGTTATGCCGCAGTACGGACACGGAGCCGATTGATAAGCCTGCATGGTGGCGCCGCCGCGCTACCCCATGCAACTGGCCGGCCGTAGGAACCTTTCGGCGGGAAGAGGCCCCCACCCTGCCCTTCCCCAGAGGGGGAGGGATCGGGCTAGCGGAGGAGGTCGCCCAGCTCTTGCGCGTTACGGACCGCGTAATCCGAGTAGCAGTTGTTGAAGACCGCGTGCACCTCGGTGGCGCTCTTCGCCATCTCCTGGAGCTTGGGCGGCCAGGCCTTCAGCTCGCTCGGCTGGTAGAGGTAGCGGAACTTTTCCGCGGTGCTAATTCCCTTCTTCTCCCAGTTCTCCGCGTTGTGCCCATGAAAACGCACCATTTCGAGCGGCGCAGTGGTGGCGACCACCGGCGGCACGCTGGAGGCGAAGCCCTGCGGCTCGTCGACCACGACGTAGGTGTAGTGGTGGTCCTTCAGGAACTCCACGACGCGCTCCCGCCGCGAGTCCTTCATCCAGAGCGCCTGGCGAAATTCGATCGCGATCCCAAAGTCCGGTAACCACTCCCGCAGGTCTTCCATGAACCGATACGCCGACGGCGACGGAAGGAACCATTTGGGGAACTGGAAGACGATCGCGCCGAGCTTGCCAGCATCCTGCAGCGGTTGTAGCCCCTCGCGAAAGCGATCCCAAACGGTTTCTTTCTCTCTAGGTCCGAGGTCTTTGAAGTACAGGTTGGTCTTCGACTCGGACACTTTTTCGCGCAGGTCTTTCGGCAGCCGCGCGACCGGGGTCGGATGCTGGGTCAGTAGCGCGTAGGCCTTGGCGTTGAAGATGAAGTCCTTCGGCGTGCGCGCGACCCAGAGCTCCGCGGTCTTCGCATTGGGGATCGCGTAGAAGGTGCTGTCGACCTCGACCACCGGGAACTTCGAGGCGTAGTAGCGGAGCCGCTCCTCCGCCGTCGTCGCGTCCGGGGGATACCAACCGCTCTTGATGAGCGTTGGCTCCGTCCACGAGGAAATGCCAACCTTGATGCGCCCCATCAGCTGGGGCGGTGCGCGGCGGGAGCGTCGCTGACCTCGCCGCGCAGCGTGCGCAGGCCGTGCGGCAATGCTTCCATCACGGCCTCGAGGCTGTCGACCACCCCACGAGGGCTGCCAGGCAGCGCCAGCACCAGCGTCCGTCCGATGACGCCGGCCAGCGAGCGCGACAACATGGCGTGCGGCGTCTTGCGCAAGCCTGCGGAGCGCATCGCTTCGGCGATGCCCGGGACCGGGTAGTCGAGCAATGGCTCCACCGCCTGGGGCGTGACGTCGCGAGGACCCAGGCCCGTGCCCCCGGTCAGAACGATGAGGTCGGGATCGGTGACCCGCAGCCACTCGCGGATCTGGCGCTGGATGTCGGGCAGCTCATCACTGACGATGGCGCGCCCGACCACGTCCGCGGGGATGCGGGCCAGCGCCTCGGTGATCTTTTCGCCACTCTCATCGACGCGTTCACCGCGCGCACCCTTCGTGCTCACCGTGAGAACGCAGGCACGAAAGCTCATGCCAGCAGTGTAGACAGCCCCCACCCTACCCTCCGCCAGAGGGGGAGGGGAAAATATCGCCTGCTCACGTACCGGCGAAGGGAGTTATTAGCCCTGCGCGCGATAGGCGGCGTGCGCGGCGATGGTGCGACAGAAATCCGTGACGGCGCCGCCGACTTCCATCAGGTCGTGATAGCCGAAGGGGACGCAGTGGTCGAACGGTGGAAACCGAACCACGGCCGAGGTTGGCGGCAGGTCGGCATCGTAGAGCGCCAGCACCGGACGTCCGCGGCCGAGCAGCCAGCCGGCTTCGAACCCGACCCCGGTGCTTCGCCCGGTCATCTCCATGCAGCCGGCGTCTGCCTCCAGCAGCTCGCGATGCATCATCTCGGCGATCAACTCGGGCCGGTCGAAGCCCGGCCGGTAATCGGGATCTGCGACCCGCTCGGCGAGGATGCCGGCTCCGTACTCCCTCAGCGCCCGGTGGGCGAGCTGGATGGCCTCGAGGCTGCGCGGACCCAGTTCGCCGCTCACGGCCCGGCCGAGGTAGACCTTCACGGCAGCACTCTGGGGGCAGGGTTGCGCTTGGGCCGCCACAGCCCGACCATCAACATCACCATGCCGAGCACGGGGTCGAACGGCAGGACGATGCCCCCGAGGAGCGCAGCGAGCCAGCGCGGCCGAAAGCGCCGCATGGGCGGATTATCCGCTATCGCCGCTCGGTCTGCTTGTCTCGTTGGAGGCCACCGCCTGGCTGGGCTCATCTTCGACGTCCAGGCCGCCGTCGTCATCGTGGTGCTGCTCGTCCGTCCCCCCGTCACCCTTCTTGCGCCGGGCCGGTCGTTCGGCCGAGAGAGAGCGCACGTCCAGGCCCTGTCGAAGCAGGTGGATGCTCTCCAGCAATGAGAGCCGCTCGACCAGCCAGCCGACCCGGTAGTGCACGGCAAACCAGGTCTCGTTCGCCGGCGGATGACGGTGACGGCGCCGCCAACGACCGACTGCCTCTTTGAAGGTTGGGGCAAAACCACCTTCTCCGCCTCCGCGGCGGTCGGCCCCCGCATTCGCCGGCACGGACGGATTCTAATTCGAATCGCCGGCAATCTCTGTAGCGGCCGCCAATCGCGATAATGCCGGAGTGCGGCTGTCCGAGATCATGGCCCTGGCCAACGGCCTCGCCGGCTGTGCCGACACCCCGCCTGACTCGCAGGTGTACCTCGACGGCGAGGTTCGCCGGGTGTACATGGGGATCGACATCGACGTCGCCGAACTACTCCTGGCGAAAACGCTCGGGGCGGACGGCGTCATCGCGCACCACCCGATCGGTTCGCACGCACGACTCGACATTCCGGCCGTCATCGAGCGGCACGAGGCCCAGATGCGGACGGAGGGCATCCCAGCCGACACCGCCCACAAACTGATGCTCGCCCGTCGGGACCCGGTGGCGCACGCGCTGCACACAAGCAATTACGACCGCGTGGTCGTGGCCGCCAAACAGCTCGAGCTGCCGTTGATGAATATCCACCTGGCGGCGGATATCGTCTCCCGTCAGTTCTTCATCGACTTCGTCAAGCGGGTCGTCGACGGACAGGGAACGACCGTCGGCAGCCTGGTCGAGGAGCTCAGGACGATCCCGGAGATGGAGGTATCCCTTGTCCAGCCCGAGCTCTGGCTCGGCAGGTCGGACGACCCGGTTGGACGCTGGCTGGTCCAGATGGCGGCCGGCACCAACGGCGGCACCGCCATCTATCGCACGTATTATGAGCACGGCATCAATACCATCCTCGCGATGCACATCGATGACCGGGACCTGCGCGAACTCGAGCAGCTCCAGCTACCCAGGGCGAACCTGGTGATCACCGGCCACATGCCGAGCGACTCGATCGGAATGAACCGCGTGATCGCGGCCCTGGAACAGCGAGGACTCGAAGTAATCGCGGGCTCCGGAGTTATAAGGGTATAGACCACCATCGAGGAGGACCGCTTGGACCCATCACCTCGCGCATACGGCAATGAAGCGGAGCGCCGCTACCACCTCCGACGGCTCGATGACCTCTTGGAGGCGTTGGAGCGGCTGAACCTCGCCGAAGCCAAGACCCTTCCGGTGGCCGTCAAGGAGCGCATCGAGAAAGAAGGGATCACGGTCGAAGAGGACACCAACTTCAGCAAGCTGATCGAGCTGGTTTGGGCCCAGCAGGAGAAATACCTGATCGACCTCAAGGCGGACCGGCGCAAAGGGTCGCGTCGCGTCGCCGACGGCGTCGTCGCCTCGCACCGCGTCCTCGACGCCTTCATCCTCGGCCGGCTCAACCTCGCCGGCAAGCGCCGCCGCCGCATTAGCGGCTAGCCGCAAGCAGAAGTTAGGCGGCTTTGTAGCGGCTCAGTTCTTGTTCGAGCTGCTGGATGCGAAAGAGCAACTGATTGATATAGCGCTCGCGGCCCATCAAGCGGGTGTTCATCGATGCGGTGGCCTGCAGCTGTTCTTTGACACGGTCCCAGCGCCGGACGTTCTGGATCGCGACCGAGGCCTGCTCGGCAAACGCCTTCAGCTGCTCGAGGTCACCCGCCGGAATGGGATCCAGATTGTCGCGGTAGACGTTTAGCACGCCGCTCACATCGTCTGAGACCTCGACCTCGGAGCGGCTCAGCAGCGCGCCGTCGTCGGTCGCATCCTGCTCGCGCAACGACCCGCAGAGCACCGAGGCGATCATCGAAAGGCCGGCCTGCTCGACCGTCTCGACCAGGTTCGGCGGCAGCATCTCCCGCATCGGTGAGACCCAGGGCTTGCCGGTTCGCATCACGTCACCGGCGGCCGGCGCACCCCAGGCGATCCGTTGGCTGATGATGACCTCCGCCACACCCTGCGAGCCCGCGACTTCCAGCTCCAGGGTCTTCGGATTGCGCAGCGCCAGCAAAGCGGCCGTGCCTCCGATGAGCTCCTTGGCGCTGGAGAGCACGAACTCGACGAGCTCCTTGCTGTCATTGGCGACCGAAAGCTCACGAGCCTTCCGGACCAGGGTCGTCAGGCGGTCCTCCCGTTGCTTGAGGAGGTCGACCAGCCGGGCGTTGATCAAGGCGTTGGCGGCGTCAGTGGCAACGCGCGCGAGGTTGCGCAGGTCGTGCTCCGTGAACGGATCACTGGCAGCGCGTGCCAGCGTCAGTACGCCCAGGCCCTCTTTGTCGGCCAGCAACGGAACGGCAATAAAGGATCTCGGCTGATGCTTCGGGTCGGAGGCTTTGAAGCGCGAGTCGGACCGGCTGTCGCGGACCAGCACCGGTTCGCGGTGGGACAGCGCCCAGCCCGCGATGCCCTCGCCGACTTTGAACCGTGACATCTCGCTGATCGCGATCGGACTGTTGCGCGCCGCCTCGACCTTGAGCTCTTCCTGGAGATGGTCGACCAGGGCGAGCGTCCCGCGCTCGAAGCGCACCAGCTCGGACGCGGCGTCGAGGACGCCGTCGAGAACGCTGCGCCATTCCACAGACGATGAGAGCCGCTGCGCCGCCTTGATGGTCGCCTGGGAGCTTTTCAATGCTTGCTCGGCCTCCGCCAGCTGGGAACGCGCCACGTCCCAGCGTGCCGACAGGGCGTCGAACTCCAACTGAACGCGATGGTGAGCCGCCTGACTCTCGAGCGCACGCTCGAGGTCGGCCCGAAGTCCGTCGCTGGCGCGTTTGGCAGCCTCGACTTCGGCGCGCAGCGCATTGGAACGCGCTTCGACGGTTTCCTGCTCCACCTTAAGGCCTGCGACCTCGGCGTCCCGCGCCGCAATCGTCGCGTGGGCACTGGCGAGCTCACCCGCGAGGCGGTCACGCTCGGCGCTGGCCGTCGCCCGGCTCCGAGTGATCTCCGACAGGCGGGCGGTCAGGTCCTGCCGTTCGCGATCGAGCGTCTCGTAGGCCGT
Organism: Chloroflexota bacterium; assembly: GCA_034666565.1. GTDB lineage: Bacteria > Chloroflexota > Dormibacteria > CF-121 > CF-121 > CF-13. Next base: position 268,523 of record JAXDLN010000087.1, read on the forward strand.
CTGCAGCGTGGCGTGCGTGGCGACGACCTGCTCGAGTTCATGGACCCGGCGGGCATGTTGCTCGGCGAGCGTCCGCTGTTCGGCGATTTCAGCCTCGAGCGCGGTCGCCCGCCCTCGGTGGCGACCGAGTTCCTGCTCGGTCTGTTCGAGCAACTTCTGGTTGCGCTCCAGCACGCGGCCCTGTTGTCGATGGGCCTTGAGCAACTCGGCGAGATCCAGGCGCAACCGCGCCTGGGTGGTGCCGGCCTCATCCAGCTGGGCTTCGAGGGAGCGGTCTGAGGTCTCGGCGTCGACGGACCGCCTGGTGGGGGTGGATGGCGTTGGGGTGCTCGAGGGGGTCACCCGCGGGGACGACGTTTTGGCTGCAGGTGGCTGGGCTGGCGCCGCCGGTTTATCGGCGGGCTTCTGCCGTCGAGAGAAAAACCCTTTTGACATTCGTCACTCCGCCGTGGCGCGTAGCGCCGCGTCGCCGGCGGCTGCCGACTGCCCCTCGATCACCTGCAGGCCGGTTCTGCCGAAGACCTCGATCGGGAAGTCTTCACCGTTGGCCTTGAGGCGGGGCAGCAACTTGGGCACCACGCCGGTCCAGCGGAAGGCGCCGAGGACGTTGCCCTCTTCGTCGATACCTGTCTGGTCGAAGACGCAAATGTCCTGGACCTGGATGACGTTGGCGGAAATCCCGGTGATCTCAGAGATATGGGTGACGACGCGACGGCCGTCACGCAGCCGCGCCTGCTGCACGAAGAGCGTGATGCCGCCGACGATCTGTTCGCGGATGGCCTGGAAGGGCAGGTCAGACCCGCCCATGATGACCATGGTCTCGATCCGGTTGAGGGCGTCCTTGGGGCTGTTGGCGTGGACCGTGGTCATGCTCCCGTCGTGGCCGGTGTTCATCGCCTGGAGCATGTCCAGCGTTTCGGCAGCGCGGCATTCGCCGACGACGATCCTATCCGGCCGCATGCGAAGGGCGTTGACGACCAGGTCGCGGATCGCGACCGCGCCGCGGCCTTCGACGTTGGCGCTGCGCGCTTCCAGGGTGACCAGGTTGCGCTGCCGGAGCTGCAGCTCGGCGGTGTCCTCGACGGTCACGACGCGCTCCGTGTCCGGAATGAAGTTTGACAGTACGTTCAGCGTCGTCGTCTTGCCGGAGCCGGTGCCGCCGCTGACGACCATCGAGATTCGCGAGCGCACGCAGGCGCGGATGAAGTCCGCCATGTCTTTGTTGAGCGTGCCGAAGTTGACGAGATCCGACACCTTGTACGGCACGCGCGAAAACTTTCGGATCGTGATGCTCGAGCCCTGCACCGCCAGCGGCGGGATCACGATGTTGACGCGCGACCCGTCGGGGAGACGGGCATCGACCATGGGCGACGATTCGTCGACCCGGCGACCGATCCGGGCGACGATCCGATCGATGACACGGCGAAGCTGACGCTCGTCCTCGAAGACCAGGTCGGACTGCCCGAGGCGGCCGCGGCGCTCCGCGAAAATCGTCTTCGGTCCGTTGACCATGATTTCGCTGACCTCCGGGTCTTCCAGCAGCGACTCCAGCGGGCCCAGACCCAGGGTGTCGTGCATGATCAGCTCGGCAAGCTCCTCCCGATCGTGCTTGGTGAGCTTGAGGTTGGTCTCCTGGCAATACTCGTCGACCAGCTCTCCGATACGGCGCTGCACCATGTCGACGCTGGCGGTGTCCGAGTTCCCGCCCAGCGCGGTGATCAGCCGCTCGTGGACGGCCTTCTTGATGCGATCGATATTGGGAACGCGAGCCGCGATGTTCTGGGGCTTGACCGTAAGGCTGGACAAGCTCGGCGCCCCCGGTTCCCCGCCCTGGGGCTTCTCGGGAAGCTTGCCTTTGTTGAGCTTGTCAACGAGCAGCATGCAGTCCTCCTAGATTGATCAACACAGCAATAGCCACGCATCGGGAGCGTAGCCTGCGCCGGCCCCCCGGCTTATCTGCCAGTCAGCCCAGCTTTGGGCCGAACGGCGGATACCCGGCGCAAGCGGCTCCGTAAGGGAAACGTGAGTTCGCGGCGATTCCGGCATGAGCCCCCACCCTGCCAAGGCCGTTAGCTGGCTTTGCGTTCGGGGAAGCCGTCATCGAGGAGGCCATGCTGGGTCGCCCAGACCGCAGCCTGGGCGCGGGAGCTCAGATTCAGCTTGCTAAGAATGTTGGAAATATGATGCTTGACCGTCTTGTCGGACAGGAAAAGATCCGCAGCGATCTGCTTGTTCGTCTTTCCCTGCGCCGCCAGCCGCAGGACGCGCTTCTCCTGGTCGGACAGCGCCGCACGCACGACCTCATCGGAGCTGGCGGCCATCTTGCGGATTCGCTCGAGAACCTTGCGGGTGACTTCCGGGTCGAGCAGCGAGCGGCCATCGGCCACCGAGATGACGGCGTCGATCAAGGCTGACTTATTGATCTCCTTCAGTAAGTAACCGGAGGCGCCGGCCATGATCGACTCGTAGACGGCATCCTCGTCGGCGAACGAGGTCAACATGATGACCTTGCTGCCCAGGTTGCGTCCCAGAATCTCCCGGCAAGCGTCGATCCCGCTGCCGCCCGGCATCCGGACGTCGAGCAGCACCACGTCGGGACGCAGGAGCGCGGCCTGGTAGACCGCATCCTGCGGCGAGGCGGCCTCACCCACCACCCGAATCCGCGGATCCGACTCGAGGATGGTGCGAAGCCCAAGCCGGATCATCTCGTGATCGTCGGCGATCAGCAGGCGAACTGTCCCGGTGCTCATCGGAGGTATGGGAACACCGCCTCCAGCCGGGTACCGGCGCCGGGCGCGCTCTCCAGCGTCAGCGTGGCGCCGAGCTCGTGCACCCGCTCCTCGATATTGGTCAATCCCCGACCGCGTTCGATCCCCGGCGTCGGCCGGGCGTCGACGTCGAACCCCTTGCCGTCGTCCTCGATCACCAGCGTGGCCGCCTCATCGCCGAAGTTCAGGGATAAGTTCGCGTGGGTGGCTTCCGCGTGCTTGTAGACGTTGGCGAGGGTCTCCTGGATGATCCGAAATAGCGCAATCGAAATTTCCGGCGATAGATCTTCACTGGGCGAGGCCCCGACCTCGACCTGGACCGGGATGCCGGTCGCCTCCTGAAAGTGCGTGCACAGATCGGTCACCCATTGGCCGATCTCCTTCTCTTTCATGATGATCGGGCGGAGCTGGTAGATGAAGGTCCGCATCTCAGACAGGACATGATTCAGTTGCTGAATCGAGCCGCTCAGCACCGGCGGCACGGCATCCGGCTGGCTGACCGCCAGGTCGCGCGCATGCTCGAGCTGGAGCCCGAGCGCGTAGACGTACTGGACGAGTCCGTCGTGCATGTCACGGGCGATCCGGTTACGTTCGGAGACCACGGCCATCTCGTTCTGCTGGTCCTGGACGCGGCCTTGCAGCCGGAGCCGTTCCATTCCCAACGCCACCTGGCGGCCGATCTCATCCAGCAGCTCGAGTTCGGATGGGGTCAACCGCTCGGCATCGGCGAAGCCCACGAGGAGCGCGGCGGTCATCCGTCCCTGCCAGCGAACCGGGACGGCGGCCACCGCCTGCGCCTCGCTGTGCGACCAGAAGGCGTCGTCGAGCAATGACGGCCTGGTTGCGCGCAGCAGCACGAGCGGCCGCACCGACTCCGCGAGGGCGGCCATCAACGGCAGCGCGCCAACGGGCTGGCTGCGAAGCGACTCGAGACCGAAGGCCGGCGGATTTGAGGCATCGAAGGCCGCCTCGATGATCTCGCCTTCCTCGTCCGGCAGGATGACGGCAGCGGCAGTTGCACGCATGGCGAAGGCCACCTGTTTAACGGCCCGCTGGAGCAATTCCGGCGTGGTGACGGCCTCGCTCCCGGCTTGAGCCGTGGCCAGCAGCGCTTCCGCCCGGCGCCGGGAGGCGCGTTCGGTTTCGAACAGCCGGGCATGATCGATGGCGACGGCGGCCTGGGTGGCGATCGCCTCGACCAGTTTCTGATGCTCGGGGCCGAAGGGCTCGCGAGCGGCCCGAACCAGGACCAGCGCCCCCAGCAGGTTCTCCTGCGCGCGCAGCGGGGCGGCCAGCACCGTCTTCGACCGCCGCTCCGCACCGGTCACCTTGTAGCGGGCGTCTTTCGACGAGTCCGCGATCACGGCGGTGGCGCCGTGGCGCACCACCCAGCCGACCACACCCTCCCCCACCTTGAAGCTCTTGACTTCTTTGAGGGCGACCGGCACGCCGAGGGCGGCCTTGACATGCAGTTCGGTGCGCGAGTCGTCCAACAAAAAGATGGTGGCCGCATCGAAGGCCACCAGCGCGTTCATGCGCTCGAGGACCTCCTTCAAGGTGCGATCGAGATCCAGCGAGCTGCTGAGGGCGGCGCTGACCTGCGTCAGCAGCCGGTATGACGGGGCCGGCGTCGGGCTGCCGCCGGAAATCACCTTGAGCCGGCTCGCGTCCAGCTTGCGCGCGCGCTCGGTCATGCGAGTGCGACGTATGGCCGGCCGCTTTCCAGCGGAGCGGCGTCACCAGATCGTCACCAATTCGGCCCTTACGACTCTCTAAGAACCTCCCGATAGACTGACCCCGTGAGGCGGCGGGGCGGCGCGATCCTTCTTCTTGCTGTCCTGCTGGCCGCGTGCGACCCGGTCGCACCCAAGACCTCGGGGCCGAGTGCCGAATCGGCGCTGGCCCTCATGTTCCAGAACAAATATGCGGCGGCCACCACCCAGCTGCAGGACCTGATCAAGGCGCATCCGCAGGACGCCAAAGACCACGCGGTCTACGCGCTGGTCCTCAACTACCAGACCAAGCAACAGGCGGCGCTCGTCGAAGCCAAGAAAGCCCAGACCATTGCTCCCCATGACGGCTTCGTCCTGACCATCCTGACCCGGGTCGAGGACTGGAACGACGACATCCAGTCGGCCGCGCGGGACGGGGCCGCAGCCGTCAAGGCCGCGCCCACCTCGACCCTCGCCCACGCCTTCTACGCGGAGGCCCTCGCCGACGTCGGCCAGTATGCCGACGCCCAGACCCAGCTGACCAAAGGCGCGGAGCTCGCCAAAAAGGGGTCCGACTACGACAAGGCGGAGGTCGAGCGCAACTGGGCCAACTACTACCGCGACAAGAAGGACTACACGCAGGCGCTCGTGCACCTCAAGCTGGCGGCGGGCGCGCAGCCGAAGTGGGTCGAGCGGCTGCTCGAACTGGCGCGATTCTCCATCGCCCGCCAGGACCTGAGCGGCGCGACCCAGTTCCTGCAGCGGGCCGCCACCCTGTCACCGGATGACGCGGGACTTCGTGAGCAACTCGGCGAAGTGGCGCTCTTCGCCCAGGACTACGACGTCGCCAAGAGCGCTTATCAGGCAGCCCTGCAGCTCCAGCCGCGGAGCGCGCTCGACCTCAAGCTGCTCGGCGACATCGCCGTCGCCAAGGACAAGGACCCGGCCACGGCGATTCGAGATGAGCGGGCCGCGATCGCGGCACAACCCACGGATCAGGAGGCGGGCGCATACCTGGTCGCGGTGCTCCGCTACTTGAACAAGGACGAGACCGCCGCGGCAAAGGCGGCCCAGGGGACGGTGGCTCCCAGCGGGGTGGGGGCGGCACCAGCCGCGACCTACGTCGACCTGGACAAGGCGGCGGTCGACCGGCAGGCGCTCGCGCTCGCAGCCGTAAACCGCTACCGGCGGCTGGCCGGGTTAGGTCCGGTCGGCAGCTCGACGGTGATTCACCAGTCGGCGCTGGCCCATGCCTTCTACACGTTCTTTAATGGCGCGCTGGCGAGCATCCGCGACCTCGGCATCCACAAGGAGGAGGCGACCGGCCAGGGCTACATCGGCGACAACGTGCTGACGCGGGCGCAGCATTTCGGCTACCCGCAGCGGTCGATGGCGGAGGTCATCACTCACCGCACCGATCCGGCGGCCGCGGTCAGCGACTGGATCGATTCGGTGTATCACCGGTTCCCGTTGCTGCGGGCCGACCTCCTGGAGCTCGGCTACGGCGACGCCTACCTCGGCCCGATGACCGTCCAGGTGATGGACATGTCGTACCGGGAGACGACCACCGGGCGGGTCATCCTCTATCCGGCCGACAACCAGGTCAACGTGCCGACCGCCTTCAACGGCAACGAGATCCCCGATCCCGCACCCAACGCCAGCTACCCGATCGGCTATCCCGTCTCCGCCACCTTCGACCGCAACGCGAGGGTCACGATCACGGCCTTTCACTTACGCGATCCGTCTGGTACAGATTTGCCCGGCATCTCGCTGCAGCCCAGCGCCGAGACCGAGAATTCGTTTGCCTTCCTGGCCAACACGCCGCTCCAACCGGGCACCACCTATACCGCCGAGTTGAGCTACACTCTCAACGGCATCGCCGGCCGAAAGATCTGGCACTTCTCGACGGCGGCCGGCCCACTCCCCACCCCCCAGTCGCAGACGGCTGCCGCGTCGTCGCAGATAGCTACCGCGCCCACGATCTCCGCTACCGCGGCGCCGATCACCGCTGGCAGCTGAGGTCCGCACCCCTCGAGCGTGCTCGAAGGGCTTCGCAATCACCACCCGGCTGCTGAGGTCGGCACCCCCTCGAGCGTGCTCGACGGGCCGGTCAGCTAAATTCAAATCGGTGCTTGCCCAGCCAGCGTGAACGCCTCTGCGGCTTGTGTCCAGTAGCCTCACCAGCAGGCTCGACGGTAACCTGGCGATCCCGGCCCGTCTGCGGCGCGCCCGAGGGCGTGCCTCCCCGCAGCCAGCGGCGCCCGCGGTCGCAGTCTCAGCGCCAGCTGATGAAGAAGGGCTGACTCCAGGCCTTCGCGCCGTCCGCGCCGCTCGCTTCGACGCGGACGTAGCCCTCGTCACCTCGGATCTGGTATGACCCGCTGCTGGCGTTGACGGCCTTCAGGACGTGACCGCCGCGGCCGATAAAGCGCAGGTTGGTGCCGGGCGCCGCGTCGGCCGTGATCGTCGTACCAGACACATTCAATCGAGTGAACTCGGCGCCGGTGGACGCAATGAAGGCCCCCTGGCGAAGCGAGCTCAGCAGGGAGGCCGTGTCTTGCGCGGGCGCGAGCACTTCGATCCACGCGCGACCGAGCGCGGGATCCTTCAAGCTCGTCGCATCATCTCCTGCGAACGCATAGACGCGATTCCCGGCCGAGAGCAGCCGGTCCCACACCACGGTCGCGTCAGCCTGAGCCGTGTTGCTTTCCGCGAGTCTCGCGTCGTAGACCTCGAGACCGAAGAGACCGTGAAGTGCGATCACGCTCGCGATACTCTGGGGTCTCGTCGCAGAACCGGGCGCCGCGAGGACCGGGAGGCCGCCGTCACGCGCGATCCAATCGATGGCGCCCTGGAGGTCACTCGCAGCTTGCCAGTGATCCATGCCGACTGCGAGCACCTCGGCAAAGGGATAGGTCGCGTCGACCGTGGGGATAGCCGGGTGGGCCGGGTCGCCATACTCCGACGCCCAGGTGTAGGTGTTCATATCACTGATCCCGAGAAAGGCATAGCCGTGCGCCGCATACCAGGCGCCGATTGCGGACGGCAGGTCTTTGCCCACGCCTCGAGCGGAGGCGACGTGGAGGTTGCCCTTGTACCAGGTGCCGCCGGCCGTGTAGGGATCGGCGACAAAGAGCCGTTTCGCGGCGACCGGTAACGACTGCCCGGACGACAGCCCCAGGTGGTGCCCGAGGACCGCCGAGCCGGCGACCGCCAGGACTATGAGGGCGATCAGCCCGGGGCGGAAACGGTGACCCCAAGCGCGCCCAGTTCCTGACGGATCCGCCTGGCCAGGGTCACGGCGCCAGGGGTATCGCCATGTACGCACAGGGTTCCAAACGATACGGCAACCCGGCTGCCGTCGCTTGCCTGGACTTCACTGTGGGTGACCAACGAGCGAACCTGCCGTGCCACCTCCTCCGGAGCAGTGATCACCGCCCCCGGCTCCGAGCGCGGCAGCAACGTGCCATCGGCTCGGTAGCGCCGATCGGCAAAGGCTTCGGCGCCGAAGGGATGACTCGCTGCCCGGGCCGCATCCTCCATAGCCGATCCGGCACGACCCACCAACCGTAGCCCTGGATCGTGGGCGCGAATCGCCGCGACGATCGCCGACGCCAGCGTGCCGTCGGTCTCCGCCTGGTTATAGAGTGCGCCGTGCGGCTTGACATGGTGCAGTGTGGTGCCCTCGGCGCGGGCGATCGCATCGAGCGCACCAAGTTGGCGCAACACGAGCTCCCCGATTTCGTCCGCCGTCAGGTGCTGCGGCCGCCGGCCGAACCCCTCGCGATCATCGAAGCCCGGGTGGGCACCGACCGCAGCGCCGTTTCGCATCGCCATCGTGACGGTTGCTCGCATGGTGCGCGCGTCACCGGCGTGAAGTCCGCAGGCAATGTTGGCCGAGCTCACCAACGCAAGCAGAGCCGCGTCGGTTTCCGGATCTCCTTCGCCGACGTCGGCGTTCAGGTCGAGCTGTCGCACCCGGCGAGATCTTCTCAGGCCTTCGACAGGTCGAAGGATGCTGCCTGGTCTTCTGACGACGCCTTGCCGGCCTCGAAGATGCTCCAGCGAAGTGCCAGGGATCCGATCATGGTGCACGTGGCGGCAACAGCCGACACCGAGCGCAGCATTCGACCATGGCGGCGACGAGTGAACGCATGAAGTAATAGCGGGAGCAGCGCGCCCGCGCCAATGGCGCCCGCCCAGAACGGTGCGGCAAAACGACCGGCCGTCAAGGAGCGCGCGGTCTTCCCAGACTGCGCCAGGTAGCCAGCAACGATAGCCATTTCTGCAAGCGACGCGGCCGATTCGACGGCGGCGAGCCGGTGCAACGTTGCCTCGGGTACGCCGCGGCGAGCGGCCTGGAGCGTGACCGCGGCCGAGCCGCTCGACAGCGCCGAAGCCATGAACACCCCACCCAGGAGCTTGCTCTTGGCCCACAACGGGACATTGGTCGCGCCCAAGAGAACGCCGCTATAACCGGCAAGAGTCAGGCCGAGAAGGCAGCCGGAGAGCTCGGTCAGGCGACGCGGCACGAGCCCGGCCAGCGCACGCAGGGGCCCGCGAAGCAGTCCCGTATCGGCCGCGTGCGACGCGGCTCTCGCGAACGCAAGTGGCGTGAACCCGGTCAGCGTCCAGGCGCCGAGATTCATCGGCGAGAGCGGCTTGAAGATGCGCAGCATGTGATGAAAGCGTTCCGGACGGCCGAGATCACCGATCAGCAGCGGCGCACAGGGGACGAGGGCGGCCGCCGCGACGTAGAAGCCGTCGGCGGCAGCGCGGCGGTCGTCCGCTGATCCGATGGTTTGGGCCAGCGATGCCGTGACAAAGGCGCCGGCGCCCATTCCGCCGAGCCAGAAGTAGACCGGCACTTCCCAGGTCCACACCGGACGGCGCACGACCGGGTAGTCGTAATAGCCCCCACCCTGCCCTCCCCCAGAGGGGGAGGGATTCTGTTGGGTCATGGACGGCCGCCGCGGAACACGAGGGCCGCCACCATCGCGAATCCAATTCCGACGGCGGCACTCCAGCCGTAGCGTTCCGCCACCGTCTTACGTGGCAAGCGCGGGACTTCGGGCAAGTTGTAGGCCTGCGGCTTGTCGAGCAGCAGGAAGAACGCATGCAGCGGACCGACTTCCACCGCCTCCTTGCCTTCCGGCAGGCCGTACAAACGCGCTGACGACTCCCCGCGTGCCTTCAGCTCGCCAAGGCGCTCCCGGGCGCGCCGCTGCAGCTCCTCGACGTCGCCGAACTGGATCGATGCGGTCGGACACGATTTGGCGCAGGCGGGCGTCATGTCATCCTTCAGCCGGTCGTAGCAGAGGGTGCACTTGTGCGCCGTCCCCACCTCGAACGTGCTCTCCTTCGGCACGCGGTCGATGACACCGAAGGGGCAGGCGGGCACGCAGAAGCCACAGCCATTGCAGATGTCCTGTTGCACGTAGACGGTGTCGAACTCGGTGCGCACCAGCGCGCCCGTTGGGCACGCTTCCAGGCAGGCCGCGTTGGCGCAATGCTTGCAGACGTCCGACATCATCAGCCAGCGCTGCTCCTGCCGGCTGCCGTTGGCCTTCGCCTGTTCGATGAACTGCACGTGTCGCCAGGTGGTGGCACCCAGGTGACCCGTGTTGTCGTAGCTGTTGCCGGTGATGGCGAATCCGTCGGCGGGCAGCTGATTCCACTGCTTGCAAGCGACTTCGCAGGCCTTGCACCCGATGCAGAGGCTGGTGTCGGTAAAAAAGCCTTTTGCCTTCTTCGACGGCGGCGGCTCCTGGAGATTCATGAGCCGCTTGTAACCATCGATCATCGCAATCGTCCCTTTCGAAGGTTGCAGGTGAGCGCCTTGTCTTCCTGGATATAGACGTTGGGTTCCTCCGACAGGGCCACGAGGTCATTCGCCATGGCACCCGTGACCAGCCCTTTATAGCCCCAGTGATAGGGCAGACCGACCTCGTGAATGATCTTTCCGTTGTGGCGGAAGGGGCGCATGCGCCGGGTGACCAGGGCCTTGCACTCGATCTGATTCCGCGGCGTCGACACCACGACCCAATCGAGATTTTGGATGCCCTTCTCGGCGGCCAGCTCGGGACTGATCTCGGCGAACATCTCGGGCATCAGCTCGCTGAGCCAGCTGTTCCAGCGCGACATCGAGCCCGAGGTGTACTGCTCGGTGACCCGGTAGGTCGTGACGACGTAGGGATACTGCGGGTCACCGGGTGGACTGATGGGGTTGTCCTGGCGACGCATTCGATTGGCGACCGGGCTGTCCTGACGCGGATAGAGATCGTTGACGATCGGTGATTCGAGTGGTTCGTAGTGGGTGGGCAGCGGGCCGTCTTTGAGTCCGCTGGGGGCAAACAGCCAGCCGCGACCGTCGGCTTTGAGCGTGAAGGGATCCGAGCCGGAATGCAGGTCGACCCCGCTGCCCTCGTCCTTCGCCTTTGTGTCAGGGCCCTTTTTCAGCGGGAAATCGGGAACGTCGAGTCCGGTCCAGGTCCCCGTGCCAGCGTCCCACCAGATGTACTTCTTTCGCTCGGACCAGGGCTTGCCCGCCGGATCGGCGGACGCGCGATTATAGAGGATGCGCCGGTTGCCTGGCCAGGCGAAGCCCCATTCGGGATCGACGTAGTTCCCCGGCGTGCGGTTCCGGCGACGCGCCATGTTCTGACCGGGCGCGGGAAAAACGCCGGAATAGATCCACACACCGCAGGCTGTGGAGCCGTCATCCTTCAGGCGCTCGTAATCCGGAAGCTGCTTGTGATCAGCGACGGTATAGCCGTTGACCTCCATCAAGACTTTTTCCGCAGAGGGCTCGTCCTGGATTCGATACTCCGGATCCGGGCGCTCGGGGAGGTACTCCCAGGTGAGGTTGCGCAATCCCTGATCTCGCGGGTTCGCCGACTCCCGGTAGAGCTCCTTCAGCCGCCGCCCCAGGTGGTAGAGGAACCAGAGGTCGGACCGGGTGTCGCCCGGCGGATCGACGGCCTTGTCGTGGAATTGCAAGAGGCGTTGGGTGTTGGTGAACGTTCCCTCTTTCTCGCCGGGGCCGGCGGTGGGAAACAGAAAGACCTCGGTCTTGATGTCGGCCGGTTTCCATCCTTCCGGCGCGGCGTACCAGAAGGCGGCGGTCTCGGTCTCGTAGAGGTCGAGCGCGACCATCCAATCCAGCTGGGTCAGCGCCTTGCGCTGCAGCCCGGCGTGGGGACTCCCGTTGGCCGGATTCTGGCCAAAGACGACAAAGCCGTTGACCTTGCCGTCCGCCATCGCGGCCGAGGTCGAGACGTGCGAATGATCGCCCGTCAGCTTGGGAATCCATTGGTAGCCATACTCGTTCTCTTTGCGGGCCGCGTCCCCATACCACGCCTTCAGCAGCGAGACCATGAATTTCGGCAGGTTCGACCAGTAGCCGCCCCGGACGCCCGACTCGCGCATGTATTTCTCGAGCGTGTCATCGCCCTTGATGACGGCCGGGTGCGGCAGGTAGCCGGGCAGCAGGTCGAACAGCGTGGGCACGTCGGTCGATCCCTGGATCGATGCATGGCCGCGCAGCGCCATGATGCCGCCGCCCGGGCGACCGATGTTGCCCAGCAGCAGCTGCAGGATGCCGGCGGCGCGGATGATCTGGGCGCCGTAGCTCTGCTGGGTCCAGCCCACCGCATAGGCGATGGCGCTCGTCCGCTCGCGCCCCGAGTTTTTCGTCAGGATCTCGGCCACCTGCAGAAAGAGATCCTTCGGCGAGCCGCACACCCGCTCCACCATCTCCGGCGTGTAGCGCTCGTTGTGGCGCTTGAGGATCTGGAACACGCAGCGCGAATGCTGCAGCGTTTCGTCGCGGGCGGGTCGACTCGCCGGTCCGGCGTACGACCAACTGGCGTTGTCGTAGCTGCCGGATTGCGGATCGTATCCAGAAAAGAGGCCGGCGTTGTCTTCGGCGTCGACGTAGTCATCGCTGACAATCGTCGACGCGTTGGTATAGGCCAGCACGTACTCCTTGAACCACTTGTCGTGGGTCAGCACGTAGTTGATCAGCCCGCCGAGAAAGGCGATGTCACTGCCCGACCGGATCGGTACGTAGAGGTTGGCGGCGGCCGACGTACGCGTGAAGCGGGGATCGACATGGATGATGGTCGCCCCTTTCTCGCGGGCCTTCATCGGCCAGCGAAACCCGACCGGGTGGTTCTCGGCCATGTTGCTGCCCATGATCAGGATGGCATCGGCGTTGGCGAGGTCTTGCTGAAAGGTGGTCGCCCCACCCCGTCCGAAGCTTGTCCCCAGACCGGGGACGGTGGAGCTATGTCATATCCGGGCCTGGTTCTCGATCGAGACGACGCCCAGGCCGCCGCTGAACAGCTTCTTGATCAGGTAGTTCTCTTCGATATCCATCGTCGCCCCGCCCAGCGTCGCGATCGCCGTCGTCTGGTTGACGAGCGTGCCCTCGGGGGTGCGCTCGACGAAGGTGGCGTCGCGCGTGTCTTTGATGAGCCTGGCAACGCGGTCCATCGCCCACTCGAGGGGTCGGTCTTCCCAATGGTCCGAGTGGGGTGCGCGGTAACGCACTGTGGTCACCCGGTTGGGGTTGACCACGTATTGATAGGTTGCGGCGCCCTTGGGGCAAAGCGTGCCTTCGTTGATGGGCGAGGCCGGATTGCCCTCGATGTCGATAATGCGCTTGTCCTTGACGTAGACCAGCTGGCTGCACCCGACCGCGCAATAGGGACAGACTGAGGCGACCGCCTTATCGGCGCGACGGGTACGGGGTTCCTTTTCGATCGATTCGCGCGACACCGGTTGGGCCAAGAAAACCAGTATATGGACGCTCGCGCGGCCGGCGCCAACCGTAACCTGGCGGCGTAGATTAGGACAATGAAAGGCGCGATCGTTTTTGTCGTTAGCTTGATGCTGCTGGTCGGCGGCCTTGCCGGCTGCGGCTACTCCAACGGCTCGGGCCCAGGTGGCGCCTCGAGCACCTCGCGGCCCGGCTACTAAGCGAACCGCCGTTCAGCCTTCTAAGGGGCCTCTCAGGCCGGGTTCACCCCGCGGCCATAGCCTTACCTGTGAATATGGACGACGCCGCGCCGACTTCGTCGCCCGCGACGAGATCAACGCCGACCTGGCGTCGGCCGGTATCGCGTCGGGCGGTACTGGCTACCGGCGCAGCCGGCGCCGGGGCGGCCGCCGCGGCCGTGCTCTGGAAGGGTACCGACCTGGCGCAGATCCTCAACCACGTGCGCGATCTCACGCATGATTTCCAGGGCGCGTTGAGCGACCCGCGCGTTCGCGCCGCGCACCTGCTGCGCCGGGCCGGCTTCGGCGGCAGCGCGCAGGAGATCGATCGGCTGGCCGCGATGAGCAGCAAGGACATGGCGCAGTCACTACTCGATTACCAGCAGTCGTCGAATGCCACACTCGACGGGCAGCTTCCGACGCTTGACCTTAGCTCGGCCAAAGGCCCGAACCCGGGCGCGATCCAGGCCTGGTGGCTGCAACGCATGGTGCAGACGGCGCGGCCCCTCGAAGAGAAGATGACGCTCTTCTGGCACGGCCTGCTCACCAGCGGGCTCGACAAGGCCGGACCGGCACAGTTGTTTACGCAGAACGGGCTGTTTCGCAAGATGGCGCTCGCCAACTTCGACGATTTGCTCAAGGCGGTCTCGAAGGACCCGGCGATGATGGTCTACCTCGACACCGAGACCAACCGCAAGGGCAAGCCCAACGAGAACTACGCCCGCGAGCTGATGGAGCTGTTCACCACCGGCATCGGGCATTACACCGAGGACGATGTCCGTGAGTCCGCTCGTGCGTTCACCGGCTGGACGCTGACCGGCGGCAAACAGCTGCGCTACACGACGGACTCGCTATTCGTGGCGCGCCTTCACGACAGCGGGCAGAAGACCTTCATGGGCAAGACCGGCAACTTCACCGGCGACGACATCGTCGAGATGCTGGTGCCGCTACGGGTAACCGCGGAGCGCCTCACGACCCGACTCTTCAGCTTCTTCGCCTACCAGAACCCGGAGCCAGAGATCGTGCGTCACCTCGCCGATACCTTCCAGCAATCGCACTACAACGTGGGGGCGGTGGTCCGCGAAATCTTCACCATGGACGCCTTCTATTCCTCGAAGGCCTATCGCGCCCTGGTCAAGAGCCCGGCGGAAGTCACTGCCCAGACCCTGCGCGCGACCCGCGCCGATGCCCAGGCCTTCGTGGCGGCGGCCAACGCGATGGGGCCGATGGGCCAGGTGCTGTTCTATCCGCCGAACGTGGCCGGGTGGCCAGCCGGCGCCTCATGGATCAACAGCTCGACACTGCTCAACCGCATCAACTTCGCCAACGCGGCCGCGCGGCGCCCAGCGGCGTCGTCGTCCGCGCAGACCGTCGATCAGCTGACCGCCACCCTGGTCGACGGCAACGTCACGAGCAACACGCGCGACGGGTTGCACGCTTTTGCGGCCGCCCATCCGGATGACCACGCCGGCCTCCTGTTCATGGCGATGGCGACCCCGGAGTTTCAACTGAACTGATGGAGATGAGCATCAATGTTTAGCCGCCGCGATTTCATGAAGCAGGGCCTGCTGCCGGTGTTTGCCGGGTCGGCGGTGCCGAGCATCTTCGCTAACGGCGTGGCGGCCGCGGCCGCGGACTCGCCCCAGGCGACTGCCAACGGCCGGATCCTGGTCCTGGTCCAGCTGGCCGGCGGCAACGACGGCCTCAACACGCTGATCCCCTTCCAGGACGGCGCCTATCACCACGCCCGGCCGACGCTGCGGCAGGACACCGGCGTGCTGACGCTCAACAGCCAGCTCGGCCTGCATCCGAACCTCAAGGGGTTGAAGGCCAGCTGGGATGCCGGGCAGCTGGCGATCGTGCAGGGCGTCGGCTATCCAAGCCCCAACTTGTCGCACTTCGCCTCCATGTCGATCTGGGAGACCGCCAGCGTGCAGGGCGGCATCGGCGACGGCTGGCTGGGACGCTACCTCAATTACCTCGACAAGGTGGGCGAGAGCCCCAACCATGCCCTCGAAGGCGTGAGCGCCGGCTCGCTCGTGCCGCCGGAACTGCGCTCGAAGACGCCGGTTACCGCGCTTCAGTCGCTGCGCACGTTCCGCGTCCAGCCGGTCAACGAGCACGGCACGCAGGTCGACATCGAGAACCCACTGATGAAGTTCTACGGCGCCTTCAAAACGGCGGCCCCGGCGCCCTTCGGGGCTTTGCTCGACACCACGTTGCAGGAGGCGCTACAGGCATCGCATGCCTTACAGGCGACCGATGCGACTTACCAGGCAAAAGCCACCTACCCGGCGAACAGCCCGATCGCGAGCTCGCTCAAGCTGGTGGCGGAGACGATCGTGTCGGGCCTGGGCGTTCGCGTGGCGCACGTCACGCTCGGCGGGTTCGACAACCACGCACGAGAGAAGCCGGTTCATGACAAGCTGCTGCTCGACCTCGACCAGGCGCTCGCCGCCTTCATGCAGGACCTGGCGGGCCACGGTTGCGGCGACAAGGTGCTGGTGATGACCTGGTCGGAGTTCGGACGGCGGGTCAAAGAGAACGGCAGCGCCGGGACCGACCACGGGACCGCCGCTCCCATGTTCTTGCTCGGTGCACCGGTGAAGGGCGGCCTCTACGGCCAGCAGCCGAGCCTCGCCGACCTCGATAACGGCAACCTCAAGTTCACCACCGACTTCCGCTCGGTCTATGCGTCCGTACTGCAGGGATACCTGGATGCGCCGGCGTCGGAGCTGCTCGGTGGGAACTATGAAATCCTGCCGTTGCTCAAGGCATAGTGCCCCCACCCTGCCCTCCCCCAGAGGGGGAGGGGAATTTGTAGGATCACGCGGTGCAGCTGGCGCCGGGAGCGATCGTGCGACTGAACCTCGGGCACATCTGGCTCGCGGAATTCCCGCTGGAGATCCCGGTGCATGGCTTCTTGATCAAGCACCCGGCCGGGGCGGGGCTGGTCGATACCGGGTACGGCACGCCGTTGGAGTTGATCAAGGACTACCGCCCGGTCAACGCCTCCGTGGCCGAGGCGCTGCGCAAGCACGACGTCGATCCGTCCGACATTCGCTGGGTCATCAACTCGCATCTACATTTCGACCACTGCGGCCAAAACGCCGTGTTCCCGCAGGCCCCCCTGTACGTGCAACGGGCCGAGTACGAACGTCGTCACCGCTATGCCGACACGCCCGCGGCCTGGCTCGAGTACGCCGGCGCGCGCTACGAGCTCCTCGACGGGGAGCGTGAGATCGTGCCCGGCGTTCGGGTGATCACCACCCCCGGCCATACCCCTGGCCATCAGAGCGTCAAGGTCGATACCAGCGCGGGCCCGGCACTCCTGACCGGCGATGCCTGCTGGACGGTCCGCATGTTCGAAGGTGAGGCACCACGCGAGGGCATGATGGAAGACGACGCGACATTCGGCCGGTCGCTTACCAAGCTGCGCGGGCTCAAGCCGGCTGCCGTGCACTTCTGCCACGACAACCGGACCTGGCACCGAACCGCCTGAGAAGCTGACGCCTCGGCGCCATTGTGCGCCACGCAACAACTTCGAGGCCGCGCCTTGTGCAATGCGGCTCAGACGGCGCATACAAATGGGGTCGCGAATCTTCGTGCGCTTGCGACATTATCGAAGCCCACCTCGCTTCGCTACGCTTCCCACCTTGAAGGGCGCGGTTTATCACGCGCGTGGAAACGAACTCAGGAGGGAAGCTTTGACAAACCGGAGATTGGCAAGATGAAAATCGACAGCGGCGATACCGCCTGGGTACTAGCGTCGGCGGCACTGGTCATGCTGATGACGCCGGCACTCGGATTCTTCTACGGCGGGCTCGTTCGCCGCAAGAACGTGCTGTCGACCATCATGCACAGCTTTTTCATCCTGTGCCTCATCAGCGTCCAGTGGGTCCTGTGGGGCTATAGCCTCGCGTTCGGACCTGACAAGTTTCACCTGATCGGCGGCCTGGAGTGGGTCGGCCTCAACAACGTGGGCTTCACGCCCAACGCGGACTACGCACCCACCATCCCCCATCAGGCCTACATGGTGTTCCAAATGATGTTCGCCGTGATCACGCCGGCGCTGATCAGCGGTGCCTTCGCGGAACGCCAGCGCTTCAAGGCCTTCGTGCTCTTCTCGTTGCTCTGGGCAACCTTCGTCTATGACCCGATCGCGCACTGGGTCTGGGGCGCGGGCGGATGGCTGCACCAGCTTGGCGCCCTCGATTTCGCCGGCGGCACGGTGGTGCACATCAGCTCGGGCGTTTCGGCCCTCGTCGCCGCTCTCGTCCTCGGACGTCGGCTCGGTTTTGGCAAGGAGAAGGTCGAGCCACACGACGCCACCATGACGATCCTCGGCGCCTGTCTGCTCTGGTTCGGCTGGTTCGGCTTCAACGCCGGCAGTGCGGTCACCGCGGGCAGCCTGGCGACCAGTGCCTTCGTGGTGACGAATACCGCGACCGCCATGGCCGCCCTGACGTGGATGACAGTCAGCTGGTGGCACAAGCGGCAGCCAAGCGTGCTGGGCGCCGCCGCCGGGGCCGTCGCCGGCCTGGTCGCGATCACCCCGGCCTCCGGATACGTCAACGTGATGGGTGCGATCGTGATCGGATTCGGTGCCGGTGTGGTCTGCTATGCGGCAATTCAGTTGCGCGAGCGGATCCACGTCGACGATGCCCTCGACGTCTGGGCGGTGCACGGCATCGGCGGCACCTGGGGCGCGCTCGCCACCGGGCTGTTTGCCACGGTCGCCATCAACTCGAGTGCGGCGAACGGCCTCTTCTACGGCAACCCCAAACAGGTCCTGATTCAGCTGGCGGCGATCGGCGCCGCGTGGGGCTGGGCAGCCGTCGGCACCTTCGCGATCCTCAAGTTCGTCAACCTGTTCGTTCCCCTCCGCGTTCAGGAAGAGGAAGAGCTCCTCGGCCTCGACATCTCGCAACACGGCGAACCCGCGTACGCGCTTTAGAAAGGAGAAGAAAAGACCATGGATGCGACAACTGTCATCGCGGTGATCTCGTGCGCCATCGTGCTGTGCGGCTGGCTGGTGCTGCCGAGCTCAAAGGCGCCGGTCAAGCCGGTCGTCGTCAGCGAGGAGCGGAAGCCCGTCTCGGTTTCGGCTTAGCAGAACGCACGACCGATAGCTTCGAGGCGGTCTCGGTGCTGAGCGTCAGCCGGCGGGCCGCCCGAAGCTGTATCGTGCGGCCGACGTCGTCGACCTCCTCGACCGTGACCCGCGTGCCGGGGTGCAGGCCCCGCTCGTGAAGATATTGCAGCAGCGGTGGCGCTTCCCGCTGCGCCACCTCTGAGATCCGGGTGATCGTCCCGGTGTCCCCTGGCCGAAGCGCCGACAGCCGGAGCTCGTTGGCCCGCATCGTCGAGTGGCCTGGGATAGGGTTGCCGTGCGGGCAGGTCTTCGGCCGTCCCAGGCTCCGGTAGAGCGTCTGCTCCACCACCTCCGAGACGGCATGCTCCAGGCGCTCGGCCTCGGCATCGGCCGTCACCCAGTCGAGCCCCAGCACATCGGTGAGCCAGCGCTCCATGATGCGGTGCCGCCGAACGATGGCCGCCGCGGCCACGTCGCCGCGCGTCGTCAGCTCGATCTCCTTGTGGGCATTGAGCCGTACCATCCCATCGCGGGTCATCCGTCGCAGCGCCACCGTGACCGTCGGCCGGCTCACCGACAGCCAGTCCGCCAGCCGCGCGCTGCGTACTGGCTCGCCCTCAGCCCGGATGTAGTAAATCGCTTCCAGGTAATGGGCGATGACCTCCGAAGGAGGACTGGTGCGTGTGTTAGCGTTAACTAATCCTGAGCTTCGCACCTACTAACAGTACTCAATCGTGAGTCACGCTGCCGCCGCCGGGCTGGGCGCGATTGCCGGCGCCACGATTTTCATCGGTCTCCCGGTCGGACGCATTCGCGGCATCTCCAAGACGGTCCAGGGCGTACTGAACGCGGTCGCGACCGGCGTCCTCCTCTTCCTGCTCTGGGACATCTTGAGCCACGCGGCCACTCCTGTCGAGACCAGCCTCAGTGCGATGCGGCACGGCGATCGCGGTTTCGTGGCATTGGTTCTGATCTTTGCCGTAGGCCTCGGGATCGGGCTGCTGGGCCTCGTCTACTTCAACGCTCGGCTGTTCGGACGAACCAAGCACGCACCGCCCCCGGCTCCCAGGACGCTGGCGATGATGATCGCCACCGGACTCGGTCTGCACAATCTCTCGGAAGGGCTGGCGATCGGCCAGTCGGCCGCCACCGGGGCGATCGCCTTCGCGGTCGTGCTCGTGATCGGTTTCGCCCTCCACAACGTGACCGAGGGCTTCGGCATCGCCGCGCCGCTGGCGACCGACAGCTCGATGCCGTCGTGGAGCTTCCTCCTGGCCGCAGGGTTGATCGGTGGCGCCCCCACCTTCCTCGGAACCGTGATCGGCTACCTCTTCACCTCCACCTATATCTACGTGCTGTTCCTGGCGCTGGCCGCCGGCGCCCTGTTCTACGTCGTCAACGAGATGTTCCACATCGGCCGCCGCTTGAACTCGCCGGCCGCCATGGCCTGGGGATTGCTCCTCGGGTTCTTGCTCGCGTACGGCACCGATCTCTTCCTGACCTACGTCGCTGCGTAGATAAACTACAGGCCGTGAGCGTCGTCTTCGAGCACGCGACCCTCCTCGACTGCACTGGTCGCGACCCACAATCAGACACGCGCCTGGTCGTGGAGGACGGGCGGATCCGGCGCATCGGCGCATCGAGCGGGCCGGCAGGACCGAGGGATGCCCGCGTCATCGATTGCCAGGGGCGCACGCTGATGCCGGGGCTGCTCGACGCCCACGTGCACCTGGCGATCATCGAACTCGATGCCGCCGCCGAGGTTGCCCTCCCACCCGCCGTGCTGGCGCTGCGGATCGCGGGGGTGATCGAGGCCACTCTCGACGCCGGCTTTACGACGGTTCGCGATGCCGGTGGCCTGGATTGGGGATTCAAAGAGGCGGTCCGCCTTGGACTGATCCGCGGCCCGCGGATCTTCATCAGTGGCGCCTTCATCTCCCAGACTGGCGGACACGGTGACCATCGCGAACGGACGTCGCGCGGGACCTTTCCGGTTGTGCCCGGCCTGGCCTCGGAGTCGATCCTCGCCGACGGCCCGGATGCCGTTCGTTTCGCCGCCCGCGAAATCCTCCGTCGCGGCGCCGACCAGATCAAGGTGATGGCGAGTGGTGGTGCCGCCTCGCCCACCGACGAGCTCGACCACGTGCAATTCTCGGTCGACGAGTTGGCCGCGGCCGTCGATGTTGCCGGCGCGGTAGGCACCTACGTGCTCGCTCACGCGTATGGACCGCGAGCGATTCAGAATTGCCTGCAGGCTGGGGTCCGCTCCATCGAGCACGGGAACTTTCTCGATGAGGAAACGGCCGACCAGATGTTGAAGAAATCCGACACGTTTCTGGTCCCGACCGTGATCACCTATGAGCTGATGTCGCGGCTGGAGCCGGGCGACGGCTGGACCGCCGACATGGCGCGCAAGATCCGCCAGGGACTGACCGGCGCCTATGACGCGCTGGGCCTCGCCTACGAAAAGGGCCTGCGGATCGGGTCAGGATCCGACGTGCTGGCCGAGATGCAGGGCGACAAAGGCAAGGAGATCGCCTGCCAGGCCCGCGTCATGGGGGCGATGAATGCCATCATCGCCGCCACCAAGACCAACGCCGCCCTGATGCGCATCGAGAAGGAAGCGGGCACCGTCGAAGAGGGCAAGCGCGCCGACCTGATCGTGCTCGACACGGACCCACTGGCCGACGCTGCGATCTTCGCCGACCCGGCGCACGTTCGGATGGTGGTCCTCGGCGGAGACATCGTCAAGGACCTCGATCATTGAGGCGTGGGACACCGTCCGCCTTCTGGGATAACCTCCGCCAGCCGATGCCGCTCGGCCGCAAACTTCGGCTCCTGATGGCGAACCGGCTTCGATTCCCGCCTGCGCCCTGCTGCGGACATCCCGGCGAACCGGGCTGTTGAGAGCCCGCTCCAGGCCCGGGTCCGGGCCTCAGCAGCGAGGTTGACACCACCTCCCCATCGCGCTAACATGATAGCGACGCTATCATGTAGAACGTTACTCTTTATGGGAGGTCTTTTATGGTTAGTTTGATCTGGACGATCGTGGTCGTGCTGTTCGTATTGTGGCTCCTCGGGTTCGCGCTTCAGTTCGGCGGTGGCCTGATCCACCTGCTGCTGGTGCTGGCGATCATCGGGATCATTTACAACCTGCTGGTCGGCCGCCGAGCCGTCTAACACCCGCCATTCGACGAGGGCGCGACCCCCGCGCCCTCTTTTTTTGGCCCTGATGGGGCGTGAGATAATTGCCGGACCATGGGTGAGACGACCGGGGGCGTCTTGCGACGTGGATCGGACCGCATTCTCGGCGGCGTCTGTTCGGGCCTGGCGGTCTATTTCGGGGTTGACCCTCTTCTGGTTCGGGTCGTCTTCGTCATCCTGGCGCTGGTGCCACCAAGCATCGGCATCCTCCTCTACCTGGTGCTCTGGTTCTTGATGGAGCCACCGCAGGGCGCGCCGACCACGACTAGGAGCGTGGGCGGGCGCCTGCGGGCGATGAGCGACGACATCAGGCAGGACTTCCGGACCGGTTTCCGGCAGTCGCAAGCAAGCGGAACGCCATCCCCGACGAGTGGCGACCCCGCCAGCGGTCCGCCTCCCGCAGGTCCCCCGTCCCACCATGGAAGGTGGGGACCTCCGTATGGCAACCGTCCGCCGGGGCTGTGGGCGGGCATCATCCTGATCGTGCTGGGCGCCTACTTCCTGCTGACCAACCTCGGCGTCCTCAGCAACCTTCGCTGGGATCTCTTCTGGCCCGCCGTCCTGATCGTGCTCGGACTTCTGCTGCTCGTTCGGCGTCGATAGGGCTGGCCATGCACCGCAACCGCGGCCTCCTCTTCCCGCTGGTTCTGATCGCCATCGGGATCATCGTCCTGCTGGCGAACACCGGCGTCCTCTCGCCGCAAGCTCTCGAGCGGTTGGGCGACCTGTGGCCGCTGCTGCTCGTCATCCTGGGCCTGCAGCTGATTCTCAATCACGCCCTCCCCCGCCAGCAGGCGACCCTGATCGGTCTCGGCACGACCGCCATTATCGTGGTCGGGGCGGTGGCGTATGCGGCGCTCGCGCCGCCTGCGCCCTTCGGGATCCAGCAGTTCGATTCATCGGAGCAGCTCGGCGGACTGAGCGCGGCGACTCTCGACATCAACTACGGCGCCGCCACCATCGACGTCAAGGCCGGCGGTCTCGGTGCCTCGCTGTACCAGGCCCATGTCGACTATCCGGGCGGTGAGAATCCGCCGACCATCAGCCTCGACCGCGAAACCGGCACCTTGCAGATCCGCGAGAGCTCGAGCTTTTCGCCCTTCCATCTCTTCGGTGGACAGCGCCGCCAGGTGCAGCTCACGCTCACGGACCAGGTCCCCTGGTCGATCCAGATCGCAGGCGGGGCCGCCAACCAACATCTGGATCTCCGCCACGCCCAACTGAGCAAGCTGGAGATCTCGGGCGGCGCCAACCAGCTCGACGCGCAATTGCCCACCCCGAAGGGGACGGTGTTGATTAGCGTGTCGGGGGGAGCCAACAACGTCACAATCGTGGCGCCGACGCCGTCGCAATGGCGGGTGGCGGTCAGCGGTGGCGTCAGCGCGGTCACGATCAACGGCTCGGCATCCGCCAACCTGGGGGGTGATTTCCAGAAGCAGAGTCCGGAGTACGCCTCGGCGACCAACCGCTTCGACATCGAAATCAGCGGCGGCGCCTCGCACATCGACTTCCGGACCGGCTGAGGACGTCGGCGTGGCTGGGAACGTGGTGCTCGTCCGCCACGGCGAAACCGAATGGAGTCGAGACGGTCGCCATACGGGCCGAACGGATCTGCCACTCACCGGGGAGGGACAGCGGCACGCGGCGGCGCTCGCGGCACCCCTTCGCGCCTGGCAATTTGCGCTCGTCCTCACCAGCCCACTGCAGCGGGCGGTCGAGACCTGCCGGCTCGCCGGTTATGGCGCGCAGGCCCAGGTGCGACCGGAGTTGATGGAGTGGGATTACGGCCGGTACGAGGGTCTGACCTCACGGCAGATCGCTCAGCAGAACCCCGGGTGGTCGCTCTGGCGGGATGGTGGACCCGGCGGCGAAACTCCCGCGGACGTTGGCCGGCGCGTGGATCGCGTGCTCGCCGAGATACGCCGGGCCTCCGGCGACGTGCTGATCTTCGCGCACGGCCATGTCCTGCGCGTGCTGACCGCCCGCTGGCTGGAGGAGCCTCCAGCCGGAGGTCGGCACTACGCGCTCCAAACCGCGGCGCTCAGCGTGCTGGGCTACGAGCACCAGGATCCGGTGATCAGCCGCTGGAACCTGCCCCCGCCCACCTGAGCCGAGACCCAGCGCGGCTTGACGTGCACCGGGCGTGATCTGCTACGGTGACGGTCAGGAAGCCCCGTGCGCCCAGGGAAGGAGGGAAGCGAGGTGGGACTGTTTTCCGTGCAATTGCACCCGGAGCACGGCCCGGCACGCGCCGGGCGCCCGGTGGAGACGTTGTCGGTTCGCCTGCGATTGGCGGCTCGAGCCGCCGTCCGCAACACGCACGGCGAAGTAGCCGCCGCGTTGCGCGAGGCGAAGCTGGCCGCGATCGCCGCGACCAACGACGCCCGGATCGTCGGCATCTTGCTGGTCCTCGCGGCGCTGGCGCTGGGCCTCGAGATGGCCGCGAGCTTCCACTTGTTATAGGGATTCCCTATCGAACCAATCGCCAGAAACGATTGGACCCGATGGTCGGTTAGCTGATACAGTGGCTGCCATGATTGGCATGGAAGCACGCAGCATTCAGCTTCGCGAGCGAGACGACTACCAGCCCTGCCGGGCCGAGATCGCCGAATGCGGATGCCCCGACGACTGCGAACGGGATCACGGGAACGAATAGCCCAACCTGATGTCGAAGGTCGCCGTTGCGCAGACCAACCGGCTGGTCGCGAGCCCGCTTTTGCCTGACGGGTTCAAAGTACCGGCCTCTCGTTTCGTGCACCCGAGCACGCGCATGCGCGGGCTGCTCGATACCGAGCCCTTCCTCTTCGGCCCCGGGGTCTACGACCCGATGGGCGCCCAACTGGTGATGTATTACGGCTTCAAGGCCGTCTACTTCAGCGGCTACTCGTTCGCCATCGGGCACCTGGGCACGACCGACATGGACCTCTATTCCAATGTCGAGATCGCGGATGCCGCACGGCGGACCGTCAGCGGGCTGCGCAAGTTCCAGCTGACGATGGCGGTCGGCGACCCGGAGAAGGCTGTGCCGCCCCGCTACCTCGACATCCCACCGGTGATCGTCGACATGGACGGCGGCTACGGCAACATCTTCAACGTGCAGCGCACCACCGAGCTCTACGTCACCGCGGGCGTCGCCGCCGCGCACATCGAAGACCAGGTGCTCCCCAAACGCTGCGGCCACATCGGAGGGAAGGCGCTGATCGCCGTCAATGAGATGGTGGGCAAACTGCGGATGGCGCGGGCCGTAGCCGACGACCTCGGCAACCGGGACTTCGTCATCATCGCCCGCACCGATGGACTCAGTGCCGTCGACGCGCCCGAGTCTCTCCGACACATGGAGCTGGCGGTCGACCGCGGGTTGCGCTACCTGGACAGCGGCATTCCCGACCTGCTCTGGTGCGAGTTCCCAACCTCCGATCGCGGTGCCGTTGAGACCTTCACCAATCAGATCAAAAAACGCTTCCCCGACGCACGCTTTGCCTTCAACTGGTCGTCGTCGTTCAAGTGGTTTACGGAGCCGCACCCGATGACCTTCACCGAGCTCGGTGACATGGGCGTCAAGTTCATCTTCATCACGCTCGGGGCGCTGCACGCGGAGGGCTACGGGCTCAGCGTGCTGCTGCAGGCGATGTCGAAGGATCAGCAGGACGGCTACATCGCGCTGCAACGGAAGGAATTTGAGGCAGGCGAGGACTACCCCACCAAAAGCCATCATTTCTTCTCCGGGGTGCCTTACCACCACCTGGTGGGCAAGGCTTACGGCGCGGCGCGTCTGGGCCAGGAGTTCGTCGAGGAGCTGCCGGAAGACCGCGTCGTCTAGGCTCACCGGCGATGGCGATGATGAACGCCTCGGACGTGGTCGAGATACTCAGCTGGCTCGATCAGCACGGGATCGACGTCTGGCTCAATGGCGGCTGGGGGGTTGACGCGCTTCTCGGCCGTCAAACACGCGAGCACGAAGATCTCGACATAACGATCTCGGCTGCAGACCGCGCGGCCTATATCGCGGCCATGGCGGCGGCAGGCTTTCGCACCTATCGTGTCGACAACGATTTCAACTGGGTACTCGCTGATGCGCGTGGACGCCTGGTCGACGTTCACCTGGTCGACTTCAGCCAAACGACCCTCAATGCGGCGGGGGTGAGCATGTACGGTCCAGCGGGGCTGCCCTTCGAGGTGGGCTCGCTCGAAGGACGAGGGCAGATCGGCGCAAAGGCAGTTAAATGTGAGACCGCAGAATTCCAGCTGCGAGGCCACACGACATACCAGCCGGACGAGACCGATTATCGCGACGTCCTCGCACTATGCCAGGCATTTGACCTGGAGATTCCTGCTGTGTTCGAACGGCTTGGCTTTCATACTCGCTAGGCTTTCGCGGTCGGGGAGGCGATATGCGCGACGGCGGCGGGATCGGACTCGCGCAGCAGGTTGACGAATGCGGCGACCGTGCCCGATGGCCGCCCCTGGTCGCGACGGCGGATCGCGACGATCTTTTGCGACATCGCCGGCGCGTCCGTGACCGCCACCTGGATCAGGGTCTTCGCCGCTAGCTCGCCCGCGACGGCGGTCCGCGGGAGCAGCGCAATGCCGAGGTGCCGTTCCACCATCTTCTTGGCCGACTCGATATTGTCCAACTCCATCACCTCCCTAGGCGTGACCCCGAGGCTGAGAAAGAACGACTGCGTGAGCTCGTAGTAGCTCGAGGTCCGGTCAAAGAAGATCAGCCGCTCGGATGCCACGTCAGCGATTCCCACGCTGGAGCGTTTGGCAAATGGGTGGCCCCGGGGAACAACCAGGACGAGCGCTTCCTCGTAAAGCGGAATCGATTCGATGTCGGGGTGTCGCATCGTCCGCACCATGGCGAGCTGGACCTCTTCGCGCAGCAGCATTTGCAAGACGTCTTCTGAATGTCCGGTGCGAACGGCGACTTCGATCCGGGGATAGGCGGCCGCAAACCGCTGCAGCAGCGCCGGCAACACGTAGGTGCTGACCGCGGGCGCGGCGCCGAGCACCAGGCGGCCGGCTGAGGCGGATCGCGCGTCGGTCAGCGCCTGTCGGCCGTCGCGGACGGCGCGCATCGCACGCTCGGCGTAGGGGAGGAAGGCCCGGCCCGCGTCGGTGAGGCGCATACCACGGCGAGTCCGTGCAAACAGGGGTTCACCCAACTCGCGCTCGAGGGCGTGAATGCGGGCGGTCAGGGTCGGCTGGGTTACGAACATCGCCTCAGCAGCGCGGCTGACGTTCCCCCGGCGCGCGACTTCGAGAAACCCCTCGACCTGGGCCAGCAGCATACTCTAGCTATAGACGTTTTCTATAGCGCCGTCAAGGGCACTGCGGTCAGTCCGATGCTTCGGTATTCGGACCGACCTGATGCCTATGACGCATGTCACCTCGAAGTCCTGATCCCGGGGACTGGTCGGCCACCCTCGGGCGGGGTAGCCTGCAACCGTTCACAGGAGGCAATCATGGAAATCATTCGAAACCTGACGCGGCGCAAGCTGCGCAACTTCCTCACCATCAGCGGTATCGTGATCGGCGTCCTGGCGCTGGTAACCATGGGCGCGCTAGCCGAGAAGTTCAATGCCTTGCTCGCCGGTGGCGCCAACTACTTCGGCTCTAACGTCCAGGTCAGCGATAGCTCGAGCGGGGCATTGGGCGGTTTCGGAGGCGGCGGCTTGCTCACCATCGACAAGGTCCAGACGCTCGCGAATGTGGACGGCGTCGCAGCAGCCTTCCCCGACGTGAGCGTCAGCGCCAAGCCGGGCTCCACCAATGTCGTTTCTCTCTCGATCCCGGACTTCATCGCCAACTATGACCCGCGCGCCAACAACTACGGAACCTTCAAGACCCATCTGGCGCAGGGCCGGGACATCAATGTCAATGGCACTGGCGAGGTCGTGCTCGGTTCAAGCTTCGCGACCGAGTTCAAGAAGACGGTGGGGGATACCATCAGCCTGCCGATTCGTCCCAGCGATGCGCCGCAAGACTTCGTGAATCACCCGTTCACGGTCGTGGGCATCATCGCGAAAACGGAAACCGCGCCGGATAACGGCGCCTACGTCAGCCTCGCCGACGCGCAAATGCTCCTCAGGGACAGCCTGCCGGCGAGCATCCGCGGCAGCATCGACACCACGAAGCTGGTCGCGGGCGTGACCGTCTACGGCAACCCTGGCGTCAATCTGGACACGCTCGCCGACCGAATCAACGCGCAGGTTCCGGGCGTCAAGGCCACCCGGCCGAGCACGCTCGTCGCTTCCTTCAATTCGGGCGGAGCGGTCTTTACCGCCATCACCACCGGGGCCGCGCTGCTGGCGCTCATCGTCGGTGGGCTCTCAGTGATCAACACCATGCTGATGGCCGTGACCGAGCGCGTTCGTGAGATCGGCCTCAAGAAGGCTGTCGGCGCGCATGTCTCCCACATTCTTCGCGAGTACCTGCTCGAAGCAGTCATGATCGGCCTGATCGGCGGCACCATTGGGCTCGCGCTCGGATGGGCCATCACCAACTTGATCAACCTGGGCTCGCCCAATACCACCTTATTCCTGCTGACCTGGCGGCTGGTCGTACTGTCGCTGGTCTTTTCGGTCGGGCTCGGCGCGGTCGCCGGCATCATCCCTGCACTGCGCGCCTCGCGGATGGATCCGGTGCGGGCCCTGCGGGCAGCTTAGGAGGAACTCACATGTCAAAAATCGAACTTCGCGAGCTGACCAAGCACTACAAGCAAGGATCGACCATTGTGAAAGCGCTCGACGGCGTCAGCCTGACGATCGAGTCGGGCGAGTTCATCTCGATTGTCGGCCGCTCCGGGAGCGGGAAGACGACCGCCCTAGATCTGCTCGGCCTGCTCCTTCGACCAACGAGCGGGCAGGTCCTCCTCGATGGCGTCGACACCGGGACGCTTCGCGATGGCGCCCGCGCCGACCTGCGCGGCAAGAAGCTCGGCTTCGTCTTCCAGGAGTTCAACCTGCTGCCCAGCTTGAACGCCGTCCAAAACGTGATGCTGCCGCTTCGCTACCACAAGAACGGCAAGGATGGGAAGGCGCGCGCCGAGGCTTTGCTTGAGGAAGTCGGTTTGAAAGACCGTATGCATCACCGGCCGGACCAAATGTCCGGCGGCGAGCAGCAGCGGACTGCGATCGCCCGAGCGCTGATCAACCGGCCCACACTGATCCTCGGCGACGAGCCGACGGGTGAGGTGGACAGCGAGACCAGCCAGCAGATCGTAGCCCTGCTGCGGCGGATGAACCGAGAGCTTGGCGTGACGGTCGTGATCGTGACGCATGATATGGATGTCGCCGCGCAGACCGATCGGGTCATCCGACTGAAAGACGGAAAAGTGCTCTCAGACGTCCGGTCGACGCCGGAGCAGAAGTTCCTGAGCGGTGCCGACCTCCAGGGAGCCATCACCTAGGCTAGAGACCGATGAGCTTCAACGCTGGGACGATCAAGCTGGGCCGCCTCTTCATGGTGGCCTGGCTTGCGTTTTTCTTCTACCCGATCGAGGTAATCCTGACCCAACCTTTTGCCGGGCAAGACAAGGCGATCGCGCTGGGTCTGCTGCTGAGCAGCGGGCTGATATGGGCCTGGTTCTGGACCCGGGTCCTGGGAGGACCGGACGAACGGTTCCGCTGGCTCGCGTACGGGCTAACCGCTGCGACGATCGGGGTGTTCACCCTGATGACCCCGGCCAAGTACGGAACGCTGTTCGTCTGCGTCACCATCATCGCCGGAGCCGCGTTTCCGTGGCGCCTGGCGGTTCCCCTCGTCGTTGCCAGCGCCCTGGTAGGCGGAATTTTCGACATCATTCGCGGCACCGAACCACTGCAGGCTACGGGCGAGGTGCTCAATGATGGCATCGTCGGGCTGGCCGCCGTCGCCGGCCGCCTCCTGGTCCAGGCCAACCAGCAGCTGTCCCTCGCCCGAGAGCAGATCGCTCGGCTCGCTGTCGGTGAAGAACGACTTCGATTCGCCCGAGATCTCCACGATCTCCTCGGGCACAGCCTGTCGGTCATCGCGCTCAAGAGCGAGCTGGCGGGCAGACTGATCGATCGATCGCCCGAGTTGGCGTCGCGTGAGGTGCAGGACATCGAGAAGGTCACCCGCGACGCGCTGCGCGAAGTCAGGGAGGCGGTCTCCGGGTATCGGCAGCCGACGCTGGCGGCCGAGCTCGTCGGTGCCCGCGAGGCGCTGACCGCCGCCGGCATCGAATTCCGCAGCGAGCAGAACGACGCAACCCTGCCACCCACCGTCGAGTCGGTCATCGCGTGGACAGTTCGCGAGGGCGTGACGAATGTGATGCGCCACAGCCAGGCAAAGCGGTGTGCCGTCCGGATCACCAACCAGGACGGTCAGATCATAATCGACGTCGTCGACGATGGCCGGGGCGGGATGCCGAATGCGGGTAGTGGATTGCGTGGATTGGAGGAGCGCGTGCGGGAGCGCGGCGGCACAATGACGGCCGAGCCGTTGCCGAACGAAGGATTCCGGCTAAGGGTGACCCTCCCACTCCCGAACATCGGCGTGCCGGCAGATCGTGTTCCGGCGTGATCCGCGTGCTCATCGCCGAAGACCAGGGCATGGTTCGGGGTGCACTGAAAGCACTGCTTGCCCTCGAGGGTGACATCGAGATCGTGGCCGAAACCGATCGCGCCGATCGCATCGTGCCACTGGCACTGGCAAGCAAACCCGATGTGGCCTTGCTCGACATCGATATGCCGGGCGGCGACGGGATCACTGCCGCAGGGCAGCTAACCAAGGAGCTGCCCTCCTGCAAGACGTTGATCCTCACCACCTTCGGGCGGCCTGGGTTCCTCCGGCGGGCAATGGAGAACGGCGCCTCGGGTTTCATGCTGAAGGACGCGCCGGCCCACGAGCTGGCACTGGCGATCCGACGGACCATGGACGGCGAGCGGGTTGTCGATCCGGGATTGGCCGCGGCGGCCCTCAGCGCGGGCATGAGTCCGCTATCCGAGCGCGAGCGGGAGGTGCTGCTTGCGAGCCGCGCCGGCTCCGGGGTTGCCGAGATCGCGAAGGCCCTCTTCCTGTCCGAAGGAACCGTGCGCAACTACCTGTCGTCGGCGATTCAGAAGCTGGAGGTCAGCAATCGCGCTGATGCCGCCCGGGTGGCGGAAGAACAAGGATGGCTCTAGCCATCGATTCAGGAGGGCGAACATGATCGTCGTTACGACTGAAGAGGTCACAGGGCATCGAATCGTGGAGATGAAGGGCCAGGTATTCGGCCTCGTGGTACGCAGCCGCGGGCTCGGCGGCAACATCATGGCCGGCCTTCGGTCGCTGGGGGGCGGCGAGATCACCGAGTACACGGAACTCCTCGAGGACGCCCGCCGCCATGCCGTCGATCGCATGGTTGCGAACGCAACGGCGATGGGCGCGAACGCCGTCATCCGGATGCAGTACGACTCATCCGAAATCGGAAACACGATGAGTGAAATCGTCGCCTATGGCACGGCGGCCGTGGTGGAGCCGATCAAGACCTGAGCCGATGCTGCGCAAGGCGATCCTGGCGTACGGGGTGCTGGCAGTCATTGGCGCCATCCTGCTCGTGCTGGCCGGCGTGATCACCGGGCTGGTCGTGTACCTGTTCGTGAACGGGGCGGTCGTGATCGCGGCGCTTCTTTTCGAACGGGGACGGTACCGGCCGGCCATCAGTCCGGACGGTCCATGGCAAGAAACTGCCGAGCGCTTCGTCGATCCCACGACGGGTCAGCTGATGAAAGTCAGATACAATCCGCAAACCAGCGCGCGCGACTACGTCCCTGTCGAGCCTCCCCGTCAAGCATGAGAACGGCCATCCTCTTCCTGATCACAATCATCTTGCTGGTCGCCGGCACCATCGCGGTATTTGCCTCGCCGCGGTATCTCATCGCACCGGCGCGCCCTACGCCGTCCGCATTGTTCGTGATCGAGAATCCACCCCCCACCCCTAGTCCAACACCAACGCCGACGCCCACGCCGGTGGTCACGCCCAATGCGACCGTGACCTTCAACGTTCCGGTGTACAAGCAGCTTCGCAACCTCGACTGCGAGACCGCGGCACTCCAGATGGCGCTCGCCGCGCTCGGCCAAAACTACACCCAGAACCAGTTGATTGCGATGCAGCCGCCACCGGACACCCGCGCGCCGGTGATGGGGACGGTCAGCGGGCACAAGGCCGTCTTGCAATGGGGAAACCCGTACAAGAATTTCGTCGGCAACATCGACGGCGCCGACCTGATACCAACCGGCTACGGGATCTATTACCCGCCCCTACTGGCGTTGGTCCAGTCCCACGGGGTTCCGAATGCTGAGGGCGGCGAAGGGGCGGCCAACGGCTGGACGGCGACCAGGATTTACGCCGAGCTGGCGGCCGGTCATCCGGTCATGGCCTGGACCGAGACCGGCTGGGGTCATCCCTACGTCGGATACTGGACGACGTTCGACGAGAAGATCAAGATTCGCTACTCACTCATCGAGCACGTCGTCACGCTCAGCGGCGTGTCACCGACGCAAGTCCGCGTCAACGACCCCTGGCACAGCGGCTCGCAGTACTGGTTCAGCAAGGCCGAGTTCGAGGCGTCCTGGGCCGACTTCAACAACATGGCGATCGTCCTCAAGTAGGGGCTCGGTCTCGGCGATCCCCTGCACCTCAGCCTGGGTCCGCACCGGCAAGCCCACCAGCTTGATGAAGCCGACCGCCGCATCATGGTCGAACTGATCGCCGGCTGAATAGGTCGCGAGCTTGGGCCGGTACAACGAGTAAGGAGACGAGCGGCCGACCACCTGGGCGGAACCCTTGTGCAGCTTGACGCGCACACGACCGGTGACAGCTTGCTGGGTGCTCAGGACGTAGGCGTCGAGGTCTCGACGGTGCCTGGTGAACCACTTGCCCTGGTACACGAGGCGCGCGTACTCCTGGGCGATCGACGTCTTGAATCGCGCTGCCTCACCATCGAGGACGAGGTCCTCGAGGGCACGGTGTGCCGCGTGCAGGATGACCGCCGCCGGCGCTTCGTAGATCTCGCGCGATTTGATGCCGACGAAGCGATCCTCGATCATGTCGATCCGGCCGACCCCATGAAGGCCACCGATTCGATTCAGCTCGGAGACGAGGGCTGCGCCCCCACCCTGCCCTGTCGGGATGCCCTTCTCGAAGTCCAGCTCGAGCAGGACGGGGCTGGTGGGGGCGTTGTCCACCGACGA
>JAXDLN010000088.1:0-3331 GCA_034666565.1 Chloroflexota bacterium
GCCATCGAGGCGGCGAACGATCTGGACGGTCATGCGGACCTCAAGCTCACCTACTTCGCCACCAACCGGGCACTGGTGGTGGACGTGGACCTCGTGCCGACGGCCGGCCAGGTGCTGCCGGCCCCACGCGTCCATCCTGAGGAGGATGTCGAGCTGCAGAGGCTTGCGTACGAGATGATCCGCTGCTTCGTCGACGACTTCCGCCCGCTCGTCGAGCCCCGGACGGGGCACGTCCGCTTCCGGATGGTCAAGTACATAGCGGGCTGAAAGCGCGTTGGGTTCGAAGCCTCGGCCTTCCCGCGAGGAGCTGCGGGCGCTCCACCGTCGCTACAAGGAGACGGCGGACCCCGAGGAGCGAGATCTAATCCGCGCCCAGCTGGTCGATGAGTATCAAGACTTCGAGAACTTCCTGGCGCGCAAGTTCCAGAATCGCGTAGAGCCGCTCGACGACATCGTGCAGGTCGGATACCTCGGCCTGATCAAGGCCATCGAGCGCTTCGACCCCGACCTCGGCTTCGAGTTCACGACCTTCGCGACGCTGACGGTGGCGGGCGAGATCAAACGCCACTTCCGCGACAAGGGCACCGCCATCCGCTTCCCACGCCGGCTGCAGGAGCTGCATCAATCGGTGGTGCGGGTCAACGAAGAGATGAAGAACCAGCTCGGTCGCGAACCAACGGTGTCGGAGCTGGCCGAGCGTCTCGGCGTGACACCCGAAGACGTCACGGAAGCGATGGAGATTGGTCCCGCCTACATGCCGCTGTCGTTGGACCAGCCTATCGGGTCGTCGGACGGCCAGGAGGGCCGCGCCATCGCCGAGCAGATCGGGACGCCGGATCCCGAGCTCGACCGCGTCGAGATGCGCGACCTGCTCGACCGCGCGATGGTGCACCTCACGCCTCGCGAGCGGTCGATCATGGCGATGCGGTTCTACGAGCAGATGTCGCAATCGGAGATTGCGCGTCGACTGGGGATCAGCCAGATGCACGTGTCGCGCCTGCAGCGAGCGGCGCTGGAGCAGCTGCGGAAGTACGTGCCTGAAGAGGCGTCCTAGACAGGCATGCCGCTGATCGAGTCACGCGCTCCATCCGAACCGATAGTCCTGTTCCGTCGCTGGTACCGGGCGGCTGAGCGGGCGGGGGCGCTTCAACCCGACGCGATGACGCTGGCGACAGCTGACCCGGGCGGCACGCCGTCGGCGCGCATGGTGCTTTTCAAAGGCATGGAAAACGGCGCCTTCCACTTCTACTCCAACTACGACAGCCGCAAGGGCCGCGACCTCGCATCCAATCGAAAGGCCGCGCTCGTCTTCTACTGGTCGGTCACCCGTCACCAGGTCAGGGTCTCGGGCACCGTTCGGCGCGTCAGCCGCGCGGCCTCGCTCGACTATTTTCAAAGCCGCCCGCGCGGCGCGCAGCTGTCGGCGCTGGCGTCCCGGCAGAGCCGCGTTGTGGCCTCACGCGACGTCCTCGAGAAAACCGTGGCCGACCTGGACCGGCGATACCCGTCCGCGGTGCCGATCCCCGCTGATTGGGGCGGGTACGCGCTGCGCCCGGCATGGATCGAGTTCTGGGAGAACCGTGCCGACCGTCTCCACGACAGGCTCCGGTACGTCCGCCTGCCCGGCGGCATATGGCGGGCGGAGCGGCTGGCACCGTAAGCTAGATCGGCCCCGACATGACCGGGAACGAGATCCGCAAGCGTTTTCTAGAGCATTTCGCGAGCCGGGAGCATCTGGTCCTACCAAGCGCACCGCTGGTGCCCCGAGGGGACCCGAGCACGCTCTTCATCTCGGCCGGGATGCAACCGCTTCAGCCCTATTACCAGGGCTTTAGCCAACCACCCGCACCCAGGCTCGCCAGCTCCCAGAAATGCTTGCGCACCGGCGACATCGACGAGGTGGGAAAGACCGACAGGCACAACACCTTCTTCGAGATGCTCGGCAACTTCGCACCCACCGGCGACTACTTCAAAGAGACCGCGATCCCACTGGCGTGGGAGCTTGTCACCGACGGTTTCGCCATGCCCGCCGACCGGCTTCGCATCACCATCCATCCGACTGACGACGAGGCCCACGACATCTGGATCAAGACCGGGATTCCAGCCGCGCACATCACTCGGCTCGAGGACAACTGGTGGGGACTCGGCCGCGGGCCGTGCGGCCCCGACTCCGAGATCTGGTGGGATCGGGGTCGAGATGTCGGTTGCGGCCAGGAGGACTGTGTCCCCGACCACTGCGAGCGTTTCACAGAGTTCTGGAACCTGGTGTTCCCTCAGTACGACCAGCGTGGTGCTATCGAAGGAACGTCGGGGGAAGCGATTCTGCATGGTGTGGCGGACGGCAGCCTGGTGCGACTGGCGCGGCCGGCCATCGACACAGGCATGGGCCTGGAACGGATCGCTTACATCCTTCAGGGCAAAGCAAACGTCTTCGAGACAGATTTGCTGGCCCCGATCATCGATCAGATTCGCGATCTATCGGACAAGCAGTCGACGGTGTCGGAGCGCGTCGTCGCGGACCACATTCGTGCTGCGTGCTTCGTCATGTTGGAGCGCATCACTCCGAGCAACGAGGGACGTGGATACGTGCTTCGCCGTCTCATCCGGCGCGCCACAGTTCATGCCCGCCGGTTGAACCTGGGCTCACAGCTTGGCGGCCTCGTCGACGAGGTGGTCAAGGTGATGGAGGCTCCGTATCCCGACCTGCGCGAGCGAGAGGCATCGATCCGCGACGGCATCAACTCGGAGGAGGAGAGATTTCAGCGGACGCTCGAACAGGGCATGGAGCTTTTCGAGCGCATCGCCGCCAAGCACGGAAAGACGATTCCCGGCAGCGACGCCTTCAAGCTGCATGACACCTTCGGCTTTCCTTTCGACCTGACCCGCGAGCTGGCCGAGGAGCGCGGCATTCAAGTCGATGAGGACGGATTCCGTGCCGCGATGTCAGGGCAACGCGAGCGATCACGCGGCAAAGGCACACAGCACGTCGCTGATGCGAAGGGCCTTCCAAAGTCGGAGTTCACCGGCTACACACAGCTGGTCACCGAGAGCGCGATCACGGGCCTGCGCAAGGATGGTGTCGCGACGGAGGTAGCTGCGGAGGGCGACGCGGTCGAAGTCTTCCTGGAGCGCTCTCCTTTCTATGCGGAGTCCGGAGGACAGGTCGGCGATACCGGAACGATCACGACTTCGTCAGGTCGCGTGCGGGTCGAGGACACTCAGAAGCCCGCGGACGGGGTCATCGCACACATCGGCACGGTGGTCACGGGCGAGTTTCGGGTGGGGGAGAAAGCGACAGCTTCCGTCGACGCAGCACGGAGGCGTCAGATCG
>JAXDLN010000089.1:0-7149 GCA_034666565.1 Chloroflexota bacterium
CCTCGCGGAGGTGCCAGGCAAACGAATTCGGCGGAATTCCGGCAATCGAAGCGAGACCGAAACCAAGTCCGAGGCCCCCAAGAACGAGATAATGCCAGAACGAACGACCGAGGTAAAGCCAGTACGCGAGGATCCATAGTGCCAGGGCGAAAACCATGAGATTCACCGGTACCACGTGTCCATAGTTCATCGCGAATATGTCAACTTCAAACGGGATCAGAAAGGCGACGGCACCGCTGGCGGCAAGGACTTTGGCCAACCGGTTTTGCCTGCGGGTTCGCTCCACAAGGCCGTAGTGGCGTCGATACCAGGCCGAGACCCAGAGCACACACAGAGCCAAGACCGCGATACCCACTACCAGCACCGCAAGCCCCCATTCGGCCATCTGGAAGCCTGTCGCGCGCATGTCCGCCAACGTGAGGGGAAAAGCCAACTCCCAGCCAAACATCAGCAGCAAACCGACACCGCCCACAGCCTGGCGCAGACCTAGAAGATCGGAAAATCGACCAGCGATCTGAGCCGCTTGGCGAGCGTCGTGTGCGGAGGCAGGCACCATAGTTTGCGTTGCAAACTACTCTATCTGACCTCGCCGTAGAAAACAAGGGCTCGGTTTTGACAGCTTCGTTGACAACTTCGCCGGGAGACTCTGTGAGACGTCAGGAGACGCGCTGAGACGACTGCGTCAAATTCCGAATACGCGAGAGACGTCCTGACATGCCACGAGATGCCCTGAGACGATCTGTCTTGAGTCTCTTAATCCCAAGGTTCAGGGTTCGATTCCCTGCGCGAGCACCAACATGTAGTGTCACAGAGTCTCAAAGAGTCTCTATGGGGTGCCTAGAGTCTCAAGTGGTCGACCTCAGCTTGTCGGCAATCGATGGTTGACACCCTATTTGACACCTTGACGGATCGCGGCGCGCCAGCAAATGGCAGCAGAACACGCTCGGTTTGATCTGAGCTCGGAACCAAAGACGACGAGCAGGGGACCGGGAAATCCCGCGTGCAACACCCCGGAAGTTGCGGATCAGTGCGACTCACGCAGGAAGGCGAGCACCGCCGCCACCCGCCGATGCACCTGCGGCTCTTCGGATAGGCCGAGCTTGGAGAAGATCGCGTTGCCGTACTTCTCCACCGCCGACTCGGAGACCGAGAGCGACTCCGCAACCGCTGCGTTGGTCTTGCCCTGTGCCATTTCTCGCAAGACATCGGTCTCGCGCGGTGTCAGAGCAGCAAGCGGAGAATGCGCAAGTCTCGCGCGGGAGGCCAACAGCCCTTCGACGACCACTGGGTCGATGACCGATCGCCCCGCAATCGTCTCCCGAAGCGCACGCAGCAGCTCATCCGTGTCGCCCACCCGTTCCTTAAGCAGGTAGGCCAGGCCGGCAGTTCCGTCCTTCAGCAATTGGAAGGCATAGGCCTCGTCGGCGTGCTGCGACAGGACGACAACTCCAACCTGCGGGTGGCGCGCTCGAATCTGGTGCGCAGCATGGATACCTTCCATGTCATGGCCGGGCGGCATCCGAATGTCCGTCAGCACCGCATCGGGAGCGAGCCTGTCCACAGCATCGAGCAGCTCGTCCGCGGTACCAACTGCCGCCACGACCTCGACCTCGGTGGAGTCTTCGAGAAGTCGCCGCGTCCCCTCCCGGACGAGATAGTTGTCCTCGGCGATGACGACTCTCAGCGACCTAGACATTTGGTTCTCGAGCAGATGGAAGTGACGCCTCGAGACGAGTGCCGGATTCCCCACCGTCTATCTCTATGTGTCCGCCGAGCGCCGCGACCCGGTCACGCAAGCCGCGCAGCCCTGACTCCTTCACTGCGCCGGCAACGAACCCCCGGCCGTCGTCGGCGATTGCCACCCTCAGCCAGGAATCGCTTGCGGTGATGGTGACGGTTGCCGCAGTCGCTCCCGAGTGCTTGAGAACATTGGCTAGGCCCTCGGCAACCACGAAGTAAGCCGCGCCTTCGATCTCGGGAGCGTAACGGACCTCCCGAACCTTCGCGTCGGCTTCCACGTGGACGCCGACCGGCATCCGGGCGGCCATGGAATCTATGGCTTCGACCAGACCCCTTGAGCTGAGAACCGCCGGGTGAATTCCGCGCGCCAGCGACCGGAGATCCGCAACGGCGTGCTGCGCGCTGGTCTGTAGCTCGGCCAAAGTCTCGGCTGCCAGGACGGGGTCGCGGTCCAGCTGGTTGCGGGCGAGCCTCGCCTTGGCGATGAGCACGACCAGATCCTGCTGGATGCCGTCGTGGAGGTCACGTTCCAGGCGGCGCCGCTCGGTCTCTTGAGCCTGGACGAGCCGGGTACGCGAAGCCGTCAGCTCACCCGCCTGGGCCTCGAGTTGCGCCAGCCTGGCAGCCAACTCGGCCGACAGGCGAAGAGTGCGAAGTGCGAGCCCGGCCTGGCCGGTGAGGGCCTGCGTCAGTCCCTGGTCCCCGGAGCCCTCGGCTTCGATCTCCGCGACCGTCTCACCGCCGTCGCTCACGTGGAAGGTTTGTCCAAAGTCTCCGGTCGCGCCAGGCGGCCACGTTGCCGTCAGGGCGGCGGCGCCAGGCAGGAGGAGGTGAACTCGCGCTCGCGGGCTGCTCATGCCCCTCGCGAAGGCCTGGGCGATTTGCGCCAGCGCATGGTCCACGTCCCCTGTAGCCGCGGTTCTGGAGAGCTCCGCGAGGACCGCGTATGGGTCGGACGGAATTCCGTAGACCAACCGGTTGGCCAGTCGTTGGAGCCGGATCCTCACTGGTTGGATGAGCACGACGACCAGAGCCATGGCGACGACTGACAGCGGCAGGTTTGGGCGACCACCGGTCCCGACCGCGAACCCGATGCCGACTACCACCAGCAGGTAGGCGACTGTGATAAAGGTCGCCAGCCCCGCATAGACGAGACCGCGGCTGATGACGACGTTGATGTCGTACAGCCGGTGCCTGAGGATGGCAACCCCTATCGCCAGGGGCATGGCAAGCAGGGCCAGGGGGATCAGGATCTCGAAATAAGGGTTCTGGTACGGAGATAAGTGAGTCGTCGACGAAACGGCGAACGAGCCCGCCCAGAGAACGGCCTGAATGGCAACGGCGGCCAGAAACCATTTCAGCTGCTGCCTCTCCAGCCCTCGCGACCTACGAAAGCGCACCCCTAGCGCGACGACGGCAGCGAAGACGGGGAGAATCCACAGCACCCCAGACAGGGTGGTGAGAAGGTTGAACAACCAACCGGCCGTGGCGTATGGCCCATCAACATTTTGAAAACCGAACATCAGCTGGCTGAGTGAGACCCAGACCAGCTGCGTCAGAGTCCCTGCCACGACCGCCCCCACCAACCACCTCCACCTCGGCGACGGCAACCTGCCGTCGGGGAAGAGGGTCGGGACAAGGACGATCAGGATGGTCGAGCCTGGGTACCAGATCCAGCCCCGCAGCCACTCGGCGAAACCGCTCGCCGACAAAAGGTGCCCGTGGGTCAGCGAGTAGGCGGCGTAAGCGCCGGCAAAAGCAGATAGCGACAAACAAAAGCCGCCGGCAACTGCCAGCAAACCGACCGCGTGGCCTGGGTGGCCGCGCACGATCAGCGCACCTACGATTCCGAACTCGATCGCCAGCAAGGGGGAAAGCACTCCCCACCAGCCGAACTGGAGCGCCGGCGACAAGGGGTCGCCGGCTGTGGTGCCGAGGTAAAGGGTGAAGGGGTAAAGGAGCGCCTCGATCCCGACTAGAACCCAGACGCCCCAGTCGGCCGCCGGCCGCCTCAGCACGTCTCCGATCACCACCGGATGTTCCAGTATCCGCGGCCGCTCGTCTATGTAGCTGCCCTCTCCACCCGCCATGGGGGAACCCTCACTCCCGATTCGCAAGCTGGCTGGATCGACCTGGGCAGCGTGTCGGCCGCAGCCTTTGGCCTATGCCAACCACATTTTCGGAGGAGGTCGTCAAATGAGAGAAGCGATCGGGAATCGCGTTGGACCCGCCAGTGGCGTTCTGTTCTTCGTCTTGCTCATGAGTGGGGCGATGATTCACGGCTATCCAGACATCAGGCCGTCGGATTCGCAGTTGACGAGTTGGTTAGCGAACCTCGATGTGAACAGATTCATGGCAGGGGCCAACATCGAGGCTATCGGCGTCCTACTTTTCATTCCCTTCGGCGCGTGGCTGTACGGTCGCTTGCGGCAGGGCCGCAGGGACGCATCAATTCCCGCCGTAACGATGCTCGCGGCCGGCGCGGCTTGGGTCGCATTCACGCTGCCGATCCTTGGTGCTTGGGCCGGGCTGGCGAACCAGGCTCGAACGGGCCTGGATGTCCGGGTCGCCCAAACTGTGGTTTCGATCAATCAGGCGTCGTATGACATGACCGCGATAGTCCTTGGGCTGACCATGCTTGCAGCAGGAGTGGCCATCGTTCGAGGCGGCGCGATGTCGCAATGGATTGGCTGGGCGGCGATCGTCATCGGTGTGATCTACGTCGTGACGTTGTCTTTTGGCGTCGACGCCACCCCGGCTGGGATTCTTGGATACGTGTGGATTTTCGCAGTCGCGTGCTACTACACCTTCCGACCAACCCGCAAGCGCCAGGTGGTAGCTACCGCCGACCACCAGTCTGTTGCCGCCGGGCTGCCGGCCACAAGGTAAGGTTTGCGCCTTCTCGTTCCGAAGTGCCCGCCCGAGCACGTTTGCTCGGCGCGGGCACCCTTGCGGCTTTGTGGGTCAGGGTGGGCGTTAGAGTGGCCCTCGATCTCCGGTTGATACGCCCCAACCACGTGACCCGATGCGTTCTCAGCGTCGCTGTTAACACCCAGACTTCCGGCAATCATTTTTCCACACCCTATTTGACACCTTGGCCGTGAGACTCCCTGACACTCCAGGAGACGCTCTGTCGGACGACTGTTAATCCCAAGGTTCAGGGTTCAATTCCCTGCGCGAGCACCAATATGTTGTGTCTCAGAGCGTCAGGACGTGTCTCTGGTGTACCTGAGCTGAATGCGCCGTTGTGTGTCGACAGCTTATTTGACAGCTTCCGGATTTGGAAAACAGCCCCGAGCGTCGTGTGCGCCCTGATCTGAACTCACTCGGCGGCTTCCTGACCCAGTCAGGCTCTATCGCCGCGAACCATCAATCCCCTGCCCCTCTGTTTATCGCAGCGCGTCCAATCAGCTTCGTCGTCATGGCCTCACTCTCCAGGCTGACAAGGCAGGTTGATGGCCCGCGAAAAGTTCACTCTCACGCCTGATTACAACCGCGCGGGCGCTACCTACGGTGGATCTTCGCAACACGTCCACCGAAGTTCACGAGGAGCAGAACATGAGCGGTTCGGTAATCTCAAGGTTGGGTGCCGCCGGCGCGATCGCTTACGGCGTGATGGAGATCGTGGGCGACAGCCTAAGCAGCACCACGGATTCGACACAGTCCCCGCAGCAAATCGCCGCCTACTTCGCAGCGCACGCGCCAACCACATCGACGTGGGTCGGCATCTACATCGAGACGCTTGGGGCGTTCGCGTTTCTTATCTTCGGCGCCTACCTGTGGTCGGTCGGCCGTGACCGGAGGGAGGGCCACCTGCTGTCGATCCTCG
Source organism: Chloroflexota bacterium (assembly GCA_034666565.1). Lineage (GTDB taxonomy): Bacteria > Chloroflexota > Dormibacteria > CF-121 > CF-121 > CF-13. Next base: position 5,570 of record JAXDLN010000089.1, read on the forward strand.
CGCTGAGCGGCGGCATTGTGCAAACCGCTGTGATCCTGGCTGGGGAACCGCCCAAGATCGAGGCGTTCTTCAGAGCTTCCCAGGGGATGGATCCGCAGGTGGCAGCGGCCATGCTGGACCTTAACAACGCGTCCTTCTTCCTCAGCTTCATGCCACAGGCCCTTCTCGTCGCCGCAGCGTCCGGCATGGCGATCCGGACCGGCCTTTTCCCGGCATGGCTGGGTTGGGCTGGCCTCGGTGTGGCAATTGCCCTCCTGGCAGTGATCGCGGCGCCGGTGGATTCGAACCTCCGCGTTCTGGTCAACCTGGTCTTCTTCATCTGGCTGGCGGTGACCGGCGCAGTGCTCCTGTGGCGCGCACCAGCTGGCATACCCGCGCTCTCGAATCTCCCCGCTAGCGTTTAGATTCTCTCCACCGATGGTGCGCTTCGTAAGGGCGTCGTGGCGGAGCCTCGCCACGCCGCCCCGATTCGACCTTGCGCTGGTTGCGGCGGTGATCGTCGTTGCCCAGTCAGAGATCTGGCTGCCGACGGGCAGTTGCTTGGGGCCGGGCCTTGCACCTATCTGCAACTTCGGCCAGTCGCTCGGCCCGAGGGCAGTCGAGATCGTGTATACGACGCTCGCCGCGGCGCTGCTGCTGGGTCGCCGTCTCCACCCATTTGCGGTTCTCTCCGCTGTATGTGCGCTCTCGATCGTCAAGGTCCTGATCTGGGTTGGTTCCCCAGGTTTGGGTTACTTCCTACCACTGCTCTTCACCTCGTACTCGGTGGGCCGCTACCACCGCGGCCGGCACCCTTGGCTGATACTTGTCGCCGCCGGCGTGATCGTGCTGATCACAAGCTATGTTCACGACCTTCGGGTGCCTGGTCAGGTCATGGATGGTTCACTGGCAACGTTCTACCTGGTGGCCCTCGGCGCACTGCCGATGGGCCGGGCGCTTCAGGCCAAAGACCTCCGCGCCGAACTCTCGGAAACCCTGGCACGCGAGGCCGAGCTCAAACGTGACGAAGCTGCGCGGCTGGCGGTCGCTGCCGAGAGAGGACGGATTGCCCGTGAGCTCCACGACGTTGTGGCCCACGGCGTGAGCATGATCGTCGTCCAAGCGGTGGGGGCCCAGGGCGTCCTACACAGTTCCCCGGATCGCGCGGGCGTCGCCCTGGAGGCGATCGAGACGACGGCAAGGCAATCACTCGATGAGATGCGCCGCCTTCTAGCCGTGCTTGAACCCGGCGCTGACGCGAACAGGCTCGAGCCGGCACCCGGTATCCAAGCGTTGAGGCCGCTTGTCGATCGAGTTGTCGCCGCCGGGCAGCCGGTCGAACTTCGCATCGACGGCAGCAGCGATCGGCTGAGCCCGGGACTTGAGCTGACGCTCTACCGAGCGGTCCAGGAGGCCCTCACCAACGTGGTGAAGCACGCCCGTGGGGCGGCCACGGTGGTGTCGCTGCGAATGAACGACGACCATATCGACCTCGACGTCATCAACGCGCACGGCGAGGATGGTGAGGCCACCACCAGGGGCCGCGGACTTCTCGGCATGCGAGAGAGGGTCGTCCTCTACGGCGGGCATCTCGAGGCGGG